>CAJJBI010000006.1 GCA_905182465.1 Opitutaceae bacterium BACL24 MAG-120322-bin51 | reverse complement strand
CCCAAAAGCTGCTAAAGAGTAGCTCCATAAAAAAAAGCAGGCGAAATAGATCGTGAGAGAAGAAAGAGGAGATCGCATATAACAGGTGGGAGTAGGGGTTAGTATTATAAGCTAGCACAAACTAATCACGTGTAAAGCTTAGAGAGTGCTTCTAAGCTAACCACCAGGGCTCAGTTTAATCATGCGTAGGCTGAATTCACTGTGTTGCCCACTCTTGTCGCGCTTGGCTCCTTCTATAAGGCGAGCCCCGTCAAGCATGACCATGCGAAGTTCATAGTCACCCGGTGCATCAAAATTGACGCTCCCGACTTCCACCTCAATGAAGTCTCGGCCATTTTTTGAAGTGATTGGAAGCGACTCAAATTTTTGATCATTAATCAGGATTTGATAGCGCGCACCTTCGAGCCCTGGCGCAAAAGCCTGATCACTGATAACTCGATAACTTCCCGGCTTGGTGATGCGCAGTTTCCAGCTAATGCTTTTGCCGCCCTTATCCCAAGGCATCGCAATCTTATGAGTGCAGCCAAATTTTTGATCATAACTGATGCTCATATTACTGTAGGTGCTCTTGGAAACAGGCAGCTGAATTAGACCTTCCTTATCAGCAAGTAGCGTCGGGTCAGAAACCTGAATCTCACCTTCGTAATCGGCTGCGATGACGGCAAGGCCCTGAGCCCCCACAAAGGCGTCTCTCGGTAGGCTTAGAATGATTCGGTCACCACTTTGCGAAAAATTGAGCGCGGTCTTTTTAGGATCACTCAGTAAATAGCAACGTTGAGAGCTGCCGTCATACCTTTGATTTCAAGCTCATTTTCGACCTGTTCCTTCACATGAAAGAAAAGCCTTCCCGGCTTGTGAGTAATCGGCAGGTCTGGATTTCGGACCGGACTGGGGTCGGCATCGTAGATAGCCTCGCCGTTGACTTTCAGCCATTGGCCGAGTCGCCGCAGTACATTTGCCTGGCCAATTGGAATTTCCCCAAGTTCGTCCGGAGCTGCATTGAGCAAAAGAACGCCACCCTTGCTCACGATATCCGCTAATTTATAAATGAAATGATCCGCCGTACGATTGGGGTTCTCGTGAAGGTGTTTGTTGTGCAAGGCATAGCCCCAGGACCCCGCGACTGTAGCATGCGTCTGCCACGGCACTTTCATACCATTTTTCCAGCTACTCGTATTCACACAGGGCATTAGACCCTCATCGATTGCCGATTCAAAATGACCATAGCCCCCACCGATCCGCGAATTCATTAAGACGTGCGGTTGGTGGGTGTGAACCAGACCCATGGTTGCTTCAATGATTTCCGGCGACATGAATCGGCCCGGTGTGTCGAACCAGATCATGTAGAGCGGATCAAAACGAGTCACGAGTTCCTCGACCTGCAACAAGGCTTTCTCACGATAATATTGCTCAAAACGCGCCTGATTCAATGGAGGCCAACCCTGCCAGCTGTTACCATCGCCACCGGGCTCATGCCAATCCTGCGATTGAGAATAATACACGCCAAAACGAATGCCTGTCTGCTCACACTCACGGTGCAATTCTGCCAAGGGATCACGACCAAAGTCTCCAAAATCCGTAATATTGTAAGGATGCTTAGAATCAAACATCGCAAAACCGTCATGGTGCTTCGAGGTGATGACCATGAAACCCATGCCCGCATCTTTGCACAAGCCGACCCATTCCTTTGCGTTAAATTCAACTGGGTTGAATGGCTTCGCAGCAGCTGCCTCATAGTCGACCACTGGAATTTTCGCATGTCGCATAATCCATTCCGCGTTCTGGATTCCCTTCCATGCCCCTCCGATCTGAGCATATGGGCCCCAATGGATAAACATCCCAATTTTATCGTGATACAACTGCTCCATCGAACCGATCAGTTCCGGAGCAAAGCGCTCTGTTTGACGTTCGAATCCGCTGCCATCGGCCGCTTCGTCTTGCAGGGAACTAGCCTCCGCTATCCGTACTTGGATTAAAAAGAGAAGCGCAAAGATAAATAGAGAGTACTGAAGCTTCATTGCTTTAAATTGAAGTTTACTGGAAATAACATAATGTTTGCCTAACTGAAGTCACTTTCATGTTGGTTCAAACTCATCAAAGCGAAAATGCAAAAGCTGATCATCTCGGTTCTTCACTGAGAAACCAAAAGGCTACTGGGCATCAATCCAGGCGGAGTTGTTAACTTCCACTCGGAAGAATTTCTGGTCAGCCCCCATGCTATCTTCCTCGGCGTGACTCATGGCTCGACCGACCCCTCGTAGATTGACCAATTCAGTCCAGTTTATGAGATCGCTGCTTTCCATTACAGAGTAGCGGCGCCCTTCTACGGATTGAAAATCGACCCGCAGGTCATCGTTATTGAGTGGCTCAAATGCTGCTTTATAACTCGGATGTTCTTTTTGGTAAACGCGGATGTAGTCCACTAAATAGGTAGTTTCATCCGGCAGTCCTGAGGTCTCGCCACCTACCCAACCGCCAATGGCTAGATTAAGCCACAGTAATTGTGCGAAGGTCTGAAATGGTGCGATGCCTGGATGAGAAAATGCATCGGCAGAATTCTTAGTGCTAGGATCAAAGCTATTCATCAACTGCCCGTCTAGGTAGATACTCGCAGAATTGGGCTCCCATACTAGCTCCCAAGTATGAAACTGATCGACCCAACCCGCCGGCTGGGCACTGATGCTTAAACTTTGAGCATCCCATGCAGGATTATACCGACCGCTACCAGCGGTGGCAAAATTCGCCATGATGTTTCCGCCGTAGTTTTCCATTATATCAATCTCTCCTACTGATGGCCACTCCCCTGTGCCAACGGTCCAAATAGCAGGCCATGTGCCTGTTAAATTTGATACCTTAGCGCGGCACTCGATTTTGCCGTAAAGGAAGTCAAAGGAGTCAATGCTCTGGATACTACCCGAAGTCCAACTCGCGTTTTGCCGGTTTAAGCGCCAATTATCTGAGCTTGGATCATAGTTTGGATTGGGGAATTGTTCACGCTTAGCGGCGAAGACTAAGTGTCCCCCAGTCTGGCTTAAATTTTCTGCGCGATAGTATTGTTCCTCGTCATTTCGCTTAAAGCCCACTTCAGGGGTCCACTTGGTAAGATCGATGCCGCCCTCAGTATTGAATTCGTCACTGAAGATTAGCTGGTAATCTCCGGTGGCTTGCGGAAGTGGCGAGAAGCCTAAATCGGGTGAGACCAGAGCTAAATCATCCGCATAGACCAAGCTAGCATTGCCGGGGTTGTTATAGATAAAACAAGTGGCAGAAGTCGCTTCTACACCGGTCACGAATTTAACCTCAACGGCCTGATAGCTGGGAGCATCAAACAATTGGTTAATCTCAGAACCACCGTGGTTTTTAACTCCAATGTAAGCACTGCCCCCAAGGGTCTTGAGCTGTGCACTAAAAGTGTAAGCGGTATTGGGCTTGAGGCCTGCGATTACCCGCATGTAGCCGCCTCCACTAATTAAATCTCCTTCATTCAATCTAGCAGCGTAAGAACCAGAATACACATCAGTCGCGACCACAGCTGAGCCACCCCATAAGGCGGTCGAAGCGCCCGTCTCAAAGCCGGGGTCGGGCAAAGCTTCCGTACTTTCCAAAATGGTAAAACGATCGACATGGCTCGCCGAAAACAAAGCGTTCGAATTTTCTGTATTCAAAACCCTTAAGGTGCGCATGGCAGAGCGTAGCTCTGAGGCTTGGTAGGTAGCGCTATCTTCAGCGAGGTAGGAGACCGTGCCGATGTTCGTATTGGTTTCTATGTCGTTCACATTAATACGATGTAGAAATTATCGGCTAGGGCAGAGCGCGTGATGGCCATACTTATTTTAAACCAATTGGTATGGGCGTTCTGCCCAGTGTAAGCATCCGCAAGATCGACGGAGACGAAATCCGAACTGGTGCCAAACCGGATGGTGCCATCTCCCCCCAAGCTTACATCCACTCGCAGAGCTGGTATGTCGTTACCAGAGTTTAGGATACCATCCGAAATACCTAACGCAAAAACGCCTCCCGAAATGGGTGCAGTGACCACCCCTGCTCCGCGCCAAACCGCTTCCACTGTCACCGTTTCTTCTGTTCCCAGAGATGCTGCCACCGGAGTAAAGTTTAAGGCACGGCTCCAAGAACTGCCACAGCTTACGTATCCTCTGCCATTCGTATCGTTCGCAATCCAACCAGTCTGGCTCAGCCAATTCCCAGTGTTGTTGATATCTGAACCGTTGGAGTGACCCTTGCCAGCCGTGAAGGTATCATCCAAAAGTTGCGCGTTGAGCTGGCCACACAGGGCAAGAAAAAGACAGCTGACTGAAGGAAATAGGGCTCTAATTTGGAATGACATAATAAAAGGTAGCAGAATTGTTTAATCCTTATCAATGAAACTATACACGTGCAAAGTCATATCGTTTACTATAATACACATTATGGCAACGCTGAACTACTTTTGATTATGATATGACTGAGCCAAAAGTTTGATGACTCTCACTATTTAATAAAAAAAGCCCCTACGTATTTCGATTTAAGGGCTTCTTATTCAGTCAGGCTAACTTTTTAAATGGACCATTTCAGGTAAACTCGACCACTTGGGACTATGGTAGCAGGAGTGAGTTATGAATATATAAGAGAATTACTGCTTATATCTTATTGAGAATGTGAAAAAATAACTTGAATCAAGCAATATACGTGAATTAGTTTTCACAATTCTCTGCCACGTATTCATACGCATTATACGCAAAAAAGTTACGTGACCTATTCCTAAATCCCATGAACAAACAAAATGTATAATAAAAAAGTATTATTCACATTACTCAGCTCACTGTTTCTAACAGTATTTGCTTTTGGCGGCGGCCATTCTACTGAGGCTATTGCCCACAGTGGCACTTTACTTCCAACCGATTACGTCGGCATCAGCTTCTGGTTAGCAACAGCCATCATGCTCGCGGCGACTGTATTTTTCTTCGTTGAGCGCGACCGCGCCCAAGGCAAGTGGAAAACATCCCTTACAATTGCTGGTCTCGTGACAGGTATTGCTTTCTGGCACTACCTCTACATGCGCGACATCTGGGTCAACACAGGAACTAGCCCAACAGTATTCCGCTATATTGACTGGCTAATTACTGTCCCTCTACAAATCGTAGAGTTCTACTTGATCCTTGCTGCAGTTACCGTGGTAAGTGTACGCGTATTCTGGAAGCTTTTAGTCGCATCAATTGTGATGCTTGTAGGTGGTTACTTAGGCGAGACTCAAGTCCTTGGTGTTTCAGAAATGACTGGATTCATCATAGGTATGGTTGGTTGGCTCTACATCATCTATGAAATATTCAAAGGTGAAGCCTCCAAGCTTAATGCAAACAGTGGTAACATTGCCTCTCAGAATGCTTTCAAGACGATCCGTCTGATTGTAACTGTAGGTTGGGCAATTTACCCAATCGGATACTTCCTTGGTATGGGAGAGGCTAACACTTCAGGAACACTGGATATAGTCTATAACCTTGCTGACTTAGTGAACAAAGCAGCCTTTGGACTCGCGATTTGGGTAGCTGCTACCAGTGACAGTGAAAGTGTGTCGTAAAAATTACTAGTTTTTACACACAATGGATTTGAAGACCTCAGCCCTGGGCCGCCTTGAGGGGCAGCTCAGGGCTTGTTTTTTCAGTGACTCTACACTGGCCGATTTTTCGGATGATCCATATTTTTGGTCTGGTCAGAATATACGCGGCAAAATTTGTTTAGACCTAGGCACGGCCTACAAGCTACCTGAGGACTCACTATTAGATATAGCTGCCTCCACGCAGTTGCTGCATGATGCGAGCCTCATACACGATGACCTCATAGACGAGGATGCTGAGCGCAGAGGTTGTCCAGCGATTTGGAAGAAGTACGGAAAAGCGAAAGCACTTTTGATCGGCGATTTGCTTATATCGAAAGCTTACGAGATCGTGACCGATTCAAAGGTATCAGATGCCACCAAGGTGCTTTGGACTAGTGAGATATCAGCAGCCGTCAGCTCAGCGGTATCTGGCGCAGTGGCAGAGCTAGAATTTGATGCCGACAATAAGCGGCTAATATTAGAAAATTACTACCGTATGGCGTCCCGCAAAACCGGCGCCCTGTTTGCTTTACCAGCACGCTGTATCGCATTAACTGCTAATCAGCCAGGCGACGTGGATCGTCTGAACACAATATTTCTTAACCTAGCAGTCGCTTATCAGATAAAAGACGACCAGAGTGATTTTCTCGGCACCAAATCAGGGCGAGAGTATTCATCAGACCTAAAAAATGGTCGCCCCAATTTATACCACATCTTGACCAACAATAGTATGTCCACCGACAAGTGCTTTGATTATATCAACGACTACCAACAGTCTTTGGTTGCAGATTCAGTTCAGCTTGCCGATTCATTACCTAAGCAAGTCTGTGTCATACTCAAAGAATTACTCATTCCCTTTATCGAACTCAAACCATTGCCATCATCTAACGGACTATTGCCGGTCAGTAGTTAAGTGGTATAGGTTTGGTTAGCTCTATTCTGGCATGCCGCATCGCTCAAAAAATCGACGAAGTGCGATCGTTGTCGGTGCAGGATTTGGTGGCATCGCGACCGCTTTGCGACTGCGCCGGCTCGGTTATACGGTAACCGTAATTGATAATAATCCAAAGGCGGGCGGACGGGCTCAGGTCTATGAGATCAATGGCTTTAAATTTGATGCAGGCCCTACTGTAATAACCGCACCTTTTTTGTTCGACGAACTCTTTGCACTATTTGGGAAAAAGCGTGAGGACTACATCGAATTCTTACCTGTTGAGCCCTGGTACAGATTTGAGTTTTCCGATGGGTCTAAGCTCGATTATGGCGGCAGCATTGAAGATACCGTTTCGGAAATTAATCGCCTCTCTCCAGGAGAGGGAAAGGGATATGTCGACCTAGTTAACTTTTCTAAAAGAATATTTAAGGTAGGTTTTGAGAAACTATCAGACCAACCGTTCCACAAATTCTGGACCATGATCCGTCAGGTCCCTGCCCTACTGGCGCTTAAGAGCTATCTTTCAGTTTATAAACTGGTCTCGAGCTTTCTAAAAGATGAGCGCCTGAGGCGGGCATTTAGTATTCACCCATTGCTCGTTGGTGGTAACCCCATGAATACTACATCAATTTATTGCCTCATACACTATCTTGAGCGCAAGTGGGGGGTGTGGTTCCCTCGGGGTGGTACTGGGTCACTAGTTGAGGCACTGGTCTTACTGATGCAGGAGGAGGGTATCCGGACTGGAACTTAACTGTAGCGCGAATCAGCTTATAGTAGAGAATGGTAAAGCTGTTGGTATCAAGATGGCAGAGGGCCAAGAGAAGCGCGCGGATCTGGTTGTTTTTGATGCGGACCCAGCAAAAGTATACCGAGATTTAATCGACGAACAGCATCGCAAAAAGTGGACGAATCGAAGGATAGACCGGCTCACTTATTCGATGGGGCTATTTGTTTGGTATTTTGGAACCAGCCGATCTTACCCAGAAGTAAAGCACCATACGATACTTATGGGCGAAACATTTAAGGACTTATTGGAAGAGATCTATGATCAAAAAGTTCTTTCCGATGACCTCAGCCTTTACCTGCATCGACCGGCAGCAACTGATAGCACTATGGCGCCTGCCGGCGGAGATGCCTTTTACGTGCTAGCTCCAGTGCCGAACAAGCAGGCAAGCATTGATTGGAAAGAGGCAGGTGAAAGAATAAGATTACAGGTAGAGCAACAACTAGAGAGCACTTTACTACCAGAGTTGAGTACTTGTATCGAAGTTTCACACTTCGTCACCCCGGATGACTTTGAAGGCAAATTTAACACCTTGTGGGGATGTGGCTTTTCCATCGCTCCTTTGTTTACACAATCCGCATGGTTTCGCTTTCACAACAAGTCAGAGGAACTTGAAAATCTTTATTTCTGTGGCTCAGGCACTCACCCCGGGGCCGGAGTGCCAGGAGTCGTCGCCTCGGCTCGTGTCATAGAAAAGCTTGTGCCACCGGCTAGAGATGACTGCATGAGCGATCTAAAGAAATTATTCTGCTCAAAGAGTAAGACTTTTTCGCTGGCTTCATTACTTCTGCCAAAAGCTCAGGCAGATGCTGTTTTCCGCCTGTATTTCATTTGTAGAACGCTCGATGATTGGGCAGATGAGGGCAATGCAGATTTACTGCGAGATGCGATGGATGCATGGCAAAATAATCTACCTCATGACCTCTTGGACCATTATCGCTTCCTTCAAGCGCGTTGGGGTCTAGACAGCAAACCTCTTACCGAGCTCATGCAAGCTATGCTCATGGAGCAGCAATCAGTGAGGATGGACTCAGAAGCGCAACTGCTTGAATATTGCCATGGCGTGGCAGGCACAATCGGACTGATGCTCTGCCCAATTTTCGGGGTCAAAGACAAGAAAGCGCTTGAGCACGCTAATAATTTAGGAATCGCCATGCAATTAACCAACATTTGTCGCGATGTTTTCGAAGATGCTGAGAATGATAGAATCTACCTGCCTGCTGACTTGTTTTCTTCGGCGCTCACGACAGCAGATTTAACATCGGGCGATTGCGATTCGCGAGAAGCATGCACTGCTGCTAAAGTGCGCCTACTGCAAATGGCTGATGAATTGTATACCCGTGCAGATGCGGGTATCGACTACCTGCCATTGAGGATTCGTATTGTTGTGCGCTGGGCGTCCAGAATGTATCGAGAGATAGGTAATGTGATTCGCACTGAGCCAGAACATTTCCACGAAAATCGCGCTATCGTGAAGCAGCCAAAGAAAATGTTTTTTTTGATCAAATGCATTACCCGCTCATTGTATAAAAAGTAATCAATGAGCTATTTAAATTTCCTGATTATTTTCGTTTGTTTGCCTCTGCTCGTCTCGCTCTGCGCCAAAAAATTACTCACCAAGCCAAACAAAACTGAGCGCCTGCCGATTGCTTTGATGGCCTTCGTGGCCTTGGTCTATACGACCCCTTGGGATAATTACTTAATCATGCGTGGTATCTGGACCTATCCAACAGGAGGTGTCGTTGGGGTTTTGGGATACGTGCCTATCGAAGAGTATTTTTTTATGGTTCTTCAGGCTACCTTAGCGGGAGTGCTTTGGTCTTCATGGGTCCCACACAGTCAATATGCTAAGCTCAGGTTTTCTTATACTGGACTACTCATGGCGCTCTTGGTCGGACTTGCCGGCGCGCTAAGCTTAATGCATACAGCAGGCACTTACATCGGCCTTATTCTGGTTTGGGCCTGCCCGCCCCTAGCGCTACAGTGGGGCTTGGGCTCTCATACGCTGATTAAATCTTTTAAGACTTGGGCGCCGCTATGGATAGGCTTGAGTATTTATCTATGTATCGCTGATTATTACGCGATATTTAAGGGGGTCTGGTCGATTACGCCAGCGACACGCACAGGATGGGGCATCGGCCATTTACCGGTAGAAGAAATATTGTTTTTCACGCTGACTAATTTATTCGTACTGCAAGGCATGTGCCTTTGGCGTGCTTGGCGAAGGGATGCATCGTGAAGTGGGTCGAATGGAGTCCTGTGCCCGTCATGCATGCAGGTCAGCATGCTGTGCTAAACAGACATTCGTTTAGATTAATGGCGCTTAGTTTATTACTGTTTGTGCCCTTAACCGTTCTTGGTCTTAAGAGCGCAGAATGGCCAATACATCTGCAACTACTACCCCTGTTTATAAGCCTTTTTCTATTTGGGATGCCACACGGCGGTGCGGATCATTTACTGTTATGGGGTATGCTGCGAAAGGACTCTTGGTATAGGCGCATCGCTACCTTGGCTCTCTACACTCTAACAGCCCTAGCTTATCTGGTCTTTTGGGATTTTAACCCATCCGCCGCAGCACTATTTTTCCTCGGATTAACAATTTTTCATTGGGGTCAAGGTGATCGATATATTTCCGTTCAAGTCCACCAAGCGACTTATCTTTCCCGCTCCAAAGTTCTTACTGCATTACATATTCTATCACGGGGCAGCATACCCATCTTATTACCCGGCTATTTGGGCAATGACACCTATCGAAATGTAATCGAAGCATTAGTGAGCAGCGGCGGGCAAGCTAGCTACCAAGCAGAGTGGGTCTCAAGTTATCCGCTGTTTTTTCTACTGATCCCACTGGGACTGACTACTTTGAGCTTATTAGCTGCCTCGATTTGTAGAAGCAAAGAAGAGAGACGACCCTTATGCATTGATAGCATCGAGAGTGTCGCCCTATTCGGCTGGTTTTTGTTTATTCCCGCCCTGTGGGCGATTGGCTGTTATTTTGCACTGTGGCACAGTTTACGCCACACCTTGAGAATACTCTCGACCGATACCACAGGGAGTCAGTTGTTAGATTCGAAGCAGTACCTTAAATTAAACATGCGCTGGCTTCAGCTGACTGGTTTGATGACCTTAATTGCACTGATTGGCATGTGGATTATTTTTGCTCTCCCCTTTTCCGTGCGCGGCATCGAACTGGATTGGTTGGCCAAGGCTTTGATTGGTATATCGGTGTTAACACTCCCGCACACTGTAGTGGTTTGCTGTATGGATAAAATACAGCTTAGAGAATCCAGCAGCCCTTAAGATACCCCGTCCTTGCACAAGGATTCTAACCTAGGAGTCCCTACAAGCCCTTTGCGTTTCTATTTAAGGGGAGAGTAAAGGGGTATGGTTTGGTAAGCGTAGGGGAGATTCTTTGTTTCTAGTTGATAGTTATGTAAAAATTTACTCAATTGTGGATATGGTAAAATATCTCTATTATTTTTAGTACTATTAGTCACTACAACTTACGCTCAAATTGGTCCCGATGGCACGGGGACAGTGAATGGATATATTATAGGTCCGGGTGCTAACCTCTCTGGTGCTAACCTCTCTGGTGCTAACCTCTCTGATGCTGACCTCTACTGGTGCTGACCTCTATGGTGCTGACCTCTACTGGTGCTGACCTCACTGGTGCTGACCTCTCTGGTGCTGACCTCAATCTGGTGCTGACCTCTCGGTGCTAACCTCTCTGGTGCTGACCTCACTGGTGCTACCTCATGGTGCTGACCTCTCTGGTGCTGACCTCACTGGTGCTGACCTCAGAATGCTGACCTCACTGGTGCTGACCTCTCTGGTGCTGACCTCTCTGGTGCTGACCTCACTGGTGCTGACCTCACTGGAATAAGAAGTGGGAATATTACTGGGACTCCAACGCTCCCTTCAGGTTATCAAATGGTGAATGGATATATTATAGGTCCGGGTGCTGACCTCTCTGGTGCTGACCTCACTGGTGCTGACCTCACTGGTGCTGACCTCCTGGTGCTACCTCACTGGTGCTGACCTCTCTGGTGCTAACCTCACTGGTGCTGTCCTCACTGGAATAAAAAGTGGGAATATTACTGGGACTCCAACGCTCCCTTCAGGTTATCAAATGGTTAATGGATATATTGTTGGTTCGGGTGCTGACCTCACTGGTGCTAACCTCACTGGTGCTAACCTCTATGGTGCTGACCTCTCTGGTGCTATCCTCTCTGGTGCTGACCTCTCGGGTGCTAACCTCTCTGGTGCTAACCTCTCTGGTGCTAACCTCTCTGGTGCTAACCTCTCTGATGCTGACCTCACTGATGCTGACCTCAGGGGTGCTGACCTCACTGATGCTGACCTCTCTGGTGCTATCCTCACTGGTGCTGACCTCCGTTTTGCTAACCTCACTGATGCTGACCTCACTGATGCTGACCTCACTGCTGTAACCAGTAGTGCTGACCTCACTGGTGCTGACCTCAGTAATGCTAACCTCACTAATGCTGACCTCTCTGGTGCTGACCTCACTGGTGCTGACCTCACTGCCGCTATCCTCAATTATGCTTATGTTCTTGGTGCTGACCTCAGTGGTGCTATCCTCACTGGTGCTGACCTCAGTAATGCTAACCTCACTGGTGCTGACCTCAGTAATGCTAACCTCTCTGGTGCTGACCTCTCTGGTGCTGCTTTACACGATACAACAAACCACAACCAACCTGACCTCTATGGTGCTGACCTCTCTGGTGCTGACCTCTCTGGTGCTGTCCTCAATGGAATAAGAAGTGGGAATATTACTGGGACTCCAACGCTCCCTTCAGGTTATCAAATGGTTAATGGATATATTGTTGGTCCTAATGCTGACCTCACTGGTGCTGACCTCTCTGGTGCTGACCTCACTGGTGCTGACCTCCTGGTGCTTCCTCAAAGAGTGTTACTGATGCTCCTCTCTGGTGCTGACCTCACTGGTGCTGATCCTGTCACTTTGGTGCTGACCTCTCTGGTGCTGACCTCTCTGGTGCTGTCCTCACTGGTGCTGACCTCTCTGGTGCTGACCTCGATGGTGCTGTCCTTACAGGAACAATTTGGTCGAATGTAATTTCTCAGTCGGACTACGATGCAGTTGTTGCCGAAAGAGACGCTGCAATAGCTGCAAAAGCTATGCCGCAGAGGCAGCTCAAGCTTCCGCAGAGGCTTCATTGGCTAATGCTAGAGAAGCAAGAGCAGGTTCGACTGTGATAGATGTAGCTGACGTTGTGATTGATGGTGCTACCACACAAGTGGCAAACATTACGCTGACAGTTGAACAAACTTCTGATGTAAGCGACTGGTCAAGTGCAGCGACTTCCGACCACACCATCCAATTAAATGCACCTGATGGAGCAAGCTTCTACCGCTTCAAGATGACGGAGTAATTTTTTAGAAGGCACTTGATGTATATACACACCATCAAGAGGTCAGCCAAGCGAACCCCCTCCCCCCTATCTTAAATTCCTATCGGATGCACTTTAGCTAGACGCTGAACTTCCGAACCGAGTGCAGGTAATCAGAGGCAGCCAGGAAGCCCCGTAGCAGTGGCTAGGTCGAGAGGGTAAGACTCAGGAATGCCGAAGTAATGCCGAAGTCAAAAAATTACCTAAAAAATAGTGAGCAAAATAAAACCCTAAAGCTTTGAAGCTAAAGGGTTTTAAAATGGAGCCACCTGTCAGAGTCGAACTGACGACCTGATGATTACAAATCAACTGCTCTACCAACTGAGCTAAGGTGGCCTGGTAATAAAATGTCCTACTGGATCGGGGACTTGAACCCCGAACCAATTGATTAAGAGTCAACTGCTCTACCAATTGAGCTAATCCAGCAGGTGTGTCAACACGAGTGTGCCAACAGAACCGCGGATACTGCGACTGCACCCTCCTCTGTCAAGTCAGTGATCGATAATTTTTCGCCTACTTTTGAGGATAATCGATCCCCAACAAATGATCTGCGAAAGATTCAATACTTAGCGCAATCTAGCGCCCCTGCTTTCGACGAATGATCGCTCAGCTCGACAAGGTGCCTTTGGTGCTAGGCAAAGCGTCGCCCATGCGAGGATCGATCGTCGTCGCTACATCGAGGGCACGCGCGAAGGCTTTGAAGATGGCCTCAGCGATGTGGTGAGGCTCTTCGCCATATTCCAAATTGATGTGGAGATTACACGCGGCCTCGTTGGCGAAGGCTTGGAAAAACTCCTTCACTAGCACGATGTTAAAGTCGCGCACCATCGGGAACTGGTAGTCCACCTTGTAGACGAAGGCCTGACGATTCGACAGGTCGAGCGATACGCGCGCAAGCGACTCATCCATCGGCAAGAGAAAGAAGCCGTAGCGACGGATACCGCGCTTCTCAGCCAGCGCTTCTTTGATCGCTTGACCGAGCACGATGCCCGTGTCTTCGACCATGTGGTGATAATCGACGTCGGTATCGCCGCTGGCTTTGACCTTTAGGTCGAAGAGACCGTGCTTGGCAAAGAGCGTAAGCATGTGGTCGAAAAACGGAATGCCAGTCTCGATCTCGGACACGCCTGTGCCGTCGACATTCAGCTCCATTTGGATCTGAGTCTCTTTCGTATTACGAGTGATTTTTGCTATGCGTTGTTCAGCCATGATTCGACAGCGGTTAAAAAAACCTTCATTTCAGCATCAGTTCCTACGCTGACTCGGATGAAAGAGCAAGTTAAAGGATGGGAGGAAAAATAGCGCACGAGGACGCGCTGGGATTTAAGATACTCAAAAAGACTCGCAGCGACTTCCGAACCAGACTCGCCTGCCGCATTTTTCGGCTCGGTAAAGAGGAAGTTCGCGGCGGAGGGGTAGGTAAACCAATCGTATGCGTCGAGCTGTGCACGGGTCGCCTCGCGAGTAGCCATCACTTTCTGGCGCTGCGCTTCGAAGTGCTCGACATCTTCAAATGCTGCCTGCGCAGCGGCTTGGGCGACACGGTCGAGGTTGTAGGCGTCACGCACGCGATCAAGCATGCTGATGATGGGTGCCGCCGCCAGGGCGAAGCCTACTCGCATGCCAGCAAGGCTGTAGGACTTAGAAAAAGTGCGCACTACGACCAGGTTTTCATATTCCTTGAGCAAAGAGACCGCCGAATCGGCGCCGAAATCGACATAAGCCTCGTCGACCACAAGCAGGCCGTCGATCGCCTTCAAAGCCGCTTCAATCTGCTCGATCGGGAAGGCAACGCCCGTCGGTGCGTTCGGATTGGTCAGGAAAAAGACTTTTGCCTGCGTCGCGGCCAGTGCCTCGACGTCGAGCTGCATGGAGCGGTCGAAGTTGACGTCAACCAAGCCCTGCCCCGACATACCCGCCACCACTGGGTAGAGGGAATAACTGGGCACCGTGTGACCTGCGCCCGGATCAGACACAAAACAGCGTGTAATCAGGTCGAGAATATTATCGGAGCCGTTGCCGATGATGACATTCGCTCTGCCCCAAACCATAACGCGAGCCGATCAACGCACGTAGCTTCACGCTGGTCGGTTCGGGGTATTTACGTAAATTCTGAACTTCAAGGGCGACTGCATCGGTCACCTTCGGCGAGGGTGGATAAGGGTTTTCGTTGGTATTCAGTTTGACCCAAGCCTCACCCTGCGGCTGCTCACCCGGCACGTAGGCGTGCAAGTCTTGAATGTGCGGGAGCGCACGACTGCTGGCATCGAAAGTCTTCTTCATTGGATCACTGCAAGAAGAACGATAAGTCCCTTCGATTCAACTGCGAAAGCAATGTCCTACCAATTTAGAGAGACTTACAGATTGTCAGCCAAAGAATACACAGCTATCAACTTAGGCATGCAACCCACTCTCCTCCTACTCGCTGCAGGTATGGGATCTCGCTACGGCGGCCTTAAACAACTGGATGCCATGGGGCCATCTGGCGAAACCATGATCGACTATGCGGTGGAAGACGCCTGCCGTGCCGGTTTTGCTAAAGTCGTCTTCGTCATTCGCAAAGATTTTGAAGAGGCCTTCCGCAGGCAAATCGGTGACAAACACGCTAAAAAAATCGAGGTGTGCTATGCCTTTCAAGACCTACACGATCTGCCCGCCAATCACACAGCACCCGAAGGTCGCACAAAGCCCTGGGGGACGGCACACGCTGTGCGTGCCGCGCGCGATAGCATTACTGAGCCATTTGCAGTGATCAACGCAGACGATTTCTATGGGCGTGAAGCTTACGCTCAGATGGCCGAGCAACTTCAGGCAAGTGGCGCTCATTCTCCCGATCCGAGCTCGGAGGCTACGGAGGAACTCAGTGCCTGTATGGTCGGTTATACCTTACGTAACACCCTCTCCCCTCACGGCACAGTCAATCGCGGCATTTGCGCGCTCGATGGCGGCAAGTTGCAAAGTGTGCAAGAGTACACTGCCATCGGCAAGGATGCGGAAGGCCAGCTAAGCGGCGAAAACCTTCTGAGCGAGCGCGTGCCGCTCTCCGCCGAGGCGGTCGTCTCGATGAACTTCTGGGGCTTTACACCAGCGATCTTTGAACCACTCGAAGCCCATTTCGAGGCCTTCCTGCAGGCGCACGGTCAGGAGGCAAAATCTGAATATTACTTACCCAGCCTTGTTGATAGCCTGATTAAAGCGGGCGAGGTCGAATGCCCTGTCTTACAAACAGAGAGCCCTTGGTTTGGCGTGACCTACCCCGAAGACAAAGCACGTGTCGTCGAAAGTATTCAGAGGCTAACCGACGCGGGGGTCTACTCGCACTAAAAGCACTTCGCCCAGGTTCGACTCATTCAGTCATGTAGTCAGCTCTCTTTACTGCCGCGCCCTCTATAGAACGAAGCAGAGCAGCTACCGACTGCCGTCGACTACAATCTTATCGTCAGCGACTTGCCGTGAGCGTCGAGCTGCTCGAGTCGAGCGAAAGTCTCCACGACGGGTGAAGCTTTTGCGAGACTCTTGGCATCGTAGCGCACCGTGCTGGAGCGGCGCATGAAATCGGTCGCTTGGAGACCACTGAAGAAGCGTCCCGCACGGCCAGTGGGCAAGGTGTGACTGGGACCTGCGGTGAAATCACCAAGCACGGTAGGCGTCATATAGCCCTGAAGAATCGCTCCAGCAGTTGTGATCTGCTGACTCAGGGGCTCAATAGAGGCCGCCGCGACTTGAAGCTCTAGGTGCTCGGGCGCTATGTAGTTGGCCACTTTGACAGCTTGGGCGAGTGTCTTACAGGTCACGGCGAGGCAGCGACCATTGAGAATTTTGGCGCATTTATCAGCATGGCGGAGCGTAGGTAATTGCTTAGCGATCGCCTTCTCGATTTTACCGAGGAGCGACTTGCTCGTCGTCGCGAAATAAATGATCTCTTTGCCACTACCGTGCTCAGCCTGCGCGAGGAGGTCGGCGGCGACATGACGGGGATTGGCTCCAGCATCAGCAATGATCATCACTTCACTTGGGCCAGGTAGCAGGTCAATACCAACAGTGCCCAGCACCTGCCGTTTGGCTTCCATCACGTAGGCATTACCAGGACCATAGATTTTATCGACCGCTGGAATCGTCTTGGTGCCATAGGCCATCGCACCAATGGCTTGGATGCCACCCACTTTGTAGACCTCGTCGATACCAATGATGGAAAGCGCTGCCAACATAGCAGGCGCGACATTGCCATCTGCATCGGGCGGCGTGCAGACGGCGATTTCCGGGCACTTTAACCAGCTTTGCGAGTACAGCCGTCATGATGACGGTGGAGACGAGCGGGACGTTTCCACCGGGGATATAGAGCCCGACACGCTGGATGGGGTAAAATCGCTCGCCGACGATGCCGCCTTGGGCATTTTTCGCCTTCCAGTCTTTAGGCAGCGTCTTTTTATGAAAGTCTTTGACCAAGGCGATGGATTCGCGGATGGCCTTGCGGTCGGCAGCACTGAGGCTCTTGACCGAAGCTTTGAGGTCCTCGGACGAAACCCGCATCGCCTTGGCGGTGAGCTTCGCTTGATCAAATTTTTCAGTGTATTCAAGGACTGCGCGGTCACCGCGCTTCCCCACATCAGAAAGCACGCTTGTCACTACATCTGTCAGATCGCCAGAAACGACTGCTTGATCGCAGAAAGTGCGCAAGGCATTTTGAAATTTTGACGACTCGGAAAATTCGATCTTTTGCATAACTTTAAATAAGCAAACAGTTCTGCGGACTGCCTGCAAGTGCGCTTGACGAAAAATAGTCTATTGAATGTCGCCTTCTCTAAGCTCTTGGGCACTAAGATTGGCGCCAAGAACTAATAAGAAACACAAATTAAGCTGTCTTGTCATAGAGAGCTGTCATTTGACTCTAACGAAGACAATAAGTTAGCCTCTACTCCCACTCGATGGTGCTGGGAGGCTTAGAACTGATGTCCAGGACGACACGATTGCAACCGGTGACTTCGTTGATGATACGACTTGAAATGGTGCGGAGCACTTCGTAGGGCACGCGGGCCCAGTCGGCGGTCATAGCGTCGACACTCTCGACGATACGCAGCGCGACGACATTTTCGTAGGTGCGCTCGTCACCCATCACTCCAACGGTCTTAACCGGAAGGAAGACGCAGAAGGATTGCCAAACTTTATAGTAAAGGTCCGCGGCCATCATCTCCTCTTGGAGAATCGCATCGGCTCTGCGGAGCACATCGAGGTCCTTTTTTACGATGGGACCCATCACGCGGACACCGAGTCCAGGCCCCGGGAATGGCTGGCGCCAAACGACTTCCTTGGGTAAACCGAGCTCTGAGCCGAGCTCACGGACTTCGTCTTTGAAGAGCTCACGCAGAGGTTCGAGGAGGCTGAGCTTCATCTTCTTAGGCAAGCCGCCGACGTTGTGGTGACTCTTAATCAGTGCCGCTGGATTCCCTTCAATCGCTACAGACTCAATCACATCGGGATAGAGTGTGCCCTGAGCGAGGAAGGCGTAGTCGCCCTTCTTTTTAAGTTTTTTGACCTCTTGGTCGAAAACTTCGACAAAGCTATTGCCAATGATCTTACGCTTTTTCTCCGGGTCGGCGACTCCTTTGAGGCGATCAAGGAAGAGTTTCGATTTCTTAGCAACACGAACGTCGAGGTCGAAGTGATCGCCGTAAAGCTTCTCGACCTGTTCACGCTCATGGAGACGGAGCAGTCCGTTATCAACGAAAACACAGGTCAACTGCTTACCGATGGCTCGGTGGATCAAGGCTGCGGCGACGGAGGAATCGACACCACCACTCAGCCCTAGAATGACGCGTTTTTCGCCGACAGTGTCGCGGATCTGGCGGATGGATTCTTCGATGTAGTTGGCCATCGACCACTCTCCTTTGCATTTGCAAATCTTAAGCAAGAAATTGGAGATTACTTCCATGCCCATTTCGGAGTGAGCCACTTCGGGGTGAAACTGCATGCCGTAGAAATTACGCTTGGCATCTTGAATAGTTGCGAAGGGTGAGTTTTCAGTTGATGCGATGGCTTCGAAGCCCTTAGGCAGTTTTTCGAGGCGATCGCCGTGGGAATTCCACACGCGGAGAACTTTGGGTAGACCTGCGAAGAGCTTACCTTTTTTGGAAATACTCAATGTGCCGTGCCCAAACTCGCGCTGTAAGCTTTTGCCGACCTTACCGCCAAGCATGTGTGCCATCAATTGCTCTCCGTAACAGATACCGAGCACCGGGACTCCTAGTTCAAAAACTTTTTTGTCAGGACGCGGCGAACCTTTGAGTAAAACTGAGGACGGCCCACCGGAAAGAATGATGCCTTTAACGCCCTCCTTCTTGAGGACGCTCGCCTTCGTATTATAAGGATAAATCCGAGAAAGGACGTGAGCCTCACGGATACGACGGGCGATGACTTGCGTGTATTGCGAGCCGAAGTCTAGAACTGCGATGATGTCTGGCATTGTGTAAGGTTTAGAAATTTCGAATTAGAAAAATGAATGACTCAAAAGCGTAGTCGACCATTGGTAAAGCCGCATTGGGGGCAATCGCATTCTTCGCTCAGATGAGGCCCTGTATAAATTTGGCTGCACTTGATGCAGTGATAGATGACTTTGGCGCGCTGCGCATCATGGATGTGACTATCGCGCCAGTCATAATAAAACCAGAGACCGAAGAGCAGAATGAATCCTGCCCCCAAATAGAGCAGGAAAAAGATATCCACGTTTAACCCAACCACGGCCTTTGACTAGAAGCCCTTGATATCGAAGAGACTGGTAACACTCGCATTATTGTGAATGCGCCTAATCCCCTCGCCCAGTAATTCTGCAACGCTCAGAACAGTGATTGGCACACCAGGCCGAGCTTGCACGGGCGTAGTGTTGGTGGTGATAAGCTGATCGATCGCACTATCAGCTAAACGCTGGTAGCCCATTTCATTAAGCACGCCGTGACTGACGGCTGCCATCACACTCTTGGCGCCATTTTCCTTAAGTAATTTCGCAGCAGCGCACAGCGTACCAGCGGTCTCTGTCATATCATCGATCAGCAAAATATCGCGGCCTTCAGTCTCGCCGACTAACGAAGTCGCCTCGACGGTTTCGGCACTAGTACGGCGCTTTGCAATAAAACCAATGGGCACATCGAGCATGCCCGCATAAGCAGAGGCCATTTTCATACCTCCCACATCAGGCGAGAAGAGCGTGAGGTTTTTCGTATCAATATCCTTCAAATACTGGAACAAAACTGGCGAAGCGTAGAGATGGTCGACGGGGATATCGAAGAAACCTTGGATCTGCTGAGCATGAAGATCGACGGTAAGGACGCGATCTGTGCCCGCAGAGACGAGCAGATTGGCCACTAGTTTAGAAGTAATTGGCACGCGGGGTTGATCTTTGCGATCCTGACGAGCGTAACCATAGAAAGGAATGACGGCGGTAATGCGATTGGCTGAAGCGCGGCGAGCAGCATCGATCATGATGAAGAGCTCCATCAAGTTCTGATTGGCCGGATTACAAGTGGACTGGATGATGAACACATCCGCGCCACGAACATTCTCGTTGATCCGGACGAAGCTCTCACCATCGGGAAAGCTGACGACATCGGCCTTGGCCAACGGCACCTTGAGATATTCGCAAATCTCCTTAGCGAGGGCGGGATTTGAATTACCGCAGAATATTTTGAGGGGACTTTCTTTCATCATTGTTAAAATGTACTATATAGACTCGTCAGGCTGAGAGTTTACCCTTTTTTCGAGTTGATCAAACCTTTTGAAAAGATCAGGTAACTTTCGTTGCAAAACGGCCATCCGATTGAAGAGCATCATGGGCATGGCAGGGTAACCACGGACCTTTGATTGAGCCTCTATATCGCTGAACACGGCGGTGCTTGCGGCGATCATAGCACCGGAGCCGATCTTTAAATGCCCTGCGAGGCCAGCTTGGCCCGCAACGATAACGCCATCGCCTAATACCGTGCTTCCGCTGATGCCCACCTGAGCAACAATCAAGCAGTGCTGTCCAATTCGCACATTGTGCGCAATCTGCACCTGATTATCGATCTTCGTGCCAGCACCGATCTGGGTCGAGCCGAAGCGAGCTCGGTCGATCGTCGAGTTGGCGCCGATGTCGACGTCGGCAGCCGTAACTACATTCCCGATCTGCGGCACGCGCTGATGGGTCCCATTCTCGTATTCGTAGCCGTAACCGTCCGAACCAATCACGCTGCCAGACATTAAGCGATTACGCTCACCGATCTCACAATAGTCACCAATCGAAACACGTGAAAATAAATGCGCGCCGTCACCAATCACGGCGTCGCGACCTATCGTAACATGGCTCTCTAAGACGGATGCCCCAACTTTAGCGCCCGATCCTATGTAGCAAAACGCGCCGATGCTAGCTTCTGGCGAGACTTCTGCATCTGGCTCAATCACTGCGCTTGAGTGAACGCCCGCGGGTGCTTGGGGCAGCAACTTGCCTTCAATATCGCGGCAAATTAGTGCAAGGGCGAAGGAGGGGTTTTTGAGTTTCAAATAAAGCTGCCCAGCCTTAGGCGCCTCTTCATATTCCTCGGGAACAAGTATGACCGAAGCCTTCGAATCAGGCACATCTGCGCGATATTTAGCATTTCCTAAAAACGAAAGATCACCCTGCTCGGCCTCAGCTAGCGAGGCGATACCTCGCATTGTGCCATCATAAGCACCGACCGCTTGGCAATCCTTACCTAAGATTTCGAGAATGCGTTTAGTGGAATAATTTAAAACCATGATGTATAGAAACAAAAAACCCTGTCCTATGCGAGAACAGGGTTTTTGAAAATTGAAATTAATCTAAACTATTCGCCGGAATTGAGAACAGCGATTACAGCGTCAGAAATATCGAGCGCTTCGGAAGAGTAGATGACGTTGTTCTTGGGAACAACAAGATCGATTCCCTTGTCTTCAGCGACCGTCTTGACTGCTTCAACAGCCCTCGCTTGGAGCGGCGCGAGTTGTTCTTCCTGGCCTTGCTGAGCGAGTTGCTGCGCTTGCTGGCGGAATTGGTTCAAGTTAGCCTGCGCTTCTTGGAGCTTAGCTTGGAGCTCGGGGAGCGCAGCAGCAGCCTCTGCACGTGCATCTTCGCTCGCAGCTGGATTGTTCGCCTTGGTTTCGATTTCCCGGCCCTCGGTGACGATGGTTTGAATGCTAGACTGCATTTTTTGCATTTCCTCTTCGACTGGAGCTACAGAGCCTCTGACTTTTTCAACAGCTGCTTGAAATTCCGTGAAGTCTGCAAGGACGCGTTGTACGTCGACGACGCCAACGATCGGAGCTTTTTGGGCGAAAAGCCCGGTGGCAAGCAATAGAAATGCGAGAATAAGGGTAGTGGATTTTTTCATATGATATTTGTTTATGTGATTGAGTTGTTAGATTAGAGCACGACTAGAAGCGTGTGCCAAAGGAAAAATTGAATTGCGTGCCCCCACCAGCACCTTCAGGGGAAGTGATAGGTATACCGAGATCGAGCTTGAGCGGCGAGCCCATGAGCATGATGCGCGCACCCACGCCCCAATTGTCGGCGTATTCAGACATACTGAAATCAAAATCATTTTCATTAACAAATCCCCAGTCATAGAACACAACCAGCCCCAAAGGTTCCGCAATTCGGAAACCATATTCAAAAGAAACCAAGGCGTAAGTGTTGCCGCCCACTGCTTCATCACGAGCAGTTGTATCATCTATCTCGTGGACCCACTTCCCGGTAATCGAAAGCCACGAAGCGTATCGGGACCACCTAGATAGAAGCGGTCGTAAAACGGGACCTATCACTCTGGCCAAAAGGTGATACACTACCAGCGCGGGCGATAATGGAGAGCGACTGCTCATAGGCATCGAATGTGGGAATGAACTGCGCAGTCCGCCCTTCCATTTTGTAGTAGTTGATATCACCACCGATGCCCGCATACTCAAACTTAAGTGAGGAACGGTTGCCCTTACGCGTAAAGATAAGGGTCTCTCTGGTATCGCGGAGAAAAGTGAGGCCGACCTTGGAGACGAGATCTTCACCCTCTGCGCGCTGGAAAACATCGGCGATGCCATCATTGCAATACGACCGTCAGCCATTATCAGCACCGCATTAGGCGTATGGATTGCGATCTACGTCAAAAATATCGACCAGTTCCATACGGTAGGAAAGGCGTGCTTCGACCAACTCGAAGAGGCGACGGCGGAGGTAGAGTTCGAAGCCTGTTCGTAACTCGTTATAATCAGCGCTATTATAATCGGATTCTGTTCGATAAATCTCGACACCGAAGGCGAGGCGTTGCTCGAACAACCAGGGCTCCTCAAAAGCAATTAAGACTTGGTTACTAGTCGTACCAACCGAGGCGCGAAAACGAAACTTTTGGCCATCACCTTGAAATCCAGAGCGCCAATTGAAGAGGTCAAAGTTACCTTGAGAAACCTCGAAGATAGATGACGACGCTTTCGACTGAACCAAAGCCCGCACCAAAAGTGAAGCTACCCGTGCGGCCTTCCCTCACAGTGATGCCGAGGTCCTTACGTCCAGGGATGTTTGTGGATTCAGGGTTTAGGCGGACATCTTCAAAGAAATTGATATTTTTAAGGCGTCGCTCGCTGACATCCATGCGCCTAAGGTCAAATACATCACCTGGGCTGAGCGCTAACTCGCGGATAATGACTCGCGATTTAGACTTGGTATTGCCCTCCACGTTGATCGACTCCACATAGAATTTCTCACTCTCACGCACTCGGAAGACGACATCAATCTGACGTGTCTCCATGTTTGGAACGCGTTCGGCACGAACCCTAGAATCAAGGTAGCCACTCGAAGTGTAGTAATCGCGGATGGCAATGGCGGCATCATCCACGTCCTGCGGAGAAAATGGATCACCTTTCTCTAGGCGCACCACGTCGAGTAGCTCGTCCGTGGTGTAGACGGTAGCATTTTCAACAGAGAACTCTCCGAGATAGTAGAGCTGCCCTTCGACTAGAGGAATGGTAATTACAATTTCATCAGACTCGACGAAATCAATGGATACTTTTTCCTCGTTGATCTCACAGTCGAGAAAACCAGAGTCACTGTAAAACTTACGAAGAGTGGTGAGGTCTTCTTTGAATTTCTTTTCGTCGAACTTCCCGGAACCCGTCAACCAAGATAGCCACCCGTGCTTACTTGTTTCAAGTTGCTTGAGGAGCTTTTTATCACTGAAAGGCTTCGTTTCCTTCGAAGAAGATTTCATCGATACGGACTTTACCACCTTCGTCGACATCGTAGCTGACCACTGCGTAGCCAGTTTGCTCATCACGCTGTATGCGGTAGTCGACCTCTACATCAGGAAAGCCTTTTTCTACGTAATAAGCGGCAATGTTATCCGCGCCAACGCTGACTAGATACTCGTCCAGCGATTTACCAGTCTCAAGCTCGGCCTTTGAGGCTAGGCGTGAATCAGTGTATTTATCGTTACCTAGAAAGCGGATGCGTTCGATAGTATACTTGGAAACTAGCTCGAAAACCACGTCGACGGTTTGATTTTGCGCCTTGTCGACACGAGCCTCAACAAATTCAAAATAACCCGTGCTGTAGAGAGCACGAATCGACTGGTCGAGCAGCGCCGGATTATAATTCATACCAGGGCGCAACTGGACATTACCCATCACGTATTGGTCACTGGTCGAGCGGAAACCATCGAACTCGAGTGATAATTCGGTTGATAATCGGATAGGTTTCAGCTTCCTTGCGTAAGTAGATTGAGTCGGCAGACAAATAGCGATCAAGCTGGCTGCGAAGAAAGAGACTGTCTGTAAGATGCGCATTTTAATAAAAGTAATCGGACGTAGGCTTTAGCGGTGGAAATTCTCGTAACGTGTGTAGCGGCGGACAAATGTTAGGTCAATTTCACCAACGGGTCCATTTCGTTGTTTGGCAATGATTAATTTAATATGCTCGTGCTCATTAAACATGCCATCACCTTCGACGGTCTCATCGTCGTCGCTCTTTTTCGGGCGATGAAGTAGCATCACAACGTCGGCATCTTGCTCAATCGAGCCAGATTCACGGAGGTCAGAGAGGCGTGGATCGCGGTTCTCTTTCTCCGACTCGCGATTTAGCTGACTGAGCACGACGACTGGCACATTGAGCTCCTTCGCCATGCCTTTGACGCCCCGAGAGATATCGGCGATCTGTTGTTCACGTGGAGCCCGAGAGTCCGTGCCTTTAATCAACTGAAGGTAATCAATGACAATCAAACCTAAGCGGTGCTTCGAATCAATCCGCCTAGCTTTGGCACGAATATCGAGAATTGTGGATGATGCTGAGTCATCGATCCAGAGGGGTTTGCCTTTCAGTTCTTTGACCGTGTTTGCAATTTCTTGCATGTCCTTCTTGGACGCGATCCGGTCTCGGATTTTCCTCATGTCAGCGCGAGCACGGCAACAGATCAACCTCATAGCTAGCTGTGAAGCGGTCATTTCGAGGCTGAAGACCATAACACCTGTTGCAGAACGACCACCGTCAGGGAGAATCGCATGTTCCGCGAAATTCATAGCAAAACTGGTCTTCCCCACTGAAGGACGCGCTGCCAAAACGATCATTTGACCCGGGTGGAAACCATATGTCATTCCATCGAGATCGCGGAAACCAGACATGACGCCGTCGGCCTCATCCTTACCGTTTAACATCGCGTATATATCAGCAACCGCTTGTTCAACTGATTCATCAATCGGGGTCGCTACTTTAACGATGCGTCCACTACTGATATTGTGTATTTCCTCTTCGATTCGATCGATGAATACAGAAATGTCCTCTTGCTGTTCATAACATGCCTCGGTCGCCTCTCGCGATGTGCGGATGAGCCTGCGCAATAAATACTTCTCGTGAACAATACCCGCGTAATACTTTGCGTGAGCAGGTGTTTCAATTCTGCCCTGAATGTGGTAAATACCAGCAATACCCCCAATGTCCTCAGAGCTACCCGCTTTAACTAGGTATTCGTGCAAGATAATCTCATCGACGGGATTACCCTCTTCAAAGAGTGCAATAATTGCCGAAAAGATAATCTGATGCTGCGTCTTATAAAAACACTCCGGAGAGATGTGACTCTCTATGCATGTAGTAATGACGTCGTGACCACCATCAATGAGGCATGCAGCTAGTAAACCTTCTTCCGCCTCGATGTTGTGAGGTTGAGTACGTATTGAGTCCTCAGTCAGAGAATTCCCCTTTTTATTGGAGAACTTTCTATCGCTACTAGCTCGCCCGAAAGCTGGTTCTGAATCAGAAGACATCCCCTATTGAGTGAAAACAACGAGGCGTTGCCAACAGTTATTCGTCGTCGTCAGCAATTTCTTTCTCCGAATCCGCACTTTCTTCGATTGGATTCTCGGAGACGACCTCAAACTTGAGTTCAGTCTCGATGTCAGCGTGCAGTTTAATGGCGGCCGTATGTGAACCGAGCTCTTTGATGGGTGCTGCTATCTGAAGTTGCTTCTTCACGAGCTCGATACCCTCTGCCTTAAGGCGCTCAAGCACATCGTTAGCGGTGACCGCACCAAACATTTTACCACCCTCACCTGTTTTCACAGCGATTGCGATACTAGTCTTTTCGATGCGTTCGCTGAGTCCACGTGAATCTTCGAATTCCTTTTGCTCGCGGGCTTCACGAGCTTTGAGGAGCGACTCGACGTGCTTCTTGTTAGCCTGCGTGATCGGAAGCGCTAGTTTGCGAGGCAACAGAAAGTTGCGGGCGAAGCCAGCTTTTACAGTGACTGTGTCGCCTTCGGCGCCGAGTCCATTGATGGGTTGGAGGAGGAGAACCTGATTGTTGGCCATGATGCTATCGGTGTATTAAATAATTTGTTGGTAAATTGAGAAAAGGAAGTCGTAGGCCTAGAATGGCACGTCTTCATCGAGAGTGTCTTCGTCCGCGGAGAAATCTTCATTTGTGGCGGGCTTTTCAGCGGCAGCCTGCCGCTTGGGGGGCGAGCTCTGCTCGTAACCTCCGGAATCACTATTACTACCGCTGGAATCGCTGTCATCGCGATTGCCAACGAATTGAAAAGTCTCCATCACGACGCCCATTTTGCTTCGCTTTTGGCCATCGTTAGCCTCCCATTGGTCTAGCTTGAGGCGACCTTCGATTAAGATGGGCTTACCTTTGCGGAAATACTTAGTGATCACTTCAGCCTGCTTACCAAATGCGTCAATGTCTACGAAAGTGGTCTCTTCGCGGCGTTCGCCATCCTTGGTCGTGAATGAGCGAGATACAGCGAGCCCGAGCTTACAAATAGTCAAACCAGTGGCCGTAACGCGAGTTTCAGGGTCGCGGGTTAGGTTTCCCATCAAAATAACTTTGTTGAATGAGGCCATAGTGGTCGTGGGTTTGTAGTGTTATTTGGACTCGACGAAGATACGGTTGACGCGCTTGTCAAGTTTGAGCTTTTCCTTCAGAGTTGAAGGCACATCGCCAGTACCCTCAAAGTAGATCTCGATATAGTGACCTTGAGTGTAGCGACGATCTGCAGCACGAGCGAAGTCGAGCATACCAAGATCTTCGCTGTCGGATGGCTCGCCTCCGATGGACTTCAAGATTTCGTTGAGGTCAGCCATAACTTTAGCGGAATCGTCTTCGGATTCGCGGAGGTCTAGGATGAAAGTGGCTTTATACTTATTTTTAGTCGTTGCGCTCATGCGGTGTAGCTATGCGTTGGTTAATTATGTTCATGGAGGAATCGATGCCTTCATTCAAGATCAAGTGTATCTGATCGAGAAAAATTGGGCTGTGATCCGCCAAAATAGTTTGTTCGTCCTTTGAAAATTTGCTTAGAACGTAGTCAGCGAGGTCCATCTCTTTGTGTGGCTTAGCTCCGATCCCAACTCGGAAGCGGGCAAAACCTGTGCCGACTTGAGTTAGAATATCAGCGATCCCGTTATGGCCGCCAGCACTGCCACTGACACTCAGCTTAATCCGTCCTAAATCGAGAGTAAGGTCGTCGTAAATGACGAGTAACGATTCAGCGGACAGCTTGCGGTAGCGCAGCGCGGTTCCGAGAGAGCGACCACTGGCATTCATAAAGGTCTGCGGCTTGAGCAGCATGAGCTTGCGCTCATCGTGCTGGATCACTGCGACCTCTGCTTCAAAGCGGGCTTCATGTTTCCATGTAGCGCCGTATTTTGTAGCTAACTGATCAACAAGGGCATAGCCGATGTTGTGTCGGGTGTTGCGGTATTTAGATCCTGGATTTCCGAGACCTGCAATAACCGCGATGGGCATCTGTAAAAGAACGTTGTCGGTCAATATCCCGTAGAGAAAATTGGCCGGGTTAAAGGTTTAATTATCTCCCTTGGAGGAGTCGTCGTCACCCTCGCTATCGTCATCACTGACCTTAGTGGCGGGAACTTCGTCAGCAGCAACCTGCTCGGCTTCGTCCTCAGAAGGTTCGGCGGCGACGGTCGGATGTTGGACGGAAACAATAACTTGCGTTGAGTCACCCATGTATTCGACATCTTCGATAACAGGTAAGTCAGCAATCGTGAGCGCATCGCCGACAGCAAGTGCAGAAACGTCTGCCTCAACGTGCTCAGGGAGTTTGGAAGGACGGCAGCGGATATCGATTTCGTGTGTCTTGTGATCAAGCACACCGCCATCGTTTTTGACACCGGTACAATCTGCTTCACCGACGAGGTGGACGGGGATCTTAGTATTGAAGGCTTGGCCGCGTTCAACCTCCTGGAAATCAATGTGGTCAATAGTGCTCTTAACAGCATGATACTGAACATCTTGAACGAGGCAAAGAGCAGTATCGCCCTTTTCATCAGTCAACTCGACTAGGGCAGCACCGCCTCCAATCTCTCGGTTTAGGTCGCGAAAATCAACCGCAGCAACGGTGATTGAGCGAGCATTACCCTGGCCGTAAAGGGAGGCAGGAATTTTACCCGACGCACGTAAGCGCCGTGCTACACCGCGGCCGGTGTTTTCACGATTTGTGATGTTAAGTGTGTATTGTTGCATGTCTAAAAATCTATTGAAAAATACAATTCCAAGAAACGGTCTATTTCTAGGAAGCCGCGCAGATTAAAAGAGAGAAAACGAAAAGCAACCCTAAGTTTGGGGATTTTTTAATTCGGACAAGCGGGATGCCTAAACTACTTGTCTGCTACCAGGATCTCTTTGATGTGTGCGACATAAGCCTCCGGGCCCCCGCGCTGGTAACCGGTCTTTTCAATCAATTCCCCTTCGGGAGAAAGCACCAATATCGTGGGAAACCCACGAATTCGTATTTTTCGGCTAATGCCTTGTTTTGTGCCTTTAAATCTTCGGACTGTTCCTTACCGCGGGGGAAATCCAACTCGACCAAAACTAAATTGTCGGCCGCAAATTCCTTAAATGCCTTTTGGCTGAAAACTTCCTTATCCAACTTGATACACCAACCGCACCAGTCAGAGCCCGTAAAATCCAAAAGAAGTGGCTTTTGTTCAGCGGCAGCTTTGATTTTAGCCGCTGCGAAGTCAGTCATCCATTCGTCGCCTGCACTGAGAGATGCATGAAGAAACGATAATACTAAGAAGAGAGATTGAGAGTAGTTTTTGCATAGTGTTAATGATTAATTTTTGAAAACGTATATTATATTTATAGCAAATAAGATCGTCCGTGCGAGGTAGTATTGTCGATAAACTGGAAAAAATTCGACTTATTGAGATTCGCACAATAGACATTAAAGTAGATGGAACTAATATTTTAGTTAATGTTCCAAGAAATAAATATCACTCATCATGTCACCGATTATCTTTTTTATCATCATACCAATCATTGTTGGACTTTGGGCGCAAATGAAGGTCAAAAGCACCTACGGTAAATACGTCCAAGTGCCCTCTCGTGGCCGAATCACAGGGCGCGAAGCCGCCCAAGCAGTCATGGAGAGTGCCGGCATCCACGACGTCGAAATCGTCGAATGCCACGGCACATTAACCGACCACTATGATCCGAGCAAAAAGCGTCTCGCACTGAGTCAGGATAATTACCGAGGTTCTAGCCTCGCAGCCCTGGGAGTCGCCGCCCACGAAGCTGGTCACGCCATCCAGCACAAGCAGGAGTATGCACCACTTAATTTGCGCATGACGCTCGTCCCAATCACCGGCTTTGCGTCGCAGTTTTTACCAGTCATCATGTTTGGCGGCTTTTTCTTAGGCTTTGGGCCGATCACCATCTACCTCGGCATTGCGGTTTATCTCGTGCTTACTGTTTTCCAGCTTGTCACTCTCCCCGTGGAGTTCGACGCCAGCAAGCGCGCCAAAGCGCAACTCGTCGGCCTCGGCATCGTCGACCAAGACGAGCTCCTAGGCGTGACCAAGACACTCGACGCTGCTGCCTACACATATGTGGCTGCGTTCGTTAGCAGCCTCGGATGGCTGCTCTACTTCTTGGCTGCACGGCGCTGAGCTTAACTAGGGCGCTTTAAAAGTCCCTAGCTGCCCAGTTCTGTAGAATTGAGCAGCTAAATTTACAAGTCTTTCACAGCTATGTGTTTGATAAATCGGACTCTAGCTAACTAGACTATGCAATATGTTTTCCCCTAATTATAAGCTAAGATTTGCACGGGGGAAATTAATTGCGTCTGCCGCCCTCTTTTGTGCCTGCTTATTGGAGCTTTCAGCCATTACGATTACGGCTTATTCCAACTCAGTGAATGATCGGTTTAGTTCCGGCTTTCCACTCGCACCCATCGCCAATGGCGATGGGTCATTTATTGGTAACAGCCTAGATTTTTCAGGAGTTGGCTGGAGCACGACCATCCCTGGTGGGATCTCAGATAATAGTTATAAAGGGCTTGGAATGTTAAGTCCTATTCATTTTTTGACCGCACAACACTTTGAGTATCCTCAAGTCGCCAATCAAGACACCCGCGGTATTCGCATTCGACAACAGGATGGCACAATATCGACCGCAAATGGTGTAGGTTCGATCAACAACCTAGCTCTTGGATGGTATGTCCCTAACAACGGAAACGTCGATCACGATCTCGCCGTGGGCACACTGAGCGAAACCGTTGCCACACCCAACACTTTTTCCCGTTTAGCAGTACTCGACCTGTATGACTCGAGTTCAGATGACAGCAAATCCAATGCCCAGGCGAAATACAAAGGCCTATCCGTGTTACTCTACGGTAGAGGTGGAAGTGCTAATGAAAGCCCCCGTCTGGCACAGACAACCGTCTTTGATATTTTTGATAACGGAGGCGACACCGACCAGCGAGCATTGCAGATAAGTCAAAATGATGCCGCATTTGTTGTGGGCGATTCGGCTTCGCCAGTTTTGAACACTTGGGAAAACCCCGAAGGAACGAACGAACTCACAGTTCTCGGGGTCAACAGTATCTTCGGAAACATAGGAAGCACCACATATAACTTTTCTAGTTTCTTCGCCCGTGCGGGTGCGATTACTGCTGCCAATAACGCCATGAACTCATCGGGTTACGCTTTACGTTGCGTGGGCGACCCTGATTATACTTGGGCAGGCAACTCATCCGCTAGAATAGATCGCAACTCAGCATGGGGCATAGGCGGTTGGCGCGGAGGAACTTCAGACAGGTATGTGCTCTTTGACCCAAGCACAGCCATTTCCTCCAGCCCATCGATTCAGTCTAACTATACACTGAGAGGGCTCTACTTTAAAAGCTCAGCTAGCAGCGACGACAGCTTCACTTTCTCTGGCGGCTCCACTCTCACAATTGGCCGTGGAGGCATCACTAATTACGATCAAGATCAACAAGTTTTTAGCGCAAATATTGCGCTCAGTTCCTCACAATATTGGGCGCTAGGCACAGGTGGCGTCCAACTCGCTAACCTGGACACAAACGGTCACCTTTTAGAGTTGGATGGTAGTGCTAGTTCTTATATTTCCGGAAACATCACCAGATTCGGGAAGCATCGCCCTCAGCGCAGGGCAACTGACTCTTGGTGGCAACTCAAGCTACAGCGGTAACACTTGGATTCATGGAGGCGAACTCATTGTCGATGGCGACATTAGCAGTTCAGCTGAACTCATAATCGACAGCGATGGCACCCTTTCTGGGAGCGGATCGGTTCCCCTAGTTAGCGGATCCGGACTTCTTGCACCAGGGAAGTAGCCCGGGGATTTTGACCAGCCCAGCGCTCTCCCCTGAGGCAGGTTTGGATTTTGCGCTCGAATTCACTGCGGCCACCACTACCAATTTCGGAGTACCCAACAGTAGCATTAACGACCTCATACGCCTGACCAATGCCACCCCATTTACCACGGCACTCGACATTTCCAACACTGTTTCGATCTATTTCAATATCTCCTCTATTGAAAACTCGCAGCAATTCCGTGGCGGCTTTTTTACTGATAGCGATTCGGATTTCCTCGCCTCTATCAGTGAAGCTTCTATCCATTACTTTATAACCGATCCCAGCGGTAGCGTTAGCTACCATGGGCAAACCTACTCGGAATACTCAGGTATCTATCTCTTCACACTGTCGACCCCATCCCAAAGTGCCAATTTTGGCAGTGGCGCCATAACCGGAAGGATTTTACAAATCGAAGTAGAGCCTGATCAAAACCAATATGAAGGTTGGAAGATTTTCCACGGCCTAAGCGGAAACGACGCACTAGACGATGCTGACACTGATTTCGATGGCATCGGACAGCTACTCGAGTTTGCCATTGGCGGCGATCCCAACGGCAATAATCTTAGCACCCTGCCGGCTCTCTCGCTCGTGGATGATGGCGGCAGCACCTATCTCGAACTCACGCTCGAGCGACCCATTGGTTTACAAGGCATCAGCTACATGCCAAAAACGACCACCAACCCTTACCACTTGGCCAAACGATTCAAACGGGATCGCGAATCCCACCCCCCAACCGAGTGATAACGGCAACGGTACGGAAAAACTCGTTTATCGTCGAAGTCAGTCCGTATCAGATATAGATCAAGCATTCATCCGCGTCGAAGTAACCGAATCTCCATAAAGACTTGACGCACCCCAGTGCTCGTCCATCTTTCGCAATCTTTCTCGTTCGGGCCGTAGCGCAGTCTGGTAGCGCACTTCGCTGGGGGTGAAGGGGTCGCAGGTTCAAATCCTGTCGGCCCGACCATGGGAAATACGGCACGCTTCCTCCAGAGCGTGCCATTTTTTTGCCAATGTTGTTAAACAATACCGCTCTCTTTGATCGCCGTGGTCTGATGCTCGACATCAGTCGCAACCGAGTGCCGACGATGGCAACACTCCACCGCTTGATTGATGCTCTGCAAGCGCTCAAATATAACGAGCTGCAACTCTATACGGAACACACCTTCGCCTACGCTGATCACGAAACGGTTTGGCAGAACGCCTCGCCGTTGACAGCCAGCGAGATACTCGAACTCGACGGCTACTGCGCAGATCGTGGCATCGAACTGGTGCCAAATCAAAACTCCTTCGGCCATATGGAGCGCTGGCTCAAGCACGCAGAGTTACAAGCCGCTCGCAGAATGCCCCGACGGTTTTGAGCATCCTCTTGCTGGCTGGCGCGATACTGGCAGCACGCTCTACCCCGATGCAAACAGCGCCGCTTTTATCGATAAACTCTACGCCGAGCTACTCCCCAATTTTAGCTCGTGCCAGCTTCACATCGGAGGCGACGAGCCATGGGAACTGGGCAAAGGCCGCAGCGCAGAGCGCGTCGAACGCGAAGGCAAACACCGCGTCTATTTGGACTTCATGAAGCAACTTTTTGCACTGACAAAGAACCACGGGCAAACTGCCCAGTTCTGGGCAGACATTATTATGGAGCGTCCCGATTTGGTCTCGGAATTACCCAAAGGTGTCATCCCTGTCATTTGGGGCTACGAGGCCGACTCCCCATTTGCGGAACAATGCCGCATCGTAGCCGAGGCCGGCTTCCGCGATCAATTCTACGTCGCACCTGGTGCGGGTAATTGGAATTCTTTCTCTGGCCGCCTCGATGTGGCCAAAGCTAATATACGACTAGCTGCCAAACAAGGTCACGCTCACGGCGCACGCGGCTTGCTTCTAACCGCATGGGGCGATAACGGACATCACCAGCCTTGGTTTACCCTCTACCCCGCGCTCATCATCGCAGCGGCAGAGAGTCATGGGCAAACTCTCGACGAGACCGAATTAGCCGAAACCATCGATACCCTCTTTTACCCGGGTGAACCAAAAGGACATGGCGCGAGCATCTGTGCCCTAGGTCAGATCGACGGTCTGCTCACGCAGCCCTCACCACCGAATAGTTTTTTAAACAGCGCCTTCTTCGCGAACGAGAAACAACTTGAAGACACCCTCCTCCCTCTGACCAATCCGACCGAACTCACAAAATGCGGCGAGGCATTGAACGCGATCCCGACTGACGGGCTTGATCCAGAAATCGCACTCTCCATACGGTTAAATCGAGCAGGCTTAGAGCGTTGTCTCAATAAAACTGCCTCCGAAAGCAAAGCTCAATTGGCTAAGGACTTCGCCACACAATGGCGAAAGCACAGCCGCGAAGGTGGCCTCGCAGAGAGTTTGGCTCGGATGCCTCGCTAAAAAGCGAACAAAGCCAGTTGCCAACTGTATTTAAAGATTCCTAAATTAGATATCAATGCTGCAACGACTCACTCTCCTAGCTGCCCTATTTTGGTGCACCGCCCTCGAAGCTCAAAACCGCGAACTGCTCGGCGAGTTTAAGATCGGCTTTGTCGGGCGTGACCAAGAGAACGTCATCTACCAAGCCGCCCAAGAAGGGGCTCAAACCGCGGCAATTGAACTTAGCAAAAAGTATTCGATCGACATTGAAGTAGTTATTTTCACTCCAGATAAGACTCAAGGAGGCAGCCAAATGAATTCACTGGCCGAACTCTTCATTGAAGATGCGGACGGTCTAATCATCAGCCCAGAAAAAACTGAAGCCATCGGAGCATCCATAGACTTTGCCTTGCTACAAGGTCAAGAAGTCGTCTTTTTTGAGAGCCAACTCTCCGACCGTGAATCACTCACATCTGTGCTGGCCGACGAGGTCGAAGCTGGCCGCTTAGCAGGCCGCTCGATTCTAAGCAAGCTTCCTACAAAGGCTCGTGTCGCGATACTCACTAGCGCTACACCAAGCGCGGAGCTGGAACAGCGCATGTCCGGTCTACGCGAGGTGCTTAGCTATCGCCACATCGAGACGACGATCACTTGTGCGCCCGACTATCTTTCTGCGATCGAAGCGATCCGTGCAGCCGAAGAGGCCGACCGCAACGACCTGATCAAGGGCTGGGTCTTCCTCGAAGATTGGCCGCTACTCGGTATGCCCGCGCTCCCTTGGAAGCCTGGCAAACTACCCGTCGTCGCCATCCAGTCCTCACCTTCTGCCTTCATCTACGTCGATCAAGGCTACCTCGATGCGCTCGTCGTCCACCCCTACTACGATTGGGGATATAAGAGCGTCGAGACCATGATTGAGAAGCTTTATAATGAACAAACACCTCAAGATACCATCATCCGTACTAAAGCCCCGCATCGTCGATTGGCGGAATGCGGAAGACTACCGTGATAGCTGGAAAAAGTGGCTTAAGTGAAAACTGAGGTGGGTAATTGATCAGCCGTGCAGGGTTTGCTTTTTGAGAAAGTTCATCCGCTAATTTTATTTCTCTCGTCTGTATCGCTGTGCCCAAGATCACGCTCTGGCGCGATATGGTCGCGCACGCATTGCTTCAACTCTTTGATTTCAGGGAAACGAGCCTCCGTCTTTCGATCCCAGATCAGGTCGCCGTCCAAGCTTACACGAAAGGTGCCACTCGTGTCGGAGGGGCGTAGTGTTACCGCGCCAAGCTCGGCTTCGAAGGTGGTCAAAAGTTCCTGCGCTGTCCACCCGGCGCGGAGGAGCCAACGGCAGCCTGAGCAGTATTCGATTTCGATTTGTGGTTTCATTGTCTAAAAGGTCTGCCTGGGTTAGTGTTCGAGCTTCAGGTCGCGCGTGGAGAATGATTTATGTATCTATGGTCAGCTGTTAGCAGCCCTCCAAGCTAAGATCACAGCCCTAAACGAGTTCAAGTTTCAATTCACAGAGCGTCAAGCTGTCCATCGGCAACGCCGCAGCCATATGAGCTACGCGTTGACCTCGAATCTCCACATTCGGCGCGATGGCGCAGAGTGGATGCACGACAAAGTCGCGCTCAGCGATGCGTGGGTGAGGAACTTGAAGGCGCTCGTGTTCGATGACTTCATCCCCGTAAGCGATGATGTCTAGATCGATGGTGCGCGGCGCCCACTCCTTCGTGCGCACTCGGCCGAGCTTCGACTCCACTTTGAGACAAAAGTCGAGCAAGGCAAGTGGTGCCATCGAGGTCTCGACCTCAGCCATTGCGTTGAGGAAATCATCGGCCTCCCCCATACCAATGGCGCGGTTCTCATAAAGAGGACTAATTTGTAAAACTTTGAGCTGATTATCCGCCGCTAAAGCCTTAAGCGCTGACTGCATTTGTCCTATCCGATCACCAAGGTTGCTGCCGAGCGCGATGTAGGCACGCACTAGCGGCATCGCGTCACCTCCGCAGCGAAGTAGTCGCAAACACAATCAACAGGCACGGAGGGTTTTTTTACTTGTACCGTGACTGATACAAGCTTGGCAAAACGTTCAAGTAAGCTGACTGCGATGGCATCGGCTGCCGCCTCGATCATATTAAAACGTTGCTCGGTAAAAATCTCTTTGATCGTTCCGTAGAGTTCCACGTAATTCACCGTAGAATCTGGAGTATCTGCTGACAAATCGAGTGAAGGGTCCAGCTCGACGACGACGTCGAGGCGGAAGCGTTGCCCCAACTTTGCTTCTTCTTCGAGGAGCCCATGCCGGGCAAAAAAGACCAGCTCTTTTAAGACGATTTTAGCAGTTTTCATAGTTCATATAAAACCGTGGGCAGCGGAAATGGGAAGGATACAATTCAGTAAACGATGACTACCGGGGAGAAGAAGCTTGGTAAGACTGCCAATTTTGCCACGCGAAGAGTGCCATGAAAATGGGTAATAGGATCGTGCCGAGATAGAGGTAGCCAGCGATACCGACAGCGACTGCAACGATAGAACTGATCAAATGGACGTAGTGCTGCTTATTAGGTCCTAGAATCGCGGCCATCATTTGCCCGCCATCCATCGGATAGACGGGCAGACAATTTAGGATCGACCATGCGATGCTGACCCAAATCAAATCTCTGATGAAGGGAAGAAAAAGAGACCCTTCCGGAATCGAAATATTGGGAGCAAGGATAATGAGCAGCACACCGAATGCGAACTGCAGAGCAGGACCCGCCGCAGTGACCACGAATGACTGCTTGCGATCCAGCTTACCTGAGGGGAAGGAGGCATAGCCACCGAAGGCTTGCAGGGTAATGGCTGCAGGCAGGCCATATTTTCGTATAGTGAGCGCGTGCCCGAGCTCATGTATCATGATAGATAGAAAGCCCGCAAAGACAAAGACAAGCACCAGCAAAATATCAGTTGAATTGGCAGCATGGAGGCCACCTCCGATAAATGCCATCGTGATCCAAAACCAAGGCTCTACACGAACGGGAATGCCTAAGATAGAAAATTGTATCATGGGGACTATTCGTAAGTGCGGCGGCCTTCAAGCGCGCTGCGCAGTGTGACCGAGTCCGCGTAGGTAACACCGCCACCGCTGGGTAGGCCGAAGCCGATACGAGAGACTTTAATCGGCCGATCCTCTATCAGCTCTTCTTGAATGAAATGACAAGTTGCCTGCCCTTCGATGTCGTTGGAGAGAGCGAGAACTAACTCAGTGACTTCCCCAGTTTGGATTCGGGCTTGAAGGTTTTTTAAATTAAGCTGCTCGGGGCCAACTCCATGAATTGGAGAGAGTTTGCCATGCAGCACGTGGTAGCGAGCCTTCCAAGCGCTGGAACGCTCGATCGCGATCAAATCGGGAACATGCTCGACCACACAGATCGTACTAGCGTCGCGGTTACCGTCTTCACAAATAGCGCAATGCTCACTCTCAGCCATGTTACCGCAGATGTGACAGCGGCAGACGGCCTCACGCGCGAGCTTCATAACATCCAACAGCTCGGGCATCGTGTCGGGTTTTTCGACTAACAAATGCATAGCCACTCGTTCAGCGGAGCGATAGCCTAAACCCGGTAGGCGTTTAAGCTGCTGGAGCAGGGAATCGTAGGCAGGTGTCATTTCCAGAGATCAGGAGGCAGTGGACAGAGGCCAGAGAGGAGAAGACAAATGAGGTAAGCGACGACAAAGAGCCTACATTAATCCGGGGAAGCCACCCATACCGCCAGTCACGGAACCCATTGCTTCTTCGCTGGTTTCCTTAGCTTTGACTGCCGCTTCTTGGACGGCTGAGAGGAGCGTCTCCTCAATGAAGTCAGCGTCTTCTTTTAAAAATTCGGGGTCGATCTTAAAGCCTTGAAACTCGCCTTGCCCGTTGATCTTAACGTTGATGGCACCCCCACCACTAGAAACCTCCAAAATGGTTTCGGCGAGTTCGGCTTGCACGGCCTCCATCTGTTTTTGCATTTTTTGTGCTTGTTTGAGTAATTTACCGACGCCTGCCATAGTCTAGTCCTTCTGATTAATGAGCTTGTTGAAGATGTGAGTTTGCAGTGTCCAGAAACTAGACGCATTGAGTCAAGCCGATAGCAAATCATACCGCTTCATCAGGCGCACTCACAACGAGCCGAAAGCGTACCTGACTATCCTGACCTCCCAACACTAGAGTGTTCGCACCGCGAATCAGCTTTACACGCGTTTCTAGGCTTTTCCCACCAATTGGAATGCCGTTTACAATTGTGCCGAGTTGACTGGTCTTATCTTCGATAAAGACAGCATCACCGCTGGTATCTATCATACAATGTTTACGCGACACCCGAAAGGGCGAGCGATCCGCGATAAGGAGCTGGTTTTGGACAAACGCCTCTACACCTGCAAGCTGAGCTCGACGGCCAAAATGGAAGGGAAAGAATCTAAGACGCCGTTTTTGAAGTGAGGTTTGCTGACGCATTTCTTCTGAATCCGCTTCAATTTGAACTATGGCCGAGCTCCTCCTTGAGCCAAATATATCTTGATGGCGATGCTTAACAGCAGGCTGGAGTTCATTTAGCTGACTCAAGGCCATTAGCAGGCGATCGTTCGTCACTCTCAGCCGGTCGAAGATCATGGTCAAATAAGGTATGATCTGTTCACCCCCCTCTTCTAGCATTTGTTGAAAATCTTGGCGCGCGATGACTTCGATCATAGTGGGATCTAAGGTCCGCGCCGACGCAGATCGAGGACGATTCTCAATCATCGCCATTTCTCCGAATGTTTCGCCTGCCTCCAATATCGCTAGTACAAGCTTTTGCCCATCTCTTTGTACCGAGATTTCAACGGCACCCTCGACTACACGGTAAGCTTCGTCGCCTTGGTCACCTTCTGAGAATATCAGCTTTGAGGCCTGAAATTTATCCGTCCTCATACCGATATGTAATAGGGCAAATTAAGATAAAAACTCTCAGTCATAAGCTCACGCACCTGAGTTGCCTTTGGATCAGGTCCTGCGGATACCACGCGGGTCAAAACGTCGCGCTTGGTAAAAATACCACAAACAGAACTACCCTTTTTAACGACGATGGAACCTATGCGCTGCCGGCTCATTTCAGGAACTGCTTGTTCAATGGACTTCTTTTCGGTCACACAGAAGAACTGAAGCACTTTTTTCACTTAGGAGTCTAGGAATAGATACTTTATTTAGGGGCATGCTATTAAGATATGTAATGCCACAACTCTGGCAACACCTCTTTGTGATGCCGCCATCACAGTAGCCGCAACGCACATTGCCTCATAATTAGTGAATACAAAAAACGCCGCCCAATTACTTGGGCAGCGTTCTATAACAAACAACAAATTAACACTTAACAATTAACACTAAGGTATATTAATAAGACGTATTACCCTGCTTCACGTTCAATAAATCTGAAAAAATTTTAGAAAAATTTCATCCTGAAAAAGCTAACAGGAGAAATGCAGCCACATCCCACTGAACTACAAATGTTTAAAGAAGACTTTAGCCCAAACGAGGACACACTCTCTCAGACCGAAAAATTAGAGAAGTACTCTGGGGAGGTCGACTGGAGCTATTTAAAACCGCATTTCGAAGCTGGCAATCTAATCTATGTGGACCCCAGCTTAGACTTAAAGGCCGCCGGACTGGCCTTCACAAAGGATGATCAGGTTCAGGTGCAGAAATGGCTCCAATGCGGCGACCTCGTTCAGCCCTGCGAACTCCATGCTGAGCACTGGGAAAAAGAAAAGCCCCGCTTTCAAGCTATGGTCGTACGCCCATTCATCCTCGCCCAACCCCTCTAGTTGGCAAATTTACAAGGTGTCGGAAACCAACAAAAAGATCGGCCTCGTTGCGATCTTCCTCATTTATCTACACTTTGGTTGTCTCTACTTCGGTGACCCCATAGCCCACTTTACCGATATAAAATCCTACCTGGCTAGCTCGTTGTGAGTAGTGAGATTGCTAGTTATTTATTTTATTAATTACTTAGTAATTTATCGTTGTACTATGCGCATGGAGCTCCATCTTAGGCAACATGCCGACAACAGAGATCACTCGCCAATGCACCACCCCGATCAAACAAGGCGAGTTTTGGACTGCCAAGCAACGCTGCGGACACCCCATCCATGAGGTTTCTTACCGAGCATGCTACAAGCCTCAGCTGCCAGCCTATTTCATCGAGCGTTATGCGGAACCCGGCCAATTGATCTACGATCCCTTCATGGGACGCGGCACCACACTGATCGAAGCAAAACTGCTCGGCCACAATGTGATTGGCAATGACGTCAATCCACTGAGTACAATTTTGACAGCCCCGCGCCTCTGCGAGCAGAACCTCGAAAAGATTACTCAACGAATCGAACAAATCACGCTTCCTGAGGTAGAGATCGAGGATAAGGACCTACTCGTTTTTTTTGAACAGCAAACACTCGCTGAACTCTATGGTTGGCGCAGCTATTTCAAAGCTAGGCAAGCCACAGGCATCTTTGACGAGGTCGACGCTTGGCTTCAAATGACAGCCTGCAATCGTCTTACAGGTCATTCAAAAGGCTTCTTCTCGGTCTATACATTACCGCCCAATCAAGCTACTACGCTCAACGCTCAGCGTAAGATTAATGCTAAACGAAGCCAAAAGCCAGAGTATCGAAATACGAAGGAACTGATTCTAAAAAAGTCGAAAAGCCTCCTTCGACAGGGGCTACCCAACAATTACAACGCGACCACATCGACCCTACTTTGCCGCTCAGCCGATGCCACACCTGAGATCCAAAATGAGTCCGTACAGCTGATCGTGACCTCGCCACCTTTCCTCGATATCGTTAACTACGTTGGCGATAACTGGCTGCGCAACTGGTTCTGCCAATGCAAACCTGAACCGGGCAAGCTCTGGCAACTACGCAAACTAGAAGACTGGACAGCTAAGATGAATGCTTCGCTCAAAGAAATGAGCCGCGTTCTCAAGCCTGAAGGCCGCATAGCCCTCGAAGTAGGCGAAGTGCGTAAGGGGAAACTAAAGCTGGAAGAGCAAATCATCCTCGCCGGGCAAGCCGCTGGCCTTAAGGTTGAATACACTCTGATTAATAGCCAGACCTTCACCAAGACCGCCAACTGTTGGGGCGTGCGCAATAACACACGTGGCACGAACAGCAATCGAATCGTCGTCTTTCGAAAATAAAAAAGTTTTATTCCATCTAGTCCAAAGTCTACTGAACAGTGTTTTAGCGGATATGGACTTACTTATTAGAGTAAAAATCGTCAATCTTCTGGGAAACATCAAGGTAAGAAATATCCGCACCGTAAAGTGCTTTGAATTCCACTATAGCCTTATCCATATCACCTTGCTGCTCATAAGCAGAACCTAACTGATAAAGCACGTCCTTTTTCTGGTCTGTCATGCCAGGGATCTCAGATTTCGCAGTTGTGAGTTGTTCACACGCCAGATCATGGAAGCCTTTAGCCAGATAAGCCTTACCAAGAAGAATGAGCGCGCCAACCCGCACTTTGGGACTACGTTGAGCCAATTGTAACTCTTTAATCGCTTTATCGGTTTCCTCATCTTCAAAGTAGAGTTCCCCGAGCTCGTAGCGATAACTATACTCATTAGGATAGCGCTGGACTAGGTCTTCGCACTGCTCGAGGCGGAAAGCGCGCTCCTCGGCGCTTAATTTTACAAGCTCTGCCTTGGCAGTCGGATCTTCAGGATTGGCTTCTATTCGTTCTTCAACATCTGAGATCGCTTTCTGCATCTTCTCACGCATGAGCGTGGCGACCATTCGCTCTAGATTCACATCAGCGCGGCCTGCTTCCAGTGAGCGAGCCTTAGCCACCCATTCGAGAGCACTATCATAGTCACCCAGCTTACGATAATTAGATGCGATCTCGCGGTAGAAATTCATATTGTCGGGAGTTTCAGCCACCCCCTTCTTAGCCTCCTCGATCAATGCACGTAGCCCCGAGTCACCCGTCTTGGCACGGCCTGCTTGTTCGAGTTTTTGAGACTCGTCTTCGTCCTTTAGCTTATCGCGGAAACTATTATCCTCTTCCCACTTACCCTTCTTCATCGTCTGCTCAACAGAGGCTTTCTTGATCAGTGCTTGGACTTCATCATCTGACGGGTTGGCTCGATAAGCTGCATCGCCAATTCGAATGGCCTCTTCGCAATTACCAGTTTTAATGTGAACCGTCATCAGTGACTTAATATTTTCAGAATTGGTAGGCTCAAGTTTACGCACAGTCTCGTAGGCAAAAACGGCTGTTGAGTATAACTCTAGCTCTTCAGCAGCGAGTCCAAGCACTTCGAGACCAGTCACATTCTCAGGATTTGCGTTGAGCATTTGTTCAGCAGACTCCATCGACTTTTGCGGATCCTTCTTAATCTTCGCATGGCTACCCATGGAAAAAGGAATACTCGTCACCTTGGAAAGTAGTCCGCCCAAACCCTTAGTTTTGCCCTTAGTGGCTCGCTGCTGAGCCTGACGTAGAATCTTACGTGCGTCCAAGCAAGCAGGGTTGCGTGCGACGATATTGGTCAAAATATCGACTGCGTAACTGGGGTTTTTATCAACCGATTTACGCGCATTTTCAATCTGCTTTTGTAAACGGGTATCGAGATTTTTAAGGGCAACTTCTTCCATGATATAAGTGAATTACGATAGCGCTATAAATACGATTGATGGTCAACTCTGAATTACATCCAAATCCCTACAAGCCGCGATCTCTATGGCTTTAATCGCTTCGGCAACCTGCAACTCATCCTTTCCCTCGACTAACAGCCGGAGTTTCGACTCAGTGCCAGAGTAGCGAACGAGAACACGGCCTTCATCTCCCAGATCTTGTTCCGTCGCTTTGATAACTGACTGCAATGACTTCAAGTCAGCAAGCGGTCGCTTTTTGGCAACTCTGAGGTTTGTTGTTGATTGCGGAAAAAGCGTGATCTCTTTTCGTAGTTCCGAGAGGGCTTTGCCTGTCGTGCGCATCAATTCAATGATCTTAACAGCTGCCAGTAAACCATCTCCCGTCGTTGCAAAGTCTGAAAAGATAATGTGCCCAGAAGATTCTCCGCCGATATTCGCACCCAACTCACGCATACGATAGGCCACATTTCGATCACCTACGTCGACTCGATCCACCTGTCCACCCGCATCGCCTTATCGCGTGGTCTAAGCCCAAATTACTGTGGATTGTAGAAACCAAAGTGCCGGCCTTTAAAGTGCCGGCCTTAAGCGCGTAACGACCAAATAAAGCTAAGATGATATCACCGTCTACAATGGTGCCGCCTTCATCGCAAACGACAAGCCGATCGCCATCGCCATCATGCGCAATACCTATGTGGGCTTTATGCTCAAGAACCGCTTCGGCCAGCTGAGCAGGGCACTCGCTTCCGACACCATCGTTTATATTTAGCCCGTCAGGCCTATCTCCTATTAAGAGTATTTCGGCTCCCCAGTGCTGAAATACTCCGGGTGTTGTCTTCACCGTGGCTCCGTTGGCCAAATCTAACACGACACGCCAGTCAGAAAGACAATCCTGGTCCATTAAAGACCTGAGGTAATTGATATAGGAACCAGAAGCATCCAACGGGTGGGACTTAGCTAAAGGCAAGTTTACAGGTGGCTCAGGCTCTTTATCGATAAGTGACTCGATTAAGCTCTCTTGCGCCACGTCTAACTTATGAGCGCAATGGTCGAAGAGTTTGATGCCATTATCGCATGAAGGATTGTGAGAAGCCGTGATCGCGATACCGAGGTCTGCATGCTGATCTATTACTGATCTGGCAATTGCTGGTGTGGGTACAACGCTCGCATCATGAACATATACCTCATGGCGATTTAGCCCTGAAATGAGAGCGTCACTTAAGGCGACCCCACTCGCACGGGTATCTCGTCCAATGACGACAGTAGACGTTTTTTCGAAGCGAGTTTTAGCCAGGTAATTTCCGAGAGCGCATCCGATCCGGTATGCAAATTGCGGGCAAATCAATGAATCTCCAAAGCGCCCTCTTATACCGTCCGTTCCGAAATATTTAGCCATAAATAATGTTATTTATCTGAATAAAAAGACTGAGCTTTTTTCAGCCACTGCCCTGCACTGCCTGACTCCAAAAGTTTGCGGGCAAGTTCGACTCCTGAGTTCAAATCGCCACTGCGACCAGCGATCCAAAAAGCAGCGCCCGCGTTAAGCAGTATGCTATTAATCAAGCCCTCCGGAACTTCTTCGCGTTGACCATTGAAAATTAAGTTTAAAATTCTAATATTGTCGTCGACATCTCCGCCTCTTAGCGAATCCAGACCACAGCTCGTTAAACCTGCCTCCTCTACTCTCAAATCGCCGAGGCGACCGCGAAAAGAACCGAAACCAGCGACATGATTCCTTCCCACGCAGCTAAGCTCGTCTAGGTTCAAGCCCTCTGCAGGTGTGCAGTGTGCCACCAATCCTGCCTTCAGTCCGATTTCATCGAGAGCGCCCGCAATTGGTTCGACCCAAGCTTGAGCAAACACACCCATCAGTTGATAAGCTGGACGACCAGGATTAATCAGTGGCCCCAGTAGATTAAAAATAGAACGGCGCTTCTGCTCAGCCAGTGCCTTACGTACGGGCATAATTTCCTTAAAAGCTGGGTGAAATGCAGGTGCGAAAAAGAAACAAAAATTCAACTCTTTCAGCGACTCACGAAGAACCTCATGCGGGGCATCGAGGCGAATACCTAGCCCTTCAATCAGATCAGCACTGCCACACTTTGAAGTAATTGATCGGTTGCCATGCTTGAAGACAGGGACACCTGCAGCCGCAACGATAAATGAAACCGCTGTCGAAATGTTAAAAGTGCTCGAGCCATCCCCACCTGTTCCGCAAACATCAATCGCTTGAGATGCCCATGCCTCAACATCTGGGTCTAGTGCTAGTTTACGGAAGGCGGCAGCAAAGGAAGCCACCTCGGTAGCGGTTTCGCCTTTATCAGAAAGCGCTATCAAAAATGCTTGTTTCGCCGCTAAGTCTACCTGCGGGGAAGCGATCAAAGAAGCGGCTACAATTGCCTGCCCTGAGTTGAGGTCTTCTTTGTCTAGGAGGGTATTTGTGAGCTGTTCGATTTCTTGCATCTGGGTCGCTTACAGGGAAGACGTTCAAAGATTCTGCACAAGCAAAATCTATACCCGCGAATTTCAATGATGTGCGAAATCGACACTTTTTCTTGCTTTCCATAAAACCGGCTTCAGCTACCGTGTGATAAATGCTCTCACGACTTTGCCTTCTCGCATTATGCAGCACATTGATTTCAAGCCAATCAATGGCGGGCAACATGCCAGTTGAACCCAAGCATACAGATGAAGGGGTCGAAACAGCTAATTTGAGTTACGGTCATGCCGTCATCCTAGGAATAGTTGAGGGAATCACAGAATACCTCCCCATATCCTCCACGGGGCATCTCATATTAACAAACGCTTTCCTCAACTTAGATGAAAACACACCAGTGCGTGATGCAGAAGGAGAATGGATTCTGGTACAGGAGGATCTAGAAACTCCCCGTCCCTACACAGTCGGCGAAGCGGCCTATGCCTATGTCATTGTAATTCAGGCAGGCGCCATCGCCGCAGTAATCATGCTTTATTGGCAGACAATCTTGCAGATTTTACTCGGTTGCGTAGGCAAGAACCCGCAAGGCCGCAAACTGGCAATCAATCTAATCTGTGCTTTTATACCGGCAGCCATCGTTGGCCTACTGCTCGACGATTGGATCGAAGCCAAACTTGGTAATAATATCAGAGCGGTGGCCGGCGCGCTCATCGTGGGCGCAGTGGTCATGCTGATCGTAGAAAAGTGGCGGAAACGTAGGCAAAAAGGTGCCATCGACCCAGAAGATGGCCCCGGGATACACGACCTATCGATTCGCCAATCAGTCATGATCGGCTTCTTTCAATGCTTGGCTATGTGGCCAGGAACAAGTCGCTCAATGGCAACGATTGTGGGTGGCTACTTAGCAGGACTATCGCCCAAGAACGCAGCAGAATTCAGTTTTTTACTCGGATTAATCACTCTAAGTGCTGCCTCTGGATATAAAATGGTGACGGACGGATCGCAGATGATTCGTGCCCTCGAATTCGGGCCCGTAATCGTCGGTTGCTTAGTGGCGTTTATCTCAGCGGCGCTCGCGGTCAAGTGGTTGGTCAGCTATCTCAGTCGACACGGCCTCGCATTATTCGCATGGTATCGAATCATACTAGCGATTACAGTCTTAATTGTGATTGGTAAATAAAACTTAATTTTTGTAGTCGGACACCATAAGAAAGAGTCAGACAATCAGAATGAAACCTATAGATAGACCGATTCCCGCAATCTTAGTGGAGCTTGAAATTTCACAAAAATAGCTAACGGCCAATTTAAGTTACTGTTACCAGGATTCTGATAGTCTTTCTAAGATAAAAATACCCCGAATTGCTTCGGGGTATTGATCTTAAATTTGCTATCCGAGATCTGATTACGATTTACTTTCTAGCTCGGTCTCGATGTCACCAACCAACTCCTCTTCGAGCTCCTCTTCTTGATCAATGTAGTAATCTTGGTAGGCCTTATCCGAATAATTCGAATAATAGTAACTGGATAGCGCACTGGTTATGTTATTAAGAATCGCACCATACACGGGGGTATTGGACTCCCAAAGTCGGCGAACATTTATGACGGCAGTCTTCCGTTTGACCGTGTTGAATTTGATGATATATAAAATACCGTCTACCAATGGGAGTAAGTTCAGAGCATCACTAACTGCTGCGAGAGGTGGCGAATCGACCACAATGCGGTCGTAACGATCGCGCAAGGTAGCGAACATTGCCTCGAACTGGGCACTGTTCAGAACTTGCGTTGGATTCTTGGACTTTCCCCCCGTAGATAGGACATCCAAATTAGGATAGACTTCCTTAATAATAACTTCATCCAAACTCATTCCCTTTTCAATATGATCAAGCAGACCCAGGTCATTTTCAAGCTGGAGGGAACGCGCCACATTAGGCAGGCGTAAATCGCAATCGAGAAGCAGCGTCTTCTCCCCGTGATTTGCGAAGGTGAGCGAAAGATTAGAGCTCACAAACGACTTACCCTCACCGGGAACCGTGCTAGTCGCCAGGATAATTTTGGCATTCTTACTCTGATCGCTCAGTTTGAGCGCCGAGTGAATCGAACGGAAAGTTTCAGTCACATGGCGATCTACATTAGAAGCGACCGCCTGCGCCTTGGTGTTACTATCTAGACTCTTAATACGCGGGATCACTCCTAGCATCGGTAAGCCGATCGTGCCTTCAATATCAAAGGCGCTTTTTACCCGGTCATCAAGAAAAGCGACTGCGAAGATTAGTCCCACTCCGACAGCGATGCCGCCAAAAAAGCCTGCGGCCAAATTCATAACGATGTTGGGCGAGGAAGGACTGGTCTTCGGGCGGCGGAAAGGCCTCGTCCACAACACGTGCATTCGGGTTCTTGAGGTTTACCTGCGCCTTTTCCGTCGTCATGCGCGAGTTGAGTGCTTGGAAAAAGCTTTGTTGCACTTCCAAATCTCGGTGAAGTGAATTAAATTCAATCTTAGTTTTGCCCAATTCGATGAGCTCTCTCTCCTTCTCAGCTAGCCGCAAACTAGCCACTTCAAAGTTACTTTTAGATTCTGAATATCCAGCATAAATTTTATCAACTGAGTTCTGCACTGCTAACTCAAGCTCTAGTTCACCCTCTTGGAGGGTCTGTAAAAGCTGAATCATGACAGGGTGCTTTTCCCGATAGCGCTTACTCCCAGAGGAAATACTAATGCGCGTGGCAGATATTTGCTGCAGTAAGCTAGAAACTCGTAGCTGTTCGGCTACAAATGGAAGCTCCCAAAGGTCTCTCCCTTCTAAACGATATGTTTCAACCTGATTCCACCTAGTTTGATATTGATCGTAAGTATTCTTATTGGTGAGCTCTATCTCGTTCAGGTGCGCAAGTTGGACACCTGCGATGTTTTCATCACTTTGGAGTGAAACCGCATTGTTTTGCTCACGATATTCCGCCAATTTTAGCTCAAGATCTTCAACACGATCTTTCTGCTGATCAGCCCGAATGCGCAGATCTTCAACCGCTTTCATGGAGCCATCAATGTTCAGCTTTAAATTGTAGTCGATGAACTCCTTCGCAAAAAGATTAGCCACCTCGGCTGCTATAATGGGGTCAGGATGAGAGTAGGCGAGGTTGATCATGAGACTCATACGCCGTGGAATTACTCTCCGGTTCTTAGCCAAAATCTCGAGTGGGGTCAGTGGCCCACTAAAGCTCAATGTATCCAAGTAGGGAGCCATAAAGCGCTCACGCATTTCGTCCTGCAGGCGTTGCTCCACACCCTGCATAATGGATAGGCTCTCAAAGACAATAATCTGCGTGTTAAAATCTTCTGCACCGAGAATCTGGTTTAGCTCCATTTCAGCACCTTGTCCGTACGCACCGAGTGCAGAAGCATCATCACGAAAGAGCTGCACTTGAGAAGCCGCGGTGTAGACTTTGGTCTTATTGAAAGTGTACAGAATAGACCCAGAAAATATAATAAAAAATGCGACGATCAAATACCAGATACGCTCACGAAACATTAAGAAGTAATCCTTAAAAGAACGCTGAGGACCTGCCCCGCCGCCACCGACCGCCGCCGTAGCCGCCGCCGTAGCCGCCACCGTAGCCATAATTACTGCCACCATGGCCGTAACCACCGCACCATAGCCGTAACCACCACCATAGCCACCTGAATTCGGATCAGGAGCACCTCTTACGTAATCATTCTTCATATGTTAAAAGGAGTTAAATAATACGCTCAGGCACCCAGATGGTATCGCCTTCCTTAAGTATAATATCTTTCGAGTTGGGATCTTTGATAATCCGGCTAAAATTGACTTCCATCTGACGAGCTCGACCGTCCTCTTCGACGCGTTTAATAGTAATTGATTTTGGATTTCCTAATCGACTCACGCCACGGACACTCGCTATAGCTTCAGTTAAGGTTAAATCTCTGTCTGGTGGAATAGGAACGACCCCAGGGTTATTCACCGAGCCTAGGATGTGAATGACCCTCGGAGAAAACTCCACGACAAGGAGCGAAATTTGGGGATCGACCAAATAATCACGGTTATAAAGGTCTATAATCAAAGACTGCGCTTCTCCTGCAGTCATTCCAGCTACTTTAACCTTCCCTATGAGTGCGAGTGCAACTGATCCATCTCCTTGGATTCGGGCACTCTTATTTAGATCGGCCTCTTGATAGACCTCGAGCGAAATGACATCTGAGGGTTTTAGAATATAATTCTCACCCACAACAATTCCTACGCCTCCTCCAGCGCTAGAAGAGCCAGAACTATAAGAGCCGCTGCCGCTCCCACCCTCGCCACCCGATTCTTGGGCCTGCAAAAGTGCGGTCGAAAAGAAAAAACAAAGTGCGGTTAATAAGGAAAACTGCTTCATAAATTAAAAAATGCCTCGAACATGAGACATTTTGACCAGTAATAATGGGAAAGGTTACAGGATATTAGTAGCGGAGGATCGCGGTCAAATCCAGACTATTGTTGTCATAGCTACTACTGGCCCTACTCGAATCATTGTCGGTATAGGTGTAACCAGCGCTGAAGCGCCAATACGTGTTTAAAACATAGTTAAAACGAAGCCCACCAGTGAGTTGTTCTTCATCACGCCCATCGTCCGGGTAATCAGTTTCTGTGTAACCTAGATTAGCCATGGCTGACCAGTGGGTATTAAACGAGTAGTTACCAACAAGATTTGCCCTAGTAATTTCTGAAGATTCGCCTTCGCCGCCGGCACCGAAGTCGCGCGAGAGGGCAAGTTGAACCAACAACTTGCTAGTGGCCATCCAGGTTAGATTAGCATCAAGGCCAAGCATACCTGTATCATCACGGTCGGTGGAACTGGTGCGGGGTCGTAGGCGCATCTGCAGTAAAAGTAGTGTAGAGATCGTCGAGTCATCATTACTGATCGTGCGATAACCAATCTTAAAATAACCAGTCAATTTAGTGAGGATGTTGCCCCTTAAGCCGACATTGAAAAAATGGCTGTCCTTCTCGTAACCAGATTGATCTTTAGTATCTGCAGAATTAGAGTGCCAGGGACTAGAGTCTCCACAATCAGAAGGATGCTACTACGTGCCTTCGATGTCCGTCGTGGAGTAGGTGTAGCCTAGAATCAAATCAAGCTTGGGAGTCAGTTCATAATAAACATTCAACGGGAAACTGGTCGTTTCACGATCAGCTAAGCGATCTTTGTAAGTCTGATATTCTGTCTCATTGTAGCGAACTCCTGCGCTAAAGCTGAACTTTGGAGAAACTCGATATTCTGCGCCTAAATCACCAGCTATTGTATTAAGCTCAACTAGGTCATTTTGAACGTTATTTTGGCCATCGTTCATCTTCATCTCATCGAAAGAGGCGGAACCATTTAAGTTGAGGCGACTTGTTTCGTATGAGCCCAATGCCTCGATGTGGAAAAGTTCTGTGTCTAAATGATCATTATCTTGGTAGCTGACAACATCATAGCGAGTAACAACAGTGAGATCCGCATTTGAAATACCACGACCTACGTTGATTTCAAAACCAGGCGAGACTATCCATGACGAATCTGACTCTTCATTATTCTCGTTCCGAAAAAGGTTAGAAGACCAGCGAAGGCTCGACGAACCGTTGAAAAAGATGTCTGTATTGTCACCAATCGACACAAGCGGAGCAGCTACAACGCTTGAGGAACAAATCCAAAATAATAGACTTGCAGCTAAGAAGTGTAGAAGAAGAAGAAGGGGGTTTTTCATAAACCAAAATGGCGCTTACGGAATAAATTAGTAAATGTATGTGAATAAGGATATAAGCCTATTAAGAATCATAGACTGCTCGCTAACTGCAATAAGAAAGTCTACTTTATTTGGGCTTGGCGTTAGGCAAATTTTAAGTAAAAATTTCGCTAAATAATATCTATTATAAAGAAACCAAGAATGAAAAAGCAACCCATTACCCGCAATCCAATGACCCGCGAAAAGCGCATCCTGCTGGGCTTCGTCGTTCAGCGTAAAGGCGTCGACGGACGAATGGAAATTTCTGTTCAATGGGGCCGCTTACTCGGGACCTTTACCTTACTGGCCGTGTCAGGATGGTTTGCTCTGGCAGGTGCTCTATATCTTCACTTCAAATACAATAAGGAATTCGATCAGGTCTCCTACGCTAAGATGCTGACCTTGCTACCATTTGGTTTAGAAGCTCACCGCGTGGAAATGGGCAACTACCACATTGAGCGCGGCCTAGCGGCAGTAAAAGAAGGTAACTACAGAGACGCCCTTCGACTCTTGCGTCTTGGCGTCTCCCGATCGCCAGCAAACTTAGAAGGTCGTCGTGTGCTGGCCGAATTTTACGAGATCGCCCTTAAACGTCATGATATTGCTATAAATATGCTACTCGAGGGCATGGAATTAGGGGGCGCACAAGACATTGATTACCTCAAGCAATCTCTGCGCGTTTTGCTCCGCTACCAAATGGATGAGGCAATTCAAAATCTAGCGGATAAATATTTACCCGAGGAGCCAGAATTGACAGATATTAACCGTACATTAGCTTTTGGCGCAGCCAACGCCAACTACCTACGCGGCAATTACGATCTAGCGGACGACTATATCACCGACTATAATTTGCTAGAATCACTTGAGGGTGTTCTCCTTTCAGCTCAAATCAGCTGGGATCGAGGCAGCAAGATCGCCGCAATGACTAAGATGGAGTATTCCATTCAAAAGTTCCCAAATTCAGAACCTTTACTGATGCAACTGAGTCGCTATCACCGAGAGCTCGGCGAAATCGACGAAGCACGTCGCTACGCGATTTTGCGTAACGTGAGCGACCCACTCAGCTCAGCACCGCGCCTCGAACTGCTTTATATTTATAACAAATCTGAGGACTTTGAACGCGAGCAACGCGAAACACAGCGAATGCTCCAGCAATTTCGTAATGATGAGCCAGCGCTCCAAGCCCTCGCCAACTTCGCGGCGGACACTGGTAACATCGACTTGGCTCGACGCACTTACGAGGAAGCACTTGAGAACGACTTCGGCATCAACTCCTTTGCGCTCTTACTAATCGAAGCCCATCTGGTCGATAAAGACTATCAAGGTGCCCTCGACTTCTCCGAAGAACTCATTAAGGAACGTCCTGACTGGCTGACCCAAAGTTGGGCGATCTTTAGCAGTCTTCGCGCCGTCGCTTCCTATGGCATGGATCGTCCAGACTTAGGCGAGATTTACCTGCAAGACTTTGTCGACGGAAAAAACAATCAACCGCAGACTTACATGGCAGTGTCTCGTCGATTCACTAAAATTGATCGCTATCAGCAAGCGCGTAAAATACTGGTGGTCGCCTACGAAAAAGCTCCAACCAATCAAAAAGTTCTCTCAGAACTAATCCGCATAGAGCTCTCTCTCGGTAATACGGAAAACCTAAATCGTTTGCTCTACGCGCCTACTCCAAATGCGCCGTCCTCAGATGGATCTCTTGAAAGACGCCTACACTAAACTGGGTAGTGATCGATTCATTTTCACCTCAGGTCGCCAGAGCCTGTTACTTCAACTGAGCGCGATCCTTCGCGAAAACTCGTAGACTCTTGCTGACTTACAGATCTGAGCCCAGGCAATCCGATCGCTGCTTACTAGGATTGAGCTAACTCAACTGTTGCGGCAATTACACGACGCCCGTCGACATCGTCTACAGTGATATTAAGACCATAGCACTTGAGTCGTTCTCCCGGCTCGGGGATACGGCCGAGTTCGCCCGTGATAAGACCTCCAAAGGTGGAGACCTCTTCATTGTCGATTTCGATCTCCAACGCCTCCTCTATGTCGTGGAGGGGAGCTAGCCCTGAGATCCGAAAACGTCGTCCATCTCCAAGCACCACGATCTGCTCTTCTTCGCTGTCGAATTCGTCCTGAATTTCGCCCACGAGCTCCTCAAGTATACTCTCCAAAGTGATCACACCAACGTTGCCGCCAAACTCATCCACAGCGAGCGCCATATGAAACTTCGCGCGCAACATCCGCTCCAGAGCGTCCTCTAAAGGAGTATCTAGAGGAAAAACCGCGACATTACGCTTAAGTTTCATCAAATCAATTTCTGACATTGGCTCACGCCAACGGAAAATATCCTTAATATGGATCAAACCAAGGCACTCATCGAGATCACCTCGGCAGAGCGGATAGCGAGTATGCCCAGCGGACTTCATGGCTTCCAAATTCTCTTTAATATCTAGCTCTAGATCGCAAATGACCACCTGACTACGCGGCAGCAAAATATCCTGCACTACTAACTCCTGCATCTGCAATGTGCGGTTCACAATCTTCCGAATCGCACCCGAAAGATGACTACTATCTTCACCCATTGCGCGTATTTGCACATCCACGTCTAGGGGATTCAATTCATCATCAACATCTACACCGATACGGCGATAGAGCGACTTCTTCAGCATGCGGAAAAACAACATGATAGGGAAGGTCAGAAACTGAAAGGCCAGCAGAACTCGATAAGAACGGCGAATCGCCTTGGACGGGTCGCGCATTGCCAGGCCACGCGGGAAAATTTCAGCAAAGAAAAAATGCACGGAAACCGCCAAGGTAAACGACATGAGGACTACGATCCACCTATCAGGCGCAGTCTCTAGGTTAAAAAGACTAAAGAAATCACTCACCAGTGGCATGAGCAGAAGCCCTACCGCCACCGTGCAAAGTGTCTTACTAAAGCGCACAACTCGTCCCGTCTGATCACTATTATCAATTAATCGCGCGACGCCTGGTAGGTGCTTCAAATCATCCACTTGCTCCTCGCTAGGTTTCCGATAACGAAACTTTACGAGGCTGATCTCGCACATGACCAAAAAGGCATGCAACACAAGCATCAGCCCGACCGCTGCAAATGAAATTAAAAAACTAATCCAAGCATCGCTCATAATTAAGCAGAAACTTCCGAACTTTGCGCGATCTCACGAGTCGCTTCAAGCAGGCGCTCGTTATCGGTCGGCGTCCCTATGGTAATCCGGACAAACTCTGCCATGCCATAAGGAGCTAAAGGTCGCACAATGATACCCCGCTGCTGAAGCGCCTTAAAAAATGCCCCGCCATCGCCAACCATGGAAAGCACAAAGTTCGCCTGCCCACCAATCGTCGCGTAGCCAAGCGCTTCCATACCCTCGACAAGTTGCTTCCGTCCAGCCTCATTGGCCGAGCGGCACATATCGAGAAATCCGTGATCACTCAGCGCCGCTGTGGCCGCCGCTTGAGCCACTGAACTCACATTAAAAGGCTGCCGAACACGTTGCAACAACTGGATAAGTTTAGAGTCACCGTAGCCATAGCCGACTCTTAACCCGCCCAATCCGTAGATCTTAGAAAAAGTCCGCAGGCAAAAAACCTTTCGCCCAGTCTCTATCTGTAGACGTAGATCCGGCGCGCTCTCAAGATACTCAGCATACGCTTCATCCAAACAAAGAATCACGTGCTCTGGTAAAGACTCAGCCAACTCAATCAGATCAGCTTCCGAATTAGCCATCCCGGTCGGATTGTTCGGGCTAGCTACAAACAAGAGGCGCGTACGGTCCGTGACCGCCGCACGCATCGCTTTGAGGTTATGACCGAAGTCCAGCATAGGTACCTCGACAGGAGTTGCGCCAAAAAGCTTTGTGACTAATTTATAAACGATAAAGGCCTGCTCACCCATGACCACTTCTAGCCCAGGGCGCAGAAACGCGTGCCCCAGCAGTTCGATGATCTCGTTTGAGCCATTACCTACTATGATGGTGCCCTCATCCACGCCTCGAACTTCAGCGATCGCCGCCCGCAGTTCACCGCAACCACCATCCGGATAGAGATGCGCACTCTTCAGTGAAGCCTGCGCAGCCGCCATCGCCTTCGGAGAGGCTCCAAACGGATTTTCATTCGAGGCGAGTTTAGCAATCTGAGCAGGCTCTAGTCCAAACTCCTGAGCCACATACTCAATAGGTTTTCCGGGCTCATAGACCGGCTGTTCATGCACACCAGCATTCGCGAGTTCAGCGTATTTCATTATTAGAGAGCTTTGAACTTGCCTCCCTTAAACTCGATTGCAACAAAACAAAGCCTAATAAACCATGAAGATTTTACTCACTGGAGCCTCCGGACTCCTTGGCCATGCATATGCGCAGGCCGCCGTCCGCCGCGGCCACTCCGTAACCGCGCTTTATAACCAAAACCGTCCAATCGCCGACGGTCTAACTAGGACGATCCAGCTGGACGCATCACAGCCCGAAGAGCTGACCAACATCGCGATTCAACTCTGGCCAGACGTCATTGTTAACTGTGCTGCTATTTCAAACCCCACCACTGTCGAAGCCGACGCGAAGCACGCCGAAAAAATCAACGTCGCCCTGCCCCGCCTCCTCGCACAACTCTCCACCCACCTTGGCGCGCGCCTACTCCACGTCTCCACGGATATGGTTTTTGACGGCCAATCTGAGCAACCCTATCGCTCGACTGACATGCCGGCACCGACTAATCTCTACGGTCAAACTAAGCTCATGGCCGAGCGCGAGGTGCTCGAGCACAACCCCGAAGATCCCATCGTACTCCGCATCCCTATTCTCATGGGCAACAGTCCTGGCGGCCAGCGTAGCGTCCATGAGAAACTAATCGCTGCGATCCACGCCGGCAAAAAGCCCAAGCTCTTCTGCGATGAAATGCGGCAACCCTGCTCCGCTTCCAATGTGGCCGAAGTCCTCCTCGAACTGACTGAGCGCCGTGACCTCCATGGCCTCTTTCACTGGGCGGGCAGTGAAACCCTCAGCCGCTTCGAAATGGGGCAACGCATCTTAAAGCACTTCGGCCTGCCACTAGACGCAATCGAGTCCGCCTGCCGCGACGACGACTCTAGACCCGCTAATCTTACCTTTAACCTCAACCCCATCGTCTCCAAACTCAAAACCAAACCCATCGACTTTGAGGCGCAACTCGAAGAGCTCACCCGGATCGAGCCGCTCAACGCATAAAGCGTAGCGTGCTCAGAAAACAAGCACGCATGCCAACTAACTAATGTTCATCGCCCTCCCCAATGCCTTCGGTGACGCCGCGACCAACATGGCGATAGACGCCGCACTACTTGCAAGTATGCCCGTAGGCCTAGCCGCCTTCCGCCACTACGGATGGCTAGGGCCAGCCGTCACATTTGGCTACGCACAGCACTACCACAAAGTAGTCTCTGAATTTGCCTCAGCCCATGCGCCTATCGAGCCAGCTCAGGCCAGTGCCACCCTCACCCGCCGCATGACTGGCGGCGGTATCGTTGATCATCGTAACGACTGGACATACGCACTCATTCTCCATAGCTCGATACCTGTCACTTCAAGCCCCGCGACCAACCTTTACGCGCAAATCCATGATGCGATCAGCCAGTCGCTTACTAAGATCGGTATCGACAGTCGCCTCGCCCCCTGCCCCCGCCACTGCGAAGAGTTGCCCGTCGCTAGCGACATCCCCACCCACTGCTTCGCCACCCCCGCCGCCAACGATGTGCTCCACCCTGATGGCCAAAAAATAGCTGGAGCCGCCATGAAGCGCTCCCGGCAGGGACTCCTTATTCAAGGCTCAATCGACCGCAGCGTCCTACCCGAAACCTTCAATTTCATTACCTTTCAAAGACTCCTACTAGCACACCTAGCCAACACCTTAGATCTAGAGCCTAGCGAGCTTGAAGACATCCGCCCTCTCTTTAAAAGCGAACAGATCGAGCGTGAAAAGCAACGCTTCGCCGGCGACGCATGGAACCGTCGCAGGTGACCGCGCAACAAACCAAGCGCAGCGAATTTGAAATTGATTTCAAACAAGCAATTCAGCCCAAAACTATAGACTCAGCCTTCCAATCTGATCCTTCGGCCAAAACGGAGCCGTTCACCAGAACCACTAGCTTCCAAGCAAAAGCCTTCGACTTTGGAAGCAGTGATTCGGTGTTTGGTGAATAAATGCTCAGGACTTCAGGGTCTTCTTAGCATGTTTACGATCTGGATAAACCGTGCGGCAAATCTGGCAAACCCTACCGTCGCAACCATGCGCGGAGCAATGTTCGCGGCCATAGAAAATGATCTGCAAGTGTAGATCATTCCAGCTCGACTCCGGGAAAAGCCGCTTCAAATCACGCTCAGTTTGAGTGACGTTTTTGCCACTCGTCAGTCCCCAGCGCTGAGCTAAGCGATGAATGTGTGTATCGACCGGAAAGGCAGGCACGCCAAAGGCTTGAGCCATCACGACCGAAGCCGTTTTGTGACCCACCGCTGGGAGCGCTTCCAGCGCCTTCATATCAGCAGGCACCTCCCCACCATACTCATCAAGTAGGATACGGGAAAGACCCGCTATACCCTTCGACTTCATCGGCGAGAGCCCGCAGGGGCGGATAATTTCTTTAATTTCTTCGACCGAAAGCTTCACCATATCTTGTGGCGTATCCGCGCGAGCGAAGAGCAAAGGTGTGATTTGATTGACCCGCACGTCAGTGCACTGAGCCGAGAGCAGGACCGCGATGAGTAGCGTGTAAGGGTCTTTGTGATCCAAGGGGATCGGCGTCTCTGGGTAGAGTTTTTGTAAGCGATTTTGAATGTATGCGGCGCGTTCTTTTCGAAGCATGAGAGAAAGAGTTAGAGGTTGCGACTTGCCCACAGTGTAAACTTTGCCCAAAAATGCAAATCACTGATGAGCGAAAAATCCATAACACTCTCTGAATCACTCCCCGATTCACTGCGCGGCACGCGCGCCGTCGAAGTACTCGAACGCTCGCTCGCGCAGAATCGACTCGGGCACGGGATACTCCTCCACGGCGAGAGCTTAGAAAGCCTCGAAACAATTGTTCGTGCAATCGCGGCAAATCTACTCGAAACAAAACGTGACCCATTTAAGCACGCCGACTGTTTCACCCTACGCCCCAGTGGCAGAGCACGCCTGATCAAGGTGGGCAAAACCGAAGACAATAATACCATGCGCAAGCTGGTCATCGATATTGCAAAAAGCTCCAATCAAGGTGGACGCAAAGTCGGCATCGTGATCGACGCCGACCGAATGAACGCCGCCTCGGCCAACGCCTTCCTGAAAACCCTCGAAGAACCGCCGGCAGGCACGACTCTCTTTCTATTGACGACGCGCCCCTACGACCTGCTCGACACCATACGAAGCCGTTGCCTCAATTTTCGTATCCCTGCTACTATCGAAACCATTCAACATCCAGATTGGGCTTCATGGGTCGTGGCCTACCGCGAATGGCTAGGTCGCCTCCTGAAAGGCCCCAACAAGAAAACAATCCCCCACATTATGATGGGTGCCTATGGGCTAAATGCTCGCTTTCAAACCATCCTCAAGGCTATGACCTCCGAAGCTTGGAAGATGCAAAAGGAAGCACTCCCCGACCACGTGACAGCCGATGAGAAGGACGCGATGGAAGTCGGTCTAAGCAAAGGCTATCGAAAGCAACTCTTCGGCGAGATCGAAAAGGCCACAGCTGGATTTGCCCGTGAGGTCGAAGCGCTCAATAAAGGCGAACTCCCTGCCAGTGCCCTCCACCGGGCAACTGAAGCGCTGGAACGCTCGGCAGGCCTCATGGAAATCAACTTCAACCAAGCGGCCGCCTTGGAGCTCTTCTTTTTAAGTTCATTAAGAATTTGGACACTCGCGAGATAACCCAGAGACCATAATTCCTCTGCATATTAATAGTAGTCCTAATCTACAAGACTGTAACAACGAGATGACTAGTAAGATTAAGACTTTATCCATCTACCCATTATTTTTTTAGAATGTGTGGCCGCTATACATTACATACCAATAAAAAGGTGCTCGCCGAAGCCATCGCGCTCGCACTGCCCGAAGCCTACGAGCCAAACTACAACATAGCCCCTGGTCGTGAAACCTTGAGCATCGCCACTCGCGACAAGGTGCATCCTGTAGCAACGATGATGCACTGGGGGCTACGCACGCCGCAGAATTTCCATATCAACGCGCGTATCGAGACCGCGGATACCACACCTCGATTTCGCGAAAGCTGGAATGCACATCGTTGCCTACTTCCCACTAACGGCTTTTACGAGTGGTATCAAGACGGCATCACCAAGCAGCCCTACTTCATCTATCCACCTCAAGATACTTTGCACTACTTCGCTGGGCTTTGGTTTCCGTCAACCGGCTACGAATCACCGCCCTATTTTGTCATTTTAACAACCAAAGCTCTCACTTCGATCCATAATATTCACGAACGCATGCCCGTGATCTTAAAGCAGGAAAGCAAAGTTTCCTGGCTGAATGGTGAGCTCGGCACAAGAGACGTTCAATCGCTGGCTAGCGAGGTGATTCTCGAAAAACATACCGTCTCCCGCCGGGTCAACAGCGTGCTGAATAAAGACAGCCGCCTCATCGAAGCGACCTCTCCCCTCACGGATGATCAGATGATGCTTTTTTAATTAGGGAAGGACGCTTTAATTCCATACAAAGCACATGCACCCTGCATATATGAAATCCTGCAATACCCTAAGACCAGTCTACACAAGAAATTATCTACGAACTGGAAGATGACTAAGGTGAGAATAATCACTATTTCTTGACCATCGTCTCGGTTTCAAAAACTAAAAAGTCAGTGATTGACCTGTCATCAAGCCCTCCTCCTTTATTTTATCAAAGCTCATGACCATTGAAGAACGCCTCGCCACTTTTTTAGATCAAAGGCCCCAGATCGAGGAGAGTACCTACGTCGCCAAAGGCGCTATCGTGATCGGCGCCGTTTCGCTGGGGCACAACTCCAGTGTCTGGCACAACGCGGTGCTACGAGGCGACATTAACACAATCGAGATCGGTGAAGGCTCTAACGTTCAAGACGGCACAGTCATCCACCTTGCGGACGACTTTGGCGTAAAGATTGGCAGCTATGTCACTATCGGCCACTCGGCCATAATCCACGCGTGTGAGATCGGCAACGAATGCCTAGTCGGCATGCGGGCCACTATCCTAGACGGTGCTTCGATCGGGGCACAATCGATCGTCGGCGCGGGTGCAGTCGTGACCAAAGACACCCAAATACCAGAAGGTTCACTGGTGCTAGGCGTGCCCGCCAAGGTCGTGCGTTCGCTCAGTGATGAAGAACGGGCTAAGCTCAAAGGTCTGGCTGAAAAATACGTAAACGTATCTCGGGGGCACAAACAGCGCTTCGGATAGAAATTAAAAGACAGTGCGGGGTTTCGAGTCCAATTACACACTCCAGTGACTGATTTATAATTATCTTGGTATCCTAAGCGGTCGCGCAATTGGCACGGCTCGCCTCGTTCATGATTGTCTTGTAGGCACGCCCCCATTAACGGAATCGCTCGCCCCGCATCGCTCGCAATAGAAAAGTCCTCGCAAAAGCGACTGTCAGAAGTCTTGAAGCGAAATTTCACCGATCTTCAGACCGTTTTTCAAACTCGCCATGACCGTATCATGCTGTTTACTGTGCCTTTCAATCAATCTATCAACGGCAAGCAATTATGATAAGAAGAATACTACTCGGGCTTTCCCTACTCGCCGTTTTCGCTAAATAAACTTAGAGGCTTCTACCTTAAAGCATGAAGGCAATTATCTGGGGCTCTTGTGGCTCACTCCCCTCACCGACCTCCTCGGCGACGATTCGCCAGAAAGTCAAGGAAGCGATCTGGACGAGCCGCGAGCTAGAGTTCGCAAGCATTGAAGCAGTTGACACCTACCTAGAAACACTCCCCCACAGCGCCCACGGTACCTATAAGGCAAATACTTCCTGCGTTCAGATTGAAGCAGGCACCAAAGAATATATCATTTGCGATGCTGGCACGGGGCTACGCGATTTTTCGCTCAGCCTCGGCAAAAATGCGCCGCCCGCCACCTACCATATCTTCGTGTCTCACTTACACTGGGATCACATTCAAGGATTCCCCTTTTTCGCTCCCGCCTATCAGCCGGGAAACCGAATCGTCTTTCACGGATTCCATCAGACTACTGAGTCAGCTATCCGCTCGCAAATGGACGCACCCTGTTTCCCCGTCCCCTTTGAGGCGATGCAAGCAGAGATCGAATTCGACATACGAGAAGACGGCGCGCGTTTCGCCGTCGGTGATGTCCAAGTAACCACCATCAAACAGCAGCACCCTGGCGATTCTTGGGGCTACTCCTTTGAGCAGGGCGAAAAGCGTATCATCTTTTCCTCCGACTCCGAACACGGCCCCGAAGCTCAAGAAGAAGGCTATCCGTTTGTCAATTTTCTACATAAAGCCGACATACTTATCTTCGACGGGCAATACACCGCCGAGGAAGCAAGAAAAGAAAAGCGCAACTGGGGGCACTCTGATCATATGACAGCGATCGAGCTAGCAGCACGCGCCAAAGTCCGCCAGCTCGTCGTTTCCCACCACGAGCCAGCCTATTCCGACGCCGAGATCGAAGAAATCCACCAGGGCGCGCTCCGCTACTGCGAGGACTATAATAAAGAATTATCCCAGGGTAACCCCGCTACAAGCTTTCCAGAGCACATAAAAGTTGCCTTCGATGGCTTAGTGATCGAAGCCTAAGAAATAATACTACTTCATGTCCGAAACTACCGAAAACCTACCTGTCGAAAAACGCAAAATTAGCAAAGCCGAGATTAACGAGCTACCACTTATCGCATGGGAGGGTGAGATCCAGATATTGGAATCCGCCGAAGAGATGGAAGCCGCTGCCTCAATTCTGGCAAACGAAAGTCACCTCGGCTTTGACACCGAGACCCGACCAAGCTTCAAAAAAGGCGACTACTACCCGCCCGCACTCATCCAGCTAGCCACGGAGCACTGCGTCTACCTCTTCCGTATCAGTGAAACTGAGACCTTTGATCCGCTCCTCCCAATCCTAGAGTCACCCGACATTTTAAAAACGGGTGTCGCCATTAAAGACGACGTCAAAGAACTCCGCGCGATGGAAGACTTCACCCCCAACGGCTTCGTCGAGATCGCTGACATCACGGTAAAACTCGGCTACGAAAATCGTGGCCTCCGCGCGCTTGCTGGACTCTTACTGCAAGGACGTATCAGTAAAGCAGCTCAAGTCACGAACTGGGCACGCCCAAAACTTGACAACAAGCAAGTTCGCTATGCGGCGACCGATGCATGGATCAGCCGCGAAATCTACCGCCAGGCTGTGGCAGAGCGGGATAGTTAACTGCAGCCTAAATACCCCGCTAATCCGTTGCAATAAAGCCGCGGAGGAAGTAAGAAACTATTTGCTCCCAACTAGAAAATTAGCGGAGGTGGGAAGATAGCGAGAACTGATACAATTCTAGTATCATTCAACCAGGAACATTGGACGCAAGACTAGGAACCAGGTGCTCACCAGACTGAAGGCAAGCATCAATGAACCAAATACAGCCATCGTACGCGCAAATTTGGGATAAGGTATCGCGTTACTCATACCGAAAACCTTACTGCAGAATTTGTTACGGAATTCACGCTTACTCTCTTCTGAACTCACAATCAAAGCGATGCCAATTACAGCCGGTAAGGTGCAAATTACCATTTTGATAATAAGAATTGCGAATCCGATATTTAAAAGTGCCATGGTATTTTGTAAGGAATATATAAAGAAGACACATACAATAGCCAATCCGAAAATCAATCCTATTGTTAAGTATTTATTTTTTTATATTAATATTTGATTTATTGAAGAGTATTCTTTTTAGCAATTAGTGATGATTCAAAGCAGAACCTACCCACTGACTATTCTCACACTCGCCACTCTGCCATTGCTTGCGCAAGCAGAGAGCACCCAAACCCTGCCGACGCTCTACGTGGACGCGCAACAGACGGCCAACATCCGCCCTGTCACCACCTACGAATCACCGGTTTCCAACCTCGAGTTCGAGCCGCGCGTTGATCTGCAATCGCGCAATATGGCGGAGGCCCAGGGTGATGTCACCATCCGAGGCGGCATCTTCGAGAACACTGGTTTTCGTGTCGGTAGCGCAACTTTGATCGATCCGCAAACAGGGCACTACTTCGCAGAGCTGCCAATCGCACCGGAGATGCTCACACGCCCGGATATTCTCATAGGTGCTGATAATGCACTCTACGGTTTTAACAGCACGGTCGGCACCATTAGCTACGGCTGGAGCCAGATCGCCGATGGCGGCAGCCTACCGTAGGCGGTGGCGACCACGACCTCAACTTCCAACGGATCCATCACGGACTGACAGGACAACTCGGCGAAAGCGGCGAATGGAGCTGGGGCGTCGAAGCTGAAATCTCTCGCTCCGAAAGCGATGGCACTATCCAGTTCGGCGACCATGACTTCGACCGCAGCACAGGACGTGTGCAAATACTCGGTCCGAATTCGCAGACGGATTTCTTCGCAGGATATCAGGCCAAGTTCTTTGGCTGGCCAAACATGTATACGCCATACGGTGTCAATGAAACTGAGAATTTAAAAACCAGTCTGTTCTTGTTCAATCACTACCAAAATTATAGCGAACGCAGCTACTTTGAGATCACAGCCTACTACAGAGAGCATAAGGATCACTACATCTACTCGCGTGAGAACCCTTCTGTATTCCAAGCAAAGCACACCACTGACGTGAGCACATTCGCGTTCTCCGGTTTACATGCACTAGGCGAAGCTTTTAGCTTAAACTACTCTGGCCAGATTACTGCTGACAAAATTGAATCAACCTCTTTAGAACGCGGCAGGTTTGAATCTAGAACTTATTCAAAATTAAGTCTACTGCCAGAATATAAGATCGAATTAGCGCCTAACGAGCATCTAGTTATTCAAATTGGAGGGAGCTTCGACGACACGAATCGGAACGATTCGGAATTCTCATTAATTAGTAACATTGCTTGGGGGCGGCAGTATGATAATGGAAATTCAGAAAGCGTTTATCTTTCCTACTCAGAAACTAGCCAAGTCGTGGGATACACAGCAATTGGCGGCTCACCGTTTAATTTTGCAGATCCTGACGGTCGACAACCTCTCTTCGCAAGCAATCCTAATCTCGATCGGGAAACTACAGCGAATCTTGAAATTGGTGGTAATTTTAAACGTAATAGCTGGAGCTTTGAAGGTGCAGTCTTCTACCGTTGGGACAACAATTTAGCCGACTGGGTTTTCAATAATAATAGAAATAATGCCAGACTTGCACTGCCTGTAGATATTGAGACTTTAGGCATTGAAATCATCGGATCTAAGCACTGGGGTAGACATCGAAGCCATCGCTAGTTACACCTACTTACATAAAGACGAAGACTACGGCGACACCACCTTCGATGGCAGCTTCTACGCGCTCAACTACGCAAACCACCGCTTCACCTTGGGCGCGATCTGGCGTCCCTGCGAAATCCTCGAAGTCCGGATCGATAACGAATGGCGCGAAAACGAAGACAATGCTCTACGCAACAGCAGTGACTTCGCCCTCTTCACTCACTTCGGCCTAAGCATCTACCCCCCACAAGTCGTGAACATGGAACTTTTCTTTGCCATCGACAATGCTTGGGGCGACGAATTCGAAGATGTTCCCGGCACACCGGGGCGTGGTGATCAATATTCAGCAGGCGTGACTTTCAGCTGGTAGTCGAATCGTCACTTGAAACGACTGCCTCGCATAGGAGCCCAGATGTTAAGGGCTCTACAAATGAAACCCTCTTCGAAATCGAAGCTAGCCACCGTCTGAGGTCTTCAAAATCTTAATAAACGCGTCCTGGGGGATGGATACGCTACCGATATTTTTCATGCGTTTCTTACCCTCTTTTTGTTTTTCAAGAAGTTTGCGCTTACGAGAAATATCGCCGCCGTAACACTTGGCGGTTACGTCTTTGCGATAGGCGCTGATTGTTTCGCGGGCGACGATGTTGCTACCGACGCCGGCTTGGATCGCGATCTTGAACATCTGCTTGGGCAAGATCTCTTTTAGGCGCTTGCAGAGGGCGCGCCCGCGGCCTTCGGCTTTGTCTGAGTGGACGATGGAAGAGAAGGCATCGACGGCCTCTTGATTCACACGAATGTCGAGGCGGCAGAGCTTAGCCTTTTCGTAGCCGGCCATCTCATAGTCCATCGAGCCGTAGCCGTGCGTGATGCTTTTGAGGCGGTCATTAAAATCGATCAAGATTTCGTTGAGCGGCAGACGACAGACGAGCATGACGCGTTCGCCATCGATCGTTTCGGTATGCTCACAGATGCCGCGCTTCTCAGAGACCAATGCCAGCACATCACCGATCGAATCAGACGGAATATGAATCGATGCGTTGATCATGGGCTCTTCGATGAACTCGATCTCAGCGGGATCAGGTAGGTGGACAGGGTTGTGCACTTCAATCTGCTCGCCGTCTGTCTTAGTGACATGATAAACTACACTTGGATAAGTGGAAATCACATCGAGATCATACTCGCGGCGAATACGCTCTTGGATGATCTCCATGTGAAGCAGACCTAGGAAACCACAACGAAAGCCGAAGCCAAGGGCAACGGAGTTTTCTGATTGGTAAACGAAGGCAGCGTCGTTGAGGCGAAGTTTACCCATGCCTGCTTTGAGCTTATTATAGTCGCTGGTATCAATGGGATAGATGCCACTGAAAACCATTGGGCTGACTTTCTTATAACCGGGCAGCATTTCCTTACACGGGTTGGCCGTGTGAGTGATGGTATCACCCAACTTTAAATCCGCCACGTCGCGCAGATTCGTCACGACGTAGCCAACATCGCCCGCTTTGAGTGTCTGTTGCTTTGTCATGGCGGGCGAGAACTTGCCCACTTCTTTAACTATCATCTTACGCTCGTCACTCATGGTAATGATGGGGTCGTTCATCTTAACCTCACCAGAAAAGACACGGACATAACAAATCACGCCCTTATAGGCATCGTAAATGCAGTCGAAAATTAACATGCGCAGTCCATCGACTTCCGCCCAACGAGGCTTGGGTACACGAGCCACAGCGGCTTCAAGCAGGTCTTCAATCCCGATGCCAGTTTTACCACTAGTCATCACAGCCTCGTCAGCAGGGATCGCTAACACATCCTCCAACTGCACCATAATGGCAGGCACGTCAGCACTGGGCAAATCGACCTTGTTGATCACGGGAATAATTTCCAGTCCCTGCTCCAGCGCAAGATGAGCATTGGCAACGGTCTGCGCTTCGATGCCTTGAGCGGCATCGATCAGCAGCATAGCGCCCTCACACGCAGCCAAACTGCGGGAAACTTCGTAAGAAAAGTCCACGTGCCCAGGGGTATCGATCAAGTTGAACGCATAGTCATTCCCGTCCTTAGCCTTATAGACCATCGACACGGGGTGGCTTTTAATCGTGATCCCTCGCTCGCGCTCCAAGTCCATCGAGTCAAGAAGCTGGGCTTTCATATCACGCATTTCTACGGTGCGCGTCATCTCGAGGATACGGTCAGACAAAGTTGTCTTTCCGTGATCGACGTGGGCGATGATGCAGAAATTGCGAGTATGGTTGAGATCAGTCATGAATGGCAGAAACGCGCTAAAATCACGGGCTACGGAAAAAGTTCAACCCTCTTTCTCGAAAACAAACTTTACCTGTGCGAGTGATTCTGGAAACGTACTAAACATATGTCAGACTCCTCTCTACTCAATATACTCGTGGTCGGCGCTGGTGGGCGTGAACACGCCCTTGTCCAAGAATGCCTTCGAAGCCCGCTTACGGGCAAAGTGATTGCCGCTCCTGGTAATGGCGGCATGGCCTCAGAGGCCGAATGCTTTGACGTCTCAGTCGAAGAAGTCGAGGGGATGGTTGCTCTAGCCCAAGCGCAGGGCATCGGTCTCGTCGTCGTCGGCCCGGAAGTGCCGCTTAGCCTTGGTCTCGTCGACGCGCTGGCCGCCGTCGGCATCCCCGCCTACGGTCCCAACGCCGCTGGAGCACAGCTCGAATCGAGCAAGGCTTTCTGCAAAGACTTTTTTGCCAAACACAACATCCCGACCGCGGCCTACGGTAATTTTACCGAAATCGCACCCGCCCTCGCCTACCTTGAGGAGCATCCTGCTCCCATCGTCATCAAAGCTAGCGGCCTCGCCGCCGGTAAAGGCGTTATTATGGCCGAAACGCAGAATGAAGCAATCGCAGCAGTCAAAGATATGCTCGAAGGCGATGCCTTTGGCAGCAGCGGCAAGGAGATCGTAATCGAAGAGACCCTCTACGGCGAAGAAGCCTCCATCCACGTGATCGCCTCGGGCGAAGACTTCGTCTGCCTGCCTCCCAGCCAAGACCACAAAAGAGCGGGCGAAGGCGACACCGGTCTGAACACAGGTGGTATGGGTGCCTACACCCCGACTAGTCGGGTCACACCCGCCATGCAGGCCGAGATCGAAGAAAAAGTGATCAAACCCACTCTCGCCGGCCTCAAAGCTGACGGCATCGACTACCGCGGCACGCTCTATGCGGGGCTAATGCTGACGGATCAGGGCGTCAAAGTGCTCGAATATAACGTTCGTTTCGGCGACCCCGAGACCCAAGTGCTCCTCCCAATGGTAGCTGACGACCTCGTGCCCGTGCTCCTAGCTTCCGCTAAGGGCGAATCACTCCCCGCAAAGCTTCAATTCCACAAAGGCGCGGCCATCGTCGTCGTGCTTGCCGCAGGTGGCTACCCCGGCAGCTACGCCAAAGGGAATCAAATCACTTTCCCGGATAAACTCCCTGCGAGCACCGCTGTCGTCCATGCGGGCACGACTCGCGATCCTGACGGCACCATCCGCACTGCTGGAGGCCGCGTACTTGGCGTAAGCGGCCAAGCGCCTACTCTAAAAGCTGCAGCCGACCTCGCCTACAAAGTCTGCGATCAAGTCGATTTTAAAGATAAAATCCTACGCCGTGACATCGGGCATCGGGAGTTAAATCGGTGAGCGAAGAAATAGGTCCTCGCCTGTCCACCCAAATATCACGACGGACGCGCAGGCGAGCGGCCCTCATGCCTTTACAAATAGTCCGAACCCTACAGTCTACCTTAGATCATGGCCTCCGAACGCAATCTAATCCTGACTATTTGTACGGGCAATGTATGCCGTAGCCCCATGGCAGAGAAATTGCTTCAACATGCGCTGGCTGGACAGGACGCACCGCTCAACCAAATCGAGATCGTCTCCGCAGGTGTTGCTGCAGGCTATGGAGAGCCGGCCTCAGCCAACTCAGTTGCTGCGCTTAAAAAGGTAAAAATCGACCTTGATCGGCACAAAAGCCAACCCGTGACCCAAGACTTGATTGACCGCGCTTTCCTTATTCTAGGAATGACGCAGTCCCACATAGATATCTTGAACCATTACCACACTGGCCTACCCGAGCGTGTGCATCTCTTTCGTGAATTTATGGGCAAAGGTGAACCCCCCGAGATTCCCGATCCTTACGGCCAAAACTACACAGCCTACGCGGCTTGTTTCGATTCGATGGCCGAGGCTATTCCTTCGCTGGTTGCGTATTTAAAAAACGAATACACAATATAAAAAAGCGAGCTTTTGGTGCTGAGTCGGGAAGTTGATTCGCTAGCGGGCTCTCGAAGCTCAATTGCTGAATGGAAGTGAGACCTATCTTTCGGGGCTAGGCAATAGCTCACACGCCACAAAGAGAACGAGGCCGTTAAGACTTTTTTTCTTCGGTAGGTTCTTCGATTTCAGCTTCATTGACGGGTGCTTCAAGCTTAGGCTCTTCGTCTTCAGCGGCTACCATCTCCGGAGAAGCTTGGACATTCAGCGCTTCCGCTTCTTTAACAACTTCAGTTTCGGCGGCGACTTCTTCTTTCGCCTCGGCTTCTGGATCTGCCTCTATCCCTGATTCTACCTTAGTAGCTTTGGGCTCCTTTGGTTTAGCATCTGGCATCGGTGGGGGCGCAAAGAGGCGACCATCTCCGTATTCGGTGACGTAGCCTTCAGTGATCAACCAACGCAGATCAAGCATCAACTGGCGGAGCTTCTTTTGATCCTCTTCGCTAAGTTCGACTTTTGGTTGCGCCTCTGTCGAGGCAGTAGCGTCTTTTGTGATAGTTGGCGTCGCCTCCTCGGCTTCAGGAGCTTCCTCTGCCGCTTCAGCAGCTTGACCTTCAGGAGAATCAGCAGCGGCGGCAGCTATCGCAACGGCCTCGGCGGCTTCCGCTTTTGCTTTCGCAGCAGCTTCGACTTCCGCTTCGGTCATCTTGAGAGCTTCGGGCTTTTGCTTCTCGGTATCGATGCCAACATATTCATTCGGCAATTTCGAGGCAGGTATCTCGGGATGCTTTTCAATGAAATCGATCAGGTCACTAATCGATTCGGTAAAAATGGTTTTGCTGTCGCGGAATTTACGCTTTACGGCGCAAACGAAAGAGACGCCCTTTGAGCCCTTTTTGTAAACAGCAAACTTGTGTCGGCGCAGGCGGCCACGAATGTTGTTGGCCGAATCGAGCGGGAAGTGCTTTTGACTCTCGACGTAGGCTTCGACGGAGCGGCGAATGTCACCCTTGGGCAGACGCTCGATATCGCGACCGGCGAAGCGTACACTCTCGCCGGAGCCGACGACCTTGTCCTTACGATGCTGGAGGAGAAAGTGGCGAACTGCTTCAAGCGTTTCTAAAGACTCAGACTCGTCTTCCTGATGGTCTTTGACCGTGTAGCGCGCACCCTTTTTCATCGATTCTAGCCAAGCATCGATATGCTCCTGCTCTTTAGAACTCTCGACGCGTGCCGTGAATTGCTCGAAGGACATACCAGTTATGCGAGCAGTGTAATGAAGCTGGAGAAACTCTTGGTAGCGGTGGTAATTTGGGGGGCCCAGCAGTTCACTCGTAATCGTGCAGCGGTTGACCATTTGGAAATTACCTTTTGGCGGTTCGACTTCGATCTCCTCGATCTCGAAAAACTGGTCGAGATAGTTCGCCATGACGTGGTTGATCGCATCTTCTTCTGTTTCGAATGGGAGGTGCCCTGGCACAGAATAGTAAAGTGGTGCAGGCTCGTTACCTTTTACAGGCTTGGGCGAAACGACGACGATATAGCGATCTGGCTTTTCAAGGAGCAAGTGTGCGATATCAAATAGTTGATAGGTGCGTGCGCTAGAACGTAGGCGATTGATCAGCGCTTCGAAGGCTTCGTCCTGTGGATAGAGGTCGACTTTGATAGTCGGTTCAAAATAGGCTGGCGCTGCGGAGCGACCGCGACCACCTTCGCCACGGCTATCGTGGCGACCTTCACCGCGACCACGGGGCGCACCTTGACCACGGCGATCTGATTGACCATCTCGTCCACCTGAATGTCCACCGCTAGGACGTCCACCTGATCGGCGATCGCGTGGCGCACCGCCTCCGCTACCACCACTACGGCGACCTTTACCTCCCTTGCCACCGCCGAAAGAATCGTAATTCTTCGGGCGTCCGGACTTGGCGTTTTCGTCCGCCCAGTTAGGGCCGAAGTCGAGACCGGAGAGTGCGTTAAGATCGAGCGCTTGTTTTGCTGACTTAGCTGTTTTGGGCGTTTCGGTTTGTTTGTCTGCAGGTTTTTCAGCCATGGTTATCTGGAATAAACGCGACTGATTTTACTTCAGGCACGTGCGTTAGGTTATTTAATTAGATGTTATTAGGTGAAACTATTTGAAGATACAAGCATGTGCACGGCCTTTTTCATAGAAAGTGGGTGTTTTTCAGAAATTTATGTTGATCTCCAAAAAAAGCTATCTATCAAAACTTAATTTGCTACGTAAGCGTAGTCCACGGTCGAATGGTGGAATTGGCAGACACGCATGTTTAAGGGACATGTGCCGAAAGGCGTGGGGGTTCAAGTCCCCCTTCGACCACGGGGCTTCATCTGAAATTTGTTTCAGTAGATGAAGCCTCACAAAGCCCAGCCAAGGTTAAACGAAGCCCCATCCGTGGTGGCGCTTGCAATTGGGGAAACAATCAAAGGATAAGTCGAAAAAATTGAGTTAGCCATGGATCGCTAGTAATCATTTCACACCACTCGCTAAGACAGTCTGGAAATTCGGCTCCTCACTTTCGCAGGCGACCACGGTAACTTCAATCTTACGGAAGCCCGCATTCTTAAGGAACTGGTAGAGAGTATTCTCGGAGAATCCGAGCCAGATATCGGCATACAGTTCGCGAGCTTTTTCGAACTGGTGCTCTAAAAGATCAATAATGATCAACTCGCCGCCGGGCTTCAAGATACGGAAAGCCTCTTGCACTGCAGCCTCTGGATGTTGCGCGTGATGCAGCGCTTGGCTGAGCAGGGCAAGGTCAACGCTCTCGTCCTCAAGAGGCACCTTCTCGATATCACCAAGTTGATACTCTAAATTGCTAAAACCGTTCTTCTTCGCGAGCTCGCGCCCAAACTCCACCATCTTAGGTGAATTATCGACACATGTGACTTGCTCCGCACGACGCGCAAGCAACTGCGAGATCAAGCCCTCGCCCGCGCCTAGATCGGCAATCCTGATTTTCGGCGTGAGATGGAGCAGGAAGTGGCCTATTGCCTCCCAGCTACGCCCAGGGCAATAGTTTTTACCTAGGCGCCCAGCGACGGAATTAAAATACTGCTCCGACTGTTGCTTACGCTTTTCCAAAATACGTTTGAGATTTGCATGGTCGGAAACGATCTGTTCGGAAGCATCGACCGAGGCACATGCCGCTTCCATGAGCGCCAAACCTTGCGGATCGAAGCTACGATTGACCGCATAGAAAGTCTTTTTACCCTCGCGGCGATCATGAACCAGCTCGCCTTGTCGCAGGAGACCAAGGTGAGAAGAAATCCGCGACTGCCCCATGTCGAGCACCTCTTGCAACTCGGCCACCGAAAGCTCTTCTCGCGTCAAAAGCGAAAGAATCCGTACCCGCGTCGAGTCAGCCAATAATTTAAGAGTTTCCCAAGAATCTGCCATCCATAGAGTTTCAAAGAATAAGGGTGCGGCTGGCAAGCAATCTCCGCAGGGCACTTCACTGATCGAGGGGCGCTTCTAGTTTGAATCAATCCCTCCAATGCTTTCACGGCTTTAACTGGTAATATGCCTCATACTTTACAATGTATTCAATGCCGCCATTTGATTGTCATTCGCTCCGAGTCGGCAAGATTTTCAATTTGCACATTTAACCCACTAGCACTTTATTGAAATGATGAACCATAATGGGCAAATTGATAAAGCTGTTCCAGCCGAAGCGAATAAACTGGACGCGCAACGAACCAGATCACTTCAGTACGGAATAAGGCAATCGTGATTAAAACCTGCATCATCGGATCTGGTTTAACAGCTCTAGCTCGCGCTTGGCAGCTTAAGCAACGTGGGCAGGACTGCGACATACTAGAAATATCCGATCAATTTGGCGGCTCGATCCAGAGCCACCGCGCGGGTGATTACCTCGCAGAGGAAGGACCTAACTCAATTCAGGTCAACAGCGCTGAAGTCGAAAATTTCTTGAAGAGTATTCCGGGCTTCGGAGATCGAGTCGTAGTAGCTTCGGACGACTCGAAAAAACGCTTTATTCTAAGAAACGGGAAAGCCCCACGCCGTGCCGACGGGACTGCTCTCGGCAATCACCACTCCGCTCTGGTCTTTTAGCGGCAAACTACGTGCGCTCAAAGAGCCATTCATCGCTCCAATCTGCCCTGAGAAAGAAGAAAGCGTCGCCGACTTCGCGCGGCGTCGCCTTGGACACGAAATCTACCGCTACGGGATCAATCCACTGATCGGGGGCATCTATGCGGGTGAACCAGAGCGACTTTCACTACGCTACGCATTCCCAAAGCTATATGCTCTAGAACAAAAATATGGCGGTATTTTGCGTGGTTCGTTCGCAATTATGCGCGCAGGGCGAAAGAGCAATGTACCCAAGGCGGAAAAGCAGATTATCTCTTTTAAAAATGGCTTAGCAGAACTACCCCAATTGCTCGTAGCTGCTCTAGGAGAAGCAGTGCATTCTAATGTATCCATAAGCTCAATACAGAAAATTGGGGTTGGCTGGCGAGTCGATTGGAACGGAAAAACCAATATTTACGACGAAGTTCTGCTAACAACACCGGCACACGCTCTTGATAAATTGCCGCTCGACGAATCGCTTCAAAAAGCACTTCAGCCGCTTCTAGCGATCGACTACTCGCCCGTATCCGTATTGACTGTCGCCTTTAAACGCAGCGATGTCGCCCACCCACTCGATGGTTTCGGCGTCCTTGTGCCTGAATATGAAGGGCGGAAAATTCTCGGTGTACTCTTCCCAGCCAGTCTCTTTGCTAGTCGCGCACCCGCAGGCGAAGTGTTACTGACGGTCTTCGTCGGCGGCGAACGCCAAGCTGGACTCGCCGTTCCTGATACAGATACTCTGCTAGCAACCGTCCTACCTGAATTAAACGAGTTATTCGGCACGACTGGTGAGCCTACATTTAGTCACCACAGACATTGGCCGCGAGCGATCCCGCAATATAATCTTGGTTACGGCAAAATGCTTGCGCAAATGGACGCGATTGAGAAGAAATTCGTTGGGCTTAAACTTGCAGGTAATTACCGCGATGGCATTTCGCTAAGTTATTGCATAGAAGCGGCAGTTTCCAAAGAGGGGCACGTCACTGCGTGAGCTCTCTTAGAACATTTCAACGCACACTAAAAACAAAAAAGCCTCGGAGCTGTTAGGCTACGAGGCTTGGTGAAAGTTAATTTTTTCTTTACGCGTCTGCTGGGCAGCAAGACATCTTCGGCATGGGGATTGTGGACTTCGCAGCCGAGGTAGCTGCTTCGCTTACGCCACAAGATTTTTTGTCGTCGCCATCCTTATCTGCCGAGCTGGCCTTGTCGCCGCCACAAGTGCCACAGCACGATTTTTCTTTAGTGTCACTGGACTTCTTATCATCGGAACTTGCTTTTTTTTCAGAGCAGCATGAACCAGAGTCAGAGCAACAACTCTTTGCTGCTTCGTCATGAGAGTGCGCTTCTTCACCAGTGCCGCAGCCGCCACAATGTGCATTGGCTGTTACAGTCGCGGCGAAGATAGAAATCGTAATTAGTAGTGCTTTCATCATAATGTGTGTGGGAGGAGTTAGGATTTAAGATAATCTTAGAGATTAGTGTTAATGTGACCAACAATATTTCCAGCTATTTTGCAAGTTCTATTCTCTCAAAACTCAAACTAAGTCCTGTAGAGGGATCAATCTCGATTAAACAACCAGAAATACGCACATCGTCCTCAGCTACGGGAAAACGGCGCTTCATGCCATCGAGGAAGGTAGCCACAACTTGCCCGACATCGCGTCCTAGGACAGAGGCATAGGGACCACACATGCCCGCATCGCTCAAATAAGCAGTTCCTTTGGGTAAGATCCGGCCATCAGCCGTCGGCACGTGTGTATGAGTGCCGACCACTGCGGCGGCGCGGCCGTCCAGGTGCCAGCCTAGGGCAACCTTCTCGGACGTGGCCTCCATATGAACTTCGACGAAGACAGCGTCGCACTGCGATTCCAGCTCAGCCAGCTTAGCGTCCGCACGAAGAAAGGGACAGCTGGATTTAAGCGTTAGATAGTTGCGCCCAAGGACAGTAAAGATGCCGAGCCGAAAGCCGCCTTTTCCCACAATCAGGTGGGTCCGCCCGGGATTTTGCTCGGGCAAATTAGCTGGGCGGCAGACCTGTTCCAGCCCGTCGATTTCATTTTCAAAATTTTTCTGATCCCAGACATGATCACCCAGCGTGATAGCGTCGACACCGGCTACGATCAACTCGTCCGCGATCTTTTTAGTAATACCTGCTCCACCAGCAGAGTTTTCACCATTAGCGATCACAATGTCCGCTCCTAGCTTCTGGCGCAGCGAAGCAAGGCGCTCGACTACAAAATTGCGGCCAGGACGCCCAACAATGTCTCCTAGGAACAAAATTTTTGGCATATTTGAAAGGTATGATGCAGGCCTGAATCGTGCAAGCCAACTTATCAAAGATAAGTTTGGATTGAAAATTTGATCTTAACCGGGCGATACCTAGTGATGACTTTTAATACAGCCATAGCAGCAGCTCAAGGGCAGGAATCCAATCTCTTCAAGCGCACTGCGACAAAGCGTGCTTCCATGCTTGATTTAGGGGCGTTTTACTGTCTTCTTGCTTGCCTTTTCGTTTGGGCGCAGTGCTCCAAGCCTACCAGAACCACTCAAAACACCACACACACGATGAAAACCGATAAAGCAATCGACTTTCCTGAACAGGACGAAATTGGCCCCGAAATGAAGGGTGCTGATGTCTTGGTCGCCTCTCTTGAGCGCGAGGGTGTGGATGTGGTCTATGCTTACCCTGGCGGCGCTTCAATGGAACTACATCAAGCCCTGACTAAGAGCGAAAAAATCCGAACTATTCTCCCTCGCTTCGAGCAGGGCGGTGGCTTTATGGCGCATGGGCATGCTCGTGTCACTGGTAAAGCCAGCGTCTGCATGGCAACATCAGGTCCCGGCGCGACGAATCTCGTCACCTGTATCGCAGATGCTTACATGGACAGTATTCCACTGATCGCGATCACTGGTCAAGTTTACCAGGAGTTTATCGGTAAAACCGCTTTCCAAGAGACCGACTTTTTCGGCATGACGCTGCCAATCGTGAAACACAGCTTCCTCGTTCTCGACAAGGAAGACCTCCCTCGCGTGGTCAAAGAAGCTTTCCATATTGCACAAACTGGTCGTCCCGGTCCTGTTGTGATCGATATTCCGAAGGATGTGCAGCAAGCCATGTTCGAGCCAACTTTTCCCGCTAAGATCGACATCCCAGGCTACAAGATTAAATCAACCAAGCCCAAAGCGACCGACAAGGAACTCCTCGAGGTGCTCGACTTGATCAGTGGCGCTGAGCGCCCCGTGCTCTACATCGGTGGTGGCATTATCTCTGCCGAGGCGCACCTTGAGTTGCGCGAGTTTGCCGAAGTCACTGGACTACCCGTTGCCTCCACTCTTATGGGGCTCGGCGCCTTCGACGCAGAGCACCCGCAGTCGCTCTACTGGTTCGGCATGCATGGCACGGTTGCTGGCAACTGGGCTGTCTGCGATAGCGACATCCTCGTTTGTGCAGGCGCTCGTTTCGACGACCGTATTACAGGCCTTGTTTCCAAATTCGCGCCTGATGCAGAGATTGTCCACATCGACATCGACGTCTCAGAGCACAATAAGAACAAGCGCGTCAAACACCCCATCCATTCGGATATTAAATACGCGCTCAAGCGTATGACCGAGCTGGCTAAAAAAGGAAAATTCAAAAAGCCCAACATTAGCAAATGGAATGCAACGATTGAAGGCTGGAAAAAAGAGCACCCATTTTCCTACGACAAGACAGGCCACATTACTCAACAAGAAGCTATCGAAACACTCTACGATGTGACTAAAGGCGACGCCATCATCACGACTGGCGTGGGGCAGCACCAAATGTGGGCGGCACAATTTTTTAAGTTCCGCGAGCCGCGCACATACATTAGCTCGCTTGGCCTCGGCACGATGGGTTTTGGCCTGCCTGCCGCGATTGGTGCCAAGGTTGCTCGTCCAGATAAGCTTGTTGTCAATATCGATGGCGACGGCTGCTTCATGATGAATATTCAAGAACTGGCCACTGCGAAGATCGAAAAGATCAATGCGAAGACCATTATCATGAACAACCAGCACCTAGGTATGGTTGTGCAGTGGGAAGATTTGCTCTACGAAAGCGTTCGCGGCCAAACTGTTCTATGCGATAAGGACAACATCGGTGGCCCCGACAATGTCGATGCCATCTATCCAGACTTCGTAAAAATCTCCGAGGGTTTCGGCGTTGCTGGTAAGCGTGTAGTCAAACGCGAGGATCTACGTGGCGCGATCGAAGAAATGATCGCTCACGATGGCCCTTATGTTCTCGAGGTAGTCGTGCCCTACACCGAGCACGTTCTACCGATGATTAAGCAAGGCCTTTCCGCGAAAGAAATCTTAATTAAGTCTGAATAAGACCCCACGTATATTATTAAGGGGATCGATTCGACGCAAGATCTACGAATCAGCGGTAGCCAAAAACCTTTTTAACGAAGCTCCAGAAACTGGACTTAGGCTAGCGCTTGAGGGGGCGGAGGATTCCGTGTGGAGGGCTCAATAATGTTGTTGTCAAAGCTTGAAGCGCTCGGCTCAAAGCTAAGTTCTAAGCGGTAATCCTGAATCGAAGGGCGTTGCATGACGGCGACCTGGACAACCCGAGAAAGTTGGTCGAGATAATCTTTACCAATCGATTCCAGCAGGATGGGTCCGAAATAATAATTAAGCGATTCGTGCTCGTAGATGACATACCATCCAGTGTCGAGCTTGGCGGGATCATCGAATAGCTTGCCAGAATAGCGTTGGTCGAAATCTACCTTGGCCAAAAACCCCGTAAATGGAATCGCGGCTTCATCAATCACGCGGATGGGCTTTGCTTGTACTAGAGCCGGGAAGACTAGAAACAGAAGAACGTAAACTTGCGCGCGCCCGAACGATCTTAGTGCGAAGGTAGCGCGAGCAAGCTCGCACGCTAATGAGTTATGCATAAACGAGGTCATAGTCCACTCGGCAGGTTAGTGCCATAGTCACCACCTAGGCTACCATTACCGGCTTGCGAGCCACCGGCGGCTTCTTGACCTGCTGCGGTGGTAAAGTCGTTTACCTTTTGAGGTATGGTGCTGTTGCCAGATGATAAGCTAGCTGGAGCAGTGCTTTCTTTAGATCGATTGACCTCTACAATCTCTTGCGTGCCTGCGCCACCAAAACCAAAGTCTTCAAAATTGCGTGGCTCCTGGTTGCCGAAACCAGAACCGCCTGATGGTTCGGTGGTTGGTGTGCCGCCAGAACCAGTGCCTGCGGAGCTAGTCTCGACTTTACTAGTGGCTTCGTTGAAACCGCCGCCACCCTTGGTGTCTGTTAAGTCTGAAGGAGGTGTTTCAGTGCTGCCACTACTTCCACTGCCGCCACCACTGCTAGAACTAACTTTTGAACTAGAGTTCTCCAATGCTTTGCCATCACCCGGGCCACCGGCGCTTTCTAAATTTTGTTGTTCACCCGGATCAGTGCCTTCGACGCCTGCGGAACCATCTTCGCTCCCGTTGTCTCCAATTTCTTCACCACTAGACTCGGACGAGCCAGCGGTCGATTCCGAGTTAGAGCTGCGCGCTGTGATGCGACCGTCAAAGAGATCGGGATCGGGCGCGGCGAAAACGGTGATCACAGAAGAGAAGCACATTAAAGGAGAGAACCAAAATTTCAATGGAGACTTTCGATTGTAGCGGAAGCGCGAAGTGGCTAGTGATAGCGTTTCCACACTATCTGTAGGTCGAAACGGATTTCCCGCTTCATTACTCTGGCGAGTAGTCAATAAAGCAGCTACAACTTTTCGGTGCATTCGACGGTAATCGTTGGATTGGGCTTGGTGGCATCAACCTTAAGGTCGATCTCGACACTTTCATATCCAGATCGGATACCACGAACTTTGTAGACATCAGGAAAGAGTTTTAATTTCTCTACCCTGAATCGATCGGGTGGCAGGACACCGATAATACTGACGTAGGTGCGCTTATCAGACTCTATCGTCACGCTGACTTCGTTCAACTGGGCAGCGAGCGCGGCGCGTATACGAGCTTCTTCAGTCTGTTGACTAGATCCGACGGTGCTAGGCCGGATGGCTATGGCTTCGTTAAAAAGTTTAGCGGCAATCGGGAAACGCCCGTCTTTAATCTGTTTGGTGGCGGCGGCTACACTTTGACTGTAACGGATATTAGCAAGGTAGAGGTTAGAGGCTTTCTCGAGCCCTGAGCGGGCCTCTTTCGAATCGGGAGCGAGCGCAACGGCTTCTTTATAGAAATTACGAGCTACTTCATAGCGGCCAGACTTCAAAGCGTCATAACCATCGGCGAAGAGAATTTCTAAGCGAGCAGCTTTGTATTTTTCTTTGAGTTCGACGAGGCGAGCTTGTTGTTCGGGGGTTGTCTTGATCTGCAGCGCGGCTTCGAGGGAGACGACCGCTGCGCCAAGGTTGCCCGCTTGTTCGGCCTGAACAGACCCGGCCACGAGTGCCTGGAAATCACGCTCTAGGATGCGAGCTTCAAGTGAGGCGCGTTGATTGCGAATGAAGGGATTTTGCTGATCTTCAGCTGCCAAGCGCTCGAACTCAGCGAGCGCGCCTTCAAGGTCGCCACTAGCTTCAAGCGCACGGATGACTTTGACCTCTTCAGCAATACCTTCGAGCGCAGTCACCATGACTAGACCATCAGTTGCGGCCGCATTCGCCTATCGAGATCGAGAACAGACTCGAAGGCAGTCCGAGAGCCATCAAGGTTGTAAGCCTCCAGAGCCGTAGTCGCGGCTTCGAGCAGACCAGCTATTTGCTGAATGGCGCGAGCTTCCATATCGCCAAGAATAGCACCTGCCATCTCGAAGTCGTCGACGGCGGATTTGATACTCGGCCGTGTTGAGCTTACCTAGCGCACTGTTGTAGGTCTCAACGGCTTCGCGGTAAGTGTTCTCGAAGGATGATTTTAGGTAGTCGAGGCGCTGTAGCTCTGAGTAGGTGTTATCATTCAGTTCGCGCGCTTTTTCGACCAGCGCGAGCGCAGCCAGTTGAGACTCGGCTGCTTGGACGACGAGCGCGTAATATTTAACTGCGCGGTCTAGCTTGCCCTTGCCCATGGCATCTCTACCCTTTTTGGCATTGCGTTTGAGGTCAGACATAAAGTCGAGTGAGACATCGCCCTCTCGCAGCGCTTTGGCGAGATCTTGTTCGATTAAATTATCCGCTTTTTCAGCAAGTTGGCGAAGGTCAAAATCGGCAATGTCGGTTTCTTTTTGATTTACAGTAATGCTACCACCGCCGATTTCTGAGCTTATAGAACCACCGACGCGTGTGATAAGAAGTAACAAAAGTGGAATAACGATGAGTGCGGCCAAAAATAGGGCGACGATCAAAACGGGTTTCTTATTTTTAGTCATAGATTTGTTTGTAGACTAAAATAAGAATCAAAGGCTTAATTGCCATGAGAAAAATCACTCCTAATATCTTCCTTCCATTGAGTTCTTCGTGCTTGCATGGGAGTTCAAAAAAAACAGCCTTTCGGCAATTTTATGCCAAAACGCACTGATATACAAAAGATTCTCATCATAGGTTCGGGCCCGATCGTAATCGGGCAGGCCTGTGAATTCGACTATTCCGGTACTCAAGCTTGCAAGGCGCTGCGTGAGGAGGGCTATCAGGTCGTCCTCGTTAACAGCAACCCAGCGACCATAATGACTGACCCAGAGTTTGCCGATGTTACTTACATTGAGCCACTTACAGTCGAGGTACTGGAGAAAATTATTTTAAAAGAAAGGCCAGATGCACTCTTGCCGACTCTCGGCGGTCAAACGGGGCTTAATCTGTCGATGGATCTGCACGATGAGGGCATCCTCGATAAATACGGCGTGGAAATGATCGGCGCAAAACCTGAGGCAATTATTAAAGGTGAGGCACGCGACATTTTTAAACAGGCCATGCTCAAGATCGGCCTGGATGTTGCGAAATCAGCGACTGTAACGACACTTGCTGCTGCGCTCGAAGCTGCAGAGGATTTAATTGGTGACTTTCCCATCATCATCCGCCCCAGCTTCACGCTTGGAGGCTCCGGGGGCGGCATCGCATACAATCGCGAGGAATACGAGAAGATGGTGCAGAACGGCCTCGATATGTCCCCCACTACTGAGGTACTGGTCGAAGAATGCCTGCTTGGCTGGAAGGAATACGAAATGGAGGTCATGCGCGACCACAAGGATCAGTGCGTAGTCATCTGCTCGATTGAAAATTTTGACCCGATGGGCGTCCACACGGGTGACTCCATTACCGTAGCTCCCGCGATGACTTTAACTGACAAAGAATATCAACTTATGCGCGATGCTTCGTTTGCCTGCATTCGCGAAGTTGGTGTCGAAACTGGTGGCTCCAACATTCAGTTTTCCGTCAATCCAGCCAATGGGCGCATGGTCGTGATCGAGATGAACCCTCGCGTCTCTCGTAGCTCCGCGCTGGCCTCGAAGGCGACTGGTTTCCCCATAGCAAAGATCGCGGCAAAACTTGCAGTCGGCTACAGCCTTGATGAGTTGCAAAACGATATCACACGTGAGACCCCTGCCAGCTTTGAGCCGACCATCGACTACGTAGTGACAAAGATCCCACGTTTCACTTTTGAAAAATTCATCGGTGCCGACACCACTTTGACTTCTGCGATGAAGTCCGTGGGAGAAGCCATGGCCATCGGGCGTACTTTTAAAGAATCCTTCCAAAAAGCGCTTCGTTCGCTCGAAATCGGCGCGAAGGGCTTCGTCGGTCCAGCCAAGTTTGCCGACAAAATCACGGACATGCAGGCCATCCGCCAGGGTATCTCGATTCCAACTTGCGAGCGAGTCTTTTGGCTACGCCATGCGCTACTCAACGGCATGACCGACGAGGAAATTTTCGACCTCTGTGCGCTCGACCCATGGTTCATCAATCAGCTTCGTCAACTGGTAGAGATCGAGCTTGATCTCAAAAAGAACAAGCTCGAAAAGCTCAATGCAGAACTGATGAAGACCGCGAAAGAGGCTGGCTTTAGCGATGCCCTAATTGCAGATTTGTGCCTCTCTAACCGCCAGTCTGTACGTAAACACCGTGAAAAGCTAGGCGTGATGACTAACTTCCGCCTCGTCGACACCTGTGCAGCTGAATTTGAAGCTTTCACGCCTTATTACTACTCGTCCTATGGCTCGGAAAACGAAATCTCCGTTTCCGATAAGAAAAAGATCATGATTCTTGGCGGTGGGCCCAACCGAATAGGCCAAGGCATCGAGTTTGACTACTGTTGTGTTCACGCCTCCTTCGCTCTACGCGAGGCAGGCTACGAGACTATCATGGTTAACTCAAATCCTGAAACTGTATCGACCGACTATGACACATCGGATAAACTATTCTTCGAACCGCTCACACTTGAGGACGTCTTAGAAATCTACTATCAATCTAAGTGCGACGGTGTGATCGTACAATTCGGCGGCCAGACACCGCTTAACCTCGCAACCGAACTCGAGGCACACGGCGTCAACATCATCGGCACCTCACCTTCCATGATCGACGCTGCAGAAGACCGAAATCTCTTCCGCGATATCCTCGACCGCGTCGGCCTTAAACAGCCAGAAAACCGCATTGCGAATTCCCTCGAAGAAGCTTACGAGCGCGCCGAAGAAATCGGTTTCCCAATACTTCTTCGCCCATCCTTCGTCCTCGGTGGTCGCGGTATGTTCATAGTCTATGATATGGACGAGATGAAGAAAATTGTGCGCGAAGTATTTGATGTCGCACCAGGCACCCCCGTGCTACTCGATAAATTCCTCGAAGACGCTTACGAACTGGATGTCGACTGTATCTCCGACGGCGAGAGCACTGTGATCGGGGGCATGCTCCAGCACGTTGAATTTGCAGGTGTCCATTCTGGCGATGCCGCCATGGTGATGCCACCGCACACGCTATCTGATGAGATGTTAGAAACGGTACGCCAAGCTAGCTACGCCCTCGCTAAAGAACTCGAAGTCGTCGGCCTCATGAACGTGCAATACGCGATCAAAGACGACGAGCTTTACATAATTGAAGTCAATCCACGGGCCTCCCGCACCATACCCTTTGTCTCCAAAGCGATCGGCGTGCCACTCGCCAAACTTGCCTCCCGCATCATGGCCGGTGAAAAGCTAAAGGACCTCGGATTCACTAAAGAAATCATTCCACCCTATTGGGCAGTCAAAGAGTCTGTCTTCCCCTTCAATCGCTTCCCTGGTGCTCCAATCATGTTGAGCCCAGAAATGCGCTCGACCGGCGAAGTCATGGGCCTCGACAAAAACCTCGGCGTGGCATTCGCCAAATCACAAATGGCGGCCAAGCCTGCACTCCCCGACTCTGGCGACGTCTTTATTAGCGTGAAAGACTCAGATAAAGAACGCGCGGTGCAAATAGCCAAGGGTCTGAGTGCACTTGGCTTTGGCATACTCGCCACAGCTGGCACTGGAAAGCTCTTCAAGGAAAACGGCATTGAAGTCAAAAACGTTTACCGCTTGAGCGAAGGCCGGCCGAATGTGATTGATTTGATCAAGAACAACCAGGTTTCGCTCATCATCAACACTCCGCAAGGCACCGTGCCCCGTCAAAACGAGAACGAAATTCGCGCCGAAGCCGTGAAGCACAACATCTGCATCATGACGACAATCTCCGCAGCCTCCGCTGCCGTTGACGGGATCAAATCGATCCGCGAGAAGGGCTACGAAATCCGCTCGATCCAAAGCTACAGCGAAGAAGCCAATCCGAAGTAAGGCGGCTAGATACCTTCACCAACTCAGATGCCACAGTTCTTCACCCAGGGATTTACGCAAATGCCACGGATAAATACATGGTTGCCATAAAGGTGAAATTCAGAAATTTACGCTAGAAATTAAGCTTTTCTAAGAACCATGGATACTAAAAAGACTAAGCATCCGCTCGAAGACTCCACCCATCGCGAGAAACGATTGAAGCAACGCCAGATGGGCGAGAAGCTTGCATTCCTGTCGATCGCCTTGCTCGTCGTCCTCGAGATATGGGGCTACTACGTGGTTAAAACAATTAAACCCGACTTACTAGCCTACCAATATTTCCGCTTCCTACTGGAAATCCCCATGGCTTTCTTTTTCTTCAAAGGGCACAAATGGGCTCTCTGGATTTTTCGAGCAGGCTTCGCGTTTAGCGCTCCAGCAGCGATTTATCTATGCGTATTGCTGATACATCGTGATATACATTTGTTTATCGTACCGACTGCATTGATTCCTGTGATCCTGTCTATTATCGGCACCTTGATACTCTTCGTCTCGGAAGACTTCGGGCTTCACTTTAAGCATAAGCGCCACGCGCGCAGCATTTACGACTAGAGGCCAAACTACGCAAGTGGAATTTAACCAAGAGGGCGAGCGGTGAGATTGAAGACATTGCCTAGCCGATCAAATCAAGTAATGCGTTTTCTTATCCCCTTGATTTTGAGCCGATTTACCTTTGTCTAGACACTTTCCAGATGAAAACACCCACCATTATTGCACTGCTTCACGGCCCCGACCAACCAGGTCTGGTCTCGCGCGTATCCAGCTGGATTTTTCTGCGCGGCAGCAATATCGTCCACGCTGACCAACACGAAGATCCCGAAGCGGGCATTTTCTTTCAACGTGTGGAATGGATCCCCTCCGGCCAGATCGACGAGGAAGCCGCCAATTTTGAAAAATTCGCCTCCGAAGAACTCGGCATGAAAGCCAAAGTCGCACAGTCGACTGATCGCCCCAAAGTTGCCCTCTTCGTGTCCAAGACCGACCACTGCTTCCATGACACCATTCTCCGCTTCCGTTCCGGTGAAATGGCCGGCGAGCTCACCTGCATTATTTCCAATCACGACGCGCTAGCAGAGGACGCCAAACGCTACGGCTTGCCCTTCCACCACATTCCTGTGAGCAAAGACACCAAAGCCGAAGCGGAAGCTGCACAGCTCAAAATAGTGCACGAGCATGGTGCTGAGCTCATAGTCATGGCCCGCTACATGCAGGTGCTCTCCGACGACTTAGTGAACAAAGTAGGTTGCCCTGTCATCAATATTCATCACTCCTTTTTGCCCGCATTTGCTGGGGGCAAGCCCTACCACCAAGCGCACCTACGCGGAGTCAAAATCATCGGCGCTACGGCACACTACGCCACGGCTGATCTAGACGAAGGCCCCATCATCCACCAAGACGTCACAAGAATCAATCACCGCAATGCCATACCTGACCTCATTCGAAAAGGCCGCGATCTGGAAAAATCCGTCTTCGCTCAAGCCATCCGCCTGCACCTCGACAACCGCATATTAGTTTACAACAACCGGACAGTTGTCTTCGACTAAGCGGCTCACGCCAATTATACATTTTCCAGTTTACTAGCCCCACCCTCACGGCTAGCCTTTCAGCTTATCAAAATTCCATCTTTTTCAAAAAATGAACCGCCCACAAAAAAACAAAATTAACAATCCTACCCTTCCTGAGGATCAGCAAGACCTCGTCGATGAGCGTAACTTAGTCGATGTCGAAGAATCCGAAGAAATCTCTGTCGAAGATCGCATCAGTATGTATTGGATGGAGAACAAGGGCTTTATTAGCAGCTGTATCTTCGTGCTTGCCCTGCTCATCATCGGGCTCAACGGCATGCGCATATATAAAAGCCACGCCGAAGCTGAGCTACAGACTGCCTACGCTGAGGCTGTAGCCAACGAAACAATAGCTGACTTCGCTCAGGCTAACAGCAACAAAGATCTCGGCGGACTCGCTGCGCTCACAGTAGCCGATCAAGCCTACTCTGCAAAGGAGTTTGAGAAAGCACTCAATTTCTATGGTATCGCCGCCGATGCACTGGCCACCAACTTTCTTGCTGGTCGCGCCCTACTCGGCCAAGCCTTTGCTAATTTTTACATGGGTAACGAAGAGGCCGCCCTGGCTCAACTAGCCGACATCGCAGCAAATGGAAGCTTAGCTGAAGTCGCCCGCGCCGAAGCCGCCTATCACCTTGCTGTGGAAGCCGATGTTGCCGATCGCAGCGAAGAGTATGACCGATACATCGCACAAATTCAGGCCAGTCCCATAGCCACCCAATGGCAGCAGCGTGTGGCCATGTATGAGCAGCAAGCTCGCTAGACGATTAAACACTGGTTTAACTGTACAAAACACAGACTCTTCGAGGTCTGTGTTTTTTGTGAGACATCGCTAGCACCAAGAGGGCACGCGCTGACTCCTTCAAGTGAGCTCAAAGCTATGAGCATACTGGACAATGCGATAGTTCCCATTGAAGTCAGCTGACTGGGACATAAACAAGCTAATCCAATTTAAATAAATAATAATTAATGCTTATCAATAAGTTCACATCTTCCTAATCATAAAAAATCCTTATACGGGAAGCATTGACAGTGCGTGAGGGAGATGCACAACAACAGCCTCGTTGTCGATTATCCGACTGACCATTCAGTCGGAGGCAACCCAACCATCTCAATTAAAAATCAAACCGCTTTCATTATGAGCACTATCATTACAGATATCCGCGCCCGCGAAATCATCGATTCTCGTGGCAATCCAACTGTCGAAGTCGACGTCGAACTTGAGTCCGGAATCATCGGACGCGCTGCCGTTCCTTCCGGCGCCTCCACTGGCGAGCACGAAGCTGTCGAGCTCCGTGATGGGGACAAGGCTCGCTACCTCGGTAAGGGTGTTCTTAAGGCGGTCGATAATGTCGACAACGTGATCGCCCCTGAACTCGTCGGTCTCGACGCTTGCGACCAGTTAACCATCGATAAGGCTCTGCTGGAAATCGACGGCACTGCCAACAAAGCTAAGCTCGGCGCCAACGCCATGCTTGGTGTCTCCCTAGCAGTCGCTCACGCCGCAGCGGATGCACTTGGCCTTCCTCTTTACAAATACATCGGTGGTCCAAACGCCAAGGTGCTCCCCGTGCCTATGATGAATGTCATCAATGGTGGTTCCCACTCTGACGCGCCCATCGCGTTCCAAGAGTTCATGATTCGCCCCATTGGTGCTAAAACTTTCAGCGAAGCGATTCGCATGGGCGCCGAATGCTTCCATAGCCTCAAGAAAGTGCTCCACGACCGTGGCCTCAGTACAGCTGTGGGTGACGAAGGTGGTTTCGCCCCTAAGTTTGAAGGCACCGAAGATGCCCTCGACACTTTGACCAAGGCGGTCGAAGCAGCCGGCTACAAAGTCGGTAGCGACATCACATTCGCACTGGACTGCGCTTCCTCCGAGTTCTTCGAAGACGGCATTTACGATTACGCTAAATTCGAAGGTGAAGGTGGTGCGAAGCGAAACTCAGCCGAGCAAGCTGCTTACCTTGCTGAACTCACTAGCTAAATACCCCATCGACTCGATCGAAGACGGATGCGACGAAAATGACTGGGATGGATGGAAGCTACTCACCGACGCCATCGGCGATAAAGTGCAGCTCGTCGGTGACGACCTTTTCGTAACCAACGTTAAGTTCCTCCAAAAGGGAATCGATCTAGGCGTCGCCAACTCAATTCTAGTGAAGGTCAACCAAATCGGCACTCTTACCGAAACCCTTGAAGCCATCGAGCTCGGCAAGGTCAACGGCTACAACTCCGTTATATCTCACCGTTCTGGTGAGACCGAAGACGTGACTATCGCCGACATCGCTGTAGCGACTAACGCTGGCCAGATCAAGACAGGTTCCATGAGCCGATCCGACCGTATTGCAAAATACAACCAACTGCTCCGCATCGAGGAAGAGTTGGGCGAAAATGCAATTTACGCTGGCATACTCTAAGCGACCCGCCTAGCACCAGTTTCATATGCCCGGCAGGAAACTGTCGGGCTTTTTTGACTTCTAAATTCCAGCATCTAAGCTCTTTATTAAAGCTATTATGACTTTAGAACAAAAGAAAGACGCTCTCGTCGAAGAGATCACGCTCATCCCCGATGCTTACGAACGGCTGGGCTACATCGTAGACCGCGGTAAGAAGGCTGACGGCCTGACGGAAGATCTGCGCATCGACTCTTTCAAAATTGAGGGATGCATGTCTCAGCTTTGGGTCGTGCCTGCTTACAAGGAAGGGCTTTGCAGTTTCAAGTCCGAGTCTGACTCGGCCATCGTTAAGGGCATCGCTAGCCTACTCTGCGATTTTTACAGCGAGGCGAAGCCCGACGATATCCGAAAAACCGACGCCGACTTTCTCAGCGAAGTCGGTATTACCCAACACCTCTCGCCGAACCGCCGAAACGGGTTGAGCCGCATCGTAGAGTCGATCCAGCACTTTGCAAAGTCTTGCTTAGCGGAGTAATAACAAATCTCCATCGCGACAATGCCCATCGGCTACGCTGTGTGGGGTATCGATAGAGGAGCTTGCAGGTTAGGTAACAGATAATTCTGCCCGCTATTTCTCCGAAGCTTAGATCGTATTTGCTGAACCTATCTAACAATCCTACGGCGCGAGAAGCGCACGAACTACCTTTAAACAAATGGTTGATCCCTCACTAACGCCTCTCGCTAAAGTACGTCACCGCGACATCGTGCGGCGAGGTTTGCGTTGCGATTGTCCAAATTGCGGGCAAGCAAAGCTTTTTCGGTCACTTTTGAAGATACACCATCGCTGCCCCTCCTGCGGGATGACACTGGAACGCGGCGACGGATATTACCTAGGGCCGCTCTGTATCAATTATGGGTTCGTTGTGTTTGGCTATGTGGCGCCATTTTTGTTGTTGGGCGTCGCTGGAATTATTCCTTTTGGTCTAGCGTTGGTGCTCGGCCTAAGCGGGGCGATCATACTACCGATAATTCTCTATCGCCCATGCTGGAGCCTCTGGCTAATGATCTATTACTTCTGCCTGCCCGACGAGTTACACGCCAATCGACCCGAAGATAGCGACGACCTCATGTTCGAAGAAGAACAGCGACGCTGAACAGTGCCCGCTGAGTTTACTCAGGCCTGTGCTTCCTTTCTGCCGAATAAGACCTAAACAAGCCAGACGCTACGATCTACACTTCGTTCGCCCAGATCTCTTCCAGCTTTTGGCGGCGACGTATTAGTTTGGGAGCGTTATCTAAATCGAGTATCACTTCGGCTGCTTCGGGGTAAGAGTTGTAGTGCTTCGGCGTCATAGCGGAGGCGTAGGCGCCGGAACCATCAATCACGCAGTAGTCGCCAATTTCAGCGAGAGGTAATGCCCGTGTGGCGAGTAGCTCGGGGTCGCCGGCGGCTGGTGTCAAAATATCGCCAGACTCGCAGCAGTGCCCTACGATCACGTAGTCTTTAGCCTCGGACTTTTCGGAAGATTGTAGCAGGCTAATCGGGTGCTGAGCCCCATAGATTGAGGGGCGTAATAGTTCGGTCATACCGGTGTCGAGCTTGATGAATTCATAGCCGCCCTCTCCAGTCGAGACGACGTCTTGCACCCTCGATAACAAGGCGCCGGCATTGGCTACGAGAAAAGTGCCAGGTTCGACTTCAAGGTGGATCTGGCGACCAGTTTCGACAGCGAACTCTTCAAACTTCTCTTTCACGGGCAAACCAACGACTTGTAGGTCGGTCGACTTTTCGTCGGGCATGCGGCCGACTTTGAAACCGCCACCAAGATTGAGCGTGGTGACGTCCGGAAACTGACGGACAATATCAAAATTCATCTTCGCAACCTTGAGCCAGACATCTGGATCACTACCCGAACCAATGTGGGTATGTATGCGTACTGCGGTGAGGTCGTATTTTTCGAGAATCGCTTTAATCTGAGGTATCCAATGGTGCCAGATACCAAAACTGGATGACGGGCCACCGACGTTAGTGCGATTATTCCCCCCCGAGCCTGCACCTGGGTTAATCCGAATGCCGACTTGCCCACCGGGCTTTATTTGACCAAAACGCTCTCAACTGCGCGAGCGAGCAGGCATTCAGCTGGATGCCCGCATCCAGTAGGTCGGAGAGGTCGATTGGTAGCTCTTGCGCACTAAGACTGATGTGTCTTGCGGGGATGCCCGCAGCCATCGCGCGGTGGACTTCGTGCCCAGAAGACGCGTCGATGTGAAGACCTGCTTTGGCAAAGATTTTCAGTATGGCTCCATTGGGCGAAGCCTTCATCGCGTAGCGCGCGGTCAAACCGAAGGCATTTGGAAACTTGAGCACAGCGGCGGCGTTGGCTTCGAGTGATTTTTGGTCGTAAACGTAAATCGGCGTGCCGAAACTGTCGCTCACAGTATGAGCGGTCGTATAATCTAGAAAACGGGGCTGTATTTTTTGAGCCATTCTAAAGAGCAAATGCGCTTAATCCGCTCAGGCAAGCGCGAACCACGGTTCGCGCCGAGATTACGAATGGCGGATAACTAATATCAAATACTAAAATCAATTTGCCATCCGAGCTCAGCTATTCGCTATCAATGCGAGTCGCACGCTCACATCCATAGGTTTCAAGCATCTCGGCGACCAAGCTGGGCAGATGCGTTAGATTGGCACCTGCTCCTGCTGCCTCTCCCGCGCAGCAAACGTAGCCGATCTGTTCTTTCATAGCCAATTCAAGGCCACGGCTATCGAGCCAAGCTATCACAATACTGAGTGAATCGACCCATTGATGTAACGAAAACTCGCTCTCGTCGGTCGCCTCGAGTAATCGATGCCTCGCTTCAGTATTTTCGACACCAGCAAAATAAGTCTCCAAAAGAACCACAAGCTTAGGGGAGTCCGCGAACTGCTCATTGAAAATGTCAATACCCAGGCGCTCTACAATTTCATCCATACGAGTATGTAGCACGCATTATCTATAAATTTCAAGGAAGTCCTTGAACTGATACTTAATTTTGAAAGATAAACTGTTGAGTCTTGCCCTGAAAATGGGAGCTTCTATCCGTATAGACATACTATGCGTCACATCCGAACCGCGGCTCGAGCCCTCATCATTATTGACCAAAAAGTCCTAGCCATCAAAATGAGCGATCGAACAGGTATTTTCTACATCCTACCCGGTGGCGGGCAGAGGCACGGAGAAACGCTCCGCCAAGGACTAGAGCGTGAGTGTCTCGAAGAAATCGGCACCAAGGTCGACATCGGAGAACTACTCTATGTGCGCGAATACATAGGTAAAAACCACGAATTTCATAAATCACACAGTGCCTTCCACCAAGTGGAGAACGTCTTTCGTTGCTCACTACCTGACCCAAATGGGATCGGTCCAGGCACCGAGCACGACAAAAAACAGGTCGGCGTAGAATGGATCCCGCTAGAAGATTTACCCAAGCGCCGCTTCCTCCCTGAGGCGATCAAACCCTTTTTCAAAGATGGTAACTTCGACTCAAGGACGAGCTACCTAGGAGATGTGAACTGACTAAAATAGTGAACCCAGGAAACGCTGAAAGCGGGATTCCTTATCCTTAATTACCTATTCTAATTCTCAAGTGTCCGTCTATCGCCGCATATTTAGTAAGCAATATCAGAACCTGATGTATCCGGGGGACCGTCTCCGCTTCGACATCCTCAACCCGCTGTGCATGTTCATGCTCTGCGCGATCGGCCTACTCTTTGTCTATTCAGCGCAGATTTCCTATGATGGAGACCATTGGAAGCGGCAGTTCTTTTTCATCGTGGTGGGTGTTGGCATTTATAGCTTAATTTCGGCGCTCAATTACAAAATATTCCTCCAATACGCTCACTTCATCTACATGGCGGGAATCGTCGGCCTAGTTCTGACCATGCCATTCAGCCCAATCAGCGTCGATCAGATGGGTGCTAGGAGGTGGATCGACCTTGGTATCACCATTCAACCGACCGAAGGTGCGAAGATCGGCACCCTCATAATGGCGGCCAGTATCCTCGCTAGATCGGAAATAGGGACGGTTGGAGACTCCTTTCTTGTGTTGGCAAAGGTAGTAGGAGTCTTTTTACTGCCAATGTTATTGATTTTCCTTCAGCCCGACCTAGGGTCGACGCTTGTCTTTCCACCCATGATCATCGCCCTACTATACATTTCCCGACTTTCGGAGAAATTTTTTCTAAGCGCTTTCGCAGCATTTGCAATCGCGCTGGCGGTTTTGGGTGCGGATATTTACGGTTACAGCCAGTATCTGGAGGCTCAGCGTAACGCCGAGAGATCTGGTTCCACAGAAGAACAGAGGATGGTGGGCGATTACCAATCCCTGCTCCCTATTCACAATTATCAAAGAAATCGGATTCTTACCTTCGTCGCCCCCGACGTAGTGGATCCGAGCGGCACCGGCGCGAGCTGGAATGCCAATCAAGCTAAAATTTCTGCCGCTACTGGTGGATTGTCGGGCAAGGGTCTCTTTAAAGGCACCCAAGCGCAGCTCGGCTATCTCCCACAAGCGGTGGCACACAACGACTTTATTTTCTCCGTTATCGCGGAGGAAACAGGCTTTCTTGGAAGCGCGTTCATTGTCGGGCTATTTTGCCTGATGGTCGCCAACGGCATACGTATTGCCGGACTCGCAAGAGATCGATTTGGAATGCAATTGGCCATTGGGGTCAGTATTTTATTCCTCGTCCACTTCTTCATCAACATTGGCATGACTATCGGCATCACCCCGATTACTGGACTACCGCTTCCGTTTTTAAGTTACGGAGGCTCCTTTGTTTTGAGCTGCTTTATTCTACAAGGTCTTGTGCAAAGTGTATATCGGTATCGAAAGGATTTTTCATGATACGGACTCACTCACTTGCACACAGATTCGATAGTCAAAGCAGACAAAACTTGGGATCCCCACCTCACCCCCGGGAGACCAAGACCAATGAACGACGAATCACATACAGAACCAACTGAGACTAAAAACGCTAAAACCGTAAATGCCGCTCCTAAGGACGAAGCGGTAAACGATGAGCAATATACCGAGGAGCTGATTTCAGCGCCCATAGAAAAGAAGTCCGAGCGCATTAATACCCGAGCGCTTAAAGACGACGCAGCGAAGCGCGAAAAAAAGCAACCACTCATCCAGCGCATCGTGAAAGCGATTAAGGCCGAGAAGAAGTCCTACACCGAGCTGATTATCAATTCGGAGCCGCTCGAAAAAAGGGTCGCTCTTCTCCAAGACGGCGTCCTCGAAAAGTTTGAAGTCGAGCGCACGGGCGAAGCCCGTGAAGTCGGCGCCATCTTTAAAGGCCGCATCCAGAATCTGGAACCTGGCCTCAAGGCAGCCTTCGTCGATATCGGTGAAGAAAAGAACGCCTTCCTACACTACTGGGACATCCTCCCGGCTGCAAAGGACAATTCGATCGAGATCGTCCGCGATAATAAATCGGAAAAGCAGCGCAAGCGCGAAGCCGAGAAGGTCTCAATCAAGGACATCCCCAAGCTCTACCCTATAGGTAGAGAGATCGTGCTCCAAATAACTAAGGGTCAGATCGGCACTAAGGGACCACGAACCACGACGAATATCGCCCTACCAGGCCGCTTTCTCGTGCTAATGCCCTACACCGGCACACTCGGCATCTCTCGTAAAATCGAGGACAAAAAAGAGCGTAGCCGCCTCAAGGGCATACTCCGTGACCTCACTCTACCCGAAGGCATGGGTATCATTGTGCGAACCGCTGGTGAAGGTAAGAAGGCCCGCTACTTCATCCGTGATCTCCATATCTTGCTCAAACGCTGGGAGGTGATCAATCAACGCATGGATTCGACAAAGAAACCCGCATGCCTCTACGTAGAGCCCGACATTGTTGGCCGCACTGTGCGCGACTTTCTGACCGAAGAAATCGACCGCGTAATGGTCGACAAGGTGGAAGATTATGAAAACATAATCGAGGATGTAACTAAAATTTCGCCTCGTTCGAAGTCTAAAATTCACCTGTTTAAAGATGACATCCCAGTCTTTGAGCGCTTCAATATCGAGCGCCAGATCGAGCAGACCTACAATCGCTGCGTTCCGCTACCTGGTGGTGGCGAGATTGTAATTGAAGAGACGGAAGCCCTTATCTCGATTGATGTGAATACTGGCTCGCACAAGAATAAGAACAAGGACGGCAAGGACTTTATCCTCCAAGTGAACCTTGAGTCGGCTACAGAGATTTGCCGCCAAATACGCCTGCGTAACATCGGTGGTCTTATCATCCTCGACTTCATAGATATGAAGGCGAAGAAGGATCGAAACGCCGTGCTTGCACGTATGAAGCGTGAAATGGCCGCTGATAAAGCAAAGAACCACATCCTTCCCATTTCCACGCTTGGCATCATGCAAATGACACGCCAGCGACACTCTGAGAGCCACTCCAGTGGCATCTACACTGACTGCCCGTATTGCAACGGCCGTGGCTCAGTCAAGAGCTCACGCACCATGAGTGTCGAAGTGCAACGCCGTCTGATCAGTGTTATTCGCCACATACGCGCCCGCGACGGTCAGGACAAAGAAATCGCCCTGCGAGTACTTCTCCATCCGACCAATCTTGAGCGACTCCGCCAAGAAGATGAAGACCTCCTCTTGGAAATCGAGCAATCCTACGGCGCTCGCCTTTCTTTCCGCGCTGACCCGATCTACCACGTGGAGAACTTCAAGATCATAGACATAGAGAGCGGGCAAGAGCAGCGTTAACAGCAACGCCGCAATAACAAATAACAGATAGCTAAGGACGAATGTTTCATATTGGATAAATCATGCACACTTCGTACTGATTGATCATTATATCGTCTTTCGTCATATTAGCATGAATATACTAGCTGCCTTCGATAAGTTTAAAGACGCCATGCCTGCAGAAAGGGCTTGTGATGCTGCCCTCAGTGGCGCGCTCGAAGCGCTCGGTGAACCGCTAACACTATGCCACACCCCCTTGACTGACGGAGGCGAGGGCTTTTGCCCGATTTTGACTCAGGCGGCCAGTGGCTACATGGAACACCACAAAGTCAGTGGCCCACTTGGCCAAGAAGTCGACTCGCCACTCGGCTGGGTAAACCTTGAACGCATCCCCGAGAGTGCCCGTAAAATGCTCGGTTCAAAAAACGGCAAGCTCGCAATCATCGAAATGGCTTCGGTCGCTGGGTTGGAGCAAGTGCCAAACGCGCAACGCCACCCGAAGCATTGCACCACGCGCGGTGTCGGCGAACTGATCCGCATCGCAGTGGCTGAAGAAGCCGATGCCATCCTGCTTGGTATCGGTGGCAGCGCAACGAGTGACCTTGGACTTGGCGCATTGGAAGCACTTGGCTTAGAGTTCTGCCCCAGCGGTCAGGTCACACCCGCACAATGGTCAGCAATTGATCAGATCAAGGGCAACATAGAGTTAACAATACCGCCAATTTATATCGCGTGCGATGTGGATAACCCATTGCTTGGCACTAAAGGAGCCGCAGCCGTTTACGGCTCACAAAAGGGGCTTGAACCCAACGAGATCGAAGCCTTTGACGATGCTTCTGCGCGAGTAGCTAAGCTGCTGTGTAAATTCTTCAATCAATCCGAATCCACTTTAAGAGCTGCTGGCAGCGGCGCAGCCGGCGGTATCGGATTTGGCCTCAATGTCGCCCTTGGCGCTAAATATGTATCTGGCTTCGAACTAGTTACCGCGTGGCTCGACCTGAATAGTAAGATCAGAGAAGCCGATCTAGTCTTAACGGGCGAAGGTAAATTTGACAGCAGCTCACTCGCAGGCAAAGGCCCCTACGCGCTTCTCGCCGCCGCCTATTCTAGCGATACATCAGCGATCTTGCTGGCTGGTCTCGCAGAGGAGGAAGCCGCTCAAACTGTCCGTGAGCGTTTTCCAGGGACCGCTATCTATAGCATCACACCCGAGGGTACGCCGCTGGCACAAGCCCTCAAATCAGCACCTGATTTTTTAAAGCAAAAAGTGACCGAAGTCTTACAGACCCTCTACGCGCATGACGGTTGAGGAATCAGAGCTCAATCAGACTAAGTGGCGCCGTATCCGCAGGGTCAAAAAATGGCTGCGTCCACTCCCTCGGCGCACAAACATACATAGTTATCCTATTCTTAAATTTTTTGCAGAGGCTGCCCGTAAGCGGACCTACATCTGGAGTTTTCGTGTAGAGAATGCCGTGCCTGCAATTTACGCGGGGAGTATTCTTACCCTCATGCCGCTCTATGGCATACAAGTACCTTCCGCATTCCTACTAGCTCTCTTACTTCGCGCTAATCTACCGATTCTAGTTGGGCTACAAGTCGTCTCAAATCCATTGACAATACTACCGATCTGGTTTGCCGCTTATCAAATAGGACAGATGATACTCAGTGTTATCGGACTACGCGTCGACCCACTCAATCGAGAAGAAGTGGACCTTTTACTCGATAACTTTATCTATGCCGCATGGGGCGATAAGTTTGATAACTTAGCGACCGTATTCAGTGTCACTAGCCTTGGTGCGATTGTGATGGGTATTTTCTTCGGCCTCATTGCCAGTTTTGCCTACCGTATCGTCGCGAATCGCACTGCTGCTAGCTATGCCTTGCTCCGTTGTAAGATAACAGAACGTAAATTTAAAACGCAATCTGCCTTCCACAAAGAGGGCCCTACTAATGATTAAAAAAATCTGCCAGTTTTGCCTCAGCCTCTTCTTCTCGATTGGTCTTCTCCAAGCAAATTCAATTCACCTGGGTATCGACGTATTAGAAGAAAGCGGCTTTCGCGCCATCGCTGGCAAGCGCGTCGGTCTACTCACGCATCCTGCAGGGCTCAACCGTCGTGGCGAAAGTAGTATCGACGTGCTCCGTCGTGCGCACAATGTTCGCCTCGTCGCCTTATTCGGTCCGGAACATGGAATCTATGGCAACGAAAAGGCTAACGTCCCTGTCGATGATAAGATCGACCCACGCACTGGCCTCCCCGTTTACTCACTCTACGGTAAATATCGCAAACCCACTGCCAAGATGCTCACAGGACTCGATGCCCTAGTGATCGACCTTCAAGATGTCGGCGTCCGATCTTACACCTATGTCAGTTGCATGCGTTACGCAATGGAGGCCTGCTTTGAAAATGGCGTTGAAGTAGTCATACTCGATCGGCCTAACCCACTCGGCGGCCTCAAAGTAGATGGCCCCCCGCTCGATCGTGAATGGCGCAGCTACGTTGGCGCATTCCATGTGCCCTACGTTCACGGCCTCACCATCGCCGAGCTCGCTCGCATCGCCAAACACACGCCTGGCTGGATGGAGACGTCCGAACACATTCGTAAAAATGGCAAACTCACCGTAATCCCCATGCGCGGCTGGCGACGTGACATGCTTTGGACAAAAACGGGGCTCCGCTGGGTGCCCACCTCACCCTACATTCCCGATCTCTCCGCCGTACTCGGCTACGCTATGACTGGGCTCGGCGCCCAAGAAGGCGGCTTTTCCCATGGCATCGGCACCCCCTATCCTTTCCGCTTACTTCGCTATAAAGGCAAATCCCCTGAACAGATCAAAGCCGCCCTCGAATCCAAACGAATTCCCGGGCTAGGCTACCGCATAGTAAAGACCCAAAGCGCGGCTGGCGCACCGCTCAGCGGTGTCTACGTCAGCGTGACTAACTGGAACCGGGCCCGACCCACCGAACTAAGTTTTCACATGATGCAGCTCGCCGCCGCATGGTCTTCCAGTAATCCCTTCGCAGCTTCAAAAAATCCCGGACTTTTTAACAAGCACGTGGGTAGCACCGCGTGGTGGAACGAAATCAACCAGCGCGGCGCTCAGGCCCGCGTCAACGTCTTCGTCGACCAGTGGGCACAACAAGCCAAGAGTTTTCAGCGAAAAGCTAAACGCTTCTGGATTTACCGCTAGTCGAACTCAAGACTGAGGCCTTACTTATTTGAAGGGCGATGGCCTTACAATTTGAATCATTGCCCCAGAAAGCGCAGCACATCAGCCTCTGCAGATTCAAACAAATCGCTCCATGACTGTACCGCTTCTATCGTCGCAGGCACCGCATCAATCTGGGTATTGAGCACGCCTATCACCGCGAGGCCCTCTTTACGGTTAAACATCCGCAGGCGTAAACCCAGATCATCGAGCATCGGTTTCAGCTCGGTGACATCCACACCCTCAGCCAAATGGATCGATATCTGATCTGCCGCCATAAAGCTAAATTCACCCGTCGCGATTGTCTGGACGACACGAATGTAAGGGTAAGTCTTGTCAAAGTTGAGCAACCAAACGCGCTCTTCCGCCTCCTCTTTATCTGGTAAATAACCAAAGTCGATAATTCGCCCCTTCTGGATCGAAGCGGGCATGTTATTCGGCAACGACTCAGCACCACCTGCGACGGCTTTCGTATTATGGGTCACCCACGGGTCGACAGTCGCCTCTTCTTTCGAGGCTCGGCGCGAAAGGATCATCGACACTAAAAGTGACCCTAAAATGAAGCCTACTAGATAGACCATAACACGCTGTGAATTCTTCATTAGCGCTTCACTGTCACGATTTAGCCTGCGCCTGCAAGTATTCCTTACGCGCGCGCATGACACAAAGTACGATAGCAAAACCACCCGCCCAAACTCCGCCGTAGCGGAGGCCATTGGAAAAACCAAAAGCGGCTTGGTATCCATAGTCGGGCGCATTCATGAAGATGAGCCCAAACAGTAGATGGCTCATCACACCAATAAAAGCCCCTGCTAAGCAGATGATCAACACGAAGTAGAGCCAGATAAAGAACCACCGAATAATTTGCCCAAGAATGTTTAGCATTTAAGGCGTAACATGAAAGTCACAGCTCTAACAGGCAAGCCTCGGAGAGAAAAAGAAGGAAGCTTATTGATAACTACATCTTATGACATTAGGTTAACTCCACAATTAAATTCAATTTTTGAGCCTTTGTCAGTGCCTTAATTCGACGCTCTTCGATCGTCGCCTCGGACTGTGTGCCGATCTCTTTCGTGTAGATCAATTCAAGCGGCGCGCGCCCTCGTAAATACTTGGCCGACCTAGGACTGCTACTGGCATGTTCCTCAAAGCGGCGAGTCACATTAGTTGATATTCCCGTATACAAAGTACTATCTGCGCAGCGAATGATATAGACGGACCAGGTTCCACTCTGAGAGTAAGTACTCATATATATAATCGATAGGCACCGAAAGTTAGCAGCAACGCCGAAGCGATCGAAGCAATCACCTAAGGCATGGAGGATTCACTCAACGCGCACAACAAAGTGTCATCAAGCTTACCAATATGCAAGAACGCGTCCTTCAAGGTGAAATTATTTGGGATCAACTCTTCGAAAGGTATGTAGTTTTGACACTTGCGAACCTATTCCAACCCTGCCCTCGACTCAAACGCAGGCAATCGCTTGAACCATCCGTCATCATGATGCTAACTAGAGATAGAAAAAATCCGCATGTTGAACCTTTACTACGATCCGATCTACACCGAAGGCCTCGACCCGACAGTTCGCTTCCCACGTGAGCGATATCAGCTTTTAGCAGCGCGCCTAACAGAGAACTCGGACATCCACATCCAGCGCCCACCCCTCGCTACGCGCGAGCAGATTGTGGCAGCACACGACGAGCGCTACGTCGACCTGTTTATAGAGGGTAAACTAGACTCTACTGCCATACGCCGCATTGGTTTGCGTCCTTGGACGCCCGCCATCGTCGAGCGTACCTTACGTCTCGTCGGCGGAAGCTTATCCGCACTCGATCACGCCTTATCGAATATCAGTATCGCTGGTAATATGGCTGGCGGCACCCACCACGCCTATCGAGACTGTGGTTCAGGCTATTGTATCTTTAACGATGTCGCCATCTGCGCCCTAGCAGCCCTCAAAGAACCAAGGATTAAAAAAGTCCTCATTCTAGACCTTGATGTACATCAAGGCGATGGCACCGCAGCCATCCTCCAAGGACATCCCAACATTTTCACTTGTTCAATTCACGCCGAAAGCAACTTCCCGTTCCGAAAACAACAAAGCGATCTCGATGTCCACCTCGCAGACGAGACCAAGGATGCCGACTACTTAGCTTGCCTCGACCGCACATTGGAAAAAATTCAACCCCATCGCTATGACTGCATACTCTTTCAAGCTGGTGTCGACCCACTTGAAGAAGACGCCCTTGGTCGACTCGCCCTGACTAGGGCTGGACTACGCCAACGTAACGAACGAGTCTTCCAATTACACCGACAATACCATCTCCCTGTTGTCATCTTCATGGGCGGCGGTTACGCTAAACCCATAGAACGAACCGTCGATGCTTTCGAAGACCTTTTTACCGAAGCTGCTCAATTCACAGTTTGATCTAACATGAAACGCTACACCGCAAACATCAATACTAGCCACCCAATCATCGCCATCGACATAGGCTACAGCGCGAAGACTGCATCGTGCGCCCTCACTTACTCTGGCTCGCGAGAAACCCAGACAATTCAGTTCGGCGAATGCATTGAAGCGACTCGTCACTTAATCGAGAAAAAAGGAAAGCATACGATCATTCTAGAAGCCGTCCTCTCCACCTATCACCGTCCCGACGGTAACCCCGACATCCGAGGAGATTTTGAAAAAGGCCGTGGTTGGTATTACGGACCTGGTGTATCCACCTTCGCGGCAGCAATTCGCTTCCTTCAAGTCCTCGACCAAAAGCTCTCAGAGGACATCCGTCAGATTCCAATAGTCGAAGGCTTTTTAAGCTACAAAAAGACCCGTACTCAACATGCAGACGACGCTCAGCGACTACTCAAAGAATTCTTTACTGCCGAACGCTTTAAAGCAAGAAGCGGCAGCGAACCGATCATCTCAGAGATTGATGGTATACCGAGCATCGTGAGATACAATCATCCGTAATAATTATAGCCAACTTCACGAGTAAACAAACTGCGTCATCAAGTAAGATTGAAAGGCGCAACGTAGGAGCGCGATTCTCAACAGCTTAAGAACCAAAAGAGCCGTTCCTCACGGAACGGCTCTTTGCTTAAATGACTTTTAATCGTTACTTTGCCCTTCGATAAGCTCGACCTTAACTAACTGGTCGCTTCAGCTTCGGGATTCTCCGTGGTCTCCGTTCCTTCTTCGACTGCGTCGGCTTCTGGGACGGGGGCTTCCTCGGTGGATCCTTCGGCATTAAACTCAGGCGCAGGTAATGGCACACCTTCGATACGCTCGGCAGCTTCTTCGGGACTGAGTTGCTCCATCTCGGCACCGAGGGTGTCGATACGGAGGTTTCGGTAGGCGGGTAGACCTGTGCCGGCTGGAATCAAGTGACCCATAATGACGTTTTCCTTGAAGCCCTTAAGCATGTCGACCTTGCCCAATGTAGAGGCGTCGGTAAGCACACGTGTGGTTTCCTGGAAGGATGCAGCGGAGATGAAGGACTCTGTTTCAAGCGACGCCTTGGTAATGCCGAGGAGAACGGGCTCACCTTCAGCAGGCATACCACCTGCTTCTTCGATGTGGTCATTAGCCGACATGAACATAAAGCGATCCACTTGCTCGCCCCAAAAGAAGTCGGAGTCACCTGGATCGGTGATGCGAACCTTCTTGAGCATTTGCGAGATGATGACTTCGATGTGCTTGTCGTTAATTTCTACACCCTGGAGGCGGTAGACTTTTTGAATCTCCGCGATGAGATAGTCTTGAACAGCGGACGGCCCGAGAATTTCGAGAATTTCATGCGGATCGGCACCACCTTCAGTCAGATTTTGGCCCTTTTGAACTAGGTCGCCAACTTGCACGACTAGGTGCTTACCATGTGGTATGAGGTGAGCTTCTTCGTCCCCAGACTCTGGATCGGTGACAAGTAGCTTCTTCTTGCCGCGAACAGTGCCGTCGAGTGAAACAATGCCGTCGATCTTAGCCATCTCGGCTGCGTCCTTCGGACGGCGAGCTTCGAATAACTCAGCAACACGAGGAAGACCACCAGTAATGTCCTGCGTCTTGGAGGCTTGACGTGGTGTCTTCGCGAGCATGGTGCCGGGCGCAATTTCGTCGTCTTCGTTAACTGCAACCTGAGCGCCAACTGGGATCGCATATGTTGCGATTGTCTTACCAGACTCGTCGAGGATGTTAACAGCAGGATTCAAGTCTTCCTTGTGCTCGATCACTACAGTAGCGATACGACCAGATGACTCATCGAGCTCACGCTTGACAGTGACACCTGGGATCATATCGGTGAAACCGATAAGACCTGCCTTCTCAGAGAGAATTGGAATGTTGTGCGGATCCCACATAGAGAGGATTTCACCCTTTTCAATGGAATCGCCGTCGCCCTTAGTAAGAACAGAACCAACTACAATCTTGTAAGTTTCAATTTCGCGGTCGTCTTCGTCAAGAATTAGGACTGAGCCAGTCTTGTTAAGAACGATATTCGCACCATCGGCTGTTTGTACGATACGCAGCCCCTTATAAACGACCTTACCACCTGTGCGGATCTTGATCTCAGGATTCTTAAGAACACCCGACGCAATACCGCCAATATGGAATGTACGCATGGTCAACTGTGTGCCAGGCTCGCCGATCGACTGAGCAGCGATAATACCAACAGACGAACCACGTTCGACCATGGCCGCATAGGCTGGATTGATGCCGTATTCGAGTGCGGTAATACCGACCTTCTTACGTGTGGTGAGTGCTGAGAGAACTTTAACGCGCTCGACACCCACGTCTTCAATCTTACGGGCGGCTTCTTCAGAAATCAGTTCACCGTTCTTAATGAGGAACTCATCAGGGTTGAGCGGATTCTTGATGTCATTGGAAGAGCAACGGCCGACGATACGGTCGTAAAGAGAAACGATTTCATCATCACCTTCGTAGATCGCATACTTCCAGACGCCGTCACGGTTGCCATCATCGAAGTCTTCAATGATGCAGTCCATAGCAACGTCACAGAGCTTACGCGTGAGGTAACCAGCATCCGCGGTTTTAAGTGCAGTATCAGCGAGACCTTTACGAGCACCATGAGTAGAGATGAAGTATTCCAGAACAGAGAGGCCTTCGCGGAAGGAGGAAAGAATCGGGCGTTCGATAATTTCACCAGATGGTTTGGCCATCAAACCACGAGTCCCGCAAAGTTGGCGGACCTGCTGTTTGTTACCACGAGCACCGGAATCCATCATCAGGTAAACAGGATTCACGGAATCTTTGCCACCGTTGGACTTGAGTTCTTCGAACACTGCCTTAGCGATGTCGTCGGTGCATCCAGTCCAGATGTCGATGATCTTATTATAACGTTCACCCTCGGTGATAATGCCCTTCTTGTACTGACCTTCGACTTCATCAATCTTCTTACGAGAAGCTTTCACGATAGCTGGCTTGGTCGGTGGGATGATCATGTCATCAATACCGATCGAAACACCGGCACGGGTAGCGATCTTGAAGCCTGTATCCTTTAGGCGATCGAGTGTAATGACTGTCTCCTCACGACCTACGGTGTTGTAGGTCTGGAGAATAATATCACCTAGCTTGCCTTTAGGGACTGGGAAGTTGATGAATCCAAGTTCTTTCGGCCAGATGGTATTGAAGATCACACGACCAACTGTGGTACGGATAATCTTCTTTTCCGAGTTACCGAAGACAGTGCCTTCTTTTTGATAATCTGGATTAATGAAGTTGATAAAATCGTGCACCTTGAGTGCGCCGTCATTCACAGCTGTATCCAACTCGTCGGCATCGACAACCATAGGCAAGCGCTGGTCTTCCGCTGGCACGACAGGTGGGTCGAGCGTAAGGAAGTAGGAACCTAATACGATATCCTGCGAAGGCGTTAAGATCGGCTTACCAGAAGATGGTGAGAAGATATTGTGTGTCGCCATCATCAGGGTCTTAGCTTCCATCACTGCTTCGAGTGAGAGAGGCACGTGAACCGCCATTTGATCACCGTCGAAGTCAGCATTGTAAGCTGTGCAAACAAGCGGATGTACGCGAATCGCATCGCCTTCGATCAAGACAGGCTCGAAGGCCTGAATGGAAAGACGGTGCAAGGTAGGCGCACGATTCAAGAGAACGGGGTGCCCTTCGGTGACTTCCTCAAGAATGTCCCAAACTTCAGGAGATTGCTTTTCGATCATCTTACGTGCGCCGCGAACGGTGTGCACGAAGCCGAGCTCTTTAAGTCGGCGGATGATGAATGGCTCAAAGAGTACGAGCGCCATCTTCTTGGGCAGACCACATTGGTTCAGTTTAAGCGACGGACCAGAAACAATAACGGAACGACCAGAGTAGTCGACGCGCTTGCCAAGCAAATTCTGACGGAAGCGACCTTGCTTGCCCTTGAGCATGTCAGAGAGCGATTTAAGCGGGCGGTTACCCGCACCAGTCACAGCGCGACCGTGACGACCGTTGTCGAAGAGTGCATCGACAGCTTCTTGAAGCATGCGCTTCTCATTATGGATGATTACGTCCGGAGTCTTAAGAGACAGGAGGTTCTTCAAACGGTTGTTACGATTGATGACACGACGGTAAAGGTCGTTCAAATCAGAAGTCGCGAAACGGCCACCTTCAAGTGGAACGAGCGGACGAAGGTCTGGTGGAATGACAGGAAGTACTTCAAGCACCATCCACTCTGGGCGAGTGCCCGATTCCATGAACCCTTGGATTGTCTTCAAGCGCTTAGAGATCTTCTTTTTGATCTGCTTAGAGCGCGTGGCGTGCATTTGTTCGTGCAGCTCGGCAACTGTTGACTCAAGATCGACCAGTGCTAGGGCATCGCGAACCGCTTCGGCACCCATGCGTGCGACAAAGGAATCTTCACCATACTCGTCTTGAGCCTGCATATACTCCTGATCGGTCAGGAGCTGACGCTCTTCGAGGGGTGTTTTACCTGGATCGATTACCAAGTAGTTCTCGTAATAGATGACACGCTCAAGGTTACGAGCGGTGATGTCGAGCAAGAGACCCAAACGGGACGGCATGCTCTTCAAGAACCAGATATGTGAAACGGGAACGGCGAGTTCGATATGGCCCATACGATCACGGCGAACGCGTGAAACGGTGACTTCGACCCCGCAGCGGTCGCAAATTACGCCCTTATACTTGATCCGCTTGTATTTACCACAGGCACATTCGTAATCGCGAACTGGACCGTAAATACGCTGGCAAAAAAGGCCGCCTGGCTCCGGTTTAAATGTGCGATAGTTGATCGTTTCGGGATTTTTGACTTCACCACGAGACCATTCGCGAATGGCTTCAGGCGAGGCGACAGTAATGCCGACACGGTCAAATTGCTTAGTGGCTTCATAGCCTAGGACGTCGCGTGCTACTTCGTTGCTCATTTAGTAAACTTTCTTTAATATGTTAAGTTGAATGGTGGCCCTTAGACGTCGATCGCTGTGTCGAGCTCGAACTTCCCTTCGGAACCGAGACGAACATCCAGACAGAGACTTTGGATTTCCTTCATCAAAACGTTGAACGACTGAGGCGTTCCCGCTTGTAAACTGTTGTCACCCTTAACGAGTGATTCGTAGATGCGTGTACGGCCTGCAACATCATCGGACTTGACGGTAAGCAGCTCTTGTAGCGTGTAAGCCGCGCCGTAAGCCTCGAGGGCCCAAACTTCCATCTCCCCGAAACGCTGGCCACCATACTGCGCCTTACCGCCGAGCGGTTGCTGCGTAATAAGTGAGTAAGGACCGACCGCACGAGCGTGGATTTTGGAAGCAACCAAGTGGTTGAGCTTCAGCATATACATGTAGCCAACGACGACCTCTTGATGAAGTGCTTCACCCGTCTGACCGTCATAGAGAATGCTCTTACCAGTGGATGGGAGACCCGCTTCTTCGAGATACTCACGAACCTTGGCTTCGGAGATACCGTCGAAGACTGGAGTCGCCACCTTGATGCCAAGCTTCTTACAAGCCCAACCTAAGTGAGTTTCCAAAACCTGTCCCACATTCATACGAGATGGAACACCAAGAGGATTCAAGCAGATCTCAATCGGAGTGCCGTCTGGTAGGTGAGGCATATCCTCTTCGGGGACGACCTTAGCGACGACGCCCTTATTACCGTGACGTCCGGCCATCTTATCGCCGACTTGCATCTTACGCTTTTTAGCGATGTAGACCTTCACACTCTTGACGACGCCTTGATCCGCATCTTCACCAGACTCGACGCCCTCGATTTTGCGCTCACGCTCGTAATCGACCTCGTCGAACTTACCTTGGTAATTACTGACGATCTCCATGATCTTAATCTTCACAGGAGAGGGATCGATCTCGATGTCTTTGGAGACAGCTGCTAAACGACGGAGCAAGGTCTTCGTGATCTTGCGGTTCGCTGGAATAATAATTTCACCTGATTCGCCGTTCTTTACATCAAGCGGGATTTTTTCACCGAGCAAGATGTTGGAGAGCGCTTCAGTCAGATCTTCGCGAAGCTTGTCGCTCTGCGAGCGATAAGCTTCATTGATCTTCTTTATGGATCGACGACGATCGGAGGCTGACATTTGCTCGGGCTCACCATCGACTCGGGCAGAAACCTTGATGTCCATGATGATACCGCGAACGCCCGAAGGAACGACCAAAGAGGTGTCTTTAACGTCAGCGGCCTTCTCACCGAAAATGGCGCGAAGCAGCTTCTCTTCAGGAGCAAGCTCAGTTTCAGATTTCGGAGTGATCTTACCGACGAGGATGTCGCCTGGTTTGACCTCGGCACCTACACGGATGACACCGTCGTGGTTGAGATCCTTGAGGGCTTCTTCACCAACGTTGGGAATGTCACGAGTGATTTCTTCAGGGCCGAGCTTGGTGTCACGCGCAGTAACCTCGAACTCGTCGACGTGAATCGATGTAAAGATGTCATCCTTGACGATCTTCTCAGAGATCAGGATCGCATCCTCGAAATTATAGCCATTCCACGGCATGAAGGCCACGAGGATGTTACGGCCGATCGCAAGTTCACCATCTTGGGTCGAAGCACCATCCGCAAGGATTTGACCTTTCTTCACGGGCTCGCCGCGAGAAACGATTGGTTTTTGATTAAAGCATGTGCCCGCATTGGAACGCATAAACTTACGAAGATCGTAAACGAAGATGTCCTTTTTAGCGTCAGTCTTGATGTCCTTGGATTTAACAGGAATTTCGCCGTCCTTAGTCAGAACGATACGGTTGGCATCGACTTGAGCGATGATACCATCGATGTCAGCGATCTCCACAGTTTTGGAGTCGATGGCGACGCGTTCTTCAATGCCGGTGCCCACGAATGGGGAGTCGGACTGAAGAAGAGGCACACCTTGACGTTGCATGTTCGATCCCATGAGTGCGCGATTGGCATCATCGTGTTCGAGGAAAGGGATGAGACCCGCTGCAACCGAAACAAGCTGCTTCGGTGAAACGTCCATGTAGTGAACTTCTTTTGGATCGAGCTCAAGTACCTCATCTTGATTACGGCAAGTCACCCGAGTGCCTACTAGATTGCTTTTCTTATCCAACTCGGAGTTGGCCTGGGCAATCATGTACGGCTCTTCTTGGTCAGCGTTGAGATATTCAACGTCGTCGAGCACCTTGCCATTGACCACCTTGCGATAAGGAGTCTCTATAAAGCCGAACTCGTTGATACGCGAGTAGAGCGATAGGGAGTTGATCAAACCGATATTGGGACCTTCAGGAGTCTCAATCGGGCAGATACGGCCGTAGTGAGATGGGTGAACGTCGCGAACCTCAAAACCAGCGCGCTCACGATTCAGACCACCCGGTCCAAGTGCGGAGAGACGACGTTTGTGAGTCAGCTCAGCCAGCGGATTGATTTGGTCCATGAACTGAGACAGCTGACTACGTGCAAAGAAATCGCGAATCACCGTGCTGAGTGCCTTCGGGTTGATCAGCTTTTGAGGGCTGATCGAATCGACGCTTTGATCGTAGAGTGTCATGCGCTCTTTTACCAAACGCTCTGTGCGGGCGAGGCCGACGCGACATTGGTTGGCCAAGAGTTCACCTACAGTACGCACACGACGGCTGCCCAAGTGGTCAATGTCGTCGAGTGTGCCATCACCACGCTTCAGGCGTGAGAGATACTTAGTCGCTTCAACAACATCCTCAGCACCGATCACGCGGAACTCAAGATCGGTGTCCATTTTAAGCTTTTGGTTTAGCTTGTAGCGCCCAACTCGACCGAGGTCGTAGCGGCGTGGATCCTGGAAGAGACGTTTGAGAAGCGCTTTAGCGTTCGCAGTTGTGGGCGGCTCGCCGGGGCGGAGACGCTTGTAAATATCCTTGAGCGCTTCTTCTTCATTTTGAGTCGGATCCTTTTTGAGGCAGCGGATGATCGCGCCATCATCGACAGTCGTGTCGATCGCAACGACCTTCTTGCGTCCAGCTTTCTTGAAAGAACGAACGATCGTCTTCGTGAGGGGCTCAAAAGCACGGGCAAGCACGACACCCTTGTCCGCATCGACGATGTCTTCTGTCAAAACAAGATTGGATACGGAGTCGCGCTTGAGAGCATCGGCCACTGTAATCTCGTCCATATCATAGAAAAGATTAAGGATCTCCGCATCAGAACCGTAGCCCATGGCGCGGAGTAATGTGGTTAAAAGAAATTTACGACGACGGCGACGGCGATCGAGGTAGACATAAAGGAGGTCGTTCTGGTCGAACTGAACTTCGAGCCATGTTCCGCGGTCGGGGATGATGCGAAAGGCGTGAAGAATCTTGCCGGACGTGTGGACACTTTCCTCGAAAGCGATTCCAGGCGATCGGTGAAGCTGGCTAACGATGACACGCTCAGCGCCATTAATAATGAATGAGCCACGCTCGGACACCATAGGTAGCTCGCCCATGTAAATTTCTTCGTCCTTAATGTGGTCTTCTTCGCGCAAGCGGAGCTTCACATAAAGAGAGACGGAATAGGTAACACCCTCACGAATCGCTTCGATCTCCGTTTCCCGAGGGGGTACGACGTTGTAGCTGACATACTCAAGGTGGCAGCGACTGTCATAGCTTTCGATAGGGAAGACTTCGGAGAAAACCGCTTCGAGGCCGACGGTCTCCCGCTGAGTGGGAGCCGAGTCCATTTGTAAGAATTCCTTGTAGGAATCAACCTGATTTTCAATCAGATTGGGTGGCTGGATAACTTCCTTGAGTTGACCGAAATTTAAGCGCTTTGACATAATGGATGTCCCGGGTTACGGTTTATAATAAGAATATTCTGAGAGTTTGCCAAGATCGCCCGATTGGGCTAGTTGGCGGAAATGCAAAAACAGCTAGGCGAGGCTCACCCAATTCGGATGAGCTCACCTAACTGTGAAAATGTGCTTTGGATAAGTATAATCGGAGTGTCCGTAAATTACTTAAGTTCGACTTCAGCGCCAGCAGCTTCGAGCTTCTTCTTGATCTCTTCAGCTTCGTCCTTGGAGCAACCTTCCTTAACAGGCTTAGGTGCACCTTCGACGAGATCCTTAGCTTCCTTCAGGCCAAGACCTGTGATAGCACGAACTTCCTTAATGGAAGCGATTTTGTTAGCGCCAGCAGCCTTAAAGATGACATCAAACTCATCTTTTTCTTCTGCAGGGGCATCGCCGCCAGCAGCAGCACCGCCAGCAGCGGCAACAGCGACAGGAGCAGCAGCGCTAACGCCCCACTTCTCTTCGAGTTCTTTAACTAGATCAGCTACTTCGAGCACTGTTTGTGCGGAGAGCCATTCGACGACTTCTTCTTTTGTGATTGCCATGGTATTTTATCTTTCAATTGGTTAGCACCCCGAAAGTCGGGATATTTAAGAGATGAATTTCTCCTAACCTTATTATTGGATTTTTGGTTTGTTTTAGGCCGCCACTTTTAGAGTGGGCAGCTAAAGGATTTAAATTGCGATTAGTGGATGGTTTAATTACTGGCTTTCGCCTGCAAAACATTGAGGAGTCCTTGTGGCACAGCGTTGATGACACGGACGAATCCAGTCGCAGGCTGTGTGAGTAAGCCAAGAAGCTGTGCGCGGAGCACTTCGAGACCTGGCAATTTTGCGAGGGCTTCGATTTCTTCTTTGGTGAGGGCACGCTCATTGACGATACCTGCCTTCATTTCGACTTTCTCCTTCTTCTTAAAGAAATCGCCAATGATCTTGGCGACTCCTGATGGATTTTTACCACCTACAACGATTGCAGTCTGCCCGGTAAGGTGCTCGCCCATATCGGGCAGCTCTTTAGCCGCCGCAGCGACACCGAAGATGCTGTTTTTGATAACGTGGAACTCAGCTTCGTGCTCGGAAAGCTGTGCGCGGAGTTCAGCAATTTCTTCAACAGTGATGCGTTCGTAGTTAGTTAGGTATACGTAATCGGATTTGTTGAGGTGGTTGTTCACCTCTTCAACGAGATATTGTTTTTCTGGTCTCATGTAATGTGTCCCTCGTTAAGCTTTGTTAAAATCAGCGACGTCCACTGCAAGTCCAGGGCTCATCGTCGAGCTCAAAGTGAGGCTCTTAATGTATCTGCCGACAGAAGCTTTTGGGCGTTGCTCGATGAGAGCATTGACAGCTGCTAACGCGTTCTCCGTGATTTGCTCAGGAGTAAAGGAGCGCTTGCCGACGATGACGGCGACATTGGCGGTCTTATCCATCTTGAACTCGACGCGACCAGCTTTGACTAGATTGATACCTTCGACGATATCATCAGTCACGGTGCCTGACTTTGGATTGGGCATAAGGCCACGGGGACCAAGCACACGGGCGACCTTGCGGACGCTCTTCATGGCGCTAGTTGTAGAAATCGCGACATCGAAATCGATCCATCCGCCGGTAACTTTCTCGATTAGTTCATCGAGACCAGCTTCTTCTGCGCCAGCAGCAAGAGCTTCTTCCGGGTTTTCAGTGAAGACAATCACGCGCACGGTCTTACCGCTGCCGTGAGGAAGCTGAAGAGTGCCGCGAACCATCTGATCACTCTTGCGAGGATCAACTGCGAGGTGGGCGTAAACTTCGACAGTTTCGTCGAACTTCGCCTTAGGTAGTTTGTTGAGTAACGCAGACGCTTCTTCGACCGAGTAAGTCTTCGTTAGATCAGTCATTTCGACTGAAGAACGATAGCGTTTGCTTCCCTTAATTTGCTGGGTGGCCATTGTTATATCTCTATTGTGGTGAAACGGAAAACCAGAACGGTTCTCACGAAAATTGATTGCGAAACTAGCCTACGACTTCGAGCCCCATGGATCGCGCAGTGCCGGCGATGATGTTGAAAGCGGCGTCTTCGTTTTTAGCGTTGAGATCGGCCTTCTTGATTTCGCAGATCTCGAGGACTTGCTTACGAGTGACTTTTCCGACCTTGTCCTTGTTAGGAACGCCTGAGCCTTTAGCGATACCAGCAGCCTTCTTCAAAAGAATTGCCGCGGGTGGTGATTTCAAGATGAAGCTGAAAGAACGGTCTGCGTAGACTGTGATCACACAGGGCAAAATCATGCCTGCTTGATCCTTAGTCTTAGCATTGAATTCTTTACAGAACCCCATAATATTGACGCCCTGCGCACCGAGTGCGGGACCGACAGGAGGTGCGGGATTTGCAGCGCCAGCTGGCAGTTGCAAACGGATTTGACCTGTGATTTTCTTAGACATGTCTGATTAGCTTTCTTCTGTTCTCTGGACTTGCCAGTATTCAAGTTCGACAGGCGTGTAACGCCCGAAAATAGATACGGAAACCTTGAGCTTACCCCGGTCTGGATCGATTTCCTCAATTTTGCCGACGAGGTTCGCGAAGGGACCCTCGTTGACTTTGACCATTTCACCGATATCGTATTCGATCTTCGGCTTTTCTTTGCCTTCAGCTTCTTCGACTTGATTGAGGATGCGATCGATTTCGCTTTTCTTCAATGGAGTCGGGCGTTCGCCGCCAACAAAGTTAATGATTCCGTGACCTTCACGGACGAAATACCAAGGCTTCTGCAGTAACTTACCGTCATCATCATAGAGACGCATATTGACGAAGATGTAGCCCGGGTAAAATTTACGAGTCTTGATGCTCTTCTTGCCAGCTTTCACCTCGGTGATTTGTTCAGTGGGCATGAGCACGTCGAAGACAAAGTCGTCCATCTCTTCGATTGCGATGAACTTATCGAGATATTTCTTAGCCTTGCCCTCCTGATTGGAGAGAGTCTGAACGGCATACCAGCGAGGGCCTGTTATTGAAGAAGAATCTGACATTGGTGAAGTCTGGAGACGGGTAATTGAAGCCGTGGACGGCGGAAAAACTTAGAAGTGTATCGTAGTTAACTTGGAGCCTATTTAACCCAAGAGGTTAGGAGCTCAACACCATTCATGAGTGAGAAGTCGATAAGCGCAATGTAGGAGCCAAGGATAGCGGTCGCGATAAGGACAACGACCGTCGAATCGCGGAGCTCCGTCTTAGTAGGCCAAGAGGCTTTCTTAAGCTCGGTCATCATCTCTTTGTAAAAGAGACGTATGCTAGTGAATGGATTTTTCATTAAAATATGTGAAACTGGCAGGAGAGGAGGGACTTGAACCCACAACTTACGGTTTTGGAGACCGTTGCTCTACCAATTGAACTACTCTCCTGTAAGTTTTGGACTAAAATCTATAAAAAAAACAGTGAAGCCGAGGGCCCATATAGAGCCCTCGGCGAAAAACTAGAATGTTATGAAGCGAAGGTGATCTACTTGATCACTTCAACAACACGACCGGCACCGATGGTACGACCACCTTCGCGGATAGCGAAACGTTGGCCAGCTTCCATAGCGATCTTCTTACCGAGATCGATTTCGACGGTAAGATTATCACCAGGCATAACCATTTCAACACCCTCAGGGCACTTGATGATACCAGTGACGTCAGCAGTTCCGAAGAAGAACTGAGGACGATAGCCATCGAAGAAAGGAGTGTGACGGCCACCCTCATCCTTAGACAGGACGTAGAGTTCAGCCTTAGCAGTTGTGTGGGGAGTGATCGAGCCAGGCTTAGCAATAACTTGGCCACGCTCGATAGCTTCCTTATCAACACCACGAAGAAGAATACCAACATTGTCGCCGGCCATACCTTGATCGAGTTGCTTGCGGAACATCTCAACACCAGTCACGGTTGTTTTTTGAGTATCGCCCATTCCGACGATTTCGATTTCTTCGCCGACCTTGACGACGCCACGCTCGATACGACCGGTAGCTACTGTGCCACGACCTGTGATCGAGAAAACATCTTCAACAGACATGAGGAGAGGCTTGTCAATTTCGCGAGCAGGCTCAGCGATATCTGTGTCAATCGCATCCATGAGAGCTGTTACAGCTTCTGCTCCACCTGGCTTGCCATCGAGGGCAGCGGTTGCAGAACCACGAACGATTGTGATGTCATCACCAGGATACTCATACTTGGAAAGAAGGTCACGGACTTCCATTTCAACAAGCTCGAGGAGCTCTTCATCATCGAGAAGGTCAACCTTGTTGAGCCATACGACGATTGTTGGAACACCCACCTGACGAGCAAGCAAGATGTGCTCGCGAGTTTGAGGCATTGGTCCATCCGCAGCGGAAACAACGAGGATCGCGCCGTCCATTTGGGCAGCACCAGTGATCATGTTCTTAACGAAGTCAGCGTGTCCTGGGCAGTCAACGTGTGCGTAGTGACGTTTTTCAGTCTCATACTCAACGTGAGCAACCGCAATGGTCACTGTTTTAGTAGCGTCGCGAACTGTACCACCTTTAGCAATGTCAGCATATGACTTGAACACAGCGAGTCCTTTGTCTGCTTGAACCTTGAGGATCGCAGTAGTTGTAGTTGTCTTACCGTGGTCAATGTGACCGATAGTGCCGACATTGACGTGTGGTTTGGTTCTTTCGAATGTTTCCTTAGCCATGATTGATGTTATTTAGTGATTAGAGATTGATTAGTGGTTAGTTATTTGCCGCGATGGAGCCCTCGAGCGGGATTGAACCGCCGACCTCATCCTTACCAAGGATGCGCTCTACCACTGAGCTACAAGGGCACATCGCAAATTGATGATATAGAATGTAAAAAGTCGGAAATTCTACCAGTTGAGGGGTTGAATTTTGGAAAGCTCGCGAAACTGCCTCTCGCCCCCTACTCAGTCAATACTTATTTCTAAAAAATAAATTAACACGGGAAATCAGTGTTTTAGCGGGCTAGAAGCTAAGAAATGGGTGGATTTACAATAGATCAGACATCCTCTCGCCCATGCAGAACAAACAACCCATCACAAGCTGCGTAAAATTCTATAATATTACCCCAACCCGCTAAAAAATTGCCTCATACGGTGTAGGGCTTCTTGAAAATGGCTCCACTGCGACGGCGCTCGGCTATTTTCTCGATTTCGTCGTCCGACATACGCTCTGGGTCGCCACTCTCGGGATCAATCTTCCACTTGGCTGGCTTGAGCTCATGATCGACGGCCACTCTGTAGTCGAAAACAAAGCAATCGCCCTCCCAAAGGCTCTGATCTTGGGGCATTTTCTCTAAATAGCGTAAAATTCCACCTTTTAAATGATAGACGTCCTCAAAGCCTTTCTTCTTTAAATAAGCGGTCGACCGCTCGCAGCGGATACCGCCCGTGCAATACATAGCAATCTTCTTGTCCTTCTGCGAAGTAAGGTGCTCGTCCACAAACTCGGCAAATGCGGTGAAATCGTCTGTTTTTGGATTAATTGCCCCTTTGAACTGGCCGACATCTACTTCGTAGTCGTTGCGCGTATCGATGGTAATGACGTCCGGGTCGCTAATTAGATCATTCCACTCCTCAGGCTCAAGATAAGTACCCACAACCTCTCGCGGGTCAGCACCTTCTTGGCGAAAGGTGACGATTTCGGGCTTCTTCTTGACCTTAAATTTTGGAAAAGGATTAAAATCGGCGTAAGAGTATTTGACCGACATCGCTTCGAAGCGCGCATCGGACTGGAGCAAGGCAATAGTCGCGTCGATCGCCTCGGGCGAACCAGCGCAGGTCGAATTCACACCCTCAGGGGCAAAGATCAAGGTGCCGCGTAGCCCCACCCTAAGTCCGTGGTCGACCATTCGTTCGGCCCATGCATCGCAGTCGGGCAGGTCGGTAAAGTGATAAAAAGCGGCTATTTTCCACGAGTCTGACATATGCCAGCCATAGTATCTGATTGAGCAACAAATCAAGGGCAAAGCGTGGCTTTTAATTCTTGTCATCTCGCATTGACCTGTCAAAGCCCTGCGCCTCACTCAAAGGAAGGCTTGAATAGCAGGCTAATTCCACCAAGAGCTCAAGTATCGGCACGAAGCCCGGTCAATGGGCAAAGACACAGATACTATGGACACGAAATTTACAGACCTCGGCCTTCGCGCCGAACTCATCGAAGGTATTCATCGCCTCGGATTTGAATCACCCTCTCCGATTCAGGCAGAGACCATCCCTACTGCCCTATCTGGCGTCGATATCGTCGGCCTCTCACAAACTGGCTCAGGTAAAACAGCCGCCTTCGGCCTCCCCGCGCTCAACATGATCGATGTCGATCTCCAGCAGACGCAAGTGCTCGTACTTTGCCCGACTCGTGAACTCGCGGTGCAAGTCTGCGAGGAGATCAATCGTCTCGCCTCTGCGCTCAAGGGCTTCACATCGGTGCCTGTTTATGGCGGCGCACCGATTGACCGCCAGATGCGCGCCCTGCGAAAAGGTGCCCATGTCGTCGTCGGCACACCAGGCCGCGTGATGGATCACCTTCGCCGCAAGACTCTCCGTACCGACGCCATCGGCCTTTGTATCCTCGACGAGGCCGACCGCATGCTCGACATGGGCTTCCGCGAGGACATGGAGGTTATCCTCGGCGATATGCCCGAAAGTCGTCAGACACTCTTCTTCTCCGCAACGATGAACCGCGGCGTCGAAGGCCTCATCCGCACCTTCAGTAAGAACCCGCAAGAAATCTCAATCGAACGCAAAGCACTGACCGTCGATACAATTGAGCAGACCTACTACGAAGTTCGCAACCGCTCTAAGATTGAAGTTCTCTGCCGTTTACTCGACCTAGAGATCAACCCGCGTGGCATCGTTTTCTGCAATACCAAGCAGATGGTAGAAGACGCCACTGAAGCACTCACCGCACGCGGATACGTGGCCGACCGTATTCACGGAGACATTACACAGGCCAATCGTGAGCGTGTCATCAAACGTTTCAAAGATGGCTCCGTCGAACTACTCGTCGCGACCGACGTGGCCGCACGTGGACTGGACATCGACGACGTCGATATCGTCTTTAATTACGACCTTCCCCACGACCCCGAAGACTACGTCCACCGCGTCGGCCGCACTGGTCGTGCTGGACGCTCAGGTAAATCCGTGACCTTCGTTTACGGGCGCGACATCTACCGCCTCGAAGCAATCGAACGCTACACCCGCCAAGTCGTGAAGCGCATGCCGATCCCCAGCCTCGAGGATGTCGAAGGCCGCAAAGCAGATAAAGTTTTCAACCAAGTGCGCTCTGCGCTCGAAGAAGGAACCTTCAAGCGCCATGATGACCTCGTCGATCGTTTACTCGACGCCGGTCACACACCGACCGACATCGCCAGCGCCCTTTTTGATCTACTCGGTAGCGACGAAGGACGCGAAGGTGAAAAAATCGCCGAAGACAACGAAGCCTTCGACCCCAACCCGCAGCGAAAAGGCGGCCAAGGCGGCGGTAAAAAAGGCGGCGGCTATAAGGGTGGCTACAAAGGAGGTCACAAAAAGAAACACGGCGGCGGTAGCTACCAAAAGCGCGGCAACGACAGTGGCGGCGATGGCAAGTGGAACGAAGGTGGCAAGCATAAGCGTCCCTTCAAAACCAAGAGCAAAATCGCTGGAGCTAAGTTTAAAAAACCTGCTGGCGGCGAGCACTCTGGAGGCGGCGATAAAAAGCCCGCGCGCCGTTTTAAGCGCCCCGACTAAAGTTCTGGCAAAAAAGTTTTGTCTCCTAGCCGAGGTCGTGAGATAGTTGAGCGGATACACAATATAGTTCAGAGATTCACAAACGAATCTATTTACGATGGCCGACGAACCCGCGAACAAGAGCACGAAGGAACCTGAAGAATGGTTTTGTCTACGCACGCAAACTAAGCGTGAGCATATCGCGGCAGCGATACTTGATCGTTTGAACGAAGTCGAAGTCTTCTGCCCTCGCATCAGCCAAGTCAAAAAGACCCGCGCTGGAAAAAAGCGCTTCGTCGAAGCGATGTTTCCTGGCTATATTTTTGCTAAATTTCAATTCCACGCGCATTCGAGACAAGTTGTTCATAGCCAAGGCATCACCCGGATGGTTGAACTGGGGGAACGGCGTATTATACCCAAGCATGTGATCGAAGATCTCAAGGCTAGCCTCCCTGAAGATGTCATCGAGGCCCCCGATCTAAGTATTTTACCGGGCGCTGAGATCGAGGTCATCACCGGTTCGCTCAAAGGGCTTAATGGAAAAGTTCTAGCTCAAATGTCCGCTCAAAATCGTATTCAAATCTTGCTCGATTTCCTAGGGCGAGAAATAAAAGTATCGATTGCGCCCGACGATGTACTGCTCGCTCGCGACATCGATTAACGAAAATACAGAGCTCCTCTGAAAGTGCCCAATTCGACACACGAAGACATTTCAAAAAACTGATCAGGCTGGACGCTAGATTGGACGAGCGAGGAAGTTGACGCGACGGGTGAAAGTTTGTCCATGCTCTCTTACGATATCGTCGGCATCTCCGTATTGCTCGAAGGATCCGACCTGATCAAAACGCTGCAAGAGCTGTAAGCCCTCGCTTGAAATAACTGTCAGAATAACTTCAGCAAAAAGTAGAGTGTTATCGATACTAGTCCCGACACTCCCCCCGAAGAAAAAGCTGTTATTAATAATATCTAAATCTGAGGTTGCATTGACGACTTGTGCGGCATCACCTGCCGCATTTTCTTCATACAAGAGAACCTTAAAATCGATTATATTACCCGCGAGATAGTTTTCATCGCTAACGATATCGGCCTTCTCCCATCCTGCGCCTGTCAAGGAAGCTTGCACGGCATTTGTGCTAGAACCCATGAAATTATCAAAGGTATCTTTCGGAGTCTCTAGCTTTCGATAGAGCGCATAGATATTGTCGGCAGAGCCCTGGAAGGCAGGTCCGTATTCCAAATGATATGCAATCGCGCAGATATCGCCAGGCTGACTCTGGTCTCTATCAAGTGCTGGAGAAAACAACTTAAGCGCTACAGTTTGATTATCATAAGGTCCGCCGGAATTTGCAGGGGCATCCACACGTAGCCACTGTTTACTATTATTTTTAAGAACAGCAGTCTCAAGATCCTGCGTCAAGAGATCTAGAGAAATACGCGCTTCGGCATTGGCAGAGAGCTTCCCTGACGAGTCATTCCAGACATTTAGAACTGAGGTAGTAATCTGTATAACTAAGCCGACAAGAATGACCATAATGACCGACGCCACCATGATTTCAATAAGAGTGAATGCACTGCGTGTTTTGAGGGTATTTCGTTTCATGGCTAATAAACTAGCGAACTACCGCGGTGTTGTAAGTGAACAGTGGCTCGACCCCGTTAAATTCCGCCAAGGACTTGCTTGCGGTAAATGTAGGTCCTGGATCCTCGGCAAAAATCCGAACTTCCATAGCGAAAAAGCCCTCAAGGTAATCGGTTAGCGCCGCGTTAAGCGAATAAGTGCCGGTGCTTTGATCACGATCCGCTCCACGGGCTGGCGTGGGAATCACTGAAGACGGTGTTAGAATTACCCGAAAGATAGAACCTGCAGCATCGGTAAAGCGCGCGCCCGAAATTGTAGCTCCCGTTCCAATGGGCTCTCCCACTTGGAATCCCACTGCAAGTCTCACATTTATCGTGTTTCCTATAAATTCCCTAAAGACAAACATAGTTGCGTGGTTTCCTCCAGCGACCGCATTGTAGATCAGATCGAATTTTGAATTACCTGTTGCACCTGAGATCTCTGGCGAGCTCTGAAGGAACGCGTTGATTGTATTGACCACGGATGCCACCTCATCGGTCTTCTCAACCTCATCAACTGATTGGAGTGTTGGACCAAGCAGGCCAACGAGCGCCAACACTGTGATGAGAAAAATGCCAATCGCCAAAACGACTTCGATTAAACTGAAACCAGTGGGATCAGAACGATTTTTTGAAACTGAAAAATTATTCATCGCTTTTCGTATGCATTAAAGTGCTTCGGGGTCTGTCACTGGAGTGGTAGTACCAACACGCCTAAAAATGAGTCCTGCTTTCAAGCTCTCCTGATCTTCCTCAAATACGAGGTCAAGGTCACCGCCATTACTCGGTCGTAAAGTAGCGGCACGTATGACTAGCCAATCGTTTTCAAAGCCTGAGGCCATCGTGCCATTGCTATTAAACTCGTAAAAGAAGAAATTTTCACCCGATCCTTCAACTTTGGCAACGCTCCGGGGAAATTCAATACTCATCACGTTTCCCGGCGACCATCCGCTCCCCTGACCACCTGCGGAGCTCGCGACAGGATCGAAGTAAATACCCTCAGGTAGATACGTCCCTTGTGTCCCAGCGATCCAGTCGTTCTCAACATCTGAAGTCGACGTGTCCTCATACACGATCCCGATAAAACGTCGGTATTTATCGATATTCCCGTCCTTGTCATTGTGAATGATAAGTCGAGTCTTTGCGTTCTTGAGTATTGCTTGCCCGCGCGCACCGTTAGCGATTCCAGAGGTGATCCTAAGCGAACTACTTAAAGATGCGCCGTCACCGCCACTACCACCGATGAAGATGATTGAAGATGCGATCAAGATGATACTGATCACGACTAGTAGTTCAACTAAGGTGAACCCATATTTACGGTCAATTCGATTCATACTAGCTTAACGGGTCAGTCCCAAAGTGTATAAGAGGGTGCACCGATCGACTCGTCTGCATCGACATATGCCGTAACAGGAGTACGGATTGGATTATCAGGAGCATTATCAGTTGGGCTCGGTTTGACGAAGCCATCACCATCAGTATCAATTTCAATCGAAATGTTTACATTATTGAAACGGTCTGAAATCTGATCCACCGAAACAATATCGTCATAGCTGATGAAAAACTCTGACTCCGAGAAATTGTGGTAGGCAACTTTACGGCGGTTGCCATTCAATTTTCCAACAAACGAATTAATAACCGAGCCGTCTGGATTACGCCCAGAGAGCGTTTGAATAAATCTGGTAGAAGAGCCCTTACTATTTAATTCATAGTTATCGCTATCACCACCTCCAGAAACAAGAGGATAGTAACCGTAGTCTCCTTTAAACATTTGTATTGCAGTGACATAGTTGGAAAGCTGCGCTTTTGAAGCAGCAACGTTTGCTTGCTTCCTCACGGCACCAACAGTTGGAACTAAAATTCCAGCAAGGATGCCGATGATCGCAACTACCATAAGTAGCTCAATTAGAGTAAAGGCGTGAGTTCGTTTGTTTTTCATTAAATTTATTCTCCTGCAAAAATGTTATCTATATTCTCTTCAGCATCACGATAGGTGTCCTTTATCTCACCCGTACGTGGTGATTGTTGAATCTGCGTGTTGTCCTCGACAGAATCCGCCCCGATTGAGTAAAGATGGTAACCAAAAACCTCCCATCGGCCTGGCGCAACATCCGACTTATACAAATATCTATAAGCGTTTCCCCAAGGATCTATCAAAGCAACTGACTGACCGCTCACCTCTTGCACACTAAAACGCGTAACGTCGATGAATTTTGGATTTTTTTGAACATCGGGTTGATCAAGATCATCGCCGACTTTGAACATTTCATGCGCTCCCGTAGTTGAGTTAGACTTAGGCCTTAAGACTAGGCGTCCAGTGAGCGCATAAAGCAACATCTTGTTGTTAACCGTAGAATTGCTACCGCCGCCCTGGTGCCAAGGGTAATCGCCGTATCGCGATTTAAATTGCTCGATCGCCAGCGAGATGGTAGCCAACTCTGCCTTAGCCTTGGCACGCGCCTGCGCGTTTTGCACGCCGCGTGTAATACCAAAGGTAATGCCAGCGAGGATCAAGATCACGGCAATGACCATTAGGAGCTCAATCAAGGTGAATCCTTGTTGGCGCTTACTCAGCGAATGACGATGGGGAAGATTGTGTAACATGGGGGTCTTAACTGAATTAATCAGTATTATGAAAAGTAAAAATAACGCCTTTAAATTAATTACTGTCAACTCTGCTCTAGGGCAGTTTAGTTAATATGTTGGACTTCGTGCCGTAGATGCACTGAATCGCGGGCATTATGAAAATCGGTATCTACCCGGGGTCGTTCGACCCGATTACCAATGGCCACCTCGATGTGATCAACCGCGCGCGCAATATTTTCGACAAGGTCATTGTGGCGGTGGCGCGTAACGCGACTAAGGATCCCCTCTTCACGAGCGAAGAGCGGGTCCATTTGATCGAAGAAAACCTGGCGGATCGCCCAAACATATCGGTCATCGCCTTTGACGGTCTAATCGTCGATCTGGCGAAGGAGACCAAAGCGGTCGCGCTCATCCGCGGATTGAGAGCGGTATCAGACTTCGAGCACGAGTTCCAAATGGCGCAAATGAACCGCCACCTAGACGATTCAATCGAAACAATCTTCCTTATGCCCAATGAACAATTTTTCTTCACAAGCTCGAATCTATTGAAGCAGGTCTTCAAGTTCACCGATCGGGAGCGCAGGCTGATCCCCAATAATGTGCACAAGGCACTTTCGGGAAAAGTTCGGACACGATCTGAAAAGCTAAAATACTGAAAAGTGGAGAATCGATTAGACATTAGCTCTTAATCATAAACCTAATCTCCTATCTATTCACCACAGGGCTAGAGTAAGTTTAAGAGTAGTATCAAGATCAAGTAGAGCATGAGCGACACTACCGATACGATTACCAACAACAAAGGCCGTAACCGCCTAGGCATCATCTTCCTGACTCTGTTTTTAGATTTGGTTGGGTTTTCGATCATCTTTCCGCTGTTTCCAGCAATGCTCGAGTATTACCTGCCGAGCGGTGATGGAGGCTCGACTTTGCTTGGGCAATTGATCGCCCCGCTCGCTACTTGGGCAGAGAGTAGTGGTGCAACAAATCCTCGCTTTATGACAGCGGTACTTTTTGGCGGCATCCTCGGATCGCTCTACTCGATCCTGCAATTTATCTGCGCACCGCTTTGGGGTGCCTATTCCGATCGAGTCGGGCGGCGTAAGGTGCTGTTAATCACAATCAGCGGGCTTGCCTTGAGTTACATCGCTTGGTTCTTTGCGGCATCCTTTTGGATGCTCGTTTTGGCGCGAGTGCTAGGTGGCGCAATGGGAGGCAACCTCTCGGTAGCGACGGCCGCAGTGGCCGATAGTACGACGCGCGAAAAGCGCTCCAGTGGCCTAGCCATCATCGGGATCGCTTTTGGGCTGGGATTCATCGTGGGACCAGCCATCGGTGGTCTTCTGGCTAAGATCGATCTGTCTGTGATTGCGCCCTCGCTGAAGGCCTTCGGCGTGAACCCCTTTTCCATGCCCGCACTAGTCAGCCTGATTTTGACCACGATCAATTTGATTTGGGTCTATCGGCGCTTCGAGGAAACTCTACCTGCAGAGAAGCGTGGAAAGCCGAACCCCGAGCGCAAGGGGCTCGCGGTCTTCCGCCTATTTCAATGTCCCGATCCCGCGACGCGTCGCACGAATCTCGTCTATTTGGTCTACATGTTAGCCTTTAGTGGGATGGAATTTACGCTCACATTTCTCGCGTCCGAGCGCTTTGACTTCACGCCTGCACAGAATGGAGGCATGTTCGTATTTATCGGGCTCATTCTAGTGCTCGTACAAGGAGGCATCGTGCGCCGACTCGCATCTCCTGTCGGCGAGAAGCGACTGGCCATAGCTGGAATCGCCTTTGGCGTCGCCGCCTTTCTGGCATTGGCTATAGCCATGCAACTGGGTCTATTCTTCGGAGCGCTTGCCCTGATGGCCTTCTCCATCGGCCTCGTCTCGCCGACACTCAGTGCACTCGTATCACTCTATTCTAGCGAGTCGGACCAGGGTGCCAATCTTGGTATATTCCGCTCGGCAGGCTCGCTCGCTCGGGCGATTGGCCCACTGACGGCGGCCTTCGTTTACTTCATCTATGGCTCACAAAGTGCCTACTTTTTTGGTGCGCTCGTGGTAATTATCCCGCTGGTCATGGCGCTAAAGCTACCAAAACCCGTTAAGGGCTAAAAATAAGACCGACCGTGGCGCGTCCCCACCTAGGACGCCTCCGGAGGAGAGGCTAAGCTTAAAATAACTGGGCGACCCGACAAGCGAGCACTCCATTAAAGCCTACTCGCTATCGCCACTGTGATCGCTTTCTTGACGCTCTTTAGCGACGTTAACCACGAGCTGGCGGCCAGAGACTTCTTGGCCATCGAGCTGGCGAATGGCTTCTTGGCCTGCGGCTTCTTCGGTCATTGTGACAAAACCGAAACCACGAGGACGACCGCCACCAGGACGGGTCACAATGATCGCGTCTTCGACCTCACCGGATTGTCCGAAAATCTCGCGGAGATCATCAGCAGTGGCATCGAAAGAGAGGTTACCTACATAAAGTCGAACGGACATAGTGAAAATTAGGAATTAAGAATTAGGAATTCGGAATGAATCCTGAAGATACGCAAACAAGCGGACGAAGACTCAGCCTGACAACCTTTTATTTGTATTCTGATTTGCCAAGACCCCGCTTCGAGGCTTGCGTCACTCATTAACTTTTAACGCACGTGAGTATAAAAAAAGACAAACACCAGCAAAACGTCATCCTCCGGGTCTCTGCCTACCTGTTTCGCTACAAAGGCTTGTTTTGGCTGACGATCGGTCTTGCTGCGAGCATGGCGGCGATGGAGATCGCAGTGCCGATTGCGATCCAACGCATCTTCGATGGACTTGAAGCAACGAGAGCGGTCGACGGCCTTATTTACGGAGTTGGGCTGATCGCCCTCTTCTATCTCGGCAGTGAGGTTTTTAATAGCCTACGCATCCGAGTGAATAATACGCTAGAGCAGCGCGTCCTCCTGGAGATGCGGCGCGACCTCCACAGCAAACTGCTGCGCCTACCTGTCTCATTTTACGACCAGCGGAAGAGTGGCGAGATTTCCTCACGTGTGATTGAGGATGTGGCAGCTGTCGAGCGCGCCCTACTTGACGGCACGGAACAAGGCACGGGTGCTATCCTACGCATCTTAATGATCAGCACCTATCTTTTTTATCTGCAACCTTTCCTAGCATCCTTTGTATTTCTGCCGGTTCCAATCTTGCTAATCATGGGTATCTATTACTCGAAGGGATCACGCGTAGTCTGGAAAGAGGTGCGTGAGAGCTCGGGAGATCTGAACAGTTTATTGGTCGAAGATATCCAAGGCAATCGCCTCATTCAGACTTTCGGACTTCAGGACCGCGAGTCCGCTAGATTCGAGGTCAAAGCAGAGACCTTGAAAGAGAAAACTCTGCGAGCGATGTATCGCTGGGCGAATTATCACCCGATTACAAACCTGGTGACAAAGCTCGGCTTTCTCAGTATCGTAGCGATCGGCGGCTACTTTGTGCTGCAAGAATCGCCAGACTTTACCATGGGCAAGCTAATCGCTTTCTTTCTATTGGCCAACATGCTCTACCAGCCTATCTCCCAGTTGCACGGGCTGAACCACCTGATCGCCGCGGGTCGCGCCTCGGGCGTGCGAGTTTTTGAAGTATTAGATGCGCAGGTTGATGTGGATGAGCCGACAGCACCCCAGCCGCTGCCCAATCAGCCAATTGAACTGGGCTTCGAAAATGTGGGCTTCGGATATCCAGAACGACCTGCGATCTTAGACCAATTCAATCTCACGCTGGAGGCCAATCGAGTCACTGCGATCGTTGGGCACACTGGCGCGGGTAAGTCTACCGTAGCCAATCTCGCCATGCGCACCTACGATGTGAGCGGCGGAACGGTCAAACTCTCAGGCGTCGACATCCGCCAAATCGCACTCAGTGAACTACACGATAAAGTCGGGCACGTCGCCCAAGATCCCTTCCTCTTTGAAGGAACGGTGCGCGATAATCTTCTTCTGGCCAAGGAGGATGCCACGGAGGAGGAGATCATGGACGCACTGGAACAAGCGTGCTCAAGAGACTTTGTCGAAGCCCTACCGAAGCGGCTGGACACTAACATAGGCGAAAAAGGAATCCGCCTTAGTCAAGGCGAGAAGCAGCGACTAACTATTGCACGTGTATTACTAAAGAATCCGCCCTTTGTCATTCTCGACGAGGCCACTGCCAGCGTTGACACGATCACCGAGCGCAAGATCCAAGAAGCACTTGATCGCCTTGTGCAAGAGCGTACTGTGCTAGTCATCGCGCACCGACTCTCCACTGTGCGCCGCGCGGACAAGATCGTCGTCATGGAGCAAGGCCGCATCATTGAGTCAGGTTCGCACGAAGCGCTGATCGAGCAAGGCGGACACTACGCCGATCTATGGCGGCACCAGAGCGATCTGATTCCAGAATATTCGTAGAAGCGACCCGCTTCTCGCCTCCGAGATGAACCCTTGCTGGGATTTTTGTGAGGAACTAAATTGCTGCTTTCAGATTCTTGTGTGGATTTGGCAATCTAGTATTATATCTTGCCTTACATATCAGTAACTTTTTTATATTAGGTAATTATCCATGAACACACCAAAAACCAGCGAAAGCAACGAAGCGACTACCAAGGAACTCGTTGTCCAAAACAAGATGGGCATCCACGCCCGTCCTGCAGCCATGTTTGTACGCATCGCCAACACATTTAGTGGCGAAGTATGGGTGGAAAAAGATGGTGAGCAGGTCAACGGCAAGAGTATCATGGGCCTCATGATGCTGGCTGCCGGCAAAGGCTCAAAGCTTGTGGTGCGTGCCGACGGTCCTGCCGCAGATGCTGAGCGCATGCTCGGTGAGTTGGTCGATCTCTTTGAGCGACGCTTCGAAGAAGCTTAACTCGCCTACAGTGGAAGTGAAATTGCGCACTTCACCCAAGAATCACAAAAAAACGAGGCTCCGTTTCCAGAACCCCGTTTGAAAGTGATTTTTGTGAATCCGTAGGATTCTGAAGCTGATTCGTCGCTTAGTAGCTGCCACGACCACCACGATCACCGCCACGGCCACCACGATCACCACCACGGCCACCACGATCACCACCACGGCCGCCGCCACGGTTGTAACCGCCGCCACCGCCGCCGCCACCGCCACCGTAGCCACCGCCACCGCCGCCGCCCTGTGGGCGCTCTTCGCGGGGACGTGCTTCGTTGATGGTCAGGGCTCGGCCGGCAAATTCTGCGCCGTTGAGACCTTCGATCGCTGCATTCATTTCTTCAGGGGTTTCCATCGAGACGAAAGCAAAACCGCGGGGGCGGTCAGACTCACGGTCTTTAACGATGAAAACGTCGCTTACGGTTCCATGTGCTTCAAAAAGCTCGCGGAGATCACTATCAGTTGCGTCGTAGGACAGATTGCCTACATACATCTTGGTATTCATTTATTTATCTTTTGTTGGGTTATCCCACTTGCTTCTTTGCTTTGAGTTTCGCTTAGATGCGAATTCGACCTGACTGAATACATTTTTACTTTATCCAACTGATACTACCCATGCTCTGAATATTAACATGTGTTATAGAAGTTTTAGTCTTATCGGCAGTTCCGTACAAATAGCAAGCGACATTATTGGGCAACACGGGCAATTAACTTTTTGGAATACGTTTCCAGAAGGATCGGTAGCGCCTGGGCTTACCCAGGTTAATCGACACAGGCGCGAACAAGCCCGCACGCTTCGGTTCACTACTCGTGGTGATACTTAGATCCATTCTGGATAGCCACGGCGCGGTAGAGCTGCTCGCAGATGAGCATACGTGCGATTTCATGGGTAAAAGTAAGTGGCGAAAGCGCAAAAAGTGCGTCAGCGCGTGCCTTGACCGCATCACTTAGGCCGTAGGCCCCACCAAGGATGAAGACGGCGGGGCGGCCTTGCAGGGTGTAGAGTTCATCGGCTAATCTTTGCGAAGTGCGGGTCATACCCTCTTCCGCCATCGCGTAAATGCAAGCGTCGCTGCGCTTGGCGAGCGCTTCAAGGATGCGCTGCCCCTCGCTCTCGACGTCACCGTCTTTCAACTCGATTAGTTCAAAGTTACCCTGCCGCTTAAGGCGCTTAGAAAAGTCGTCGCATAGCGTAGCAAGCGAGCGGTTTTTCATTTTGCCAATAGCGATAACGGTGTAGCGGAACATTTGAGAATTAAAAATAGATAACTAAGAGATAAGAAGGGTCTATGTAGTTCGCTAGTGAATTTAGCAGATCTCTTCTTTATTAACTCTTAAGTCCTAATTCAACTAAGACTTACGACTCGTTGGCGTCTTTGACTGATTTTGCGTAAAGTGAAACTGCCTTAAACAAACTGTCTGCAAAAGAAGCTACCGTGATCAATATAAGCTGCAACTCAAGATCGGTAAAGGTTAGCATGTCACCCTCTTTAAATATTCTGCGCTGATCGACCAGCTTACCCTTGGACTTTTCGGCGGCAGCATCTCGACTAAGGACTTTGACCGCCTTCAGCTCCAGCACTAGCTCGCCATTTTCATCGACTTGCGGCTCTTTAACCTCACCCCCCTGCTGCATGAGTGCTTGGATGATAAAGCCGAGCGAGATGATGCTGTCCTCCAGCTCACACAGAATGCCGAAGTCCTTCTCGAGGCGATTGAACTTCTCGTCGAGCTGCGAGGGAACGAAGGTTTGCTGTGCTTTTTGAGCTTCCTTTTGCGCCTCTGGGCTAACGTTCGTGTTGGCCTTCGTTATCTTGACCAATGCGAGGAAAAAGTGCGCGTTGTTCATCCCCGTCACAGCGAGATTCATGCAGTCGTTGATCACTTGGCGCACTAGCAAGTCTCGGGCGTAGGCCTGCATTTGTTCGAAGTTCTGGTGATGCTGAGCAGCGGGCATGACTCTGGGCACGTTAACGCGGCTGTTGTAAGCGTCTTCCTGCACGCTCTCGCGAGCGACCATATTAAAAGCGAGCATGTCGAAATGGCGCTGGAGACCTGCCATGAACTGCTGAGCGAGCTGTTGCAAATTAACCTGCTGCGGCTGACCTTGATTCGGTTGTGAGTTTTCTGACATGTTAGCTTACAGGCAACGCATATCAAGAGTCGGCACAATACTGGAATCGAAAATTTGTAAATTTCACAATAGATTGACCTCCTTCTGCAGACCGCTCGTCGACTGTAAATTTCGATGCATGCTCTCTATTACCGGACAAGTGAAAACTGATCATTAGATTCGTAAGAATGCCTCTAATCCCGCAGCGAGGATTGGCTACAATTAGGCAGACAAGCCTGTTTTTGTTTTGCCGATACAAATACACTAGCCCTTAGTCATGCAAATGCATCTTCGGTTCTACATTCTATTACTTGCATGCGCTAGCTTAGCAGGCTGCGGACAAAACCAATCAAATGTCGAAAAGGGCAACGCCGAGCAGGAACTCTACATAGGGATTGGCACCGAACCAGAAGGTCTCGACCCACACATCGTCACAGGCGTGACCGAGCACTACGTCCTACTTTCCCTCTTTGAGGGGCTCACAACAGTGCACCCCGAGACCCTCGCCATCGAACCAGGCGTCGCCCTGAACTGGGACGTCTCCAAAGACGGCCTTCGCTACACCTTCTACCTCGACCCTGAAGCCCGCTGGTCAAACGGCGATCCACTCACTGCCGAGGCATTTCTATTTGCGTATGAGCGGATCCTCACCCCCGCAATGGGTGCTCCCTACGCCTACATGCTCTACTGCATACGCGGCGCTGAAGCGTTCAATAAAGGCGGACTCACTGACTTCGCTGAAGTCGGCCTAAGTTCCCCCGAACCGCATACCCTTATCATCGACCTGGAGGCCCCCACCCCTTACTTGCTCAGCCTGCCGACCCACTACACCTGGTTCCCCCTGCATAAGCCGACCGTGCTCGCTAATGGCAGTATGACTGCCCGTATTTCTAAATGGACGAAGCCTGGTATCATGGTGAGCAACGGCCCCTTCACGCTCGAGGCTTGGCGGCTCAATCACTCAATCTACGTTACCAAAAATCCTTACTACAACGCAGCAGAAACCGTGCAGCTAAACGGCATCCACTTTCTCCCTATTGCGACCGACGCGGAGGAGCGCGCCTTCCGCGCGGATCAACTCCACCTCACCAGCACCGTGCCGATTCCCCGTATTGACTGGTATCGTGAAAAACAGCCCGAGCGGATGCGCTTTGATACCTACCTCGGAGTTTATTATTATCTGATCAATACCGAGCGTGGGCCTCTAAAAGACCCGCTTGTGCGCAAAGCCCTCGCCTATTCCATCGACCGCGATTCACTCACCGAGCATGTGCTTAAGGCAGGGCAAAAGCCCGCCTACCATTTCACCCCGCCCAACACGGGAGGCTACACAGCCGAAGTCAAACTACCCTACGATCCTGATCTCGCTCGCCAGTTTCTCGCTGAGGCAGGCTTTCCCGGCGGCAAAGGTTTTCCGAAATTCGAATTGCTCTTTAACACCAGCGAGTCGCACGCCACCATCGCCGTGGCCATTCAGCAGATGTGGAAAGAAGAGCTCGGCATCGAGATCGGCCTCTACAACCAAGAGTGGAAGGTCTACCTCGCCACACGCAAGGCACGCAAGTTCGACATCGTCCGCGCCGCATGGATCGGCGATTACGTGGACCCTAACACTTTTCTTAGTCTCGTGACCAGCGACAACGGCAATAACCACAGTAACTGGGGCGACTCCAAATTTGACGACTTGATTCGCCAAGCCGCCTCCGAGCAGGACCAAGCCGCCCGCTTCGCACTCTTTCAAAAAGCCGAAAAAATATTGATCGACGAAATGCCTGTCATCCCAATTTACTTTTACGTCCGTAGCACCCTCATCGACGAAGCCGTTAAAGGTTGGTATCCCAACATTCTCGACTACCACCCCTATCAAGATGTCTATTTGGATAAGACTACTCCGTCACAGCCTTAGCTTCGCCGCGTAGCGCCGCTTGATAGGTGTGCCAAGGCAAGGTCGCACACTTAATCCGTGCAGGGAAATTTCGTATCCCAGAGAGCGCTGCTATCTCACCTTGAACGTCAAGGGTAGCCGTTTCTGTATCCGTTTTTAAAATACGATTGACCGACTCTTGAATGGAATCGCCAACAGGTAGACTTTGCCCCACTAAAGCCTCAGCCATGATCGACGCGCTCGCTTTACAAATCGCGCAGCTCGCGCACTCGAATTGAATGGCCTCGATTTGGTCGCCCGAAAGTTGAAGGAAAACTTCGATCTTATCTCCGCAGAGCGGGTTGTAGCCTTCGGCCCGATGCGTAGCCTCCGCAAGCGCACCGTAGTGACGAGGGCGCTTGTTGTGATCGAGGATGATCGCTTGATAGAGATCGCTAAGGTCTTCGGACATGGGTTGTGAGTAGTGATAGAGGCTCCACTTGTGACGACCATCGACGCATAGTGCCGAGAGGGGCATCACTTGCGAGCGATTACATGTGATCCATTGCGGCGGCTAAATCATCATTGGACGTGAGGCATTGGGTGCCGAGGCAGACTTGAATCTGCTTTGGCGACAAGTCCATACTTTGTTGGATAAAGGTGCGGCGCCATGCTTTATCAGCGAGGGCGTTGCGCAGGGCGTTCATATCGACATCGACTCCTACCTTGATCACTGCAACACCCGACTGATAGGTGGCGGCGGCTTCAAGGCCATGAGCAACACCCGCAGCGACTTTGCCCGCATAGTCCGCATAAGCAGGCAGGGTGGCTTCAAACTCAGCCGCATAGCGACCGTCCCCAGTTAGTGCGTGGAGACCGCTGAGCGCGTGGAGCATGACGGAATTGCCCGACGGCGTGGCGTTATCGAACCATTCTTTCCGACGGGCAACGGGAGTTTCAGCACCTTCCGCCGTAAAGTAGTAGCCGATACTGTGTTCGTCCGTGAAGTATCGCATGGCTTGATCGACGCAGGCTTGAGCGCGGGCTTGATAAGTAGCAGAGTTACCGGGTTCGACCCAATCGATTTTGGAGGCCACGGCGAGGCATGCCTCAGCGAGTAGCGCATAGTCGTGCAAGAATGCGTCGACTTTTGCACCGCCCCTTTCGTAGTAGACGGCTTTAAGCTGAATTCCCTCAGGAGTTTCGGTGACAAGTTCGCTCCAAAGAAAATCGATAGCTTTACGGGCACGCTGCGTCCACTCGGGGCGATCGAAGTAAAATCCTGCATCGGCGAGTGCGCGGATCATCATGCCGTTCCATGCAGTACTGATCTTAGTGTCTTTGCCGGGTGACACGCGCTCGGCCTCACGGCACTCGCGTAATTGGCGGCGTGCATCGGCCAATTTAACACGAACGACAAAGTCAGCCTCGACAAGCGCAGGGTTACTCTTTCCCTGCTCAAAGTTACCCTCCTTCGTGATGTTATAAGCGGCGCGCAACTCGCGAGCAAGTGAAGGGCCCAGTACAGAATCGACCTGCTCTGGTGTCCATACGTAGTAGCGACCTTCCTCGCCCTCACTGTCAGCATCGAGCGCGGCATAAAAGCTTCCGCCGGGCGCGGACATTTCGCGATCGAGCCAGCCAATAGTTTCTTCGACCACGGCGGCGTAGAGTGGATCTTGCGTATCGAGCCAAGCACGAGTATAGGCATCGATCAACAGAGCATTGTCGTAGAGCATCTTCTCGAAGTGCGGAATCAGCCAGTGGGCATCCACGCTATAGCGGGCAAAGCCGCCGCCAAATTGATCGAAGAGGCCGCCGTGCGCCATGGCGCGGAGCGTGATATGACTAACTTCATCAATACGAGCGGCTAGGTCGGACTCGACTGAAGGGCGAAGTGCTCTCAAGAAATTAAGTGACATGGCGGGCGGAAATTTCGGCGCTTCACCAAAGCCGCCATATTGGTCGTCGTGGTTGCCACAAATGCCCTGGGCCGCTTCGAGCAAACATTCGGGATTCCAATCGCTAGAGGCTCCGCCAGTGCTAGCGGCTTGAGTGCCCGCGAGGATGTTTTTCTGAATAGACTCGGCATTTTCTATCAGTTCGCCCTTTGAGCGTTTATAAAAATCGGCGATGCGCATACAAATCTGCGGCCAAGGGATAAGCCCCTGACCTCGGTCTTCTGGAGGAAAGTAAGTGCCACCAAAAAACGGTCTCCCATCGGGCAGGCAGAACACGTTAAGCGGCCAACCGCCCTGTTGTTGGATCATCTGCACAGCCTCCATATAGATCTGATCAAGGTCAGGGCGCTCCTCGCGGTCGACCTTCACGCAAATGAAGTGTTTATTCATGATCCCAGCAATGTATTCGTCCTCGAAACTCTCGTGCGCCATAACGTGACACCAGTGACAAGCAGAATAGCCAATTGAAACCAAGAGCGGCTTGCCAGAGGTCTCTGCGGCCTTAAGAGCCTCTTCGCCCCATGGATACCACTCAACTGGATTAGAAGCATGCTGTTGTAAATAGAGGCTATTCTCCTCAGAAAGTCGGTTCGGCATGTCTTTGTTTGTAAATAAATTAAGGAAGTCTGCTTGTCAGTAATTTAGGCTCTAGATCTACTGACAGAAGTAATTGCTGTGTTTAATTGTTACTGTAAGCCATGCCTAAAAACCTCAAGTCTGGATTTACTTTAGTCGAGATCATGATGATCGGTCAGTTGCCTGTGATTGCCATTCTGGCCCCCAACGGGCTCAGATAGGTAGAAAAGTAGAAATTGCGTTGCAGACAGGGTTCTGTGCTTCATTAGAAAAGGTGTAAATAAGTACATGTCCTCGATTCGTATATTACCCGACCGAGTCGCCAACCAAATCGCTGCTGGCGAGGTAATTGAGCGCCCTGTCGCTGTGGTCAAAGAGCTCGTCGAAAACAGTATTGATGCAGGCGCCACGCGAATCGAAGTCGAGTTTCGCAACGGCGGCAAATCTTACATCCGCATCGAAGACAACGGCAAGGGCATGAGCCCCGATGAAGCACTACTCTCGCTAGAACGCCACGCCACCAGTAAAATTCGCGAGGCGGCCGACCTAAACGAAGTTTCCAGCTTTGGCTTTCGCGGCGAAGCGTTGCCCTCAATCGCGTCGGTCTCACGCTTCACACTGCGCACACGCGCTGAGGGCTGGGAGCACGGGACAGAGATCAAAATCAACGGCGGCAAACTAATCGAAAAGAAAGACTGCGGCATGCCCGTCGGCACTGTGATCGAAGTTGCACAGCTCTTTAATTCAGTGCCTGCACGGCGCAAGTTCCTCAAGACCGATCCGACTGAGAGCGCCCACATTACCTACAATACACGGCTCTTTGCGGTGGCGCATCCCCGGGTCGCCTTCCGCGTGCTCGATAGCGGTCGCACCATCTTCCAATCTCCCGCCTGCGAGGATCTGCGAGATCGCATAGCCGAAATTTGGGGGCGAAGCCTAGCCGACGACTTGATCTCCGTCGATGTGAGCGATCCCAAGACCGGATACCGACTGACCGGACTGACCGCCAAGCCCGGCGTCGGTCGTTCTACCCGCCGCGAACTAGTCACCCTAGTCAACCGCCGACCCGTCGACAGCCGCACACTAGGTTACGCCGTGCTCGATGCTTATCATGGTCGCATCCAAAAAGGGCGTTATCCACCCGCCTTTCTCTTTCTCGAAATCGAGCCACAAGAGGTCGACGTCAACGTTCATCCCGCAAAGCGCGAGGTGCGTTTTCGCAATGACGGCGCAATCCGTCGCTTCGTGCTAGGGGCAATCACCGACACCCTAAGGGTCGCGGCTGAAGCCGAGCGCCCGAAAGCGGAACTTCGAGCGCCGGTATCCAAAAATGAAGTCGATCCCATAACAGCTTCGATGCCTACTGGCCAGCCATTACCCATTCCAATGACGCCAAGAGCGGCGAAGACAACCCTCACGTCTACGATTACTGGATCTCAAAAGCTGGCAGAATCTGCAAAAGTAAACACCCCATCATGGCGGCTGATATCCATTTTAAAGGGGCAATACGGGCTCTTCGACACACCGCGTGGCTTAGTCATGCTACATCTACGTTACGCCGACCAGCGAGTGCGTTTTGAGCGAATCTTGAAAAGCTACAAAGAGAGCACGCCACCGAGCCAACGCCTGCTTATCCCGCACACCGTCGAACTAGAGCCGCTCGCCTCTGAGGCACTGCTCACACACCTAGATTTAATTAACAAACAGGGATTTCAGGTCGAAGAATTCGGCCGCCACTTTTATCGTATAGAAGCTTTGCCCGCATGGCTAGAGCTAGAGCAAGCCGAAGGCTTTGTCCGCGACATGGTCGACCTTCTCCGCCAGCGCGGCGGCTCTCGCAAGCAGAGCGAGCTCGTTTGGGAATCGGTGGCCAAGCTGGCCGTCGAGGGGAGCTACCGCCGTAAAGACAACGTGAGCGAAGCCGCCGTTCAGCAATTGGCCGAAACCCTACTCGCCTGTGAGACGCCGCATACCTCGCCCTTCGGTAAGCCTACCTTTAGCGAAATCAGCTGGAGTGAATGGGAACGCCGCTTTGGCAAAGAATAAACCCATGACCGATACAATCAAAAGTTGCGCGTATTGGTGCCATCTCGCATAAGAAAACTCTGACAAACAAGGAACCACTAACTCTTGGCTATGATACTACCCACAGATTCCTCCCGTGACGAATGGCCGCTCAAAGCCTATAAAAACCTCGATTTCTTAAATAGCGACCCTGCTCGTAACATCCGAATACTTTGCGAAATGACCGAGCCTGGCCTCCGCTTCGCGAAACAAAACGTCGAAGACACAATCGTGCTTTTTGGCTCTGCCCGGACTAAACCAATCGCAATTGCCGAGAGAGAACTCGCTGTAATCAAATCTGCGATCAAAGACCCTGAGAACCTGACGGTTGAAGAAAAGCGAAGCCTCCAACAAGCGGAGTGTGCCATCAAATCGGCACCCTACTATGACGCCGCCGTACAACTATCCGAGTCGCTGACCCGATGGTCGATGAGTCTTTCCAAAGATCATCAGAGGCGTTTCTTGATTTGTTCGGGCGGGGGACCTGGCATCATGGAGGCGGCCAATCTCGGCGCACACAATGCAGGCGGTAAATCTGTAGGCCTCGGCATCAGCTTGCCTTTCGAGCAAGGCGTCAACGAATACATACCCAAAGAATTACAGTTTGAGTTCCACTATTTCTTCGTGCGCAAATACTGGTTCGTATTATTAGCCAAAGCACTCGTCGCATTCCCTGGCGGCTTCGGCACGATGGATGAACTCTTTGAAACGCTCACTCTAGTGCAAACTAAGAAGATCGAGGAGGTGCCACCAATAGTGCTATTCGGAAGTGAATTTTGGAATGACGTCTGCGATTTTGATGCACTCGTCAAATGGGGTACCATTTCATCAGAGGATGTCGATCTGTTCAAGATCGTCGATACGGTTGAAGAAGCGCACGACTACATAGTCGACTGCCTTACTGAACGGTTTTTATCGTAGTAGATAACGAACCAAGACTAGCTAGTTAATCCTTTTCAATCACGACGTGCTGCACGTCAATCAGATCTGCGTCAAAACCTGCCTCGCAGTAGCTTAGATAGTAGTTCCACTTGCGACGGAAAGCCTTATCGAAGCCGAGCCCGTCCACAGCCGACTCGGCGGCATTGAAACTCGTCGCCCAGCGGCGGAGAGTTTCGGCGTAGTCGTGACCGAAGGATTCCATCTTAACCTCAGTGGCCTCGCCCGCTCTCACTATGTGCTCGCGGATTGCGCTGGGCGAGGGCAAGTGCCCGCCTGGAAAAATGTGTTTTTGTATCCAATCGCAACTGCGGCTGTAGCTCTCATAGCGTTCATCGGGAATCGTGATTGCTTGAATGACAGCGCGCCCCTTTGGCTTGAGCGACTGACTGACAATTTGAAAATAGCTGTCTAAATATTCGCGGCCGACCGCCTCAATCATTTCGCAAGAGAGCACGGCATCATACAAGCCTGTTTGAATTCGATAGTCCTCTAGCACGATCTCAACGCGGTCGCTTACGCCCTCACGCTCAAACAGATCCTTAGCGTAAGTAAACTGCTCATTAGACAAGGTGATGGTTTTAACCCGGCAGCCACGCTGCGCGGCACGGAGTGCGAGCGCTCCCCAACCCGAACCAATTTCGAGGATGCTGTCACCCTCACCCACGTGTGCCAGATCTAGCATCCGGTCGATTTTATTAAACTGTGCTTGTTCTAGGCTCTCCTCGAGCGACTGGAAAAGAGCGCTGGAGTAAGTCATGCTCGGATCAAGGAAAGTTTGGTAAAAATCGTTACTTAAATCGTAGTGCGCTTGAATGTTTTCCTTACTTCGACCCAGAGTATTACGCCGCGCTTTATGGTAGATACGGTTGGCTTGCTTGGCTATGATTGAGAAACCTCGACCGACGCGGCCGAGATCTTTTTGGTTTTTTGCCAACAGTAGAAGTAGCCCAGAAAGATCGGGCGTATCCCAATCGCCTTCAACGTAGGACTCCCCGAAACCAACGCTTCCACCGGAGAGGACCTTATTAAAAAAATGCGGATTTTTAATCTTTAGCTGGAACAACGGAAAGCCGCTATCGCCAACAATAGTTTGAGCTCCGCTAGGGAAAGTGATTTGTAGACTACCACCGCCTAAATTGCGCAACATCCAAGCAAAGAAGCGCTCGATCGGGCGGGGGTGTTTCCACGATGCAACCTTAACAGATGCGGGAAGAGTATTCGTGTCGCCCCCGAGTGAACTGACGCGCTCAGAATTGGTCCCCGATTCCGGAGTGTTAGACAGTGCGTTTCCCGAAGGCTGATACTCACTCACCAGACGCTGACTGTTTCTGCTTAGGTTGTCTTGTCTCGTGGGATCCATGGGAAGAAGGCATTCGTCGAAGATTGATATTGGCGGTAAGCCTCGCCGCGACTTTTAAGTGAAGACATCTCAGCATAGGGCACGCCCGTCAAAAAACGAAGGAAAATGAACATCGCAATGGGACCGACCAGAGCGAACCCCACCGACGATGAACCCACAGCAAAAGCGAGATAAGCGAACCAGTGCAACCATTCGAAAAAGTAGTTTGGGTGTCGTGAGTAGCGCCAAAGGCGATCCTTGCAGACGCCCCCTTTGTTTTTAGGGTTGGCGCGAAAGGCAGCTAGTTGGCGGTCAGCGATCCACTCCCCTAACATTGCAGAAATCCCGATCAGAACGGCTAGGGTGTCTGTCCATGTCCAAACTGGCTGGGGATTTTGCATCGCGATGCTGACCGGAAATAAAAAGAGCGCGATAAAGATGATCTGGGCGAGAAACAGAAAGTAAAAGTTTCGCGCAGACTTTGCGCCCCAATGCTCGGCGAGCGCCTTATAGCGAGGGTCTTCGTGACCAGTAAAGACACGGTCTCTAAATAGGTGAAAGCTGAGCCTAAACGACCATAAAAATATTACCAATAAAACAGCCCATGAGCGAATTGATTCCAACCCCGCTACTGTGTGATAAATTAAAGCAGATATACCCAAGCCAGCAGTCCAAATTGTATCGACAATCGCCATGAGCTTGAGTTTGCGCGCGATCTGGTAGGCGGCAGTTGCCACAAAGATTCCGATACAGAAAAAACTGATCCAGAAGCTTAGCATCCTAGGGTTCGATGGGCGGGGTCGCGGCGGCTTCCTCGTAGATTTTCTTAGGATACACTTTTAGATCCCAGACGAGGCCTAGCTTTTCAAGCGCACAGAGTCCCCAATAGCTCATATCTAGCTCCCACCAATACATACCCTGGCGTGCAGAAAGCGGCCAGCGGTGGTGGTTGTTATGCCACCCTTCTCCAAAAGTGAGCAAGGAGACCCACCAACTGTTGCGGCTTTCGTCGTCGGTCACAAAACGTTTTGTGCCGACGATGTGAGTAACTGAGTTGACGCAAAATGTGACATGATAGACCAAGACAGTACTAAGAAAGAAACCCCACATTACAAGCTGCAGGCCGCTGGTGCCCAGCGCAGGGTAGAAAGCATTGAGTCCAGCACCTGTGACGAAAAGTAGAATGATTAACGAAAGCACTGGCAGGACATGAAAACGATCGATGAAGCGTAGTTCCGGATACTTGGTGAGGTCTTTGATACGGTCATGCTGGATCGAGCCGTAAGCACGGCAGAGCACCCAACCGATGTGCGACCAAAAAGCGTCCTTAATTACTGGCGAGTGGATATCTTCCTCCTTATCAGAGTGCTGGTGATGGTGTCTATGGTTTGCTGCCCACCACATCGGACCTAACTGCGCGGACGAAGTCCCCACCCAGGCCATGATGAACTGAAAGGTGCGACTTGTTTTGAAAGCACGGTGAGAAAAATAACGGTGAAAGCCAGCAGTTAGAGCAAAGACTCTAACTACGTAGGTAATCGCGAGCGCCACTACCGCAACCCAGCTGAAACCAGTAAAAAAGACCCCAAGCGCGAGCAAGTGCATGAAGAAAATGGGAGAAGAAGCCATCAATAGACGGTTATCTTCATCACGAAGAGCATGTTGTAAAATCGTTCGTATCTTTTGCATAGTAGAATAGATTGAAGGAACGTTCCCTAGAAAGTTAACTTACAGCAAACATCAAGTAAGGCAAGCTGCTGCAAGACGATCTTATCGTATGCCCAAAATCCACCAGCTCCACAGTGAATTAACGATCCAGACAGATTTGGAAACTGCTTGGGACTTCATACGCTCGCCAAAGAATCTAGACCTCATCACGCCCGATGACATGGTCTTCGAGATCGTCAGTGATCTACCCGAGGAGATGCACGAAGGCCTTCTGGTCGAATATCGAGTAGGTATTCCGATGATAGGGAAGCAAACTTGGCTGAGCGAGCTAAAGCACATCCGCGAGCGGCACTCCTTCGTAGACGAGCAACTGGTTGGCCCCTACAAGCTTTGGTTCCACTACCACGAGATATCCAAGGTCGAAGCCGGCGTGCGATTCGTCGACCACATTAACTACATTATGCCATTCGGGCCCTTCGGCGCAATCGCCCGCGCAATTTATGTAAAGAAAGAGCTGAATCGGATATTCGACTACCGCACTGAGGCGATGATTCGACACTTTGGCTAGATTAACGATTTAGACTTATGCTTATATGAGGCGTCTTTCTGGACAGGCACACTAGATCTCGCTCCCTGCGGAAGCGCGACAGCCTCCAGATTATAGTCATTGACAGGTCGAAATGATTGCCGCTTATATTTATGAGATCGCGTTACGGAAAACGTACTCATAATGCGCCGCATCATTTGTCCGCATGGACAATTAACCACATGGAAAATCAGCCCTGTGGATGATCGACCCGATGAGAGACTGTTATCGGTCTATTCGTTCTAACGCACCTCACTACATTGCTCTGGGTAATTTTCCAACAGCATGTGACCTGCCACAGCCAGTCACACCTTTTTACTAATTTATTAAAGCACACACGCGCCATGCTATGAGCGAAGAAAATTCATCGACAGAAACCCCTGTGCAAACAGACAGCACCCAAGAATCTGCAGCTAAGCAGAATCAAGAATTACCTCGTGACAACGAGATCGAAGTCTCCGGCATTCTAGAAATCTTGGAAAACAAGACTGGTCAACTGATTGACCCCTCCCGAAACGGTAAGACAAAGCCAGACGACCCCTTCGTCCCGCGTGAATTGATCAAGCGCTTTAAGCTAAAGCAAGGCAGCTTCATTGAAGCCAAAGCCCTCCACAATGACCGCTTCCCCAATCCCAAAGTGCGCTTCATTGAAAAAGTGGATGGTGCCCTTCTCGAAGAGCGCAAGGGTCGCTACTCTTTCCAGCAGATGGTTTCCATCGCTCCCGACGAACAGATCCGCCTCGAGGCCGAAGATGGCCGAGCGACCACTCGCATCATGGATCTATTTTGCCCGATTGGTAAAGGCACCCGTGGTCTCGTTGTCGCCCCTCCCCGCACCGGCAAGACTACTATCTTGCACGATATCGCCCACGGCGTGATCGAAAACCATCCCGAGTGCCACTGCCTCGTGCTCCTCGTCGACGAACGCCCCGAGGAAGTGACCGACTTTAAACGCAGCGTGAATGCCGAAATCTACGCTTCCTCCAACGACGAAGAACTGAAGAACCACCTCCGTCTCGCCGAATTGACCATCGATCGCGCCAAACGCCTCGTGGAGGCGGGCAAGGACGTCGTCCTACTGCTCGACTCGATCACACGCCTCGCGCGTGCCTACAACGCCGCATCTGGCAAGGGTGGTCGCACCATGACCGGTGGCCTCGACGTGCGTGCCCTGGAAAAACCTCGCCAAATTTTCTCCGCCGCACGTAACTGCGAAGAAGGCGGCAGCCTGACCATCATCGCGACCGCACTCATCGAGACCGGCAGCAAGATGGACGAGCTCATCTTCCAAGAATTCAAAGGCACCGGTAATATGGAAATGGTGCTCGACCGCAAAGCAGCTGAACTCCGCCTCTGGCCAGCGATCAACCTCAATGCCTCAGGAACCCGCAAGGAAGAGCTCCTACTGTCTGGTAAATACCTTGAAGGCGCCCAATTCCTCCGCCGTGCACTCGCAGGTCAGAAGATCGAAGATGCCGCCGAGGCCATGATCGACCGATTCACACAGACCAAGAATAACGAAGAGTTTTTGAAGCTACTCCAACGCTAAGCGCTGATTTACAGTGGTCTTAGAACCTAATACATATGCGCTTATCACTGGCATGTTAAATCTTGCCTGTATGGCTCTCAAGCGCCGCCAAACATAAATATTCTTTCAATTAAGCTGAAGAAGCCGTTTATTCCATAAACTGCTTCTTTTATGTTTAAACCCTGATTGATATGAATACACCAACTATGAAGTGGGGTATCTTACTTTGTTTAGCTATCTGTTTGGTTAGCGATACTTCCCTGAGTGCACAAGTTCAAGGGAAGCCTGTGTCGATTCTCATCCATTCGACCGTAAAGGTAGAAGGTGGTAATGCATTTGAAATGGTGTTAACTAGCAAGGAACAGAAATACATCCGCGCTTCCATTCGAAACCAAAAAAAAACGGCCCGCGCCAACATAATCTATGACGGGAAAGCAATCGCTATAGTTGAAAGAGAGACTTCCAAAAATAGATCTCGCGTCTTAAGCGGAGAAGAAGCTGTCACCAATTTATTCGACCTAATCGCACTCAATCCAGAATATCATTTCAGAAAGATTGACGGGTTTGATTTCAACATCCCGACGTTCCAAGCTTACCGCGTGGAGCTTCAAACGGAAGAGAAACCAATTGGGGAAACAGAACGGTATCGACCGGTAAAGGCAATTCTCTACAAAGAGCACGATGCAGGTAGCACGCTCGTTCGCAGTATCGAATACATAAGCTTTTTTGATCAAACAGATCCCTATTTCCAGCCAAAAAAACTCACAGTCGTCGACGAAAGCACGGGAGAAATTGGTCACATTACCGTGCGCGAGGTAGAATATAATATCGGTCTCCCTGATTTCCTGTTCGAATTAGGCGACGAGACTGACAAGTAGCACAAGCAAGATACCTAAGCTAAGATTGAAAGCACTTGCCGTGCCTGCACTTAAACTGCGATCTTTCCACCTATGTCACTCGCACGAAAATTCTACGACTCCTCACTCGCGCTCCAAGCCAGCGTCTACGAAAATAATAAAGCTACACTGAAAGCTGCAGGCTTGCGTATCGCCAAAAGCCTCGCTGCCGATGGCGTGCTCCACACTTTCGGCTCCGGGCACTCGCAGATTTTAGCTGCCGAAATCGAGCGCCGCGCGGGCGGCCTAGTGCCAGTTAGCAGCATCGACGACCCAGCAGACGGTTGGCCAGAACAAATAGTAGGCTACGGCGCACGGCTCTTCCAACGCTACGCCTACCGCTATGCCGTCCAAGCGTCTGATGTAGTCCTCGTCATCTCAAACTCGGGACGGAACGCCAGCCCAATCGAAGTGGCGATGGAAGCCAAGTCTGCAGGACTCGATGTGGTCGTGATGACATCGCTCGATATGTCAAAGAGTACCACGTCGCGGCATATTTCAGGCAAAAAACTCTACGAGCTGGGCGACTACGTGTTGGATAATGGAGGGATGCCTGGTGACGCGGCGATCGATGCCCCTGGATTTGATTACAAAGTCGGGCCCACCTCGACGATGAGCGGTGCGCTTCTACTCAATTTGCTCTCCATGGAAATCATAGAAAACCTGATTGCAATGGGCCTCACGCCTCCCACCTATGTCAGCCAAAACGCCGACGGTGGCGCCGAGCACAACGAGGCGCTGGCCACCAAATACCGGCACCGGATTCGTAGGCCAATTTGACGGAGGAACAGGCGCTGCTTCTCCGTAGTGCCAGCCCTACTTCGTAGATAAACGATAAAGAACCAGACGCCACAAAAAGCGTCTCTCGATTAACGAGACTGCAGCCTAATCTTGTTAAGCTGATAACTACGGCAGACATCCATCACCTCCGTCACAAATTTGAGCGGTACTTCCTCGTCCGCGATCAGCAAGACAGGCATATTTGGCGTTAACTCGCCTGCTAATTTCATAGCTGCTACAAGAACCGCATTCTCAACTGGTCGATCGTTTAAATAAAATTCCCCTTCGGGGCTGACTGCGATCACAATTTGCTCTTCTATCTCATTTTCACCCGCAGTTTCGATCTTGGGCACCGTGATGTTAAGAGTGCTCACTTGCTTGAACTGCATCGTAACTAGAAAAAAGAAGAGCAAAACGGTCAACACATCGACCAAAGGCACGATGTTGATTGTGGGTTGCCTTCGACGGCGGCGGATCAAGTCAGAAGTCGTGTCCATTCTCCTAATGCCTAGGCTTCTTTCGATTGAATGAGCGCTTGTAGACTAAGTTCGATGCGTGCAGCCATCGATTCAACACGTCGCAGCAGATAGGCATGCGCCGCCAAGGCCGGTATCGCGATGGTCAATCCGAGAATGGTAGTGTTCAGCGCCAAAGCGATACCCATAATAAAAGTCGCGGGATCGGGCAAACCAGTATCGGCAGAGAAGCCGCTGAATACTTGCGTGAGTCCAGTCACCGTGCCGAGCAGACCAACTAAGGGGGCAGCGCCGATCACCACCTCCAAGAGAAACATGCCACGCTCCATCCGGCTAACTTCAAGCCGCGCGTAGGCTTTGAGCGAGTCAGAATCCAACGGTCTCGATTGGTGAAAACCGACGATACGTCCCACTACAGATACCGAGTCCACGGGAACGCCATCGAAACGACCCGAAACAAAGGCATCGACCATCGCCGCCGGCATGACACGCGACGGACGCAAGGCGATGAGACGCTCAAATGTGATGAACACCGCTACTGCTGAGCAAAGCGCAAGCGGATAGATGAAAATTCCAGCGTGGGTGAAGATGTCCATTTGTAGATTAGGATATATGGATTAGAGTCCCGCCTATTGGCAAAGCGCATAATTAGCTTTTGATACAGCCGCCTACAAAACTAACAGATTGCTTATCGGTGTCACGCTTGCATGTAGGGTAGCGCACCAGCGGTCTTAGATACTCCACCTGCTCCTACGAGGAGTTCGTCGAGCGGGTCGTAATTGCCACTAAGCAAACTATCGCGCGCGCCTGGCTTGATCTCACAGGGCACGGATTGGTCGCCATACCAGATCTTGTGGTTTTCCACATCGATGGTTATATCCAGCTCGGGTTGCTTCTCAATCTCGCTGGTAATGATTTTGCGGTCAGTATCGCTAGCGATCACGCAGACTACACCAAGGTTCGTCGAATTACCAAAGAAGATCTCAGCAAAGCTACCAGCGATCACAGCATTGTATCCCGCACGGAGGATCGATTGCGGTGCGTGCTCGCGCGAACTGCCACAACCGAAATTGTTACCACTCACGAGGATGGAGGCTTCAGCGAAGCGCGGGTCATTGAGATTATGCTTTTTTTCTTCGCCGCTCTCAGTTTTACGAACGTCGCGGAAGAGATACTCTCCTAGGCCGTCGAAGGTAATGCACTTCATGAAGCGTGCTGGGATGATACGGTCGGTGTCGATGTCGTCGCCAGGGACGAAGACACCCTTACCAGTGACTTTTTTAATAGGTGTGGAGGACATGGCTTTTAAAATTAAGAAATAGGATTTAAAAAGAAGAAATGCTTTCTAGACTTCCGCTGAAGCGAAGCCAAAGACATTACGGGCGTCGGATACTTCGCCAGTCACGGCAGCAGCAGCCACCATGATTGGGCTCATAAGCATGGTGCGACCCGTAGGACTGCCTTGACGACCTTTGAAGTTACGATTCGAGGAACTCGCGCAGAGCTGATCGCCGACGAGTTTGTCAGGATTCATAGCAAGGCACATGGAGCAGCCTGCGGCGCGCCACTCGAATCCCGCCTCAATGAAGATCTTATCCAAGCCTAGGTCTTCGGCGATCTTAGCCACGACTTGCGATCCAGGGACGATGATGGCTTGCACGCCCTCGGCGACCTTATGCCCTTTCACGTATTTGGCGACTTCTTGAAAATCGGAAAGGCGACCATTCGTGCAAGAACCGATAAAGGCGACGTCGATCTTCTTGCCTTTAATTGGGCTGCCACCCTCGAATTGCATGTATTCGAGGGCTTCGGCTACGGAATCCCGCTCCGACTGTGTGGGCGCATCGGAGATAGCTGGAATACTTTCCTCAATGCCTACTCCCTGCCCAGGAGTGATCCCCCATGTAACGGTGGGCTGGATTTGCGAAGCGTCGATATCAACCTCGTCATCAAAAGTGCAATCTGCGTCTGAGGCGAATGACTTCCACTGCTCAACCGCGGCATCCCATGCCGCGCCTTTCGGCGAGTAGGGACGGCCATTGAGGTATTCGAAAGTCGTTTCGTCAGGATTCACATAGCCAACACGGGCACCGCCCTCAATCGACATATTACAGACTGTCATGCGCTCTTCCATTGTGAACTTATCGAATGTCGTGCCAGCATACTCGTAGGCGTAGCCAGTGCCACCCTGTGTGCCGAGGAGACGGATGATGTGTAAAACTACGTCCTTAGCATAAACGCCAGGAGGCAAGGTGCCATTCACATTAATTCGGCGCACTTTGAGTTCGTTCAAGGCGATAGTCTGAGTCGCGAGTACATCGCGCACTTGACTAGTGCCAATACCAAAAGCGATGGCACCGAAAGCACCATGCGTCGCAGTGTGAGAATCCCCGCAGGCAATGGTAGTACCGGGCTGCGTGATGCCCTGTTCGGGACCCACGATGTGGACAACACCCTGTTTGCCAGTATTAGTGTCGAAGAAAGTGACATTGTTATCCGCGCAATTCTTACGTAGCTCCTCTATCATACCCTGTGCTAGCGGGTCGCTGTAGGGCTCTACCGATTCGTTGGTCGGTACAATATGGTCGACCGTGGCGAAGGTGCGGTGGGGATATTGCACCTTCAAATCGCGGTCACGGAGCATGCCAAAGGCCTGCGGACTCGTGACCTCGTGGATAAGGTGAGTACCAATTAATAATTGCGTCTGACCGTTAACCAACTGGCGAACGGCGTGCGCATTCCATACTTTTTCAAATAAGCTTTTGCCCATAATACTGGTTCCAAGTGAAGAATGATTCTAAAAGCTTTTCAATAAGGATAGCTTAAGGGTCACTGGCAACCGCAAAGGGGGAATTTTTGCGGGTGGTCATGTTAATTGCCGTACGAATACGGTAGAATAAAGGGACACACTCAAGTGTGACCGTTCCAACTGAATGGCGGACACGCTGAGCGCGAATCCCAATTTTAATACGAAAAAACCCGCAGCTTCCGAATGGAAACTGCGGGTTTTGAAAGTTTAAACTATGCGGTTTGGAAATCGCTTAGCGAAGCGTGTCCTGGAGAATCTTAGAGGACTGCCTTGAGGCCAGCACCTGCTTTGAATTTCACAGCTTTGGAAGCCTTGATACGAATCTTCTCGCGAGTCTGTGGGTTGATGCCGTCACGAGCAGCACGCTTTGTTACTGAGAAAGTGCCGAAGCCGATGAGTTGAACATTCTTATCCTTTTTAACACCCTTTTTGATACCTTCAAGAACGGCTTGGATTGAGCGCTCTGCGGCTGCTTTGGAGGTGTCTGCACCGAGTGATTTTTGTACTTCTGCAACGAGTTGTGCTTTGTTCATATAATATAATTATGTTGTTGAGGTTGATGGCCACATGACCGTCGCCGATAAGAGAAGCGAGTGACAGAAGCGTCAATATAAAATCGGCTTTAAGCCTAGGTTTTTTGAGCCTTTCAGACTTGCTTACCGCTCGAAGCCCATCTCAGAGCCATCTCAAGACCCCTGCCGCGCCTCAAGCACTTGTTTCAGTAGGCTCTCGGTCGCCTCGACTTTTGAAATATCTCGCTCTTGAGCGATTTGCTCGGCTCTTTTTATCAACTGCGACGCCATCACTCTGGCTTGCTTTTCAGGCGCACCTAAGTTCACGAAAATGCAGGCAATTTCCGCCACCTCGTTGCTGGATAAATCAGTCATTTGCAAGTCCTTCCCGGAGTGCTCTTACAACACTCACTTCATAGGTTTCATATCTTAGAGTTTCACCCACGCCTGCAAAACGTGTTTTCAAAATTGCTACGCCCTGCCAAGTCTGACCATCCAGATAGGCTGTGCGCAGTTCGCCAACTTGCTTCGAGTCGCTATTCGTGAGGGCGAGCGGCAACTCTGGGATCACACCTTCACCACGGACCACAAAGAGGCCGCGCTGCGCTTTGCCTACGTTGTGCATGCGCGCAACCACTTCTTGACCTAGGTAGCAGCCTTTCGTAAACGAAATCGCATCACGCTCCAGACCGCCCTCCCCTGGCATATCGGCCGCGCCGATCTCATCCGGAACTAAGGGCCTACCACGATCAATGCGTGCAAGACCGCGATCGGATGCGGATAATTCAATAAAACCCAAATCTGTCAATTTCTCAAAGGCAAGTTTGGCCGCTGGCTCTGTATGAACTACCATATTATATATGGAATCATGGACAGAGTAGAGAATCCCCCCTTCAATTCGTAGAAATTGCCCACTCTCCGGGCACTCTAAACCAAGCGCTTCAACAGCTTGAGTAGGTAGTTCGAATCCGTAACCCGACTCGCAATGCTCGATCTCTACATCATCCGCGATGATGTGCCGCCTCATGTGCGTCGCAATCAACTCGCCAACGCAGCACTCGCTAATCACTCGAAACTGCTCCGCCCCTTCGCAAATCACCACGCTGTCGGCGATTACTTTACCCTTCACATCCAGCCATAGACCATAGGTAGCCTGCCCCAACTCGAAGGGCCGCAGTTCGTTAGTAAACTGGCTTTGCAAAAAGTCCGCCGCATCTTCGTCCGTGACGAGGAAATGTGCAGCGGGTGCGTATTGGTAAAAGCTTTTGGAAGGGTCCATAAGAAGAGTCGTAGATTGCATTTTAAAAGTTTCAACTCACATCGTTCAAGTAATTGGGCTTGTTCCTGCCGCAAAGCTACTTTACTCATTCCGCCCGTGAAAAAAGTCACCGACATTAACATTACTTCCAAAACGCTGCTCCCGACTCCGTTAGCTCTTTGCGCAGAGATCGAAAAGACAGACGCCGCTGATAAATTCGTAGCTGAGAGCCGCGACGCAATCAACGAGATCATCTTCGGCAAAGATCGCCGCTTGCTCGTCGTGATCGGCCCCTGCTCGATCCACGACCTTAAGGCTGGCCGGGAATATGCCGAGAAACTAGCCAAGCTAGCGAAGGAAGTTGACGACCGCATGCTCATCGTGATGCGTGTCTATTTTGAAAAGCCGCGCACTACCGTGGGCTGGAAGGGACTAATCATGGATCCCAAGCTCGACGGCACAAGCGACATTCCCGAAGGACTACGCATCGCGCGCCGCTTCCTCCTCGACATCATCAAGCTCGGCTTGCCTACCGCGACAGAGTTGCTCGACCCGATCACGCCACAATACATAGCCGACCTTATCAGTTGGTCGGCGATCGGCGCGCGCACAACCGAGAGCCAAACACACCGCCAAATGGCCTCAGGTCTCTCCATGCCACTCGGTTTTAAGAACGGCACCGACGGTGGCCTGACTGTTGCGATCAATGCAATCAAAGCGGCCAGCCAGCCGCAGACTTTTCTCGGTATCGATAACGAAGGCCGGGCCAACGCCCTTACCACAAAGGGCAACCCACACTGCCACGTCGTACTTCGTGGTGGCTCTCACGGCCCCAACTACAGCGCCAAAGATGTCGCCCAAGTCCGCGAGCAACTCGAAGCCGCCCAACTCACGCCCGCAATCATGACCGACTGCAGTCACGCTAATAGCAGCAAAGACCCCGCCCGTCAGCCAGAGGTCTTCGACGAGATCGTGCGCCAGAGCTTGAGCGAAACCAGTGTAATTGGCGCTATGGTCGAGAGTAACCTCGGCTTCGGCAACCAGTCCTTCCCTCAGCCCATAGAAGACCTCAAATACGGAGTCTCGATCACTGACGGCTGTATCGACTGGGAAAGCACCAAGAAGATGATCCGCAAAGGCTACGCCGACCTAGCACCGCTTTTTGTTTAACAAAAAATAAGCTAACCTGCTGCTGCAAAGCCTTAGGCGCTTGAATTGTGCCAAGGGAAGTATCCCATCCCACGTCTTTTTAAACAAGTATCTAAAACCTATTATGAGCAAACAACCTATACGTATAGCCGTCACTGGCGCAGCTGGCAACATCGGCTACGCCCTTCTCTTCCGCATCGCATCGGGTGCCATGTTCGGACCCGACCAGCCAGTCGCGCTAAATCTAATTGAAATCCCGCCCGCCCTCGACGCACTCAAGGGCGTCGTCATGGAACTCGACGACTGTGCATTCCCTCTCCTCAAAGATGTCGTCGCCACGACCGACATGGACGAAGGCTTTAAGGACGTCAACTGGGCGCTACTCGTCGGCTCCGTTCCACGCAAAGCAGGTATGGAACGTGGCGATCTACTCAGCATCAACGGGAAGGTTTTCACTGGCCAAGGCAAAGCAATTGCTGCCAATGCTGCTGCCGATGTACGCGTACTCGTAGTCGGCAACCCTTGTAACACTAACTGCCTTATCGCCATGAACAATGCCGAGGGCGTGCCTTGCGACCGCTTCTTCGCTATGACTATGCTTGATGAGAACCGCGCCAAAACGCAGCTCGCGCAAAAAGCAGTCGTCGATGTGGCTGAAGTCACCAACATGACGATCTGGGGTAACCACTCAGCCACGCAGTATCCCGATGCTTACTCCGCACAAATCGGCGGCAAATCAGCAGCCGAAGTGATCGGCGATGAAGCTTGGCTCAAAGACACCTTCATTCCTGACGTGCAAACACGTGGCGCCGCCATCATCAAGGCACGCGGGGCTTCTTCCGCAGCTTCCGCAGCCAACGGCATCGTCGATTCCGTTCGCGCGCTGACCACACCGACCGCAGCCGGGGATACATTCAGCATGTGCCTCTGCTCCGACGGCAGCTACGGCACACCCGAAGGCCTTATTATCTCCTTCCCTTGCCGCACCGATGGCCAGAAAGTGGAAATTGTGGCCGACGTCGAACTTAACGAATTCAGCCGCGCCAAATTCGACGCCTCCGTTCAAGAGCTGGCCGAAGAGCGCGAAGCAGTCAAAGACTTGATTTAATGCAGGAGCATCCACCGGATACCCCTTGCCAATAAAGCTTTTTACAAGCCCGCCAGCCTCTTCGCTGCGCGGGCTTTTTTTGTATCTAATTGCGCTCGTAAGTGCGCAGCACTCCAGTCACCACCGCATCCGCATATTCGACCAGAATGTCATCTGCTGGGAGCGGCTCGTGGTATTCCCTTGCGCTCAGTGCTTTTTGGATTCGTGCATAGCTACTATGGCTATTGGCAATATACGGCTCCATCAAAACAGTCGGACAATCGACAAGGCGGAGTAGCATAAGATTTCGCGCCCAAAGAGACGGCACTTCAGGAAGGATACGGACCGCGTTATGACCTAGATAATTTGAGGCGGGTAAGCCCGTTGCTTCGACCAAGGCGGAGCCTAGAGCGGCACCCAGCCGCGCTTCAACTGGGCCACTGCCGTTGCTTAACTTTAGAGCAAGGCGCAGCTGTTGCTGAGGCGAGGCGAGCTCTGCCTCACTCAGGCAGCCAAAGATCAAAACATGCGCATGGTCGCTATCAACAAGTTGCTTCGCGGCCTCGTCTGGCCACGCCGCCGCATTAATGTGCAACGAGATCAAAGCATTAGGCTGGATGACTTCGTTGACCAACCTGGCCCGTTCGGCAATCTCGTCCCTAACGATGGCCAAGTATATGGCACGATTCCGGACAGCCAGTGCGTAATCGAGCTGCGCCTTGAGCGATAGCTCCGTGGGAGGCATTTCCTCTGCTGCAGCAAGCGCCCAATAATCAATAAAAGTCTTCGGATTGATCGGCTGGTAGTCCTCACGGAGCAGCGTGACCTTAGCGCCGAGCCTTGTTAGATGATTACGAATACGTAACGCGACTTCGAGCACGAGTTCACCCTCGCGCACCCAGTGGTCTTCTTTGGAGATACGGAAGTTGCGCCACTCCCACTCTGCCCAGATGCCACCAACGTGACCGGGATCGAGCGCGAGGTGTAGGCTAGCGAGGGGTTGGTCGAAAGCGTTTTCCGCTTCCGCTATAGTGTTAGTAGCGATCTGCGCGAAATCGATTACCGCAGCGCCATCTGCATAAGGCGTGTAGCGCATCGAAAGTTCATAGGCGATTTGATCAGGTATCGTCTGCGCAGCACCTAGAATAGGTGACAAGGCAAGCCATACTAAATTAATGGAAGGACGCGCTCCTAAGCATCCACCTATACGCCACTGACGAACGCGCGGGAGCGCGTCCCTCCATTTTTTTAATTCAATACTCACTCTCACGGTAATCTAATAGATCGGCACTCACACACCAATAAAAACCGCCGGCTTATACCGGCGGTTTTGAAAATAGAATTCATAAATAGGCTGACTATGACCGGACTTGAATCTTCACCGCCGCTCCTTTGCCTAGTGTCAACGAATGTCCACGACCGATCAAATCAACCTCTACAGACTCTGCGCGCTCACTACGCGCCTTCACACGCAGAGTGACCCCAGGGTTCAGGCCTGACTCTGTGATGTAGTTGAGAAATTCCGGATCCTGGTCGCTAATCCGCGCAACAGTGACATCCGTTTGCAACGGACACTCCATCAATGTCTCTACCTGTCCATGTATTAGTTCGCCCGCTGCTGAAGGGATCGGGTCGCCATGCGGATCCTCAGTCGGATGCCCAAGATAGCGATCGATCCGTTCCAGTAGAAGATCCGAGACGACATGCTCCATCTGCTCTGCCTCCTCGTGTACCTCCGACCAGTCGAAACCTAAAACTTCGACTAGAAATTGTTCAATCAATCGGTGGCGACGCAAGACATGCAGCGCGAGCTTGCGACCTGGCTCGGTTAATTGCACACCGACACGTGGCGCGTATTCGACCAAGCCCGCATCCGAGAGAGCCTTGACCATCGTCGTCGCTGTACCCGGCACTACCCCGAGCGCTTCAGCAACCTGACCCATTGCCACATCTCCCGAAGCCCGCTTCTCGGATATAAGGTAAATATGTTTAATATAATCTTCGACCGTGGCACTTGGCATTGTTTTATCAATATTTAGGAACAGCGAATGAAGGCAAAGAAAAATTTCGGCACAAAATGCGTGACTCTACCTTCCCGGGCGGAACGCTTTCTTATTGGCGAGTCCGTCTTGAGGCCCCATAACTCAAGATAGAAATGCCACGTTACCAAAACACTTTTGCTCTCTGCCTACTGCCACTCTGCACTCTTGGGCTGACATACGGCTCCGACCTAGCCAGTAAACGCTTACTCAATATCGCAGAGAAAGAGACCCAGATCTACCAAAAGATCGCCGAAGACCCCGAGTTTTACAGCGAAGATGACCTCGACCGTCGAATCAACGAGCTAGTTCAATCCTATCGCGCCTACCTGCTTGATCAGCCCGACGATGTCAGCGCCTACATTCTCTACGGCAAATTACTGCGCCGCGTACAGGAAAATGAGCAAGCATTCCTCGCGTTCTTAAAAGCCGACGAGCTCGACTCCGAGATCGCCGTGGTCAAGCAACAGATCGGCAATCACCTTGCGGAAGAGGGCAAAGGCAAAGCCGCCCTCACATTCTATCTGCAAGCCGTCGACCTAGAGCCAGAGACCGCAGTCTATCACTTCGCGCTTGGTCAACTGATCTACAATTTCAAAGATGAATTCATAGAAAGCGACGTCTTCACTCAAGATGCCATAGAGCGAGAGATGCTTAAAGCCTTTCGCAAAGCGGCCAAGCTAGCGCCCAACAGCTTCGACTATCAAATGCGTCTCGGCGAAGCCTACTACGACCTCAACAGCCCCGACTGGAAAAATGCCCTACTCCACTGGAAGCAAGTGAGCAAGCAAGCTACCACCGCCCTACAAGTCGAAATCTTAGATCTCCACCACGCCCGTGTGCTTGGCAAGCTCGGTCGCTCCGATGAAGCCCAGATTCTACTCGATAAAATCCTCAACCCCGCCCTCCAAAATTCCAAACGGCAAGTGCTCGAGGAGATCGCGATTCACTGAACCAGCAAGAAGAAGTTCAAAAGAAGTTTCCGTGATTGCGCTTACATATGAGATGCCCAGTGGTGGTTTAGCTTAGCACCCTACGGGCATTTCACATACCCCTCTACTATTGTTTTATAAGGGAAACTCTCTAATCGTTACGCGGGGGCAGATCAAGGGCGTGAGTAGCGGCGCGCATCATGGTTTGAGCGTCCGCTTCGGCGTGGGACCAAATTTCTAAGGAGCGGACACCCTGGTGCACGAGCATCGAGAGCCCGTTTGCGGCGCGAAGACCATGTGACCTCGCGTCTAGAAGTAAGCGAGTGGCATCAGGATTGTAGATCATATCGTAGACCGCCCATGTTTTGGGCAATATCCGGACGTCAAATGGTGCAGGGTCGGTCTCTTTGAGACCAAGGGAGGTAGCGTTGACGAGCACGCCTTGCTCGGGAAGATCAGTGGGTGGATTGGACAGTGCAAAGGCTTCTGCACAATCGCCACCAGGCATAGCTTGCAAGACCGCCATGAGTTGTTCGAGTCGTTCGACGCTGCGGTTGCCGACATAGAGTTTTTTGCAGCCATCTAGGATGCACTGCACTGCTGCTGCACGTGCCGCACCACCGGAGCCCAGTAGCATAACAGTAGAACCTCGGAGCTTGACGCCGAGATCGGCCTTAAGCGCATTTTTAAAGCCGTAGCCGTCGGTATTGAAACCGTCGTAGCCGTGCTCCCCCCAGACTAGAGTGTTGACGGCACCCATGCGCTCACCGTCGGCCGAAACGCCATGGATCAAGTCCATGGCCTGCACTTTGTGCGGGATGGTAAGGTTGAGACCGAGGAAGTTATGTTTATAAAATAGAGGGACGGCCTCAGCGAAATCTTCGGGCGCGATATCGAAGCGGTAATAAGCCCAGTCGTTAAAGCGAGAATTGGCTGGACGCAGCTTAGCAATCGCCGCGTTGTGCATGGCGGGACTTACAGAGTGCTTGATCGGGTGGCCAATCACAGCGAGAGGAGTGCCCAGGAATTCTAGATTTCCGAGGTCTTCTAACTTATAAGTGAAATGCGTGTCCATATTAGTGGAAGATACCTGTTCTTTACACTGAGGGCAAAGCAGGGGCGACAAAAAACTAGTTAAGCAGGCGAAGGAGCTTCTTCGCCAGCGAGGCCGCCGCTATCATCGCCCTCTTTGGCGAGCTTTTCAGGCACTTCGTCCTCCTCTTCGTCCTCATCAAGCTCTTCGACGGAGATCTCACGCTTGATGATAGGTGAACGCATTTCACCGTGTTCGATGATTTCGAGTACGTGCTTACCGTCGATCGTTTCGTGTTCAAGTAAGGACTCAGCAATCACATCAAGCGCATTGCGCTTATCGTTTAATATTTCAAGGGCACGGCTATATTGATCTTGGATCATATCGCGTATGATGACGTCGATCTTCTGCGCAGTTTCTTCACTGTAATTTTTTGCTGTCACCGCGCCATGGCCGAGGTAACCCCCGCTTTGGCTTTGTCCAAGGGCGACCATGCCGAGTTCCGACATGCCCCAATCACAAACCATGTGACGAGCGGTTCTGCTGGCCATTTGAATATCGCCTGAGGCACCACTCGTGATGTCGCCGAGCACGATCTCCTCTGCAGCGCGCCCCCCAAGGGTGCAGCAAATGTCGTCAATCAGACGGCGCTTGGAATGATTGAGCGTGTCCTTTTTCGGCATGAACATGGTCGAGCCAAGGCTCTGACCGCGCGGAATAATAGTGACCTTGTGCACGGGCATGTGACCGTCGTCGAGAACGCCTTTAATCAGTGCGTGCCCGGCTTCGTGGAAGGCGATGATCTTGCGATCTTCATCGTCCATCAACTTGCGGCGTTCGCGACCAAAGGAGATCTTGTCACGGGCTTCGTCGATATCGTTCATCTCAACGGCCTTCTTATTAAAACGAGCTGCGATGAGCGCACCTTCGTTCAAGAGATTGGCGAGGTCGGCACCAGAAAAGCCGGGTGTGTTACGAGCGACGTATTCAAGGTTTACCTCTTCGGCGAGGGCGATCTTTTTGGCGTGGACGAGCAGGATCTCGTGACGCCCATTGAGGTCAGGCAAATCTATAGTGACTTGGCGGTCGAAACGACCAGGGCGCAAGAGCGCATTATCCAAGACGTCGGGCCGATTGGTCGCTGCGATGATGATGACACCTTCGTTGCCATCAAAGCCATCCATCTCAACTAGGAGGGAGTTGAGCGTTTGCTCGCGCTCGTCATTACCCCCGCCGACACCGGAACCACGCTGACGACCGACAGCATCAATCTCATCAATAAAGACGATGCAGGGGGCGTTCTTACGGCCTTGCTCAAACATATCGCGGACGCGAGCCGCGCCGACACCGACGAACATTTCAACGAAGTCGGAACCACTGATTGAAAAGAAGGGCACCTCGGCCTCGCCGGCGACTGCTTTGGCGAGAAGTGTCTTACCCGTGCCCGGAGGGCCCACCATGAGCACACCTTTAGGAATCTTACCGCCAATGCGTTGAAATTTCTTAGGATCTTTAAGGAAATCGACTACCTCAGAAACCTCTTCCTTAGCTTCGTCGCAACCCGCAACATCTTTGAAGGTAGTCGAGTCTTTCTCACGGGTGAGCATCTTAGCTTTGCTTTTGCCAAAGCTCATCGCGCCCTTGCCAGCACTCTTGAGCTGACGCACAAAAAGGAAATAGAGCAGGCCAACGATGAGCAGAAATGGAAGGAAGCTGATGATTACATCCTGAAAGCCTGTAGTAGCACGCTTCTCGGTGAGCACTTCACGGACGAGCAGAAAGTCATCTTCAGTCAAGCGACCACGGGCAGAGAAACGGATCTTCGCAGGGACCTCGGAAGCGGGCGTAAGGCCATCGACCACGTCGGATAGGCCAGGATTTGTCATCTCACCACTGATAATGTAGCCATCACGGCCGTAAGATGGCTCTGGCTCCATGACGCCATCGTCTTCCGCGATTTGGCCATCTTTGACCGCTTCGACTAGCTCACTGATAGTGAGTTGTTTAACATTACTTCCAGCGCCAGGATTCGCGAACCAGATCGTTAAAATAGCAGCTACGATAACGAGATAGACTAGCAACACCTTGGGCTGGAAGCGCTGTGGTGAGCCGTTACTACCTGAATCGTTCTTATTGGACTTGTTGTTTTCTGATGACATTAATTTGTCAAAGTGGTTTTCTTGTTTGGTAAGTCAACCTAAGAGCCCTCTTCGTTGAAGGGCTGATTTTACAGCTCTCGGCAGGGGGAAAGCCTGGCACCCAGATGACTTCTTGCGAGGTCTTTAAGACAAGTGGTAGCGTTTTTCGTTCCGCTTGTGGAATGCGGCGGTCGATGAAGCGATCTTTGAGCTTTTTGCCGCCAGGTGCACCCAATGGATGAAAGCGATCGCCAGGCTGCCAAGCACGCACGCTAAGTGAATGCTCATCGGGATGAGCGATGATGGCTTCGCATCGCGGGTCTACTTCGCCCGCGAAGATCTGCTGGCGCAAAGCATCGGTCAGCTCCAATACTTCGGTCTCAATAAAAGCGCCAGTCGATAGAAATAGAACTTCACCAATAACCAAAATAGCTGGCTGTAGCTCAAGCAATTGATCGGAAGCGGCCTGATGTTCAAAGCTGAGCGTGTCGGCATCTATTAAGATGTAGTGTGAGCCGGCACTCATCCGGTTCTGCTCACGCTCAGCACGTAAGCTTTCAATCAATTGATCCATGGCTGGCGCACCCATAGAGCTGAGTAGACCATGACCGCTCAACCACTCGGCGAGTGCGCGGCGCAGGAGAGCGCGTAGGCACAGCGTTTAACCTAACGCGGTCAAGGGTAGGAGCATTGGTATAGGCAGCGGGCAAATATTGGCGAGCGAGCAGATCAAGCGCGGTGGCATCCTCCTCCAATAAACGTCGACTGCGAGCCGCACCGACGGCTGGTTCTCGGCCCAAGGCATCTCCTAGATCGGGAATAATCTGCCGGCGTAGGGAATTACGCGCAATGCTCGTATCCTCGTTTGAGCGGTCTTCGCACCAAGGAATTTTGCTGGCTTGAAGTGCCATGCGGATATCCCCTGCCCTGAGATCCAAAAGTGGCCGGAGGTGGGTCGGTTGTTTGTCAAAAAGAGCAACAGGTCGCGGGGCAGCAAGCCCATCTGAAGCGCAGCCACGAGCAATACGCTGAAGCTGCGTTTCGAGAATGTCGTCAAGCTGATGCCCAAATGTAATATAATCGCAATGTTGTAGATTGGCGGCTCTACGCAAAAAATCGAGACGCAACGCACGCGCAGTGGTCTCGGTGAATGCGGCCTCTTTTTTAGGGCGTGTATCGCTTAAAAATGGAAGATTGAATGAAGCCGCCATCGATTCTACAAAGTCAGCATCGGAATCGGACTCTTCACTACGCCAGCGATGATTATAATGCGCGACATGGAGCTGGAGGCCAATTTCTTGAGCCCGCGCCACGAGCAAGCAGAGCAGAAAGACTGAGTCTGCCCCACCCGAGCAAGCAACTAGGACATGCTCGGCCCGGTGTAGGTGCTCCAAGACTGAAGACTCGATGACATCTTTTTCTAAGCGTTGCTGAAGGGTAAGCGCTGCTTTTGGCCAATTTATCGTATGTGGAGTGTCGGGCATCGAATTGAGAACTTAACCGAATGATCGAAGCCTTGCAAGCGGATCGAGCTGTGCTTTTTTGGGGTGAGCTTTTCAACGAAGTGAAACGTAGATGGTGTAAGCATCCGGGCGGCCTAAGCGGAGCATAGCCTGGCAAGCGTGGCCACCTTGTGGCAGGACTCTAGTCAAGGCTTACGTGGCCAAATAGGTATGACCGCGTAGTAGTTCGGCGTATTCGTCGAGTATGCGAGTGCCTTCGCGGGGCTTAATCTGGTCGTCTTTGGTGGCACGGTCTATAAGCTTCTTCATGCGGCGTGTGAGTATGTGACCGTCGTATTGCGTGAAGCCAATGACGTCGTTTATGGTGAAGCCTTTGATGCTATCTTCGATGTAAAAGCCGTCCTCTTCGTCGTCTTCAAGAAAGACGTGGACTTCGTTCACTCGCCCAAACAAGTTGTGTAAATCACCCATTATATCCTGATAAGCACCGACTAAGAACACGCCAAGGTAGTAAGGCTCTTTTAACTTCAACTCGTGCAAACGGAGGGTGTGGCGGATATCTTCGACGTCGGTAAAACTGGAGACTTTGCCCTCACTGTCGCAGGTGATATCGACGAGTGTGGCATCCACATTTGGAGACTCGTCGAGGCGTTGTAGCGGTGCGATCGGGAATAGCTGCTTGCACGCCCAATGGTCGATCAGCGATTGAAAAATAGAAAAGTTGCAGACGTATTGTTCCGCCATCATCTGAGGCAGACTTTCCAGTTCTTCTGGAGTGTAAGCGCCTTTCTTGGTTTGATCGCAGAGCTGCTGGCAGATCGCCCAGTAGAGAGAGTCGCTCTGCGCGCGTTCGGCGAGGTCGATGTAGCCAAGGCTGAAGAGACTATTGGCTTCTTCCTTTTTTTGTTGAGCGTCGTGGTAACGCTCTAGAGGTGAGGAGTTGTGCGTATTATCCAGAATTGCCTGCAGGTCTCGCAGGACTGGATTAACTTTTCCTCTTTTGGGCGTGGCCTTGGGCGGAACGGCAGTTTTAGAAATTCGGTCGCAGACCTCAGTAATCAAAATTGAGTGCGGAGCAACGACCGCACGCCCACTTTCGGTCACAATATCTGGCACTTCGATCCCTGAATCTTGGCAGACAGTTTTAATATTATAAACCACATCTCGCGCATACTCACGCATCGTATAATTCATAGAGCTTTCGTAATTACTGCGGGAACCGTCATAGTCGATACCGAGCCCCCCACCCACATCCATCAACTCCATGGGGAAGCCCATTTTCTTGATTTCACAGTAGAAGCGTGCGGCTTCTACTGTGGCTTTTTTTATGGTCTGAATATTGGGCACCTGCGAACCGATGTGGAAATGAATGAGGCGTAAGCTCTCAGTCAACCCGGCGCGCTTGAGGCGCTTGGCCGCATCAATAATCTCGGGACTGGTAAGGCCAAACTTCGCATCCTCACCCGAAGAGCTCGCCCACTTGCCCTCGCCCATCGTGGCGAGCTTAATCCGAAAACCAATGCGTGGGATGACCCCGAGCAGCTTTGATATCTGGATGATTCGTGGCACTTCGCTGAGTTGCTCGACCACAAGGTAGATTTCTTTACCCAGACGCAAACCTTGGAGCGCGAGGCGAATAAATTCGTCGTCTTTATAGCCGTTACAAATAATCAAAGCTTTGGGGTCTTTGTGCATGGCAAGCGCAAGCATCAACTCTGGTTTGCTACCACATTCTAGGCCGTAATGGAATGGCTTACCCGCATCTTGTATCTCTTCGACCACTTCGCGCAATTGGTTGACCTTGATTGGGAAAACGCCGCGATAGCGACCTGCGTAGTTTTCGTCTTTTATAGCTTCACGAAAAAGTTCGTTTAAATCGATCACACGCGTGTGCAAGAGGTCTTGAATGCGTATGGTGAGTGGCGGCTTCAGCCCCTTCTGCGCAGCTTCTTTGACGATATCGTGGATACAAATACATCGCTGATCACGCAATGGATGCACTTGCATAAAACCTTTGGAATCAATCGAGAAATGACCGCCACCCCATCGCTTGAGACCATAATAATCCTCAGAATCCTTAACTGACCAATTTGGTGTTCCGCTCTTGTATGATGATGACATAATAAAACGAACAAACTACACAATCGCGGCGCTCGCGGATCACTTAGCTATTAATCAAGCTCACTAAATAATCCCAGCGTAGGCGTCTGCTTTGAGCAGTGCTTCGACTTGAGAGGCGTCGGTCAGACGGATCTTCAATAGCCATCCCTTTTGATAAGGGTCACTGTTGAGCAATTCCGGCTCGGCATCTACCTCGTCGTTGACCTCTAGGACTTCAGCATCTAGCGGCATGTAGAGATCCGATGCGGCTTTGACTGATTCGACGACACCGAAAGTGTCTCCAGTATTAAAAGATTCTCCCGCCGAGGGAAACTCGACAAAGGTTATATCGCCCAGACTCTCCTGCGCGTAATCGGTAATGCCGACAGTAGCCGTACCATCTTGGTGGAGCTGAATCCACTCGTGATCCTTGGTGTAAAGAAGTGCTTCGGGTATTTGGCTCATTCAGTGTGAATATGATGCTACTGTATAAATACTAAAATTTGGACTCGAAGAATTCGATGATTTGTTCGACAATATATTTGTGATCAAGCGGAGTAATCTCGCCTGCTTCTAAGCGGCGATCCGCTTCGAGGGCTTGCTTTGCCATACGCTCAAAAGGATCTGCACCCGTAGAATTTGGCACGAGTTCGCTCTTCAAATCTGCTTTCATGGTGCCAGGCTCAAGATCAACATAATAGCCGAGATCTTCCTTCAGACCAAAGCGGATGAAGTTGTGCGCTTGATCATTAGGAACGGGCGCAAAGTATTTAACCGCAGAATTGAAGCCATGCTTTTCGAGGCGAATCTCATGAGTGAGTTTACGCGGTAATGACATCTCCATAGGTGTGATGCCAACTGCATCGCCATTGACGTAAACACTCGCTTCTGTGGGTAGAGATAGTATGATGACTTTTTGCGGAACTCCACGCTCAAAAGAGGCGCAGCCAAATAGAAGAAGAGAGCTGAGACAAATTAGTGCGAAAGTGATATAAGGAGAGATTTTCATGAAAATGTGATGAGACAAAATAATCTATTTTAACCTATCGCCCAGAGTCAAATACGGTCAAGTCTTTAGCAGGGGTAAATGCTAGAATCTCTAGAGTTAGTAGGTTCCTCTAAAAATAGTGCTTGAAACTAGAAGCTAGTACGCCATCAAGTCACTGTTTGGTGCCCTCAACAGCCAGCATATGTCAACACGACATGACTTGAGGGGCGCACAAACAATGACTTTAGCATTTATTTTCGCAATTGCCTTCACCATAGGGGTCTCTGCTCTCTGCTCCGTATTGGAAGCCATGATTCTGAGTACAACGACTGCAGAAATCGAAGGATTAAAGAAGTCTCACCCGGGTCGGGGAGAAAAGCTGGAAAAATACAAGCTTGGGCTTGAAGAGACGAGCTCGGCAATTCTGAGTCTAAATACAATCGCTAACACCTTAGGCGCTACCATGGTAGGTGGACTTGCGGTGCAAATCTGGCCTGCAGACAGTAATGTATTACTGAAGGTCTCCTCTGCCATGGCGCTTACAATCCTATTCTTTTCTGAGATCATACCAAAGAATGTTGGGGTGCTTTACCGCCCTAACCTTCAGCCCATTCTAATTTTCCCGCTGATCTGGATTTGTACCCTCATGGCGCCGATCTCACGAGTCTTAGGAATCGTCGTTCGCTACACGCTACGCCCAAGCAATAAACTTACGGATAGTGACGAAGAAATTCTGCTCTTAGCGGAAAAAAGCGCGAAAGAAGGCACGCTGACTTCGAACGAACGCGATATGATCAACAACGCGCTCAACCTAGACGAGTTGCTAGTCAACGAAATCATGACCCCACGTACTGTCGTGCAAGTATTCGACGGGCAAGAAACCGTCACCTCACTTCTCCAGAAACACAAGGACATCCCCTTTGCCCGTATTCCAATTTATGAGGAGCAGACCGAAAACATCTCGGGTATCGTGCGACGTAGAGATCTCCTTACCGCGATTACTGACGACCGAGGCAATGTCCAAATTAAAGAGCTGGCTAATGAGGCAATATTTGTCCCCGACAATGCGGCGGCATCAGATGCCTTGCAGACATTCCTCAAATATCACCAGCAACTCGCCATAGCAGTGGATGAATTCGGTTCGATGTCTGGCGTCATAACTATGGAAGACGTAATCGAGCAAATCATCGGTCAAGAGATTTTTGAAGATGACGACCCTGCGATCGATATGCGCGAGCTCGCACGCCGGCGACAATTTGCAGAAAAACACAAACAGCGCCGCGAAAATTAGCACCGTTTAACTTTTATCGAGCTTGAGGGTTTGTAATAAAAATCGCTACTAGGCGCGACTCAAAGCGATCAACGATCTACTATCTGGACATACTCGCGCTGTGTCTCGCCAGTGTAAATCTGGCGTGGGCGGTGTATCCGGCTCTTGGGATTCTCGGCGATCTCTTTCCAGTTAGCAATCCACCCAGGCATACGACCAATGGCGAACATCACAGTGAACATCTCGACTGGTATGCCGATCGCTTTGAGGATGATACCACTGTAAAAATCGACGTTCGGGTAGAGTTTACGGGTAACAAAGTACTCATCTTCAAGTGCGGCTTGCTCAAGTTTTCGCGCAATATCGAGGAGCGGATCTTCCATGCCGATACTGGCAAGAATGCCTTCCGCGCTCTTACCAAGGATTTTAGCGCGTGGGTCGTAGTTCTTGTAAACGCGGTGACCAAAGCCCATGAGCTTGGCTTCACCCTTCTTCGCGGCTTCTATAAATTTTGAGCCGTCGTCGCCCGCAGCGTGTATCTCTTCGAGCATCTTGATCACAGCCATGTTGGCACCGCCATGTGAGGGTCCCCAAAGCGCACAGACGCCAGCCGAGACAGATGCGAAAAGATTAGCGCCACCCGATGCGACCATGCGCACGGTGGAGGTTGAACAATTTTGTTCGTGATCAGCATGGAGCATGAGGAAGAGATCAAGTGCTTTGCCAGCACCATGCTTGTCGTCATATTCTGAATAAGGCTCCGAGAACATCATGTGAAGGAAGTTATCAGTGTAGCGCTTGTCAGCTGGATGCACGAAGGGTAAGCCTATTTTCATGCGATAGGTCATGGCGGCTATCGTGCGAACTTTAGAAATGAGTAGCGCAGCGGTCTCGTCAAAATGTGCTAAGTCTTGCTCGCGATTATTAGACGACATCTCGGGGTAGTAGGCACCGAGTGAGTTAAGCATAGAAGAAAGAATCGCCATTGGATGAGCGCTTGTGGGGAAGCCATCGAAGTGGCTATGCATTCCAGTGTGAATTGAAGCACTCTCGCGCACTTGCTTGCGAAAGTCGCTCAGGCAAGACTTTTGCGGTAGTGAGCCATAGATTACGAGCATGGCCGCCTCCAGAAAGGAGGAATGTTCCGCGAGTTCTTCGATGGCATAACCCCGATGGCGCAGTATGCCCTTTTCACCGTTGATAAACGTGATGTCACTCATACAAGAGCCGGTATTGCCATAGCCTTCGTCGAAGGTAATGCAGCCGCTTTTGGCGCGCAACGTACGGGTGTCTAGAGCCTTCTCACCCTCGGTTCCTTCAATGATGGGGAACTCGAAATTTTCATTTCCAAGTCGGATAGTGCCTGTTGTGTTTTCCATGATAGTGGTCGTTGTGCTCTAGTGCTTGCGCCTGTAACGCTAGAGCGATCTCAAAAAATTTCGGTAGAGATGCAAACCTTTTGCCTGACTTTTTTCAGGGTGAAACTGAGTCGCGTAGCAATTACCGTAACGGATGCCTGAGACAAACTGCCCTCCGTAGTCGGTGTGGAAGAGTGCTAATGAGGGATCCTGCGGCACGATGTGATAGCTATGCACGAAGTAGAACTGATCTTGGCCAGAAGTGAGTCCATCGGTAATTGGCGCCCCTGAGTCGAAAGTAATTGAATTCCAGCCCATGTGAGGAATCTTGTGCGAGGGATCTCTAAAATTGAAGCGGAAGCGTTTGACCGAACCCTTGAAGATGCCTAGAGCAGCGGTATCGCCCTCCTCCGAGTGTTCGAAGAGCGCTTGCAAGCCCAGACAAATTCCAAAGAACGGTCGGTCCGCGGCGATCCAGTCTCGGATCATGTTGTCAAAACCAGTCGATTCGAGTAAGCGCATGGTGTCTACTATTGAGCCCTGTCCTGGAAAAATCAGAGCATCGGCGTTGGCAATCTGACTGGGATCAGAAACTAGAAAAGCATTCGCTCCAATATGCTCCCAAGCACGCACAACACTGCGCAAGTTTCCCATGCCGTAGTCAATTACAGCGAGTCGCGGCTTGGGTATAGTGGGATCTACAGTCATAAGAGAGAGATAGGCTGACTAAGTCTAGGTAAGTTGCAAGCCGACAAGATTTCCGACTAGAGGAATTCGCTCATCTTTCACAAAAGCTCCACACTCATTGCTACCAGTAAAAAGCCTGAAGGAAATCCATCAGGCTTTTTCTATAATAATGCGAAGGAAACGCTAAACTAGCTTTTTATAAAGTAGAGTCGCGTTGTGCCCGCCGAAACCGAGATTGTTACAAATTGCCACATTGACTTCGGCCTCGCGCATTTCATTAGGCACATAGTCTAGATCGCAATCGGGATCAGGCTCGTTGTAATTAATTGTGGGCGGAATTTTACCATCGCGGATGGAAAGCGCACAGACTGCCGATTCGATACCACCGGCAGCACCGAGTAGGTGACCTGTCATACCCTTGGTAGAAGAGATCGCTACTTTGTAAGCGTGGTCACCGTAGGCCTTCTTGATCGCGCTGGTTTCAAATTTGTCGTTGTAAGGAGTCGATGTGCCGTGAGCGTTGATGTAACTGACGTCCTCTGGCGTGATACCAGCTTCATTGACCACATTTAACATGGCTGCGCCGAGGGCTTTACCCTCGGGGTCGGGCGAGGTGATATGATAAGCGTCGCAAGTCGCGCTGTAGCCAGCAATTTCGCAGATGATATTCGCGCCGCGCGCTTTGGCATGTTCGAGAGTTTCCATTACGAGCACACCAGAGCCTTCACCCATAATGAAGCCGTCGCGGCCTTTTTCAAAGGGGCGACTGGCAGTAGTGGGATCGTCGTTGTAGCTTGTACTCATGGCCTTCATTGAACAAAATCCGGCATAGCCGAGTTCGGTAATGGCGGCCTCACTACCCCCGGCTAACATAATGTCGGACTCTCCGTCACGGAGCATGTGGAAAGCTTCGCCAATGCTATGAGTGCCAGATGCACAAGCGCTGACAATACCGAAGTTAGGTCCACGGGCGCCTACCTCGATGGCGACAACACCACTAGCAATGTTTGCAATGAGCGAGGGAATCATAAACGGAGAAACGCGACGTGGGCCGCCTTCGTAGAGCTTGCGGCTCTGAGTCTGAATCGTCATCATGCCGCCAATACCGGAACCGATGAGAACGCCAAATCGGTCGGCTTCGAGCGTCGAAGTATCCTCGATACCGGCATCTTTCAAAGCAAGTCGGGAGGCAGCCACGGCAAATTGCGTGTAACGGTCGTTGCGGCGCGCTTCTTTCGGATCCATGTATTGGGCCGCATCAAAGTGCAAGCACTCCGAGCCAACTTTGGATGGATAGTCGGTGGTATCGAATGATTTTACCGAATCGATGCCGCTCTTACCTGCAAGGAGGTTATCCCACAAGGCTTCGATGCCGTCACCGTAACTAGTCACGGTGCCGATGCCTGTTATGACGACGCGTTGTCTCTCAATTGCTTCACTCATAATGATACTTATAAAAAAATTAAGCCGCATTAAAGCGGCTTAATTGTTAGTTTGAAAGTAGAATTTTCTTATCCTGCCTTTTCTGTGATGTATTTAATCACATCTCCGACATTTTGAAGCTTTTCAGCGTCGGCTTCAGGAATTTCACCGTCGATTTCATCACTAAACTCTTCTTCGAAAGCCATGATAAGCTCGACTGTGTCGAGGGAGTCAGCACCGAGGTCATCCAAAAAGGATGCTTCTGCTGTGACTTGCTCTTCATTTACGTTGAGCTGGTCGACGATGATTGTCTTTACACGTTGTTCAATTGTTAGGTCTGACATGATTTTCTATTTATAGGTTTAGTTAAAGTTAATTACATTTGGCATCACATGACCATACCACCGTCAACTGTAAAAACTTGACCGGTAATGTAGCCAGCATCTTCCGAAGCGAGAAATGCACTAATGGCTGCGATGTCTTTGGATTCACCCATACGCTTCATGGGGATCACGCCGACGATCGCCTCTTGCGTCTTTTCGTTTAGCTCGGCGGTCATATCAGTTGCAATGAAGCCTGGCGCGACTGCGTTTACCGTGACGTTGCGTGCGGCAAACTCCTTGGCTAAGCTCTTGGTCAGGCCGATCATGCCGGCCTTCGCGGCAGCATAATTAGCTTGGCCAGCATTGCCAGTGAGACCGATGACGGAGGCCATGTTAATGATACGACCCCAGCGCTTGCGAGTCATCGGGCGTGCGAGGTGCTTGATAAAGCTGAAGCAGCTTGAAAGATTAGTGTCGATCACCGCATCCCAGTCATCGTCGCTCATGCGGAAGAGTAGCCCATCGCGAGTGATACCAGCATTGTTAACAAGGATATCTATATTAGTATGCTTTTCCAGAAGAGCTTCGCAGGCCTCCTTAACAGCAGCCTTGTCGGCTACGTCAAGAGCCAGCGATTCGGCTGAACCGCCGCCGTCATTAATCGCCTCGGCCACCCCACCGCAAGAACTCGCCGAACGGCTGATACAAATTACGTGATGCCCTTTGCTCGCGAGTAGCTCCGCGATACTTTTGCCGATGCCACGACCGGCACCAGTTACTAGGGCGATTCTTTTCTCAGTGTTTTCACTCATGTAAACAAAGTTTCCGACATTTCGTCACTTTGGCGCAAGCCCAATGTTACCACCGAGCAACATTGACATGCACGTCTTCTCAAGACTCTAGTAAATGCAATGTCCGAACAAGAACCACAACGCATACAAAAGCTCATCGCCAATGCAGGCATTTGCTCACGCCGCGAGGCCGAACGTATTATCGAAGATGGCAATGTTCGCGTGAATGGAAAAATTGCCCAGCTTGGCGATAAAGCTACTTTGGATGACGCAATTTTCGTCAACAACAAGCCGATCCTACGCAAGGAAGAGCGCTCGATTACGCTCATCATGAACAAGCCGAAGGGCACGCTCTGCACAAATTCCGATCCTCACGCGGATCGCACGGTCTTCGACCTCCTGCCGCCCGACCTACAGCGCCAGCGCCTTTTTTGCGCAGGACGCCTCGATAAAGATAGTGAAGGCCTACTCGTCATAACCAACGACGGCGACTTGGCCCATCGTCTCACGCACCCCAGTAATCAAGTAGTCAAGCGCTACCGTGTCGTTCTACACCGTGATTTCAATAAAGCCGACATCCCAAAACTCCTTACGGGCACCGAATACGAAGGCGATTTTCTTAAAGCTGAAAAAGTCATTCCAGCCCCGCAAGCAGGTGAAGGCTACCAACGTCGCCTTGAAGTCCACCTCCACCACGGTAAGAAGCGCGAAGTGCGTCGCCTCTTCGAAGCCAACCGCTACTTCGTTAAAAAACTCGTCCGTCACCAGATCGGTAGCATTATTTTAAAAAATATCCCACGCGGCGGCATCAAGATCCTCGGCAAAAAAGACATTGAGCGCTTGTTCGCTTAATCCCTTACCAGAGAGCAATAGTAAGATAAACGCTACTGAGTAACCCATACTTGCCAAAAGACTAGGTATTCAGCTATTTTAGAAGCTTTCCAAAAATTCCGCCAAACTAGCACCCAAGTTGAGAACCTTCGCTTGGCGGAGTCATTTTTAACCATGCAAGCAATCAAGACCATCACCTTTGCGGTCAATACGACCAAGCCCGGAGCCGAAAAAGCCGCCCGTTGCCTGGCTAGCCTAGCCGACCGCGAGGGAGTCCAGACCACGATCTGCAGCGATTACCCGCTCCAAGCCGAAGCCCTCGCTGGTCAAGACCTCTGCTGCTCCATCGGAGGTGACGGCACTCTGCTCGGTGTACTCGCCGCCGCGCTCGAATCTGACTGTGCCGTGCTGGGCGTTAATATGGGTAAGCTCGGCTTCCTCGCTACCTTTTCCGCCGAAGAAGCCGCCAAAGATCTGCCTAAATTGATTAAAGGTCACTACGAAATCGCCGAACGCTCAATCCTACGCTGTACCACTAAAAACGGCGAATCCGTTTACGGGCTCAACGATGTCGTGCTCAAGGAGACCGACGGCAGCGGCCTCATCCGTCTACAAGTGGCTAGCAACGGCAACCCGGTCTCTGAATATCACTGCGATGGCCTCATCTTTTCCACACCAACAGGGTCAACTGCTTATAACCTCTCCGCAGGCGGCCCCATTATTGGCCCCCGCGTCAGCGCCATTGCTATGACGCCGATCTGCCCGCATACACTCGGCAATCGCTCCGTGATTTTTGACAACTCTTCGCAGATCAGCGTCGCCAACCTCGAGCCTGGTCCCTGCCCCCGCATTACCATCGACGGACGCGTCCGCTTTCTATCAGAGGATAATTTTCCCATCGAGATCGCCGTGGCTGACCGCAGCTTCCGCCTCATGCAAAACCCCGACCATAGCCACTTCGCCATCATCCGCGATAAGCTCCGATGGGGGAATCCGACGATTCGGTAAATCGGCTTTTCCGACAATGGGAAGTGGAGGTTTTTTAATGTAAATACTACTCACTTCACACTTACCATTCCTCACTCCTCACTTCCTTTGAGTATTTTAAAAAACATTACAAAAACCCAAGGTGACGCCGCCCAACAAGTCGCCCAGATATTGAGCGAAACTGGCGGACGCGCACTTTTGGTCGGCGGTTGCGTGCGCGACGGGCTACTCGGCATCCCCGCTAAGGACGTCGATATGGAAGTTTACGGCCTTGATGCCGACGCGGTCGAAGCTGCTCTCTCGACTCACTTTCAACTAGACACCGTAGGTCGCGCCTTTGGTGTCTTCATCCTTAAAGGTCTCGACATCGACATCGCTCTGCCTCGACGCGAATCCCGCTTCGGCCCAAAGCACACCGACTTCAAAGTCGAGGGCGACCCGACCATGTCCCCCCGAGAAGCCGCTTCACGCAGGGATTACACCGTCAACGCAATCAGCTGTGATCCATTAACTGGGGAGATGCTTGATCCCTATGACGGCATTGCCGACCTTAAAGCTCGTCGCCTCTGCCACGTCTCCGACGCCTTCTCGGAGGATCCGCTACGCGTGCTCCGAGGCATGCAATTCATCGCCCGCTTTAACTTAGAAGCCGCGCCCGAGACTGTCGCGCTATGCCGAAAACTAAGCCCTGAGCACCTGCCGATGGAACGCCTCTGGGAGGAGTGGAAAAAGCTCATCCTCAAAGGAAATCAAATCGGCAGCGGTCTACGTTTTATACAAGCCTGCGGCTGGCTGCAAAATTTTCCTGAACTTGCCGCCCTCGCCGGCTGCGCACAAGACCCACAATGGCACCCCGAAGGCGACGTCTGGACACATACCTGCCACTGCCTCGACGTCTATGCTGCAAAACGCACAGGCGACGACTGGGAAGACCTGATCGTGGGCCTTGCCATACTTTGCCACGACATGGGCAAGCCCGACACCACCTACACTGATGAAAATGGCCGTATCCGTAGCCCCCGCCACGACGTGCTCGGCGTTCCCCTAGCCAAAAATTTCCTAGAGCGCATTACCCGACAGAAGAAAATTTTCGAGGAAGTACTCCCCCTCGTCGAGCAGCACATGCGCCCCCTCTCCCTCTATCGCGAAAGCGCGGGTGACTCCGCCATCCGCCGCCTTGCCGTCCGCGTCAAACGCATCGACCGCCTCGTGCGCGTCGCCCACGCCGACACCTACGGCCGCCCCCCACTGAAGCCAGAAGGATTCCCTGAGGGCGAATGGCTCCTCAAAAAGACTGCCGAGCTCACCATCCAAGACAACGCGCCCAAGCCCATACTCCAAGGCCGCCACCTCATCGACCTAGGCATTAAGCCGAGCAAAAACTTCGGCAAGATCCTCGACCAAGCCTACGAAGCCCAGCTCGACGGCACCTTTACCGACGAACCTGCGGGGCGAGATTACTTAAAGAAACTCGTTCCCGAGATTCAATAATTCTGATTCCTAATTCACACATGAAATCTCTCTATCTCCTCGACGGCATGGCGCTCGCCTATCGTGCGCACTTCGCCCTCATTCGCAGCCCAATTTACACCAGCAAGGGTTTTAACACCTCGGCCATCTTCGGCTTCACCGCCACTCTGATCGAGCTAATAACTAAGCAGAAGCCTTCGCACCTAGCAGTCGTCTTCGACACCTCCGCGCCGACGGAGCGCCACCGTATTCACCCCGAATATAAGGCCCACCGCGAAGATATGCCCGAAGACCTTTCCGCCGCCATGCCCCACCTCGACCGCGTGGCTGAGGCTTTTGGCATTCCTGTGCTCAAACTCGACGGTTACGAGGCCGACGATATCATCGGCACCCTTGCTCACCGTGCCGAGGCCGACGGCTTTGACGAAATCTACATGGTCACTCCTGATAAAGACTTCGGCCAACTCGTGACCGAAAAGATCAAAATGTATCGCCCTGGGCGCAAAGGCGACGGCGGAGAAATTCTGGGCATCGAAGAGATCAAAGAAAAATGGGGCATCGCCCGCGTCGATCAAGTCATCGACATGCTAGGGCTCTGCGGCGATACCGCCGACAACATTCCCGGTGTTCCTGGCATCGGCCCCAAGACCGCTGAAAAGCTACTCGCTCAGTACGACACCGTCGAAGGCCTCCTCGATCATGTCGACGAACTCAAGGGTAAGCAGAAGGAAAAAGTCCGTGACAACGCCGACCAAGCCCGCATGTCCAAAGTGCTCGCCACCATACAACTCGACGTGCCTATCGAAGCCGACTGGAAAGCCATCTTGCTAGAACAGCCTGACCAAACGAAGCTTGTTCCGCTCCTTGCCGAATTCGAATTTCGGACCTTAGGTAAACGTATCTTCGGCGCCGACTTCTCCGCGCAAGAAGCTGCTACAGAACTTGTCCTGATGAGTGAGGACGATGAAAAGATGGGCACGCCGAGTTCCAGCTTAGCGGCGTCGCCGCCCCAGCTAGACCTCCTACCCGATATCGCCTTCAAAAAAATAGCCGACATCAAAACCGACTATTGTATCGTAAAATCGAATACAGAACTAGCCGAACTCGTCACAACACTCACCGCCGCAAAAACCTTCGCCTTCGACACCGAAACTACTGCGCTCAACCCTCGTGCGGCAAAACTCGTCGGCATCTCCTTCTCCACCGAAGCCCACAGCGGCTACTGGGTGCCCGCAACCGAGGAATCCCTTGCGGGACTACGCTCCCTCTTTGCCGACGAGTCACTGACTAAAATCGGACACAACTTAAAATTCGACCTGTCCGTGCTCGCGGAGAACGACTGCCTGGTCGCAGGCCTCTGTTACGACACCATGCTCGCGCATGCCCTGATTGATCCCGAGCAACGGCACAACCTCGACACCCTCTCGGAAGACTTCCTACAATATTCCCCCATTCGATTCAGCGAGTTACTGCCAGACGCTAAAAAGGGCGAAGCCATCGACTACTCGGACGTGGCGGAGCAAGACCTCGCCAACTATGCGATCGAAGACTCCGATGTCACACTTCAGCTCTGGGAAATCTTTCAACCAAAGCTCGAAGAGAGCGGTCAGGCCAAAGTATTTTACGAGATTGAGACGCCCCTCCTCCCCGTGCTGGTAGCGATGGAGAGCGAAGGCATCCGTCTCTGCGAGACGACACTCGCAGCCACCGGCGAATCCCTCATCGGCCACATTGCAGAGCTAAAAGCCTCTATTTACGCAGTCGCTGGACGTGAGTTCAACCTCAACTCCCCAAAACAACTGGGCGAAGTTTTGTTCGACGAACTCAAACTAGTTGAAAAGCCCAAGAAGACCAAGACCGGTCAATATGCTACCAACGAACAAGTCCTCTCGAACCTCGCGCCCAAACACACCATTGTGGCCGAGCTTCTAGAGTATCGCCAACTGACCAAGCTCAAGAGCACCTACATTGACTCGCTCCCGAACTCTGTCGATCTGGTTACCGGTCGCGTCCACACCCATTACGGCCAAGCGCAGACCGCCACGGGTCGACTGTCTTCTAACGATCCCAACCTCCAAAATATCCCCGTTCGCAGCCCCAAAGGCCGCGAGATTCGAAAAGCATTCGTCCCGCGCGAAGGTTGGAAGCTACTCGCAGCCGACTATTCGCAAATCGAGCTGCGCATCCTTGCGGCCCTGACGGGCGACGTCGGTCTGCTGACCGCGTTCAAGGAAGGCCAAGACATCCACACCGCTACCGCCGCGAAGATCTTTGACGTCGCGCCCGGGGAAGTGACCCGCGACCAACGCAGCACAGCGAAGATGGTTAATTTTGGCATCCCCTACGGCATCTCTGCATTCGGTCTCGCCCAACGTCTCGGCACCGTTAGCCGGACTGAGGCGCAAGAAATTATCGATAGCTACTTCGCTCAGTTTCCCGGCATCCCTGGCTACATGGAAACACAGAAAGAAAGCGCCAAGAAGAAAGGCTACGTCGAGACCCAATGCGGGCGCCGTCGCTACCTACGCGACATCAACTCTGCTAACGGCACCATCCGCGCCGCCGCGGAACGCAACGCCATAAACATGCCGATCCAAGGCACCGCCGCCGACATGATCAAGATCGCAATGGTGCGTATCCAAAATTCTATTATAGAAAAAGGCCTAAAGAGTCGCATGCTTCTCCAAGTCCACGATGAACTCATTTTTGACATGGAACCGAGTGAAGAAGCCCAGCTCCATGAGCTAGTAAGCGAAGGTATGATTGGAGCATTGGAGCTACCCTGCCCCATCGAAATCGAGATCGGATTGGGCGAAAACTGGCTGGAAGCACACTAGAAAGATTGTATTATCAAAGACGAAGTGTCATAGGGATTAGTGGAGTTCGAAGAGCCGAAATTAGGCCCTGTCGACTACAGCCCGTAATTTACTATCAAAAACTTGCACAAAGACATGTGTCTTGTAGCTTAGCAAAAAATGCCAACTATTAAATATAGAGCTGTCAGCTCGACTGACTCGCTACCAATAAAGCCGCTGCTTACTAAAACGAAGACTTTATAACACTCACCCGCACGGTAAAAAATAAACCTTCAATAGTATTCGCCCATCTCCACAATCTCATATTTCAAAACACAATGAATCCCTCTATTATGACTCCACCTTTGCCAGATTCAGCTCCTGACGCTGCACCCAATTGGAGAAAGATTGTCAAAAAATACCAAGCGCCTTGCCTGAAAAAGAGCCTTTGGCAGATCGCCAACTCAATGGGTTCTTACATTGCGCTATGGATTGTGATGTATTTCACAGTTTCGGTATCTTGGCCACTTACGTTGGGTCTCGCTATACTTGCGGGGATGTTTTTAGTACGTATTTTCATCATCTTTCACGACTGTGGACACGGCTCCTTTTTCCAATCGAAAGATGCTAACAACGCCGTCGGCTTCATCGCGGGGTTAATGACACTCACACCCTACCGCCACTGGCGCTGGCAACACGCAGTGCACCACGGCACTTCTGGCAACTTGGACGAGCGAGGCGTTGGCGACGTTTGGACGATGACGGTCAAGGAGTACAAGGCAGCACCATTATGGCTCAAGCTGCAGTATCGACTCACGCGGAATCCTTTTATGCTCTTCGTGTTAGGGCCGCTTGGGCTATTCGTTATTTACCAGCGATTCGCCTACAAGTTAGCAAACCGTCGCGACCGGATGGACGTCTACAAGATGAATGCCAGCATCGCGGTTTATGCCGCCGCCATGACTTTACTTTTTGGCTTCTGGAATTTTCTCTGGATTCAGCTATCGATCATAACCGTGTGCGGAAGCTTGGGCATCTGGCTCTTCTACGTGCAGCACCAGTTTGAAGATACCTACTGGCGTGCAGGCGAGGAGTGGGACTACACCGACTCGGCCATGCAAGGCAGTTCCTTCTATCGATTGCCTGCGATCTTAAATTGGTTTTCTGGTAGCATCGGCTACCACCATATCCACCATTTAAGTTCCCGTATCCCAAACTATCATTTGAAGGCCTGCCACGAAGCGGAGCCGTTCTTCCAGCAAGTGCCTGAACTGACGCTGCGCAGCAGCTTAAAATCGATGAGTCTCCGGCTTTGGGATGAAGACACCGGAAAGCTGGTCGGCTACAAGATACTACGCGAGAAGGCTAGCTGAAACTTTCACGCGTAGGGTGCGATGATAGTCGCATGCAAAAATTAATGACTCTCCCGAAAGCATTCTACCTGTTCACCTCTGGACTCTTGCCGCTAATCGGTCTCGCGCATTCTAACGAATTTCATTTAAATTTAATTCCTGCTAGGCAAACCCTCGAGATCGCACCCCAGTGTAAGATCAAGATAGAAGGCGATAAGCGCATCATAAAGTCCAACGGTATTCCAGACCACGAGGTGGGACGATTCCCTAATCGAGGTAATCCGAACGGCATCCAAGCGCAAAACTACCACTACGAGGTAGCACTCAAACCCAAAGTTGCCAGAGAGGCCATTGTGATGGTCCGCCAGCCATTTGGTATCGCCCTGAATGGTGTGCTATTTGATCCTGGCACCGCCGAATTTTTCCAACGCGACCGTAGCTCCGAGTGGAATTACGAAGCGCTAAGCGGCGCTGTCAAACTCGGGCTCGATCAGAATCATGCGCACGTGCAACCGAATGGAGCCTACCACTATCACGGCTTACCAAGTAAACTTTTCGAAGTGCTCTCGGGCGGTGAGCAAGGCATGACTCTCGTCGGCTGGGCTGCGGATGGCTTTCCTATCTATGGGTTATACGGCACAAAAGACCCGCTAGATGCAGGCAGCGTAATCGTCGAATTAAAGTCGAGCTACCAAATCAAAGCAGGCACACGCCCAAGTGGTAGCGACTCTCCAGGAGGCGACTACGACGGCACCTTCACCATTGACTACGAATACGTAGACAGCAGCGGTGATCTAGATGAGTGCGGCGGACGCTTTGGTGTAACTCCCGAATTCACCGAAGGCACCTACTACTACGTGCTGACCGAGGACTACCCCTTCATCCCACGCATGTTTAAGGGTGAGCCCGACCCAAGTTTTGAACGCCGGCGGCACAGGCGCCCACCATCCGGAAACTCAGACGATCATGGCCACCCAAATCGCGGTAGCGGTAGCGGTCGTGGCCCCGCACACCCAAGGAGTTTTTAGATAAAACTCAGGTTGAAGAGGTTTGATCCCTCGACCATCGTGGTCGCATCCCTACATGGATTTATTCTCAAGCAAAGTAACATTCCGTAAACTGCTGGGCGCTTGGTATGCCACTGCCCAACGCCCTTTACCTTGGCGTGCAGAGCCGAGCCTCTACCGCACCGTTGTGTCCGAGCTAATGGCTCAACAGACACAGATTAAGACCATGTTGCCCTACTTTAATCGTTGGATGCAGCGCTTTCCTGACTTTACCGCACTAGCCAATGCGACCGCTGAGGATGTGCTTAAGCACTGGGAAGGCCTCGGCTACTACAGCCGCGCGCGCAACCTTCATCGCTTGGCCAAAGAATACGTCGCGCTCGACCCAAAGCCAGCGAACCGCGAAGAATGGCAACGGCTACCCGGCATTGGCCCCTACACCTCGGCGGCCATCGCTTCAATTGCATTGGGTCAACCAGCCGCAGTCGTCGATGGCAACGTCGTGCGTATCCTCGCCCGTTTAACCAATGATGCGCATATTTTTAAAAACAATGGCGCAGCAGTCAAAGCCTTCACCGCAAGAGCTGACGAGTTGCTCGACAACGAAAACCCTGGCGACCACAACCAAGCCATGATGGAGCTCGGCGCAACAGTCTGCCTCAAGCAAAAGCCTCTCTGCACGATTTGTCCCGTCCTTAAATTCTGCGTCGCTTATAAACACGGCACTCAAAATAAACTCCCACAAATAGAGCGTAAAACCACTGTTCAAGTAGAGATCGACCGCGCATGGATAATAGAAGATGATAAACTATTACTCCACCGCATCCCCGAAAGTGCAGGGCAACTTGCAGGGCAATATGAGTTACCCGAACTGAGCGCAGTCAAAGCGAGGATGTCGCCCCAACTCATCGCCAGTAAATCGCGCTCTATCACTCATCGCCGAATCAAAGAATACATCTACGAAACAATTGTAGTCAGTATTCATGACTCATTAGAGTGGGTCGCACTCGACGAACTAGACGCTATTACTCTTTCGGGACCACATCGCAGATGGATTCGTGAACTACTAAAGGATCGATGATTCTTAGTTGGACGTTTAACATTCGATTACTCAGTTATACTCGATGCCAAAGACAAAAAAATGGACTGCCGACGATTTTGAAATCCGCACCTCGACGATCGAGGGTGCGGGCATGGGGCTATTTGCTAGGCACGCCATCGGCGAAGAAAACACCATCGGTTACTACACGGGTGAAGTGATCACAGAAAAAGAATTTCACGACCCCGATCGCCCCTTTTCTGCCTACGTGTTGTGGGTCACTAAAGACCACATTCTCGTCGGTGAGGGTCCAAAGGCCAACTACACCCGCTATATCAATCACGACGATGAGCCCAACGCCTTCCTTATCGTATCCAGCCGCTGGAAGACCGCCCGCTTCCAAGCCCTTCGCAACATAGAGCCAGGCGAAGAAATCTTCTTCGACTACGGCGAAGACTACTGGGAATAAACCGAAGTGGCTGCTACACTGCCATTACTCACCTTCTCATCAGAGTGGCTTCGAGGTTGAACTCGGAACAAATTCCCTTCACCTTGTATTAAAGATTTAGCCATATGAACATAGACCCCATTTTCTTAGGCCTCGACGAGGAACAACGTAGCGTAATTTCTAGTCTGCCTCGTGGGGATCGATTAATTGAGCTCGCCACCCTTCGTAACCGCCCCACCCGCGAGATCTTATCCGAACTGGCCGACCTCGTAGAAATCGCCGTAATCAAAGACATCGAGCTGATTGACAATCCAACCGCTACGCTGCCGCTGCGGATGATTCACGAATATCAATGTATTCCTGTCCAAACAGTAGGCGACGATACCCAAAAAGAGAAAGCCCCTATTGCACTCGCCACACTCTGGCCCCCGGACGAGGTAATGAATCGCTGGGTCTATGCCGTCAGCGGACGTAAAGTGCAGTGGTTCATGGGAGACCCAGAACAGATCACCGAGACAATCACGCAAAACTTCGGTGTCGGAGCAGGCAGCCTCGACGAGTCCGACCTTATTACCGATGTTTCCGAAGCCGAAGAGGTGGAGGATGAGGACGCCGCCGTAATCCGATTCGTCAACGAGGTAGTACAAAAAGCAGTCAGCGACCGGGCAACTGACATTCACTTCGAGCCACACCGTGATGAGCTACAGATTCGCTACCGCATCGACGGTGAGCTAGTATCCGTTCGCGTGCCCGATAATCTGATACGCTTCCAAGGTGCCATTATCTCACGCCTCAAGATCATGGCCAAGCTGAACATTTCCGAGAAGCGAAGGCCGCAGGACGGCCGCATATCCTTCGGTGCAGGTGACTCGGAATTGGATATTCGTATTTCCACCTTTCCTACGATGTATGGCGAGAGCGTGTCGCTCCGCCTGCTCAACCAAAAGTCAAAACCACTCTCCATGCGCGAGCTTGGCCTCGCCAAGGACGAGGAAAAGAAACTTACCCACGCGCTTTCTACTCCGCACGGAATCATCTTAGTGACGGGCCCTACTGGCTCGGGTAAATCCACTTCGCTCACGGCCTTCATACGTCTGATCAACAAGCCCGAGCGCCGCATCATCACGGTCGAAGACCCAATAGAGTATGAAGTACCTGGCGTCAATCAGACGCAAGTTCACCCCGAGATCGGTTTGACCTTTGCCCAATCGCTGCGCGCCGTGCTTCGCCAAGATCCCGACGTCATCATGGTCGGAGAAATCCGCGACCGCGAGACAGCCGACATCGGCATCCGCGCCTCACTAACAGGTCACCTCGTTTTGAGCACACTCCACACCAACGACGCACCTGGCGCTCTGACCCGTCTTGTCGATATGGACATTGAGCCATTCCTCATCGCTTCCTCCGTAGAAATGATCATCGCGCAGCGTCTCGTACGCCGCCTCTGCCCCAATTGCGCAGTACCGGCCACCTACAATGAGCGCCAGATTGCCGGCTTTCTTGCCACCATGCGCATCGACCCTAGCGAAGCGCAATACGGCCATCTCGCCAAATCAGCTGTCGGTTGTGAACGTTGTCGCAATTTAGGCTTCCGCGGGCGTATCGGTGTCTTCGAAATTCTTCGTGTTACCGAGGAAATCCACGAACACATCGTCAAGCGTGATTCTGCTCGAACGATTCGTCAGACCGCTGTCTCTCAAGACATGCGAACACTCATGCAAAGCGGCTGGGCCCACATTAAAAATGGCACCACCACCGTCGAAGAAGTTATGCGCTTCGCAGAACTAGAAAGCGAAGAGGATTAGTCATTCAACGTTTGAAGTCCATCGCTCGCATCTTCGCCTTCTCTTCCTTAAACTTAGCTCGATTGCAACTACAGTGCAGGCAGAGCGGGGTGTTATAGAACAGCACAAATTTCTCACCGATCTTTAGCGGACGTTCCTGTCCGCGCTCCACCATCCGCAAGGCAGGGCCACAACTAGGGACGACCGCACCGACGGCGTCGAAAAATACATCAACGGCGGAACGCTTACCTTTTTTACGCTTTGGTGACTCACTCATTCATACTAGATAAAACAGAGTTTTCGGATTTTCCAATCGTCGTCTGTCTTTTTTTATAGCAATGTATTATCGAATGTCTTTCTGCGCTCACATAGTCGCCCTACTTCTTTACGTTAGCGGCCTCTGCCTCAGCGCTGCGCCAAAAACAAATCTCGTCGAGCTCTATCACGGCATCGCTGAGGGCAACTATTTAGTCGGCGATCTCGCGGGCGCGGAACGTGGCATCGAGCAAATGCTCCGCATAGAACCTGATTATCTACCCGCGCTCACGCTCAAAGCGCGAGTTATGCTCGATCAAAACAAGCCTGCGGAAGCACTTGCAGCAGCAGACCGAGCCATCGCGCTTGACCCCGAAAACCACGAGCACAGCCTACTCAAAGTCCTCGCGCTGGGTCATATGGATCGCCGCGACGAGGCCACGGCGCTCATCCAAGAAATCCTCGCAAAAGCGGTTCCAGGAAGTGAAGATGCCAGAGCGGCTAAACAACTGTTCGGTCTGCTTCGCATGGCTGAGGGCGAGTGGGATGACGCCGCCACCGCGTTTAACGAAATTTACCTTGCCGACCCCGAAACCGACAGTGCCAGTCTTCGCCTCAGTAGCGAAGCCTACCTCAAAAAAGCGCGCGCTGAGCTGCAAGACGGCGCTCAAGATGAAGCCATAGCTGCAATCGACCAAGCTATCGCAGTCTACAAAGGTCAAACCGGAAAAGAAGCCCTCCAACAACGTAACGCACTACGCTTGCTACGTGCCCGGCTTCTCACGCAAATCGGCCGTTTCGAGCTAGCGATCGCCGATTTGCAAAACTTCACCATACAACAGCCACAAAACTTCGAAGCCCTCATCACCCTAGCCTCCCTTTACGCAAGCGTGGGACACTGGGAATCGCTAGAAGCTGTGATCAAGCCCATAGCTAAGCGCCCCGAGCTACGCGATGTCGTCCTCTACCTCGAAGGCCGCGCCGCCCTAGCTAAGAACCGTGTCGGCACCGCACGAGCTAAATTCGAAGCTGCGATTCAAGCGCTACCCAAGGAGGCCGACCTGCTCCGCCGCTCCCTGTTTTTTTATCGCGGGTTCTGCCTTCAAAAACTCGGCCGTCATGAAGAAGCCATTACTTCCATCCTTGACGCCATCGACGCTGGTTTCCGCCCCGAGACGAGTGAAGAAGCCCTCGTCGTAAGCCGCACCCTGCTCCGTGCAGATCGCGCGAGTGATGCCATCCCGATCCTCGAAGCCATCACCCTAAATCGCATCAATCCAGATGCTGAGGCTTGGGCAATGCTCGGCCGTGCCCACCTCATCAGCGATACACCGACTCTGGCCCTGAGCGCATTCAATGAATCGCTCCTGATAGACTCCGAACGAGCCGAAGCACTCGCGCTGCGAGGAGCACTCCTACGGAAAATCGGCGATCTCGAAGGTGCCCTCGCAGATTATACAAAAGCTCATGAACTCATCCCTTCGAGTCCTGTCCTGAGCTACGAAAAAGGGCTCGTCCTCTTGCAACTAGGCCGCCTTACGGATGCCGAAGGCTTGCTCCAGGTCGCCGCGCGTAAACTAACGACTCACTACACATTGGATCTGATCCACGCGACCTGCGCCTACGTAATCGGAAAAACCGAAAGCGCTACAGAATCACTTACCAAATGCCTTGCCGAGATCCCGAGAGACCACGAACCAAGTGTAATTTACTTAGCCCGACTATTACAGGTCGATTTTAATAAAGACAGATCGGGAGTGAAACGGGGAAGCGATTCAGCTAAAAACTCACAAGCAGCGACCTTGGGTGATCCCGTGCTACAATATTACAATAGTGTGGCGAATCGCAAAGCAGTCCTCGATTGGGCAGGAATCGCCAAATCACCTGAACAAGCACGGCAACAAATTTGCGCTGCCGCCTTTTGGATGGCGCAATGGGAAAAGGCCTACGGAGATCCTGCTAAAGCCAAGGAACTTTTAAAAATCGCAGTCGATGCGGGCAGCCCCGATATGACGGAATGGCAATTTGCTAATTGGCAATGGGACAAAAATTAATGGACACGCTCGCGCTTCGCCGCTTCAGCTTCAAGCGACCAGCTAACACTTAGACATTCACTCACACGTTGATAGAGCTGTGAGCGAACTCTGTTAAAAAAACAATATTTCAGTGTTTTTGGATACTCACATTTGTACTTGCACCGCAGTCGTAAAACGACATCTTCCTGCCCTTCAGCGTTAGAGCGCGCTCTGAGAAGAGCCCGTTCCTCGACTTCTCTTCATCCGAAGAGTTCAACGGTTCAGACGGCTCAGTGGCGGTCTGAACGGTTTCGACAAATCGAAGCCCACAAGTCGTGATTCACACAATCAAAAACAAAATGTCAAAATCAGCACCCGTAGGGGACACAACAATCGACAAGGACGCGATCATCAAAGAGTTCGGTCTTAAGGACGGCGACACAGGTTCGTCTGAAGTGCAAATCGCACTTCTCACGGCTCGCGTCAAACACCTCACCGAACACTTGCGCGAAAACCGCAAGGACTTCCACTCACGCCGCGGTCTTATCGCAATGACAGCACGTCGTCGTAAGCTCCTCGATTACCTTAAGCGTACCGAGTTCAATCGCTACACCGCGATCCTCGAAAAGCTTGGTCTCCGTAAATAACGGATTACTTTTTCACAATGCCGGACTTCATCGATGGAGTCCGGCATTTTTCTTAACTAAAAGTCCCCTTTTTCATTCTTAATCATAATCTTAATCGTAATCCTCCCTACCATCCGAGGATTACGATTAGGAGTAAGATTAAGAGCTGAAGGAATGAACTTCACTTTAATCTAAATGACACAACCGCGGTAAAGGCTTGATGCCCTTACTCACGCACAAGTGCCGATCGAAGTAAAACCTCTCCTACGAATTTTCAACCGAGCGTCCCGACCGATTCGAGCCGCGAGCGTCCAAGTAAGGTCCGATCCCCGAACAGTCGTTTTGAATGCATAAAGCAAAACCAAGACAAAGATAATGAAACAAAAACATAACGTAACAGTCGAAGGTCTCGATATTGAGATCTCTACCGGCACCCTCGCAGGCCTCGCAAGTGGTGCTGTCACCATACGCTCCGGCGAAACTGAACTCTTCGTTTCCGCCACTGCCGCGTCTTCACTCCGCCCCGGCCAAGACTTCTTCCCACTCACAGTGGACTACCGCGAGAAATTCTCCGCAGGTGGTAAATTCCCCGGTGGCTACTTCAAGCGCGAAGGTAAGCCTTCCGAAAAGGAAATCCTCACATCTCGCCTATGCGACCGCCCGCTTCGTCCGCTCTTCCCTAAGGGCTTTATGAACGAAGTGCAGGTCATCGGCCTCCTCCTCGCGACGGATCAGCTCCACGAGCCAGACATCCTCATGGTCAACGCCGCCTCTGCTGCGACATTGATCTCTGACATCCCTTGGAATGGCCCAGTCGGCTGTGTGCGTGTCGGTCAAATTGATGGCGAATTCGTCACCAACCCGAACCACGACGAAATGCTTGATTCCGACCTCGACCTCATCTACGTCGGATCTCAAACCAAAATGTTGATGATCGAAGGTTCTGCCGAGTTCATCTCTGACGAGCGTTTCTACGAAGCTCTCGAATACGGTCAGAAAGCCATCCAGCCAATCATCACAGCTCAACTCGAGCTCGCGAAACTTGCTGGTAAAGAGAAAAAGGACTTTCCCCTCCTCGTCACTCCTCAGGAAATCGTCGATTTCTGTGAAGAGCACGCCGCAGCGGGTGTAAAAGAAGCTCTCAACTTTGACAGCTATACTGAACGCAAGCTCGCGATCGAAGTCATCGCCAAGGAAACTACGGTCGCACTCGAAGCAAAACTCGGTGTTGAAAACGTAAAAGCTGACGACGTCGCTCGCGCCTTTGACGAAATTCAAGAGAAGCTCTACCGCCAAAACATCCTCGATACTGGCAAACGGGTCGACGGTCGCGGTTCAGCCGATCTTCGCACCATCACCTGCGAGACTGGGGTTCTCCCTCGTGTTCACGGTTCTGCCGTGTTCAACCGCGGTGAAACCCAAGCCCTCGTTATCTCGACACTCGGTACTAGCCGTGACACACAAGACATCGATGGCCTCACAGGCGGCGCTAAGAGCAAGTCCTTCATCCTTCACTACAACTTCCCTCCGTTCTCGGTTGGTGAAGCAGGTCGTTTTGGATTCACCGGTCGCCGCGAAATCGGCCACGGTGCCCTCGCAGAGCGTTCTCTTCTGCCGATCCTTCCTCCCGAAGACGAGTTCCCTTACGCCATCCGCGTAGTCTCGGAAGTTATGAGCTCTAACGGCTCTACTTCGATGGCTTCCATCTGTGGCGGTTGTCTCTCTCTCATGGATGCAGGCGTGCCTATTACCGCACCTTGCGCAGGTATCTCCACCGGTCTCGTTACTGAAAAGGACGAGAACGGCAAGATCACCAAGAGCGTTCTCTTGACCGACATCCTCGGTGCAGAAGATCACTTCGGCGACATGGACTTCAAGATTGCGGGCACACCCGATGGCATCACAGGTTTCCAGCTCGATCTTAAGATCACTGGTCTGCCCTTCGACATCGCGCTCGAAGCGATCAAGCAAAACCGCGACGCTCGTATGAAGATCCTCGCGATCATGTCCGAGCACATGCCAGAGAGCCGTAAGGACCTCCGCGAACATGCACCACGTATTCACACGATCTCGATCGCACCTGACAAAATCGGCGCACTAATTGGCCCTGGTGGTAAAAATATCCGTCGCATCACCGAAGTGTCCGGTGCTCAAGTCGATATCAACGACGAGGGCAAAGTCCTCATCTTCGCCACAGACAAAGAATCCATGGATCGCGCGATCTTGGAAGTCGATGCCTGCACCGCAGAGATCGAAGTCGGCAAGACCTACCGCGGCATCGTTCGTGGGGTTAAGGACTTCGGCGCATTCGTCGAGTGCTTACCTGGTAAAGAAGGCCTCGTGCACATCTCCGAACTAGCTGACTTCCGAGTCAACCAGACCGAAGACATTTGCAAGCTCGGCGACGAAATGGTCGTCAAGTGCGTCGGCGTTGAGAAGGGCAAAGTCCGCCTTTCCCGTAAAGCTGCGCTTGAAGAAGCTAAGGAAGAATCTGAAGAGGATACTACCGAAGAAGAAACAACAGCAGCCGAATAATCGGACGCTAGAAAACGTTTAATGCAAAGCGGTCGCCGAAAGGTGGCCGCTTTTTTTTGTAAACGCCTCTGCTCCGCTGATTCTCTAGTGGATAGCAATACCGAGCCTGAAGAATGAGTGGACCTACGGCTCAGTCACCAAATGCCATACCTTAAAATCGGTATAAACTAAAGCATACTAGGACCTTAAAGCTTACCGTCCTTTGTTAGCCTCTTCTACTTGTGTGCGATTGCATGTGCACCCTTACGGCTAGGGATAAAATAAGCTGTTTATAATTAATAGCTTATAGATAAAATGGGGTGGCTAACGGGATTCGAACCCGCGACCCTCGGCATCACAAGCCGATGCTCTAACCAACTGAGCTATAGCCACCATAAGCAGAAGATGTCTCAACACCCTTTTGCGAAAGTACGGTCATGCTCGTTCCCGCGGAGAACTTGTCAAGAGTCTGTACGGATTTTCTCAATAGCCCTACAAATTTAACAAGCTCGCATAGCCTTCACGGAAGCTAGGAAATTTAGGGCTCCATTCCAAAGCCTCACGAGCTTTTTTATTGCTGACATAGCGGTGCGGCATACGACCACCGCGACGTTTGAGACGCTCGGAGACTTTCTCTGGGTTGAAGACAGGTTTGGGGAGTTTCATGGCTTCAGCTAGGTAGGCCAACACATCAGCCTTAATCGTCGGGGCATCATCCGTAATGTTATAAACATCTGATGCAGCCTCTCCGCAGAGCGCGGCACAGATCGCTGAGATAATATCTTCGAGATGAATCATATTCATCGCATAGTCGCCTGAGCCAGGAATTTCGCCCTTCGCTTCCCTTATTTGATTCAATAAAAAATGCCGTCCTTCCCCATAAATTCCGGCGAGGCGGAGCACGTACCATTTCGGCAAAATATCGGATTTAGCCAGCATTGCTTCTGATTCCAAAAGCAACTGCCCTGTCGCTGGAGCGCCACTTGTGTCAGCGCTTTCATCAATTAGCAGCCCATCATCCTGCGAATAGACGGAGGTGCTACTTGTGTAAACGTAGCTGCGAATTGACTGCGACTTTGCCCACTTAAGAATTGAGCGCTGCCCATCCACGTAAGACTTCTGGTAACCCGCAAGACCCCCTCCCGCCGAACTCACGCAGTTGACGACTGCCTCATATCGTCCTTCGACTCGCTCATGCCAATCATTCGAATCAAGATCGCCCTCAATCACCTCGATTGCTACCTGGTCGTAACCGGTTCTCAGTTCTGCTACCATTTTACGTAAGTGCGCCGCCTTTTCTGCGTTACGCGTCAAAGCCGCTACCCTCACTCCTTGATTAAGTAAATGCTTCGCCAGCGCAGTGCCCAAGTAGCCGCAGCCAAAGATGATCACTGATTCGGGGAGTTTTCGGGACTTTGTCATTTTTTAGTTCCAGTGCTTGTCGTTTGCAGTCGACTCAGCCAAGATTCACTCTCAATGCAAACCGCACAACCAGAAAAAGTCCGCGCCTACCTGCTCGATCTACAAGATCGCATCTGCCGCGTGCTGGAATCCGAGGATGGTAAAGCCACCTTCCTCGAAGATAACTGGAAGCGGAAAGAAGGCGGGGGTGGACGCTCACGCGTCATGGAAGGCGGCCAAGTTTTTGAAAAAGCAGGCATCAATTTTTCAGATGTTCTAGGTAATCGACTCCCTGCCTCAGCCACCGCCAAGCGACCACAGCTCGCTGGTGTCAGCTTTCGCGCGATGGGTGTTTCGCTTGTCGTGCATCCGAGCAATCCTCACGTGCCGACCACTCACATGAACGTGCGCTACTTTTACGCTGAGCCAAAAGACTGCGAGCCAATCTGGTGGTTTGGTGGAGGCTTTGACCTCACGCCCTACTACGGTCAACGCGAAGATGCGATCCATTGGCACCAGACCGCCCGCACCGCTTGCCAAGCCTTCGGCGAGGCGCACTACCCGAAGTTTAAGCAAATCTGCGACGAGTATTTTTACCTTCCCCACCGCCAAGAGCCACGCGGGATCGGCGGCATCTTTTTTGACGACTACGCTGAAGGCGGCTTTGAAGAAGCTTTCGCTTTTATGCAATCCGTCGGTGACCATTTTGTGCCTGCCTACCAGCCTATCGTCGCCCGTCGTAAAGCCAACGATTACACTGAGGCGCAACGCCAGTTCCAGCTCTACCGCCGCGGTCGCTACGTCGAATTCAACCTCATCTACGATCGAGGCACCCACTTCGGTTTACAATCCAATGGGCGCGCCGAATCGATCCTCATGTCGCTACCGCCACTCGTTCGCTGGGACTACGACTGGAAACCCGAAGCAAACACGCCTGAGGCTGAACTCTACAAAGTCTATCTCAAACCACAAGACTGGGCGGATCAAACAATTCTTAATTCCTAATTCTTCTGTAATGACTCCTCGCCAACGTTTCCTCGCTGCAGCCCACCAACAACCTGTCGACCGTCCGCCAATTTGGCTAATGCGTCAGGCTGGGCGCTACTTGCCTGAGTATCGCGAACTGAAGACACAGTATGACTTTGTTACCATGGTCCGTACACCTGAGTTGGCTGCCGAAGTTACATTGCAACCCATGCGCCGCTTTCCACTCGATGCCGCAATTATCTTTTCAGATATCCTAGTCATTCCCGAAGCCCTTGGACAAGGCTACCATTTCCGCGATCAGGGTGGCATCGGGATGGACTACCTACTAGACACGAAGACCAAGATAGAAGCCCTGGATAATACCAAGATTGCAGAAAATCTAAAATACGTAGCCGACGCCCTGACCCTGACCCGAAGTAAGCTAGGCGAAGACACTGCATTACTTGGCTTCTGCGGCTCTCCTTGGACACTGGCATGCTATATGGTCGAGGGTGGCTCTGCTAAAGACTTCGTCAAAATCAAGCAATTAGCTTGGGATCAGCCCGAGCTTTTTGAGCTGCTTATGCAAAAGTTGACCGATGGCATCGTTGAGTATCTCCACATGCAAATCGACGCGGGCGCGGACGCCCTGCAAATCTTTGACTCATGGGGCGCGATTTGCCCCGCCACGCACTATGAGGCCTGGTCACTACGCTGGATCCATCATATCATTAAGGAACTCAAAGAACGCGTGCCCGTGATACTATACGCCAAAGCTATGGGACATAAAGCTCCCGATCTCATGCAGACAGGCGCGAAGATACTCAGCCTTGATTGGACAATGAATCTACGCCATATGCGCCAAAGCATCGGTAGCGGCGCAGCAGTGCAAGGCAACCTTGATCCTGTTGTCCTAACGACAACCCCCGAGATCACCCGCCGCGAAGCCCAGCGTGTACTAGACGAGGCTGGCAATCAGCCCGGCTTTATTTTCAACCTAGGGCACGGCATGATCCCCAGCGCCAAGATCGAATGCGTTGAGGCGCTGATGGAAGTCGTCACTGGGCAGAAGAACGCTTAATGGTATGAAGGATTCCAAGCTGAGTCCAACCACTCACGACTACAGGTGGCGCTGGCATGCGGGCAAGCCACGATCAAAAAAAACGAACTACTTCTTCGTTAGCGAGTTGCCCTCGAGCAACATCGCCATCTTTGCGCGAAGCGATTGCACCATAGCTTCTTTGTCGGTCAGATTTTCGGCAATACAGTTAACAATGGCACTGCCGACGACGACCCCATCGGCCGCTTGGGCGACGGTGCGAACGTGGTCAGCCTTGGAGATGCCGAAGCCTACTACAACTGGCATCTCAGTGTGTTTTTTGATTTGAGAAACGTTGGCTGCAATACTGTCTGACATTGAAGCTTGTTCCCCAGTCACTCCTTCGCGGGAGACGTAGTAGACAAAGCCAGTCGTTGCTTTGCAGATAATTGCTAGCCGGCTATCCGGCGTGGTTGGTGCTACGATGAAGACGGTCTTGAGATCGTGTTTTGCGCAAGCTTTGAGGTGCTCGTCTGCTTCTTCGGGTGGTAAATCGAGCGTAAGAATACCATCGAGACCCGCGGATTTGGCCTGTTCGGCGTAAGCATCACTGCCTTGGGCAAAAACTAAATTATAATAGGTGTAGAAAACGAGAGGCACTTCGCTGAAATCACGAATCGCGCGGACGAGCTTAAGCACATTCTTGCTGGTGCTACCGCTCTCTAATGCTCGTTGGGCGGCGAGTTGATTGGTCAATCCGTCAGCAAGAGGATCGGAAAACGGAACCCCGATTTCTAGTATATCAACACCTGATTCAATTACAGCACGACAAGCTTCAACCGAGCTATCAAAGTCAGGGTCACCTGCGCAGAGGTAGCCGACAAATACGGCACGCTTTTCTTCGCGAGCATGTGCAAAGGCTTTTTCAATTCGATTCATGAGAAAATGTTAAGATAGAGAATGAGAAGGTAAATATTCATAAACACAAAGACAAGCTTCACGCTTTAATACCTGAAATTTAACAGAGCAAAGCGCCCTAACTATTGCGAATGAGCGCCTTTTCAATGAGAGGTAGCATCTTTCCGCGGCGGAAGAGCGTAACTTGACCAGTGCTTCCGGAAACGACGATGCAAAGGCAATCGACTGCTTGTGTGATGGAGGCAGCGGCGGCGTGGCGACTGCCGAGGCCGCTGGGTAGATCGTGGGTATAATCGGGCGCATGAATGAGTGAGCCCGCGGAAACGAGCACACCATCACCTCGGATAATGAAAGCACCATCGATCGAAGAGAGTTCTTTGACCGTCTCATCCATGAAGGGATTGAGGATATTAAGGTCTTCGTCTTTGTATCCATGGAATGGATTTAAGATGAGTGGCTTCGTGAATTCCGAAATAAGCTCAGAATTGCCGAGTGTAAAAAGGCATCCAACGGGGCGACCCTCGCGACCTTCGACCGCGAGCTCAGTGGCGATTGCGAGCACACGCTCAATCACTTCGGGCTTCACGCTGACGGGCAGCATGTCGGACTTACTGGCGAGCGCAGTATCGAACTCGCGCTCGACGTCGACCACGGTAATACTATCGAACTGGTTGCTCTGCGGGAGACCACCGATACAACATAAGCGATCGTTACTGGAAAAAATTCCCCTAGTAAGGCCTATCAATACAGCACTACGCAACTGCGAGAACCGATTGTTACTATACGCGCGAATCGGAATAACGGCATCAATTTCTTCACGATCAGCCATAGCATCTGAGGTGCCGTGAGCGATGATTACGGTCTTAAATCCTTTAAAGGTTTTACCCACTTCGACTCCCCCACCGAAGGTGTCAGCAAAGACGAGTACTGAGGTGCACTGAGCGCCTTTGGCAATCTTGGCGGCTTCGCGCAAAATAAGGTTGTTAAAACGGTTGTGACGGCGGCGCGGTTTATCACCTTCGCCCGCGAAAACTTGCTTCAGTTCTTTGCGGAAGTCTGTGATCTTGGCGGCAGCGCGAAGCCGATCCATATGACCGTTGTCTTGGAAAACTCGGGCAAGAGAAGCTAGACTGAAGAGGTAGTTGCGCGCATTTTCCGAGGCGAGAAGCAGAAAAATAAAACGTATATCTCCATAATCAGACTGGCCATCGTAGACAAGCCCTTTAGGGCAACGACCAACAGCGACCATGTAGGGGCGCTTCATCTTAATCCGAGCGTGCGGCAAGCAAACGCCGTTACCTAGATAAGTCGTCATTTGCTTCTCACGGTCTAACAGATCCGCGAGCAAGCCCTTCTTAGTGATGCCGCGCTCTTTGGTGACGTCGCAGACTGCAAGCAATTCCGATACCGCACTCTCAAAATCCGTGCTCTCAATGTCAATGACGCGAGATTTGGCGATGTATCGATCTATGCGCATGTTATAAAGATCACTGATCCCACTCAATTGCGCCCTTTTTTAACTCATAGAAGAGACCGAGTATGAGGACGAAGAGGAAGAAGAATACTGGCATGATAATAGGTAAGTTTGCCGCCAGAAATTCACGGAAAACCATGACCCAAGGGATCAAAAAGACGACCTCTATATCAAAAAGGATAAAGAGCATTGCGGTGACGTAAAATTTAACCGCGAAGCGCGCGTGCCCGGAGCCTTCGGCGAGCATACCACACTCGTAAGGTGTATTTTTGATCGCAGTATCCGTGCCACGCTGCCCGAAGATATGCGACGCAACAAGTACTACCACACCAATACTGGATGCGATTAAGATTTGAACAAGAATCGGATAATAGTCCGCGATTTGCATAGAACCTTGAAAGAAGTCTGCTTTAGCGGGGACTTCAAGGCGTTTCTACGAAGAATCTAAGAAAGTCGCGTCGTCTGTCGCACACTACCAAGACCTCATCCGTCGCAGCCATGACTTTCCCTCAGGCTGCTCAGTTAAGGGCGTGACGTTTGCGGGCTTCGAACGCACGCGCACTCCGCCATCAGGAAGCGCGACTAATTGCACTTTGATGCGGCCACGGTCAAACTCCCCTAATTGGAGACTAGCCGCGAAGGGTAACTGCCGAGGAATCGGTTCAATTTCGGGAAAGCCTTCGAGCAGACGCATCGCATTAATCCGGTCGTAGAGGAGCCGATCCAGTGCGACGGGGTCGCTGCTCATCCAAAGCCGTGGCTCGGTGCGAGTATAGATCGAATTAAAGAAGGGGCCAGCGATAAACTGGTAACGCTCCAGCGAGACGAAATTAAGCACGAGGCGCTCTTGCAACTCGGGGATCGCAGCGATCTCGGCAACAGCCGCGGAGGCAGTGGCTTGGTTTACGAGGAATCGGCGACTGTTACTAACATTCCAAAGGGTCGCATTAGCCAGGGCCCCGTCGATGCCGAGCGCCGGATCGTCGACACCGACAGGGAGATTGATCCAGAAATCGACTTCAAAAAGTAGCGGCTTTGGAAGGAAGCTCTTCCGCCCGCCCGCGCCCTCGGCAAGCTGCGAAGCGCGCCGCGTCTCTAAAAAAAGTTCTGGTTCTTGCATCAAAGCTGGCGGCAGTGGGCTGTCATAAAACCAATCAGCATCGTAGTATTGCTCCGTATCTAAGGCCAAGACAGGGCAACCTTCAAAATTGGCCGCTGATTTACTGAGTGCGGGCATTACGCCCGCTTCACGCAGATTATGCGCGGAGTCATCGACAATTAAGATCGAGCGGCGCTCATAGCCTCGAGCTTCCAGCATTTCGACAACCGCACGGATAAGTTGCAGCGGTGTGCTCAGTCCCGCTCGACCTCGCGTATTAATTTTAAGAGCCACTTTTGCCCGCTCACTTGGCATAAGTACTTGCCCAACTTCGCGCTCATAAGCAGTCACCAATCGTTCTACCTCTGTATAGTAGAGGCTGCCCTCTGCGACCGGCGACTCCCAAACTAGGCCAAGTGGTGCCCGCGGAACTAAAGACGCGCTCACAAGACTATTAAAGCCAATTACGATCAAAGCGACAGCAGAAGCAAACATGTAGCCGACTCCACGCCTATCCACTTGACAGCTATATAGTGTAAACGAGAGTAAACTTGTAGTTGTCTTGTTTCTAACTGCACACACTGAACAAACACAATTCCTGCCCATGTTAAAAGCAAACTTCAAAAGCGTATTCTTTATCACGCTCATCACGACCTCTATTTGGCTCTTAGGTTGCAGCAGTCCTGAAGAAAAAAAAGCGGCGCGAATCAAGGATGCACTTAGCCTGTCGGAAAAAGGCTCTAACGCCGAAGCACTAAAAATACTTGAAGAACTCGCTACTCAGCATCCGGACGACATCGAGATTCTCAAATCAATAGGCCAAGTCTATTCAGCCGATGGTGATGCAAGTATGGCCTCTCTTTTCCTTGAACAAGCTTACCTCCAATCCCCCAACGACACCGGGCTACTTTTCCAGACTTACCAAAGCCTAGATGCCGCGAATCAGCCTGCTGGCCACCTTCTCGAAAAGCTCGCCGAGCAAACACCCGAGGCCATGACCTCACGACTCTGGACACGCCTCGGCCAGATTCGCCAAGCAGCTAACCTATTACAACCAGCACTCGACGCCTTTTTAAAAGGAGTCGATCCCGACAAAGCCAAACCCGCACCTGAAACCGCAGCCGCCATTGGCCAACTTTTCGTCAAAGTAGGCAACCTACCTCAAGCTGAGTTCTGGTTAAAAATGGCCGCCGACATCGACAACCCGGATGCACTGACTGCACTCTTTGGCCTACTCGAAATTAATCTTCGCCAAGAAGACTGGGCAGACGCCGAAGCTACAATCGCGCAACTCGACACACAATTTCCAGGGGCCGTCGAAGCGAGCCAATGGGAGCAAGCCCGGCAAGAACTCACACGCTGGCGAAAGTCACAGGACGAAATAAAGGCCAAGCTAGCCAAAACCCAGGCCGATAAAAAAGCGGTAGAAGCTGAACCCAAAGCAGTCGCTGCTAAGGCCGAAGCAGCCCAAGTCTTAGAATCCGACGGAAATTCTAAGGGAAGTGAAACTGCCGTAACCGATGGCAAAGCCCAGATCATCGCTGATATGGAAGCCGCCGAGGCCATGGCTGACGCCCCTGCAATCGAAAGTATTGAAGAGGCCGATGTCACACTCGTCCAAGACAACAAAGCCATCGCATCCGATTCTAGCATCACAATCGAACCTTCCGACCCAATGACCACTGTTGAAGTCAGCTCCGACCAAGCATCCGCAGCCGAAGAAACCACCCTCGCGGTCGATGCAGATACTATCATCGATCCAGCACCAACACCAATTGTGGAAGCCTTCCCTACTTTGGAGGCGGAGCCTGAACCCACAGCCCTGAGCACAATTAGTCGCCCACAGACCGTCGAAGAGCTGATGGCAGACGCCGAGATCGCCACGCTCGACCGCGATTTTAAATCCGCCATTCGTAAATATTGGACAGCAATCAGTATCGCCAACAACCGCGCCGAAGTCTGGAACCTGCTTTCGCGCGCCTACCTTGTCGACGGGCAGCTCAATAATGCAGAAACGACCGCCCTCGAAGCCGTCCGTCTAGAGCCGCGCCAAGTCACCTACACACTCGACTACCTGCGCGTTGCGCAACGCTCACAGGCACCCGAAGACTTTCTCGCCGAACTGGAGACCGCCTACGCCCGCTTCCCGACTAGCCCAGAGATTACCCTCTCAATCGCCAGAGGTCACGAGCGTATCTCTCAAGATCGTCCCACCGCGCGCAACCTTTATCTCCGCTTCATCGACATCGCGCCCAATCATCCCCTCATCCCTGAAGCTCAAAAAGCAGTCGCGCGACTTCGCTAACTAACTTAGTGCCAAGCTAAACAACTTTCCACCACACTTGCCTCGCGTTAAACAAAGCTCCATCGAGACCCTCAAGCACCAAGTCAACTTGGTCGACGTCGTCTCGCCCTATGCCCAGCTCAAGCGTGCAGGTCGCTCTTGGAAAGGGCTGAGCCCGTTTACCCAAGAAAAGACGCCTTCCTTTTACGTTCACCCTGATCGCGGCTTTTATAAATGCTTCAGCACAGGCGAAGGCGGCGACTGCTTCTCCTTTATCATGAAGCAGGAAAACCTCGAGTTCATTGAGGCGGTCGAGTTCCTTGCTAAGAAGTTCAACGTCACGCTCGAATACGAAGCAGGCGGCCCCTCCCACGAAGAAGTCTCCCTGCGCAAACAAATCTTCGAGTTGCACGAAATTGCTACCACATGGTTCCATCAGCAGTTCCTCGAATCTAAAGAGGCCGCGCCCGTGCGCGACTATTGGAAAAATCAGCGCGGCTTTACTCCAGAGACCGCTAAAGAGGTTAAAATCGGCTACGCCCCCGCCGCCCGCGATGCTTTTGCGCTTTATTGTAAAAAACGTAACTTATCCACCGCCGCGATGCACAAGTCGGGCCTCTTTTTCGCCCGAGATGGCGAACGAAATCACGAATATTTCAAGTCCCGCTTTCGTGGTCGCCTCATGATCCCCATCCGCGACGTGCAAGGCCGCGTTGTCGCCTTTACCGCACGCCAACTCCCGCAGACACCCGAGGATGATCCTGCCCGCGAAGCTAAATACGTCAACTCGCCCGAGACCCCCATCTTCCACAAAGGTCGTATCCTCTTTGGCATGGATCACGCCCGCACCCACCTTAAAGACGGCGGAAGTTTCCTCCTTGTCGAAGGTCAGCTCGACGCCATCCGCTGCTGGTCCGTCGGGTTACACACTGCCGTCGCACCTCAAGGTACTGCCATCACCGACGAACAGATGCACCTACTCCGCCGCTATGAACCGAACAGTATCGAGTGCCTGCTAGACGGTGACTCTGCTGGTCGCAAAGCCGCCCTCCGCGCCCTACCACTCGCCTTTAAAGCTGGTCTCGAATTCCGTTTCCTACTGCTCCCCGAAAAGGCCGACCCAGACGACCTCCTCCGCGAACACGGTTCCAAGGCATTAGAGGGGCTCCGCAAGACGGCCAAAAGCGGCATTGAACTGCTCATCGCTGACAACCTGCCAGAAGACCGCGCTCCTACGACTCACGAGAAGACCACTGCCCTGCGCGCTGTATTCGAACTGCTCCACCATGTGCCATCCGAAGTCGCCCGTGAGGACTACATCCAGATCGCAGCACGTCTCGTTAATGTAGATCCGCAAGCCGCCCTTCGCGACTTTCAAAAAGTCCCCGCCCCTCGCGCTAATTTCAGGGGCGAACAAGCCGCCAAAACCGCCCCAACCCCCGCGCGAGACCCGCTATTGACACAGGCCACGTGGGAGCTACTTTGGCTCATTCTACATCATCCAGAATACGGTGATCAACTTTCAGAAACTATTGATTACGAATGGATTAATACAAAATCTACGACAGGCAAGCTACTTTCTCGCCTCCTAGCCGAACTGCGCGAGGGTATGATCGATTCAGTCGACCAAATAGAAAACATCATCGATAGCGTCGAAGAACGACAACTCCTCGCCGACATTCACTCACGAGAACTCAGCGTGGAAGAACCTACCAAACAAATTGTATTCTGCCTCGAGCGCCTTCGGCGGAAATTTGTTGAAGCCCAGATTAAAAAATTGGAACAAAAGATCATCAATTCAGACCCCGAAACACAGATACGCCTCATGCGAGAGCGCAAAGAAATCCTCCGCAAAGTTGCCCATCCTCTAGAACTAGCACCTTCACGATAGAACCACTTCATTTTAATAAATTATGTCCGCAGCGAAAAAGAAAATCATCAAAAAGCCAGTTAAGAAAACCGCCGCCAAAAAAGCACCTGTGAAAAAGAAGGTCGCAAAAAGAGCGCCTGCCAAAAAAGCTGCCGCGCCAAAGAAAAAAGCCGTGCCTGCTAAAAAGAAGCTAGCCACCAAGAAAGCCCTAGCCAAAAAGAAAGCGGCACCTGCTAAAAAGAAGCTAGCCACCAAGAAAGCCCCAGCCAAAAAGAAAGCGGCACCTGCTAAAAAGAAGCTAGCCACCAAGAAGAAAGCGGCACCGCTAAAAAGAAGCTAGCCACCAAGAAGAAAGCAAGGCACCCGCTAAAAAGAAGCTAGCCGCCAAGAAAGTGCCTACCAAAAAGGTCGCTACTAAGAAAACAGCTGTAGCGCCCAAGAAGAAAGTTGCTAAGGCTTCGACAAGCTCAGCCAGGGCGAAGACCATCGACACCAGCGACGATACCAGTGACGCCAAACTCGCTGCGGCCGCTAAGAAAGCCATTAAGAGGCGCAAGCTCTCGCCCAAAGCGCAGGAAAAGCTCAACGAGCGCATCCGCAACCTAATACGCCTTTCTAAAGAGCAGAGCTTCCTTACTTATAAGGATATCAACCAAGCCCTGCCCGATTCCGTCAACAACCCTGATGAAATCGAAAACGTTATTTCCATCCTGCAAAACCTCGAAGTTGACATTCTCGACGACAACGAAGTCGAAGCCTTCAAGGCGCGCCAAGAAGAGACTGAAGAGAAGGAAGTCCGCACCTCGCAAAACGATATTTTGGACGATCCAGTCCGGATGTATCTCAAACAAATGGGGCAAGTTCCTCTCCTGACCCGTGAGGAAGAGGTCGCGATCTCAAAGCGTATCGAGAAGGCCGAGCTCAAAGCACAAGATGCCCTCTTTTCCACTGCGCTCACACTCGAATTCCAAAACAGCGTCGTCACAAAGCTCCTCAACCGCGAGGAACGCTTCGATCGCGTCGTGCTAGATAAGAAGATCGAAAGCCGCGAAGCTTATTTTAACAGCCTGCCAAAACTACTCGAAGAAGCACACCGCCTCGGCGAGCGCATCTACGCTGCCTGGGATAGCCATATTAACGCCAGTAACGAGTCGAACTCGAAACGCGCCCGCACGCGCATGGTCAAATACGAGGAAGAACTGCGTAAGGTGCTGCGCAAGTATTGCCTCAAATTGAAGTGTTTCGAAGAGTTCCTTAAGGACCTCACTCCCATTTACCGCGAAGTCTCTAGCCTCTATGATGACATCGAAGCCGCTGAAATGGTATCGACACGCAGCAAGACGAAGTTCGATGCCAAAGGCACCAACAAGCGCCTCAAAGAGATTAAGACTGAATTCAAAATGGACTCCCGCGAGTTCATGGAAATCATTCGCCTCGTACGCCTCGGCATGCGTGAAGCGCACAAAGCCAAGACTGAAATGGTCGAAGCCAATCTACGTCTCGTTATTTCGATCGCTAAAAAATATACTAATCGTGGCCTCTCCTTCCTTGATCTGATCCAAGAAGGCAATATGGGCTTAATGAAAGCCGTTGAGAAATTCGAATACCGCCGCGGCTATAAGTTCTCCACCTATGCTACCTGGTGGATACGCCAAGCAATCACTCGATCTATTGCCGACCAAGCGCGCACTATTCGTATCCCTGTGCACATGATCGAGACCTTGAACAAGGTAATGCAGGTACAGAAGCAACTCCTACAAGAGCTGGGGCATGAGCCCACCGCCGAGGAAGTCGCCGATGAGATGAATCTCCCCATCGAGCGCGTTCAGTCCATCATGAAGATGGCGCAGCAACCGATCTCCTTGCAAAGTCCTGTCGGTGATTCAGACGATACTAACTTCGGCGACTTCATCGAAGACAAAGGCGCTGAGAATCCCTACGATATGACGGCTTATAGTCTGCTTCGCGAAAAGATCACTGACGTGCTCGACTCGCTGACCGAGCGCGAACGTCGCGTACTCTCGCTCCGCTTCGGCCTAGCCGACGGCTATTCGCGGACGCTAGAAGAGGTCGGCCGCCAGTTTAAGGTCACCCGCGAGCGCATCCGCCAGATCGAGGCCAAAGCACTCCGCAAAATGCGTCACCCCACCCGTATCCGTCAGCTTCACGGCTTCTTTGAAGGCGATATCAATCTCGAAAAACCCGGCATGGACAGCATCAAACGCGAAAACGCCAAACATAAATAAAGTTGCTTAGGCATACTCCCTGCGAATGCCAAAGAAATACAACATGCCCCACAAAGCCATACCCTCCTTCGCACTCCTTGCGGTTTCACTTTCCCTACTCAGCGGTTGCGGGGGCTCTCGCAGCGTCCGCGTAATCGAAGGTGATCAACAGATCCGATCCGCTCTGACTGGCAGCATCTATGCCACCGACCAAGCGACCATCGTCCATGTCAACAAGTTCGATCGACTGGCTACCCTGCGAAACGCCCGCAGTTTCCCCGCATCTACCTTCCTTGAAACCCGTGATAGTGAAGGAAATAAATCTGCTATCCTCAAGACTCGAGGAAACCGCCCCGCAGGGCTAGGCACCGCTGATATTGTTGAAGGTTTACCCAAAATCAACGACCGCGCCAGTCCCGTCAACGCTGCTGAGAGTGTCCGCCTCGGAAAAATATATCGTGACCTCGACGAAGAATAGGTATTCGTTTGTAGGAGTGATTTTTATTATCAAGCTACGTCAGCCTTTCTTAGTTTATTAATTTGTTCTTTCATTTGTCCTTGGGGGCAGGCACTTAGACACCCCCTACGAAACAAACCTTCCCAGTTTACCATCTTGGCGCTACTAGCGCTCCAACAATCTTTATTATTATGAATACAGTCGCTTTTCTCCAGAATATCAACGGCCCAGAGATCCTCCTGATCTTCCTTATTGTTTTATTACTTTTCGGAGCTAAGCGCCTGCCTGGGCTATTCAAGTCCTTTGGCAAATCAATCCGTGAGTTTAAGAAAGCCACCACGGAAATCGAAGAAGACATCCGCACCGCTATGGACGAAGAGCCTGAAAAGGCTGCCGGCAATACAACGAACTCAGAGCAAGCACCCAAGGAAGTTGAAGCCGAAAGCGTAGATGCACCCGTGGAAGAAGAAAATCCAGATAAAGTTTAAATAAGGGAACTGCTCCGCGCGTCCCCCGCCCTAGCGCACAACTTTCTCCTAATCCTGATCACGCAAACCAGACATCCGTGCTGAAGTCTCAAGCTGTTTGCCTTGGCGGTTTACCATTCAAAGTGCAGGTGCAGTATTAACGCTGAGAATTTAGTTAATCTCACTTATCCGCCACGTAAATCACGTAGGCGGCACGCTTGGAGCCCGCGTGGACTTTAGCCCGAATGTGCCCCACTCGGAATCCGACTGTTTCCATCCGCGCCTTAAAGTGGGGGTCTTCGCCTGCCGACCAGAAGCCCGCTCGGCCGCCAGACTTGAGCAACTTACGCACCGTGCGTAAACCCTTGTGTGAATACAGTGAGGTATTTGTGGCCTTGACCATACCCGTCGGCCCGTTGTCCACATCAAGGATCACAGCATCATAGCTCTGCGCATCGCCTTGCTTGATTTGTTCGACAGCATCACCTTCGATCACCTTGACTCGTGGGTCGTCAAGCAAAGCGCCATTTAAATCTTTCAAAAAATCACGATTCCATTCCACCACCTTAGGCACCAACTCGACCACATCGACCTGCGCATCCGCGCCTAGTCCCTCCAAGACTGTTCGCAAAGTAAAGCCCAATCCAAGCCCACCGATCATGACACGCGGCTTCGGCTCCTTTCTGGCGAGTTCAACCCCCAACTTACCTAATAAAAGCTCCGAAGCCGACGCCTTGGAGTGCATCAATTCTTGCCCTTGGAAGCTAATGGAATAGGCACCATCATGCTCGTATAGCGACATGGGGGCACCGTCGGGAGTCGTAGATTCAGCAAGTAGAATTCGTGGTTTCATAGGCAGAGAGCTTCTGTAAAAAAATGAAGCAACTGTAATTAGAATGATGATAAGTCGCGCTCCTACAAAATAAATCACAAAATAAATGCCTCCATGATTCGACCTCCAGCATTCCCCGATCAATATCCTCCTAAACATGCCCTCGAAAAAAGAATACATCCACCTGCGCGGCGTTCGCCAAAATAACCTCAAAGGCTTCGATCTCGACCTGCCCATTGGCGAACTCACCGTCGTCACAGGCCTTAGTGGTGCAGGTAAATCCTCACTGGTATTCGAGACACTCCACGCTGAAGGCCAGCGCCGCTATGTTGAAACCTTCTCGCCCTATACCCGCCAGTTTATGGATCTACTCGACCGCCCAAAGGTTGACAGCGTGGAAAACATCCGTCCCTCCATCGCGATCCAGCAGTCCAATACAGTCAAAACCTCTCGCTCCACCGTAGGCACCATCACCGAACTGGCCGATTACTTTAAGGTTTGGTTCGCCAATGCTGCCACCCTCTATGACCCATCCTCTGGCGAAGCCATCACCGACGACACCCCCCAATCGGCATGGAGGAAACTCACCGCCAATTACGAAGGGCAACCGGCTTACGTCACCTTTCCCATCACAAAGCCTGAAAATTTAAGCTGGGAAGAAATCCTGAAATCACTCAGTGGCCAGGGCTACACCCGCGTCTTATTACCTAAGGGTAAAGGTGGGGATGAATACAAGATGATGCGTATTGATGAGCTGGCATCCGCTAACTCCTCACCCTTCATAAATCGCTCCTCACTCCTTATCATTACAGGATCGCATCGCGAGCTTGAACGAAAAGTCTCGATCCCGATTCATCGAAGCCGCGCAACAAGCCTTCCATTTTGGCAAAGGTCGTATTCAGATACTCGATACAAATATAAAGCCGGTCGCAGATTTCACCCACGGGCTTAGCTCTCCAATCACAGGCCAAACCTTCCGCGCTGCCGCTCCAGCGCTCTTCTCCTTCAACTCCCCCCTCGGCGCCTGTTCCGAATGTCGAGGCTTTGGGCGTGTCATTGAGATCGACGACCGCCTGGTCATACCCGACCACAGCCTTTCGGTCGACGAGGGCGCCATCCGCGCCTTCCAAGGCGAGGTCTACAGCGAAAGTCTTCGCGACCTCCAACGAGCCGCCCAAAAGCATAAGGTCCGAACCAATATCTCATGGTCGAAGCTCAAGAAAAAAGAGCTTCAATTCATAATGGAGGGCGAACCGAAATATGAAGATAACTGTGGCCAATGGTATGGCATCCGTCGCTTCTTCGATTGGCTCAATCGCAATCTCTACAAAATGCACGTCCGCGTGTTTCTCTCGAAATTCCGCAGCTACACCCTATGCCCCGAATGCGAGGGTGCTCGCCTTAAAGCAGATTCTCTTAACTGGAAATGGCAAGGGCACACGCTGCCTGGGCTTTACCAAAAAAGTGTGAGTGACTTATTAGAACTCCTGACTGCCTCACTCAGCACTCACCAGTTCTAAAAAAAGCCAGCTAGATACAGACACGGCCTTAAATGGCATTATGACCAGATTGACATTTTTGAGAGATGTCGGCCTCGGCTACCTCACACTCGACCGCAGTTCTCGTAGCCTCTCCGGCGGCGAGACCATGCGGGTAAATCTCACCTCCTGCCTAGGCTCCTCACTCGTCGATACGCTCTTCGTCCTCGACGAACCATCCGTCGGCCTGCACCCGCGTGACATGGATCGCCTCATTTCCATCCTCCACCGACTGACCGGCCTGGGTAACACCGTTGTCGTGGTCGAGCACGATGAAGCCATCATGCGCGAAGCTGACCATCTCATCGAGATTGGTCCCCGTCCAGGTAGAGGTGGCGGCGAGCTAAGCTTTAGCGGTAGTTACAAACGTATTCTAAAATCCAACACTCACACCGGGCGCTACCTCTCCGGTCGCGAAACTATCGACGCACCCGATAGTCGCCGAGACACCAATAAGGGGCCCCTGCTCTCAATCTACAATGCGAGCAAGCACAACCTCAATGATCTTACTGTTCACATCCCGCAACAACGCTTTGTCTGCCTGAGTGGGGTTTCCGGCTCTGGTAAAAGCACGCTACTCAACAACGTAATCTACCAAAACCTACTAGCGCAAAAAGGCCTCATCGTCGAAGAGCCCGCTTCAATCAAAGACATTGAGTCCACTCTCCCGCTCTCTGATGTCGTCCTAATTGACCAAAGCCCCGTCAGCAAAACTCCCCGCTCTAATCCTGCTAGCTACAGCAAGGCTTGGGATGAGATTCGAAAGCTCTTCGCCAAGATTGAGACCGCACAATCCGCTGGCATGGGACCAGGACATTTTTCATTCAATAGCGGCGACGGACGCTGCCCCACTTGCTCTGGTCTAGGCTTTGAGCGCATCGAAATGCAGTTCGTCTCCGATCTCTTCGTCCCCTGCGAAAGCTGCGAAGGCCAGCGCTTCAAAGACGAAGTCCTCGAAATTGACTTTAACGGCAAAAGCATCGCCGATATCCTAGAACTCGACATCGCCGAGGCCGTACTTTTTTTCGGAGATTGTCCCTCATTCGACAAGCTCAGCGCGGGCTAAAATTGTCCGCTGCCTCCAGCCACTAGTCGAGGTCGGCCTCGGCTACCTGAAGCTCGGTCAGCCTCTTAACACCCTCTCAGGGGGTGAATCCCAACGCCTAAAACTTGTCCGTTATTTAGCTAAGATCAAAAACTCCCCTTCTGCCAAAGCAGGGCTGACTAGCTCACCCATTCAGAGTGGTGCCGGTTCACACGCACTCATTCTCGTCGACGAGCCCACCACCGGCCTCCACCGAGCCGACGTTAAACGACTCATAGGCGTGCTCCAAGGACTGGTTGATGCCGGCAACTCTCTCATCGTGATCGAGCACAATCTCGACATTCTTAAAGTCGCCGACTGGATCGTGGAATTAGGTCCCGAAGCTGGTTCCGCTGGCGGACAAATCATCGCCGAAGGCACTCCCGAGCAAATCATCGAAGTCGAGTGCGAAACCGCCGACTACCTGAGCGAGGCAATCAGCGAAAACTCGACGTCCAGCAAACTAGCCGCCGAGGATCCAGTCGCCTACAACCAACAACAACAACGAACAAGGTTTTACGCATCAAGGGTGCTCGACAGAATAATCTTAAAAACATCTCCTGCGAGATCGCGCACAACAAAACCACCGTCATCACCGGCGTCTCTGGCTCAGGTAAATCCACCCTCGCTTTTGACATCGTCTTTGCCGAGGGCCAACGCCGCTTCATGGAATCAATGTCCGCCTACGCGCGTCAATTCGTCGAACAAATGTCTCGTGCTGAAGTCGACGAGGTGCACGGCATCGCCCCCACTGTCGCAATAGAGCAACGAGTCACCAAAGGCACCCGCAAGTCCACTGTCGCCACCATCACTGAGGTCGCCCAATACCTACGCTTGCTCTATGCGCGTATCGGTATCCAACATTCACCCGCAAGCGGCGAGGCTGTCGTCAGCCAAAGCGAGGCAAGCCTTCAGAAACGGCTAAGGAGCTTACTCGCCGATTCTAAATTAAAGACTCTCTGCCTCTGCGCGCCACTCATTCGTGGACGTAAAGGCCACCACGAACCACTGGCAAATTGGGCACGTGAGCATGACTATACGATGCTTCGCATCGACGGAAAAGTCGTCCACCTCGACGACTTCAAAAAGTTAGACCGCTACGTTGAGCACGACATCGATCTAGTCATAAGCAAACTCACCACTCACCAACCACCAACCACCACTTCTCAAAGCCTCAATGAAGCCTTGAGATTAGGCAAAGGCAGCGCCTTCCTTATGTCGCCGAAAGGAGAAACCATTTCTCGCCTCTCGACCAAGCGCACCGACCCGACTACAGGCGAAGCTTTCCCTGAGCTAGACCCAAAGCACTTCTCGTGGAACAGCCCGCGCGGCTGGTGCCCTACCTGTCGCGGCTACGGCCAACTCTTTGAATGGATGTCTAGCGAAGCCCTCGACGAGCTTGGGACAGGGACGAAAACTTCCTTTGATCACCTCGACGACCTTGAAGACGGTGCAACCTGCCCCGACTGTTGTGGTAAGCGGCTAAATGCGCTTAGCAGTGCCGTCAAGTTACCACTCAAATTAAGAATTAAAGATTATAAATTAGGACTTAGTGAGAACGTTTCACTGCCTGAACTTTTAAAGCTCACGCCGTCACAGTTGCTCCTGGTTCTCAAGAACCTAAAGACAAGCAAACGCTCAAAGCCCGTCCTCGACGAACTACTTCCCGAGATCGAAGAGCGCATGCGCTTCATGGATCGTGTTGGGCTAAACTACCTCAGCCTCGATCGCGCCACCGCTACACTCTCCGGAGGTGAAGCCCAACGTATCCGTCTAGCCGCGCAGCTTGGATCCAACCTATCAGGCGTGCTCTACGTCCTCGATGAGCCATCCATCGGTCTGCACGCACGGGACAATGCAAAGCTCCTCGAATCCCTCGATCAATTACGTAAACGAGGTAACACCCTTGTGATCGTTGAGCACAACGAGGCCACTATGCGTAAGGCTGACCAGATTCTCGACCTAGGCCCCGCCGCCGGTATTCACGGCGGTGAGATCGTCGCCAACGGCAGTCTGGCAAAAATTAAGAAAAGCAAGCGTTCCCTCACTGCGCAGTATTTGCGCAAGCAAATGCAGCACCCACTCCGCGGCGAGCACCGCACGTTACCCGCCACATGGAGCCCGCGAAAAAAGAAAAGCAACGAGCAATGGATTATACTACGAGGTGCCACCCTAAGAAATCTCAAAGGCTTCGACCTACATATTCCAAAGCAGCGTCTCAATGTCGTCTGCGGCGTATCCGGCGCAGGTAAAAGCACTCTGATTCGTGACTTATTAAAGCCATTAGTCAAAGCAGCCATCGAAACCAAATCAGCAAAACTGACTGCTCAATCAAAAATCCTCACTGCTTCGGATTGTTTCAAGTCCCTTCAAGGCGCAGAAACAATTCGCAAAGTGATCGAGGTCGACCAATCTCCTATTGGCAAAACCCCGCGCTCCACACCTGCGACTTACATCGGTGCATTCGATATTATACGGGACATTTTTGCCAAGCTACCCGAGGCCAACATGCGCGGCTACAAGCCTGGCACTTTCTCTTTTAATACCAAGGGCGGGCGCTGCGAAACTTGCAAAGGTGCTGGCCGCGTGAAACTAGAAATGAACTTCATGCCCGACGCCTACGTGACTTGCGAGGACTGTAACGGTCGCCGCTACGGCGCCGAACTCGACGAACTACGCTGGCATGGCAAGAGCATCGCCGACGTTCTGCAAATGAGCTTCGAAGAGGCGGCAAAGTTCTTTAGTTTTCACACCCAACTCAGTAAGCTCATGCAACTGATGGTCGAAACAGGACTCGGCTACATCGAGCTAGGACAATACTCGCCCACCCTCTCTGGTGGTGAAGCCCAACGCCTTAAACTCGTTAGCGAGCTAGCCAAAGGCATGCCCACCTTCAAAGAGCGACAATACAACAAAGGCCAAGGTAACCTCTACATCCTCGAAGAGCCTACCATCGGCCTGCACCTATCCGACGTCGAGCGCCTGATCGAGCTTCTGCACAGCCTTGTGGACAAAGGCCACACCGTGATAGTGATCGAGCACCACCTCGAAGTGATCAAAGATGCCGACTACCTCATCGAGATCGGACCTGACGGCGGCGAAGCCGGAGGGGATCTCCTATATCAGGGTAGAGTTGATGGGATCAAAAAAGTAAAGGGCAGTGTGACGGCAGATTACATGTCCTAGATTTCTATATTATTCCCATTCAGTTCGACCGCGTCGTGCACATTTTTAGCGGCAGACTATATGAGAAAAATTAAAGTTTTTTACTTACCAAACTTCTTAACTAAACCTTGCTCGCAGAAGCTTCGGAGCGCAGGAAAACTGGCTTGTCCACGGTCGAGCTTTCGGCGTCGTAGGCGTAACCTCCAGTTGAGAATTCCCGCAAATCCTCTGAGTCTTTCAGTTCGTTTTTCACGATGTAATCAGCCATCATACCGCGAGCTTTCTTTGCGTAAAAGGAGATGATTTTATACTTACCCTTCTTTTCGTCTTTGAACACAGGGCTGGTCAGTTGGCCGTTCAGTTTAGACGGGATCACTGAAGAAAAATATTCGTTCGAGGCTAAGTTAACCACGACACTAGAATTGGATTTTTCAAGATCCTTGTTTAACAAGCCAGTAATGCGATCGCCCCAGAACTGGTAGAGGTTCTTACCTCGTACGTTCGCCAGTGAAGTGCCCATTTCAAGTCGGTAGGGTTGCATCAAATCTAGCGGACGTAGCACTCCATAGAGCCCCGACAAGATGCGGACATTTTCTTGAGCTGTAGCAAAGTCGCCCGCGGACCACTCGCGTAGATTCATGCCCTGGTAGACATCACCTGTGAATGCCAAGATAGCTTGGCGGCTATTCTTTTTAGTGAAGGATGATGCAAAGCTTTGAAAGCGCTCGTGATTAAGCAAGGCCAGCTTGTCACTGACATTCATGAGTGATCCAACCTCTTCGGAGGAAAGCGATTTGAGCTGCTCCATGAGCGCAGCCGTGTCCGACTTCAGGCGGGGCTGAGTCGATCGCTCGGTAAGGCAAGGCGATTCATAATCAAGGGATTTGGCAGGGGAGAGAAGTGTTATCATCAGAGAAAAATAAAGCGATGAGCTGAGCGTCTACAAACTAGTCGTGTCATTATCCAAAAAATTTCACACTACTCTAGGTCAGCAGGCGCTTCTTCCTTCTGCTTAAACATGCCTTGCAGCTTGGCATCGGTTGCGGCTTTAAGTTCGGTGACTTCTTCGCTGGTATCTTGAATAACTTTTCCCATCTTTTCTGCGGCAGCTTCCTTTACCTCCGCGACCTCTTTAAAGGCTTTTTCGGCAATCTCTTGCGTCTTGGATTTGACCACTTCAGCAGTCTCAGCTACTTTGCCTTTGGCCTTGTCGACCATTTCAGATAACTGCTCTTTAGATTCGGCGGTGACGGCGTCAGCCGCTTCTTTCAACTCCTGCTTGGTTTCTTCGCTGCATGCAGTGAAGAGGAAAACAGAGATGAGGAGAAGTGAGAGTTTTTGCAGTGACTTCATGCAGACGTATTTTTAAGAGATAGGCGGAAAAATTCGCTTTGTTTAGAGCAGATCTACGCTATGTTTGCGTGGAAATTATTACCCGCAGTGGTCGGTTTAACGTAGCCTTTGCGGATGGTGAAATCGCCAAAGCGTTCGCCCTCTTCGCGCTCTTTGGCGTAACTAATGAGAATGGGCTTTAGCTCATCTATAATCTGCTCGTGAGTGATGGAGGTCCGGTAGAGCTTGTTCAAACGCTCGCCGTCGAAACCGGCACCTAGGTAAAGATTATATTTCCCAGGGACTTTACCAACTAGCCCAATCTCGCCTAGGTAAGGACGGCCACAACCGTTAGGGCAACCGGTGGAACGGATGACGATCTCGTCATTTCGTAGACCGGCTTTTTCAAGGATAACTTCGAGGTCGCTGACTAGATTAGGCAAGTAGCGTTCAGACTCGGCAAGAGCGAGGCCGCAGGTCGGCAGTGCCACGCAGGCAATCTGGCTACGGCGCATGCCGGAGGCAGTCTTGTAGGCGTCGAGACCGTATTGCTCGACCATTGAGTCGATGGTGTCTTTGTCCTCGGCGGCGACGTTGCTGATAATGAGATTTTGATTCGCGCTCAGGCGGAACTCGCCCTTGTGAACTTTGGCAATTTCGAGCATGCCCGTCTTCAGCAGCTTGTCATCTAGATCGACGACCCGACCGCCTTCGATAAATAGGCCGAGGTGCCATTTTCCATTAATGCCTTCGCTCCAGCCGTAGCGGTCGCAGTTGCTGACGAATTTATAGTCGTGGGCGTCTTCGAGCTTGTAGCCGAGACGTTTCTCTAGCTCTTCGCGGATCCAGTCCTTACCGAGGCGTTCGACGGTGTATTTGAAACGGGCGTTGGCACGGTCCTCACGGTTGCCATGGTCCCGCTGGATGGTAACGATCCTCTCGGCCACCGCGACGGCTTGGTCGGGCGTGCAGAAGGCAATGACTTCGGCGAGACGCGGAAAAGTCTTTTCATTGCCATGGGTCATGCCCATGCCGCCACCGACGGAGACATTAAAGCCGAGCAGCTTACCATCTTCGACAATCGCGATGAAGCCGAGGCAGTGCGCGAAGACGTCGACGTCGTTATAAGGCGGAATGGCCATGGCGATCTTGAACTTACGCGGCAGGTAGGTAGTACCGTAAAGTGGTTCAATTTCGTCGCCCTTGCAGTCGAGCGAACGCTCGGCAGCTAGTGGAACGGTTAGCTTGATCGGCTCACCATCGAGCCACATCTCAGAAAATGCGGGGGTCTGCGGTTTAAGGTATGCGTCAATCTCCTCGGTCACGCGTTGCACTTCAGTGTGAATTTCTGAGGCAAAAGGATTCGGGTTGCACATGACGTTGCGGTTCACATCACCACATGCGGCGAGCGTAGTCATGGCGACGTCATTACACGAGCTGATCACCTCCTTGAGGTTTCCCTTCAAGATGCCGTGCAACTGGAAGGCTTGGCGAGTAGTGATTTTGAGCGTATTGAATGCGCAGTAGTTAGCGAGTTTGTCCATTACCAGCCATTGCTCGGGTGTGCAAACGCCGCCAGGCAGGCAGATACGAGCCAAGAAGGAGTAGGCTTTGTCCAGCTTATGCTTGCGACGCTTGGCGCGCACGTCGCGATCGTCCTGCTGGTAGAGGCCGTGAAATTTGGATACCTGCTGATCGTCGGCTGCGATGGATCCGTTCGAACTGTCGGCGATGCCTTCGAGAATCGTGCCCCTGAGATAGTTACTACGGGTTTTGATTCCTTCGTTCTTGTGAAGTTGTGGAGCTGATTGGCTGTCAGAAATCATAATTGACCTTTAATAAGTCGCATCTTTTACCCGATGCAAACGCAGAAGCATCCTTGTTTGAAAGAAATACTACTTTTTTAACCTTTAACTTAGGTTTGTCACTCAAAAACCTAAGAAAAGGGCTGAAAACGTAGAAATAGGCTAGCGTTTCGGGCGATCTGTGCTTATTTAAAAGCCTTTTTCCAAGCAGAAATATGAGCACTACCGATCCAATCGTCCCGCAGACAGCACCCCTTGCCCCCGAGCGAGTGGCCTCGCTGAACAGTCTTCTCAAAGGCCTCCAAGCCGATCAGTTACTCTGGATTGAGGGCTTTATCAGTGGCCTACGCGCAACTTTTGGTGCTGCATCCCACACAACCGCCGCACCCTTAACTGCTCCCGAACTGACCGTTCTCTACGGCACCGAATCAGGCAACTCCGAGAGTCTCGCCGACCTCACTGTGAAAGCAGCGAAGGGCAAAGGCTTCATAGCGAAGGCGGTCAATATGGCCGACATCAAGGTAGCCAAGCTGAAAGACATTCAAAACCTTCTCGTAATCGTCAGCACTTGGGGCGAGGGCGACCCACCCGAAACCGCGATCGATTTTTACGAAGCTTTCATGGGCGACAAGGCACCCAAACTGCCCAATACTCGCTTTTCTGTGCTCGGTCTCGGCGACACCAGTTACGAGGAGTTTTGCAAAATGGGGATCGACTTCGACGCCCGCCTCGAAGGCCTCGGCGCGAAGCGCATCTACGACCGCGTGGATTGCGATGTAGACTACGACGATGATTTTGCAAAATGGCACAAAGGCGCGCTCGGCGTGCTCGAAGCCGAATTTAAACCCGCTGCATCCGCTGTAGTGGCAGCGCCTGTAGCCCCTGTTGCACCGGTCAAGTATTCCCGCAAAAATCCTTATCCTTCCGAGCTGACTGAGCGCGTCATGCTCAACGGGGAAGGTTCCGCCAAGGAAACCATCCACCTAGAATTCAGCCTCGAAGGCTCTGGTCTCGAGTACGAAACTGGCGATGCCCTCGCAGTGGTTCCACACAACGCAGAAGATGTGGTCAACACGATCATCGAAACGACTAAGCTCGTCGCCGACGCACCCGTGCGGATCAAAGAGCAGGAATACACCTTGCAACAAGCCCTGACTAGTCAGCTCGATGTGACAGCAATTTCCTTACCTGTGCTCAAGCGCTATAACGAGATCGCCAAGGACGCAAAACTTGCAGCCATGCTAGACCCTGCTAAAAAAGCCGACCTGCAAGCCTACCTCCATGGTCGCGAGATCATCGATGTCTTGAACGACTTTCCAGCCAAAGAGATCACAGCCAATGCCCTTGTCGGTATCATGAGGAAACTGCCGCCGCGGCTCTACTCGATCGCGTCCAGTCCGAAGGCTCACCCGGGCGAAGTTCATCTCACCGTAGGCGTCGTCCGATACGATGCGCATGGCCGTCAGCGCAAGGGCGTCTGCTCTACTTATTTGTCAGACCGTATTGCCGAGGGCGACAAGGCCGACGTCTTCGTCACTGCGAACAAACACTTTAAAATCCCCGCCGATAACGATGCTCCCATGATCATGGTTGGTCCTGGCACCGGTATCGCCCCCTTCCGCGCTTTCGTGGAAGAGCGCAAAGCCATCGGCGCGAAAGGCCAAAATTGGCTCTTCTTCGGTGACCAGCACTACCTCACAGATTTTCTCTACCAGACCGAGTGGCAGGATTACCTCGCCGACGGCGTTTTGACCAAGTTGGACGTCGCCTTCTCACGTGACCAAGAAGAAAAGGTTTACGTGCAAGATCGCATGCGCGAGAACAGCAAAGAACTCTACACATGGTTAGAAAAAGGCGCGAGCTTCTACGTCTGCGGCGACGCCAGCCGCATGGCAACAGATGTCGACTTGGCACTACACGAAATTATCGAAAAAGAAGGTGGTAAAAGTAATGAAGACGCCGCGGCTTACGTCAAAAAGCTGAAAACTGATAAGCGCTACCTGCGGGATGTTTACTAGCATCGAATCGTACGGGTTTATACCCGAAGGGTGCTTGCTCGGGACCGGATTGAATCAAACTTCCGTGAGCGTAAAAACATTTGAGAAACACTTACCCGCGTGACTTACGGAAACTTGACGGTGGCTCGCCAACGACCCGCTTAAAGACCACAGCCATTCGCTCGGCGTCGTTAAAACCACACAAATCCGAGATCATTCCGATCGGATGATTCGTCTGCGCTAGTAACTGCTTCGCACGAGCGATACGTAATCGGCAAAGCATCTCCCATGGTGAGCAACGGTAAAACTCTTTGAACTTCCGTTCTAGGCTGCGCCGTGCAATCCGCAACTCATCACACATCTGCCCAATGCTAATAGAGTCTTGCACGTGCTCGGAAAGGTAAGACATCGCTTGGCGCAGTTGCGGATCATCCACTGCAAGGTGATTAGCCGAGTGCCGCATGACCACGCCGCTGGGTGCGACAAGAACCGGCTCCGAAGTAAGCTTCTTCTTGGCCAACAATGTTTGCATCGACTCCCCCACCAGCGCGCCGATCGCGTCCCATGGAATCGCCACGCTCGAAAGCATCGGGTGACTCAGCCCGCAAACCAGCTCGTCATTATTCGCGCCGATCACAGCGGCTTGCTCTGGCACCGCGATGCCGAGCTGCAGGCAGCTGCTACAAAGAAAACGTCCTAAAGGATCGTGCACCGCGAAGATACCGACAGGCTTGGGAAGCGACTCCAACCAATTACGCAGATTAGCGCTGGGCTCGACAAAGTGCTCACTATAGCGCGCATCTTCAAAAGCCGTCTCCGTATGCACTGATACGGGGAAATCTACCGCCTGTAAAAACCCGTCTATACGTTGGCCTGAATAGGGCGAGCCATTGCCCAAGCAAGCAAAACTGCGAAACCCTGCTTGCAGAAAAGCCTCTGCCGCAGCTGCGCCCACAGCTCGGTCATCCACATCAATGCTAACAACGCCAGGATAAGTATAGTCCGTGTCTGCGATCACGGTAGGTAGATCAAGCTTGAGCATTGCCTCGGTCACCTCGGGCAACCATTCGGTAATCAGTCCGCGTGGATTTAGCTCGCGCAACAAATCGAGCAACTCATTGATGGGTCGGTGGATACTTACAATTCGAAAGTCCTGCTCTCGACGTACAAAAGGCATCAATGCAGGCGTCAGGCGACGCAAAAACACCTCGGACATGACTATGGCAATCTGCTCACTCATCGAAAATCAGTCCACACAACTAATTGGCGCAAATCAACAGAATATAATCGCATTTTGCGGTATCAGTTATTCGATCAATTTGATATTATACACCGTGAGACTGAGTTAATTTAGTGCTCAGTCGAATTCTACCGACTCAACAAATCAACCACCCAACTCGGCGTCCAGCGCTGCAATATAATATGCCACATTTCGACTGCGACAAAATCCAATTTGAGGGCACAAGCTCTAAGAGCGCGCTTGCTTTCAAGCACTACAACCCCGACGAGATAGTCGGCGGGAAATCCATGAAGGATCACCTTCGCTTCGCCGCGCCCTACTGGCACGTCATGCGCAACGAGCTCGGCGACCCCTTCGGTGCCGGCACTGCCGTTATGCCTTGGGACGATGGTTCAAATTCCGTCGAAAACGCTGTCGCTCGCGTCGACGTATTCTTTGAATTTCTCGAGAAAATCGGTATCGACTTTTACTGCTGGCATGATCGCGATATCGCCCCTGAACTCGGCGATCTTGCCGCCTCCAACGCCGCCCTCGACTCCGTCGTCGCCAAGCTCAAAGCCAAACAAAAAGAAACCGGCGTCCAGCTACTTTGGGGTACCGCTTGCCTCTTCTCCCACCCTCGCTACTCGCAAGGCGGCGCCACTTCGCCCGATGCCAACGTATTTGCTTACGCAGCTGCGCAGGTTAAAAAGGCTCTCGAATGCACGAAGGAACTCGACGGCCTTGGTTACACATTCTGGGGCGGTCGCGAAGGCTACAGTACGCTGCTCAACACCAACATGAAGCGCGAGCTCGACCACCTCGCCGCCTTTCTACATATGGCCATCGCCCATGCGGATAAGATCGGCTTCGACGGCCCCTTCTACATCGAACCAAAGCCACGTGAGCCCTCCACCCACCAGTATGACAGCGACTCCGCTGCCTGCCTCAACTTCCTCCGCGAATACGGCCTCATGGATCGCTTCAAATTAAACATCGAGACCAACCACGCCACGCTAGCGGGCCACACGATGCAACACGAACTCACCGTTTGTAACAACGCCAACATGCTCGGCAGTGTCGACGCCAACCGTGGCGACGAGCTCATTGGTTGGGACACCGATCAGTTCCCGACCGACATCTACCTGACCACACAGGTCATGCTCTGCGTGCTCGAAATGGGCGGCCTCACGACTGGCGGTCTCAACTTCGACGCCAAGCGCCGACGTGAATCTCACGAACCGATCGACCTAATGCACGCCCACATCGGCGGCATGGATGCCTTTGCACGTGGCCTCAAAGTCGCCCACGCAATCCGCGAAGATGGTCGCCTTAAGGATTTCGTCGATGCGCGCTACAGCACATTCGACAAAGACATCGGCGCCAAGGTCGAAGCTGGCGAAGTGGGTTTTGAAGAACTCGAAAAATATGCCCTCGGCAACGGTGAGCCAACCCTCGGTAGCGGACGTCAGGAAATGTTAGAAAACTTGATCAACGAGTTTCTATAAGATCTCCCCGACCAAAGTAGGGAGTGGGGAGTGAAGAGTGATTAAAAACTCTCCACTCCCCGCTCCTTTTTTTCTCTCTCTATAATCCACTTCTCACCCTATACTTCCCAGCATGCCCTACGCACTCGGCCTCGACTCCTCAACTCAAAGCTGCTCCGTTATTGTGATCGATACGGACACTCAATCCGTCGTCGCGGAAGCGGCCGTTAATTTCGGCGAATCTTTGCCGCAATACAAAGCACCCTCAGGCTTCATTCCAGAAGGCACCGGAGGAGAAGTCCACAGTGACCCACTTATGTGGTTAGACGCCTTAGAAAGACTGCTCGGAGATTTAAAGGTGAAATGCGACCTTTCTAAAGTCACCGCCATCTCAGGAGCAGGCCAACAACACGGCTCAGTTTACCTAAATGCTCGCTGGCTTAATTGTATTAATACTTTAGATACAACAGAAAGTCTCTCCACGCAGATCGCGCCCTGCCTCGCACGTGCCACATCTCCCATCTGGATGGACAGTTCGACCAGCGTGGAATGCCGCGAAATCGGCGAGGCCGTCGGCGGTGACTCAATCGTTTGCAGTAAGTCTGGTTCCATCGCCATCGAGCGCTTCACCGGTCCACAAATCAGACGTTTCTACAAAACCTCACCAGAAGCCTACAGCCAAACAGCCCGTATTCACCTAGTGAGCTCCTTCCTCTGCTCTATACTCTGTGGCGCAGACGCAGCCATCGACACTGGCGACGGCGCAGGCATGAATCTGCTCAATATCCATGATTGGGACTGGGATGCCGACCTACTCGAAGCAACCGCTCCCGAGCTAATCAAGCGACTGCCCAAAGTCGCTCAAGGTAGCACCACAGCTGGACAAATCTCTGATTACTTTGTCCAAAAATACGGCTTTGCCTCAAACACACCAATCACCATCTTCACAGGCGACAACCCTAGCAGCCTCGTCGGCATGGGCGCTAGTAAGCCGGGTAAACTCGTCGTCTCGCTCGGTACTTCCGACACTTTCTTCGCTGCTATGCCTGGTGTCGTGGCTGATCCACAAGGTTGTGGCCACGTATTTGGAAATCCCGCTGGAGGCTCGATGTCACTGCAATGTTTTGTCAATGGTTCCCTCGCTCGCGAAGAGGTTAAAGACAAATTTGGTTACGACTGGGGTCAATTCACCGCAGCCTTAAGTAAGACACCCGTTGGTAACGATGACCAGATTATGGTTCCCTTCTTCCGCCCCGAGATCAGCCCACGCGTAGATCTCGAAGCACCCATCCTAAAAGGTAGTGATGCCTTCGAAAGCTGGCAAGATGCCGACGCCGCCATCCGCGCCTGCGTGGAAGGACAATTTATCAACATGAAACTACGTACTGATTGGATGCAGTTGAAGCCCGAAGTCATTTACCTAACAGGCGGCGCGTCAAAAAATGATGCCATCGCTCAAGTCGCGGCTGATGTCTTTCAAGCCAAAGTCCAACGCCTCGCTGTCAGTGGCTCGGTCGCGCTTGGTGCTTCGCTGCGAGCTGCGAGTCATAGTCTAGGCCTCGACCTAGATGTAATGGAAAGTCAGTTCTGCAAGCCCGAATCAGGCAGCACGATCGAACCTAAAGCCCCCACCGACGCTTACAACAGTGCATCAAAGGTAATTGAAGGTTTGTTGGGGGAAAAGTAGCGAAATTCTCCCTCAGCGCTATATGCGAATAAGGAGTCCTTGGTAGTCATTAATTACTCAAATGGGTTCACTATTTCCAAGTTACCGAACAGTCCGCCTGGTTCTAAATTCTCTGAATAGAGCTGTTTCGCTCCTGAAACAAGAGCAGCAGCCACGATCAAACTATCGTAGAAGCAGTATTGCGCTTGCGACTGAATCCTCAGTGCTTGCCCGTAAATGGCTGCAGTCGGCATGACTCGACAATTCGGCAACAAAACTAGATCGAGATAATCACGAAGATCTTCTGGCAACATAGGCTTCTTAAATCGATGTAAAGCCAGGCTACTAAATTCCTGAACGACTTGCCAGCTGATACACCAGTCCATCTCACGCTGGATCATTTCCTGCGCGGCTAATCTTTTCTCGGGCTCTGACCAATCAAATGCGTAAACCAACACATTCGTATCTAGAAATAGCTTAGCGGGCATTCATCTCCTCTCGACTAAAATTGCCCCCTGCGTCGACTCCATCTAGGCGATCGAGGAGCGCTCCAATTTTAGTACTGCGCTCTTTTTGCTCAGCGACCTCTTCCAACCACAGTCGAAAGAGCTGGTTTAGGGTAGTTTGACGGGCACGAGCTTGTTCGCGGGCTCGAGCGATCAGATCCTCGTCGGCACTTAGCGTAATATTCTTCATTAATAAAATAATAGTGCACACTGTTATAGTGTAAAGTATATTTTTAGAAGATGATTAAGGGCACCGATCCGATTACCTGCAGTCTGACTGCTCATCGGACACAATATGGCGTAATAGCGGTCGACAAGCTAGCATGCTACCTTGGCTAGCTTCCGCCGGGCATCGGAATCACCTGTCGCTGACGCCCTCGAAAGTAGTGTAAATCTGTAAAGCCCTTATCGCGTAGCACCGGCTGAATCACATCAAAAAACTGGCCAACTGAATGCGGATGGTGTGAGTCTGATCCTATCGTCAGCTTCACACCCATTTCGCTCGCCCAATCGAGGATCAGCGGGTCGGGGTGCACCTCGTAGTCGCCCTTTGTCAAGCCACTGGTATTGACCTCCATGCAAATATCCTCGTCGACCACGGCTTGCAGGAACTCGCGGATCACATCTTCGTGTTCGGCGGGATTGAAACTGTCGACGACGCCGTAGGTGCGGATCACGTCGGGGTGCGACATGCTATCGTAGCGACCAGACTGCGCACCGTCTTTGAGGTGACGGAAGTAGCTATCGATTTTCATGGCGTCTTTTTTGACCTTATTCTTGGCCAGCCATTCGATATAACTGCGGCATTGCGCGTGCAGTGAGCCGAGCACGAAGTCGAAATCGTAAGCAGCCAAAATCTCGTCCATCGGCTCCAGTTCGGCCTCATCAGGATACACCTCAGCCTCAATGCCGCAGAGCACTTCGACGCCGAGCGGTTTGGCTTGCTCAGCAGTATTTCTAACTAAAACCAAGTAGTCGTCGAGTTGCTCTAGCGCCATGCGAATACCTGCCTGCCCAAAGGCCTCCCAGCGCATAGGAATATGGCAAGTGATCGTGATTAGATTGATCTCTCGCTCCGCAGCCATCCTGGCGTATTCGATCGGCTCGCCAACGGCGTGTCCACAGAGTGGTGTGTGCATATGTGAATCGACGTTCATGCCTTAATCCATTACAATTAGTTAAAAATGACAAGACGGGTTGTTATTGGTAAAGGTATCGTTACAATTACAGAAGTGAATCATTACACGCATCAACAAACCTTGAAAGCAATCTGGAAAGGGGCAGTCGCCAAATACGAAGGGGGCAGTCGCGAACCAGACAGCTACTTCAATGAATCGGCCTTATCCGAACTAGCATCTGTTGGGCTGAATGCTATGGATGTTTATGACTACGCGGAGGACTTCGTGACCCGTGGCGAGCCGGACTTCGAGACCTTCCTCATGGTCAGCGAAGCGCGCCGCGACTACTTTCTAACAGTGCAAGAAGGGCAGCCCTCGGCCAATACGCTCGACTCCAATACACTACCACCGAAGACCGATGAGGTGGCGGGAATCGTTTGGCTGCCGCGCATCATGCTTAAAGCAATTGCTAAGCTACGCGGAGAGCTGCCACCCGAGACGATGTATGGCTGCGGGGGCGACCGAAACTTTTTTAAAGAAAACAATATTCACCCTGCAGAGTTCCTCAGAGCGGCATGGGCCTACGAAGATGAAACGAGCAAACTCATCGATTGGGTCGTGGCTCGAAAATCCTCATAGTTGACAAGTTCTCAAAATCTACCACACAAAGCTATATTATGAAAATTATCGCATATTTAAAACCAACCTGCGGTTGGAGCATGGGCGTCCGCGCAATCATGAAAAAATACGGTCTCGAATACGAAGACCGCGACATTATCAACAACGCAGCTCAATATGCGGAGATGGTAGAAAAATCTGGACAGCCTCTCTCTCCCTGCGTCGAAATAAATGGCTCCATGCTCGCAGACGTGAGTGGTGAAGAAGTCGAAAACTACATGCTAAGCAACGGCTTAGTCTCTCAGAACAACGCAGAAGCGGAGGCACCCACCAACGCACCCTGCACCGACGAAGAACACGAGGCGATGCGCTCAAAAACAGTCCGTTTTTTCTAAGGCATGCAGACAGTCGGGTTGGAATCCCACATAAGGGACGACCCCTTCTGAGCCTCATGACTGAAGGCAGAACTGCAACTTTTCAGTCATTTCAACAGCAATTTGGCGCGAAAAATGTTCTACCCTCAACCAGATTGGGTAATTTTCCTAGACAGCTAACTCCGAGTGACTAAATTACTCGTTCTTTTTGACCCTAGACATGGGGATTTTAACCGCTCGATTTAAATTGGATCCGGCTCGCAGATGGCGACGGATTCAGCACTCAAGACATTTATAAACAGATATGGAATTCACTCACAATCCACCCAAGGCACAGGGTCTCTATGATCCAAGGAACGAACACGAAAACTGCGGAATCGGCCTGATCGTCGACATGAAAGGCCGCAAGTCTCATAGTATCGTTAAGGGCGCACTCGAGATTTGCGTGAATCTCGATCACCGTGGTGGCTGTGGTTGCGATCCAATCACTGGGGATGGTGCTGGCATCTTTATCCAACTCCCTCACAACTTTTTCAAGAAGGTCTGCAAACAAGAAGCGGGCTTCGAAGTTCCGACTGAGGGCGATTATGGTGTTGGTTTTGTATTTCTCTCCAAAAACGATGAAGAGCGTAGGCACGAGGAGGCAATCATTGAAGAGATTGTGGCCGAGGAAGGCCTCAGTATGCTCGGCTGGCGTGATGTGCCCGTCCGCAGCGAGATTCTCGGCAAAGCATCGGCTGCCTGCGAGCCTTGTATGCGCCAATTTTTCGTCGCTCGCGGCGACGCTTGCGAAGCGGGTATCTCCTTTGAGCGCAAACTCTACATAGTCCGCCGCCTATCGACTCACCGCATCCGCTACTCGGGTGAAGATGAGGACGCACTCTTCTACATCGGTTCGCTATCTAGCCGCACGATGACTTACAAGGGCATGCTCACAACTGAACAGCTTGAGCACTACTTTCCTGATCTCTCCGATGAGGCAATGGATTCAGCACTCGCACTGACTCACTCCCGTTTCTCGACCAATACCTTTCCGAGCTGGCCGCGCGCACAGCCTTTCCGCTATCTTTGCCACAATGGTGAGATCAACACCGTTCGCGGCAATGAGAACTGGCTCTACGCACGCCAGATGCAACTCGCCAGTGAAGTATTCGGCGACGATCTGAAGAAACTCTTGCCGATCATCCGCGAAGATGGCTCCGACTCGCAGAAGTTTGATAACTGCCTCGAATTCCTCGTTCTTTCAGGGCGCAGCCTTGCACATGCCATGATGATGATGATCCCTGAGCCATGGGAACGCCACAAGAGCATGCCTCAGTGGAAGCGAGACTTTTACGAATTCCATGCCTGCATGATGGAGCCATGGGACGGCCCCGCGTCGATGGCGATGTCCGACGGCGTGCAAGTTGGTGCAACTCTAGACCGTAACGGTCTACGCCCTTCTCGCTACTACGTGACATCCGACGACAAAGTCATTCTAGCGTCCGAAGTCGGTGTTCTTGAAGGCATCGAGCCAGCCAATGTGATCAAAAAGGGCCGCCTTGAACCGGGTCGTATGTTTCTTATCGACATGGAAAAAGGCCGTATCGTCGGCGACGAAGAGCTAAAGGAACAAATCGCTTCGGAGCAACCCTACGGCGAATGGCTCAAAGAAAACCTCGTCAACCCAGATGACCTGCCCGCGGCGAAGGACGTGCCCGTCGACAATTTCGAAACCCTCGAAACCCGCCAAAAGGCATTTGGTTATACTTTTGAAGACATGCGCTTCATTGTTGGCCCAAGCGCCGAAGCAGGCAAGCAACCACTCGGTTCTATGGGTAACGATGCGCCGCTAGCCGTGCTCTCCGATCAACCGCAACTCCTCTATAATTACTTCAAGCAACTCTTCGCACAGGTTACCAATCCGCCGATTGACCCTATACGTGAAGAGCTCGTCACCGCGAGCATCAGCTTTGTTGGGTCTGAAGGCGACCTCACCCGCCCCAGCGCCAACAGTTGCCGCATGATCAAATTTGAGTCGCCACTGATCGATCGTAAGCAGCTTGCACAGCTTCGCCACATCGATTTACCCGGTTTTAAAGCGACTCGGCTACCCATCTTGTTTGAATCGGCTGCCGGTGGCCTCGAATCAGGACACAATGCGATTGTCGATCCACGCATCTCAGGAAAAGGCCTCGAAGCCGCCCTTGAACAACTCTTCGAAAATGCCGATGCCGCCATCCGTGACGGAGTTAACATTCTGATTCTTTCTGACCGCAAGATCGGCGCCAAGAAAGCACCGATCCCTGCACTTCTCGCAGTAGCTGGTCTCCACCACCACCTCGTCAGCCAAGGCACGCGGACCCGCGTATCCATTGTGCTCGAGTCCGGTGAGCCGCGTGAAGTTCAACATTTTGCCCTGCTCCTTGGCTATGGTGCCAACGTAATTAACCCTTATCTCGCACTCGAAACCGTTCGCCACCTCGTCAGTCGTGGCGACGTCAAGGTCGACGCCGATCAAGCTTGCTACAACTTCCTCAAGGCCAACCTCAACGGCGTGATTAAGACCATGTCAAAGATGGGCATCTCGACTGTCGCCTCCTACCGTGGCGCACAGATCTTCGAAGCCATCGGCATCAACGAATCGGTTGTTGATAAATATTTCACCAAAACGGCATCCCGAGTGGAAGGCATCGGCCTCGGTACGATCGCTAAGGAGACAATGGCACGCCACGACAAAGCTTTCGCTCCTCGCGATGATGAGCGCGGCGATGCACTCGATCCCGGCGGCATCTATCAATGGCGCGCTGGCGGCGAACGCCATCTATTCAACCCGATCACGATTCACAAGCTTCAGAAGGCGACGCGCCTTGGTGATTTTGCGGTATTTAAAGAATATTCACAAGTGATCAACGACCAGTCCAAGGAAATGTTTACGCTTCGTGGCCTAATGGATTTCAAGATCGACGAGTCAAAGGCCATCCCAATCGAGGAAGTCGAGCCCGTCGAGGCGATCATGAAGCGCTTCAAAACGGGCGCCATGTCCTACGGCTCAATCTCAAAAGAAGCGCACGAATCACTGGCCGTTGCCATGAACCGTGTCGGCGGAAAATCTAACACGGGCGAGGGCGGCGAAGATCCTGACCGCTTCACACCGGATGCTAATGGCGACAGCCGTCGTTCGGCTATCAAGCAAGTCGCCTCTGGCCGTTTCGGTGTGACCAGTAACTACCTGGTCAACGCCGACGAAATCCAGATCAAGATCGTGCAAGGCGCTAAGCCTGGCGAAGGTGGCGAATTACCAGGACATAAAGTGCTTCCTCAAATCGCTAAGACACGTGGCACGACACCCGGCGTAGGACTGATCTCTCCCCCACCGCACCACGATATATACTCGATTGAAGATCTTGCGGAGCTTATCCACGATTTGAAGAACTCCAACATTCAGGCACGCGTGAATGTGAAGCTAGTTTCCGAAGTTGGCGTGGGCACAATTGCCGCAGGTGTTGCCAAAGCAAAGGCCGACGGTATCCTCGTCTCTGGCTACGATGGCGGCACAGGTGCATCGCCACGCTCCTCCATCCAGCACGCAGGTGCTCCATGGGAGCTAGGCCTCGCTGAAACAAACCAAACGCTCTTACTTAACGATCTTCGCTCCCGCGTCCGCTTGGAGACTGATGGCCAGCTCAAAACTGGCCGAGACGTAGCCATTGCTTGTCTGCTTGGCGCCGAAGAGTTTGGTTTCGCAACGGCACCGCTGGTCACACTCGGTTGCTTAATGATGCGAGTCTGCCATAAAAACACCTGCCCCGTGGGCGTGGCTACTCAAAACCCTGAGCTACGCAAGCGCTTCGCAGGTGGCGCTGACGCAGTAGTTCACTTCATGAACTACGTCGCCGAAGAACTGCGCGAGATTATGGCACAATTTGGCTTCCGTTCGATCCCAGAAATGGTCGGCCGTGTCGACAAACTCGAAATGCGCTCCGCCATCGACCACTGGAAGGCCAAAGGACTCGACTACAGCAAAATTCTCTATCGTCCAGACGTAGGCCCCGAAGTCGGCACCTATTGCCAGGTGGATCAAGACCATCTCCTCGACCGTTCGCTCGATCTCACCGAGATCCTCAAACGAGCACAGCCCGCCATCCAAGAGGGCAAGTCCGTTGAGATTAATCTACCCATAGTAAATATCAACCGCGTCGTCGGTACGATCACAGGCGCAGATATCTCGCGTAAATATGGCGCAGAAGGCCTCCCTGAAGATACAGTTAAGGTGAATCTTACTGGCTCTGCTGGCCAATCACTCGGCGCATTTTGCCCGAAAGGTATGACCTTCACTGTGGTAGGTGACACCAATGACTATCTAGGCAAAGGCCTCTCCGGTGCGAAGATCATCGTCCGTCCCGATCCTGCATCACCATTCGTCGCCCACGAAAACATCATTACGGGCAACGTCTGCTTCTACGGGGCGACCGAAGGTGAAGCTTACATCGCAGGCATGGCTGGCGAGCGCTTCTGCGTACGTAATTCAGGCGTCGAAGCCGTGGTCGAAGGACTCGGTGATCACGCGCTGGAATACATGACCGGTGGCATGGTAATGAACCTCGGCACCACAGGTCGTAACCTCGGTGCGGGCATGTCCGGCGGCGTTGCTTACATCTATGATGAATCGGGAGACTTCGTCCAAAACCGCTTAAACCCAGATATGGTCAACGTTTATCAACTGATCGAGTGCGGCGACGATGAGATGAACCTGGTCAAAGCTAAGCTCGAAAAGCATTTCGCCCTCACCGGTTCGAAGCGCGCCGAAAGCATCCTCGCCGACTGGCCAGAAACCGCAGGCAAGTTCCTTAAGATTCTTCCGCAGGATTACGAACGCGTGCAGCACGCTGTCAAACGCGCTGAAGAACGTGGTCTCACAGGCGATGAAGCCATCCAAGCCGCATTTGAAGAAAACGTGAAGGCAGGACACTAGTAACCTGCGGCCAAAATTCAGGAGTCGAAAGACAAAATCAGAAGTTTGATTTAATGACCAAAATAAACTCTTTCTACTCCCAACTAACAACTTTCAACTCTTAAAAATTATGGGAAAAGCAACTGGATTTATGGAAATCGAGCGCAAGACGATTGCGAATCGTCCGCCACTCGAACGTGTCAAAGACTGGGACGAAATACACGAACATTTTGACGAAGAAAAAGTGCAGAAGCAGGGCGCACGTTGCATGGACTGCGGTACACCTTACTGCCACACAGGAATCACCCTGGCTAACATGGCCAGCGGTTGTCCGGTGAATAATCTAATACCCGAGTTCAACGACCTTGTCTACGAAGGTAAATGGCAGGGCGCTTATGAGCGCCTCATGAAGACGAATAACTTCCCCGAGTTCACTGGCCGCGTCTGCCCCGCTCCATGCGAAGGCTCTTGTGTGCTCGGTGTGATCGAGCCACCCGTCACGATTAAAGACATCGAGTGCTCCATCATCGACAAAGCATGGAATGAAGGTTGGGTCACACCCACCCCACCCAAAGAGCGCACCGGTAAAAAGATCGCTGTGGTCGGATCAGGACCTGCGGGTCTAGCCGCAGCCGACCAGCTAAACAAAGCCGGCCACCTAGTCACTATTTACGAACGCGCCGATCGCCCAGGCGGCCTCCTCATGTATGGTATCCCCAACATGAAGCTAGAGAAGGACGTCGTCACTCGCCGTACAGATTTGATGGAAGCCGAAGGCATTACCATCACTTGCGGCGTCGAAATCGGCAAAGACATTTCTTCCAAACAACTAATGGAAGACTTCGACTCCGTCGTCCTTTGCTGCGGTGCTACCAAGCCACGCGATTTACCAATCGAAGGCCGCGATCTTAGTAACATCCGATTCGCGATGGAATTCCTTGGACCGAACACGAAGGAACTTTGGGACGTCAAAGAAGGTAAGTCTGAACAATTCAGCGAACTAGCCAAGGGCAAGAACGTCGTCATTATTGGCGGTGGTGACACCGGCACTGACTGCGTAGGCACCTCACTCCGTCACGGTTGCAAGAGTGTGACGCAGCTCGAGATCATGCCGAAGCCTCCCGAAGAGCGCGCAGCGGATAACCCATGGCCCGAATGGCCCAAGACTTACAAAATGGACTACGGCCAAGAAGAGGCTGCCGAGATTCAAGGGGAAGACCCGCGCCAGTATCTCGTCACTTCCAGCAAGTTCGAAGGCGACGAAGACGATAAGGTCAAAGCCGTGCACATTCATAACATCGAATGGACGAACGAAAACGGTCGCTTCATCCCGAAGAAGGTCGATGGTAGTGAACGTGTAATCGAAGCCGAGCTTGTCCTGCTTGCCATGGGATTCTTAGGCCCCGAAGCAACCATCGCCGAAGAGTTAGGCCTCGACCTCGACGCCCGATCCAACGTGAAGGCCGAATACGGTGAATTCGAGACTAGTGTCGAAGGCGTCTTTGCCGCGGGCGACATGCGCCGTGGTCAATCGCTCATCGTCTGGGCGATCAACGAAGGTCGTGCCGTCGCTCGCGTATGCGACAAGTTCCTCATGGGCACGACGAAGCTGCCATAAAATAATTGGAATTTAGAAACTAATAATTGGTTTTTAACAACAGGCCTTCACTTCTCCATATCCTCCATCTCGATCTCCAAGGCTCGGCCAGAAAGATGAATTTCCCGGAGGCAATAGATCAGGGAGTTAAGCATTAGTCCCAAGCTGAGGCCAAAGAGAGTTTCACCAAGAATCCGTTGCCCGAGGAAGAGGAACGATGACTGAGAGGATACAGGCAAAGAGACTCAAGACACCGAAGGTCTGCATCTTACGGATCAGCCCGAGTCGTGCGCGTAAATTCTCGATTTGGCGGCGCACAACGGCGCTGCCTTCAGCTTTGTAACGGCTATGCAGTACACGGATAATACTAGCGATGGCTAAAAAGCGGTTAGTATAGGCCAGCATTAGCAGGCTCACGGCTGGAAAAAGTATGGCTGGCGTGGTTAGAGTAATTTCCATAACAAATAGATGCACCGCCCTTAGAATTCTCGCAAGCGTGGAGTCCAAGGTATGGAACTACTGAAAAATACGCCTTAAAGAGCCAAGTAACGGATTGCAAGCCTCTGAGTTCTGCCCTCTTGTAGACTGTCTTCCGAACAATCGCCCACCTATGGAGACCACCCCCAGCATACGCGTCAAAGATCTCACCCGCCAATACGGGGCCTTAACCGCTATCCATAAAGTCAACTTTACGGTCAATCCGGGCGAAGTTGTCGGTTTCCTCGGTCCCAATGGCGCGGGTAAGAGCACGACTATGCGGATCCTCTCTGGTATTATGTCAGCCACCTCGGGATCGGCTTGGGTCGGTGGCATCTGCGTAGCGCAAAACCCGCACGAGGTGAAACGTAAGATTGGCTATATGCCAGAAAACAATCCTCTGCCAGACGACATGAGGGTGGTCGAATATCTGCGCTTCCGTTCGCGACTCAAAGAAGTCCCGGGGCACAAGCTCCGCGCCACCGTGCAAGAAGCAATGGAGATTTGCGACCTCGCCCGTACAGCTCGCCGCAAAATCATCGGCACACTCTCCAAGGGCTTTCGCCAACGCGTTGGCATCGCCGATGCCCTACTTGGTGATCCAGAAATAATCATCATGGATGAACCGACCATCGGCCTCGACCCCCACCAAATCCAAGGAATCCGTAAACTGATCGATAATCTCCGCGGCAAACACACCGTTATCATCTCCAGCCATATTCTACCCGAGATCGAGCGCTCTTGCGACCGCGTGATCATCATAAACCGTGGTCGCATCGTCGCGGCGGGCACGAGCACGGAACTACGCGAGGAGTTTCTGCCCAGTAATCGCTTTAGCTTAATTGTCGAAGGCAACGAAACCGCCGTCGCCACTTGCCTCGCCAGTCGTGGAATCGATGCTGCCATACTTGAAAGCACTCCGATAGCCGAAAATCGGTCCGAACTGAACCTCCGCGTTGAAAATGAAGGCAACCTAGGACCACAACTGATCCAACTACTCAGTAATCAGCGTGAATTCATCCTACACAGCTTGGCCCCTCGCGAGCCCAACCTCGAAGAGATCTTCCTCGCCGCGACCAAGCGATCTTGGGAAGAAACCATCGAAACCAAGCCCAAAATTAGCGCTTAGTCTCTCTCCAATTACTACTGACCAATTTAAAGTGCGCCACTTTTTCATACTACTCAAACACGAGCTACGCATGCTGTTCATCAGCCCGCCCACTTACATCGCCGCAGTGCTCTTCCTCTGCCTGATGGGCTTTCTTTATTGGGCAATCTTACGCGGCATGGTCAATACTCCCTCGGAGACCTTGCCTACTGTTCAGTTCTTTAGCGTCTTTTGGATTCCTGTTTTCTTCGTCGTACCGCTTCTAACAATGCGAAGCATCGCAGGCGAACGGAGTATTGGAACTTTAGATACACTAATGACCACTCCCACCTCGCGCGTAGCCGTAATTTTGAGTAAATTCGCTGGGGCTTATCTTTTCTACATGCTACTCTGGGTATTGACGATTGGCTTTCCCCTAATCACCGAAAAACTTTACCCTCACGCTGCAGAAAGTGGTGCTCTCTTGGAAGTAGAACCGCTCGTAGGTAGCTTCCTCTTCCTCGCAACAAGTGGTCTACTCTTTATCTCGATTGGTATCTTTGCCAGTAGTGTGACCCGCAGCCAACTCGTCGCGGGGATGCTCACCTTCACAACTCTCTTCGTAGTCATCATCGGTGGCCAGCAAATGGGTAATATTGCCGATTCAGGAGGTGAGTTCTCTAGTTGGGCAGTCGCCGCAGTCAACTACCTACAAATCTTCGAGCATCTCGACGACTTTTCGCGCGGTATTATCGATACCCGCCCCTTCTTCTATTACGCCAGTACCGCTTTTCTATTACTCGGCCTCTCCACTCTCGTGAGTCGAAGCAAAAGCATAGAACGCCATAATTACCCTGATGCAGATCAACCGTTTCAATGAATACCGTCTCGCGCGCCGTTTCCGCGTAGCCAATCGCATAGTCCAGATCATACTCGGATTGTGCTTGATCGCCTCGCTCAATTATCTGGCCGCAAAATACTTCAGCAGGATCGACCTGACACAATCGGGCAGTTATTCCCTCGCGCCTGAGTCAAAAGCCCACATCCGCGAACTAGAGGAGCCTGTCAATATCATCGTCACCATTCCGAATGATCCCGAAGTCGCAGAGCTAAAGCAGATTCACCAACACCTGCGCATGCTCTTCCGCGAGTACGAAGCCGAGGGCATGAAGGAAGGCAAAGCCTACATTAACGTTGAGTTCGTCGACATCTATCGCCAGCGAAAGCGCGCTCAAGATCTGAGCAACAAATATAAGCTAACGCAGGAGAACATCATCTTAATCGCAATGGGTGAACGCACGCGAGAGATTCGCCAAGCTGAACTCTACGAAGTCGCGGACAATCAAATAGCAGGCTTTCGCGGCGAAAAGGTAATCACCTCAGCAATCATTGAAGTCTCCGCGAAAGATGAGGATAAAATTTACTTCCTAGTTGGTCACGGCGAGATGCGCCTCGACGATGTCGACCCCCTACGCGGCCTCTCACAGCTCGAAGCCTTTCTCCGCGAGCGTAATTACATACTCGCTACGCTCGATCTGGCAGTGGAAGAAAATGTGCCCTCAGATGCCGACTTGATAGTCGTCCCCTCCCCGCAGGCCAGCCTCCTTCCAGAAGAAGTCGAAAAGCTGCGTCGCTACATGAGCGAGCGTAATGGCCGGATGATGGTGTTGATCGATCCCGGTCGACGCCACGGCATGGAAGAGCTTTTCTATGATTGGGGCGTACTTGCTGATGACATGATGGTTGAAGATGTTGGTCCCGACTTTCAGGCGCAAGGCGGCGATCTAATCATACGTCGCTTCGCCGAACACCCGATCACAGAGCTACTCGTCGATTACCAGGTCACCGCCCTCTTCGGTCGCCCACGCCCCATGCGCACCGATCCTGGCTCCCTCAAAGACCCGCGCCTAAAGGTTACTCAAATTATCGGCACCTCCGACCAAAGCTGGGGGGAGAGCGACTACCGCACGCAAGATCCGATAAAATTCGACGAAGGGCGCGACCTCAAAGGCCCCATCCCCATCGCTACAGTTTCCACTCGCACTGCAGGCACAGGGCTCGGCATCAATATCCCCGGCGGCCGCTTCGTCGCCTTTGGTAATTCTGACTTCATCACCAACAACCGCCTACGTGCCTTCGGCAACCGTACCCTTTTCTTCAACTCGATGAATTGGGCACTCGCTAAGAATAGCATGCTGAACATAGCGACTCGGCCACTGGAAAGTTACCAAGTCGTCATGAGCAAGCGCGACCTAAACCGAACCCTCATTTATTACGCAATCTTACCGAGTGCCACTGCGCTGCTCGGCTTGCTCATTTATCTCATCCGCCGCCACTAAGCATATGCGTTTCAAATTCACAGTCTTCCTTCTCGCACTCAACGTCATTGCTTTTGGCCTGATTGCTTACCTCAACCACCAGGCCAAACAAGTCGAGCCAAGCACCGGCGGCCTCTCGAGACAGATCGGACGTGAGCTAATCGACGCCGACCGCATCGAGCTGCATGGGCGCGGAATCGAAACGCCCCGCATCCTTGAACGAAAAGGTTCTACTTGGCACCTCATCGAGCCAATGCAATGGTCCGCCAACTATTTCGCGATCAATCGGATTCTAAATCAGCTACAGTTCCTCGAAGAAGAAGCCTCCTTTTCCGTCGATGAAATTGAAAAGACTGGGCAATCCCTAGCCGACTACGGACTCGAAAATCCTTTACTGAAGATCGTCATCGCCGAAGGCGATGAAACCATTTCTCTCAGCATTGGCACGCTAACCGAAATCGGCAACAATGTCTATTTTCTAGGCCCCGATCAGCGGGAGATCTTTGTCGTCAACCGCCAAGTCATTGATAGCCTGCTCGTTGATCTAAATGATCTGCGCGCCCGCGAGATATTTGACATACCCGTCTTTGAGGTCGACGCACTCGGGCTGCAGATCCGCTCAGGGAATACTGCCGATGGTAGTTCGCTAAAAGTGCGCCTCGCACGCAACAATGGGGCTTGGATTTTTGAGGCACCCCTCGCAGCGGAAGCAGACCCTGCTCTCGTCGACAACACGGTCAATACCTTAACCGCTGCCAAAGTGCGGCGCTTTATCGAGACCGAACAAGCCGATCCTATTGTCCAAGGCCTCGAAACACCCTTCATGCAGGTCACGATCTACGGTAATAAGCGCCGCCAAACACTCATCGTCGGCAATCTCGATCCCGATTCGCAAGGTGCGCCTCAATACTTCGCTAAACTCGAAGACAACCCAGCAATCTTCACTGTGCTCGCCCGCCCTTTCGACGCCCTGCGCGAAGCGCAAGAAGCCCTCCGTGAGCGCAACTTCATGAACTTCGATTCGAGCATGCTTTCCGCCATCAATATCTCCGAAAATGGCCGAAAGATACGGCTACAAAAACTAGAAACTGGCGAAAACGACTGGCAGGTCCTTGAAAGTAGAGGTGGAAACGAGATCCAGCCTTATCGCGCTGATCCAGCCATCATGGACAGCCTGATAAAAGACCTCTCCAGCCTCCGAGCGAAAGGGTTCGCCGCCGATGCCCCCTCCACATCTGACATCGAGAGCTACGGCTTTAACAATCCACGCCGCATCGTAACGCTCAGCTTCTCTGAGGGCGATCCATTGACACTTATGCTCGCATATCCTGAAAACAGCAAGGGCGCTCTCTACGCAAAAACAAACTTAGCTGACTTCATCTTCAAAGTAGAGCGCAGTGCGACTCTGCGCATGATCCCACTCAATACCCCCTACTACCGAAACCGCATATTGGACATACTGCCCGCTGCGGCACGTATCAGTGCACTCAAGCTTACAAACCTACAAAATGACGAAGCCATCTTCAACTACGCACCTGGACAAGAAAACATAGCTTGGAAGACCTGATCGAAGAATTCGATGCCAACCATGCAGAGCATATACGCGTCCTGCTTGGCGCCATTCGTAAATTTGAGGTTAAGAGCTACCTCCTCGATAGCTATGCCGAAGCTTATCCCGTCGATACAGAAAAATCACTGCCGTGGCTCTTCCAACTCAGCGCCACAATCCAGTTGCCCGGGGACGAAACCGACCGTACCGAGACACGCGAATACGTTTTCACCGACCGCCTCTCAGGTACCGTTCAAGTAGCTGGATCGAAACAATACAACACCATCTTCGAAATCCCACAGCCACTACTCGACGCACTCTACGAACTAACCGAGGAAATGGAAATCCCGCCAGAGATGAAGGATGAACCAGTGCTAACACCCGCAGCTCATAGAGCCATTACCTGCACCTGCTCAAATCTAGACACCTTAACGTCTAGATAAGTAAAGCACCTGCAAGCTACCACGCTAACCATGGCACGTATCAGAAAACTCCGCCTAGTCACACTGCTAAAGCTGTTTTTTGATGCCACAATGTTACTTATCTTTATAGCGCAAGCCTTTGTCTTAGCGTGCCTACTAATCTACGGCTACCTGCCGATACCGTCCGAGTGGGGCAATCAGCTCATTGCCAAAAAATTATCCCCGGGCATCATCCTACGTGTCGATGAAATCCGCCTGCGCTCGAATGCCACTATCGAACTCGTAGGTATCGAACTACGTTCCGTAAATATCGAGCAATCCCTCTTTCAAGCCGATGCCGCCGAGCTTGAACTGAAGTGGCAAGGCTTCGATAAAGCGCCTAGCGCTGAGAATCTGTTATTGACCGGGGGGACACTTTTTGCCCCATCCGTGTATTCACCAGATGGATATCATAGTCCTATATTAGAGCGCGTCGCCTTTCGGCTTGTTCAAGCTGACGACAATTGGAAAATCGATCGATTCGCCGCTTTACATGAAAGCATACGCCTACGCGGCTCTTTCGATTTACCAGCCTTCAAGGAGGACGGTGCCGAAGCTTTAGACATCAATGCAGCCATCAATGCCTTTTACACACAAGCGGCCACACTATCTCAACAAAAGAAGCACATTAGTTACTTTCTGACACCGACCGTTGACTTTAAATCGAGTAATCTCGACACCAATACACAGCAAATCGAACTGCGCATCACAAGTCGGCAGATGCAGCACGCAGAGGCGAATGCCGAAAAATTACAGCTATCAGGAGTCATCCAACTCTCTGAGGGAAAGCTCATTCTCATCTCAGCACCACGCCTTACAGCACACTACCTAGAAGTTCCTCGCTTTGATTTAACTGCACAGAGCCTCAGCGCCGAGTTCCCTCACAGCGACTTCGACGACTTAATCTCAGGCAAATGGCCGCGACTCAAACTAGCTGCCAAACAGTTAAACGTACAGAACTTCAAACTCGTTGCCCCCATTCTACAGGTCGACTCAAAGGCCTATCCCCTACTTTCGTTTCACGGTTCAACCGCTAGCTTAAAGGGGGCTATCGATTTAAGCGGACAGCTTGACGCCCAGAAATGGAGCGGCCAAGTGCATGCGCGTGGCTGTCTCGATCTCGTCACACTGATTCCCGGAGAGCTTACCAAAAGAATTCCAAAAATCATCTACGAGACACCCCCCTACTACGACCTCAAGCTAGATCTTGCCGAAGATTTTGCCGTCAATCACGCCGAACTGGAAGCTAAAGTTCAAAGATTTAAAATCGACGAACTAACTTTCGACCATGTCAATGCACGCGCCAGTTATGCCAATGGCCTCTACGTGATCGAAGATCTTTACCTCCGCCGTCAGCAGCAGTGGCTTGACCTTACGTATAGCCTAGATACCTCGAGCTCCGATTATCGCTTCAGCCTCATCGGCTCCGCCGTGCCCCAAGATTATAACTCACTTTTTCCTAGCTGGTGGGCAGCTATCTTTAAGAACATTGATTTCAGTCGAACTGATTACAGCCTAGGCGATTTTATTATCTACGGGAACACGCAGCGAAAACCCTCCGACCTCTACTACGGCCACGTTAAGGCGAGCAAGCTCAGCTACAAAGGGGTGGCTCTCGATGAGGCCGAGCTCATCGTGCGCGGCCGTGGCTCCTATTGTGAACTACACGACCTCAATGCCCGCAGCGGCCAAGGTTGGGCACGCGGCGACATCGCCTTCGCCTCAAAGCACGACGAAGTCAAAGGGCCTATTTCAATCCGCCTAGATATGGAGGCTCAACTAGCGCTGACCGAAGCGGCCAAACTTTTCAAAAGCGATGTAGCTACCATCATAAATGAATTCGAAGCTACCAGCCTGCCTGTAATGCAGCTCGAAGCTGCCATCTTCAACAAAGCCTGCCCCGAGTATACAGGCAAAAGTTACTTCGATCTATCCGCGAATCTCGACCAGCCGCTCACCTTTAAAGACGTGCCGCTCGATCATCTCAGTTTCAATCTCTTCGGACGCTCTGAAGTCACTCACTTGCGCGATATTCAGCTTGGCTACGCCGACGGCCAAGCCACCGGCATGATCGATATTTTCATGCCTGCAGAAGCCAGCAATTCACTGCGCTACGAGCTCACTTTAAAAGATGCCGATCAAAACCAGGCACTCCGCGATCTTCCGCAACTCGATAATATAGAAGACAGCCTAGAAGGCACCAAAACGACCAAGCCCGGACGTGAGGATGCGCGGATCGACCTCAATATACGAGGGCAAGGCCCGACTGAAGATCCCTTCAAGCACAAGGGCTTCGGCCGCTTTGAAATCCGTAATGATAAACTAGGCACGATCCAGCTACTTGGGCCTTTGTCTAAAATCCTGCAAAACACGCAGCTCAGCTTCACCTCCTTTAACCTCAACAACATGCACGGCGACTTCCATTACGAGGACGATCTTGTCACCTTCGACCCCCTGCGCATCGATGGAAACCGCACCGAGATCAACACTCCAGGGACACTCAGCCTAGGAGATCAAACGCTCAACATGAATGTTGAAGTCAAGCTCTTTGGTAACGCCGGTAAGCCCGGATCCAACCTACGCAAAATTGGCGACCTCATCACAAAACCGATACCCAACCTTCTCCAATTCGAACTTACCGGCACCCTTAAAGACCAAAAGCTTCGCTCTCTCTACGATCCGAGGAATTTGATTCCGAACTTATAAAACACTCGCCTCGTATTGAACCTAAAGGACTCACCTTTGAAGTAAGGCATCGAAATTAACATGAGAAGACGGCAGCGGCGGCTTCGATCCCAGATAGCGCCGCCCCTTCTACTCTTGCGCCGCCGAAAGAATCACCTGCTAGGGTCAATTGAAGGCCGGCATTTTGAAAGTAAGGATCTGGCCACGGGTTAATAGGAGTGGTGAATCCCCAACGGTGGCACTTGTATTCGACGACCTTTGCACTGAGATGTGGGGCCGCTGCTTCAAGCATGAGTGCCCCACGTAATTCGTTAGGTGAGTCCCAATGCGCCTCAGCGAAATCTGCGTCAGCATGTATAGTGATTGCGGATACATCGGGCGAGATGCCTTTTTGCTGGTTATCGGCGATCCAGGTGAGCGGTGCTTCGTGAATTTTAATCCCGCCGGGCTTTGGCAAACCACTGGCACCATCTAGAATGGCGAGCGTAGCGAGACCACGTTCGTAGCGAACGGCTCGCAGGGCATCGCTTGCGCCGTTGGCGTAGGCCAGTCCAGTCGCATCGAGCAAATTCATCGCCTGCGGAAGTGGCGCGGTAATGACTAGGTGCTTAGCCAGAAAAAAATCACCAGATGCCGTGCGAGCGGTCCATAGATCTGCATCGCGAGAAAGCTCGATGACCTGCTGGGAATTGCATACGTCGAGCTCTTTGGCTAAATGCTTCGGGGCATCAGTCATACCTGTGATCCCACAGTAGCGAGGGTAGCCGTCGGCATTGGAATCTTCAGGCAAGTGGCGAAACCACTCCTTGATGATGCCCGCTGCGAGCCAATCATCAGCATAGGCCTGGAGGCGAGGGTCACGCACCGTAAAATACTGTGCACCGTGATCAAGGCGACCGCCCGCCATACGGCGCGTCGCCATACGCCCACCAAGGCCTCGGCCTTTATCGAGTATGCGCACGGACTTACCTGCCTTGCGAAGTTCGGTGGCGCAAAGAAGACCAGAAATTCCGGCACCTATGATAAGGACGTCTGTGGCTTGCATGAAGCTTAGGAGAGTGTTTGTTTTAAAGCGGATATGAGTTCGGGTTGCTGCCACTCGAAGCCGAACTCAGTCAGTGACTTGGGGAGGACGCCAAGGTCGCTGAGAACGGTTTCTTTACCCATTTCGCCGAAGAGCATTTTAACAAGGCCCGTAGGCAGAGGGAAAAGCGTAGGGCGACCCAAAACCTTGCCGAGTGTTTTGGTAAACGTGCTGTTTGTGACCGGCTCCGGTGCCACCGCGTTGACAGCACCGTGCACAGATACATTTTCTACGGCAAAGACGTAGACCGAAACGAGGTCGGGCAAGCTGATCCAGCTCATCTTTTGCTGGCCGTCGCCGATGCGACCACCGACACCCAACTTAAAAGGTGTCAGCATCTTAGCGAGCGCCCCACCCTTGGCACTGAGCACAATGCCCGTCCGGAGAAAGACGGTGCGAACGTCAGCATCGGTCAGCGCTTGCGCTGCGCCCTCCCACTGCCTGGTCACCTCAGCGAGGAAGCCTTTGCCCGAACCGCTGGACTCATCCACTAGGCGCTCACTATCGATTCCGTAATAGCTGATGCCCGAAGCGGCGATGTAGGTCGGGCGCTTCTCTTGCGCAAGAATTGAATCGACTAACAGGCGCGTGCTATCGACGCGGCTATCTAGAATGCGCGCCTTAACGGCATCTGTCCAACGCTGGGCAACGCTCTCACCCGCAAGATGGATAACAGCATCGACGCCGTCGAGCGCGCGGGAGTCTAACTGGCCTGCGGCGACGTCCCACTGATGATCGCCTTGGTCACTGCGGGAAAGAGTGCGCACGCTGTGGCCGCGTGCCATGAGGGCAGCGCAAAGTGACTCGCCAACGAGGCCGCTGGCTCCAGTGATGAGAATGGTCTTAGGAGTGGTCATGTTTGCTTTCGTGGCTAGTTCACTTAGGGGCGTCTATGGAGGGAGTTCAAGTTCTTGAGGGCGTATGACAAGCGGACACGCTACGAATTTCATTTGCAGCTTTGGTGATAACGCTGCGATCACCCTCATTCAATCGATCGAGGTTACGGAGCTGAAGCCCCATGCGGTGATTTGATTTGAGAGTGTCTTGGTGTCTTATCAAATAGTCCCAATAAAGAGTGGTAAAGGGGCAGGCATTTTCTCCAGTCTTTTCCTTCGGATTTTTTGGGCAATTTTTACAGTAATTGCTCATCTTATTAATGTAGTTGCCCGTAGCGATGTAGGGCTTTGAGGCCATGAGTCCGCCGTCGCCGTATTGCGACATACCAAGAGTGTTGGGTAGCTCGACCCACTCGACGGCATCAACATACACTGCGAGATACCACTCGTGGACCTTTTTCGGGTCGACGCCAAGTAGAAGCGCGTAGAGCCCAGTGACCATAAGCCGCTGGATGTGGTGCGCGTAGCCGTGCTCCAGCGTTTGCCCGACGGATTGTTTGAGACATTCGAGATCAGTGTCGCCAGTCCAGTAGAAGTCGGGCAAGGGTTCCTGCGCGTCCATCGCATTGCGGTCGATGTATTCAGGCATGTGCATCCAATAGATACCGCGCACGTATTCACGCCATCCGAGAATTTGGCGAATGAAGCCCTCAACCGCAGCAAGCGGGGCATGACCGTCTTTGTAGGCCTTTTCAGCAGCAGACACGGCGTCGCGCGGATTGAGCAACTTCAAATTAAGCGATGTACTGATCAGCGAATGATAAAGCCAAGGCTCATCAGTCCACATCGCGTCTTGATACTTACCAAATACGGGTAGCCGCTTCTGGATAAAGTTGCTCAGCGCTTTTTGTGCCTCCTGCGGAGTCACAGGCCATGCAAAGGAGTCCAGTGAACCTGGGTGATCGGCAAAGCGGTCGTTGACGAGATCGAGCACTTCACGGGTGAGCGCGTCTGGCTTAAAACTAAGACCAGTGTTCGGGTCTTCGGGGCCACCCTTGCCGAAGCTGCCACGGTTTTCCTTATCGTAGTTCCAGTCGCCGCCAGTCGGCTTGCCGTCTTCCATTAAAACGTCGAGGCGTTTACGTAGCTCACGGTAAAAGAACTCCATGCGAAGAGACTTGCGTCCTTTGGCATGTTCCTCGAAGTCCTTGGCGGTAGTGTAAAAGTGTCGATCATCTCGCACTTCCAGTGACACATCTTCGTCACAACAGACTTTTTTCAAACCCTGAAACACACGCCATTCGCCAGGTTGGGTGACGATGACCTTTTCTGGGTTCAAGGCACGTAGATCGAGACTAAGGCGGTTGGAAAACTTATCCGATTCTTTGCGATCATCTAACTGCGTATATTCCACGCGGATATCCTCCGCGAGTAGCGCGTCTCTAAAGTGGCGCATGCCCGATAGGAAGATCGCGATACGCTGCTTGTGAGACCAGACGTGCTTCGACTCGTAATCGACCTCGGCCATCCAAACGGCATCCTGCGCGGGATCAAAGTCGTCGAAAGCAGAGGCATCTCGATTGAGTTGATCGCCGAAAATAAGGATGAGGTGGCGTGGTGATTTCATTTTCCTAAGAGTTTCCTTCTTCCGCCTTACGATTTAAATTGATCAAGCGCAGCTAAAGCGCGCGCGCGACCTTCCTTATGATCAATGATCGGCTTAGGATAATCTTTACCGAGCTCGACACCCGCATATTCGAGAATGCCTACGGGTGCCTCCCATGGCTCATGGATGAATTTGTTAGGTAACTTCGCAATCTCAGGCACCCATTTTCTCACGTATTCACCCTCTGTGTCGAACTTCTTACCCTGAGTGATTGGATTAAAGACGCGGAAGTATGGCGCTGCATCAGCACCACAGCCAGCGCTCCATTGCCAGCCGAGGGTATTACTGGCCAGATCGGCATCGACTAGCGTATCCCAAAACCAACTGGCTCCTTCCCGCCAGTCTTGCAGCAGATGCTTCACGAGTAGTGAAGAGACGACCATGCGCACGCGATTATGCATCCACCCCGTGGCATAGAGCTGACGCATGCCCGCATCGACAATGGGGTAGCCTGTCTGACCTCGTTGCCAGCGTTTGAGAGCATTCGCATCGGGCTCCCAAGGGAAATCGGCATACTTTTCGTGAAGAGGTGCATCGGGCGTTTTGGGGAAGTGGTAAAGAACGTTGTAGGCGAACTCGCGCCAATAAATTTCCTTGGCATAGACCTCTGGCCCTTCCTTGCCGAGGTCGTGCTTAGCTTTGAGCGCGTGCATGATTTGGCGCGGACCGATCAAACCCCAATGCAAATAGGGCGAGAGGCTAGATGTGCCGTCCTCGCTCGGGATATCACGCGCTTGGTTGTAGCCTTCGACTGGTTGGTTGAGGAACTTTTCTAACCTTTCTTGCGCGGCAGCCTCACTGACTTCCCAGTGTTGGAAAAATTTGTGATGCCACTGCTTCTCTGGCAGTAGACCGAGCGATTTCAAGGCCAGCGTTTCAGGATAGGGATCGGCGAACTTAAGCGAATCAATATTTGATTCGGCAATCGGCTCAATCATACGGTCTTTAACTTTTTTCCAGTATGGCGTGTAGACCTTGTAGGGATTTCCCCCACCCGTGGCGGCGGTATGCGGTTCGTTGAGCAGGGAGCTATTAAAACTCTCCACTTCAATGCCATCCTCGCGCAATTGACGTTTAATCGAAGCATCCAGCTCCCGATGAGGCGACTCGTAACGACGATTCCAATAAACGCGCTTCGCTCCCGTTTTTTCGATGATGTCTCTCAGTTGCCCCAGAGAGTCGCCTTCTCTTAAAACAAACTCACCGCTCACCTCTTTAAACGACTCACTTAGGCTCTTCAAAGCCTGGTGTAACCACCACTTTGAAGCGGCACCTGGGGCCCAACCGCCTGACTCATCGGGGGACCAGATGAAGAGAGGAATTACAGGCGCTCCCGCTTCAATCGCGGCTTTAAGGGCAGAATTGTCCCCTATACGCAGATCCTTGCGAAACCAGAGAATTGTAGGGGCTAAAGACATGAGGATAAAGCGTCAGATCTTAACGAAACTTACACAAGGAAAGAGATACTGATCGCCTCTTGATTCCTATGTAAAATCGTTCACTGTGAGAATATGGAAACAATTACGGCAATCAAAGAGCGTCGCTCCGTCAAACACTACGACGCCGCTCATGAAATGGGTGAGGCCGAGATCAACGCTCTGCTCGAACTGGCACTACTCTCACCAACTTCTTTTAACATGCAGAATTGGCGCTTCGTCGTCGTGACGGATGCCGAAAAGCGTGCCGCCATCCAAGCTGTCGCATGGAACCAAGCGCAAGTAACCGAAGCCTCCATCACCATCTTGATCTGTGCCAACCTGGATGCCCACGAGGACGCTGGTCGCTATTGGGCGCACGCACCACAGCCTGTGCAGGATATGTTGGTGCCCATGATCGCCCCATTCTACCAGAATAGCGCAGAACTACGCCGCGACGAAGCCATGCGCTCGATCGGCATCGCAGCGCAGACTCTTATGCTCACCGCCAAATCGATGGGCTACGATTCCTGCCCCATGATCGGCTTCGATCCTGAAAAAGTCGCCGAAATTATCGGCCTGCCTGAAAACCACGTGATCGGCATGATGTTAACGGTGGGCAAAGCCCTCAAGGAAGCCAATGTCCGTAGCGGGCAGCTGGCTTATGACGAGGTCGTGTTTCGCAACGGTTTTCCGAGCTAAAAGTTGTTAAAGCTACCCCGACAGAGTTCCGAACGACCGAGGCGAACTGACCAATCGGACAAAGAGGCGCGCGCTCCTTCGCCACAGTTCTTAGAGTCTGGCTCACCAGCTTTGCGCGATTCTTCTGAAAAATGTTTTGCTTCGCCCTGAACAGAGCAGTTCAATGTACCCATGTACGAACTATCAGGAACCGTAAAACAAATCTTCGAAGAGAAAACTTTTGGCAGTGGCTTTAATGTGCGCGAATTCGTTGTCACCACTGAGGCCGACAAATACCCGCAGGACATCTGCCTGCAGTGCGTCAAAGAGAAGGTCGAAATGGTCAACCAGCTGAAAGAGGGCGAGAAAGTGAAGGTCTCTTTCGACCTCCGTGGCCGCGAGTATCAAGGCCGCTACTTCGTCAATCTGAATGCCTGGAAGGTCGAAGCTACTGGTGCTGGATCTGATAGCTCTAGCAATGGCGATGAACCACCCCCCTTCGATCCATCCGACGAGATTTTGGACGAAGAGCCCCCATTTTAGGCTCCAAGCTAGCCAAAACTCAGTGGTTGCGCTTCATTAACAAATTCCTTTTTATGAAAAATGAATTCTAAGTAAATGAAACGCATCGTCATCATCAACGGCCCGAACCTCGACCGCCTCGGCATACGCGAGCCAGACATTTACGGCGACCAAACGCTGACAGATCTGGAGAATTTACTAACCGAAGAGGCCGAGTCTTTGGGCGTGCAGGTGCAATTCTACCAGAGTAACCACGAGGGCTTTATCATCGACGAGATTGGAGAATATACTGACTCCGAGGTGTTCGGTCTCATTCTCAACCCTGGCGCCCTCACCCACACTAGCCTCGCGCTCCGCGACGCTATCGCCGGGAGCGACCTACCTGCGATCGAAGTTCACATTAGCAATATTTACCGACGCGAAGACATCCGCACTCACTCGCTGACTGCTCCCGCCTGCATAGGCGTCATCTCAGGCCTCGGCTTCGATAGCTATGTCGCCGCATTGCGCCATCTGGCGAATCTCGATTAATTTTACAGACATTACTCACCGCAAATAAGGCAACCGCCTCAAATTAACCAAAAAAGAAAGATAACACCATGGCAGACGAACCTAAAGGACTGAACAAACCCGTAAAACTTAAAGCCGACTTGGCTTCCTTCCTTGGAGCAAGCGAGCTCCCGCGCACAGAGATCACTAAAAAGCTCTGGGACTACATCAAAGGTCAAGGCCTCCAAACCAAGACCGAGAATGGTGCTGCTGAAAACGCTGGAAAATATATTGTAGCCGATGCGAAACTTGTTTCCATCTTCAAAAACACAAAGTCGACCAGCAAGTCTGGTAAACTAACTGACCTCACCAGTATCAAAGAAGGTGAAACCATCAACATGATGCAAATGGCCGCCGTAGTCGGTGCCAACGTCGAGTAGAACTCACATAAATTCATTTTCAAAACGGCTGTCTCTTTCGAGACAGCCGTTTTTTGTGCTCTTATTCCCTCAATCTACTCAGGCGGCAGCAGCTTTGCTAGTTCTTCAAGATCGCCGAAGTGCTCGGCTAGATCCTTTGCGCTCCCTAGATGGCCGAGGGTATTTTCAAACAACTCGCGCTTCTCTTTTTTGAGATGCTGGATGCGTTCTTCGATCGTGCCTTGTGTGATCATGCGATATACGAAGACGCGGCGATCTTGCCCTATACGGTGCACACGGTCGACAGCTTGATTTTCGACAGCAGGATTCCACCATGGGTCGAGCAGGAAGACATAGTCCGCCGCGTGCAGCGTAATGCCAGTGCCCCCCGCGCGTAGGCTGACGAGTATAACGGCGGGCTCTTTCGTATTCTGAAAGATTTCGACTGGTTTAGCGCGGTCTTTGGTTTCGCCACTGAGTTCGAGTAAAGCCACCTTCGGGAAGGTTGTTTTAAGCAAAGGCTTCAGGCGCTTCAAGAGGCTCACGAATTGACTGAAAATAACGACCTTGCGTGAGCCATCACCACTGAGGGCTTCTTCAAGGCGAGTGAGTAGCATCTGTATTTTACCACTCTGCAGGATGCCGGCATTCACATCGGGAATCAGTCCAGGATCGCAGCAAGCCTGCCTCAGGCGCGTGAGTAAGGAGAAGAAGTGCATGGATTGTGTCTGCATGGCCTCTTGTAAATCGTCGCCTAGCTCATCGCGCCCTCGGTTGAGGAGGTTCTCATAGGTCTGCCGTTGCAAGTCAGTGACAGGGCAAATCAAATCCATCTCTACTTTCGGCGGAAGGTCCTTTCCTACTTTATCCTTCTGGCGGCGAAGAATGAAAGGCGTCAACTGCTGTCGTAGACGGTCGGCAAAGGCCTCACGAAAGCCAATATTGTCCGACTCGACTGCATCTTCAAATCGACGGCGCGAACCAAGCAAGCCAGGCATCAAAAAGCGAAAGAGCGCCCATAGGTCGAGCAAACGGTTTTCGATCGGCGTACCGGTCAGCGCGAGCCGGCACTCAGCTTGAATCGCGCAACAAGCCTGCGTCACTTTCGCATCTGGGTTTTTAATCTGCTGTGCTTCGTCGAGTACTGCGTAGCCGAACTGCGTCTCATCGAGCAAGTGCCTGTGCCGTCGCAGTTGGGTATAGCTGGCGATCCAGAGCTTTGGCTTCGTCGAGCTGTCGTTCAGAAAGTCGCAGCCACTGCGCAATACTTCAGTCTGAATTTCCGGATACCAGCGTCGAGCCTCACTTTGCCAAACAGGCACCACACTTGCGGGACAAACAATTAAGCTATTCTTATTTCCGTATGGGTAGAACCTTAAAAGAGTCAGCACTTGCAGGGTTTTACCCAGTCCCATTTCATCGGCGAGTAGTCCATGGCAGCCTAGCTCCCGAAGCTTAGCCATCCAATGCACACCTTGCGCTTGATAGTCTCTCAGGAATTTAGGAAGCGTTTTGCCGTCGCTTGATTCCTCTTCGAGTAATTGCCCCCTCCAGGCAGAGAGTTCTTCTTCCAAATCCAATTCCGCACCACGCTCGCCGAACAATGAAAATACCATATAGCGCGGCCAAGTCTGCGCCTCTTCTGAATTGGCTGCAGCCGCCACGCGCCACTCGGCGAGTGCTGCTGATTGATCCTCGCTAATACTGACTAAGCCGAGGCCCCGCACCACATGGGTCCCCCGCCCCGCTTTGGCCAAACGCTCGGCATCTTCGGGGTCGAGCCATTGACGGCCAATTTTTAGCCGCCAGTCAACGCGCATCTGCTCCTGGCCTGAAGACTCGACACGGCCGATTACTTTCACTTCTCGCACGCCTTCGGCCATGCGCTGGGCTTCGAGATCTAGGTCGATAGAATCAAAGACCGCATCCCAGCGCTTGAGCGCATGCGAGAAAAACGGTGCGATCCGTTCAGGATCGTAGAGTATGAAGTCGTTGGATTCGCGTCGGAATTTAAAACCTACTTCGCCTGCCCGACCCGTCAACCGGACTAGAACCTCGCGCTCAGCGGGGTGGATCGGAACTTCGTCACTACGGAAGGCAGACTCGTGGGAAAAATCGACATTTGTCCAGTAAGCTGTGAGGCGAAGACCAGAGCTCAAACCTTCGAGCTTCGGCGTCAAACGACGAGCGGGTGCGACCTCCTGTTCCGCCTCGGGTTCTGATTCCTCCTTAGTCTCCTCTGACTCGGGTTTCGGCTCGTAGGGTAAGGGGTCGATCTCATCGGCGATCAATTCTTCGACTTCGTAGAGACCACCCACGCCAACCGCTTCACCTAGAGCGTCATCATCGATCGAACTGCGCACCTTAGGCCCAGCACTTGTCCACTCAATCACGGCGTAGCAGGTATCTTTACGGGCAAACTTGCAATGAACAATGGCCTCGTCGTTCGCGAGTTCGACCCCAGAAATCTGCCCTTTACGGTAGATTTCGCGGCCACGCATAAGCGTCTCTCTCGAAAATGACTGCTCCCAGTCTAGACCTACATTTGCGAACCACCGCTCAAGGGCGGCAGTATTATAAACACGACTAGATAAGCGGGTAGACATCGAAACAGATTGAACCTGCAACGATAGCTTTTCTAGGGATCGAGTCGCAAGGAGAATTCAGAAAATTTGCACTCTTTGACCTCAGGAGCTTCACTTTTCATACGACATTCAAAGTGCGAACTATGGGTGAATACCGTCCTCTAAAAGAGAACCAGTGAAGTCCCTGAAAACTAGAGCACCGCTCCGAAATCAAGTTCGCTGATGTCGAGGTAATCGCCCGGATACTGACGAGAAACAACGATACGAAAACGCACATCTTCGGCCATATCCGGGGCAATGAAAGGCAAACGAATCGTAACTGGCTCGGCGCGGTGCTCGATGGGTAGGCGTAAGGGCAGTTCAGATTCTAGGATGTGCCCGTCGCAATCAAGCCAAGCCACATGTATGTGTGTGCGGTTATCGAGGCTAATTTTCCAAGTGCCCGTCATGCGGAGTTCATAAGTCTTATTGGAAACAACGGGGAAGGTGTTAAAAATCGAAACAATGTCCGCGCCTGAGGCACGGAGCCCCGAGTCACTAAGGACCGAGACCTCACTCGCTTCGACCGCAAAATGCTCACTCGCTCGATAGTCGAGATGCCAATCCTCAACTCGAGGCAATAAGGGCCCTAGGAAATTACGCATCCTCTTGCCGACATGCTCCAATTTTGGATCGCGCAACTGGCTGATGAACTCCCGCGTGGCGGGCTTGATCAATCCTCTAGCCAAGCGCTCGGGATTTGATTGGCTAAGCGCAATGCGTCGTCGCTCCGGTGAGTAGTCAGCGTTCTCGATGTAGTCCTCAAAATAGGCACGGTAGTCACCGGAGGCTATTTTGAATTGAGCCAAAAGAATTTCTATATTCACTGGTGAATCCGAATCAAGACAGGCTAAAACCAAAGCTCGGCGCGATTGGTCGTAATTTGCGTAGAGCTCCGTCAAACGGAAAGCCTCGGAGACGACTTGGACGCGTTTTTGAAAGCGTAATGCGTCTTGATTGGTTCGCATATCGCCTAAAGGCGGAACTCCAAGCTTGGCCTCAGCTAACTCAATATAGCCGCGCATCTCTGCTAGAACTTCTGGGGTAAAGAGTGCGATGCCAGACTCATCCTTATAAAGTTTAATCCAGTCCGCTTGGCCTTCGTTTTCATTGCGATAGCGCTCGGCAGTTTCGTAAAAGGCGCGGATTAGTGCGGACGCTGGCCCGAAGAAGCTATCGTAATATTCGTCGAGGAGCGCGTGGGCATCTTGCTCTGGATTCCAGAGCAGTTCGGCTGCGAGCCAAGCTTTGGCTCCATCCAAACCCCAAAAAGAAGGCAGCTGGGAGAAAAAAACATCAATGCCTGCGTCTGACATATGGCGAATGCTCTCGACGATCCATTGATTAAACTGCCGAGGATAGAGATGCGGAGCACCGAAATAATAGTCCCAAGTCGCCACGCGCTCTGCACCAGAGGCTGCCCATGCTTGGATCAATGCTTTGTCCTGAGCCCGATAATCAGGGTCATGCCACTGCGCGCGGTCGGAGGTAAGCACGGGCATGACACGAGGGTGTATCGCAATCGTGGGAGCGGGCTCTGCCCAATAATATGAGAGTGCGGTAAGGTAGCGATCTTCGCCCGTAGGAGTCTGCCATGCACCGCCCTCCTCGAAAACGAGCTTGGCCACTTGATTCATGAAGCCGAAGACTAGATCAGTGTAGTTGGGGCGAGTGCGAAAATAGCGCAATGGCGAGACCACGGCCTCAGTGCGCTCAGTCGTATCGAAGAGCACGTTGTCATTGATCGAAAGAGAAAAGCTCTTGCTGTTTGGTTTATCCGCGAAATGACTGAGCGCGGCTTGTGCAGCGACCTCGATCGCTTTGGGGTGAGTCAAATCTGGTTGCGGGTCAGTGGCACCACTCCCGCGTGGCAATTTGCGTCGCCCGTTGACTTTAGCAAAAACTTCGGGTTGCGCGGCGAAGACTTCCTCGCTGAAAACCTTCGCCAAATTATGGTTAAAGGAATAAACGTGGTTCAATCGATTGCGTCGAGCGAAGTCTGTATTTACAGGATAGAACTTTCGCTGCACAAAGGCAGGTGTTTCGCGCCATGGGCGATTTGGAAAGTGAGCCCTCGAAGGTTTGACGAATTCTAGACCCAGATCACCCGCCCAATAATAACGGACACCGAGTAGATCTTGCCCTATGGCGTAGAGTGCATTTGACCAACCAGCGGGTTCGCTACTACGAATAAAGACACGCGTGCGCTCACGGAGTATCGTAAAGGCACCGCCTTTGCTAAGATCATCGCTGAGTTGGAAATAGAGTGCGTTTTTGGGGCGGCCTTCGGAAACGACTCGAAGCGAGCGACCACTCAGTTGTTGAATCCAGTTGGAAAAATCAGTGACTGAATCGATCAAAGGTTTGGATGCCGACTCTGGCAGCACAATTGTATCAATCTGAAAGATCGAAAGTTGCGCAGAACCGACAACCCTCTGCGGCTTCCATGGTTGTGCGCGTTGATTGGGCAAGCCAAGGCAAGGCTGTGCCACCAGTAATGACAGAGAGATAACTTTGAGTAGGTCTTTCAAAGTGAGATGTCTACGGAAACAAATACTCGCGATTCTAGTCGAAATATTTACGAGGTCTAGAATCAAGGATGAGGAAGTTAAAACAGCTACTAAAGTACCAAAAAAGTCCCGTCGCTTTTGGCGGACGGGGCTTAGAGTAAAATTGTGATCCACTTTACGCGACCCGTTCGACAATGAGTTCCGGTGGATTCGGGCGTTTGGGCGCAAGGCGGTAAGCTGTCTTAAGGTAATCAAGTGCTTCTTCCATCTTGGCTTCGTCATTATAGTGAATCATCATGAGCGGCTCACCTTGTTTGACTTGAGTTCCGACCTTCTTGATATCGGAAACACCGACGGCAGGATCGTATTTACCATTCTTCTTAATTGCGAGTTTGGCCACGCCTTCGGCTATGAGACCTGCGTTGATTGTATGCACATAGCCGCGCTTTGGTGCAGGGAGCTTACGAACGTGCTTAGCAGTCGGGAACTTCTCGGGATCATCAATCACGGAGGTGTCACCACCTTGTGCTTCGATCATATCTTTAAACTTCTGCAAAGCGGAACCATCCTTTAAATGGCGCTGCACGGTTTGCTTAGCCGAGAGCGTCGAACCAGCGACACCTGCGAGGCGCACGATCTCCATGCCAAGCTTGAGTACAAGCTCTTGCAAATCTTCAGGACCCTCGCCCTTAAGGAGCTGAATGGCTTCCTTGATTTCAAGCGCGGTACCGACGGTGTCGCCAAGCGGTTGATTCATATCCGTAACCAGTGCCACGCAACGGCGCTTCATGGAGCGGCCTACGCGAGTGATAGAGCGTGCAAGCTGCTTGGCTTGTTCAACATCCTTGATGAAAGAACCGTTACCCCACTTGACGTCGATAACGAGACCTTCAGCACCTTCGGCTAGCTTACGGCTAAGCACGCTGCCCGTGATGAGTGGCAGGCTGGGGATCGTGCCTGTTTCCATGCGCATGTCGTAAAGAATCGCATCAACGGGTGCAATTTCGGGGTCTTTACGTATGAAAGTACAGCCAACTTTCTTGAGCTGATCGTGGAAGCCTTTAAGGTCGAGAACTGGATCGAAACCAGGGATCGCAGAAAGCTTATCTAGGTTACTAATGACGTGCTCTTCGTCCACCCCATTCATTGTCGGCATGACAACGCCGCAAGCAGCAGCAAGCGGTGCAAGCACCAATGTAGTCTTATCACCGACACCGCCAGTGGAATATTTGTCGATCTTCGGGCGAGTAATCTTAGTGAGGTCAATGACCTCACCAGAAAGCATCATCTCTTCGGCAAAAATTGCTGTCTCTTGGGCAGACATGCCTTGGAAATAAACCGCCATGGCAAAAGCAGCTTGCTGGAATTTAGGCATTTTTTCGTCTAAAATGGAGTCGACAATGAAACGTATTTCTTCGTCGGAGAATTCGCCACCATCGCGCTTCTTTTCAACTAAATAGCTAAACGAAGGCTTAATGAATTTGCGTGCACTAATGATCTTTTTTCTCATTGAATGAGTATGTGTCTGCTGTGAATAAAGCCGTCCGGAGCGGCATAAACGTCTGATAGATGGGGATTAAGGTGTAAAATGTCGAGCCTTAAATATGGTAAAATGATCAAGTGCTCGCCCCCCAACGCGCCTGATTGTGGTATTTCGTGAGACACATGGGAGCGCGAAGCCTAATAAAAAAGCCGGAGTCTATTCAGCTCCGGCTTTTGAAAGAATGGTCTGGAGCTAATGCCCCGTTCACTTACAATTTCACCTTATTAAGTCAGCTTTTGCGCGCTCTCGACGAGAGCGGCAAAGGAGTTGGCTTTGAGAGCCGCACCGCCGATGAGACCCCCGTCAATGTTCTTTTGAGCGAGTAATTCATCCGCGTTTTCTGGCTTCATGGAGCCGCCGTAAAGAATACGGACTTTATCGGCAGCTTCAGCACCGATAAGGCCTACGAGAAGGCAGCGGATTTCTGCATGCACTTCTTCGGCCATTTCAGGAGTCGCTGTCTTACCTGTACCGATCGCCCAGACGGGTTCGTAGGCAACGACGAGAGCGTCCGCAGCTTCGGCGGTGACACCGATAAGGGCGCCTTCGAGCTGTGTTTTGATCACTTCGTTGACCTTACCAGCTTCTCGCTCGTCCAGCGTCTCCCCAATGCAAACGATCGGTTTGAGGTTCGCGTCAAGAGCAGCAAGGGTCTTCCTATTAACGATGGCGTCGGTCTCGCCGAAGTATTCACGCCGCTCAGAGTGACCAAGGATGACGAAGTTTGTGAATAGGTGACGAAGCATTTCGGCAGATATCTCACCCGTGTAGGCTCCAGAGACTTCGAAGTGCATATTTTGCGCTCCGAGCTGAACGTTTGAACCGCTCACGACTTTAGAGACGGACTCCAGAGTCGTAAAAGTCGGACAGACACAGACGGCGACGTCTGTTTGTGCGCCGACTAGGCTGACAACATCCTTAGCGAGCGTTGCACCCTCTTCGGAGTTTAAGTTCATTTTCCAGTTACCTGCGATGAGGTATTTGCGTGCTGATTGACTCATAATATTAGATGAATGATAGTTAATTATTGATGCCTAATGCTTAGATTTGGTCAAGTGCGGTGACGCCGGGGAGCTCTTTGCCCTCGAGGAATTCTAGGGATGCGCCGCCGCCGGTGCTCATAAAGGTAACTTGATCACCGTAGCCAGCCATCTTGATCGCTTTGACGGAATCGCCACCTCCGATAATGGAGCAGGCTTCAGACTCGGCAATCGTCTTAGCCACTGCGAAGGTGCCCTTATTGCAAGAGTCGATTTCAAAAATGCCCATGGGCCCGTTCCACAGGACGGTCTTCGCATTTTTAACTTCGTTGCTAAAGAGCTCGATGCTCTTGGGGCCGATGTCGACACCCTCCCAACCGTCTTCGATATTGCCTTCGAAGAACTTACTCTCGCCGATGGTGCCGGCACCAAAGTCGAGGTCTTTTACGCCGAGGTTATCGAGCGGGAGGAGAAACTTGACGCCCTTCTCCTTAGCCTTGGCTAAAGCGGACTGGGCTGTTTCGATAAAATCGGGCTCGCTGAGTGATTCCCCGATAGTACGGCCTTCGGCCAATGCGAAAGTATAAGCCATAGCACCACCAATGATGATGGTATCGGCCTTTTCGAGGAGCGCGTCGATGACCTTGATCTTATCTGAGACCTTAGCGCCGCCAAGAATCACAGTAAGTGGACGCTCTGGGTTCGCAGTCTTGTCACCAAGGTAAGCAAGTTCCTTTTCGATCAGGAGACCACAGACGCATGGCGAGAGGTGCTTGGCAACGCCTGCTGTCGAAGCGTGGGCGCGGTGGGCAGTGCCAAAGGCATCGTTGACGAAAGCATCGGCGAGCTTGGCCAATGCAGCTGCAAACTCGGGATCGTTCTTTTCTTCGCCAGCGTAGAAGCGCACGTTTTCTAAAAGAATGACTTCGCCCTCACCCATTTTAGCCACTTCGGCTTCAACTTCTTCGCCAATGCAGTCTTCCACAAAGGTGATGGGCTGGCCGAGCTGCTTAGCCAATTCCTCAGCGACGGGCGCTAGGGTGTATTTAGCGTTCTTCTCGCCCTTGGGTCGACCTAGATGCGATGCAAGGATGACTTTAGCGCCCTGTTCAACGAGACGCTTAATCGTCGGCAGTGCAGCAACGATACGGGAGTCGTCGTTAATTATGCCGTCTTTTAGAGGCACATTGAAATCGCAGCGAACGAAGACTCGTTTGCCTGAGAGATTAACGTCTTGGATGGTTTTAGTGGCCATGGTTTTGAATGAAAAATGAATAATGACGTATTACGAGGGGAGATATTTTGCTAGCTTGAGACTTGGACGGGGTTGTCTGTCCTACGCTCTTTGAGCTTCGGAGATTTTTCCTTCGCTTTGCTACTTTCGACAAGCCCAAGTCAGGAAAGCGTCGAGAAAAAAGAAAAACCGCCGCGTTCAAGAATCCCTTAGGATACCTGCCGCGGCGGCTTGAAAATCAATCAGTTGCCACCAAGAGATCCAGATTAGAGGAACTTGGAGACTTTTTGAACGAGCTCAACGACGCGGTTGGAGTAACCCCATTCGTTGTCATACCAAGAAACAAGCTTGAAGAACTTGTCATTCAGACCCATGCCGCTGCCTGCATCGAAGATCGAGCTGAGCTCGTCGTGGATGAAATCAGAAGAACAAACTTCGTCTTCAGTGTAGCCAAGAATACCTTTGAGCGAACCTTCGGAAGCTTCCTTCATCTTGGAACAGATGTCTTCGTAAGAAGTACTCTTCTCTGTCTTCACAGTAAGGTCTACCGCAGAAACAGTTGGAGTTGGCACGCGGAAAGCCATACCTGTAAGCTTACCTTGAACTGCTGGTAGCACGAGGCCAACCGCCTTCGCAGCACCAGTTGTTGAAGGAATGATATTAAGCGCAGCTGTGCGGCCACCCTTCATGTCCTTAGGAGAAGGACCGTCGACGGTCTTCTGTGTGGCAGTGTAGGAGTGAACTGTTGTCATAAGACCCTCAGCAATGCCGTAGTTCTCCAGTATGACCTTGGTGATCGGGGCCAAGCAGTTAGTTGTGCAAGATGCGTTGGAGATAAGGTCGTGCTCAGCTGTAAGCTCATCGTCATTTACTCCGAGAACCACAGTCTTCACTCCGTCACCCTTACCAGGAGCGGAGATGATAACCTTCTTGGCACCAGCAGTGATGTGCCCCTGTGCCTTTTCGTCTTGGACAAATAGCCCAGTGGACTCGATCACGATATCAACGCCAAGTTCCTTCCAAGGAAGAGCCGCAGGACCTTCGCGAACAGCGAGTGTCTTGATCTCGTGACCGTTCACAACGATGACATCGTCACCCTTAGTTTCTACAGTGCCTTTGAAGCGACCCTGCGTGGTGTCGTATTTAAGTAGATAAGCGAGATTTTCCGCAGGAACGAGGTCGTTTATTGCAACCACCTCAATTTCAGAGCCGAGAAGACCCTTTTCAACGAGTGAGCGAAAGACCAAGCGACCGATGCGGCCGAATCCATTGATTCCGATTTTTGTAGCCATTATTTTATGTTTTATTATTCAGGTTGATATAAATTTAGTGAAGCGCGCACTTGTAGGCATCTGACGTTCCATGGCAAGAATTATTCCACGGATTCAATTTAATTAAGCCAAATGCAACTATCGGGGCTTATTCAAGCACGTAAAGGCATAAGTTCCATTAATCCATTATGGTGCTGCATCAGGCTTAAATTACGCGAATCATCTTGACATTAGGGGCATTAATCATGTGCTGTGCTCAAATTTAATTGAGCAGCTCACTTGCGCTTTTTAGAGCGATAGGCATTCTGCTGCAGTTACTTATAAATACGGCACAAAGCCACACACGTAAGTGACTCAGCATCAACTTGGAATCTATTTATGAAAATCAAAAATTGGGATATGTTCGCCTTCGTTCTCGCCTACCACATTGCGTTGGTGGCGCTACTACCCGCATTCATTAATGTATTTTCTTGGACAGCGGTCGTATTCTTTCTCGTCACCTACATCCTAGGAGGCATGTCGATCACGGTCGGCTACCACCGCCTTTATGCCCACAAGGCCTACTCGGCAAATCCATTTTTTGAGTGGTGCGTGCTACTCAGCTCAGCGCTCGCCTTTGAGATGTCGGCGCTCAAATGGTCGCACGACCACCGAATCCATCACAACCATTGTGACACGGATAAAGATCCCTACTCTATCAAGAAGGGCTTTTGGTATGCACACATTCTCTGGCTGTTCGAGTATAAGCGTGACTTCGATCCAAGTCTTGTAGCGGACTTGATGAAGAATCCACGCGTAGTAATGCAGGACAAACACTATGGTAAATTTCTACTCGCCGTTAACGTTGGCGTATTTTTTCTCGGTTGGGCACTGACTGGTAGCGCCCTAGCTTCTTTCTACATGGGCTTTCTCATGCGCATGGCGATGATTCACCACTGCACATGGTTTATTAACTCACTTTGCCATACATATGGCGCTAAAACTTACGCTCGCGAACTCAGCGCTGTGGATAACGCTATCATGGCCGTGCTCACCTTCGGCGAAGGTTACCACAACTATCACCATGCCTTCGCCGCGGACTACCGTAACGGCATCCGCTGGTATCACTTCGATCCTACTAAATGGACCATTTGGACGGCTGCAAAACTCGGGCTAGTCAAAAGCTTGCGCGTGATCAACGAGGTCACTGTCCTAAAATCACTGGTCTCCAAAGATAAGAAAATGATCCTTGAGCACCTCAGCCACGAAATGGATGATTGCGCAGCCGAACTCAAATTAAAACTTGAAGAACTCTCCGTCGTTTTCGAAGAGAAGGCTACCGTCCTAATGGCAAAACTACGCGAACTCAAACAGGCCAGCTACTGACCAAAAAAAGCAACTGCAAGTGGAGGTCAAATCACTGCGCGCCTCGCTCAATATAACTTGGGATGAGTGGGTAGAAGTAACTAGCAGCGCCTCTAAGCAATACGAGTTTGCGCATTAGGTGATACCATTAGAGTAATTTCCCAAAAGGGATCTGGCTAAGGCCGGATCCCTTTTTTTGTCCTAATAGCAATCTCGCAGCCTATCAAAACGGCGTACGCGAGCCCCACCAAAGCTTCTCGTCCCTCGTTATTAGACCTACTCAACCCACAAGCCACAACTTAGCGGCGGTAAGTGTATTTTTGTATCCGTAATTGGGATATGGGCAGAGCGAATACCATCTAGGCAAAAGCGTTCTTGGTCGGCGATTTGTTTTAGCTTTTCTGGCTGTAGATCCTCACACTCTATATCGGCATACTCTAGATGCGGATTGATCGCATAGACAAGCTGGGGCACGTCGATAGATTTGTCAGCATTGAAAATTACGACCGCCGCGCTCGAACCTTCGGCGAAGTAAAACTGCATGTAGTTCTCTGTGAGGCAGCCGTCGTAACGAAAAGCTTTACCCAAATCTGAACGTCGGAAGTGTATCCAATCGCGAAAGTAACCGTGCGTGCCTGAATAAACGAAGCGACGATTATAATCGAGTGCATTAATATCGCCACGCTGATAGGTATTTTCAATACCATGCTTTGAACGCAAAAAATCCTGTCCTTGCGCGAGCATCGGCACACCGAGTGAGGCGAAGAGTAGCGATGCCATTAAGTGTGTACGACGGCGGTCCAGTAATGTGGGGTCAGATCCGTCCCCTTCGGGGCGCTCGGTGATACGGTCTAGCCAGCAATGATCATCATGCGACTCAGTGTAGTTAATTGTCTGCGCTGCGAAGCGCGTCGTGCCGGGTGAACCAGAGACGAAGTGCTGGAGAATCTCCTGACTACCCTCGCCTTTGACATACTTAGCAATGCACTCGCGGTAGCCGTCGTTCCACGAAGCAAAACCGGTCTCTTTGAGCTCTTCTTGAATATGCCCACGAAAGCTCCATGGCTCTGCAATAAGAATAATCGAGGGTTTTATATCCTTAAGTTCCACTTCGATATCCTGCAGCACCTCGATACCAATTAGCTCAGCAAGATCAAAACGGAAACCATCCACATCGTATGTTTCGACGAGATGCTTCAAGCTATCGATGATCAGGCGACGCCCCATCGGCGTGTCGCAACGGAGATCATTGCCGCAGCCGCTCCAATTCATCAGATCGTTACCGTTATTGACGTGAAAATAATAGTATTTGTCTATAAAAAGTAGGTGATTCGGCTCCCCTACGTGATTATAGACCACGTCAATGATCACGGCCATGTCTTGCTCGTGGAAGTCTTGAACCAAGGCGCGAAATTCTTCGACCTGAGAAGCCTTCTCTGGCTCCGCGGCGTAGCTACTTTCGGGCGAAAAGTAATTCGCCGTCATATACCCCCAGTGATAGTCCTCAGGCTTTTCGTTATCAAACTCTTGGATTGGCTGCAATTCAACCGCGTTGACACCGATCTCTTTCAGATAGGAGCCTTCTGCCTTGAGCCATTTGCGCAAGCCCGCGTAGCCTGAGCGTTCTTGAGCAGTTAGATCAATCGGGGCATGGGCTGTCAGATCACGTACGTGGGCTTCGAGTATTACGAGGTCGTGCCAAGCCGGCGGGATGAAGACCTGCTCAACTTTGGCCAGACGCTCGGGCGCGACCACGATACCCGGGCCACGGGGACCGACACAGGCCTTAGCGTAGGGATCCAGAATCGGGAACGAATCATCAAAATGCGAAGTGCCCTCGATGTTTAAACCGCCAACGCGATAAGAATAGTAATAGTTATCAAGATTTTGGTCGATGATCAGCTCCCAAGTGAGCCCATCGATACACGCCATAGATGAGGTCACGGTATCACTGCCATCCAAGTTTTGACCATAACATAGTTTAACAGTAGCCGCACGTGGCGCGAAGAGGCGGAAAGTCGTCTTGTTTCCCTCTACAATAGAACCAAGGTCGAGATCTGTTTTCACCGAAGTGAGAAATTGCGTACGGGGCAATTCATGAGATTCTTCGGTCTTGGCATCGCGCCAGATGATCTTCTCGTTGCCGACAGGCTGGTAACCGTGCGGCGTATGAAAACGAAAGATGTGTGTGCCAGTTTGTTCTGGGTTGAACTGAAAATTTAAAGCACCTTCACGCTCGATACGGTTGGGAGCGCTATCCGGCACATCAAGCCATTCGCCCTTGTCGGTGACGAACTTGAAGGCGAATTCCTTGCCATCTGGCATATACTCGAGCGGCACATGCAACTCGTAAGTTGTCTCAGGATCGTCACTGATCGGCTTGAGCTCCCACTGTGATTGGCCGACGGCTTTTTCCCAATTACTAATATCACTACCCAGAAAAACGCGCACCTTGCGATCCAAGAGTTGTGGATGGCGGTTCGACCGGACGGCAAAGACCCAAGTATTATTGCAGTGGTAGTAACGAAAAAAACTTCCGCACTCCTCAGGCGACAAGCGCTCCAACTCTGAAAATTGCTGCCCTCCAGGGCCGAGTGTAAGCGGTGGCAAAGTCGTGGTGTTACACCAATTCGAAGAGAGAAAGATCAAGCCCGAGTCCCTTGATTCCCAAAATGCGTGTGCGATTTGTTCCGTTTCCTTAGCCATACTATGATTTCTTTTTGCGGTAGTGCCTAGCAAGCGCAATACCCATTCCAAGAGAATCTGGAAAAATCAACGCCTTCAGATAGTTGACGCCAGTGACGACGACGACTTAGTGTCCGTAGATGAAGAAAATCCTCGTAGCGCTCTCGGGCGGTGTCGACAGCGCCGTGGCGGCTTGGCTCCTTAAAGAGCAAGGTTACGAAATCTCGGGCGCCTATATCCGAACATGGATGAATGAGGAAATGCCACTAGCCGATTGTCCCGCGCAGCAGGACATCGAAGACTCCCGCGCGGTGGCTATGCATCTCGGAATCGACTACGAGATTGTCAATCTGGTCAACGAATACCGCGAGCACGTGGTCAACTACTTGGTCGACGGTTACCAGCGCGGTATCACGCCCAACCCAGATATTATGTGTAACCGCGAGATGAAGTTTGGCACCTTTCTAGACTACGCGCTCGAAGCGGGCTTCGACGGTATAGCGACAGGGCACTACGTGCGTAAGTTAAGCAATGACGATGGCAGCCAAGACCTACTTGAAGGCCTCGACAAAAACAAGGACCAGACCTACTTCCTCGCGCTACTGCGCCAAGCGCAGATTGAGAAAGCGCTCTTCCCCGTAGGCGAACTCAAAAAGCCCCGCGTGCGCGCGATCGCACTGGAACAAAACCTGCCCAATGCTACGAAAAAAGACAGCCAAGGCATCTGCTTCCTCGGCGACATGAATATCAGTCGTTTTTTAGAGCACTACATTGAAGACAAACCAGGAAATATAGTGAACCCAGAGGGCAAAGTGCTTGGTCAACACCGCGGCCTACATCGCTACACCACAGGGCAACGCCGGGGCATCGGCGTGCCGTCGAATACGGATAACGAGTTCTACGTGGTGACTGGCCTAGACATGGAGCGAAACGAACTCATCGTCGCGTTTGATCAAATCGACTCGCCGGGACTCTTTACGTCAGAAGTCGAAGTCTATGGCTTAAGCTTTCTCAATCGCCCCGTGACCAAGTCCTGCCGCCTGCTGGCCAAGCCACGCTACCGCGATCCTTCACAGACGATTACTTACACGCCGATCGACGACAATCGTGCAAAGGTGACTTTCGACGAACCGCAACGCGCGCTCTCCCCGGGGCAGATTCTCGCTCTTTACGACGGCGACCAACTTCTTGGCGGCGGCTTTTACAAATAACACGCAGTCTAAAGCCGTAAGCCGTTATACATATGGCATGTCAGTCAGGAGAAGCACTATGGCTGTTAAGACTTCCTTTTGTAGTAGCGATTACGAATTACTATTTGAGGCACTCTATCCGTTTAGAAATTGTTAATAGAGTTTGCGCTTACAGGCGCGTCGACAGATGCTACGCGCTATGACGTCGATCAAACTAATTTCATGGAACGTAAACGGTATCCGCGCCGCTCTTAAGAAGGGCTTACTTGATTTTATTGATAGCGAAGCTCCGGACGTGCTTTGCCTACAAGAGACTAAAATTTCGACCGATCTCGTCGAGGACTTCAGCTTCGAGGCTTACCCCTACGTTTACTGGAACTGCGCTGAGAAAAAAGGGTACTCCAGCACAGCGATTTTGAGCAAAACAAAGCCGCTCAGCATACGCAACGGACTTGGCATCGAAAAACACGACAAAGAAGGCCGCGTCATCACAGCGGAGTTTGCCGACTACTTCCTCGTCACCGTCTATACGCCCAACTCGCAGAACCATGACGAAAACAAGCGCCCTCGCCGCCTCGATTACCGCACAAAGGAATGGGATGTCGATTTCCTTGCCTACGTCAAAAGCTTAGAGGCAGTGAAACCTGTTGTCTTTTGCGGCGACCTCAACGTCGCCCATACCGAAATCGACCTCGCCAACCCAAAGACGAATCGAAAGAACGCGGGCTTTACCGAAGAAGAGCGCGCCCGTTTCGACGCCATCGTCGAGGCCGGCTTTATCGACAGCTTTCGCCACCTCTACCCCGATACAACCGAACGCTACACTTGGTGGTCCTACCGTGCCGCCGCACGAAAGCGTAATATCGGGTGGCGCATCGACTATTTCTGCGTCTCTGAAGGGATAAAAGACCGTATTGCTCAAGCCGATATCCTCGACCAAATTGAGGGCTCAGATCATTGCCCCGTACTCTTGGAATTGGCTCCCATCGCTTAGTCAGTATTATTGATTAAAAATTAAAACTGCCTTTACTATCATAAGCCGCTCACGCTACCTCTGATTAGGAATAAATCACTTCCGACCCGCATCAGAAATGCTAAGCCGTTTCGAAGAGGCAAGTTGGTAGATTCCCAAGCTCCTAATATAAATGTTCACAGGAAATGCAGACGAGAGTATTCGCGGACTTGGCGAAGTCGCGCTGATCGCACAGATCCGTCACTGGCTCGGTGCTGTCTCGCCTAATAGCCCACAAGGCATGGGCGATGACTGCGCGGTGGTCGATCGGCCAAAAGGTCTGAAGCAAATTTTGACGACCGATAGCCTAAGCTATGGCCAGCATTTTGATGGCAGCATCTCCGCCCACGACGCGGGTGCCAAACTAATCAAGCGCAACCTTAGCGACATCGCGGCGATGGGCGGACGCCCAGGCGAGGCATTACTCAACCTGCTCTGCGGTAGCGATCTCCGCACCGATTGGTTAGCAGCCTTTTTTGAAGGCATCTACCACGCTTGCCAGGAATACGAACTGCCCATCGTCGGAGGCGACATAAGCACTTTACCCAATGGGCAGTTTACCGCAGTTCTCAGTCTGACTGGCTATTTGGAAAACCCTCCCTTACTTCGCAAGGGCGCACAAGCTGGCGATGCGCTCTACGTCACCGGCACACTCGGCGGTAGCCTTTTAAAAAAACACCATGATTTTGAACCAAGGTTAACCGAAGGCCAATGGCTCGCCCAGTCGCAGGCATGCAGCGCGCTGATGGACATCACAGACGGCCTCGCCAAAGATCTGGGTGAGCTCATCCCCGACGAATGCTCGGCCTATCTTGAACTGGGTAAAATCCCTCTCTCGGATGCAGCCCATCAATGCGCCAAAGCGAGCGGTCGATCCGCGATGGAGCATGCCTTTTGCGACGGAGAAGACTATGAGCTACTCCTGGCTGTAAAAAAAGACACCCAGCTAGAGGTCTTTGAAAGGCAATGGCTGCAAAATTTTCCAAGCACTCCGCTCAGCCAGATTGGACAACTAAGAAAGAGCGAAAGCAAAGCCCCCTACATAGACTCTAAAACCCAAGAAGCCTTGCCGTGGATCAAAGGTTTTGAACATTTGATCGAGCCATGAGTGAGCTAGAGAAAAAATTAATCGCCGGGATCTGTTCGAGAAGTGCCGCCGAGACTGAGGAGCTCGCAGCAAGAATAGGAGCTATTTTGCCAGTCGACACCGTACTCGCATTGCACGGCAATCTTGGCGCAGGTAAGACCACATTTGTTCGAGGTCTCGCCCGCGCGTGGGGCATTCAAGAAGCTATCACCAGTCCGACCTTCAACCTCTATAAGATCTACAAGGGCGACCGCCAGCTCATCCACCTAGACGCCTACCGCCTCGGCTCGGGCACCGATCTTGACGCCCTCATGATCGAAGACTTTTTGCAGCCCCCTTGGTGCTTCGCCGTGGAGTGGCCGGAGCGTATACCGGACGCGCTTCCTCAAGATGCCTGGCATTTGTACTTAACAATTAACGAAGATCAGAGTCACCAAATTAGATTGGAGTCCGCCTGATTAAGCATGTTATTTTATGGCCTGTCTCACCCGACTCGAAGAAGGCTTGGCATCCTTGAGCAAGCACTCATGCCCCAAACCTTAAGGCCTCTAGCTCTGTAACGACTTCAGACTCCATGCCTATGGCCTGAAGCGGCTTCATGAAGCCAAAAACGCGGTAAAAACCCTCGACAGTAGCAGACACAGAAACCTTAATGTATATTTATTATCCTCTAACTAAGACGCCACTAATGTAGAACGTTTATATTGTATCCTCTAATTAGTGACTAACCAGAGATTCCCGCGCCATGAAACATTATAGACAATTCAATACCGCACACCGCAAGAGTGGTTTCAGCTTACTCGAAATCCTGATTGCCATTGCTTTGGTTGCTCTGCTTGCAAGTGTCGCGCTCAACCAGCTGACGGGCATTTTCGGTGAAAACCAAGAAGAAGCCGCCCGACTTTTTGTGACCAGTAATTCCGAACTAGCCTTGACCCGATACCGCTTAGATGTAGGCAATTTTCCCACGACTGAACAAGGCCTGGATGCACTACTGAAAGCACCTGCCGGCAAAGAAAATCGCTGGGGAGGCCCATATATCAAAGAATCACCGATCGATCCTTGGGGAAATCCTTATCAATATCGCTTTCCGGGTGATCGTAATATCAGCGGCAACCGAAGCTTTGATATCTGGTCACTCGGCCTAGATGGAGTAGAGAGTGGGGATGATATTGGAAACTGGACCAGCCAGTAGACATCGTTCACAAGCCGGTTTTACCCTGCTTGAGATCATTATAGTTTTTGCGCTAATCACACTGGCATCTGGTGTGATCATCACAAATTTCACGGCCTTCCTGAATTTTGATGAGAAAATTAATCCCGAAGATTCCTTGCGCTCAGCGATTCGTTCCGCCCGTTTTCAGGCTGCAAGTAACCGTAGCGTAGTGACCTTAATCTATGATGACGAAGCTGGGACCTTAGTCGTCAGTGGAGGAGAGAGCTTCCAATTAAACTCAAACTTTGGTCGTGAGGGTCGCGGTGAAATCAGTTTCTATCTAGTGCCGCCCGCCGAAGGCTTGGGTCGGTTTCCGGATGCCAAAAGCAGCCTAATGGAAACAAAAAAGCTTAGCTTTGCACCAGATCGCAGCTCTAGCCCTTTTGTGGTAGAAATCGATACGGGTGAAGGCGCACCAAAGCGATTCGTCTTCGACCCATTTTCCAGCTTAGTAAGGAGCGAAGAATGAGCACTAGTGAAGCTCAATACTCACGACTCAACACTCAACACTCGCGTAGCAAGCGCGTCGCTGCCTTTACCCTCGTTGAGGTTCTCATCGCAGTCGCGATCTTTGCGATGGCTGCGTCAGTTCTTATGTCAGCTTTTGTCAACGCACTGCTGTCGAGGGAACGTGCAGTCCAATACGACCTACTCAATGCCGACATCCGCGCAGTGCGCATGCAACTGTTACTAGAACCCAACCTCGAGGATGCCGAAGACGGTGATGAATATGAAACTGTCCATAGCGGGGAAGCCTCTTGGGAAGCTCAGGTCGTGCCGACGAACGTGGTCGACCTTTTTCAAGTGGAACTTAGCATCCGTTTCAGTGAACCGCCTGAAGGTCTAGTCGCCGACTACACAGAAACACTTTACTTACTGCGCCCCACTTGGTCGGAAAGCGACGAACGTTCCGATCTACTTCAAGATAAACGCGAAGCACTCGAAGACACGCGAAGGGATTTTAATTTCTGATGATATATCTGCGCACTCAGCTCAAAGAAGTTCCCACCCAGTCAGTGATAGGTGCTTGGTTTGCTCGACCGGAGAGAGGCTATCGCAGTAGTCAAAACTCTCCTTCCAATACTCGCGGCGTCGCTGCATTCACCCTACTCGAAGTCATCCTCGCGGTTTCGATTGCGGGCGCACTGCTCGCGGGTGCTGCCACCTTGATGGTCTCGGTAACGAATGCCTGGCTCGAACGACAAGACCGGCACTTCTTCGAAGATCATGTCGACGGCGTCACCGAGTTCCTCCAAGCCAGCTTCTCCATGGCCGGCACCGAGATCGCCCTCGGCGACGAAGACGAAAGTGGCGGATCGACCTCGAATGAATCGGGCAATAACAATATCGAAACAGATGGCTCTCAAGTGACCGTAGACATCCCTGGAAACAACAATTCCGATGGCGGTAATTCAATGGAAGGGAACAACACAGAGTCCACAACTGGCAGCGGCCTCGTCCGTGTTTCCGAAGAACCCATCGATTGGTCAAAGCCACCCGGTTTCGCCAACTACCAAGACCCGATACTCCACTTTAAGCTAAGAGACACTCCGCCACTGCTCGTGCAAACAGAAAATGCACCCATCATCGGCGTGGAAGCGTTTCTCCATTTTGAAGACGACGAAGGCCTCAGCCTCCTCTGGTATACGCCGCTGCAAGAAGACTCCGAAGATCTCGATGACCTACGCCGCACTCCACTCAGCGACCTCGTCACGAAAGTAGAATATGTCTATTGGGACGAACGCTTCGAAAAATGGGAAACCGAAACCGAGCCCAAAGAGGGTGAAGGCGACGATCAATTTATACTCCCACGCTTCATAAAACTCACATTTGAATACGAAGGTGTCACTAAAGAGCGCACCCTTACGATTCCTGTAACATCAAGGAACGCATTAATCTTCTAGAATGATGGCTTACAGAGAACACTCTTCCGGACCTAAGCGAGGCAGCGTCCTTATCGCTGTCCTCGCCATCGTTCTACTCCTCTCCTTCATTGTCACGCGCTTCATCGACGAAGCAGTCGAAGACCTCGAGTATCGCGCCATCTTTAACGAGCCAGCCGATGTACGCTCGTTTAGTTATAGTATGCTGGAAGTCGCGCTCGCCACGATCCACGAAGTCGCACTGATCGACGACGGTAAACTCTTTGCACCCGAACAAGGCTGGGCAGACCCTATCAACTACGCGGGCATCACTATTCCAAATGGATGGGAACTAGAGATTCAGATCCAAGACGAAAGTAACAAGCTCCCATTCAATACGATGGACGAAGCACTGCTTAACCAGATGCTGGAAGAAAGCTTTGATTTTGACTTCGGAACAGCTCGCGAGCTCAGTAGTATGTTACTCGACTGGATCGATCCCGACGAAAGCCGCCGACTCAACGGAGCGGAATCGGAAGACTACCTCCGCCGCAAGCCCGCTTACCGCGCCGCCAATAGCCCTCTTCAGAGTCTCGAAGAATTGCGTCTACTCGAAATTTGGGAAGACGAATTTTTCGACGAGAACGGTCTACCCAACGAACTCTTTGCCAAGCTCGACAGTATGGTCTCTGTCATTAACGCAGGCGCCGCCAATATTAACAGTAGCTCGCAGTCAGTATTAGAACTGATCGCCCTGCAAGACGGCTACGACGAAGACCGCCTCTTTGATGGGCTCGACGATCTACCCTATCTTCAGCAGTTGCCCGAGTCAGCCAGTAGCGGTAGTGGCAGCGTCGAAGTTAGCCTACTCCGCGTCACTGTGAGCCTCTGGCGCGGCCAAGTGCCCTTTACTGTTAGCGCACTGGTCGAGCCAAATTTTAACACCGAAGAAGGCGGCAGCGGCAGCGCCCCCGGCGGCGATTCAGACGACGCGCCCAAGACAGGTGCGGTCAGCGAACAAGAAGCCATCGGTTATCCATTTAAAATCCTCCAAGTTTCCGAATACACTCAAGGACGACCGAGTAGTCCGCCCGCTCGGTATTCGGCGCTAGACATCGGTGAAGAAAGCGATTCATTCTAAACTAATACACTAGCCGTGAGCGAACCTACCCAAACAGCACCCGAACCCGAGAGCGTGCCCCTGCCGGACGTGCTCGTTCTACCTGCGGAATACTTTTTCATCGAAAAAGTCGAAGTGCCAACCGCACTCGCCCCTGCCGAGCTAGCCGACTTCGCTGAATTAAGCATGGAGGCCGTCTCTCCCTTCCCGCTTGATCAACTACGCTGGGGATTTTTAATCGCTCCCGACGGCCAGCATCTACTCATTTACGCCGCGCTCAAAGAGCGACTCAAACTCGCAGGCCACGCCGAGCTGGAAACCTACACTTGGGTGCTCCCAGATTTCACCACCCTGCAAGGTGCACGCTTCACTCGTGATACTGAGGTCGTCCTCGAAGGCGAGCACTACACCACCAGCTTTCTACTTCCCAGCGGCGAAGCCTCGCCTGAAAACATCCGCAGCCTACCCGCAGGCAGTGATACCCCCCACAGCAAAGGCCAAAGCATCCACCTTAAACTGTTAACCGTCGAGCTCAGCGAACAAAGTATCCCTACTTTCAAATTTGAAACAATCGGCGAATCGCCTGCCGACGGCCTCTGGTCACCCCTAGAGCCAGACGAAGCCTCACTTTGGAATGCTGACATCCGCCCGAGTAGTTTCAAAACTGTCGAACGCAGCGCCCGCCGCACGACTAGCCTCGTTACTCGCATCATGGGCTACGCGGCCATCTTTGCCATCGTACTTGTCGTGTTCGAAGGCCTGCTTTTTTTAGGTGATTTTTGGCTCGGCACCCGCACAGCCAAAATCGACGAACAGGCTACCCCCGTCCGTCGGATAGAAGATAAGCAGAGCCTTTTAAATAAGCTCGATCAAGTCGCGCAGAACGAGCTACGCCCCATCGCCATGCTCACTGCTGCAAATGAAGTTCGTACAGCACTCGGAACAACAGGGATTGAATACGACGAAACCATCATTGATAGCAGCAATCGTCTCACCATCGAGGGCAAGGCCAATACAATCAACGAACTCAACCTCTACACCAAATCGCTCCGTCAGTCTGGGAAGTTTCAACTCGCAGAAGACCCCAAATATATTACTCGCGATAGTAAGACCACCTTCACCGTGACCCTCGATTACACCTACCGCGAACCCGAACCAGCCGCGGCGAAAGGAGTCATGACTCCATGAGCGACTTAAAAGACAAATTGCGTGCCCTTTACAAGCGCATGAGCCTGCGCGAGAAACTCCTCTCCTTACTTTTCGTGGTAGTCATACTCTTCCTTTGGTCGAACAACTGGTTCACCCGCTTGTCTGATGGGAATGCGCAACGCAAACTCACTGGAATCGAGTTACAGACTCAGCAGCAATGGCTCGACCGTAGCGACCTATTTACCGAGCAACTCGCCGTCGCGCTGGAGCGTGTCGACCCTTCCAAAACATTCGCGGCCGCACAGCTTTCAGGCCATGTCGACAAGCTCATCCGTAGTAGCGGTCTCTCGGCAGATATCGACCCAGTCCGCACCCGTGAGGGCGAGATCTTTAATGACCACAACCTCCGTGTCCGTCTCGGCCTAATTTCCATTGCCCAACTGATTAAGATCAATAAACTACTTCAAGAAGAGACGCCCTATATTAACATCCAAAGCGTCCGTATCCAGAAAAACCGCCGTAACCCCATGCAACTCGATGTGCGCTACGAAATCAATTCTTTCGATCTAAAAGACCCGAACCTGTAATGCTCCGTTTCCTTTCAATCATCCCACTAAGCGCCCTTTTCATCCTAGCTAGCCATGGCTACGCACAAGATGCAGATAGATCACGTGCCCGAGTCCTCGCCTCACCCCCCGTCCTCCGTGAGGGTGTGATTACACCTGCCGAGCCCGAGCTAAAAGAGCCCGAAGCCATGGTCGGCGAAATTATGCTGGTCGATGACACCGCCAATCAAGTGCTCGTTCTATTGGAGCAGTTGACGGATAAGATTATTCTCCGCCGCCAAGACCTACCCGCCTCCAAATTTAACTTCAATTCGCGCGGCGCCATGACAAAGCGAGAGGCCGTGCTCGCCCTCGAAAGTTTACTGACCCTTAACGGCATCATGCTGACCGATATGGGAGGCCGTTTCATGAAAGCCGTCCCCGCGACCAACGTAAGCAGTCAAGTTCCCATCATGCTTGCAGGCAGTAGCCTCGAACTCGACGCTAGCCAGCAAATTTACGCCAAACTTTTCAAGCTCGACTACCTCAACGCAGTCGAAGCAGGCGCGCCCCTCGTGCAGAACCTCGTTTCCCAAAATTCCAGCGTGCTCCCCTTCCCTAAGTCCAATGCACTCCTCATTACCGATGCCCTCGTTAATTTACAGCGCATCGAAACCATACTCAAAGATGCGGACCGTGCGCAAGTCGTTCGCGAAGAGATCAAATTCATCAAGCTCGACTTCGTGCAAGCCACCGAAATGCAAGAACGCATTGAAAACCTCATCCAAGGCCCGCTCAAAAGCTACCTTGAAGGGAATACCAGCGTGACTGCCGACGAACGGACGAACCAGCTCATTCTCATCACCCCCCCCGGCAACCTGGCAATCATCATGGACGTGATCCAGAGCGTCGACGTCGACGCCGCCCCACTCACCGCCAGCGAAGTCTTCCAGCTCCGCCAAGCTAAAGCCGAAGAAGTCGTCCCCATCATCGAAGACATCATCTCTGGGCAAAAAGAAGGCCGCGAAGAAGACGCCCAAGTCGCCCGCGAAAACGAACGCGCAAACAACGCCAATAATCGCGGAAACAACAACGCACCCCTGTCGCCGTCAATGCGCCGGCGCCCTCCGCTGGCTTTATCGAAGCCAACAGTTCTTTGCAATTTTCAAACTTCGTCGGCCTAGCCGCGGATGAACGCACCAACGCTATCGTCGCTTACGGGACACAGCAGGACTTAAAGACACTCAAAGAACTCATCGAAAAAATCGATATCCCATTGCCGCAGGTTCTGATCGAAGCTATTATTACAGAAGTCACACTTAAGGAAAAACAAGCTAGCGGACTAGAGTATTCAAGCATTTTCGATACGATGGAGCCAGCCAATTGTTGAGGAGATGCTACTGGAAGCGGCAGGATTGGCATTAGCTGCATCAGGTAGCAACGGTCTCCAATGGAACAATCCACTAGCTGCATTTTACTAGCGAATCAGCCGAGCAACACGACAGCGATACTAAGATTGTATCTCGCCCACGTATCGTCGTAAGTCATAACGAAGAAGGCGTTATTAATGTTAGCGAGTCACGACCATTCATACGAGCTTCAAGCAACATCTGATAGACAACTCTTCATACGCGAGTCAAGTCGAATACCGTGACGTTGGAATACAGCTCACTGTAACTCCATTGATTGGAGCCGATGGTACGGTTCAGATGCAATTGAACAAACTGTAGATAACGTTCGTACAACAGTTCCATGAGGCAACGTGAACGCGACCAATCATTGGTGAACGAGAAGCAACTTCAACCATTACGGTAAAGATCAGAGAAAGTCATCATCTTGGGGGCCTACAGGAGAAACAGAAAGAATCAACAACTCTACTTCCCCTTATAGGACGTATTCCTTCATCGAGTATCTTCTGGTGATAATCACGAGATTACGTAACGAACCGAATTAATCATATTTATTCGCCCGACGATCTTAAGAAATCCAGACGAAGCCAAGCAATGAGCTAGATAAATTGAAAGTGATCCGAAGACAGAAGCAGTTACAGAATTCTTAGAAACAGGCACACTGGCAATATCTATATGGAAGGAAGTCAAATTGAGGAAAAGAACCAAAGCAAGAAAATAAAGCAGCATGGCCACGCTTCTTGCGCCGTTAAATAATGATCCGATTAACTTCAGATTTCGCACAATTCACGAAAAGAGCATTCCGCAGAAGCTTAACTTTCGCTTTGCTTGCTAGTGTCTCCATGCTCAGCGCAGAGACACTCGAAAGCAGTAACCCTTTTCTCCCACCCGGCTACAGCGATAAGAAAGAAGCGCCAAAGCCTGTCGTGCAATCCAACGGTCCGATTAGTCGCGAGATTGAGTTCCGCGGACTTGCTGAGATGGACGGCCAGTATCAATTTAGCCTATTTAATAGACGCGATCAAAAGAGCTACTGGCTGAAAGAGAACGAAGCCGCCGCGCAAGGTATCTCCGTGCGTAACTACGACTCCGTCTCCCGATCGCTCACCGTCATCATGAGCGGTCGCACCGAGCGCCTAACCTTAATGACCGCCAGCTCCTCGCCCATCCCAGTAGTTACTTCCGTCAGCCAGCCAGTAACTACAAACGGAAATGCTAAGCAGTCGGCGCTCCCTCCTCCATTACAAAACATTACCAAGGCAAATAATGGCAACAACACCAAAGAGCAGTGCCCCGCCGCCGAGTAATCTTGCCTAAGAAGTAGGCCTAGTAATATTCTAGTTCATTGCGCTCTAGACAGAGTGTCGCGATCTGCTGAGCGGAGCGAATGGTACTCAGGGAGGGATTTGAACCCTCACGCCCGTGAGGGCACCACGACCTGAACGTGGCGTGTCTACCGTTCCACCACCTGAGCATCAATCGAAGTCTGCATTCCGTTGATTTGAACTCGGCTGTCAATGATTTCAGAGAGAATATGACGCTTGAGTCTAACTAAAAATCAGGGGCCTTCATGGTCTAATGTCGCGGACTGTCGAAGCGCTTTGCCACTGGTGCTCAAGTCATTTCAAAAACCAGCGCAGTGGTATTATCTTTTCCATCCGTCTGCACGGCCTCGTTTACTAGGCGCTCTGCGACGTCGGCAGGAGCATCCTTCGCAGGATTGCGAATAAGCCGTTGCATCCCGCTATCCCAAAGACCCTCGACCAAGCCGTCAGAGCAAATCAGAAAGGAGTCACCCGCCCCGAAGCCAACTGCTCCAAACTGGGGGCTTAGATTTTGGTTCTTGCCGCCGAGCACTTGCTGGAGCCCGTTGCGCCCTGGGTGGTTGCGCGCTTCGGTCTCACCTAGTTCGCCTTGGCGCTGCTGCCAGCCGACGTGTGTGTGATCGTGGCTAAGCTGCTGGATACCTCCAGCCGAAGGCAAATGATAGATGCGGCTATCGCCGACGTGTGCGAAGTAGACCCGACCTGGGCGCACCCAACACAAACTGAGTGTGGCCCCCATACCGCTGAGCTCCTCGTAGGCCTGCCCCATTTTAGTAAGTTCGCGGTGGATCTGATCAAAAAGCTCTCCGAGCAGATCTTGATAGCCGACCGCGATGCCACTCGCCGCTGCGCTGAAGGACTGTGGCAACAGCTGTGTGATTTTCTCAACCGCGATCTGACTAGCGAATTCGCCCGCGTTCGCACCACCCATACCATCACTGACGGCAAATATATAGTCACTCTCATTGAGCTCAGCCTCGCCGTATTTACCGAGGCGGCGTACGCCCTCGCCGTTGAGCGCCAGCGCAAGGAAGGCATCTTGGTTACTTTTGCGAAAGCGACCGACATCGGTCAGTCCTGACCATTGGATGACCTGTGCCCCGCTTGCTTGCTTTGGCCGGGCTTCACTCATCGCGATCCTTTCGTTGCCAAGCACTACGGTCGGCGACCGACTCCATCTTAGGCGAAGGCGGGTAGCCTGGTTCGAGAATCGTCGCAAACTCGAAATCAATCGCACAAAAGCGTCCCATTTGAGAACTATAGGTAATGTTGCGCACCTCGGCATCGTCGTGGCAGACGCCATACTGCTTCAGCTCGGCGAAGATTCGCTCCTTCTTCTTATCGCTAAGGTGGTCAACGCGTGCGCCACAATTAGTAGTAACGAGGTAGAGCTCAGAATTATCTTTTTTTACGACCTTAGGCACGAAGCTGCAGCCCTGTTGATCGAGAAACTGAAGCACGCGCAGCTCATTTTCGTAGCGCTCACGGGCTTGTGGCCCCTTGAAAGTCTTGTGCACAAGACCGTCATAGCCGATGCGGACGACCGCACGGGCTGTATTTTTGGCTTCTTTCATAAATTTAATAAAATTGCAGGGTTTCTCTTGTGCAAAGGCAAGATTTGAACAAAACATAAAAAGGCTCTATTCGTAGGCCTTGAAATATCTCTAAAAAGAAGGCATTGGCATGCGTTCTGCTTACAATATAATCCCGCAGTTTATGGCTAAGTCCAGCCACCTGCTGAAACTCAACAGTCAAACAACCACCTGACACAACACAGAATAACATGGCGAAAATTAAATTAGAATACCTCTGGCTCGACGGTTACACACCCGTGCCTAACCTCCGCGGCAAGACCTGCATTAAAGAAGGCGATGTCGACAAATGGTCCCTCGAAGACTGCCCAATGTGGGGATTCGACGGTAGCTCGACACAACAGGCCGAAGGCAACAGCTCAGACTGCATGCTAAAGCCAGTCGCTCTCTACCCTGACAGCACTCGCAAGAATGCTTTCCTGGTCATGTGTGAGGTTATGATGCCAGATGGCACACCACACCCATCGAATGCGCGTGCAACGATCTCGGAAGATGCAGGCCTCTGGGTCGGTCTTGAACAAGAATATTTCCTCATGCAAGACGGCAAGCCTCTTGGCTGGCCTGCAGAAGGTTACCCAGGCCCCCAAGGCCTTTACTACTGCGGGGCAGGCTACTCATCAGTCGGTGATATCGCTCGCTCCATCGTTGAAGAACATCTCGACCTTTGCCTCGATGCAGGCATCAACCACGAAGGCATCAACGGCGAAGTCGCCAAGGGCCAGTGGGAATATCAAGTGTTTGGCAAAGGTGCCCACAGGGCTTGTGACCAAATCTGGGTCGCACGCTATATCCTCGAGCGCCTCTGCGAAAAGTATGGCGTCGATGTTGAGTATCACTGCAAGCCCTTCAAGGGCGATTGGAATGGTTCCGGCATGCATTGCAACTTCTCGACCGACTACATGCGCGAAACTGGCGGCAAGGAATACTTCCTCAAGCTCATGGACAAGTTCGAGGAATATAAGGACGAGCACATCGCTGCATACGGCCCCGACAATCACATGCGCCTCACCGGCTTGCACGAAACACAGTCCATCGACAAGTTCTCTTGGGGTATAGCTGACCGTGGTGCTTCGATTCGCGTCCCACACGGCTTCGTCGAAGACGATGCTTACAGGGGATACCTCGAAGACCGCCGTCCAAACTCACAAGGTGACCCTTACCAAATCGTCTCCCGCGTCTCCAAGACAGTCGCTGAAGTCGAAGCTAATTACAAGTAAGGCGACTGGATACCTCTGGAACGAAGTTCCGAGGGCACAGCACTTTAATCAACGCCACCCCTTTCAGGGGTGGCGTTTTTTTGCGCAGAGAGAATCAAATGTAGGCTCTTCGCAAAGCATACTATCTCTCAATGCACATATTAGAAAGTCTGCTTGCCTCAAAGCTCCGCAAAGCCAATCTGTGAGCAACTTCATCTATGCCCACCGAGCCTGCAATTGTCGTCATCCCACTCTTCAATGAAGAGGCTAACTTCACATCCCTTTTTGAAAAGACCGCCGCCACGGTAGACGAACATTCGCTCGGTTTATTTCTAAAGACTTCTTAAGACAGCGCGGATAGGCAGAGCCCATCCCTCCTTTCAATATGCAATTCATCGACATCAAAGCCATCCATCAGCAAAGCACCTCTCAAATTGACGCCGCCGTCGCCAAAGTCTTTGAACACGGCCGCTACATTAATGGTCCAGAGGTCTATGAACTCGAAGCCACCCTCGGCGAATTCCTTGGCGGGGAAAAACCACTCGACTGCGTAGCCGTCGCCAGCGGCACGATGGCACTTGAAGTCGCACTCCGCGCCCTTGGCATCGGCTCAGGCGACGAAGTCATTACCACCCCCTTTACATGGATCAGCACGGCAGAGACCATCGCGCTTGTTGGCGCAAGGCCTGTCTTCGCCGACATCGAGGCAGACACTTACAACATCGACCCCAGAGAGGTAGAGAAGCTCATTACAGCTAAGACCAAAGCAATTATAGCGGTCAACCTCTTCGGCCAAATGGCTGACTACACCGCCCTCGAAGCGATTGCCGAAAAACACGGCCTCAAGATTATCGAAGACGCCGCCCAAAGCTTCGGTGCGGAGCAAAACGGCCGCAAGAGTGGCACCATCGGTGCCGTCTCCTGCACCAGCTTCTTCCCCGCTAAACCACTCGGCGCTTATGGCGACGGTGGTGCCGTCTTCACCGCCGATGCGCAACTGGGCGAAGCCCTCCGCGCTGTAACCAATCATGGCTGCAAAGAGCGCGAGTCACACTATATCCTAGGCACCAACGGTCGCTGCGATAGCCTGCAAGCCGCCATCATTCAGGCCAAATTTGCCAACTTCCGCGACGAAGAGATCGCCCTGCGCCAGCAAGTCGGCGCCCGCTACTCTGAAGCACTTAAGGATCACCTTACCGTGCCCGCAATCCATCCCGGCAACACTCACATTTACGCCCAATACACCATTCGCCCACGCGACCGCGACAGTCTGGGTGAAGCCTTAAAAGCCGCCGATATCCCCAGCGCCGTTTACTACCGCAAGCCCCTGCACCAACAAGCCGTCTTCGCGAACCTGCCTTGTGCCAAAAAAACATTCCCAGAGACAGACAAAGCAGCTGAGGAAGTAATCAGCCTGCCCTTTCACCCTTACCTAAGCGAATCCGACCAAGACCGGATTATCGCTACCGTAATCGCGCACGAGAGGGCTTAAGCGACGAGAGCAGGACCATACAAAACTGACCACGACTCAAAAAGCTAAAGCTACAAAGGCCGTAGCTAACTACCTCAATTGCCGTAAGCCCTCGTAAGTTACAATACCGACAGAGGTCGACAGATTGAGCGAACGCAGTGTGGCGTTTTTATGCGGAATCGTCAGACGCTGGCCTTCCATCTTCGTATGCAGCCAATCGGGCGCACCATGCCCCTCGCTACCAAAGACGAGCCCATCACCATCGGCGTATTCGACATCCCAATACGCATGATCCGCGCGTGTGGTCAAAAGCCAAAGCCGCTTGGGGCCTGCGGGGCTGCCCTCAAAGGCCTCCCAGTTATCATGGTGGTGGACGTCGAGCGACTTCCAGTAGTCCATCCCGCTCCGCCTTAAATGCTTATCCGTAATCGTAAAGCCGAGTGGATGAATCAAATGCAGCCGACTCTCGGTGATCGCACAAAGGCGACCGATGTTACCCGTATTTTGCGGGATTTCCGGATTAAAAAGGATGATGTGAAGCATATCCTGATAAACGAAGAACGAAGACCCGTTTAGAGCAAGCACCGATGCCCAGCGGATCAAGCAATTGAACAGACTTACGAGGCTAGCCAAACTACCCATTCAGGCTTGCTCCTTGGAGCCTCCAAGCTTTCCTAAACTCCTATGTCCATCTGGTTCAACCCATCTCAAGCGATTGATCAAATCTTGCGCCAAGTCGCCGCCAAGACCGAAGGCTTCGGCGCAGACTTTGACCCAGGCATGCGTCCCGCTGACCCAAAGTTTGGAGATTATCAGGCCAATGGTGTGCTTGGCTTTGCCAAGCGTCAGCAAGCTAACCCTAGGGAACTTGGGCAAAAACTAATCGATGCCGCCCAAGCCTCTGGTCAATTTGACCCCGAACTCGTCGAGCTTTCGCTGGCCGGCCCCGGTTTTATTAACTTCAAACTCTCGCCCAAGTTTATCTGGGACTGGCAGCTCGCCTACTCGAGCAAGGCCGACTATCAAAGCGGCGCAAAGGAACTGAAGAACGGGCGTAAAGTCATCATCGACTACCCTAGCGCCAACACTGCAAAGCAAGCCCATATTGGGCACCTCCGCCCGATGGTCATCGGCCAAGCAATTTCGCGCCTCCTCGATTTCTGCGGAGCCGATCTCATTCGCGACAACCACATCGGCGACTGGGGCACCAACTTCGGCACGCTGATCATGAAGATCAAGCGCGACAGTATCGACCTCACTAATCTCGGCGACGATGCCCTGGTCACTCTCGACCAACTCTACAAAGACGGTTCCGCCCTAGAAGCCGAGCAGCCCGAGCTACGCGAAATTTCCCGTAACGAGCTCGTCCTACTGCAAAACGGCGACGCGGGAAACACCGCTATCTGGGAGCAAATCGTGGAGATCTCTAAAGTCGCCTTCGACAAACTCTTCGCTCAAATGGGCGTCGAAGTCGACGTCACCCTTGGCGAATCCTTTTACCGCGACAAGGTGGAGCGCATCTACGAAGAATTGACCGAGATTGGCCTCGCCGAAGAAAGCGACGGCGCACTCGTCGTCTGGCACGACGAGGTCAAAAAATTCGCCCGCGATAACGAGCGCCCCTTCCCCTTTAACATACGCAAGAGCGACGGCGCGAGCAACTACGCCTCGACCGACCTAGCCACAGTGCTCTACCGCCTTGAAGAGTTTAAGGCTGCAGAAATCATCTACCTGACCGACGCACGCCAGCAAGATCACTTTCAACAACTATTCCTAACTACCCAAAAATGGTTTAAGGCCAAGGGCTATGCACTCCCCGAAATGAATCACGTCTTTTGGGGCACCATCCTCGGGGCGGATAAAAAACCCTTCAAAACTAAGTCCGGCGAATCAATCAAGCTACAGGCGCTACTCGACGAAGCTCGCAGTCGCGCCTACGAAGTAGTCACTGAAAAGAATCCCGATCTCGACGAGTCCGAGCGCCGCGAGATCGCCGAGTCCGTCGGTATCGGCGCGATGAAATATGCCGACCTCTCTAGCAATCGCACACAAGATTACGTCTTTAGTTGGGATCGTCTCCTAAGCTTTGAGGGTAACACCGCGCCCTATTTACTCTACGCCGTCGCGCGTATTAACAGCATCTTCCGCAAAGTTGGCGTTGATCCCGAAGCGCCGATCGAAGGCGCCAGTCAGTTGGAGACCGAGACTGAAATGGCGCTCGCACGCAAATTGATGGGCTTCGTCGGCGCACTCGAACTCACGATCAACGATCTGCGCCCTCACTTTCTTTGCACCTACCTCTACGAACTGACCAGTGCTTACAGCAGTTTCTATAACGCGGATAAGGTCCTAGTTGAAGATGCCGCCGTCAAAGCGCGCCGCTTGATCCTCTGCGCGCGGACACGCACGGTTTTAAAAACGGGATTAGAGCTTCTCGGCATCCAGCCGCTGGAGCGGATGTAGCACCACCCTTGCAGGGGAGATTGTGGTATTTCAAATTATATTTGGAATTATTCTAATTACAGCTTGCGTCTTTACTAATGGGCGCACACTATATTTCAATAATTAGAATCATTATAAATAAAACCAATCACCCACATGCGATTAGAACCACAGTATAAAGAACTGCTAAACAGCGCCTTAGAGCTTAGTGGCCAGCGTGCGACAAAGCAACGCGAGCACATTTATGCGCTCCTCCTGCAGAAACGCAATCATCCCACCGCGGAAGAGGTTTACGTCCGCGCAAAAGAGGATATGCCAACAATTTCCCTCGCGACGGTCTACAATTGCCTCGAGACACTGGCCGAAACAAAACTCATCCGCCAGGTCAATTTCGAGCGCGAGCCGACCCGCTACTGCCCAAATCTGACCAAGCACGCGCACTTTTACTGCCGTGAAAGCGGCGAAATCGTCGATGTCGACCTCTCCGACGAGCTTCTCGACGAGCTCATGAAGGTCTTACCCGCAGGCTTCACCGCCAAACACATCGAAATCTCCTACGACGGTGCCTGCAACGACTGCCACGACTAATATAAAAAGCCGAAAAGCTGTCACTTAGGAAATCCCGAATCTCGAATCACCAAGCATCTTAATTTAGAAAAAATGAACCACTCTCTCGAAGTCAAAAATCTCCATGTTTCCATCGATGGGCAAGCCATCCTTAAGGGTTTTAATCTCACGGTCCCAAAAGGCGAAGTGCATGCACTGATGGGCCCCAATGGCACCGGTAAGAGCACGCTCGCTAAAGTCATGGCCGGCCACGAAGACTACACAGTCGAGAGCGGCGAAGTGCTCCTCGATGGCGTCAACATCCTCGGCCAAGAGCCAGACGAAATCTCTCATGCGGGTCTTTTCCTCGCCTTCCAATATCCGATGGAAATACCAGGCGTCTCCATCGCCAATTTCATCCGCGCCGCGAAACAAGCTCGCCTCCCAGAAGGTGAAGAGATCAATGCGATCGAATACTACAAAGACCTCTACGCTAAGATGGACGCGCTCAAAATGGATCGTAAGTTCACTGCCCGCTCACTCAACGAGGGCTTCTCGGGTGGTGAAAAGAAGCGCTGCGAAATCCTCCAAATGGCCATGCTCGACCCTAAGTATTGCGTGATGGATGAAACCGACTCAGGTCTGGATATTGATGCGCTCCGCATCGTCTCCGAAGGTGTCAACCACATGCGCAGTGAAGACCGTGCATTCCTCGTCATCACACACTACCAGCGCCTCCTCGACTACATCGTGCCGGACGTCGTCCACGTTATGTTCGACGGTCGCATCGTCCACAGCGGCGATAAAGAACTCGCCAAAGAGCTGGAAATCAAAGGCTACGACTGGGTCAAAGAAGCATTCGCGACAGCTTCAGCGTAACTTCCGACTCAATCATCAATCATTAACGATTTAAAAACTATGAGCGATACAGACTTACAAGATCAGGCTATTCAGGTCGATACCGAGAAGGGAAACTTCAAGTATCCGGAAAACTATGAATTCGATGCAGGCGTTGGCCTCACCGAAGACACCATCAAATACATCAGCGACGTCAAAGACGATCCCGATTGGGTGCGCGAGTTTCGCCTCAAAGCGCTCGAAGTCTTCCAGAAGAAACCCATGCCGACCAAATGGGCGGACAAGGATCTGGAGAACATCGATTTCGATAAAATCCGCTACTACCTTTCCAAAGGCCAACAACCTGCCCGCTCCTGGGACGATGTACCTGACGACGTAAAGGAAACTTTCGAGCGCCTCGGCATTCCCGAGCAAGAGCGTAAGTTCCTCGCTGGAGTGGAAGCACAGTTCGACTCGGAAGCTTCGTACTCCCGCATGAAGGAGGACCTTGAAAAAGAAGGCGTCATCTTCGTCGGTTCGAGCGAAGGCCTCGCCAAGTATCCCGAAATCTTTAAGCCCTACTTTGGTAAGGTCATCCCAACAGCGGATAATAAATTCTCCGCGCTCAACAGCGCCGCCTTCTCAGGTGGTAGTTTCATCTACGTGCCCAAGGGCGTTAAGCTCAAGCAGCCCCTGCAAGCCTACTTCCGAATCAACGCGGAAAACTTCGGTCAGTTCGAGCGCACGCTCATCATCGCCGACGAAGACTCTGAGATCACCTACATGGAAGGCTGCACAGCGCCTAAATTTGAGACAGCTACGCTTCACAGCGCGGTGGTCGAACTCGTTGCGCTCAAGAATGCCAAGATTCAATACATCACCGTTCAAAATTGGTCGTCCAACGTATTCAACCTCGTGACTAAGCGCGGCATGGCCGACGAAGGTGCCGAGGTTAAATGGATCGATTGCAACATCGGCTCACGTCTCACGATGAAGTATCCGGGCGTCGTACTTAAAGGCAAAGGCGCTCGTGGCGAAGTACTCTCCATCGCCCTCGCTAATGACGGTCAGCACCAAGACACTGGCGCGAAGATGATGCACCTCGCGGACAACACCACGAGTAACATTATCTCCAAGTCGATTTCGATTGGCAAAGGACGCTCCACCTACCGTGGCCAAGTCCATATGCCCAAGCATCTCAAAAATTGTAAGAACAATACCGAGTGTGATGCTCTATTGATCAACACGAATAGCCGGACCGACACCTACCCCGCCATCACCACGCGCGGGCAAAACAACACGGTCCAGCACGAGGCCAGCGTATCAAAAGTCAGCGCCGAGCAGATCTTCTACATGATGCAGCGCGGCCTCTCTGAAGGCGAAGCCATGAGCCTCGCAGTCAACGGATTCGTCAACGAACTCATGAAAGCCTTCCCGATGGAATACTCCGTCGAACTGAAGCGCCTCATCGACATGGAAATGGAAGGCAGCGTCGGGTAACCCTGACTAAACATTGAACTTAAAATAAAGAACAAGGTAAGAACTCCCCTCCTTTAAAGAGGGTGATCGCTTAGCCCAGTCGGGGGCAGTCACAGCCCTCAGCGCGCATCACTTACACAACATGAATACCACTTTGGAAACACCAACAAACACCCTCTCCGCCAAAGAGCCTAGCTGGCTGGCCGAGCGCCGCACCGCCGGACTCGATCAGTTCAAGAAGCTCGCCATGCCGACAGCACGCGCCGAAGAGTGGCGCTTCGCTAGCGTCGGCAAGCTGAGCATCGACAACTTCAATCCAGTCGCAGCGCCCAGCTCCGCCACGCTCGACGCCTTGACTGAACGCTCCAATCTGGTCTCCGATCGCGCTGGACTCATGGTCTACGTGGACGACGCGCCAGCTAACTTTGAGTGCATCGGCCCCGAGCTTGCCAAACAAGGCGTCATCTACTTGCCGATCTCCGAAGCCGTCGAGCAGCACCCCGAGTTGATGGAAAAATACTTCCTCCAAGAATCGACCGAACTCGGCTCGCAAAAGTTCTTCGGCCTTCACGCCGCCACGGTCAAGGCCGGCGCCGTACTCTACGTGCCTAAGGGCGTCGAAATCGAAAAGCCATTCGTCAACTACTACTGGACGAGCGGTAGCCGCGCAGCCGTCTTCCCGCACACCCTCATCATCGCCGAGGACAACTCGAAGGCCTCCGTGGTCGATATCTTCTTCTCCGAAACAGAAGAAAATGAAGCGCTCAACATCTCCGTCTCCAACATCCATGCTGGGGCCAATGCCCACGTCTTCCGCAAAGTCGTGCAAGACTGGAACGAAAAAACCGTCTCCTTCCAACTCGACACCACCGTGGCCGATCGCGATGCACAGGTAAAAAATGTCGCGGTCAACATAGGAGCGGAGCGCGCCCGCTTCGAGAACCAGACCCGGATCGAAGGTGCCGGTGCCGACGTAAAGATGTATTCGCTGACCGTCGCAGAAGGAACGCAGGAGTTTGACCAACGCACCTTCCAGACGCACAACGCGCCCAACGCCGTGTCCGACCTGCTCTATAAGAACGCGCTGCTCGACAACAGTCGCACCATCTTCTCTGGTCTGATCAAAGTCGCCGAAGGTTCCCAACAAACCGACGCTTACCAGACCAACCGAAATCTCTTGCTCGACCCCTCCGCCGACGCCAACGCCCTGCCCGGCCTTGAAATCTTAGCCAACGACGTGCGCTGCTCCCACGGCGCCACCACCGGCAACGTAGACAAAGAAGAGCTCTTCTATATGATGCAACGCGGCATACCCCAACGCGTCGCCATGCAGCTCATGGTCTTCGGATTCTTCGAAGAAGTCATCGAAAAGATCGACAGCGAGGAACTCGTCGAAAATCTCCGCCAACTCATTCACCAGAAATTTTCTGGAAAAATTTCTTAATCAATAGGACTGATTATTGATAATAATCCATCGCCGATCAGTCATCACTCATCAGCCAACATTCACAGATAACAATGGACGATACACGCACACTCTCTCGCGAAGTCGAGGCCACACTCATCCCGCAAGGCACACCCATGAGCCTGCCAGAAGGCGAAACTGTGACCATCACCCATCGCCTCGGCGGTAACTTCACTGTGATGACGCATAACGGCATGTTCCGGATCAAAGGCGTCGACGGCGATGCCCTTGGCGAAGACGTCACCGAAGCCGCTGCTAGCGAAGACGAGCACGACGGCTCCCCGCCCGAAAAAGACGCGCTCTGGGAAGCCCTCAAAAAGGTCTTCGACCCCGAAATTCCCGTCAACATTGTCGATCTAGGACTCGTTTATTCGCTCAACACCAAAGAGCGACTCGAAGGCGGCCACAAGCTCGACATGGACATGACCCTCACCGCTCCCGGTTGCGGCATGGGCCCCGCCATCGCCGAAGACGCCAAAGGCCAACTCGAACGCGTCCCCGGCGTGAGCGAAGCCGAAGTTAACATCGTCTGGGATCCACCCTGGAACCAAGACATGATTAGCGAAGAAGGCAAAATGGTGCTCGGTCTGGTTTAAAGTAAGCAAGACCTCCAGCCTGTGTCCCCGCACAAGCGAAAGACCGGCTTACGGCGTGAGCCAATGCAATAGTTAGGGATGCCGAGCCTGTACACTATGCACGCCCAGTAATTGCATCAGCGGTGTGATTTTACCGTCGCACGATTTCTTTTTCGGGACAAACTGCGGTTGCTGACTAGTGTGTAATGTTGGCAAAAATCTAATATCGCGGACGAACATGCACGCCCTCAAAAGCACTGACCATAAACGCCAATCAGGCTTCGCTCTGGTTGTGGCGTTGTCATTAATGGCTTTCGTGCTCATGTTGATCCTCTCGATGTCCCTGCTGGTTCAGGTCGAAACTACCAATGCCAGTCGCAGCTCTAGATCAGCTAAGAGCAAAAGAAGCCGCCCGGCTTGCGCTAATGATGGCAATGGGCGAACTACAAAAACATGCTGGCCCGGACGCTAAAGTTACTGCACGCGCCGAGATACTCGGAACTGCACGCACTACTGAAAATGCCTATTGGACTGGGGTGTGGGATTCTGAAAACCCAACAACAAATCCTCACTGGTTGGTATCTTGGCAAAATCAGTTAAGGACAGAGCAGCCGACTCAAACCCTTGAAGTAGTCAGCGGTGGCTCTATTGATAGCGATCCGACTCAGCACGTCGAAGCTCCCATCATTGCCATCATCGGAGATGGAAACAGCACCACCGATGAGATTGCGTGGTACATTAGTGACGAAGGGGCAAAAGCTAGCTTAGGCACCCTTCCACTCAATGCACGAGCCGACCCGAGCTTTTTGGATGCAAATGCTATCGACGCTCTAGAGCTACAAATTAGTACGACGCATGGCCTAGAAGAACTCATCGCGGGGTATGACCGCTTTACATCAAGCGAAGCCGAAAAGCTTGACCGCATCAGTTCAGTCGCACAGGCGCTCAATCTCCTCGGTAGCACCGAGACCGCTGACATTGACGGCGAATCGGCCTACCATGTCTTTGCTCCCGCCAGTTTCGGTGTCTTAGCCAATACACTGCCTGCCACAGAAAGCGGCAGCGGCCTAATGCAAGACCTGTCACTCTACCCTCAACTACTAGGAACGGGCGTCGAAGAGTTTCTAAATTTCGGTGAAGCTCATGCAACACTCCAAGAAAGCGCCGGAAATGGCGTCACGGGCCTTCGACTATTCACAGATATCCAAGGCTTAGACGCGCTGCCCACATTGAATGATGGAGAGGTCGTCACCCCGATCGCACCGATTTTGTCGAATATGATGATCGCATTCACGTATCGCTCGAAAGAACTGGTTAGCCAACATCCTAACTTTATCTTCGCAGCTGTTTTTTGCGAGTTCTGGAACCCATACACTCACACGTCATTCGGATGGAAGATGAAAGCGGCGACCTAGAATTTGAACTAGATATAGTGGGATTACCCGACAGTCAATGTAGATCAACACGAACGGAACGAGCTACACTAGTCAGATCAGCCACATAGATCTACAAAGCCTGTTGGCGATCCGACAAATGGCTGACGCATCAACCATCAGACTGATTAACGACGGACACGAACGCTTGGTTACCGGGCAGATCGAAAAATTGGGTCAGGTAGTCGACGCAGAACGACAGATCCAGCAACATCACCTTATCAATCGGTACAACCGACCAGAAGACATGGTATGCGAATATACTAGGCAAACTGCTGGGAGGCCTCTGGCATTGATACAGGGTGAGGCTCGTTTCGGCCGGGGAACTTACGCCACGAAAGCACATACGACACACTTGCGGGTCAAAGTGTATCTGGTAATCGACAAACTCTAGAGTGTATGTTAACTGAGCGAATGGCTTCAAATATCTAACCAGTTTAACACCCGCATCCGGATATGGAAATCACACAGAAGTATGACATTTGGCTACCACTTTGTACTCAGAGGCCCTCACATTCAGTTGATGATTCTGATTATTATCGCGGCGCTTGGTTAAGATACACGACCCACGAAATCCAAGACCAACTTTCTTTAACCTGATTGGTATTGAATTACGAACCAGAAGAAAACTGGTAGTCATTATCGTGCCGGTTAAGATGGATTGAGCAAATGCGCCAAGACCTGCGAACATTCATCCCGAAGAAATTTCAGAAAGTGGCACGATCAACACAGTTGCTTTTCGGAGAATCCTTGATCGCAGCCCAGCCTCAGGCAGCTACAACAAGCTATGGCAAGACGCCCCCCTATTTGAACTGCCCGAGAGACGCGTGCTCTCTCTGGCTTCACTCCAACACATTTACTTTCACAATGAACGCCCCTTTCAAGTTGGCAACAGCTGGGGAAGTGAAGGTACCACTAACACATCGGAATGGTTCGACCGCTATTATTTCACAGGTATCAGCCGAAGTGACACAGCAGACGACTTCAAGGCCGATGCAGGGGCACCCAATCCTGTGTTAGTCAATTATGACCTGGAGGACGGCAGCAACGAGCTATTCAGCTGGCAAAGTGAGAATCCCGCAGATGCTACTGCAGCACGCCAACCTGCGGCGCACTTTATGATCACGAATCGATTTAATATTAACTCGACCTCGGTCGCCGCATGGAAAGCGGCACTCGGCTCTCTGCGCATCCGCGACTATTACTATTTAGATTATCCGGAGGAGGACACTTCGAGATTTATCTACACTCGGCGTTGGCAACGCATCGAAAGACCGCATGTTTGCCAGATTTTCACATTCTCTAGTCGAAACTTATGAAGCTCCTAAAACGCCAGAATTTGAGAAGACAGGAGATGATGTTTATCCCGTAGCACCTTCCGCCTTTTACCGGCACGGAGCACGTCGCTTAACCGAGGAGCAACTCACCGACCTAGCCGAGTCGGTGGTCGATCAAATTATCGACCGAGGCCACCCATTCGAATCAATGGAGGCATTTTTATCTCCAAATACGCTCAGAAGAAAAAAGCCTCTTGGACAAGGCGATCGAGACAGCCATGGCACCGAGTGGAAGACAAGAGTGGTATCACGACTGGGAACTGGAAGGCGACGAATCCGCATTGACGAACACCAATTGAGATCGACCATTTCTCGCCAGGTTTTTTAACTCAAGCCGATATCGTTACGGCTATCGGTCCGATGCTCGCACCTCGCTCCGACACATTCAAGATTCGCACCCGAGCGCAGAGCTATTCCCCTACAGGAGAGCTCGCGGGGTCGGCCGCGCTCGAAGCCATCGTGCAAAGAACCCCTCAGCCAGTAGATTCGGCGGCAGACATCCTAAGTTCGACAAACCGCAGGTTTAGACTACTCTCTGTCCGGTGGTTGAGTAACGACGAGATATGAGACCTTTTAAACACATCCTTCTGCTTCTGTTGCTAAGCCCATGGGTCCATGCAGACGATACCCGCGAGATTGAGTTTACTGTGTATGGCCAATATCCGGTGCGTGGCGTGGAGTACAACCCGATCTCCGATGCGGAACTCGCTAACGGAGCGAAGCCACAGCCTCCCGTTGAAATACGCACCCACACCCTTTCGCGTATGGGGCCCTACACCTTTAAAGGCGGCAACCAGCTACGTTTCCAAGTCTAGCCAAGAGCCTGTAGCGCAAGTGAAGGTTCCTCTAATCTCTAATAAATGGTTATTAATCTTCGTACGCAACCCCCTCCACCTAAACGATCCAGGAAATCAGCTCAAATACCTTGTGTATCCTTTCGATGACTCATCAAAAAATTTACCACGCAATCAACTTGTATTTCTAAATATATCAGGAAAAGAACTCGAAGGTTCACTCGAAGCCAAGCGCGTCAAAGTCAACATGGGCGAATCCGAGGCGATTAAGGTGCAAAAAAGCATGCCGATCAGCCTATGGACTCGGGATTTTAGAGGGCGAACGCCTACTCCCAGCGCTGATTAAAACCTATCAATTCGAAGCGAACCACCGCTATCTAATGATTTTCTTCCCACCCGTGCTTAGAGGCTCCGCAGACCTTGATGTCAGATTCCTTAGCGAAAAAGTGCCCTAAATAGGGTAATTTACTGCGGGATGAACTATTCGGAGTAAAATCCGAACCGAATAGGCATAATTCAACTATCAAATAGAAACGGATTGGGCATATCATTATTTACTTGCCTATCAAGTAAAATTATGTACTGGTATGATTATTAGTGGTTTACAAATTATTTACAGCTATGAAATCTACCCTTACCCCTCTCGCCGCTGCAGCAATTAGCTGCTTTGCTAGTTTGTCTTCAGCTCAAAGTATCGATTTTCAATTTGGCGACGACACCATCAATGGTGACGCAACTATTGGGGCGAGCTTCAAAACAGCCCTAAATGGCGAAACAATCGGAACTTCTTTTGATTTAAACTCCATTGTTTCAGGCCTCACTATTAACGTTACTCCAAGCCAATCGGATATAAGCATTACAAATTCTGGTATTGGTATCGATAGTGCCGCAACACTTTCAACATTAGGTGATGCTCTCACATTTTCTTTCAATCAGGCAATCACTCTAGACTTCTTGGATGTTGGAGGTTTTACTGGATCAGGTGGTAGTGGTCAAGATTCCCTACAACTCTTATTTTCTAATCAAAATCCAACTATTGCGTTAGTAGGCGGTCAGTTTCATAATAATTCATCAGATACGATTACATTCTCATCTGGAAACGCACTTGCCGCAAACGAATCGTTCACCATCGAACGAGTAGATGGCAGTTTTACAATCCAAGCTTTTACTGTAACTGCAGTCCCCGAGCCCAACACTTACGCTCTGCTTGCAGGCTTTTGTGCACTTGGTTTCGTAATGGTTCGCCGTCGCTCTGTTAAGTAGTTTCAGTTTTTCACAAAAAAAGACCGCCCATAAGGGCGGTCTTTTTTTGTGATTTTCTTGAACCGCTATCCTTACTTCTTCGAGTTCATATCTAACTTTGCCGAGGGAGAGCTAGAGGTATTGAGTAAAGCCTCCATCTCGGAAGCTGCCCCCATTACGAGTTCTGATTGAAGCGCTTCAATCAGAAAACTTCGAGATGACTTCGAAGGTATTATCATTTACTGATTCGCAACTATCCCCTTGAATGATCGCAGATCTAAGACATCTACCATGGTAATTACTTCGGCATTAAGGGTTTCTTTATTTTTCGCGCTTTTTTGCGCGCTCAACCTATTGCCGGCGCAGGAAAACATCGTCACCCTGCAAGAAACATTAGCGCGTGGGCAGGCTGCACTTGCGGCGGGTGACTATGCGAGCTGCGTTTAAAGCCTTTGAAGAAATTCAGAGCACTTTCAGCCAAGAACCGGAGGTTAAGGAAAAGATCTTTCGGCTCACGATTAAACCATTACACGCCTATGCGGCGCTACAAAGTGGCGAAACGGAGACTGCGATTCGATTATTTGAAGCCTTTGTTCAAGATTTTCCCGACGACCGTAGCCGACTCAGCTTTGTGCTCTTTAATTTAGCGCGAGCCTACAGCGAAGTGGATCAAAAAAATGAGGCAATTGAGACCTACAGACGTTTCGTCGCAATAGATCCAAACAAAAGTGAGGCGGCCCTGGCCACACTGGAAGCAGTACGCCTAATGTTTGAAAGCGAACGGGATGACGAAGCCTTTCAAGCGCTCGATACTCTCTATGCAAATCAGAAAGAAGGTCTGCTTCGCACGAAGGCGCGGTTGATGGCCTTACAAAAAGCACTGGAACTGAAACGCATCGAACAAGCGCGTCAGTATATGTTGGAAACCGATTGGTCTATCGACGAGATGCCTGAGCTTACAGTATTGACCTTTGCGGCGCTACAAATGGGGCACGAACTTTTGGCCACGAAGAAATACGCGGATGCGATTCGCTGCTACCGATTGGTGCTCCCCTATGATCAATTAATCATCGCCCAAGCAAACCGACTAGAAGAGACACGCGCTCGATTTGAAGCACGTCGCCAGAGTGTGGGGCTTTATCAAGGCGGGCAATTTTGGACTCAATTCTATACTCGGCTCATCGCGCGAATGGAGGCGCAATTGAAGGGCCTGAAGGAGGCGGACGACTATTCTGCGGGGCTCTACCTCTCCTATGGGCAGGCCTATCTGCTATCTGGTCGGCCCCGCGAAGCCTGGATACTTTTCGAACATTTAGCTAGAGATCCTGCGCTAAGCTCGCAACAGCAATCGGAAGCCCACTACCGGTGGATTCTAGCCGCGATTCAAGTCGGAGTATGGGAAGACGCTTATAAAATAGCCAAGGGCTTCGGACGCCGTTTCCCAGATTCACCCTTGGTGCCAGATGCGCTCTATTTGCTCGGCTCAGCGCACCAAGAAGCTCGGGAGTATCGCGATGCGATTAAGGTCTATACCGAATTCCTTAATCGCCACGTCGATCATACGCTGGCACCGCGCACGCGCTTTCTTCGTGGCTTCAATTACAATTTAATGAATCAACCAATCGAAGCGCGCGCTGACTTTGAGGCTTTTATTGAGCGCTATCCTAGCCACATGCTCTATTCCGAGGCGCGGCTTTGGAGGGCACTAAGCTTCTTTTCTGAACGCGATTACACCCAGACACTTGAGGCGCTGGATAGTTTAGCATCTGAGGTCAAGGGGCAGCGTCTCGAACCGGAGGTCGCTTACCGCCAAGCGGCTACCCTCTACGCCATGCGCGACTACGAAGGCGCGCTGGTATCGATCAATCAATACCTGGAAAAATACACGCGCCACAGTCGGGCCGATGAGGCGCGTGTGCTCTTGGGAGACATCCAAATGGGGCGTGGCGAGCTCAGCAAGGCGCGTGCTATTTTCATGGCGATCGATCCTGGCGCTGGGCACCTCTACACCTACTCAGTCTTTCAAGCTGGCAAAATTTTGCGCGCGGTCGCTGGCGATGCTGAAGATCCAAAGCAGCGCGAGCGTTTCTTGGATGCACACCTTGAGCACTTCCAAAGTTATCTACTTCGTGACGATGTGCGGACTAAAGAACGTTTGAGTGAAGCCCTCTATTGGGTAGGATGGACTCATCTTGAACGTGGCAAGGAAGACTCGGCGAGAGAAGTGTTCGCCCAAGCGCTTGAACTCTATGGGGACGATATCGATTCTGAAGAGGTGCCCGAATATTATCGATGCCTACGCCCGCATTGAGAAACGGTTGCTCGAGGTCGGCCGTAGTGAACGGGAGGCACGCCTAAAAGCATGGATCGAACTTGAAAAATTCAAGGCAATCGAGACTGACAGACTGACCTATTTCGCCCGTTTAAATCTATACTTACAGGCCATGGTGCCAGCAGATGATCCGACCAATCTTATTTTTGAAATTGTCGAGAATGTCCCCGTCGAACGTATCGATGCTGAGGGTCTGGGCCAAATCGCAGCTAGCCTGGTAGATAAATATCCCCGAGTTGCGGAAGATTACCTCATCGCATTGGAGGATGAATACCCTGACAGTCGGCACTATAGCTATGCCCTCTACACCCGCGCGCAACTGCTGATGCAGGAGGGAGATTTTGAAGAAGCCCGTTGGCATCTCGCACAATTTAGAGCCGAGAGTCCCATGCACCCCCTGACGATCGACGTTACGCTCGATTACGCTGAGACGCTGACAAAAACCGGCGACTACGAACAAGCACGAACCGTGTTGGAAGATTTGCTGCGGCTCCGCCAAGCCAAAGGGCGTCCCCATGCAAAGGCGCTACTCGCTTTGAGTCAGAACGAAGCCGCTGCGGGTAATTTAAAACGAGCGGTCCCCTACGCGCAGCGCGTTTACAATGTCTACCGAGCCTACCACGATCTCGCGGCCGAAGGCTACTTAATGAGCGCATTACAATTAGAGGCACTCAATGAAACTGTCATGGCCTATAAGACGCTCGATGAGATGCTCGCGAATCCACTGATGGCAAAGCTAGCGCTTGCCAATGAAGCGAAAGAAAAACGCCTTGCCCTGTTAGAATCACTGCCCGAGGGCGCACTCGATGAAACAGCGGCAGAAATCGCTAAACTCACAGAGGAGGTTAGCGAATGAAGGCCGGATATTTCAATATTCAGAAAGCAGGAAAATTGGCCGGATTACTCAGCCTCCTCTGCCTCTTGATTCTGTCAAATACCACGAACCTGCAGGCTGAAGACACTTTCGAGCTCAGTATGATACTGCCCGTATTGGAAGAGCCCATTACCTTGGTCTTAAATGGTGGCAATCAACAGACTGGTCGCGTGACCGAGTGGGACGGAGAAAGCATTCGAATCGAGGTCTCTCTGGGAGGCGGCGGCGCTGAGCTCTCCTTTTCTAAAGACGACATTAAGCAGATCATTTTCCCGGGGAACGAATTCCTGGAAACACTCGATGAATGGCAGCAAGATCCGGCACAAACTGAGAATGCGATGGCGCTCTACAGAGCCTACTACCAACAACGTGGCCCTTATTTAACTCTAATGAGCGAAAGTGAACTCTCTCTCTTCGTGCGCTATGCTGAATACGCCTTAGAGAAAAAAAAGCCACTCAGAGCGGTTGCTATGATTGATGCGATCAGCCCTCACATTAAAGAGGCGGCAGTGCTTGATCGGCTAAAAGAGGGTATGTTGCTAGGCTTCTTTCAGGGTGGCATGCGCAAAGAAGCTGAGGCCAAAGCAATTGACTGGATCAAAGAAGCAGACCCGTCCGGACCTTCAGCACTGGGATGGCGCCTACTGGCACAATCCAATTACGAAAATGAAGACTATGAAAAGGCCTTCTGGACCGCGCTTTTCCCAGTGGCTTTTTCAAACCAAATGCCAAAGGCTCACCTCGATGTCTGTTACGCCTTGGCGATACTTTCTGCCGAAGAGCTACACTTGAAAGAAGAACCCGATCGACTGGCCAAGGAAATGCGCGACCGTGGCTTTACATGGCCCGATTACATCGAAATTCTTAAAGGCAAAGCACCCGAGGCATTTACCATTGAAGTAGCACCTAAGCTTCCTAGTGAGACCGAAGCCGAACTCAGTTTAGAAGAAGCACCTATCCAAAACCCCTCCCCCGTCGATCCCATCGAGGAATTACCGACACGTATTAATTTTTAAAAACTAAAATACATAAAATGAATAATCTAAATTTAAAGAATCTCCTAACCGGAACTGTCCTCGGGCTGCTCTCAGCCACTACAGTCTTTGGGCAAGAAGCCGCCGAGGCCACTACCGCGCAAGACACTTCCTTATTTGGCCTCCTCCAACAAGGGGGCTGGGCAATGTATCCACTCGGTTTGACTGCGCTCTTTATGTTCTTCCTTATTTTCTATTGCTGGAAAGAAACGGTAGCTAGTCGCTTCAACCCGCCCGGCGTGACCAGCGCCCTTTCCGATAGCTTAGCCGCTCGGGACTTGCAGAAAGCCTCCAGCCTCTGCCAAAGCACACCGAGTGTCTTAACCCGCTGCTTAACAAGTTCTCTGAGCAAAGCACGCCCGGAAAAAGCCGACGGTAATAAGGAAAAAATCGAAGCTACTTTCATGGATTCTATTGAGGGCGAAGACGGTGCCATCGGCCAATGGATCAATTATCTTAACGTGGTCGCGGCTGTCGCGCCCATGATTGGACTGCTTGGCACGGTTAGCGGCATGATCAGCGCCTTCCAAACAATCGGGCAAGTCGGCATGGGTGATCCCTCCGCTCTGGCTGGCGATATAGGTGAGGCTCTCATTACGACCGCAACGGGGCTGACTATTGGTATCCCCGCCATGATCGCCTACTTCGTCTTCCGCAACCGCCTGAATGGGCAAATCCTCGCTACGGTCGAAACTGGTGGCGACTTGATCGACGTCTATGTCGAACAATCTGCCTACGGCAGTCCCGCTTCCCCTCAAGCTGCGACTGAAACCGAGTAAAAACCCTGAATGCCAAGCACTCTGACAGGCCGCTTTCGAGCCAAACTGGAGAACGGCTCCCGCACTCGTCGGAAGTCGCGTCTGTTTTCGTTGACGCAGGCGATACTAGTCATCGCGCTTATTTTACTGTGTGCCCGTTTTGTCACCGTGCTCGTAACAAGCTTTCGCGAGGAGCCGGCTTTTACAGCGCCCAAGACCATCTACCTACCTCAACGTGAATTAGAGCACCAAATGGCGGTGACCGAATTTCAAAATGCAGCCGCTACCCCCGCGACAATACCCGCACTGACTACCGAAAGTCTACTGGCCAATATGCCCGCTCTGCCGCAAATCCCTAATGTCGATTTCACGCCGGTCGAAAATGAAGCTCATGGTGTCGGAATCAGATGCCCTCTTCGGAGAATCAGGCCTGATGGGCGCACTCGGAGCCCTCAGTTCGCAGGCCTCCAGCGTTTCTTTCCTTGGTATCACAGAAGAGGCGGCTCGCTTCGTCATCATTGTCGATGTATCCGATTCGTTCGTAGCTGCTGTCGAAGCGCTGGTATGGATTTAATGTCATCAACGAAGAAGCAGAAAACTGATAAAGAATCTCAATGCCAATACCCTTTTTGGTTTATCCAACACGTCCGAGCTTACGACACTTTCCAGGATGACCTCATCCCAGCGACCGTTCCAATAAGGAGCTCGCCCTTAAATGGCTGGATAAAAAGTTCAAAGAAAATAGGGAAAATTCGGCAGTTGGTCCGTCAGTGAATGGTCACGAAAATGGGATCCTGACCGATCTTGGACTTTGCCTTTAAGATGCAGCCGGATGTCATTTTTCTCATTTCCGACGGCGGCTATTTTGCCAATCGCGAAAATGGTAGCGCGGGACCTGTGCCACTGGGTGACGTACTCAAGCTAATTGGTTCACTTCAAAAAGAGCTGCCCTCCGATGCCCGCATCCACGCCATCCATTTCCCGGATCCACGCGAAAAAGACGACGGTCGTATCGGCTCTGGAATGCGACGGATCGCCGACCGAAACGATGGACAATATAGAAGGATCGGGAACTAGATGAAAAAGCTACGCCGCAGAAACCAGGAACCGCAAGACTTCCAGATGGCACCCATGATCGACATGGTCTTCCTCCTGCTGGTCTTTTTCATGACGGTGGCCTCTGTGGCAAAGAGTCAGCGACAGATCGAGCTTGATCTACCCGATTCGGAGGAGAGTAAGATCCCTGAAGACGCCAGCGGGCGCGGCATCCTCTCCGTCGATGCCGAGGGCACATACTACATCGGCGATCAAGCGCATAGCCTCAAACAAGTCAAAGATGCCATCACCGCTCGACTCCGCGCCGACCCCGAGCTCCGCGTCCAAGTCCGCGCCGACCAAAACACCGAATACGAAGCCGTTCGTAAACTCCTCAAGACCGCCGCCGAAGCCGGAGCCTACGAGATCATCTACGCAACCTACGAATCGCGCTAGCGCGACTTGGACGACTAATTACCAATGAATCATAGCGAATCAGACTCAGCTTCCAATTCTGCCATCAGATAATGAGACGCCTTAGGAAAAAGCCACAAGACAAGCCGGAAATCCCGATCGCACCACTGATCGACGCCGTTTTCCTGCTCTTGATTTATTTCATGGTCACCTCTTCGCTAGAGAAGCAGGAAGCCGACATCTCCTTTGAGTTACCCGGTACGGTTGAGCAAGAAGAACCCCTCGAGCTTCCCGACGAACAAATAATCGAAATTCGCCCCGACGGACAGATCGTGGTCAATGAATACAATTACGACGCCCCTGGCGCGAAGCGCCTGATTAAACTTCAAGCCATGCTAACTCGCCTGCAGGAAGCTAGCGTCGCCAATAAAACCACCACGCAAGTCACCATTTCACCCGACCAAAAGACTAAACATGCCATCATCATTCGCGTGATGGATGCCGTCTCCGCCGCCGGCATCACTGGAGTCAACTTCGCGATTGAGCCAGACTAAGACCGTCTAAAATGAGGACTGCTGGCGATATCTCTCGGCTAAGCGCCCTGTATCGCGCTCAGAGCGGAGGTTTCCTTGTTTCAATCCAGTGGGACTAAGATTTTTGGAAGAAAGAAATCACAGAATCGACGATCGTTTCAACGGGGGCTAACTTACCTGGTCCTTCGTAGCCACATGCTAGCATACCGCTCTGAGGTTCAATAAAGTGGCAACCGCGTGCTTGGAGCGTCTGCATGTTGGACTGCGTGGCAGGATGCGTCAGCATCTTACCATTCATGGCTGGCGCGATCATGACAGGCGCAGCCGTGGCGAGATGGATCGAAGTCAACAAATCAGGCGCAAGTCCGTGAGCGAATTGCGCGATACAGTGCGCGGTGGCTGGAGCGACCAGAAGAAGATCCGCACGGTCAGCCAAATCGATATGGCCAGGTTGCCAGCTCTCGCCCTCGTTCCAGATGTCGGAGGCGACCGGATTACGCGAAAGTGTTTGCAAGGTAAGCGGCTGGATAAAACTGCAGGCACCCGCCGTCATAATCGGGAACACATCCGCACCTGCCTCGGTTAAGCGACTGGTGATGTCCGCCGCCTTAAATGCAGCGATCGATCCAGTGACTCCAAGTAGGATGGTGCGACCTTTTAGAATGGAAGTAGTGTCTGACACAGGGTAACAAATGGGGGGTATTTACCAGATGAACAAGACTCAAGTATGCCTTCTAATCGCGGGAAAGAAGCCCATATTTAATAAACTGACGGAACCCCTCGAATTTTTTTCACGGCGAAGCGATCAAGATATACGCTTTAGTTTTTCTCAAATATGCATTTTATTAGGTTTTATTGAACCAGGATCCCCATGCAAAAAGGCAAGATCACTAAATACACACCCTTCCCACAAATCGATTTACCTGACCGTCAATGGCCGAGTAGGACGATCACCCACGCACCCATCTGGGCAAGCGTAGATCTACGCGACGGCAACCAAGCGCTCGCTACGCCGATGACGGTGAACGAAAAATTGGAGATGTTTGAACTCTTGGTCAAAATTGGCTTTAAGGAGATCGAAGTCGGCTTCCCCTCCGCGAGTGATACGGAGTTCAACTTCATCCGCCGCTTAGTGGATGAGAAGCGCATACCTGCCGATGTGACTTTGCAGGTACTCGTGCAGGCGCGTGAACATTTGATTCGCCGCACTTTTGAAAGCCTAGAAGGCGTCTCAAAGGCGATCGTGCATTTGTATAACTCAACCTCGCCTGTACAGCGGCGCGTTACTTTTAACAAAACGAAGGATGAAATCAAAGCCATCGCCGTCGAAGGCACTCGCTTGGTCAAAAGCCTCGTTGAAACAATTCCTGGCACGCAGATACGCTTTCAATACTCGCCCGAGAGTTTCTCCGACACTGAGGTAGACTACGCTCTCGAGGTCTGCGAAGCCGTCATGGCGGAGTGGGCGCCCTCCGAGGACGACAAGATCATCCTCAACTTGCCCGCCACCGTCGAAGTCGCGACGCCCAACGTGCATGCCGATCAGATCGAGTGGTTTTGCCGCAATTTAAAGGAGCGCAATAAAGCCTACATTAGCTTACACACACACAACGACCGAGGCACGGGTGTGGCGGCAACGGAGCTTGGGCTATTGGCTGGAGCTGACCGTGTCGAAGGCACTCTCTTCGGCAACGGTGAGCGCACAGGCAATCTCGACATCGTGACAGTCGCCTTGAACCTCTACACGCAAGGCGTCGATTCGGCACTTGATTTGAGCGAACTAGAACAAATCCGTAGGGTCTATGAACGTATCACTCGCATGACGGTACACGACCGACACCCCTACGCGGGTGATCTAGTCTTTACTGCATTTTCTGGCTCGCACCAGGATGCGATTAAGAAGGGCATGGATTTGCGCTCTAAGGAGGGCACGGAGGGCACCCGCTGGGAAGTCCCCTATCTCGCGATCGACCCTGCAGATATTGGGCGCGACTACGAGGCAATCATCCGAATTAACAGTCAAAGTGGTAAGGGGGGCGTCGCCTACATTTTAGAGAGAGACTTCGGTCTCGATTTACCTAAAGCAATGCACCCCGAAGTCGGTAAGGTCGTCAATGACACAGCTGACAAAGGGAGTCGCGAGCTCTCACCGGATGAGGTTCGCGAGGTTTTCATGCAAGCGTATGTTAACTTGGAAGCACCCATGGAATTGTTATCGATTGAAAGAGAGGACTTTTCCCAGTCAGGAGAGGTCAAAGTCGATGCCGAGATTAGCATGAATGGAAAATCAAATAAGGTCACTGGGACGGGCAATGGCCCCATCAGCGCCTTCGTCGATGCGCTTGAGCAAGATGGCTACAAAGACTTTCAACTACTCGACTACCGACAGCACTCGATTGGAGGCGGATCGAAGACGGAAGCTGCGGCCTATATACAGATTAAAAATGACGATGGCTCTGTTAGCTTCGGCTGCGGCATCAATGCGAATATCGAGCTGGCTGGCTTACATGCACTCGTTAGCGCCTTCAATCGAGCGCACTCAAAGGTGTAAAAACCCTTACCGGAAAGCTAGCTGAGACAGCGGATGGCTAATTCCCGGCAGACTTCTCCCTGCTCATTCGGACGCTCGATGATGGCCTCGAAGGCCTCGGTGAACGCAATCTGAAAATCGATGAGCTTCTTCAAGGGCACCTTATTAGCCGTCTCCGCAAGTCGACCCAGATACCACGGATTCTGGGTAAACACGTTCAAATTACTCTTCTCTTCGCTATCTCCAAAATGGTGCCCATAGGTGCGGGCCGCCGATTCCAGATCACTCTTGGAGATACCGCGACCGCCCAGGCGAATCGCACCTGCATCGAGTAAAACACGCAACTGAATGAGCAAGCGATTACGCGATTGAAGACTGCCGAGTAATGGCCGCGATTCACTCTGGGTAAAAAAGTGACGGCGCAGCGCTTCGAGCGTCCACGAAAGTTTGAGCGAGTAAAAGGCGTCCGCTGCTTCGAAGAAGTCAGCATCTCCGAAGTTCGGCACAAGATCGGTCACGAGGCGCTCACTGATGGGTTCAGCGCCCTCCCCCGCGAAGGTCAGTAACTTACGCGTCTCCTCAACGATCAGCCGGGTGTTACCGTTGACCTTGCCGATGAGCAATTCAATCGCAGCACGCGTCATCGTATTGCCCGCCTGAGTGCACTCTTCAGCGATCAAAGCGGCACAAGTCTGCGCGGTGTCTTTACCCGCAGCCATCGCGGTAAAATCAGAATTCTTCTGGCACCATTTAAAAAAACTGCGCCGCTTATCGACGGGCTGCACGGTAATCAAAACACCCACACTCGTCGCATCGAGGCCTTCGAGCATCGCTTTCAAATTGTCGAGTAAATCGAGGGTGCCTTGCGCACGACCCGTCGGGCTATCGGCCATAAAATTGACATCCTTAAGCCAAACAACCTTGCGCTCCCCAAAGAGAGAAAGTGTCTGCACGGCGCTGGTGAAGCGGTTGATCGCATCCTCGACTTCCGCTACATTCGAAGCACGCCCATCAACGACCTCCTTCGAGAGATCGTCCATCAAGTCCTTTGTCTGCTCAGTAAACCAAGCCTTACCCTTTTCCGAAACAAGGTAATCGTCGTCCCCGCAGATAAATGTAAATGGCTTCGCTGGCATGAAAGTAGTTCAGTCTCGGAGACCACTCTAAAGAGCGCAAGACGGAATGCGGGCGAGCGTAACTTGCTCATACTATTTTATAGTGGCGTGCTCGCTTACGAGCGCCCAAATCTTGAAAAAGAATCCACCAGCCTAGGAGCGATCCGAAAAGCAGAGACGCTACAGGATGCCTTCCTTATTCTATCGCCCTAGTCCCGCTCGCCGCAACTAAGGAACTCTGCTACCTTATTCTCACGCAATTTACGACGCATCCAGTCGAGCGCAGCGTGGACGGCACGTGCTTTAACATCGAGTCGGCCACCCGCGTAGCGAACTGTTTTACACCACACGCCGACAGGCGAATGATAGCCCAAGTGGATGGTGCCAACGGGGTTTTGTTCATTGCCGCCATCCGGCCCCGCGAAGCCTGTCACGCTGAGGCCATAATCAGTCGAGAGGCGCTCGGCAATACCAGAGGCCATTGCAATGGCGCATTCGGCACTGACGGCACCGTGCTGTTCGATGATCGATTCCGGCACACCTACTTTAGAGACTTTAACATCATTCGCATAGCAAACGACTCCGCCAACGAAGACCTTGGAAGCACCCGATAAATTCGTAAAGGCATCGCATAGCATGCCACCGGTGCAAGACTCGGCGATGGCGAGAGAGCGATCAAGCGCGCGTAGCTCGTGAAAAACGACTTTTGCTAATGAACAGTGACCGAAACAGACGAAATCCTCCCCCAATAGCACGCAGGCTTCTTGCCCAATGGCCTTGAGCTGCTCCATGCTCAGCTTACGATCAAGCGAACTCAGACGCACATCGACGATGCCGTAGTGCACGCAGTAGGCCACGGACAAATCGGTATAGGCTTTGACAATGGGCTGCATCGTTTCCTCTACGCTCGACTCACCTGAACCAAAAGTGCGGATCTGAAGGTAAGCTTCTTCCTCGCTCAGCGCACCGAGCGCTTGGAGCATGGGAATGGCCTCTTTCTCAAACATTGGGACCAGCTCGTTAGTGGGACCAGGCAGCATGATCAAAATCTTACCATCGCACTGATAAGCCATACCAGGTGCCGTTCCACGCTCGTTATGAAGCACCTCGCCATCAACGAAGCGATAGCACTGCTTCCGGTGATGGTCTGCCATGGTATGACCGACCACTTTAAAACGTGCCTGAATAAGCGCTTCGATTTCTGGTTCGAAAACAAGCTCCGCACCCAGCGCTTCGGCAATGTTTTCCCGTGTCATATCATCCGCAGTCGGACCGAGGCCACCCGTAGTGATGACGATATCCGAGTGTGCCCAAGCCTCTAGAAAAGCACGTTTGATCTCTTCCGCCTCGTCTGTAATCACGCGATTGCGATGGATAGGCAGACCGTATCTAGCGAGCTGCGCCCCTAAGTAGGTGAGGTGCGAGTTCTCTCGAATTCCGACGAGTAGTTCATCTCCAAAGTTGATTACTTCGACAATTGGCGTTTTAGACATAGTGATTAATTAAAAAGAGTGCAGCTTGTGCAGAACTGCAAACGAAATGTAAGATTCAAAAGAATGCCTGAAGGAGCCAAAGCCCAGTTAAAAGAAAAAGTCCGCCGCCTCCCGCATAAGCCGGGAGTTTACCAGATGAAAGATCGTATCGGGCAAGTTATCTATGTGGGTAAGGCCAAGGACTTAAAGAAGCGCGTCAGTACTTACTTCCAAGCCTCACGCAAGATGACGGTCGCGCAACCTAAGGTGCGTGCCATGCTCGACCTGATCCACGACTTTGAGATCATCATCGTCAATTCCGAAGCAGAGGCATTGCTACTCGAAGGGCAACTGATCAAAAAGTTCAAGCCCCGCTACAATACCGACTTTACCGACGACAAACGCTTCCTCCTCGTTCGTATCGACCCACGCGAATCACTCCCTCGCTTCCGGCTAACGCGTAACCGCACCGACAGTAACTCTCGCTACTACGGCCCCTTCGCCCACTCCAGCCATTTGCGCAAAACACTTACAGAGCTACGGCGTAGATTTGGCATCCTTCTCAGCGATGCCTCCCCCGTAGAACTACCCGACGGTCGCTGGCGCCTTTACGATGACGCCCGCGCCGAAATCTACGAGCACGACAACGAGATCACCGCTGAGCAATACACCGAGCGTTTAGGAGCTGCCTGCGAGTTCTTAGAAGGCAAAGCCCGCGAGTGGCTCTCTGAGCTGAAGACCGAGATGAAAGTCGCCTCCGCAGCGCAACGCTATGAAGAAGCCGCTTCACTTCGTGACCGTATCGATGCCCTACAACGCACCGCTAGCCGTACCCGTAAATTTGAGCGCAACCTAGTCGGCACGCACAATCATCGCCAAGTCGTCAAACGCCTAAAAGAAAAGCTTCACATTGCCCAAGAACCTCGCCGCATGGAGTGTTTCGACATCTCCCACATCTCGGGTAGTTTTTGCGTGGCCTCGATGGTCGCGTTTAAGGACGGCTCGCCTGATCGCAAAAGTTACCGCCGCTTCAAGATTAAGAGCTTCGTCGGCAACGATGACTTCCGCGCGATGGAAGAGGTGGTCGGTCGCCGCTACCGTCGCTTGCATGAAGAGGGCAAAGCCTTTCCTGACCTAATCGTAATCGACGGAGGCGCTGGGCAAGTTACTTCCGCGCTCAAAGCATTCCTCAGTCAAGGTCTAGAGCCGCCCGAGCTAATCGGTCTAGCTAAGCGCAACGAGACGGTCATCTACAGTGACGGCCGTGAACCGCTCAACCTAGCTCATCACGATCCCGCGCTGCGCCTACTTCAGCATATCCGCGACGAAGCTCACCATTTTGCCAACAGTTTCAACGCCGAGCTACGCAGCAAGCGCCTGAAAGAGTCCATCCTAGACGATTTCAAAGGCCTCGGAACGAAGCGTAAACAACAGTTGCTACAACACTTCGGTTCGCTCGAAAAACTGCGTAATGCGAAAGTCGATCAACTCACCCAGGTCGAAGGGATTGGCACTGTGACCGCCGAAAGACTCGTGGAGTTTTTAAATCCGTAAATAATCGTGGCGCATAAGCTTACTTAGGCCTGAGTCGTCCCATCCTACTCTTGGGTGCGGTCAAACTCACGCACTAACCTTGCGCAAACGCCTTCGCGAAATACGTCAAAATCATATCTGCTCCTGCCCGCCTAATCGCGAGTAGCGATTCGTCGCGGCAGCTCTCTAAGTCGAGCCAGCCCCTCTCGGCAGCGGCCATAATCTGTGTATACTCGCCCGACACTTGATAGGCAGCGAGTGGCAGCTCGGTCTCTTCGCGCACTTCGCGAATAATATCGAGATAGAGCCCAGCCGGTTTAACCATGAGCACGTCCGCACCTTCTTCCTCATCTAGAGCGATCTCAACCAAGGCCTCGCGGCGATTGGCAGGATTCAATTGATACGTCCGCTTATTCAAATTATGAGAGCCTGCACTACTGGCGCTGCCGACCGCATCACGAAAAGGGCCGTATAAGGCCGAAGCAAATTTTGCGGAGTAAGCCATGATGGCCGTCTTTTCAAAATCGTTATCATCCAGCGCGGAACGAATCGCGCCAACACGACCATCCATCATATCCGAAGGGGCCACCATATCGACGCCCGCCTCGGCAGCCAACACCGCCATTTCGGTCAGCACCTCAACCGTAGCATCATTGGCAAGATCTTGCGCCGCCGCGTCCCAAAGCCCATCGTGCCCATGCTCCGTGTAAGGATCGAGCGCCAGATCGGTAATCACCGTAAGCTTAGGCACCGCAGCCTTGATCGCACGGATCGCACGCAGCACAAGTGTATTTGGATTCAAAGCCTCGCGACCATCATCCGACTTGAGGCTCTCATCGATTTTAGGAAAAAGTGCGACACCCGAAATACCGAGCGCGTGCAGTTCACGACATTCTGCGACCGTATCTTTGATCGAAAGCCTAAATATGCCTGGCATCGAGTCAATTGCCTCCGGTGCACCCTCCCCCTCGATGACAAAGACTGGCTGGATCAAATGCTGCGGTAAAACCTCCGTCTCAGAAGCAAGCGCGCGCAAAGAAGCCGTTCGCCGCATACGACGCGGACGTCGATTCAGATCGAGTTTAAATTCATTAGTCATGGTTAAAGGTAGATTTCTATTGGCAGTTACGCCTGAAAGAGCCCATCTTTCAACACGTAAATCTCCACTAGCAATCTACAAATGTCCGTCGAACTCTACGATACCCTAAGCCGATCCATTCAGCCACTCGCTCCATCGAGTTCAGATACTTTGCGCTTCTATTGCTGTGGTCCGACTGTCTATGGCCCCGCGCACATCGGGAATTTCCGTACTTTTCTCATTCAAGACACACTTCGCCGTGTATTAGAAGTCGATGGTATGGCGGTCAAACACGTGCGTAACATTACCGACCTCGACGATAAGACAATCCGGCGCTCACTCGAAGAAGGTAAAAGCCTGATCGAGTTCACCGCACACTGGACAGAGAAATTTCATGCCGATTGCGAAGCGCTCAATATGCTCGCGCCGAGTATCGAACCGAGCGCTGTGGCGCACATACCCCAGCAGATCGCGCTGGTCGAGAAGCTCATCGAGAAAGACCACGCTTATGCGACGGATGATGGCTCTGTTTATTTCCGGGTCGGATCTTTCGAAGACTACGGCCGCCTCTCGCGCCTCAAACAGCGCGAACTCAAAACTCAGACTGAAAACTCAGCCGGCGAGGTCAATGACGCGGACGAGTATGACCGGGAGTCAGTCAGCGATTTTGCACTCTGGAAATCACGCAAGGATGGCGACGGCGACAACTATTGGACTAGCCCTTGGGGCGAGGGTCGCCCGGGATGGCACCTAGAGTGCTCTGCCATGGTTGATAGTGCCTTCGACGGCGAAACGATCGACCTGCACGGCGGCGGCATCGACCTCTGCTTCCCCCACCACGAGAACGAGATCGCTCAGTCCGAATGTGCCCACGGGCACGACTTCTGTAAGCACTGGTTCCACAGCGCACACCTTATGGTGGAAGGAGCCAAGATGTCAAAGAGCCTCGGGAACCTCTACACACTGGACGATCTGCGAGAGAAAGGCTTCAGCCCAATGGTCGTTCGCTACACACTCATCGCAGGCAGCTATCGGCAACAGCTCAACTTTACATTCGACGGGCTACACGCTTCGCAAAGTGCGCTGACTCGCTTTGAGCGTTTCGCGGAAACACTACTCGCTAAAACCGGGGAAGCTAGCGACCGATTTAATGCCACCTACGTGACTGCCGGCGCGCCAGAGGACTTCGGGCGTCTGGCCAAAGCATGGGACGCGCTACGCACCAACCTGAACACAGCTGCCTGCCTCGGCGCGATCTTCGGTGTGATTGGTTCGAACCCCGCCGCTTCGCTCGAAGCAGACGGAGCTCGGGCGATGCTCCGAACATTTGGTAGTCTACTCTACGCACTCGGGCTCAAACTCTTTACTATCGAAGCCAAGCACGTTGATGCACCAGAGGAAATAATCGCTTTAGCCCAAGCCCGTTGGGACGCAAAACAATCCAAAGACTGGGTCAAGGCCGACGAATTTCGCGACGAACTTCTAGCGAAAGGCTGGACAGTTAATGACAGTAAAGATGGCTTTGCTATAGAGCCAACAGAGTAGATTTACATAAAATTAGTGGCGAAGACTTAACAGAGCATCCATTATTTACCCGCGATGACACCAACAGCTAAAACGATCGGAAAACGAATATCACAATGGGGTGAGGGTCCTATCTGGTGGGGTAACTCCCTCTTCTATGTCGACATCGCAGGAAATAAACTTCTCCGCCTTAAGCCCGACACGAGCGAAGAAACCATCTGGGAAATCGGTGAGCGCATTGGCACCATTGTTCCAAGCGAGAATGACGACGAAGTCATCTACGCTGGCGACACCGGCTATGTGCGCTTCAATTTAAAGACAGGCAGCAAGGCGGCGCTCGCCGATCCCGAAGCTTCGATGCGCGGTAAAAACCGTTTCAACGATGGCAAGTGCGACCCCGCAGGCCGCTTCTGGGCAGGCACTATCAGCATGATCAAAGATACAGGCAGCGCCAATCTCTACTGCCTCGACACTGATGGCTCCCTCTCGCTCAAAGTCTCTGGGGTGACCAACTCCAATGGCATCTGTTGGAGCGCTGACGCCACGAAGATGTTCTACATCGACACCCCCACGCAAAATGTACGCGCTTACGACTACGACTTAGAAAGCGGTGCTATTTCTAATGCACGAGTCGTGATCGACACGGCGGCACACGGCTACAACAGTTCACCTGATGGTATGACGATCGATGCGGACGGTATGCTCTGGGTCGCTTTCTGTCACGGTGCTTGCGTGGTGCGCTTCGATCCTCAAAAGGACAAAGAGCTACAGCGCGTCGACCTGCCCTGCATCGAGACGACTGCCTGCGCCTTTGGCGGTGAAAACTTAGACCGCCTCTTCGTGACCACCGGTATCAAAGCCGACCTAGACGAGCCTGATGCAGGCAAAGTATTCGTCATCGACGGCCTCGGGGTTAAGGGAGTTCCAGCTTTTGCTTTTAAAGGTTAAACATCGTGCTGTCTCCGCAAATAAAGGCGCCATGGAGAAAACGGAATTTACCTCACAGCTTCCGTCTTTCGAACAAGCCTTGGCAACACACCATATTTGGGCGCAAAGAGCATCACAGTCGAAAAGATCAGCCCAGCCATTACAGCCATCATTCCGGAGGTAGAGGTATCAGCAAAGCCGAACCATCCTGGCACGATCAAGGCGCTTAAGTGTCCCAGCACTGCCGAGCCAATTGCGATCAGCACACTCAGCACAACCATCAACCAGAGCCGATCCGTGAGCAGATGCGCTGTCGCCGCAGGCACGATGAGCATCGCAATCACAATTATACTGCCCACGGCTTCAAAGCATGCCACTGTAGTCACAGCCACGAGTGTCATTAAAAGATAATGCATTAGCTTTGAATTAATACCCATCGCCGTTGCTAGCTCTGCATCGAAGGATGAGATGCGAAGCTCTTTAAAAAAAGCCACGACAAAGACTGCATTAAATAAGGTGACTCCTGCCAAAACCAAGGCCGCCCTTGGCACTTCTAAGGAGCAACCAAAGAGCGTAGGTCGCCAAACTACATCGAGTGGGGTCAACTCGATCGCACCATAAAGCACGCAACTCGGGTCGAGGTCGACATGGTCGGCCCCTTGCACGATGAGCAAAAGCCCCAGCGCAAAGAGCGTCGTAAAGACGATTCCCATAGAGGCGCCCTCATCGACCTTACCAAAACGGCTGATCCACTGAGTAAAGACGGCCGTCAAAACACCCACTATAGCCGCGCCAATAAACATCGACAAGCTGGCACGCGCACCCGTCACCAGAAAGGCAATCGCCAAGCCCGGGAGCACCGCATGGCTAATGGCATCGCCCATCATACTCATTTTACGAAGCACGAGGAAATTACCTAGCAAGGCACAAGCACCCGCCGCCAAAGCACCGATGACTACGATCCATGTATCTATGCTATACCACTCCATTAGTAATTCTTAATTCAAGATCAGTCTCCTGGATGGATCGGGTGCGGACTCTGTGGCACGAGACTACCGGCACTACGGTAGGCTTGTAATTTATCCTCCAAGCGCGTGACCATTTTCTCACCAAGTATGTGCTCAACCATGTCGGCATCCCGGTCGACGCGACTCGTAGCAACATCCGCATACTCGATCAGATACATTTCCCATAGTCGATGATTACGCGTGACTTGCGCCGCCTCGGCTAGTCCGGTTTTAGTTAATAAAATAGAATCTACTTTGTTGGGCGCTTCGACAAGCCCATCATTATATGCGCGGCGTATATAGTCCCTTAACTGCGTATCACTCCAAGTACGGCGACCACGAATCTGGCGAAAAGGAACTGTTCGAATATTGAGTTCTTCGGTAACACGACCTCCCTCCAAGATTTCGTAGAGCGCGCGTAGCAAATGCTGTCGGCCCATTCGCTTTTTTAATTGCGACTGCCGCAAGAAACGAATCATTACACCACGCTCCGTTCCGATGAGCATACTCACCACGAAAAAAAGTGCCGCTACAAGCACGATCACCGCACCTGCAGGGAGACGGGGAATGAAAGCACTCAAACTCGCACCGAGCCAACCACTGGCGGCGCCAATCAGCGCAGAAAGCACAAGCATGCGGTCGAGCTGATTCGTCCAGAAACGCGCCGCTGCTGCAGGCGTAATCAGAAAGGCGATAATTAAAATCAAGCCGACCGCTTGCAAACCAGCTACCGTCACGGCAGTGATGAGCGCGAGCAGTAGAATGTCGAGAAACTTAACTGGCCAGCCGAGCGCTGCCGCGAAAGTTTCGTCGAAACACAGCAGGCGGAACTCTTTAAAAAGCAACAATGAACAGGTAATCACACAAATTGTGACGAGCACGAGAATTTGGAAATCGCTCATCACCATCGATGCTGTCTTGCCATAGATAAACGATTCCAAACCAGCCGCACTCCCCTCGGGCATCGTCTGGATCACACCAAGAATAGCAACGCCTGCCCCGAAGAACACGCTGAGTACGATTCCCATCGCTGCGTCGTCTTTGATTCGTGTTTGCTCACGGATAAAGAGCACCGCCGCGCATCCGATTACCCCCGTGATGGCCGCACCCGCCAGTAATATTGGCAACGACTTTCCATCGCCACCCAGCGCAACCGCGAGCATGAAGGATAAACCAACACCTGGCAGTGTCGCGTGCGAAAGTGTGTCCCCCATCAAGGAGCGCTTACGTAACAACAGAAAGCCACCCATGAGTCCGCAGGCACAACCCAACAACATCGTACAGATCACAACTAGACGCGTGTTGTAATCGCGGAGAAAGAGAACGTTCCAAATGTCTGCTAACTCAGGCATAGTGATCTAGCATAAAACAGATACGACGATGCTTGTTCCCAGGGTCGCAGCCTTTCCGAACTGCTCAATAAATTCATAACGAAGCAGGCATTCATCGCGACTGCACGACCTCGTTGGCTGCTTGGGTGAACAGCGTCAGCTTACCACCGTAGGTTCGGCGGAGATTCTCTTGGGTAAAGACCTCGTCGGTCGGGCCCGCAGCGACGACGCGCATATTGAGCAAAACTGTCCAATCAAAATACTGCGGTACGGTGGCAAGGTCATGGTGCACGACGAGGACAGTCTTACCACGCTTCTGCAATTCTTTGAGCAGTTCGACGATGGCACGCTCCGTCGCGGCATCAACTGCGGCGAAAGGTTCGTCCATGAAATAAATATCTGCATCCTGCACGAGCGCGCGAGCGAGAAAGGTTCGCTGCTGCTGCCCTCCCGAGAGTTGGCTGATCTGACGATGCGCGTAGTCGGCAAGCCCAACACGTTCAAGCGCCTCCATAGAAAGCGCCTTTGAGCGCTTGCTCACGCGTCGGAACCAACCAAGTTTTCCATAGGTACCCATCGCCACTACATCGAGCGCACTCACCGGAAAGTCCCAATCCACACTCTCACGCTGCGGCACGTAGCCAACCCGCTTGCGCGCTTTTTTATAAGACTGACCATAAATACTAACCTCGCCAGAGGTACGGGGAATCAGCTCGAGACAGGCTTTAATTAAAGTGCTTTTTCCCGCGCCATTAGGACCCACGATACTAACCAGTTTCCCTTCAGGAATCGAAAGATCGATATCCCAGATCACTGGCTTGCGGTGGTAGGCCACCGTAAGATCACGGATCTTAAGCGGCAACGACCTTGAGGAGATCCCAGGCTGTTCAATTTGCATAAATGAATCGGATGCTTGGCTCATCATCGATCGACTACTCGCCAGTCACTACTTCTCGAAAGCCCGCAGCTTGGCCGCCGAGAGCATTGGTGATGGTGGTGACGTTGCTATCAATCATACCGATGTAGGTGCCTTCGTAAGTGCCGGCTTGCCCCATCGCATCGGAGAAAAGAGATCCGCCAATTATGACGTCATGCCCGCGAGCACGGGCACCCTCGACTAAGGCACGGACGTTTTTATCCGCCACCGAGCTTTCGACAAAGACGGCAGGGATCTGGCGCTCAACGATGAAGTCGACTAAGTCTTCAAGATCGCGGACGCCCGCTTCAGACTCGGTGCTCATACCTTGGATACCCCTTACCTCGATACCGTATGCGCGACCGAGGTATTGAAAGGCATCATGCGCCGTGACGAGAACACGCTGCGACTCCGGAATTGTTGACATCGCCTCTTTAGCGTAGGCGTCGAGTGCTTCGAGTTGCTCGGCGTATACGGCAGCCTTACTACGATAGGCCTGGGCATTTACAGGATCGTAGACAACTAAAGTTTCCGCGACCACAGGTACCGCGCGGAGCCAGCCTGAGACATCCATCCACACATGCGGGTCGGTGTATGCCGAGCCGTCATCTTTTTCCAAAAGATAGTCGGTCTCCTCAAGGATAGCTTCGGTCACGGCCTTGACCAGCTTACCCTTTGAAGCGACGCCTACGAGTACATCGGTCATTTTACCTTCAAGCAGGAGACCGTTGTAAAAAACCACATCGGCCTGGCTCAACTTGATCACATCGCCACGAGTCGGTTTGTAAAGGTGTGGGTCAATACCCTCGCCTATGATACCTTCCACCTCGGCGTATTTGCCCGCTAGATTACTAACAATATCGGTGATCATGCCAACCGTGCAGACAATTTTGTAAGGCTCGACGGATCCTTCCAGAATTGTGCGAGTATCCTGCTCTCCTGCGCAGCCCAAAAGGAAGTGGCTTATCAAGAATACGGATATTGAGCAAAGTATTGACCTATAAAAATTCATACTTTGAATACTCAAAGTCATTGTGACTTGGAAGTCAAGATTGTAGGGGCATCACTTGAGAAGCCACTAGCATAGTGGAATGCATACAAAAAGGCCGACTCCCCATAGGGAATCGGCCTTTATAAAGTAATCAGCTACTCTAACTACCTAATTAAGCAGCTTGAGCTTCTTTAGCCTTCTCGATGAGCACAAGGAAAGCAGCTTCGTCGTGAATCGCTAACTCAGAGAGTTGTTTGCGATCCATATCGATGTTTGCTTTCTTCAGACCGTTGATAAAACGGCTATAGTTGATGCCATTGTTACGGCAAATCGCGTTGATACGGACGATCCAGAGTTGACGAAACTCTGTCTTCTTTTTGCGACGGTCACGGTAAGCGTAAACTTCTGCGCGATCGACGGCGTCTTTAGCGTAGCGAAAAAGACGTGATTTATTTCCGAAATAGCCTTTGGCTTTTTTCAGAACTTTTTTACGACGAGCAAGCGTCGCGGGACCATTGGTAGCTCTAGGCATGTTGTGTTATCTCTCGTTTAGGTCGCTGTTGGGTCGCCCATTTTCATGTTACCCGACTAGCGTGAGTTAATATTAATAAAACAGTCTTCTTGAGTGTTTAAGCGAAAGGCATGCCGCGGATGAGGTTCGCACGTTGGCCAGGAGCGACCAATTTGCTGCTACCTGCACGGCGGCGTTGCTTGACACTTTTTTTGCGAAGGAGGTGACGGTGCCCTGGCGTACGACGCAGGAGTTTACCGGTGCCTGTCTTCTTGAAGCGTTTTGCGATGGATTTGCGTGTTTTCTGCATGAGAAATTCGGGAAAGTGGAGGAAAGCACAGGTTTCTGGGCACCTTGTAAAGTACTAATTTGAACTTCTCATAGCTGATATCCAATATTGAACTCGGTCTGTGCGCAGTTCAACTTGGCCGTCATCAAAACGAACCCCCCAGTCAATTCACCTGAAAACCAGAACCGTATCGTCGGTTCGACGCCTGGGCGCATACGCAAGCTGGGCGGTTACCAGAAGCATCACCACTTGCCAGACGGACATACCGACGCCGCGCAAAGCTTCGTCCGCAAGGTAGGGCAAGCTAACGTGAAAGAGACTGCCGACAGTCTCTTTACCCACATTCAAAGCCTCTTTGGCTACAAAAGACGAGATTTCGACTATACTTGCGAGGATGGCTTTGCGTGGATCAAAACACCCGATTTCGACCTCCAGATACGGGTCGATCAATGCCCCCAAGACCCGAAAAACTATTTATTGACTACCGAGATCGTGGCTCTTCACACGGAGAAGATCGCGACTGATCCCCGCTTCCACAATTGCTTCACTCACCACTGCGACCATCTGATCGTCGAATTCGCCAGTCCGATACGGGTCGAGGATAAGATCGACATACTGGAGGATATTCCCGAACTGGCCAAAGCGATGACCTACGAACCTGACGGTAGCGCCTTCGAGCTCAAGCTGCCAAAACTGGATCTGAATATCTACGTCGACGAGTCCGCAATCACTTTCCACCTGCTGACCTTACGCGACCTCGGTAAACTACTCGACCATAGTCAAAAAGCGTTCGATATCCTCGCCTGCGCGGAATTCGGACTGCGATTACAGTAGAGGCTTCTCGCTTAAAGACGATCGGAGCAAAGTAACTAGCAGCAACGGGCGTCAAAATTGAAGCTCCACGCTTAAACATTTATCCAGATTTCTCGTTGCCCTTTCCTCAAGACGGCTCAAATTTCCGATTTCGGAGCCTTATTATAAAACTCATGAGCCAAAGCCTATCCTGGAACCGAAAAGACCTGATCGACGTGGAGCCCCTCTCCCGTGATGAGGTTGAGACGATTTTTACCGCCGCGACTGCCTTCAAGAAGGCGATGGAAGCGGATAACATGAAGCAGCCCTACCTCAACGGCCGCACGGTGGTGAATCTTTTCCTAGAGCCAAGCACCCGCACACGGCTCGCCTTCGAGGTGGCCGCCAGCCGACTCAGCGCAGACACAATCACTGTAACAGGAGGTGCTAGCAGCCTGACCAAGGGAGAGACCCTCCGCGATACTGCGCGTAATATGGAAGCGCTCAAGGCAGACATCATTATTATGCGCCACTCTGCTTCGGGTGCGCCCAATTATTTGTCCAAAGTCGTCGACATCCCAGTGATCAATGCAGGTGACGGCGCCCACTCTCACCCGACGCAAGCGCTCCTAGATGCCTTCACTCTATTGGAAAAATTCGGCTCACTCGACGGCAAGAGGATCACCATTCTCGGCGATATTCTTTTTAGCCGAGTCGCTCGATCTAATATCATCTGCCTGCAAAAGCTGGGGGCCAAAGTTACCATTGCTGGCCCGAGCACTCTGGTGCCAAAAGCATTCGAAGCAATGGGCGTCACTGTAAGCCACAAACTACAGCCTGCGCTAGAAGGTGCCGACGCGGTCATGCTGCTCCGAATCCAGCACGAGCGACAGACCGCCACTCACTTCCCCTCAATAGGTGAGTACACCAGTTCCTTCGGTCTGAACAAGGAGCGAGCCTCCTGGCTTAAACCTGGAGCGATCATCATGCATCCCGGGCCTATCAACCGAGGCGTTGAGATTGACTCCGAACTGGCCGACTCCGACCAGTCAGTGATTCTGCAACAGGTGACCAACGGTATCGTCGTCCGCATGGCAATTCTTCACCTCTGCTCTTGCGCCTATCACAAGCAAGCCATCGAGCTGCCCGTATAAAATATTAAGACACTGAAATATAGAAACACTATAAATGAGTCACATACTTTGGATTAAAAACGGCAGGGTCATTGATCCCGCTAATCAACGCGACGCAGTCGGTGACATTTTTGCTGTCGATGGGAAAATCGTCGATAGTATAAGTAAAGCTCAAGAGGCCGATGCCACCCTAGTCGATGCGACAGGCCTGGTCGTCGCCCCTGGTCTAGTCGATATCCACGTCCACTTTCGCGACCCGGGTCAGACGCACAAAGAAGATATCCGTAGCGGCTCCGAAGCGGCAGCAGCAGGTGGTTTTACCTCTGTCGTGTGCATGCCGAACACAAGCCCCGTCTGTGATAACGCAGGCACCATCCAACGCATCATGGATCAGGTCGAGCGCGAAGCCGTCGTCCACGTGTATCCCACAGGCTGCCTCACCGTTGGAATGAAGGGCGAGCAACTCGCGCCGACTGGCCAACTCAAAAAAGCGGGCGTCATCGCCATGACAGATGATGGCGCTTGCGTACAGAGCAACGAGATCATGCGTCGCGCGGTCGAGTATGCGAAGATGTTTGACCTCCCCATTATGGATCACTGCCAAGACGCGAGCCTAACTGAAGGCGCGGTTATGAACGAAGGCGAATGGTCACTTCGGCTTGGCCTGCAAGGGTGGCCAAAAGCCGCTGAAGACATCATCGTGGCGCGCAATGTCATCCTCGCAGAACTCACAGGCGCGCACATCCACATGCAGCACATCAGCTCGGCTACTTCGGTTGATATACTGCGTCGCGCAATTGATCGTGGAGCCACTGTCAGCGGTGAAGCCAGCCCGCACCACATCGAATTCACCGATGCTGATTTACGCGACTACGATACCGTTTTTAAAATGAACCCCCCACTCCGTACCGATGCCGACCGCGAGTCGCTCATTGAAGGGCTCATCGATGGCACCCTCGCCTGCATTGCAACCGATCACGCACCTCACTCGCCCACCGAGAAAGATCGAGAGTTCGACGCCGCGCCCTTCGGAATCATCGGCCTAGAGAACTCACTAGCTAGTTCATTGACTACGCTCTACCACGACAAGCGCCTCAGCCTGAGTGAAGTCGTTGCTCTACTCACGCACAAGGGAGCCGAGATCTGTAAACTCGACGCGGGCACACTCAGCACGGGCGCACCTGCCGATATTTGCCTCTTCAATCCCGACGAAGAATGGACAGTCGATGCCAATAAATTCTTCAGTAAATCGCGCAACTGCCCATGGCATGGTAGAACCTTGAAAGGCGTCGTCAAATCGACCTACGTCGACGGGCGACAAGTCTTCGACGGTCAATCCATCACCGCATAACGAATGCAGGCAGACCCACAAGTCGATGCCCCACTGATCGTGGCATCGCTATCTATCTTGCTTATTCTCGGGAGCAGCCTCGCGCTATGGATCCGCCACATCCAGAAGCCAGAAAGCACCATAGAACCCGATTCAGGGACACCCGCTTGGCCGATCGGCTGGGTCAACTTCGGAATCTTCATCTGCGCGATGATTATTTTTGTCTATGTGGCGCAAGTCGCAGCAAGTCTCCTTTTTTTTGAGGCACCTACGGAAGGCGAAGCGCCACTGGAATTGACGCCATGGCTCGCAGTCCTCGCAGTGCTTTGCCTTCAAGTGCCTATGTTGGCCGTTTTCTATGCAGCCCGTCGTTTCTACCCTAGCTTTTATCTGAGCCGACTAAATAACGCCAATCTCTCGGTCTTTGCATCTTTCAAAAAAGCGCTCCCACTTTTCCTCATGTTGCTTCCGGGCGTGTGGATCGTAGCTTTACTTTGGACGAAGGTCCTATCCGGATTTGAAGGGTTTGGTCTCATTGAAGATCTTGAGCAACAAGACCTCATCACCCTCTTCCAAGGCGGCGGTGATCCCGTCGCCATCGTCTTGCTCGTCATCGCAGCCGTCGTACTCGCACCTATCGTCGAAGAACTCATCTTCCGCGGTTGCCTTTATCGTTTCCTTAAAAGTCAAACCACTCTGCTCCCAGCACAGATCGCCAGCGGTATCCTTTTCTCGATGATACACTGGAACCTATTGTCTTTTCTTCCGCTGGTGCTAGTTGGCATCTTCCTCGCACGAGTCTATGAAAAAACCGGAAGCATACTCGTCGCGATTTGGTTTCACGCTTTCTTCAACGCCTTCAGTCTAGGCATGCTATTTGTCACTAACCTATCGGACGTCATTCCCAAATAAACATTTATTCCTTTAGTTGCCCAAAGGGCAGCCACTTGAATTACATCCTGGTTCAAATTATTCCGATCCTCCCTCTCCTCACTACTGGAGCTCCATCATTATTTACCTTTCTGCATTTTAAAATGACTCCTCACGACAATATCCGCATCGCGCAAACGCGCCCACTACTCGCACCCTCGACTCTAATCGAAGAAGTCCCGCTCACAAAATTAGCCACCGCGGTGATCGACCAAGGTCGCAACGAAAGCAGTGCCATCCTTCGAGGCGATGACGACCGCCTGTGTGTGGTTTGTGGCCCCTGTTCGATTCACGACACTAAAGCTGCGCTCGAATACGCCGAACGCCTGTTGCCTCTACGCGAAAGATACAAAGACGACCTACAGATCATCATGCGGACCTACTTTGAAAAGCCGCGTACTGTGGTCGGCTGGAAGGGTTTGATCAACGACCCAGAGATCGACGGCAGTTTCGAGATCAACCAGGGCCTACGCATTGCGCGTAAACTGTTGATCGATGTGTGCGAAATCGGGCTCCCCACGGGCACCGAATTTCTCGACACCATCATCCCTCAATTTATTGCCGACGCCATCGCCTGGTCTGCTATTGGCGCACGTACCACTGAGAGCCAAATCCACCGAGAACTCGCTTCTGGCCTCTCGATGCCTGTCGGTTTTAAAAATGGCACCAGCGGCAACGTGCAGATTGCAATCGATGCCGTCCGTTCTGCGGGGCAAGCGCACTGGTTTCCGTCCGTGACCAAGCAGGGCGCGACTGCCATTTTCCAAACCACTGGCAACCCTGACGCCCATATAGTTTTACGCGGCGGCAACCGCACGGGCCCTAATTATGAAGCCCAAACCATCGAGCCGATTCTCGATCAGCTCGCGGACGTCAATTTACCGCCTTATGTGGTCGTCGATTGCAGCCACGGCAACAGCAACAAAGACTACACTCGTCAGAGCGAAGTTGCGCGCGTGCTGGCCGATCAAATCGCGGACGGTCAAAAAGGCATCGCCGGTGTCATGCTAGAAAGCCATCTCGTCGCTGGTCGCCAAAACTACGAGTCCGACGGCAGTAGCACTTACGGACAGAGTATCACCGACGCCTGTATCGACTTTCCGGCTACTGAGGCTATCCTTGAGACGCTAGCAACTGCCGTCCAAAAGCGGAGGACTTAAGGCGCGGGGCTACTGCTTACTTAAACGTCTAGCCTTTAGTTGTCCGCAGCCAGCGGCCACATCGATTCCGCGCCTTTGGCGTACGGTGCAAGGTAACCCAGACGCTTGGATAATACCTTGAAACTCGCGAACATTCGTCTCGTCGGGAGCTTCACCTTCGTAACCTTCGGTTGCATTGAGTGGAATTAAATTAACATGCGCATCGATGCCTTTGAGGAGTTCTGCCAGTCGAAACGCATGATCCTTACTGTCATTAACACCACCAATTAATGTCCAGGCAAAGAACACCCTCGCCCGTTTAATTGCAGTATATTCACGACAGGCACCGATGAGGTCAGCTAGTGGCCATTTCTTATTTACCGGGATTAGCTTGCCGCGTTCTTCATCACTCGCGCCATGTAGACTGACCGCGAGCGAGTAGCGCTTAGGATGATGCGCCAGTTTTAAAATACCCGGAATATGACCCACCGTGCTGATGGCGACCCGAGCAGGTCCGATGTTCAGGCCACGGTTGTCTGTTATAATGCCGAGTGCCTCCATCACGGGTTCAAAATTATGTAATGGCTCGCCCATTCCCATCATCACGATGTTACGCAAACGTTCGCCGTGGCTCTCGCGGAGTCCACGCTCAACGTGATGGGCCTGCGCCACAATCTCGCCCGTGGTAAGATGCCGAGAAAACCCCATCTGCCCCGTTGCGCAAAAGACACAGCCCATCGCGCATCCGACCTGGGTACTTAGGCAGGCAGTAAATCTGCCCGGGAACCCCATCCGCACTGCCTCGACCTCGGCACCATCGGCGAGACGAAGCATATACTTCTCGGTGAAGCCATCGCCGCTCGGGCTGCAATCCGTCTGTTCCGTAGGGCAGAGAACGGGTGCTTCGTCGGTCGAAAGCCAGCGAGCGACGGGCGGCAAGATACCCTCGGCCACGCTTAAATTTTTACTGACCAGTCGACGTTGCACAGCGCTAAAGAGCGGCTTTGCGTGCACTGGGTTCACCCCGGCACCAGAGAGCATTTGCTCTAGTGCTCCATAGCTGTAGCCTTCTAGTGAATCAACCATAGTCAAAATCCGGGCCTTAGGTTTCAGAAACGTTAAGCGGGAGCATGAGAGAGGCCTTGTTCCGCAGTAGCCATGGAAATGTGCTCTACAATATGATGAATACGGTTATTTTTCATAGCCTTACTCGCAGAGTAGATGGCCTAGGAATTAAAGAAAGCAAGCTGCACTTTTGCGACGTGTGTAAGTGAGAAACGCATAATTAAAGCACTTTTGGTGCCCTTAATGCGGTGAAATTAACCCTTTAACTCATCGTATACGTCGTTATAGATACAACTTCTGCGTTTTGCAGTCATACACAAATAATAAAACAATCATCATGAAAATTACAAAACTCGCTCTTATTGGCCTTCTTTTTGCTGCCGCACTATTCACAACTGGCTGCGAGAAGAGCCCAGCAGATGACGCCGCCGAAGTAACTGAAGAAGTTACCGAAGCAGCCGAATAAGCTTCCAGCTTCAATCATCTATACGCGAAACGCGCTCCTTATTGGGAGCGCGTTTTTTCATGCTAATCTCGCTAAAAGCTAAATAACTATTAGCGACTCGACGGTAGCTGGACAGCCAATCTTTGATTTGATTACAGGCCTTCCAAAATACGCTGTGTCTCGTCGCGCTTTTCGGTCGTCTCTGCTAGCTGCTTGCGAGCACCAGCGACAACCTTTTCTGGCGCACTTTCGACGAACTTTTGATTCTTTAATTTGTTCTCCCCAACGGCGACGAGCTTGTTCAATTTTTCAAGCTCTTTAGTCAGGCGCGCTTTCTCTGCTTCAACATCGATGCTACTAGTCAAATCTAGGTAGAGGGTTCCGAGCGGTGTCACGATAGCGGGTAAGCCATCAGCCGACTTCTCGCATAGGGCTTCAAGACTACCCAATCCTGCGAGTGTTTGAATCATGCCAGAGTTTTCAGCAATGACAGAGGCTGCGATACCTTCGGCGCCGTAAAAAACGGTGACGTCACGCTTGCTAGCTAGGTTGTATTGGGCTTTGAGCGCCCGCGCTTGCGAGATAACCTCCTGCAGATTAGTCACGCGACCGATAGAATCGCTGTCTACAGGAACACGCTCCTCGAGGGTCATGGCCTTTGTAAGTGGGGTGTTTTGTATATAAGCGACCACTTCGCCATAGCCCAAGCCCTCCCAAAGTTCCTCAGTAATGTGCGGAATGATCGGGTTGGCTAATTGCAATACCTGGCGAATAACAAGGTCTTGAATGGCGAGGCAATTATCACGTAGCTCTTCGCTACCCTTCAGTTTTCCCTTGGAGGCTTCCACATACCAGTCACAGAAGTCTCCCCAGAAAAAGGCGTAAATCTGGTGAGTGAGCGGCGAAATCTCGAAGTTGGCAAAGCACTTTTCGAGGTCGGCAGTGACATGATGGAGACGACCCAAAATCCAGTGATCGTAATCGTCGAACAGATCCGGATGGATACGGCTTATAATGGCCTCGAAGCTCGAGTTGTCGGCCATGGGACCACTCATCTGGCGGAAACGCACGGCGTTCCAGAGCTTGTTGCAAAAGTTACGTCCGATCTGAATGCGCTCTTCAGAAAACAGAATATCAGAACCCGAAGGTGCAATATTGCAGACACCAAAACGGAGGCCATCGGCACCATATTTCTCGATCAAGTCAAGTGGATCTGGCGAGTTGCCGAGGGATTTCGACATTTTACGCCCCTTCTCGTCACGGATGAGACCGTGAATAAAAATGTTTTTAAAAGGGATACGCTTAGCGATCTGTTCGTCGGTCAGGTCTTTAGCATCGTCCCCATAGAGTTCGATGCCCGCCATGATCATACGGGCGACCCAGAAAAAGATAATGTCGAAACCTGTAACCAGGGTGGAAGTCGGATACCAAAAATCGAGCTCCTTCTGCTGGGCTTCTGTCGGATTAGGCCAACCGAGATTAGCCATTGGCCAGAGGTAGGAGGACGCCCAGGTGTCGAGCACATCTTCTTCTTGCTCCCAGTTTTCGGGATCAGCTGGACCTTCGACCGAAACGTGGACGTGGTCGGGATTTTCAAAGTCGAGATCCGCACGCTCCATTCCTTTTTTATACCAGACAGGGATGCGGTGCCCCCACCAGAGTTGGCGACTAATGCACCAATCTTGAATACCGTTAAGCCAGTGGAGGTAAGTCTTTTTCCAACGATCAGGATGAAATTTAATAGTGCCATTTTCAACCGCGCGCTTGGCTTCCTCGACCTTTGGGTATTTGAGGAACCACTGCTCTGAGAGGCGCGGTTCAACGGGCACGTCCCCGCGCTCGGAAAATCCAACGGTATTCTCATAGGGTTCTCGCTCGAGAAGTAGGCCCATTTCCTCTAGCTTTTGCGCGGAGACTTTGCGGGCTTTGAAACGATCCATTCCATCAAATTCTTTGCCCGCAAGATCATTAAGCTTACCCTCAGCGTCGATCACTTCGATCACTTCAAGATTGTGCCGTTGCCCAATTTCGAAGTCGTTCTTGTCGTGCGCAGGTGTAACTTTGAGGCAACCGGTGCCGAACTCGCGGTCAACATATTCGTCACCAATAATGGGGATTTCTGCCTTCGGGAAAGGGCGCCACACTGTCTTACCGATTAGGTGCTTATAGCGTTCATCTTCCGGGTGGACGGCTACCGCGGAGTCGCCCATCAGCGTTTCAGGACGGGTAGTGGAAATTTCTAGGTGCGTGCGCGCACCGTCTGCTTCGACGAGCTCGTAACGCATTTTGAAAAAGAAGCCGTTCTGAGGCTTCATATTAACTTCTTCGTCGGAGATCGCGGTATGGGTAGCAGGGCACCAATTAACCATGCGCTTACCGCGATAGATGTAACCGCGTTTGTAGAATTTAACAAAGGCATCCAAGACTGCCTTGGAGTAATCCTCATCCAATGTGAAGCTGGTGCGATCCCAGTCACATGACGCTCCGAGCTTTTGAAGTTGATTGAGGATCACCCCACCCGATTCTTCACGGAAATTCCACACTTTATCGAGAAAGGCTTCACGCCCGAGGTCATATTTCGTCTGACCAGTCGCCTCGCGTAGCTGCTTCTCGACCTTAGTTTGCGTGGCGATACCCGCATGGTCTGTGCCTGGCTGCCAGAGCACTGCCTTGCCTTCGAGACGAGCACGACGAACGAAGATGTCTTGTAGCGTGTTGTCCAGAACGTGGCCCATGTGCAGCATGCCCGTCACATTGGGCGGCGGGATCATGATTGCATAGGGCTCCTTAGCGGAGTCCGCCTCAGCTTTGAAGCATCCAGCTTCAAGCCAGTTAGCATACCAGCGTTGTTCGACTTCTTTGGGTTCGTAGGCTTTAGCGATCTCAGACATGAAGGGAAATAGGAAAGTAGCCAAAGGTGCGGCCCACCGCGCGGCTTTCAAGCTCGAAAACAAAAAGCCCGCAGGCACGGCGCGCTGCGGGCTTTTAGAAAATAACCTTTTCGACAGGATCAGCCAGTGAGTTGCTTAATGATCTCAACGATGGGCAGGAAGAGCGCAATGACGATGAAACCGACGACAACCGCGAGGAACACGATCATGACGGGCTCGATGATCGAAGTGATCCCGGCCACGGCGTTGTCTACGTCTTCGTCATAGTTATCCGCCACTCGATTGAGCATCGCAGCAAGCTCACCCGTTTCTTCACCCACGTCGACCATACTGGTGACCATGTTAGGAAAGACAGTCTCACGTGACATAGGTGCGGCGAGAGACTCACCATCACGCACGCTGTCGTGAATACGAGTGAGTGCGTTTTCGTAGAATTTGTTACCGGTGATATCCTTAGTAATTGTGATCGATTGCAAGATAGGAACACCACTGGAGAGGAGCGTACCAAAGGTACGAGTGATGCGAGCGATGTTCACCTTGCGCACTAGATCGCCGACCTTGGGGGTGTTGATCGATAGCCAGTTGAACATCTTTGAGCCAACAGGCGTATTCACGAAGAACTTTGAGGCAAAGAAACCGACGACCAAAAGGATGATAGTGAGCACGATATTTTCACGCATGAAATTACTGACGCCGACCACCAGCTGTGTAGGCCCTGGGAGTGCGGCACCTTCGAGCATGTCGTCAAAGATTGCCTGAAACTTGGGGACCACTACAACCATAAGGAGCGCCACAATCGATACGGCGACGCCGACGACCACGATCGGATAGACCATGGCTGCTTTGACCTTTTTCTTGGTCTTCAATGCCTTTTCCATGAAGCCCGCGAGACGCGAGAGCACAACGTCAAGGACACCGCCGGCTTCACCAGCACGCACCATGTTGACGAATAGACGGTCAAAAATCTTAGGCTGCTGCGCAAGCCCGTCGGAAAAGGAATTACCAGACTTAACTTGATCAGCGATCTGCTCGAGGACCGCTTGAAAGCGAACGTTTTTCTCTTGTCGAATCATCACTTCGAGCGCCCGGAGTAGAGGCAAGCCTGCATCCAGAAGTGTCGCTAGCTGACGCGTAAAGGTAGTGAGTTCCTCTCCTTTGATGACTTTACCGAAGCCACCACCCGACTTCTTAGATTTTTTGCCGCCCTTTTTAGGAGCTGCTTTCGCAGTGGCACTACCGCCTGCGTTGGTGATCTTTGTCGGCATCAAGCCGGACGCGCTGAGTTTTGAATTCGCTTCGTCCTGACTGGCCGCTTCGACCGTGCCGGTCTTTTGCTTACCGTTGGCGTCAATCGCCGTATATTTGAATTTTGCCATGGGGAATATGAGTGTTTATGTGTATTTGAGAACCTCTTCAATTGTAGAATTGCCGTCGAAAATGGCGCGTAACCCGTCATCACGCAAGCTTCGCATCCCCTGCTCGAGTGCTTTTTGTTTAATGGTGAGCGTGGGTGCCCGGTTGTTTATCAACTCACGAATGGCATCGGAAACAACGATCATTTCAAAGAGACCTACACGGCCGCGATAGCCAGTGTTGCTACATTCGGCACAACCATCGCCGTAGAAGAAATCTTTATCAGCGATTTCGAGCGGATCGACGTCGAGCATTTCGATGAGATCGTGGCCTGGCTCGTAAGCGGTGCGACAACTGGGGCAGATGCGACGGACGAGGCGCTGCGCAAGAATAGCTTCTAGTGAGGCGGAAATGAGGAAGGGCTCCAAACCCATATCAATAAGACGGGTAACAGCACCTGGCGCATCATTGGTGTGAAGCGTACTCAAAACAACGTGCCCCGTTAGCGAGGCCTGCACGGCGATCTGCGCGGTCTCCAAGTCACGAATCTCACCGACCATGATCTTGTCAGGGTCTTGACGGAGGAAGGCGCGAAGTGCGCGAGAGAAGTCGAGGCCTACTTTGTGGTTCACCGCAACCTGCATAATGCCGTCAATCTCATACTCGACGGGATCTTCGGCTGTAAGAATCTTAGTCTCGACGCTATTAACCTCGCGGAGTGCACTGTAGAGTGTGGTGGTCTTACCAGATCCAGTAGGCCCGGTTACAATAAAGATACCGTTGGGACGATCCACAAGGTCCCGAATCGTTTGTAAAATATCGTCGGGCAAACTGAGAGCTTCGAGGTCGAGGTTGACCACCGACTTATCGAGGACACGGAGCACCACGGACTCGCCAAACTGGGTAGGCAATGTAGATACACGAAGATCCACAGGGCGACCTGCGATGGTCATCTTAATGCGACCATCCTGAGGAATCCGTGTTTCGGAGATGTTCATATTGGACAGCACTTTGACGCGCGAGGTCACGGGAACGGCTAGATTCTTTGGTGGAGGCGCCATCTCGTAAAGCGCACCGTCGATCCGGTAGCGGATGCGGAACTGATCTTCGAAGGGTTCGAAGTGGACGTCAGATGCTTTATCCTTAATTGCCTGCTGAAGCACGAGGTTCACGAAACGGATGATGGGCGTTTGGTTCGCCATGTCCGTAAGATCGCCCTCAGAGAGATCATCCTGGGATTCAGTAAAGCTTTCGCCGAGATCGCCGAGTATATCGTCAATCGATGAATCTTCCTCGCCATAAGTCGCAATGAGGAGTGAGTCAATGTGCTCAGGATTACAGACGACAATAGTGATGTCTTTATTTAACGTAAAGGTGAGATCATCGATGATCGCGGGATTAAAAGGATCCTGCGCGAGCAAGGAGACGGAGGTATCGCTGACCTCGTAGGGAACCACGGCATACATGCGAGCCACACTGGCTCGCACGGTGCTGGCAATATCCTCTTCCACTTTATTCGGTGGAGTAGCCAAATATTCATAGCCGAGATACTCCGCCACAGCGGCGAGAATCTGCTCCCGATCGACCACTTCAGAGTCAATCACGGCGTCGGCTAGCGACTTGCCAGTGTGGAGGTGCGACTCGTTGAGCTCTTCAAGCTGAGCTGGTTCGAGCAGGTTGGCACCTTTAATTATTTCGTAAACTGTATCGTTATGATCTTCGAACATCGAGGTAGGATCTGTGAATATTCAGGGTTGAAAAATGATTTAAGTCGTAAGAGTTGCTCCATTTTCGAGTAACTTAGCACGCATCGTATCGGAGGTCTGCGATTTACCGAGTGCTTCGTCTGCACTTATTAAGTTACGATTAAAAAGACTAAGCAGGTGGGCATCGAGGCCGATCATACCACGACTTGCACCGGTCTGTATGTCAGAATTTATGCGGAAGGTCTTGTTCTCGCGGATGAGCTGCGCGATCGACGTGGTAGTGACCATGATCTCGAATGAGGCGATGCGTCCGCCGCCAGTTTTCTTACAAAGCACCTGAGAAATAACTGCGATGATTGAGGAGGCGAGCTGCGTGCGTATTTGATCCTTCATATCCGCAGGGAAGGCGTCGATGATGCGGTCAACAGTGCGTGCCGCGCCAGTAGTATGCAAAGTGGCAAAGACTAAGTGTCCGGTCTCGGCTGCACCAACGGCGGCTTCAATCGTTTCGAGATCGCGCATTTCCCCTACGAGGATGACATCAGGGTCTTGGCGTAGCGCACCGCGAATTGCAGAAGAAAAGGAGGCGACGTCATTCCCCACTTCGCGCTGGGTCACGATGCACTTTTTATGATCGTGAAAATACTCAATCGGATCTTCAATCGTGATGATGTGGCCGTCGTGGTTTTCGTTGATCCAATTGATCATTGATGCCAGCGTGGTGGATTTACCCGAACCCGTCGGTCCCGTCACAAGGATGAGCCCACGTGGGCGGTTCATCAATTCTATGATTGTATCGGGCAGGCCAATATCGCTGAGGGAGAAAAGATCGTTTGGGATCTGACGAAGCACGATTCCGTAGTGACCCTTGGAGCGCAGAACACTGACACGAAAACGAGCTTTGCTTTGGTATGAAAAACCGAAGTCGGTTCCGCCGGTGGTCATGACTTGCTCCTGGTTAGTCGTCGAGGTGATGGACTTCATCAAATCCTCGGCGCCTTGAGGGTCGAGCTTAGGCCCCTCAACAGGGACCATTGACCCGCTGATACGAAGCGTCGGGGGCTGGTTTACTTGGATATGAAGATCCGATGCACCTTGGTCGACCATCAGTTCCAAGAGGTCATTCATTTCATAGCTCATCGTGATTAGAATTGGTTAAATAGAATTTAGAAACGTCCGATTAAATCGAATCGGACACAGTGGCATGGAGAACTTCTTGCGGTGTCGTAATACCGCCGATAATCTTGCGGATGCCATCTTCGCGCATGTTGCGCATACCCATTTCGCGAGCTTTATCGCGTAAAGCAACGAGGCTGGACTCTTCGTAAATCATCGACTGGAGCTCTTCATTGACCTGGAACATCTCGAAGACACCAACCCGTCCACGGAAGCCTGTCCCGTTACACTTCTCGCAACCCTCGCCCTTCATAAAAGAAGCATCTGCGATCTGATCGGAGCGAATACCGAGCGAATTCAAAAGCTTTTCGTCATGCTCGAAGGGAGCGCGGCATTTAGGGCAGTTACGGCGCACGAGACGCTGGGCAAGCACGGCGCGGACGGCGGCGGCTACGAGGAAGGGCTTGATGCCGATATCAATCAGGCGACTAACTGCGCTGGGCGCATCATTAGTGTGCAGAGTGCTGAAAACCATGTGCCCAGTTAAGGCTGCATTGATTGCTATTTCGGCAGTTTCTTTATCACGGATCTCCCCGACCATAATGATGTTGGGCGCTTGGCGTAGCATCGAGCGTAAGGCGGCGGAGAAAGTCATACCGACATCACGGCGCACTTGCACCTGATTCACGCCAGGCATCTCATACTCGACGGGGTCTTCGACAGTGATGATCTTTCGGTCGGGGTGATTGATACAGTTAAGCGCCGAATACAAAGTGGTCGACTTACCCGAACCGGTAGGCCCTGTAACGAGGAAGACACCATCGGGCAGTGCGATGATTCTCTCGAAGGCGGCTTGGTCATCGCTAAAGAAACCCAACTGGGGCAGACCGAGATTCAAGCCCTCCTTATCGAGAATACGCATGACGATACTCTCACCAAAAGCAGTCGGCAGAGTCGATACGCGGAGGTCAATAATCTTGGTACCGACGTCGATGTTAATACGTCCATCCTGCGGCACGCGCTTTTCTGCGATACTGACATTGGACATCAGCTTAATACGAGAAACAATGGAAGGCTGTAGGCGCTTGGGTGGGTTTTCCACTTCATGAAGCACGCCGTCGATGCGGTAGCGAACACGAAAGCGTTTCTCCAGAGGTTCCATATGAATATCCGATGCACGGCGTTTGAGCGCTTCGGAGATCACCATGTGGACATACTTAATGATCGGCGCTTCTTCTTCGCTGGCATCTTCGCCGGAGGGCAGATCAATTTGACTGGGGGCGGCGTCGGGGTCATCGATCCCAGAAAAGATGTCGTCCACCGCGCCTGATCGGGCACCTTCGTAGTATTGATGGATGGCTTTATCGATCTCTTCGAGCGGCGCGACCCGGCAAGTGATTGAGCGCTTAATCACATGACTAATACTATCGATCGCGTCCATATCGAGCGGGTCAAATACGGCGAGCTCGGCTTCGCGGTCATCCACTTCTAGAGGAATGACCTTGTAACGATTTGCGAGCTCGTAAGGCACCACCTCTAGCGCCTCAGCCGAGACACGAACATCGGCCAGATTGACTGTCTCCATGTTAAACTCTTCGGCGAGCACATCCGCGATCTGCTGCTGAGTGATACTTTGGTCGGCGACGAGCGCCTCGAGCGCGGCAGTGTCTTCGCTGCCGTCATAATCGGACTCGTTAACCTTGGCGCGCGCGGTCTCAATGGTACTCTCTTCGAGTAGCCCTTTGTCAGTTAATAATTGGAGAACGAATTCGTCGGCGGAGGTCACAGGTAGATGATTGTCAAGGTTGGTAGAAAATGGTGAGGATAGAAAACTAACGAGCCACGCTCATCAAGAACTCCGCATTAGTGTTGGTTTTCTTGATTCGCTGTATAAGCATTTCCATAGCATCCGTGGACGGTAGGCCCTTCATCGCCCTGCGCAATGAATAAATTTTAAGTATTTCGTCGGGATGATAGAGTAGTTCTTCCTTCCGCGTGCCACTCTTATCCATACTCAGCGCAGGGAAGATACGTTTATCGGAAAGGCCACGGTCGAGGTGTAGCTCCATATTCCCTGTGCCTTTAAACTCCTCGAAAATGACCTCATCCATCTTGCTGCCCGTCTCTACTAACGCAGTCGCGATAATGGTCAAGCTGCCGCCGTCTTCAATGTTACGAGCGGAGCCGAAGAAGCGCTTCGGTTTTTGCAGGGCGTTGGCTTCGACACCACCAGAGAGGATCTTACCGCTACTGGGCATAGTGGTGTTGTAAGCACGCGCCAAGCGGGTGATCGAATCGAGTAATATAACAACATCTTTACCGACTTCGACCATGCGGCGCGCCTTCTCGATTACCATTTCAGCGGCATGAACATGGCTCTCCGCTGTTTCGTCGAAGGTCGAACTGATGACCTCGCCACTGACTTGCCGGCGAAAGTCGGTGACCTCTTCGGGACGCTCATCAATCAGAAGGATAATTAGGTGAGAGTCCGGATAATTTTTCTGAATAGAATTTGCCATGCCTTGCATGAGCACGGTCTTACCTGTACGCGGCGGTGCGACGATAAGTCCTCGCTGACCAAAGCCAACAGGCGTGAGGCAATCAACGACACGCATGGAAAGGTTATCCCACTTTGCTTCCGAATCGGCCTCCATCAAGATACGAGAGGTCGGATAGTAAGGCACGCGCTCGGTAAAGGGAACGATCTCGCTGAGGGTCTCTGGATCCTGATCCATCACTGATTCAACCCTGACGACGATCGGGCAAGATTCACCCTCACGGTGTGGATGTAGTTGCGCCCGGACAATATGCCCGCGCTGGAGGCCGTAGTGCTTAATGAAAGCCTGCGGCACATAGGCGCTGAGTGCTTTCACGCGATAACTGTCGCGCTCGTAAACGATGAGGCCACCCTCATCGTCGTCTAAAATCTCTAAGATACCTGTGGTCAAAATAGCCGCTTTCTTCTCGGCGGCATACTTAGTAATGGCATCGATCAACTGGTCGCGATTCGGCGCGTTCGGCGTATCGATCCCTAGCGCCGCGACCTCTTCGTGCAGCTCCGGCAGTAGCATATTATAAATACGCACATAATCGAGCGGTTCGCCACCACCCGACATCAGATCTTCGGCCAGAGCGAGGATGTCTTCACGATTTTCGAGCACCTCCCAATCGAGCAGCTCGCCAAATTCGATCGGCGTCTCCTCTTCGCGGTCGCGCTTACCCTTATTTTTATCCCAGCGGTTGTTTTTGCCGCGCTTACGCTTGTTGTTGTTTTTGTTATTCTTGTTAAACTTACCATTGCCCTTTTGACGATCGTTCGGGTGCTGGTTCTTTGGCCCGTTGTTATGGTTTGGCTTATGGCCCTTACCATCGTTTTCGTGGCCTGACTTGGCTTCGCGGGGCTGCTTTGAGCGATTGGATTCTGGCTGATCGCCCAAATCTTTTTCTTCGACTTGGTCGACTTTGATGTCGGCACTAAAAGTCACCTCATCGTCGCCACTTGAGGAAGTAGATAGCTTAGCATCGGATTCTGTTCTCGCTGGTGGGATCTCGCCGGGCGTGAACATGGCTGAACCTGTGTCGCCCAAGTCCTTTGCGGCGGCACTCTTTGGAGTCACACGTTTTTTAGTCGCCTTCTTCGCGGCTTTTTTAGTCGCTCTCTTTTTAGGCGCGCCTTCGACAGGGGTGGAATGTTCCTCTTGAGGGAGGGAGTCGTTTTCTTCGTCAGTGCTCATGGCTGTCTATTAGTGAGGCTATGAATGCCTCTTAGTAAGTTGCTGGGGTTTCCGAGCTGCGCAGTCCGCATTAGTGCGCGGTGATCTGCTCAATCAGTCTCGTGGTTTGTTGTTTCAAAAATTCAAGGCTACCCGCATTAGAAATAAGGTAATCGGCGCGCTCGATTTTTTCTTCGAGGGGCATCTGCTGCTTACGGCGCTGCTCGATCTGCGCTTCTGTGTAAGCTCTGACAACCATGCGGTCGGCGACTACATCAGGAGGGCTGGATACACAGACGGTTAAATCGAAGCGGGTTTCAAGCCTTTTTTCAAAGAGCAAAGGAATCTCCACTAACCAGTTTACATCTGGAGCCTGGTCGATCGAAGCTAGCCAACTCTCGCGGACGAGCGGGTGCAGAAGCTCCTCTAGCCATTTTAAATCGCCCTCGTGGCCGAAAACGCGCTTGGCCACAGCACCGCGATCTACTGCACCATCGGCAAAAACCGCCTCGCCCCAGCGCGAGCGCAGTTGCGCTTGCACCTCGGCATCCGTAGCCAATAGCTCGCGCACCACTGCGTCTGAATCAACCGTGCGCCAGCCCGCTTCCCGGAAAAACCCAAGTACAGTCGACTTCCCGCAACCAATCCCTCCGCTTAGGCCGACCTTCATAAACAAAATAACTTAAATAGTGACATTAGTGAATAAGTGTTCACCATTGCTTTAATAATTACAAATCGAAGCAATGTTAGGAATCACACAATCCGCAGCCCTCGTGGGCGTCGATGCGCATCCTGTTCAAGTAGAAGTGAATACTGGCGAGGCGGGCGAGCTTAAATTTATCCTTGTAGGCCTGCCCGATGCTGCGGTTAAGGAATCGCAAGACCGTGTCTTCTCCGCCATGTCTAATAGTGGCTTCCGCACGCCGGCGACCCGCACTACCATCAATTTGGCGCCTGGCGGCCTCCGTAAAGAAGGCCCCGCATACGACCTACCCATTGCGCTCGCCATCCTTGCTTCGATGAAAAAGTGCGAAGACGTCGAGTTAGATAACTTCCTTATCACCGGCGAACTCAGCCTCTCGGGCAAGACCCGCCCTGTCAAAGGCACCCTCGCCATGGCCATGCTAGCAAAGAAACTAGGCAAGCGCGGCCTCATTGTGCCGACCGAATCCGCCGACGAAGCGGCACTGGTCGAAGGCGTCGCCATCTACCCTGTCGGCAGTCTAGACGAGGCGGTGCGCTTCCTCAACCACGAGCACATTATAAAGCCATTGCCGACTAAGCAGAGTAGTTTTTTCCAGACCCCACCCGAGAACCAGCGCATCGACTTCGCCGAGGTCAAGGGTCAGCACGCCGTCCGCCGCGCGGTCGAGATCGCGGTCAGTGGTGGCCACAATCTACTGATGATTGGCTCACCGGGTTCGGGAAAGAGTATGATCGCTAAGCGTATTCCTACGATTATGCCTCAGCCTCAAATCGACGAGTTTCTCGAAATTCTCAGCATCCAATCCGCTGCAGGCAGTACCCTTTCTGGTAACAACCGCTACTTCCAGCGCCCCTTCCGTTCACCGCACCACACAATCAGCGACATCGGCCTCCTCGGTGGTGGTTCAATCCCAGGGCCAGGCGAAATCTCGCTCGCACACAACGGGGTGCTTTTTCTCGATGAGTTGCCTGAGTTCAAACGCTCCGCGCTCGAAGTCCTCCGCCAGCCACTCGAAGACGGCCAAGTCAGCATCTCCCGCAGTGCGGGGAAAATCACCCTGCCCTGCTCCGTCATGCTAGTCGCGGCTATGAATCCATGTCCCTGCGGCTACACAGGTGATCGCTCACGCGAATGCCGCTGCACCGTACCGCAAATTCAACGCTACCGCTCAAAAATCAGCGGTCCCCTGCTCGACCGCATCGATCTACACATTGAGGCACCCTCCCTGCGAATTGAAGAACTGCGTAATTCCGAGCCGGGTGAAAGCTCAGGAGTCATGCGCGCTCGCTGCGAATCGGCCCGCGCCTTACAAAACGTGCGCTTCGGAAAAACCGAACTTGCATCCAATCGCTGCAACGCACGCATGTCGCACTCTCAGATCCGTAAGCATTGCGAGATCAACAAGGAACAAGGTGATCTACTCCAACAAGCGATGGAGCAACTCTCACTCTCTGCCCGTGCTTACGACCGTATCTTAAAAGTCGCCCGCACCATCGCCGATCTCGCTGGCACCGAACAAATCGAGACCCCCCACCTTCTAGAAGCGATCCAATACCGTAGCCTGGATCGAAATTTGTTTTACTAGAATTAAAAATGCATCTCGTAATTCTCTCCGCCTCTTCGGCGACTTCGTCTTGAAGTGGCGGAGAGAGGGATTGGTTTTGCTCACAAAATCGCCGCGCGATCATCCTGCGGATGCCCCATCTTCGCTACGCTCCGTCGAACCCAGTGGTTCTCATCTCAGCTCTCTTGCCGCCTCTTCGGCGACTTCGTCTTGAAGTGGCGGAGAGAGAGGGATTCGAACCCCCGGAGCCTTTCGGCTCAGTAGTTTTCAAGACTACCGCATTCGGCCACTCTGCCATCTCTCCAAACTTTATAACTTGTGTCTAGAGGCTAGCTTTTCCACTGCAAGACGTTTTTAAAAAAAGTGATGAGGTCGTAGTCCGCATGGCAATACACTCATCCATCAGTCACCCTGCAAAGCGGCATCCCTAAACCACTAAGCAGCTTTAAAAACCATCGACACTGACGGGAGCCTTTTCTTCCAGGTCACTCGTCTTCATTTCAGCGAGCTCAACATCGATCTCTGTATCGAAAAACAAAACGGAGTCCCTGCCCAACTTCCGGGCACGCACAAGGCCATCATCACGAATCATCTCAAAGCCAAAGGCGCTCACCGCCTCAGCTTTATCCTCTTTGCTGAGACGCTTCCAAAACGAGCCGCTCGCGTGAATTGCCAGCAGGCGGTTAAACTCATGCTCAGTCATACCTTGACTGCGTTTATAAACCTCGATGGCCGACTTTCCATTCACATAAACCACGTGTAGGTCCCACCCCGCAGACGTCCGCCTGTCACTAAGTTCTGATGAGGTCGGTCGACGACCGTCGGAAGTTTTGAAGTAGATGCGCACATCTGAAGTACTGGGCAGGTATTCAAGATATTGGGCGTAAGGCATCCCCTTACGGCGGCTTTCTTCGATCGTATCATCACGATACACAATCCCGCCCGAACTGAATAATCGGCGCTCAATCGACTCTCGGCGCTCACCGATACGTGCATCCAAAATAGATGGCAGCAGTGAAGTGATCGCTAATCCCGCAAACACGGTTACAATTGTTCCTAATTGGATGGGGTATTTCATCATTGAGATTAGACAGTAAATTGGCCTCACTGATCAATTCAAAAAAATCTGCACCCATGCATAACGATTTCTACACAGCTTTTGACTTAGAGCGCTTTCCTGAGACCACCACACAGGAGGGCGACTACCGCACTGCTTTTCAGATCGAGCGTGATCGCATCATTTTCTCCTACCCTTTTCGCCGCTTACAATCCAAGACGCAGGTCTTTCAATCGGGCGAATACGACTTCTACCGAACCCGCCTGACCCACTCCATAGAGGTCGCCAAGGTAGGCCGCTCGATTTGCGAATTCTTACTAACTAGCTCAGACCTACTCAACGAATCTTTCCATATTGATGCTGATCTAACTGAGGCGATCTGTCTCGCTCACGATCTTGGGCACCCTCCCTTCGGCCATATTGGCGAGCGCAAGCTGAACGACCTTATGGCCAAGCACGGAGGTTTTGAAGGAAATGGACAAACGCTACGAATTTTAACCGAGCTCATCTACGAACGCCCTGGCCGCACCAAAGGCATTGCGCCGACCCGCGCCTTCCTTGACGGCGTCATGAAGTATAAAGCCACTCAAGGCGACTGGTTGAAACAAACTGGCAAGGCACCCAAGAACCACTTTATCTACGACGAGCAAGCGCAATGGCGCGATCAAGTCTTTGGCGGAGCCACCCTCCCCGCAGACCTTCTCGAAGCCAAGGCACTCAATAAATTCAAAAGTATTGAATGCCAGATTATGGATTGGGCCGACGACACCGCTTACTCCTTGCACGACATCGTCGACGGCATCCATGCTCGCTATATTAGCGTAGGCAGCCTGACCGAATGGGCAGCCACCAAAACCTTGAACGCGGAACAAAGCAAACTCGTCGACACCCTCTGCCAAAAGATTAAGACCAACAGCTACGAACCCTACTTCGGCAGCCGTGTCGGCACCTTCGTCCACGCCTGCACCCTTCATCCACGTAGCGGATTTATGAGCGACCGCACCCAACGGCATAGCTTCGACCTAAAGATCGATCCAGCCGTCAAAGCTGAGAGTGCCCTCTATAAAGACATCGCCCTCGATCTCATTTTTAAATCCACCCAGCTTCAACAAATCGAATTCAAAGGCGGCTACATCCTAGAACGACTGTATCAGGCACTCTGTGAAAACTGCGTCGATCCAGACAGTAAAGGGCTCAATCTACTCCCAGCCGCAGTCCAAGAACTCCTCGCCCACGAAGCCGATGCCGCCGGCCGCCATCGCCGTCTCTGCGACTACACCGCTGGACTCACCGATGGCCTTGCCGTCCGCACTTACAAGCGCCTATTCGATGCCGACTTCGGCTCAATCGCAGAATTGCAATAGTTCGTGCTTCGCACGGAGTGCGCAGGATAAGAGTTCAGGTTAAAAGTGCGCATGCATATGGGGCTCGCACTTCTTCCTAAACAGTCCCCTATCACGCATCTCGTATCCTCGGTAAATTAGTTTGCCCAGGACAGCTCCGACTCTTTCAATTTCACTTTTACTTTCACTCGGCCGTAGGCCACCACTCAGCGCACCGCGCCGCACGCTATGGAATACAAGACTCAGACTCTTCAAGAACTCAAAGAAAAGAGCCCCCTCGCACCCACTAAAAAGGCACTCGTCGGTATCGACGGCTTTGTCGATGTCATCGTCCACCCCGTCGACCAACGCTCGGGTCCCGGCGATCAGTTCAATGCCATCCCCACCATCACCGACTTTGCTAACCGAATCGGCTCCGCCGCAGGCAAGAGTGCCAACATTGAAATGGCGCCCGTCGTTGAAAAGCTAGGCGGTAACGGTCCTATCATGGCGAACGCTCAATCGGCTCACGGCATCGAGGTCCGTTATATCGGGGCAATCGGCCGTGATGCAATCCACCCCGTTTTTCACGACTTCGCCGAAAAGACCAATGCCATCTCCATTGCAGATCCTGGCATCACTCACGCTGCCGAATTTAACGACGGCAAGATCATGTTCGGCACTATGGCGAGCCTCGACGAGATCACCTATGATCACCTCTGCAAACTACCCGGCGAAGACAAACTGATCGAAGCATTCAACGAGTCCGACCTCATCGCCATGGTTAACTGGACGATGATTCCCTACCTCACCGACGTCTTTAATAGTTTCCTCGAAAAAGTCCTACCCGCATGTTCTAAAGATAAAGTCCGCACCTTCTTCTTTGACCTAGCCGATCCCGAGAAACGCTCCGAGGCCGACCTCTTGGAAGTCCTCGCTGTCTTTTCAAAATTTGAACAATTCGGTAAAGTCATCCTCGGTCTCAACCTCCGCGAAGCTGAGCAGGTCGACGCCCTTCTAGGCTTTGCTCCTTTGATCAACACACCAGAAAATCTGCAAACGATGGCTGCTCGCATCCGCGAGAAGCTATCGCTCAACACCGTCGTGATCCATCCAGTTGCGGACGCCGCATGTGCCACCCCTGTAGGGACTGCTTACGCCGCTGGGCCTTTTTGTGAGAAACCAAAGATCACCACCGGCGCGGGCGACCACTTTAACTCAGGCTTTGTTACCGGGCGCCTCCTAGGCCTCACCCTCGAAGCCGCTCTCACCGTAGCAGTCGCCACATCCGGCTTCTACGTGCGCACCGCGGTTAGTCCCACACTTAAAGACCTCGAAGAGTTCATCGCTACTTGGTAAATGACCGGCCTATTCATCACATTCGAAGGCGGTGAAGGCTGTGGCAAGTCCACCCAAATCGCTGCGCTCAAAGCTCGGCTTGAAGCTATGGGTAAGACGGTTGTGCAAACCCGCGAGCCCGGAGGAACCGCCCTTGGAGAATCCGTTCGTAACCTCCTCCAGTATGACGATGCAGGTCAAGGCATGTCACCCGAAGCTGAGCTACTCCTCTTTGCCGCTAGCCGGGCACAACACGTCCGAGAACTGATCGCACCAGCCATTGCTGAAGGTCAAATCGTGCTCTGCGACCGCTTCCTAGATTCTACCACAGTTTACCAGGGCGTCGCTCGCGCCATCGATTCCAAGAAAGTCGACACGATCAATCAATTCGCCATCGGAGACACCAATCCCGACTTGACCATCCTCATCGACCTTCCCCCCGAGATTGGGCTCGCTCGCGTCCACGCCCGCAGTGACGGACAGCTCGACCGCATGGAAAAAGAAGCCATCGGATTTTTCCAAGCCGTCCGCCAAGGCTACCTCGATTTAGCCAAGTCAGAACCGAAGCGCTTCCTCGTTCTAGACGGCAGCCAAAGCGTTGAGGAGCTGGAAACTCAAATTTGGCAAAAAGTAGAAGCGACACTCCTGCCGCTTTAACCCACATCTCAACGAGCGACAGAAATGTCGCCTCTAAATTTACATGAGCCACACCTATAACTTCGACACCTGCCCCGAACGCACTGGCTACGGTAGCCTAAAATGGGACAAATATAAAGGTCGTGACATTCTACCGCTCTGGGTCGCCGATATGGACTTCGTCACTGCGCCGGAAATCCTCGACGCGCTTCAGCAGCGCCTCGACCACGGCGTCTTTGGCTACACCATACCTCACGAAGCTCCCATCGAAGCTGTGATCAACTACCTCGATCGCCAGCATGGCTACAGCGCAAGGGCTGCTTGGCTCAACTTCCTTCCCGGACTTGTCCCCGCAATCAACCTCTGCTGCCACGCATTCACCGATCCCGGCGATTCCGTGATGACCGCCACCCCCGTCTACCCGCCTTTTATCTCTGCGCCCGACTACGCGGAGCGAGAACTGATCAAGGTGCCACTCTGCTTAGATAGCGAAGACCGCTGGACCCTCGACATCGACGCGATGGAAGCCGCGATCCAACCCCACACCAAAATCTTTGTCCTCTGCAGTCCACACAACCCCGTCGGGCGAGTCTTCAGCAAAGAAGAACTCACCGCCCTCGCCGACTTCTGCGAACGCCATGATCTCATACTCATCTCCGACGAGATCCACTGTGACCTCGTCTTCGATGCTGAGGCCAAGCACACCCTTACCGCTACCCTTAGCGAGCAAATCGCCGACCGCACCGTCACCCTCATGGCGCCGAGCAAAACTTATAACTTGCCCGGACTCGCCTGCGCTTTTTCCATCATAGAAAACACCAAGCTGCGCGCTCAATTCCAAAAAACGATTCGCGGCATCATCACCGAAGTCAACTGCTTCGGTTACGCCGGCATCACCGCCGCCTACGATCATGGCGAGCCATGGCGGCAAGCTCTCCTTACGTATTTGAGAAACAACTACAATCTCATCTATGACTTTATCCGTAGAGAGATCCCCGAGATTACTTTCCGCCCGATGGAATCGACCTATCTAGCATGGCTCGACGTCAGTAAGCTCGGCATTAAAGACCCTGTTGGACATTTTGAAAAACACGGGGTAGGCCTAACCGATGGCACTCCCTTCGATGGGCATCAACACCTCAGGCTTAACTTCGGTTGTCCCCATAGCCGCCTCGAAGAAGGCCTCGAAAAGATAAAAGCCGCACTACTTTCGTAGATGCGAGATTCCCATGGAACATGCGCGCTTAGATAAATGGCTTTGGGCCGTTCGCGTGTATAAGACACGCAGTGATGCCGCCGAAGCGTGCAGAGGCTCCGCAGTGCGACTCAATGAAACGATCGCTAAGCCCTCAGCCAAAGTCCGCATTGGTAACACCGTCGTTGCTCGAACCAGAGCACTCACACGCACCCTACATGTCACAGGTCTGACCGAAAAACGAGTCGGCGCGGCCCTCGTGCCAGACTTCCTTGAAGATAAGACCCCAGAATCCGAATACGAAAAAGCCCGCGAGAAGCAGGCTAATGCGCGGGTCTTCAGCCATAAAGGCAGCGGACGTCCCACTAAGAAGGATCGTCGCGACATTGAAAAACTAATCGCACCCGATGAACTCGATTAAACAAATCGACTACGAAGCCGAATCCCCCGAAGTACCCGGAGCCATTTGCCTCACTCATTCAAGATGCCGACGAGCGCTGGGAAAAATTCTGGGCGCAAAAGCTGAACAAACGTTACCCCCGCTACGTTGCGAGTGAGCCCGCTCAGGTTTATGCCGCACTCAAACACGTCCGCGATGAAGGCCTCGCTCTCGGCGAGCGCTTCATCGAATGGGGCAGCGGATTCGGCGTCGCCACCAGTCTCGCAGCGCAGCTAGGATTTGAAGCCACTGGTATTGAACTCGAAGATGGCCTTATAGAGATCGCCGAGTCGCTCGCCGAAAAGCATCGGACAGGTGCCGAATTCATCGCCACCACTTATATCCCGGAAGGCTACATCAGCTACGACCACGTGGGCGGCAGCGACATCGTCCCCGACGACAGTTTTGGCTACCAAACCGAACCACCCCGCTACGATGGGATGGACATCGGCCTAGACGAAATAGACGTTTTCTTCGTCTACCCATGGCCAGGCGAACAAGAGATGATGCTCAAGCTCTTTCAATCAGTCGCCAGCGAAGACGCCATTCTCATCGCCTACTACGGCGACCAAGAGATTTGTATTTACCGAAAACAGTAGTCAGCAGACAGAAATCAGTTTTTCATACTAACTAGATAACGGTGCCGCACGCCCATCATGAAAAACTTCCTCATCATCACACAAGTATTTCGCCCCGACCCTGCCGCGGTCGGGCAATACTTCGATGAAGCCGCACATGCCATCGCGGGCACCGGTGCTCAAGTCACTGTGCTCACAGCCAATCGTGGTTATGATAATCCCAATGAAAAGTTTTTGGCGAGAGAAGCTCGTGATGGAATTCAAATCCGGCGCCTACCGCTTTCATCCTTTGGCAAGGCAAGCATCCCGCTTCGTATTTTTGCGCAGCTTTCCTTTTTAGTCCAATGCATCCTGCGGGGACTCTTTACCCCGAATTTAACTGACCTTCTAGTTTCGACCTCCCCCCCGATGGCGGCGATCACTGCAGTCATTATCGGACTCTTTCGCCCCAAGCTTAAAGTCCACTACTGGGTGATGGATATTAACCCCGATCAAGCCATTACACTTGGCACCTTCTCTCCCAAACACCCACTTGTACAGGCACTCGACTGGCTCAATCGCCGTATCCTAAAGCGCGCCGACTCAATCATTGTCCTCGATCGCTTCATGCAGGCACGCTTAGAAAGAAAACTCAAGTGCCCGGTAGAGGACTTGCGTGCACCGATTCAGGTCATTCCACCGTGGCCGATGGACGACTATTTAAAAACTGTAGCACACTCTGAAAATTCGTTCCGCAAGGAACAATCTTGGGAGGACAAATTCGTGGTCATGTATAGCGGTAACCACAGCCTAGTGCATCCACTCGACACCATCTTAGATGCCGCCAAATTGCTCAAAGACGACCCACGTTTCGTATTCGTTTTTATCGGTGGCGGCAAAGGGAAAGAGATCGTGGATGCACGCTTACGAGCACAGTCAGGTGCTGCCAGTAACATCATCTCGCTCCCCTATCAGCCACTCGATCAAATTCGCTTCTCTCTCTCCGCCGCTGATCTACATATCGTCTCGCTGGGCAATGAGATGAGCGGAATCGTGCACCCCTGTAAGATTTACGGCGCACTAAGCATCGGGCGGCCAGTGCTCACACTGGGGCCAGAAGAAAGCTACCTCAGCGATATCACTGGTGAGAACGAGGTCGGTTGGTCGATCAGACACGGCGATGTCGATAGCGCAGTCGCCGCTTTAAAAAAAGCTGTGGACCAGACACACAAAGAGCGCGAAGACATGGGCCATCGCGCTCAACAAATTGCGACTAAAAAATTCAGCCGCGAAAAAATACTAAATAAATTTTTACATTCGATTCATTGCGAATCTCTGCATGCATAATGAATATTTGGATCGTCAACCCCTTCGACCAGTTGCCCAACGAGACGGATGTGCCGCTCCGCTATTGGTCACTATGCAAGACCTTCGCCACGCAAGGGCATGATGTCGTCTGGTGGTCGTCAGACTACTCGCACCTGACCAAGACCAAGCGTGAGCCCTGCTTGGATACAGATGGTTTTTCGATACGTCTCATAGAAACGCCACCTTATAAGAAAAACATTAGTTTCGCACGTCTTAGGAATCACAAAGCATTTGCTGACGGCTTTTACCGCGAAGCAATGAAATCGATGGGGAATAAGGAATTGGAAGTGCCAGACCGCATTGTTGTATCGCTACCGCCACTAGGGGTAGCCGAGCAAGCCTTCAAAATCAGGGATTGGATTAATCATTCATTATCAACTGCTAGTTCCGGTGGTTGCCAAGTCGTCGTCGATATAATGGATGCTTGGCCAGAAACATTTTACCAAGTTCTCCCCAATTATCTACGTAAACACCTAGGCGCAGTGCTTTTCGCAAATATGCATCGTAGCGCTAGGCGCGCGTATCAGGGAGCGGATAAGATCACCGCGGTTGGTCAAAGTTACCTCGACCTAGCCAACAGCTATGTTGCAGGCACCCGTACGCCTCCAATGCACCTATGCTACCATGGAGCGGAGCTTTCGAGATTCTCAACTGATAGTGCAACTACTCGTTGTTCTAATACACCGCTGAAAGCGGTTTACTTAGGCGCCATGGGGTCGGGCTACGATTTGCAGACGATTCTAGAACTCGCCGCTCGCTGGAGAGCTGAGAAACGCTTCCCTTTTCAGATCCATTTTGCTGGATCTGGTCCAAAAGAGCCGCAGTTAATCAAGCGCAGTAAGTCCCTTATAAGTGAAGGTAGGGTTGTTTTTCACGGGCAAATTGGGCGCGATGCAGTCGATCAATTACTAGCCACAGCCAATCTTGCGCTCGTACCCAACCGCCCCGGTAGCCTTGTCGCCTGCCCGTATAAAGCTGGCGAGTATGCTGCTAGCTGGATTGCCGATACTGAGTTGCCTCGGCGGCGAGTTAGGCGAATTGCTGAAGCATTGGAACGCAGGATCTGGATACAAACAAGGCGATGTAGAGTCACTCCACAACGCCTTTGAAAACTATTTACTTAATCCGGACCTCTCTAGGCAACAAAGCCTCAACGCCCGTAAAATGTCAGAGGCTTTATTTGACCGGCAAATATGCTATCCACAGCTTACGACATTTATTACAGCCCTAGTAGACCAGCCCAACGCTGCACATACCGCTCTCGATTAAACTTTAGTTTAAACTGATTTAGCGCAGCTTGGCTCAAGCGCAACCGAAGCTGTTCATCCTCAGCCAGACTAATGATCGACTGCTTAACAGAATCTGGGGTAGGTGCCGATAATATGATGGCAGATTCATTGTTAACTGTTGAAAGCAGTTCCCCGGCATCAGTCGTCACAATCGCACAACCATGTGCCATCGCCTCGATAACTGCTAAAGGTTGAGCTTCGACCGGATACTGAGTCGGCAGAACAAAAATCTGCGCCTGCTCAAAAAGTGCCTTCTTTTCTGAACCTCTTGCTCCGGGGATCCATTCCGCTTGAACTCGATCGGATTCATTAATTGAGGCAACTTTTTGCTCAATCCAAACTTTCACCTCATCGTAGGTCTCAAAACGTTTGCGATAGGCATCCATCATGATCGGGCCGCAGAGCACTGCATGGATCGGTACCCCATCTACACTCCCGATCATTTCCAATGCTTCTAAATACTCCGGATAGCCCTTCGTATCGGTCAAACTACTAAGAAAGAGACACTCCAACGGTTGATCAGATGATGCCTGCCTCTCAGTCACATCGGATTCCTCAATGCCATCATACTCACAAGCATTCGGAACTATCTCAATCTTCCCTGAAGGAACACCTAGATTAATTAACGCCTGTCGATGTGAGGACCCCACACAGGTAACACAACCCGCGCAACGTATCACAGATCGTAATAGCTGGGCATTCAATGAGTTTGTCGGCCATTCAGTAAATACACTTCCATGAAGCGCCACCACCTTTCGGACACGACCTCTAGCAAAAAGAGATGCGCAAATTAAAGCTACGTAATCACGTAGTAATGCAAAGCGAGTCAGACCCAAAGATAAATGAATCGCTCCGCCCTCAGGTAGCCGCTCACACAAAAACCTCCAATAAACACGCAGTAATTTGGCAAAAAGTAAAACCCCACTAATCGATACTGGTAAACGACCACTGCGATCTAAATAAGGCAATAACCCTCGAACGCAAACTACGCCCTTAGGATTCAAGCCATCAATAATGAGATCTGTTGCTTTTGCCTGGCCAGAGAAGCCACCTACGACGCCAATATATATAAATAAAACTCTCACAATAGGATCACTTTAATCAAACGCTCAAGGTGAACCTCACGCTTAAAGTTTTTCTCATAATGCATACGTGCGGACTGACTCATAATGCTGTAGCTGGTAGCATCCGATACCATATCAAACACAGTCGACGCGATTGACTCTGGAGATCCCGCATCAACGAAGCTTCCAGTCTTTCCATTTTTAACCAACTCGGGTATACCCTTATGGAAACAAGTAATTACTGGTGTTCTATATGCCAATGCCTCGATAATACTTAAGGGTTGTCCCTCCCAAGGATAACTAGTCGGCAGTAAAAATATATGCGACTCTTCAAAACGCAGATCTTTTTCTTTTCCAAGAACTTGACCATGAAAAGTAACGCAACCATCGAGCTGATGCCCTTTAATAAATGCCAGTAATGTAGACTCATCAAAGACTTCCACGGCAGTCTCAGTCTTAGCATCTATAAACGAACCACATAGGTTCAAATGAAAGTGCTTGGGGTATTTCCGCTCCAACAAAGCCATAGCTTGCAGTACATCAAAGAACCCCTTCGACGGCATTAAACTTGAAAGGTACAGCAGTTCCACACGACCCTTTTCTGGCAATGATTTAGCTCTAGGTGTGGGCTCATCTACTCCTAGAGTCAGGCCATTTGGCACCACGACCAACTTCGATTTAATGGTGTCTCCAATGCAGTGAAATTGTTCCTTCAACAACTCACCCAAAACTATAACTGTATCTGTACGCACGAGATTCGATCGAATCAAACTTTGCATCCAGGGCTTCTGCGACGTGTAAAAATCCTCAAAGCCACCACCGTGCAAGTGCAATACTGTTCGGCGGCCTAAAAACTTCGCAAACCCAACGGTCAAGTAGTCGCGAATAAACCCCAGTGAAGATGTGGACATCGTAGCATAATAAACACCGCACGAGCAGAGATGCCACCAAACCGACAGGATGACACAAATAGTGTCAAATGCTCTTCGAAAAGCAAATGCGCCTGATTTAGCAACGGCACCTCCTCGAGTCGAATCAACTACCCTGATCGACAACGAACGAGCTTCACATCCCTGCACCAATAAATCAAATGCCATGGCAACACCAGTTACACCGCTCCTCGATCGAGGCCCACACAGGCAAAGATTCAACTCATTTTTCATAAATACTAATCATAGAGATGGCAGTTGTACTGCTCCATGAGTTTTTCATAGTATTCGACATCCTGAGATGAGAAGAGCTCCTTCCATTGCGCACTTTTCCCACTACGAACGAACTGATGTCCTTCTTTAAACTCTGCCTTCAAATTGTTGCTATTAGCTTGTGCTTTTTTCATCGCTGAAAAATCAGACCTCGCAATCGCTGTATGAATCTCATCTTCGCTTCGTTGAATTCCATAAAAATCCAATAGCATTGAAAAATGTTCAAAGGGAGCGTTTTTCACATCTTCATACTTCAAAATCAGTTTCGCCCGTTCACTCCAACTTTTATAATGAGCGAGAAATGCTTCTAGCCCCATAGATGGATGACGAAGCATTTCAGACACCGTTCCATTATAATTATACTCCTTTGATCCAGTCGCATAATGGTAAAAGCTTACTGCAATATCCCTAGGATCACGTACAATTAGTGCAGTAGTTTTGTTTCGAAAGAATAGGTTATACTTCTGATGCGTTTTAATAATCCGAGCGCACTCATCAAACTCCCACGGCAAGAAGAGGCTCTTGTGGGCAAACTCTGGCATCAAGTGGTTCGTCATATCCATTGACGAATTCTCTACATTACAGCGCTGGCATAAAATCTCACATAAGAAGTATCGGACCCATGTACTCCCTGCCTTGGGGAAAGACACAAGAAGCCGATCAGGACTCCTTAAATTAATCAAGGAAGTAGACCAAAGGATCCCTCGCTGCAATATCCAACTAAATTTCCTCATAACAATAATCAGCCATCTTTAAATTTAGCTGGGCAAATTGACTTATAAATCGCTTCGTATTGGCACACCATGCTTGCGATTGAAAAGGTCCTACTCAGTTGTTCTCCCGAATGTTTAAGTCGAACCTGAAGCTCCTTTGAGTCAAACAGTTCTTTGATGCATTTCACCCAATGCGACGGGTCATCAGAATCCACTATCAAGGCATTTTCATAATCTGTTAATAGCTGACGCGCCATTGCTATGTCTGAAATAATGACCGGCAACCCAACTGCGAGCGATTCCAAAATCACATTTGATGTGCCCTCCCCATGCGTGGGAAAAATTAGAGCGATGGCATCATCGGAGTAGGCCTGCCAATCGCGACATTGTCCAAAAAATGTGACATGCTTCTGCAAATTAAGTTTATCAACCAACGATTGCAGCTTGGCTACGTAAGAAGCAGGCCCTTCTCCAAACAAAGTTAGATGTGCATCATAGCCTTGATTTACCAAATCCTTTAAAGCATGAATCGCCGTAGGGATCCCTTTTTGAGGAGCCAAGCGCCCAGCAAACATGAGCCGATACTCAGCACGGACTGGCAACTCCTTGATTGGGAGTGCCCTAAGAGTATCAACCGCAATCCCATTGAAGATACAACTCCCGTTCTTTCGACCGTACAGCCAACGAAAAAGAAATGGCTCTTCATCGAT
>CAJJBI010000005.1 GCA_905182465.1 Opitutaceae bacterium BACL24 MAG-120322-bin51 | reverse complement strand
AATGAGCATGGCGTCGCCATAGCTGTAAAAGCGATATTTTTGATCAATGGCTTCAGCGTAAAGTTCCTTTAGCCATTGGATGCCCTCTTCGCTGCCAGGTGTCAGAAAGGAGGAGACGAGGCAGAGCAGAGTCGACTTTGGCAGATGGAAATTAGTAATCATACCGTCGATGGCGGCAAATTCACTGGGTGGGTAGATGTAGATGTCGGCCTCAGCTTGCACGGAACCGGAGGGAGTGATGCAAGTCTCAGGAGAAAGTTGCGTGCGGCGCATGGCGTCCTCGATCGAGCGGACGGAGGTCGTGCCGACGGCGATGCGCGCCCCGGCTTCGGGCTTCTTTAGCTCGGCGAATGCGCTGGCTGGAATTTCATACCATTCGCGGTGTATGTTGTGGTCTTCAATATTCTCGACTTGGATGGGGTGAAAGGTGCCGATGCCGACTTGCAGCGTGAGGTCGTGAAAGCGAGCCCCGCCATTTTCCAGCTCGGCGATCAGCTCGGGCGTGAAGTGCAGCCCCGCGGTCGGTGCGGCCACCGCGATACGTTTATCGAAGTCAGCATAGACGGTCTGGTAACGCTTATTGTCATTGTCGCGCCTAGGGTCGTCATCAGTACGCTCAATGTAGGGTGGAAGCGGGAGGATGCCGAGCCGCTCCGAGAGGTCGGTGATGGACTCATCGCGCTCAGGGTGGAAACGGACTCGGTAGTTACCGTTCTTGCCCACTTCGAGCACCTGTGCGGTGTATTCCCCCGCCATTTCAAAGCTACCAGAAGTGAAAGTTTTCTTGCCTGGTTTTAGCAAGCACCACCAAGTCAGTGCATCTTCAGCAGGTTGGAGTAGTAGGCACTCGACCTTGCCGCCAGTGGAGCGTTGCCCGAATATGCGCGCCTTTCAGTACGGCGGCGTTGTTACGAAAAAAGCGCGGGCGAGTGGGTAGGTATTGTCCTATCTCGGAAAATTGGGCATGAGTGACCGAGCGCGTCTTACGGTCCACCACCATGAGGCGAGAAGCATCGCGCACGGCGGCCGGTTCTTGCGCGATCAGTTCGTTGGGCAGGTGATAATCGAAAAGTGAGAGGTTCATTTTTATCTTTAATATTCGGCGGGCTTTGTTGCACTCTGGGATATGAATTTGATCACACCTGAAGTCCGTTCGCAAATGGAGGAGATGACTCGCCGCGCAGGCCATATATGGAGGTATCTTTGACGGAGATGCCAAGAAAGAACGTATCGAGGTCCTCGAAGCGCAGATGTCTGAGGGTAGCTTTTGGGACGACCAAGCGGCTGCGCAAACGGTGATCGCCGAGGCGAATCGTCTAAAAAACATAATTAATCCATCCAGCGCCTTTAGGGGGGAGGTGGACGATTTGAAAGCTATGCTCGAACTCGTCGATGAAATGGGCGAAGACCCAGAGGGTGAGGCCTATCAACAAGAAATCATCGATACACTGGGGCGCTTGCAGCCGAAGCTAGACCAGCTAGAGCTGGCTTCTTTCCTCAGCGGGCCGCACGACTCTTGTAATGCCTTCCTAACTGTTAACTCCGGAGCGGGAGGCACCGAGAGTTGCGATTGGGCAGATATGTTACTACGCATGTATACGCGCTGGGCAGAGCAGGCAGGTTTTAAAACGGAAGTCCTAGATATTCAGCCCGGGGAAGAGACTGGTGTCAGTTCAGCGACTATACGGATCGAAGGGGCCAATGCTTTCGGATATGCCAAAGCAGAGCGTGGTGTACATCGCCTCGTTCGTATCAGCCCGTTTGACTCCAATGCGCGCCGGCATACTTCGTTTTCTTCCGTGGATGTGATTGCAGAAATTGAAGACGACATCGATATTGAGATCGACGAGGCCGATATCCGCACTGACGTGTATCGCGCCAGTGGTAAGGGCGGCCAGCACGTTAACCGAACCGAGTCTGCCGTGCGCCTCACGCACCTATCGAGTGGCATCGTAGTGACCTGCCAAAACGAGCGCTCGCAGATCAAAAATAAAGCCACCGCGATGAAGACCCTAAAGTCACGCCTCTATGAGAAATTGGAGGACGAGAAGCGCAGTGAGATGGAGAAATTCTATGGCGAAAAGGGCGAGATTGCTTGGGGCAACCAGATCCGCTCCTACGTCTTCCAGCCTTACCAGATGGTCAAGGACCTACGCACTGGCGTCGAAACGGGGAATGTTCAGGCCGTCATGGATGGCGCGCTCGACCCCTTCGTTCACGCCTGGCTCCGTGCGGGTGGTCCCACTTCAAGAAAAGCCGCCGCAGATCGAGAATTTGCTAATGAGTGAGTCTCTAGCAAATCCAAGAAGCCTTAGCCACCAAGAGGCTGTTCGCGCATTTTCTGATCAGAGCCTGTTCGAGAACAAGACCTGGCGCTACTCGCCCGAGGCCTTCCCCCTGAGTTCTGCGCAGATTAGACAGATCGAGCAGATTGGGCAGGCTTGCTACGAATTTTACAAGGCGCAGGAAACACTCTATCTGCGTTCGGCTGAGGGAAAGAACTTGCTCCGTAATCGACCACTTAAAGCACCTTGGGTCGCGGCCTATCTGGATCGTGGTAAGCCTGAGGCACTTATTCAGCACGCGAGGGCAAAGGCACTACGCGGCGCCATGCCCGTGGTGATACGGCCCGACCTTTTGCTTACGGAAGACGGGTTTGCCATGACCGAGATCGATTCCGTTCCCGGCGGTATTGGCCTGACGGCATTTCTCAATCGTCTCTATGCCGAGGTGCATGGCGATTCATTAGTCGGGTCGGGTTCGCAAGACATGATCGATGCATTTTACACTGTGCTGGCACAGCGAGCGCCCAACCAGCAGGCACCTTATATCGCAATTCTCGTCAGTGATGAGGCGGCAACTTACCGCCCTGAGATGGAGTGGTTGGCCTCTCAACTTCGACAGCTCGGCAAGCGCGTCCACGTCTTCCATCCAGACGATGTCATGCCCTTAGGCGAAGACATCTGCGTCGGCATCGATGGAGATCCGCAAAAGGTGGATGTTATTTACCGCTTCTGGGAGCTCTTTGATTTGGCGAATGTCTCGATAGCGAACTTTTTACTTAAAGCGGGCGAAGCGGCGCAAGTCCGTTTGACCCCGCCAATGCGCCCCTTCCAAGAAGAGAAGCTTAACCTCGCGCTCTTCCATCACCACATCCTCGAAGACTTCTGGCGCGAGAACCTCTCGAAACAGTCTTACAAAGCACTGGCCAAAGTCATCCCACAGACCTGGGTCATGGACCCAGTCGAACTGCCGCCAAATGCCGTACTCGACGCGCCGCTTATTGGCGGTAAGCCGATGACGGATTGGTCGCAGTTGATTGAGGCGAGCAAGAAAGAGCGCAATCTGATTATTAAAATCAGCGGTTTCCACGAAAGTGCATGGGGCGCTCGCAGTGTCACGCTTGGCAGCGACTCGTCTCGTGCTGACTGGGAGAGTGCCATCCAGCAAGCGATCACGATGGCGGACACCTCGCTACATATTTTACAGACCTACGAAAAACCGAAGCGGTTGCGCCACCCCGTCTACAGGGACGACGGCAGTCTTTATCAAATGGAAGGCCGCCTGCGCCTTTGCCCCTACTATTTTGTCGATGAGTCGGACAAGGAGGCGAACCTTCAGGGTATTTTAGCCACCCTTTGCCCCGCCGATAAGAAGATCATTCACGGCATGAAAGATGCTGCCTTGCTTCCTTGTGTTGAAGCTCCCTAGCCCGGCTTGCCTCTCTTGCTTGCGACTGCAAATGAGGTTGGCTGGTCTGAGTAAGCTCTGGCGCTAAGTATCTCGATATCATATGGCCAATAAGCAATCGCGAAGAGTATTAATCAGGAGACCCTTATTAAACTGTCGAATTTAGCATCGGTGGAAATTCTTTCCGAAAAGAAAGATATCATTTTACCGGAAACGTAGCTTTTTTGTTTTCTACTTCCATATTATTAGTAAAAGCCTATGCAATGCGTGTTCTTTGCTGCCGCATGACCAAGGAGACATATTTTTAAATTAACACAGCCACATGACAACAACTGCTAGAAAGCCAAAAAAATCTGCCACAACGAAAGCCGCTACTGCAAAAGCTGGAGCCAAAGCTTTCCGTTTTGAGGTGGATAACAGCAAAGATTCGATGAAGACCTCGATTCTAAACCACTTACGTTACACACTTGCTCGGCATCCAGAGAGTGCGACCAATGACGAGTGGTGGACGGCTACCTGTTCCGCAGTGCGCGACCGCTTGTTGGATCGCTTCATGAAGACGCAATCAGTGCACAATAAGAAGAAGGTGCGCCGCGCCTACTACTTGAGCCTAGAGTATTTGATGGGTCGTCTGCTTGTAAATAATTTGCACAACGCCGGCCTCTTCGAGCAAACACGCGACGCACTGACCGAGCTTGGGCAAGACTTTACGCAAATCGCCGACGAAGAGGCGGACATGGGACTCGGCAATGGTGGCTTAGGTCGACTGGCTGCCTGTTTCCTTGATTCCTTAGCCACGCTAGATCTGCCTGCGATCGGCTATGGTATTCACTATGAGTATGGCCTCTTTCGCCAAGAGTTTAAAGACGGGCACCAAATCGAACACCCCGATGTGTGGATGGAAAAAGGCTGTCCCTGGGAAGTGATGCGCCCGAAATTTGCACAAAAAGTACAGCTCTTTGGGCGCGTCGAGCATCAGATGGATAGCAAGGGCGTCTTCAAGCCTAAGTGGGTCGACTACAAAACGATCGAAGGCGTGCCTTACGATATCGGTATCGTTGGCTATGGTGGCGAGACGGTCAACTTCCTGCGGCTTTGGGACTCGAAGTCCACGCACGAGTTTGACCTCGATATTTTCAACGATGGTGGCTACGTCGAAGCTGTTCGTGAAAAGGCGATGGGTGAGACCATCTCTAAAGTGCTTTACCCGAATGACTCTACCGAAAACGGTAAGGAGCTTCGTCTCATTCAGCAATACTTCTTCGTTACTTGCTCGCTTAAGGACATCATCCGCCGCTTCCATGCCAACCATAGCGAATGGTCAGAGTTTGCCGACTACAATGCGTTGCAGCTCAATGATACGCACCCTGCGATCGCCATACCTGAGCTCATGCGCCTGCTGATCGACGATTATGGCCACGAGTGGGATGCTGCTTGGGCGATCACCCGCGGTGTTTGTAACTATACGAATCACACACTTCTTCCCGAAGCTCTTGAGAAGTGGAGCGTACCTCTCTTTGAGAAAGTGCTGCCCCGCCATCTTGAGATTATCTACGAGATCAACGCACGCTTCCTCCAAGACGAGGTCGAGGCTAAGTGGCCTGGCGACGACGCCAAGAAGTCAGAGCTCTCTATCATCGAAGAAGGCCATCCGAAAATGGTGCGCATGGCCTACCTTTCAGTAGTTGGTTCGACCAAGGTCAATGGAGTCGCCGCACTACACACCGATTTATTGAAGAAGAATCTCTTCTCAACCTTCCACGAGTTGTATCCAAACAAGTTGATCAACATGACAAACGGTATCACGCCACGTCGTTGGTTGCTCGCTTGTAATCCTGGCCTTAGCGAATTGGTCACAGAGAAGGTTGGCGAGGATTGGCCGAAGGATCTCGATAAGCTTCAGGCTATAGCCAAGTTTGCCGACGATGCCAAATTCCAAAAGCGTTTCATGGACATCAAATTTGCGAACAAGCAAGCGTTTGCTGATTTCGTGCTAGAAGATTCTGGCACCGTGATCAGCCCTGATGCGCTCTTCGATGTGCAAATTAAGCGTCTACATGAGTACAAGCGCCAGCATCTCAATCTGCTGCATATCCTGACACTCTATCGCCGACTGCTCAACGATCCAGACTACGAGATGAATCCTCGTGTTTTTATCTTTGGCGCCAAGGCAGCTCCGGGCTACGCACTCGCTAAAAACATTATCCGTGCAATCAACAAAGTCGGTGAGAAGGTAAATAATGATCCCCGCATCAACGGTAAGATCAAGATCGTCTTCCCGCAGAACTACCGCATCACGATGGCGGAGAAGATGATTCCCGCAGCCGACCTCTCCGAGCAAATTTCGACCGCTGGTAAGGAAGCTTCGGGCACGGGCAACATGAAGCTCGCCCTTAACGGTGCGCTCACTATCGGCACGCTCGATGGCGCGAACGTGGAGATCGGGGAAGAAGTCGGCGAAGACAATATCTTCATCTTCGGCAACACCGTCGAGCAAGTCGACGCCATCCGTGAGAAGGGCTACAACCCCTACGACTATTATAATAGTAACTGGGAGCTCAAAGCAGTCATCGATTGGTTACGTTCGGACTATTTCGCATCTGGCGAGCAGGATGCCTTTGCACCGCTCTGTAGCAGCTGGCTCGAGGGGGGCGACCCCTATCTCTGCCTCGCCGACTATGCCGACTACGTGCGTGCACAGGAAGCTGTGGATAAAGCCTTCAGCGATAAAAAGCGCTGGGCGAAGATGGCCATCATGAACACCGCCCGCGTGGGCAAGTTCTCTTCAGACCGTACTATCAGTGAATACGCCAAGCATATTTGGAAGCTCAAGCCAGTTAAGATAGGTAGGTAAATCCAGGGACGCACCCTGCACATCCGCATCCAGAGCCGAGGCGGTCACGCAGGAGCGAGACCCTCGATTAAACGTGCTTCTCCTGCTTCTCGACTTGATTGCGTAGGAAGGCAATGACGTCTTGAAATTTACCCACGTTTTCTTGGTCGGCGGCGGTCAAGTTCTCGTGAGCTTTGAGTATATTCTTCGCGTCAGACACTTCTTGATTTTTAAGTGCGTCGAAGGTCTTGCTGGCGGCTGCTTGATCTTTAGAGATGGTGAGCAAGTTTTGCAGACCAAGATTGCAGATCAGTTCGTAGTTACGCTCACTAAGGTTTCCGACGATCAGCTCACCTGCAGGGGCGAACTTGCGTAGTTGAATCGCGGTGCCAGCAAGAATACCTAGAAAGGTGCTATCCATCCCTTTGCAGTCTTCAAAATCGATGAATAGCTTGCGGCTACCCCCGGCGATGACTTTTTCGATAAATTCACGGAAGGCGTTACAGTTAAGATAGTTGGCTTTGCCGTTAACCTGAACTACTACGGGATCGGAGTAAGCGCTAACGAGAAATGTGGGCTGTGCTGGATCACTCATAGAGAGCGCGGTAGAAAAAGTGGGAGGGAGTTGGCAGTAAGCATAGTTGAAGAACTAAACTTTAATACTAACCGCCAGTGATAAAGAATCAATCATTCAAATACAGCAGTGTGCAATAATTCTCAAATTCTGCTTGAAATACCCGGGCTTCACCAGACCCTTGTGGTATGGCTGAAGATTTGAATTTATACCAAGCATACATCAAAGAGATCGAAGAACGTAAGGGGCAGGGCTTGAGCCCGAAGCCGATCGACGATGGTGAGTTACTCGGTGTGATTATCGACCAGATCAAGGATCTCGATAACGAGCATCGAAAAGCATCTCTGAATTTTTTCATCTACAATGTCTTGCCGGGCACGACTAGCGCTGCAGGTGTAAAAGCGCACTTTTTAAAGGCGATCATCCTTGGCGAATCGACAGTCGATGAAATATCGCCAGATTTTGCCTTTGAGTTACTTCTGCATATGAAAGGGGGCACATCGATCGTCGTGCTTCTAGACTTAGCGCTCGGCGATGATGATGTAATTGCTGGCCAAGCGGCTGAAGCCCTCAAAACTCAAGTGTTCTTGTATGAGGCTGATATGGAGAGGCTCAAGCTTGCTTACGATTCAGGTAGCGCGATTGCTAAGGGTATTCTCGAGAGCTATGCGAGCGCGGAGTTCTTTACCAAGATCCCCGACATCGAGGAAACGATTGAAGTCGTCACTTATATTGCAGGCGAGGGTGATATTTCAACGGATCTGCTTTCCCCTGGTAATCAAGCGCACTCACGCTCCGACCGTGAGCTACATGGAAAGTGCTTGATTTCGGAAGAGGCGCAAACCGAGATTCAAGCCTTGCAAAAGCAGCACCCCGATAAGCGCGTGATGCTTATTGCGGAGAAGGGCACGATGGGCGTGGGTTCTTCTAGGATGTCGGGTGTGAATAATGTCGCCCTGTGGACGGGCAGACCGGCTAGCCCATACATCCCTTTTGTTAATATCGCCCCTATCGTCGCGGGTACTAATGGCATTTCCCCGATTTTTCTGACGACGGTCGACGTGACTGGAGGCATCGGAATCGACCTTAAGAACTGGCGCAAGCAACTGGATGCCGATGGCCTACCAGTCTTGAACGACAGCGGAGACCCTATTTTGGAAGAGGTCTATTCTGTCGCGACAGGCACCGTATTGACGATCAATACAAAGACCGAGAAGCTCTACAGCGGAGACCAAGAGCTCGTCGACATAGCGGCCTCTTTGACACCTCAGAAAGTAGAGTTTATGAAAGCGGGTGGTTCATATGCGATTGTGTTTGGTAAAAAACTGCAGACCTTCGCCGCCAAAACACTCGGCGTGGAAGTGGTGCAAGTTTTTGCGCCCGCAAAGGAGGTAAGCCATGCAGGGCAAGGCCTCACGGCGGTCGAAAAAATCTTTAATAAGAACGTCGTCGGTTCAACTGAAGGCGTGACGCTCTACGCTGGTTCGGATGTGCGGGTCAACGTGAACATTGTCGGGTCGCAGGATACGACGGGCCTGATGACCTCTCAAGAATTAGAGTCCATGGCGGCGACTGTCATCTCGCCGATTGTGGATGCCGCGTATCAGTCTGGTTGTCACACGGCCTCGGTTTGGGATAAAAGAGCGCAGGCTAATATTCCTAGGCTAATGAATTTCATGCATAAGTTTGGTTTAATTACTGGGCGTGATCCGAAGGAAGCTTATCCACCTTTGACCGACGTGATCCATAAAGTGCTTAACGATTTAGTCGTTGATGAATGGTCTATTATCATTGGTGGTGACTCACACACCCGCATGTCCAAGGGCGTCGCTTTCGGCGCAGATTCAGGAACAGTTGCACTCGCACTGGCTACCGGTGAGGCGTCGATGCCGATTCCCTGAATCGGTCAAAGTGACTTTCAAGGGCGACCTTAAGGATCACATGGACTTCCGCGATGTGGTGCACGCTACGCAGATTCAGATGCTCAAGCAGTTTGGAGAAAACGTTTTCCAAGGGCGCATCATCGAGGTGCATATTGGCACTCTACCTGCCGACCAGGCTTTTACCTTTACTGACTGGACTGCTGAGATGAAGGCCAAGGCAGCTATCTGTATCACTGAGGACGAGACTTTGATAGGCTCGCTGGAAGTCGCGAAAGGGCGCATCCAAATTATGATCGATAAGGGTATGGATAACGAGAGTCAGGTGCTCCAAGGCCTCGTCGATCAGGCCAATCAGCGCATTACAGACATTCGCTCGGGCGCGAAGCCAGCACTCATGCCGGACGCAAATGCGAAGTATTCCGCTCAGTTCGTCGTCGACCTAGATCAGATCAATGAGCCTATGATCGCGGATCCAGATGTAAACAACGAGGACGTCTCAAAGCGCTACACGCATGACATTATTCGTGAGCTCTCTTATTACCAAGGGGAGAAGGTAGTCGATCTTGGCTTCGTCGGTTCTTGCATGGTTCACAAGGGCGATTTGAAAATCGTATCTCAAATGCTTAAGAATCTTGAAGCACAAGAGGGTAAGGTCGAATTTCAAGCACCGCTCGTGGTGGCAGCGCCCACCTACAATATTATTGATGAACTCAAGGCCGAAGGTGATTGGGACTTGCTCCAAAAGTATTCTGATTTCGAATTCGACGATGACGCACCAAAAGGGGCAGCGCGCACCGAATACAAAAACATGATGTATTTAGAGCGCCCTGGTTGTAATCTGTGCATGGGTAACCAGGAGAAAGCCGCCAGAGGGGATACCGTGATGGCTACTTCGACGCGCCTTTTCAAAGGCAGGGTCGTCGAAGATTCTGATCGCAAGAAAGGGGAGTCTTTACTTGCTTCGACTCCTGTGGTTGTTCTCTCAGCCGTCCTCGGGCGTGTGCCTACTATGGATGAATATAAGTCAGCCGTGGCTGGGATTAACCTGACAAAATTTGCGCCTGCGCAGAGAGATTTAATCAGTGTGTAGAAAGTTCTCATCCAGCCATTGACCTCACTCGTTATTGGCTCAAGCAGGTAGTCGAGCAACTTTTTAGTAGCCCATACAAAAATGCCCCCGATTCATGGAATTGGGGGCATTTCGCTTAAAAACTTTGCTACCGTCCGCCTTATGCGAGCGCAGCTTTGATTGCGTCGAAGTTTGGCAGATCGTGTGGGTCGTCGGATGACTCGCTGTAGGTGACTATTCCATTTTCATCGATGACAAAGGCAGAGCGTTTAGAGACGCCCTTGAAGCCTAGTAGGTCGGCATAGAGCACATCGTAAGACTCAGAGACGTCTTTATTGAAATCACTCAGGAGCGGAAATTTGAGGCCATCAACTTTAGCCATTTCTTCTTGAGCGAAGGGGCTATCAACCGAGATGCCGTAAATGGCTGCATTCAAGTCATTGTAGGCGGAGATGCTGTCGCTGACATCGCACATTTCCTTCATGCAGACACTAGTAAATGCGAGTGGAAAAAATAGGAGGACCGTCTTCTTCTTGCCGAAATTTTCACTCAGCGTCACATCGGCGAGGCCGTCTGCGTTTTTAGTCTTTAGTGTGAAATCGGGTGCTTGGGTGCCTGTTGCGAGTGCCATAATGGTATGTGTTGATTGGATTGTTGAAATAAAGCTGCAATAAAGGCACCTCACCCTAACTTGTAAAGCGTGGCCTAGCTGCTTTTGGCAGTTTTCTCCGCCAAGGCAACGGCAGCAATTATTAAAGCGCTACCTATGATCAGCCGGAGGATCGCCCCGCCTTCAAGCTCTGACCCTTCGCCAAAGATAAAGAGGGAGCAAGCCATCGCGAGTGGGACGACTGCATTATTAAACGCAGCCAATGTGCCCGCACGGCAGATTGCTGCTCCTTTATTCCAGAGGAAAAAGCCTAGGCCAGAGGCGACGATGCCGAGGTAGGTGAGCACCTGGAGCTGCTTCGCGTCGAGCTGTGTGCGCTCCCAATTAGTGAAGAAGGCACACGCGATGGCCGCGACGCCGAAGCCACCCGCATAGAGTAAGGCAAAGATCTGGTGGTCTTTGACCTCTGTGTGCTTGCGCTTCCAATCGCGGTAATAGACCTGACCAAAACCAAAGGCGAGGCCGGCGATCTGCATCAGCCCAAAGGTGATCCAAAGCGAATCCATTGAGCCGGTTCTAGCCTTAATGGTGGCGGCACCCGCAATGGCGAGGAGTGCGGCATAGAGATATTTCGGGTGAAACTCTCGTTTACGCAGGTCGTTTATCAGCACTACATAGAGCGGTGTGAGTATGGAAAAAAGGGCGACAAGGTGTGATTGCCCTGGGGCGATTTGGAAAGCCTTCATGTAGCAGACATACATGACGCCGAACTGCACCGCGCCACAACCGACCAGTTTGAAATGACTGCCGTGCGGGATCTTCGACCATCGTAGAAAGGGGATGAAGACTAAGCCCGCGATGCCGAGTCGCATAGTCGCTGCAAAAAATGGGTCGACCTCACTAAGTGCCTGACCGATGAGGCCAAAGGAAAGTGCCCATACAATTGAGACAATAGCGAGGTAATGCATGGCTTGAGTCTAAGAAAAAGCCCCGGACTTCGGCGAACTCTTTCGAGTCGCGGAGCCGAGGCTTTTGAAATGACGAATAATCGCTAAAAGTCTAATAATGCCAAATTAGTTTACCTAATCTCCCACTGCAGGGCTCACTACTATGATCCCTGGGTCAGTAACTGGGTCTGGAGTGATTTCAGGAGAGGGAATAGACCCGCCCAAATCAATTTCGACCGTGAGTGTACCATTCGCAGATAACGAAACGTTGAGTCCTGGGACGGCCGCAAGCCCACTAATTATTGCGTTTAACACTGGATTTCCTGCACTTGCGCTAACATTGCAGTTTCCACCTGCAGGTATGGGTGTGCTCGTGCCATCCGCATCGCTAGCAAATTCATTTATCAGTCCTTGAGCTAATGATTTCGCTGCACCGCCGCCGTTATTGCCGCCTTTACCGCCGCCTTTATTGCCGCCTTTACCGCCGCCTTTATTGCCGCCTTCCGAAGCCTTTTTTGCCCGTGACTACTTTCGATGATGACTTTGTAAGTATGTCGACCAAGCCGTCAAAGTTACTGACTGACAGTATTAATTTGTTTCCGGTAAAAAGTAAACTAATACTGAATCGAGTGCCACGTATTGCCGCAGTTCCGAGTGGTGTCTCTATATTGAAAGAGGATGTATTGGATAGCTTTTTTACGTGTCCATCCAGCTGACCATAGTCTAATTCTAAAAGCGTCTGAGACTTGCTGGGGTCGGCCTCTAGTTCATTATAAACACGCTTGCTAGTGTAAGGTTCTTGCTCGAGGTCAACTATACTTAAGCTACTATTCTGAAAGAGGGTAATTTCGGAACCATTTGAGAAAACGAGGAACACTTTACTGCCTTCAGTAGAATGGATCCTGTCGCCCTCTCTTAAGATGTCGCCGGCTTTGAGTGGACTTTCACGACCCCCTACTTTAAATGATCCTCCTCCTCCTTCGGTTTTGATGACGGTGCCACTAACGCTGAGCACCTTTGCGGTGGCCAATTCAGCTGCGTGCGAGGAGAGTGCACTGATTGCTAATAGGCAAAATAGAGTAAACGGGATTCGCAGAGTCTTCATAATGAAATGGTGTTGTGGGTGATGCTAATTTAACAATTATACTATTTTATCACGTCCTATCTTCAAGCTTTTTATAATTTCCCATCACGAGGCTGTGCTGTTTTACGTTTTCGTGACACTTCTTTAGGCTTTTCAGGGGAAACGCATTCCGTTTGTCTGCAATCATGACAAAATTTCGTCCCTGCATCGACCTGCACAATGGCCGCGTGAAACAGATTGTGGGCGGCAGCCTAAGCAAGGACGGACAAGGTCTGGAGACCAATTTTGAGAGTGACCGACCTGCAGGCCATTACGCGGCGATCTACCAAAAAGATAATTTACAGGGCGGGCATGTGATCAAGCTCGGTGCGGGCAACGACCTTGCGGCTCGCCAAGCTTTGGCCGCTTATCCGGGTGGTTTACAAGTGGGAGGTGGCATCAATCCTGAAAATGCCGCAGAGTGGTTGAGCGCGGGTGCGAGCCACGTCATTGTGACGTCGTGCTTATTTGACTCAAACGGAGCTTTTCTACCCGAGAGATTGGATCAACTTGTGGCAGAGGTCGGTAAAGAGCGCCTCGTCATTGACCTGAGTTGCCGTGGGGAGGCAGATGGGTGGGTGGTTGCGATGAATCGCTGGCAGGATCCGACCGATCTGTATGTGGATACCGCTACCATTGTGGAGCTCGCTAACTACTGCTCCGAGTTTTTAGTGCATGCCGCCGATGTGGAAGGCAAATGTGAAGGCGTCGACGAGCGGCTCGTGGAATTTCTCGGTAGCCATTGTCCGATCCCAGTCACTTATGCGGGCGGTGCTCGCTCCTTTGAAGATCTCGCCACAGTGGATCGACTCAGCGGCGGTAAAGTCGACCTCACCATTGGGAGTGCGCTCGATCTGTTTGGTGGCATGCAGATTCAATATTCCGATTGTGTGACATGGAACCAACAGAGCTAATTCGTTACGACCATCCGATGGGTGTCGTCGCCAACAAACTGCATGGGACGGCCCTACGAAACATATTCGACAAAGCCGATCGCAGCATCACAATGGACACACTATGAAAATTCAGCGTGCCGCGATGGCGATGATCATCGTCTTTCTAACCTTCTATTTGCTCTACCTCGGGCAGACCTTGCTCTTGCCCCTAGTCATTGCAGGGGCGATTGCGTATTTGATTAGCATCCTTGCGCATGCGATTGCAAAACTGGCTTATAAAGGTTTTTCTGTGCCCAAGCCCCTCGCGATGTTCTTCGCGATCGCGATCATACTCTTGTCGCTTTCTTATCTAATTCAGCTCATCACGGTCAACATCCAGAGTGTGATCAAGGTCGCCCCCGAATATCAGCAAAACCTTGAAGCTCTCTTTTTCAAAGCCTACAGCTTTTTCCGCGAAGGAGAAGTCCCCAATATACGTGAGTTCCTCAACCAACTTGATTTTGGTGCCTATTTACAGAGCTTCGGTGCGACGGTCCGCGCGCTTGTTAGCAGTATGGGTATTATCACGGTTTATTTAATCTTTCTCCTTTTAGAGCAGCGCACCTTTGGTGACAAGATTAAGGCCATTATCCGCGACCCGAAACGCCAAGAAGACACCTTTGAGCTCATTGACAAGATGCGCTCGGATATTCGCTCCTACGTCGGGATTAAAGTATTAACAAGCACAGCGACTGGATTGATCAGCTACCTAGTGCTTAAAGTCGTCGGTGTCGATTTCGCGAGCTTCTGGGCGGTTTTGATCTTCTTGCTTAACTTCATTCCCACCATTGGTTCGATCATCGCTACTTTGTTTCCCTCTTTGCTGACACTTGTGCAGTTTCCTACATTAGGCCCCTTCATCGTGACAATCTCCGTGCTCACCGCTGTGCAGTTTTGCATCGGTAGCCTACTCGAGCCAAGGCTGATGGGCAATCGACTCAACCTCAGCCCGATCGTTATTTTGCTCTCCCTCGGCTTATGGGGCTCCGTATGGGGCATTCCTGGTATGTTTCTCTGCGTGCCGATCACCGTGATCATTATGATCATCTGTTCCTATTTCCCCGCGACCCGACCCATTGCCATACTGTTATCGGGGAATGGTAAGGTCGTGAGCGGCCTGAAAAAAGATCTCCCTTCTTCGTAGAAGAGCGGACTCCTGTTGACAGGGTAGGGCGCACTATTTTCTCTCAATTTTTAATGACTGAATCAGTTTTATTTAATCAACCATGAAGCTTCTAGCCGCCAATCGCAGCGAAATCGCTGTTCGCATCTTTCGTTCCGCCACCGAACTCGGCTACCGCACTGTCGCGGTCTATGCCAATGAAGACCGCTTCGGCGTCCACCGTTTTAAGGCTGATGAAGCCTACCTCGTCGGTAAAGGGCATGGGCCTGTCGCCGCTTACCTCGATATTCCCAGCATCATCGATCTTGCCAAGGCTAAGGGCGTCGACCTCATTCACCCCGGCTACGGATTCCTCTCGGAAAACGCTGATTTCGCCCGCGCTTGTGAAGAAAATGGCCTCAACTTTGTCGGTCCCAGCGCGGATCTTCTCGGCCGTATGGGCGATAAGATAGAAGCTCGCAAAATTGCCGAAAAGGCAAAAGTCCCCACGCTTCCTGGCACCCAAGATCCCATCAGCGATCGCAAAGAAGCGGTCAAGAAAGCCAAGAAAATCGGTTTTCCACTCATAATTAAGGCAGCCTTCGGTGGCGGTGGTCGCGGCATGCGCGTGGTCAAAGATCCTAAAGATTTGATTCCACTCCTCGACGAAGCCCAAGGCGAGGCTGGTCGTGCCTTCGGCAACGACGCCGTCTTTCTCGAGCGCTATATCGGTCGGGCCAAACACATCGAAGTACAAATCATCGGCGATAAGCAAGGTAACGTCGTCCACCTCCATGAGCGCGACTGCTCCGTTCAGCGTCGCCATCAAAAAGTCATCGAGATCGCCCCCTCTGTAGGCCTGCCCGACGATGTGCGCCATGACCTCTGCGAGGCTGCTGTCAAAATCGCTAAGTCCATCGGTTATTATAATGCTGGCACCGTCGAGTTCCTCCTCGATCTTGATACCCACGAATGGTTTTTCATCGAGATGAACCCCCGCATTCAGGTCGAGCACACCGTGACCGAAGTTATTACTGGGATCGATATCGTCCGCACTCAGTGCCTCATCGCGCAAGGACACAGTCTGTTTGGCGATGAGATCGGCATCCCGCCTCAGGATGAAGTGCCTCGTAACGGCTACGCGATACAAGCCCGCATCACGACGGAGGATCCCGAGAAGAACTTTGCGCCCGATTACGGCAAGATAGTCAGCTACCGAAGTGCCGCCGGCCTCGGAATCCGACTGGATGGCGCGATGGGCGATACTGGTTCCGTCATCACCCCGTTTTATGACTCTCTCCTCGTGAAGTTGACCGCCTCCGCGCAAAGCTTCGATCTCGCTATCCAGCGCATGGATCGCGCTCTGCGGGAGTTCCGTATTCGCGGGGTCAAAACCAACATCCCTTTTATTGAAAACGTCATTCACCACGACACCTTTTCGTCGGGTCAGGCTATCACCACCCTGATCGATACCACCCCTGTATTGTTTAATTTCAAACGCCGCCGCGACCGCGCCACTAAATTACTCAAACTCCTCGGCGAGACCATCGTCAACGGCAACGAGCAAGTCAAAGGCCGCCCCGTGCCTGTGATGGACTTACCCGTCATCTCCCCCGATTACGATCCTAAGGCCAAAAAGCCCGCAGGCACCAAGGACTACCTGACCAAGCACGGTCCCGAAAAATTTGCTGAATGGATGCGTCAGCAAAAACGCCTCCTCATCACCGACACCACTATGCGTGACGCGCATCAGTCTTTGCTGGCCGCTCGTATGCGTAGCTTCGACCAACTCGAAGTGGCGGACGCCATTGCCCAACACGGCGATAAACTTTTCAGCCTCGAGTGCTGGGGCGGTGCCACCTTCGACACCTCCATGCGCTTTCTCCATGAGAATCCCTTCAAGCGCCTGCAGCGCCTGCGCGAGCGCATTCCCAATATATGCTTTCAGATGCTCCTTCGCGGAGCCAACGGTGTGGGCTATTCCAACTATCCCGACAATGTGATTCGCGGCTTCATTAAACACTCCGCCGAGAGCGGGATGGACATTTTCCGCGTCTTCGACTCGCTTAATTATTTGCCGAATCTCAAGGTCGCCATGAATTCGATTCGTAAGGATACGAACTCTGTCTGCGAAGCGACTATTTGCTACACGGGTGACATCCTTAGCTCCGATCGCGATAAATATACGCTCAAGTATTACGTCGATATGGCGAAGGAGCTGGAAATAATGGGAGCTCACATTCTAGCGCTCAAGGACATGTCGGGACTCTGCCACCCGAACGCCGCATATAAGTTGATCAAAGCTCTTCGTAACGAGATTGCCATCCCTGTTCACTTTCATACGCACGACTCCAGTGGCATTGCGGGTGCTTCAATTATTAAAGCCGCCGAAGCAGGCGTCGACGCGGTGGATCTATCCATCTCATCGCTCTCTGGGCTGACTGCACAGCCCAACTTAAATTCAATTATTCACGCCATGCGCGGCGACAAGCGCGATACTAAGCTCGACCAAAAGTTCTTCGACGATCTTTCTATTTATTGGGAGGCGATCCGCCAATACTACGAGCCCTTCGACACCAGCCCTAAGTTCGGTTCGGCCGAGGTTTACCGCCACGAAATGCCTGGCGGTCAATACACCAACCTTCGAGAACAAGCCCGTGCTCTTGGCCTCGGTGCCCGCTGGCCAGAAGTCGTCCGCTATTATCGCGAAGTCAACGAGTTGCTCGGTGACATTGTCAAAGTCACCCCGTCCTCAAAGGTGGTGGGCGACCTTGCCATCTTTTTGCTGACCAAGGGCGTCGAACCTAAAGATATGGTCAACCTTGAACCTGGAACCGCCTTTCCCGAGTCTGTCGTCGACATGCTCTCAGGCGGTCTCGGTCAACCTAAAGGTGGCTGGCCAAAGGCTGTGCAAAAAGTCGTCCTCGGCGATCGTAAGCCCTACAAGGGACGGCCTGGGGCACGCGCTGAAAAGGTCGACCTCGAAGCCACTCGTGAAGAAGTCAAGGCCATCACTAAGCGAGTCGAATGTAGCGACGACGACTTATACGCTTACCTTATGTATCCGCAGGTTTTCAAAGACCTCGTCAAATACATCAACGAATATGGGCACGCCCGTGTTCTGCCGACTCCCGCATTTTTCTACGGCCTTAAGCCGGGCGAGGAAATCTCCGTCGAGATTCAAGAAGGTAAAATCTTGATCATTAAACTGATCTACGTGAGTGAGCCCGATAAGGAAGGCCTACGCACACTCACTTTCGAGCTCAATGGTCGCGCCCGCGAGTGCGTTATCGCCGACAAATCGATCAAGAGTGAGGTCAAGCGCCGGACAAAAGCTGACTCCGCCGACAAGATGCAAATCGGCGCCCCCATCCCCGCGATGGTTAGCGCTGTTACCGCGACCGTCGGGCATAAGGTAAAGAAGGGCGAAAAGCTCGTCATCCTCGAAGCCATGAAGATGCAGACCACCGTCTACGCTTTAAACGACGGCATTATCGATCAAGTCGAAGTCCAAGCAGGCGACCAAGTCGAAAGCAAAGATTTGTTAGTCAAGCTCCGTTAGTCTTTGTGCGATACCCAGCTTCGGTCTTAGCTTATTTTTATGAATCTACCATGACGGATCCACCGCCAATCAAAAGCAGCCCTTTTCGCTTAATCCTTAGGATTTTGGCGCTCGTTTTGATCCTGGCTTCGACCGCATTTTGGATATCCACCGGTAGCCATACTGGCTTTTCGAAGGATCGAGTCGAGATCCCGCAAGTTGACCCGATCACCCAAATCGAATACGTCGACTACGAGGAACGCTTCGTTCTGGGCGTCGAATATCTCGCGCTGGCCTGCGGGCTCGGCGTCACCAGTTTCGGCCTCAGTTTCGCTTTCAGGCGAAAGGCGAAGTAACTTTTTCATTCTCCTACCAAAATCTACCATAATACTATGCAAACCGTAAAAACTCTCCTCCTCACCTGTGCAAGCCTCTGCGCTTGTTCGCTCTCACTTCAAGCCGAGGTCAAAACCTACGACTTCGAAGATCCGAAGGGGGTCAATAATGTCTCCTTTCTCCTGGATGCGCCTCTCGAATCTATCAGCGGTAATGCAAAGGGCGTTAGCGGCATCGTGACTTTTGACTCTACAAATCCTAAAGCTGTCTCAGGCACCATTACGATCGAGACTGCCTCCCTCACCGCGACTAACAATAAGCTGCAAGAGCACATGCTCGGCAAAGGATGGCTTGATGCGTCTAGCCACCCTACGATTACTTTCGTAGCGAAGTCGGTCTCGAAGGATGAGCAGCTAAAAGATGGTTTTAAAGCACAGCTCACAGGCGACTTTACCCTTAAGGGCGTGACTAAAGAACTGACCGTCCCCGTCACATTTACGTATCTGCCCGGCATGCTAGGTAAACGCTCAAACGGAGCAATGGAGGGTGACCTCCTCGTGCTGCGTTCGACCTTCACCATCAACCGTAGTGATTACGGCATCAAGCCTGGGCAGAATTCGGACAAGGTAGCCGAAGAGATCGAGCTACGCCTCGCTATCGCGGGTGCTGCACCGGACGCTTAAAAGCAACCATCGATGTTTCCTGAAAATGTAGTGGGTGCTTCCTAGTCTAGAGACCTCGCATCGTCTCGAACGGGTATGTTCTTAAGGGATGAGAGCATCATATTGTGAGGCCTAAGATTACTGAGAATTAGCTTATTCGAAAACTAGATAGGGCTGTATTTTCTCCAAAGTGCGCTGACCAATCCCAGAGATACTGAGCAGGTCATTTGGTGTATCGAAGGCCTGCACCGAGCGGGCATCGATTATCTTTTGTGCAGTCGATGGTCCGATGCCAGGAATCATTTCGAGCTGCTCCTTGTTTGCTGTATTCGGGTTGATTGATCCATCAGCAGGAGGGCGCTTACTTTGTTGGACTGCAGAAGAGAGTTCAATCTCCTCGAGTCGCTCGATTAGGCGTTCATCAGGCAGAGCATCCCAATCTGTGAAGGCCCAGATGCCTCGCCTTGAACCAGCCGCGCGAAGTTCCATGTCTTTGAATCGTTCGCGGGCCTCATCCTGATAGAGACCTTTAGGCGATTGCCGGTAGACACCATAAGCTCTGAGCAAGGCCGTTGCGTACGAGTTCACCCGCGAGGCTTTTGCCTTCACTGGTTTCAATAAAGGAATAGATACGCTTGTTATTCGCGCCGCCACGCGCGTCGGCATGCGAGGTGTAAATAGTGAAGGGTTTGCCAGCGAGTGCATTCTGGGTAAATGCTGTCGCGAGTTCTCCCTAATTCGATGGCCTTTTGAATTGATTCCTCGGGCTTTGCACCAAAGGCAGAGATGCCAAAATAGCGCCTTTGCGCGCGTAGTCGCCTGGCGCTGGTGGTATCATTAATATATGTTTCGATCGTATCGACTTCGTAGAGTCGAGCCGTTATAATTTGTCCATTAGTTAGACGCACCGAAAAGCTGTCGCCATCATTCCATTTACTTTCGACATATTCGCAATCAGGATATTGATAGAGTCCGGTTGACGGGTCGGCAGTAATCTCAGATGTTTGCGCTGCTACAACCGAAGTGACCATAGCCAAGCAGCCAGACCAAAGTAACTTGAGGCGAGTGGGGTGGAAGCAGTGTGCCATGATAGATAGAGATTTTGATTAAAATGAGACTAGATTTATAATTCTACAGGTGTTTGAACATACAACATTAACTGCTACGATTTATATTATGCCAACACTAGTTTCACCAAAGATTTTTAGATCAATGATGTCGCATACGTCTTCAAGCGAGGCACCAATTATCATAGTGGGTGCTGGTATGGCTGGTTTATCCTGCGCCGTGCACCTACAAGCTGCTGGGTTAAACCTACGTTTGATTGATAGTAGCGACGGCGTCGGAGGCCGTGTCCGCACGGATGTGGTCGATGGATTTCTCTTGGATCGCGGCTTTCAAGTCTATCTGGATGCTTATCCTGAGACGGGCGCCTTGTTGGACTTGAAGGCGCTGAATTTAAGAAAATTCGAACCAGGTGCTTTAATTTTCAATGGTAAGCGACTGAAGCGTTTGATGGATGTGTTTCGCCGCCCAGCTAGCGCTTGGACGAGTGCCACCGCCCCCATTGGTGGATTCATTGATAAATTACGCGTTGGGTTGATGCGGATCCAGATACTAGGTAGTACGCTTGAACAAATCGCAAACCGTGAAGATCGCACGACTGAGTCCTATCTTAGAGGACGCGGATTTTCCGAAGCAATGATCGACACCTTCTTCCGCTCTTTTTACGGCGGCATTTTTCTGGAGAGTGAACTGCGGACTTCCAGCCGTATGTTTGAGTTTACTTTCAAGATGTTTGGGCAAGGTAGCGCCACGCTGCCTGCAAAAGGCATGGGTGAGATCCCTAAGCAACTTGCGGCGAGGCTGCCCCTTGATTCGATCACATTAAATCAAAAAGTGGTCAGTGTAGATCCCCGCTCAGTGACCCTCTCGAGCGGGGAGCAAATACACGGCCGCGCTGTCGTTCTGGCGACCAATGCCGCTGTTGTGGGTGAACTTCTCCCCGAACTCAAATCAGAGATGCCGAAGTGGCGTTCGGTTACTAATCTGTATTTCTACGCGCCTTCTTCACCCCTTGAAGAGCCTATCATTTGTCTCAATGGAAGCGGGGAGGGAGTCGTTAATAACGTCTGCGCTTTGACCGATGCTTCACCAGATTATTCGCCTGATGGGCGAGCGCTTATTTCTGTATCCGTTTTAGGGCTACACCCAGAGCAGGATCTCCCTGGGAAAGTGCAGCAGGAGTTAATGGGATGGTTCGGTGAGTGTGTGGGAGAATGGAGCCATCTTCGCACGGATTTAATTCCTGAGGCATTACCCGAGCAAGCGCCCAGCGCACAAAAAGACAAAGCAGGCTTTATCCAGCAAAATGGCATCTACGTATGCGGCGACCATGCCACCAGCGCATCAATTGAAGGCGCGGTGATTTCAGGCAAGCGCGTGGCGGAGGCGATTCTCAAGATGCGCTTGCCGGCTGTATGACTGCTACGGCCACACGATTGATCTATGAAAGTCTGATAGATGCGCCGCTCTTGGTCGGGAATTTGCCTGAATCGCAGGTCTTTAATCGCCCTGGCTTGCGGATGCCTAAAGCAGAATGTGCTTTAAGCTTTGATCAGAAACTAGGACACCTGTATGAGGATGCACTTGGTGCGATAATCGAGGCCTCACCCGACTTGGACTGTCTCGCTAGCCACTTGCAAGTGTTTGACCTGTCTGGGATTACTCTAGGTGAGATGGACTTCGTCGTCTTTGATCGAGCGAAAAAGAGGTATATCCACTTGGAACTCGCAGTAAAATTTTACCTAGCAGTCGAGATCGACGGCGCTTGGCAATTCCCTGGACCCGACCCGCGTGATAATTGGCAAAGAAAATTGGAACGCCTCTGTAGTCACCAACTTCGTTTGAGCGGATTGGATGAGGCGAAAGTTTTACTCGAAGAGCGTTTTGGAATTCAAAAAATGGCGGTGGAACATTTGATCTATGGCAGAGTTTTCTATCCCGTCACTAGCGTCGAAAGACCGGCCATTGAAGCGATGCACTCAAGTGCCCAAACAGGCCGCTGGCTATTTGTAAGCCAAGTTAACGAATACCTAAATAAAATAGAGACCGTTTATCTGATCGAGAAGCCGCTCTGGGCAGTCCCGCTGACTTCGAGTCTACTCAGCACCTTGAGAGTTATGCCAATCGATGATCTTAGAAGCATGGCCGCTGAGCGATGCGTGATGTTCGTTCCTCCAGCCAGTAGAGAGCCCTATTTTTTGGTGCCGGATGGATGGCCTGATCTCTAGGGATTGATAGAGTAAGGTGGCTGCCTAAATAATACGGTTTAGATTTTTTAGTGTCAGGACTACAGGTCAATGTGTGTACAGATAATTATTTAGTGGGATTGACGGCTTCATCAGATGCAGTATAAAAAACGAATGAAAGTTACACGTCGAAACTTCCTTAAATTTTCAATCGGGTCGGCCACGCTTGCTGGTTCAAGTTCGGCATTTGCTCGGGCTGCTGAAGCCACTGTCATTCCGAAACGAAAGTTTGGTCGTCATAACGACATGCTCACCGTGGTTGGTTTCGGTGGGCATACTCTCTATGAGGCGGGTTCTCAGCCAGAGGCCAATGCAATCTTGGCGCGTGCAGTCGATCTAGGCGTCAATTTTTTTGAAAACGCGTGGGACTACCACGGCGGGCAAGCTGAGGAGTATATGGGCATCGCGATGGAAGGTAAGCGCGATAAGGTTTTTTTGATGTCGAAGTTTTGTAATTTCCACGGTCGCCCCGAGGATGCGACTGTCACGGGTGCTTTGAAACACTTAGAAGATTCCCTGCGCCGCCTCAAAACGGATCATCTTGACCTCTGGATGATGCACAACGTCTCTGGCAACGACGCAGAGGATGCCTATAAGAAAGACGGTGCGATCGAGGCGATGGAGCTAGCCAAGAAACAAGGCAAAATCCGATACGCTGGATTTACAGGACACTCTGATCCGCAAATTCATACGGATCTGATTCAAGGCGGCTATGAGTGGGATGGTATTCTGATGCCCGTCTCCGTTGTCGGTGCGCTTCAGTCGCGTAAATTTGAAAAAGAGAATATGGATCTCATCGCACAGAAGAACATCGCGGTGCTTGGCATGAAGGGTTTTGGCGGCAGCCGTCGGACGCATCTACATGGCACAACCAACGTTGAGGAAGCGCTTCGCTACTCGTTGAGTTATCCGCAGGTCTGCACTCATGTGGTCGGTGTTGATAAACTTGAATACGTTGACCAAGCGGTCGCTGGCTCGGCAGCGACGCCGATGCAACCCGGTGATCGTGCGCAGTACGCAGTCGACGAATTGGGTGATGCGGCGGAGCTCGCTCACGGCGGCGCTCTCTATGAGAAGGATGCCTGCTGTGGTGGGCATCATCGTGGTGATCCATCACACGCGTAATGTATTGATTGCTACAACTGATTAATCCTACTAGCTAAGAAACCGGCGCCAAAACCGTTGTCGATATTGACGACACTGACCCCGCTCGCGCAGCTGTTGAGCATTGTGAGCAAAGCAGAAAGTCCGCCGAAGTTGGCGCCATAGCCGACACTCGTGGGCACCGCGATGATGGGTGCTTTGACTAGGCCGCCGACCACGCTGGGTAGCGCGCCTTCCATCCCTGCGACCACCACGACGACTCGGCAGCTACGGATCGTCTCAAGGCTCGCGAGTAAGCGATGCAAACCTGCCACGCCCGCATCGTAGACGCGCTCGGTCGTGTTACCGTAAAACTCTGCCGTCAGGCGGGCTTCCTCGGCGACGGACAAGTCAGAGGTGCCGGCGCAGACGATGGCTATTTTTTCGGTGGTTTGCACGGGCTCAAAAGTGCGTAGCTCGACTAAGCGAGCGAGTTCATGGTAAATCGCAGCGGGGTAAGTTTGGATAATCTCGACGGCGACCTCAGGTGCGATACGGGTTGCGAGTATATTCTGTCCGCGCGCCTCCATACTGACCATGATGTCTATAATCTGCTCGGGCGTTTTGCCTCCACCGTAGATCACCTCGGGAGTACCGTTGCGTTCTTCTCGCTCTAGGTCGACGCGGCTGTGCCCGAGGTCTTCGAAGCCCTTCAGTTGGGCTTCCGCGTCGCTGAGTTTGATCTCCCCCCTTTGCAGGGCTTCAAGAATTTTTCGAGTGTTCATCTTATTAATGCGAGGCATCTAAAAGGGCGGTGACTTCGTCGAGCGATTTACTCGTTTTGCGTGCGATCCGTGCGCAGTCCTCGTATTCAAACTTTCGATATACAGAGCCGTCGGGGAGGGTGGATACTTTTGCGCGGACTGTGCCAAACTCTGTTTCAAAGGTGACGTTTTCGCGCTCTAGTTTCGTACGCTCCCATAGCTGGCGACGGATGCCGATACTGAGGCTGTGTTTAAAAATAGTGGCTTCGATGCGTTCGAGATCTGTGGCTTGGCAGAGGCAATGCACGATCGTACCAGGGCGACCTTTTTTGAATGCAGCCGCGACCTGCCATACATCGAGTGTGCCTGCTTCGCGGATCTGTTCGCAGAGGTAGCCGATCGCTTCGCCAGTCATATCGTCAAGGTTCACGGCGAGCTCGTAGACCCTGTCTGAAGTCGGTGCGCAGGCTACGGACTCGTCGATCAGTGTGGCGTATAGCACGTTGGGCAGTTTCGGGTCGTCGCGCTGGCCGATGCCGATAGCAGTGGCGATTTGTCGGCCTCTTGTGCTTGCGCCAAACTCGGCTCCGCGTCCGACGAGAAGAGCGGCACCAGTTGGCGTGGTGGTTTCCTTATCCGTCGCTCCAGCAGAGTAGGGTTTTCCGGTGAGCAGACGTGCAGTGGCGGGAGCGGGTATGGGTATGCGACCGTGGGCACACTGAACGGTGCCTCCGCCGACTTCAAGATTTTGACAGATGATCCGGTCGACATCAAGTAGCTCCCAGCAGATGGCAGCGCCGATCATGTCGACGATGGAGTCGATCGCGCCGACTTCGTGAAAGTGGACTTCCTCTGGAGCGATGCCATGCACCGCGCCCTCAGCCACGGCGAGCGCGTGGAAGCAGGCGATCGCATCAGTCTTTACGCGGTCGGAGAGTTCACTGCCTTTAATAGTTTTCTGGATGTCAGTAAAAGTGCGGTGGTGATGCTCGTGTTCGTGGGAAGAGGAGTGTTTATCATCGTGATCATGCGCATGCACGGTGCAACGAATCCCACTAATCCCGCCGCGTGCGTCGGGTTCGAAGTGTAGATGCCAAGCTTCGTAGGGCAGCTTACGTAATTCCGTTTCGAGCACCTTTGGGTCAACGCCGAGGGCGACCATGGCCCCGAGGTTCATGTCGCCGCTGATTCCGGACGGGCAGTTGTAGACGAGTGTCGGCATATTCGGTGAAGGGTTGGTAGCTTTGATATCGGTGAAGCGGTCTAGTGTAAGTTGACAGCTATGAAATTGGAGGCAAGCTTTGGCGAGATGAGTGACTTAGAGAAGCTGCGCGACTGGTTCAGAGAATGTCCGGGTGCGCTCGTGGCGTTTTCTGGAGGAGTTGATAGTTCTCTGCTCGCTTTCTTGTCGCAGTATTTTCTAGGTCGTGTGCAAACGCTGGCCGTGATCTCGGCCTCGCCGAGCCTGAAGCTTTCCGATCTCGACGAGGCCAAAGATTTTGCCCGTGCCAACGATTTATCCATTCGCGTGATCACGACCAAAGAGATGGAAAACCCCAATTATTTTAGTAATCCGACGAACCGTTGTTACTTTTGCAAACACACTCTCTACGACGAACTTGCGGACTTGAGGAAAGACTACACTGGATGGTGGGTGCTCAATGGTACAAACAGAGACGATCTCGGTGACTATCGCCCAGGCTTGAAAGCCGCGGACGAGTTTGAAGTGCGCTCGCCGCTCTCGGACTGCGGTATCGATAAAGAGGGTGTTCGTGCACTAGCCGCCTATTTTAAACTGCAATGTTGGAATAAGCCAGCAAGCCCCTGCCTTTCTTCGCGGGTGCCCTATGGTGAGGAGATCACGGTAAAGAAACTTCGCCAGATCGAAGATGCAGAAGCGCTAGTCAAGGATGTAGGCTTCCCGATCAATCGTGTCCGCCACTATGGCGATACCGCCCGGGTGGAAGTGGCGGAGGATCTCCAGACCAAGCTAGCCGAAAATCGTGAAGTCATCGCGGAGGGTATTCGCAAACTGGGCTTCGCCCAGGTGGATTTTGATGAAGAGGGCTTTGTCTCCGGCAAGTTGAATCGAGTGATCGATGGTGTTAACGCTGGAAAATGACAATTGCGATTGCTGCAACGAGTAGTGCTGCACCAATTAACCGCCACCTAAAAAATGCGGCGACATCTTCACCACGTCCGTAGTAGCGGTCGACGACAACTGTCCATAATGCGCGCGAGGAGTAGACAATATTGACCAGCACCGCTTGGCCAGTTAGGCCGATGATTAAAATAACGAGAGTGGTCTGGAAGCCCATGATGGCCGAGCCGAGATACATTGGCTTACGTGCTTCGGAGGGGGCGTTGGGGTGCTTGCCCATGAAGGGCACAAGCAGGGCGACTGTTAAAAAGAGAGTAGGCGAGAGCCAACCGATGCCGAGTTGTCCGCGGGCTTCGACCACCAAAATATCGCAGAGCGCGAAGAGTATACTTGCCCCGAAGGCATAGCAGGCGGCGGCACGGCGGCGCTTGGTAAATCTTTTAGGGCCTCTTTGAATGAGAATGACGCCAGCTGTCGCAGCGGTAGATGCGATCCAGAGCCAGCCTGTCAGCTCGGCTTGACCAGTGGAAAAAGAGAAGATCGTAACTAGCAGCGTCTTCATTCCCAGTAAGGGGCCGACGATGGAAAGATCACCCAGATCGAGCGCCTGCACCGCAAGGATACGTCCTAGAAAGAGCGCGACGCCAGCTCCGACTGCAGTGAGCCAAGCGGTGAGCTCAAAATCGCCACGCGAGATAAAGAACAGCGGTAGCGCCCAGAGCGCCATCGCGATATTAGTGACGGCAATCGCCCTTCGTTTGGGCGCGCCTGCGGTGAGCGCGCGTTTGATCTGGAGCGAACCAGCCGCGTAAAGGGAGGCGGCACCTGCGGCGCAAATAAATACGATCGGAGTCATTTCTTAAGAGAGCGTGACTCCTGAGTGCTCCGCTCGGATACTACAAATATTTTAGTGGTCTATGCAATCGCCTACTTGGTAGCGAATGCTAGGCGCAAGCAATAGGCTCCTGCGGCGATACCAACTGCAATGGCCAACCAGAGTGAATGGCCAGCCTGCGTGAAAAGGTGGCTGATCGTTTCCACTAAACCGTGGCCGTGGCCAGTGGGGTGGGCTTGCATTGCTTGAGTGAAAATTAAGAGTGATGTAAGAAGCGTAAGTCCCGTTTTCATCTCTTACTTGTAAGAACCGCGAGGCTAATTGTAAATTCCATATTTTAATAGGATTTGAGAGTAGAGTAGAATTAGATTTAGTTGTGTAAAAACACATTGAAAGTCCTATAGAGTGCATCTTTAGAATTCAAGTAAACACGCTGATAAGCGGATCTAGGAAACATTTTAGACGAACGAACAAACATAGAATGCTCTAAACGAAATAAATGCCTGCCTCCTCCAAAGAGCCACAAGCCCAAAGACTGGATGTTATTCCCTATCTTTTAGCTTCCAGGCTTGATCGCTTCGCTTCCTTGCAGTTCGGGAGGTAACTTATCAGCTTGGTAAGTCGGGAAGCTGAGCTCTGCTAGGCTATGGTGCGGCACATCAAAACTAGTTTTGCCTTGGCTGCGGTCGACGATCACGCCTACGGCGACTGGTTCGGCGCCGTGCGCTCGGCACTGGGTGAGCGCCTCGAGTACGCGGCCACCGCGGGTGATGACATCTTCAACGATGAGCACCTTTTCGTCTGCTGCGAATTTGAAATTTCGGCGCAGTGCGAGCTGGTCATCTACTTTTTCAAGGAAGACGAAGCGTAGGCCGAGCTGGCGGGCGACTTCTTGCCCGATCACCAGCCCACCCATCGCGGGACCGACCACGGTGGTAGCACCATAATCCTTGAGCATCGGCAGCATAATCTCGGCGAGGCGGGTGACTTTATCCATGTATTGGCATACTTGGGCGCACTGAAAAAAGTGAGCTGCTATGCAGACCTGAGCGAAGCAAGAAATGCCCCTCAAGGAGCGCGCCGCTGTCTTTAAAAATTTGGATAACTTCGTCGTTTTGATGACTCATTTGACGCAGTTTAAGGGTAAATGTTTGAGTGACAAGCCCTCTATCCGCTAAATGGGATTGTGCTTGCCCCAGTAAGCTGGAAACTTGTCATTAGAACTATGCTCAGCCTGCTGCACCGCCATATATTAAAAGAAATCCTCGTCGCAACTGGGCTGGCGATGGGGCTTTTTATATTTGTCCTGCTCGTAGGTAATGCGCTGCGCGATGTGGCCGAGCTTGTCGTGGCGGGTAAGCTCGAGTTTTGGGCCTTTATTAAAGTGTTGGGTCTGTTCATTCCCTATGTGGCTTCGTTTGCCTTACCGCTTGGAATGCTGACGGGTATTTTGATCGCGCTCGGGCGACTCTCATCGCAGCGCGAAATCACTGCGATGAAATCAGCGGGCTTGAGCCTTTATCAAATTGCTGCACCAGTCTTCTTGATCGCCTTTGTTGGCATGGCTGCAGCGGTCGTGATTAACTTGCACTACGCGCCTCAGTCTCGGGTAGAGCGTAAGGCTCTCATGGCCGAAGCGCTCACCGATAATCCAGTCGGTTTTATCGAAGAGCGCCGCTTTATTTATGAGTTTCCAGGCTACGTGATTTACATGGGTGGGCGCGAGGGCTCAGTCATGAAAGACTTTTGGATTTGGGAGCTGGACGAGCAAAGACGAGCCAAACTCTTCCTCCGTGCTGCCGAGGGGATCCTCGATTATGACAGAGGCCAATAAAGACCTAATCCTCACGCTCAAAGACGGCACCGCTGAGCAGCGAGACTCGGAAAAGCCTGAAGCTTTCAGCGACAATATGCCAGACTCTTTGTTCTTCGGAGAGTTACCGATTGCATTGCCGCTCGACCAACTCTTCGGCGATGGCGATCAAAAGCGTAAATTGCGCATAAAGGAGATGACCTTTTCCCAGTTGATGGATCTGCGAGAGGGCGAGTTGGATAAAGAAGCCGCTTCGGGCGGGCCCATGAGTGAAGCTCGGCTTAAGGTGCAGGTGCATATTCAGAAGAATTTCGCCCTAGCTTTTTCCGTCTTTTCGCTTGCCGTATTTGGCGTGCCGCTTGCCATCCAAGTCGGGCGCAAGGAGACTTATGCCAACCTCGGGATCGCGCTGATTATTGCGATGACTTATTATTTCCTTATCATTATGGTTAGTTGGTTAGAGAATGTCCCCGCGCTTAGGCCCGATCTGTTGATATGGTTACCGAATTTGATTTTTCAAGGAATCGGCTTCTGGATGATCTATCGTGCGAGTCGTCACTAACTAAGGAGTGAAAGTGATTCCAGATCGAACCATGTTTAGGGCGCGCTCGTGTGCGTCAGCCGTTGTATTGTGAAAATCGTTGAAATCCAGAATCCGCCGAGCGTGGAGGCATTAGTTAATCGCTTCGGGCGTCAGCCTTTTTCCTTCGTCCTTGATAGCGCCCAGTCGAACGACGGATTGGGGGAGTGGAGTTTCTTTGGAGCCGAGCCGTTTCAAATTGTGACGGGGGACTTGGCGGATTTACGTCAAGCCATGCAGCCACACCCAATAGAGGCGCACCCTAAGATACCTTTCACTGGGGGCGCGGTCGGCTACTTGAGCTATGACTATGGCCGGCGCCTAGAGACCCTCGCCTCACTGGCTGAAGATGACCGCCTGATTCCTGACATGCACTTCGGTCTCTACGATGGCGTCGCTGCCCTCAACCACGAGACCGGTGTGCTCTTTTTGGTGGGGCATGACTTTAGCATCACAGCCGACGCCGTGATTGAACGATTGCGCGCAACCGTAGGGGCACGATCTGTCACGGCCGCCACAGACGGCCGCAAACAGGCTGCGACGGCCGTGACAAGTCGCACCACCATGACTTCCAAGTCACTCGCCCGCCGAAGCGAGTGGGAATGGAACCTCTCTCGTGCTGACTTCTGCACCGCTGTCCAACGCGTGCGCGGATACATAGCCAGCGGCGACGTCTACCAGGTCAATCTCTCACAGCGCGCCCGCTGCACTTACGACGGCGATAGTGTGGCACTCTACCAAGCATTACGTCTTGGCAACCCCGCGCCCTACGGCGCTTATCTTGATCTTGGCGACTGGCAGTTGATTTCGACTTCGCCCGAGCAGTTTTTGCAGAAGACTGGTCGCCAGCTAGAGACGCGCCCGATTAAAGGCACGCGTCCTCGTGGCATCGATGCCGAGGCCGACCGTCAAAACGAAGCCGCGCTCCGCGTCTCCCAAAAAGACCGCGCCGAGCTCCTCATGATCGTCGATCTGGAGCGAAACGATCTCGGCCGCGTGGCCGAGTTTGGCTCCGTTCAAGTTGAAGGCCTTTATCAGCTAGAGCACTATGCTAAGGTCATCCACCAGACAGCACGCGTCAAAGCCACCCTTGCTAAGCACAAAGATGTTTACGATGCCCTCGCTGCGCTTTTCCCGGGGGGCTCTATCACTGGTGCGCCAAAGATCCGCGCGATGCAGATCATCGAAGAGCTCGAGCCCACGCGTCGTGGCGCTTACTGCGGCTCCATCGGCTACATTGGATTCGATGGCGATGCCGAGTTCAATATCGCGATACGTAGCCTGCACCTTAAAGATGGCCAGCTCGACTACCAAGTCGGGGGTGGGATCGTTTGGGATTCCGATCCCGAAGATGAGTATCAAGAAACGCTGGATAAAGCCCGCGCAATCCGTGAGACTATCGATCAACTATGCCAGACATCGTCCTAGTTCCGAATGGGGAGACCATCCCCCTCGCGCCGACCGCCTCAAGCTTCGCCTACGGCTTCGGCCTCTTTGAGACGATGCGTTATGTGGATGGGCGACTTTTCTTCTGGAAAGACCATTGGGCACGTCTCGCCAAGTCGGCTAAGCACTTCGCTCTCGCCCTGCCCAAAGAAGAGGCCGCCCTCGCTGCACTCCGCGACTTCGTCGTTAAAACAAAACTCACTGAAGGGGCACTCAAACTTTCTCTGCTTAAAGATACCGAAGGGAGCTGCCTCTACGTTTATTCGCGCCCGCCGATTCCCTCTCCCGCGACTAATACTTTAATCCTCAATACCGCCAGCCCCATTTGTCCACGCTCGCTACTCGCTGGTCATAAGACCCATAATTACATGGAGGTCATGCATCTGCTCAGCCTCGCCCGTGCTCAAACTTACTACGATTGTTTACGCCTCGATACGAACGGCTACCTCGCTGAGACCGCTACATCCAATCTATTTTTTCTCAAAGACGGCCGCCTCCACACCCCCGCGCTCGATACCGGTATACTACCTGGCGTCACTCGTGCCGCATTGCTTCGCGACCGCGATTTACAAATCGTGGAGGGGCACTTTGCCCCAGAGGCATTGCACGAGGCTGAGGCCGTGTTCGTGACCAATGCCACTAGCGGCCTTAAGATAATTGAGCGAATCGACGGGTTTTCCGCAGGGCAATCGGCTCAGTATTTAGTCGCCAGCGAGGCGCTGTCCGCCATTCAGTCTGCGCTGCTAAGCGCTCAGGAGTCGTGTGCGCTGTCACTGATTTGAAAAAACCCTTTACACGGGGGTGCATTTCTGACTTTTTCCAGCGCTCAAACATTTCAACACACAATTTACACATGGGTAACCTCAAGAAAAAACGCCGCCTTAAGATGAATAACCACAAACGCCGCAAGCGTTTGAAGTCCAATCGTCACAAGAAGCGGACCTGGTAATCAGGTCGTATTAACTTTACAAATGGCTCTCCCTTCAGGAGAGCCATTTTTTTGGTGCCATCTAAGGAATTCTAAAAATTACCTCTTTCCGAGGGTTTACATTCCTTTATACGAAGCTGAAAGGAAAGGCGACAGAGGCATGGATGCTCCTGTCCGATGCATGAGCTTCGGTCCCAACGCCGATGCATGCGGGTGATTACTTTAGATAATGCAGTCGTTGCATTGATGTTGATATTGGTCAAAACTGCTAATATAATGTAAAAAATAGCAATCTCCGTGTGGCTAGTTGACAGAGTACTTCAGAATATACTAGGGTGTTTTCTTCACTCCTAATCGTGACATTAATAAACTAAATACTATTATGAAAACATCAGTAAAACAAAATTCCGCCTTCACTCTCATCGAGATGATCGGCGTGCTTGCTATTATCGGTATTCTTGCTGCGGTTGTCGCGCCACGAGTCATCGAATCAATCCGTGATGCTAAAGTGACTTCTGCAGTTGCTTCCGTCAGCGCTGCAAAAACAGCTGCGATCGGTTACTATCAACGCTACGACAATTTTCCTCTCGATGAGGACCTTGCGACTGTACTTGACTACAAATCAGATCCGAGAATCCGGTCTGCTTACACTCCAGCTGTTGGCGCACTGGACTTTGGCGACGTGCTAGTACGTCAGTCTCAATTGCTCGAGCAGGAAAAAGCACCGATTGGTCGTCCTGATACTCAGTGGCTCACGCAATTGGCTGCGCTGCGGTCGGGGGCACCTTAATAGGTGGTGCTACATACACCGGTACAACTGCCACATTTCGCTTCAAATCGTCCGGATCGGCTACGCGAATTGTTTATTATTTCATGCCCAACTTAACCTTACAAGAAGCCTCGGCATTGGCAGCTAAAGTCAATGGGCCATTCACTGCTGATGCGGTTTCTGACCTTAGCTTTGTCGAAGCCTCACTCGCGGGAACGGTATTGCGACGTACGGTGGTCTCGAAGGCGCCAATGCCTGGTTTGCCCAGGTGCAACCCAGGTGAGTTTAACGCCTACCTCTACGTCTCGCATCAGTAAGCCTCCGCCTACGATATGAACAATTAAATTTGTGGACGCCACGTCTCCGAACGACTCTACAACTGACCAGGCTTCTATTAACATGGAAGCCTGGCTTTTGTCAGAGCGTATACTCACCGCATCACAAGCTGAATTGGCGCGGCGTGAGGGTGAGCGCCTCGGACTCAACTTTAGTGAAATTGTCCAGCGACTCGGCCTTGTCAGCAGTGAAGAGCTCTCGCAGTTTCGCTCGATTCGCGGCCAACTTCGCACCGCGACTGATTTCATTCAGGAGGGTCAAGCGAAAGGGCAGCAGCTCAGCCTGCGCCGCCTGAGTCTCGACGACAACTTGCGCGACAAGTTGCCTGCCGATTTGTGCGAAAAATTAATTGCGATTCCACTAGCAGAGCGGGATGGATGCTTGTGGATGGCCTGCGCCAATCCGTTTGACCTCCCGACCCTGAAACGCTTGGAGACAGCTGCGGGGCAGCCGATTGAAGCCCTGCCTGCGTCGGAAACCGACATTCGCCTAGCGATCAATCGCAATTACACCGCACGCGATGAACTCTATGAAGCAGTTGGCGCCTTTATTCAAATGGATGCCAAGGCACTGGATGAACAGAGTCAGGACGATCCGCCCATGATCCGCTTGGCGGAGCAAATACTGATGCATGCCGCTACCCGTGAAGCCAGTGACGTGCACTTGCACCCGGAAGAGCGTTTCTTTAGAATACGACTGCGCGCGGATGGGGTGCTCGAAGAGGGCCTACTACTACCCAGCGCGATTCGCAGTGCGCTGACTGCCCGATTTAAAATTTTAGCGGGTATGGATACTGCAGAGGATCGCCTCCCGCAGGATGGGCGGATTCGCTTTGCGATCGGTAGCGAAGAGATCGACGTTCGTGTGTCGAGTCTGCCGTCGAGCAATGGCGAGAGCATCGTTATGCGTCTACTTGATCAGTCACGCCTCAAGCTGGACCTCCCCATTTTGGGTTTTTCAAAGGATCAACAAACGGAATTTTCGGATATTCTAGACCAACCGCACGGTGTTTTCTTGATTACTGGGCCAACCGGTAGCGGTAAAACCACCACTTTGTATGCGCTGCTCTCTATGATCGATGCCGAAGCGCGCAGCGTCTTCACGCTCGAGGATCCGATCGAATACCGCCTGCCGTTGATCCGCCAGACGCAGATTAAGGACGAAATTGGTCTCTCTTTTGCCAGCGGCCTACGCACTTTACTGCGCCAAGATCCAGACGTGATCTTGGTGGGCGAGACTCGCGATCAAGTCACCGCGGAATTAATGATTCGAGCTGCTCTAACCGGACACCTAGTGTTTTCGACCCTGCATACCAATGATGCCATCAGTGCCGTGCCCCGCCTTACCGACCTTGGCATTCCTCCTTACCTTCTTTCCAGCAGCCTGCTCGGTCTCAGCGCGCAGCGGCTCGCACGCCGCCTCTGCCCAATTTGTAAAACGGAGCACACTTTGACGCCAGAAGAATGGGTCGCCCTCGGCGGGGCGCCGGTCAATGCCAGTGTAACACTTTATCAAGCAGTGGGCTGTCAAGCCTGTGGCCAAAAAGGCTATAGTGGTCGGATTAGTCTAGCTGAAATCATCCGCATCGATGCGGGCTTACAGCAGCGTATCGACGAGCACCAGCCGACCTCAAAGCTCAAGCGCTACCTTAAAGAGCAAGAAGTCATTTTAATGCGCCAAGATGGACTGATGAAAGCCCAAGCGGGTCTCACCAGTATTGAAGAAGTCGGGCGGGTCGTGCAACTCGAAGTAGGAGAACCCCTCGGCGATGCCTGAATTTAACTACAAAGCGGTGACTGTAAATGGTCGCTTATTGGAAGGTCACCGCGAGGCTGAAAACGTCAAACGCCTGACGGTCTTACTCGCACAAGATGGACTGGAGCTGGTTGATTCCCAGCTTCGCGATAAAAGCGCCGCAAAGCGCCATTTCGCGGCTTAAGATGAAAACTGCCGAGCTCGCCAATTTAATTTTTCAGATCGGCATCCAGTTGCGCGCAGGCGTGCCGATTGTCGAGGCGCTCAAATCTCGCGAGGGCGAAGACGCTTCGGGAGCACAGACCATTGTTCGTCAGCGCTTGAGTGAGATAGTGGAGCAGGGCACCCCACTTAGTCAGGGCTTGGAAGAGTTCCCTCGGGTCTTCCCTGGCTATATTCGCAACATTGTGCAGGTGGCTGAGCGCAGCGGGTCGTTAGATGAAAATTTCATCGAACTGCGCGATTACCTCGAGTGGATGGATCAAAACTGGAAAGCGTTTAAGCAGGCGATGCTGTATCCCGCCTTTGTGCTCGGGGCGTTGACTATTTTCATCTTCATTGCCCTACGATTTGTCTTCCCGACGGTCACTGCGCTGCTTTTTGAACTCGATATCCCATTACCGCTGATTACCCGTATGATGATCGCCGCCAGTGATTTTGTGGTGGACTACTGGGGCGTAATTTTAGCGGTGCTGTTTTTAACGCCTCCGAGTCTGCGGCTTTTGTTTAAAGTCTCTAAGCGGGCATCTCTGCTACGCGACCACTTTCTGCTCAAGCTTCCCTTTCTTGGCGATGTGATCCTGACCCTCGCCGTTGCACGCTTCCTGCGCAGTTTGATTCTGACACAGAAAGCGGGAATTGTGATCACCGACTCGCTCGCAATGGGGCGCGAAGTGGTCGGCAATCTCGTGATTGAACGTAGTGTGACACGCATCGAGACGGCGGTCTCGAACGGCTCAACCATGAGCAGTACGATGGCCAAAGATTCGACTTTTCCAGCACTAGTACGAACAATGGTCGGTGTGGGTGAGCGAAGTGGTTCGCTTGACACCTCCTTGCAAGCGGTAGTTGACTACTATGATGACCTGGTGCCGCGTAAGATTAAAACCTTCTTTGCCGTGCTCGAACCAGGGCTCATTGTATTTACTGTTTGCCTCGCGGGGCTAGTCGCCGCTGCAGTCTTCCTGCCGCTTGTTAACATGCTCAGCCCCGGCGCTTACTAGAAGAACCATGGATCCACAAAATAGACCGTCCACGATACCCCGCGCTGGCTTCACCCTACTCGAATTGATCGGGGTGATGGCGGTGATCGCGATTTTAGCCGCGGCGGTGCTACCCGGTGCCATCGACCTTATCCGCACCCAGCGTGCAGTCAAAGAGGGCGCTGAATTGCCCAAAATTGCCGAGGCCCTGAAGCGCGGCATGCTGCGTGAACAGGTATTTCCCATCTACGAAAATGATGCCAGCACGAATTGACCGAAGGCAACGATGCCTACTGGTGGAATCTCGCGGCTCGCCATGGTGGCGGCAGTGCCAATGAGGTGCGCTATCCGCTCGGCATTCGCCCTGGCTCGACCACCACGCGCAAGTTGTATTTTGCGAAGCGGATTGGGGTGACGATACCTTTGATTCAATACTGGAATGGCACATCATTTAGCTACATCACAGACGATGGACGACTAAATCTCAGAAACTGCTCAGATGGCTGGGTCTATCCAAAGATCCAACTGAATTACGTTGTTACTCATTTCCACCACTAACCCGGACTTGCCTCTGCCTGATACCCTAAACGAACGGCGTTTCAACAGATTCTGGGATGAGTGGGCGAGTTGGCAGTGACGGCGATCCCGCAATTGGCACATGGTCTCGTTACGGCTTAAGTAGCAGCGAATGGAAAGGGCGCGCGGCCGAACTCAACGTGCAACGCATTGATTTGCGCGACTGGCTGTGCACCGTGGTGATCGAAAACCGGCGGGCGATTGCAGAAGCGAGTGGGGCTGATCTTAGTTCGGCACTCACTGCGGCACTAGGCTTCTGGGATCGGGGCTCGTTCACTGTCTTCACAACCTTCAGGATGCTGAATTTATCATACAATCACGGGACACCACTGAGGACCTGAATCAGAACAATTCTCTCGATCTCGGAGAAGACGCCAATGATAATGATGTTTTGGATAGCGGCGAAGACCTCAATGGTAATGGAGTATGGATCGGACGAAGACCTCAATGGTAATGGAGAATCGATAATGTAGTTTGGATCGACGAAGACCTCAATGGTCATGCATTCTTGATCGAACCGCACAAATTACACCTATGTGGAGGCAGTCATACAAACTAAAGAGGTCGAGGCTTATCGAGTGAAGATCCTGTGCACAACCAATGAAAACCTGCGACTGTGACTATTAGCGGGCGCCGCTGCCTCACGAGCACAATCGATCACAGCTACTGACTCTCACCGACCTCGCACCTGTCGCCTAATGAATCCCAACGATGCTAAGCTTGTGCCTCTATATAGATTTTGTAAATGATTCTGTGATATAAGTAGATCGCTATTTTTTAAAACTCAGGAATTGCTTTTGAGGTGAACCGTGGACCAGTGACGTGAAGTCGGTATTTTCTCCATTACCGAAGCTTTCAGCACTTTACGATTTGACGGGCTGCAGTGGCACTATTAGCCATACCTTAGTATGGCACATACGACACTCATATGGGATCACCACACGGTACGGATCTGGCGCACTTCGCGCTCGGGCGCTAGCTTGATCCAAGAAGGCGAAGCGCAGGACCTCACTGCTCTGCTGGCACTTCTGGATCGCGCGGAAGAGACTTTTCAGTTCGGTCGCCTACTGGTGTATCTTGACATCCCTGCCCTCGACCACCATCTCGAGCGCGTGCCGAAAATGGCGCCGAAACTACAGCAGCAACTCCTCGTGCAGCGCAAGCTCAAGCTCTATGGTGACGAGGAGCGTAGCTTGGCGTCGATCGAAATGGGCCTGCAGGGTGAAGCTACCCATCAATTTTATTTCATCAGCAGCCTGCCGCATGAAATCGCCTCTGCCCTTAGCGACTGGGCATTGCGCAACGCTGTGTTGCTTGACGGAGTGTATAGCTTGCCTTATGCACTCACTTGTATCGACGATACTTTGGTCGCTACTGACGCACAGGGAGTGATCCATTATCGCGGGCTAGGCGATGCCGGCTACTTAATCGCCCGTGATCCCGCCGGCAAATTACTGTTTTTCAGTCGTTTGACGGCACAGGATTTGGGCACCGAACAGATGGACAGTAGCGCACGCCGCTTGGGACTATTTGTCGAACAAGAATTCGGGGTAAACCCCCAGTTTCAAGGGCATGACGCAACTGAGAGTTCCGACGACGCGGCCACCATGTCCCTACTTAGCAAGCTCAAGCTAGGCGCATCCCTCGATTTAGTCCCACGTGGCCTGAGGACCCGACAGCGAATCGTACAATTTAGACACCGAGCCTTTGCCTGTCTCTGCATTCACTCTAATCTTAGGAGTTTATCTAACCATACCGCAGATTAACAAGAAACAGGAGCTCGAATTAAACCTCAGCGAGCTCAATGTCTCTATTCAGCTAGAGACTTTGGAGATTAATCAAGTTCGGCGCAGCATCCTCGAAAATCGTCAGTATGAGAACGTCATCCAGTTCAGCCGAGGCCGTGAAACGCTTGATGATGATGCGCCCGTGCCCGCCCCACTGTTTATTATGTTGCATGCGTTTTCCAATGCGTTGCCTGAATCTGTAGAGCTGGATACTTACAGTGGCTCGATTGATACCACCGAAGGGGTCACCACGATTGAAATGGTGGGCCGACCACTCACCGCGGATCTTGATCTACCAGCGGAAATCAAAGTGATGTTCGGACGTCTTAAAAAACAAGGATGGCAATTGAGCGAGCCAACAGTCGCTTTTGAGCAAAGCAATAGCCGTTCACGCTTCGGTGATGCGCGTGGACGTCTGCGTAAATTCACGATTAATTTCACAGTAAAAGCATCCACGCAACCAGGAGGCATCAGCTGATCATGCGCAAACGTCTGTGCCATTTCTATAATATCTTAGCATCCTATCCGGTGATTGTGCTACTGCTAGCTGGTTTAGTTGGCCTCTTATATCTTGCGCGCCTGTGTTACCCCCTCGAGATGCAGCGACAAGCAAAGCACTTGCAGAGAATGGAACTCAAACAAGAGCTTCAAGCCTTACAGCAAGAGCTGACAGGCATTGAACAAAGCGATCTGCGCATGCGTTATATGCTGTTTAACGAAGAATTCCTCAAAACAGCCGACGCACAGGCTGAAGCATTAAAAAGCCAATTTACACAAGCATTTGAAGTCCATGGCTGGATCTTGCAGACAGCAGAGGTGGCCGAGCTCGAAATTCCGACCGAGCAGGGTAGGGCGTCGGATTCAAATCAAGCACGAATTCAGGGAATCATGCTTGATTTGAGTGCCAGTGCTACGAATTCGCCACAAGCCGATGGGGAGCCTTTTCTGCCTTTATATTCGCTGACTCAATGCTTGAATTACCTATGGAGCCGGCCGCCGCTCAAAGAGTATCAACAAATTGAACTTGTTCGGACTCATGACGGCTACGCATTGAAGGCCCGGCTATTTTTGCCTCTCAAGGATAGCGATCTTGGCGACTCCAATGAACTCAGCCTGGATCCTCTGTAATGCGTAAGTATCTAAACAATCCCCGTATTATTATACCGCTCGCACTCTTAGTCATGCTGTGGGTCTGTCACAGCTATGGCTTGCTTGACCAACTACTGCCCGATTTTTCAGATCAGCCTCAATCCCTTGCCGCGACTCAAGTAGTTGTCGAAAAAGAGGTGCTTGCATTAACTCCGAGTGGTCGAGTCATGCAGGGCTTAGTCCGTGACCAGTGGTTGCTGCGCAATTGGAGAAAGTCCAGCGCGATCAAAAATGAACCATTTGTTGCGAACTTTAGCTTTGCGAAGAACGAATTGCCAGAAGGGATCACTACACCTGAAGTGGTCGAGGAAGTGGTGGTCATAGATCCCGTTACTTTTGATCAATATATTGTTGAACACCTAGGCCTGGATGAGATGGGCTTTTTTGTGCGGTTCGGTTCTATTAATAAACGTCAGGGGGATTTACTCATGACTAAGAGTGGGGTGGAACTCGTGCTTGGCTCGATTGCCTTGGCTGAAGAACGGCGAACCGAGGCAGAGCATGACGCACTCATTTTAATGCACCTCAGCCAAATGCAACTGCAGGCCGTTATGAAAAATGCGCCAACCGAAGTGATCTCGGCAATACCCTCTGTGCCCGAAGATAGCGGCCCGATATCGCCTCTATTGACGGATGACACCGCTTCAGTAGTTGAGCTTGGAGCGTCCTCGGATACGGCGCTTTCTAAGCTTCCAGGCACTTTCAGGGAGGGTGATACCGTGGATGCGGATTCGGTCAATAATTCCGACGACAGCCGAAGCATTGCCTCTGCAGTCATTTCCGGCGGTCAACTGGAACGCCGGATTTATCGACTGGGCGATTTTGTTCAAAAAAATCCAGCTTTAGGCCTGGCTGAAGTTCATGACGACTATGTGCAACTAGTCGATCGCTACGGGCAATTCTATCGGCTGAGTCTAAAAGACTAAACGCCCCTCGAATTAAGACTTGGTGCAAGATTACCTGAAATTTCTTGAGAACTGATCGCTTGACAGAAGCATGGGAATTAGGCTTTTTCCCAATTCTTGTTTTTTGCATGTTTGTGCTATGCATTTTTATTGTTCGTGCGTTCACAGTGATTACTATTCTTACGGGACACGAATTCATCCAAAAGACACTCAATTTTAAGCCAGAGTAGCTCAGTGGTAGAGCAGAGGACTCATAAGCCTTTGGTCGGCAGTTCAAATCTGCCCTTTGGCACCATTTATAGAGATGCCTTCGATCAAATCGGAGGCATCTTTTTTGTGCACAAAAAATCCCGCAGTGTGAGCTACGGGATTTTTGAAAATGGAATTTAATTCGGTTTACCCGTCGATTTGCTCTTCGAGGAATTTAATCAGCTCGTCTTCGGTCACACGGCGTTGTTCACAAGTGTCGCGGTCGCGAAGGGTGACGGTGCCATCTTTTTCGATGGTGTCGAAGTCGATCGTGATACCGAAGGGTGTACCGATTTCGTCTTGGCGACGGTAGCGGCGACCAATCGCGCCAGAGGCGTCATAGAAGACGTTCCAGCGTCGTTGCAATTTCTTGTGAAGTCTCTTGGCGACCTCGACTAGTTCGGGCTTGTTCTTTAAAAGTGGGAAGATGGCGGCCTTGACCGGTGCTATCTTCGGACTGAATTTGAGTAATATGCGCTTTTCGACTTTGCCCTTATCATTAGGAACTTCGTCTTCGGTGTAAGCAGCGCTGAGTACGGCGAGTAGCGTGCGGTCGACACCGAGCGATGGTTCGATAACGTGAGGCACATACTTCTCTTTGGCGGTTTCGTCGAAGATGGTCATCGACTTGCCAGAGTGCTCTTGGTGCTGCTTGAGATCGTAGTCGGATCGACAGGCGATACCCCATAGCTCTTGCTCACCGTGTGGGAACTGGAACATGAGGTCAGTGGTGGCTTGCGAGTAGAAGGCCAGCTTGTCTCCTGGGTGGATGTCTTCGCTGATGCCTTCACGGGGCAGACCGATGGAAACAAGCCAGTCGGTGCAGGTATCGATCCATTCGCGGTGGAGGGTCTTCCAGTCAGCGCTTGGCGAGATGAAGTATTCGATCTCCATTTGCTCAAACTCACGTGAGCGAAAAATGAAATTACGTGGCGTGATCTCGTTGCGAAAAGCCTTACCGATTTGCGCAATACCAAAGGGGATTTTCACGCGGCCGGTATCAACGATATTTTTGTAATTAGCAAAAATGCCTTGTGCAGTCTCGGGACGCAGGTAGGCGGTTGCGGCGTCGTCGGCGAGAGGGCCCACCTTGGTTTCAAACATTAGTTTGAACTCGCGTGGCTCGGTTAGGCTACCGGGTTTGCCAGTCGCGGGCGAGGGGATCAATTCGTATTGTTCGGGCTTGGCTTCGGTATATTCTTTTAGCTCGATTGTATCAAGTTCGCCTTGCTTCGCCATTTTACGCTTCATTTCAGCAGCAGCTTTTTCGGCCACTTCTTGCTGGTCGATACACTCGACGACGGAGACGTAGCCAATGGTTTCGCCATCTACACTAACGGGGGCGAAGAAAAGTTGATCGGCACGGTAGCGAAGCTTGGACTCTTTGCAATCGACCATGGGGTCGGAGAAACCATCCACGTGGCCAGATGCCTTCCAGATCTTTGGGTGCATGATGATGGTGGAATCGAGGCCCTCTATGTCGTCGCGGCACTGCACGAAGTCGCGCCACCAAGCTTGCTTAATATTGTTACGCAGCTCGACTCCGAGGGGGCCGTAGTCATAGAAGCCGTTATAGCCGCCGTAGATTTCGGAGGATTGGAAAATAAAACCGCGGCGTTTACACAGGCCGACGATGTCTTCCATTAAAGTATCACTGGGTGCTGGAGCTATCATAAGGCGCAAAACGATGAAGTTTACTGGTATGGGGTCAATGTTTGATTGGGTTTGACTTACTTCTACAGGAGGGGCTCAAGCGCATGGAAAAGTATTTACACCTCTCGATTAGCTAGTGAAGTCGCTGTGACTGCTGTAGCTGCCACCTTCGTCAGCCAAACGTCATTGCCATTTCGTTTGAAGCCTGCAAGGTATCAATTAAATGTCTGAGAATTCGCAAGTTCCCGAGCAACTCAAATGGCACCAGCGAGCCTTACTCGCGGGACTTGCTTTGTTTATGCGGCTTTGGGGACGTACGCTCCGATACCATTGGGATACTAGATGCGCAGAGTATGATGGATGGCGAGACGCCGCCAGCGGTTGTTATCTTTTGGCACAATCGCCTTCTTGCGGGCACTATTTTTTACCTACGCTATTTTCGGAAGCGACGTTTAGCGACTTTGATTAGCGCAAGCAAAGATGGTGCTTGGCTAGCTGGCTTTGTTGAAAAGTTAGGTGTTCGGCCAGTGCGAGGTTCTCGCTTCAATCGAGGGGCACAAGCTTTGCGTGATATGATCGCTGCGAGTAGCGAAGGTTTCGATATCGGCGTGAGCCCTGACGGCTCGCGTGGGCCGCTTTACGATATGAAGCCAGGCGCATTGAAGGTCGCTCTCAAAACAGGTGCGCCAATCATCTTGCTCTCACTCAATCACACCGGCGCTTGGCGACTTAAGACTTGGGATCGTTTTTATATACCTCATCCATTTTCTAAAATTGAAGCGCGGATGGATGTGGTCGCCCTAGATGAAGTCTCAGGTTTAGAGGTCGAAGAGGCGACCGCTATTCTAAAGGCGCGCATGGATGCGATCACAGTCGATTTATTTTGATGGATTTAGCACGCAACCTGCTTATCTACTGTGCCCCTCTTCACAGACCAATTTTTAAAACGTATGAGCACCACAACGATGAATCCAAAAGTTCTTATTATCGACGACGATGATGATTTGCGCTACTCATTGAAACGTGTCCTATCTGGGCGTCAGTATGAGGTGATCGAAGCGGGCAGCGGGGAGGATGGTCTTGTTCAAGGCTGAGAAACACAGCCCGCATGTGATCCTTCTCGATAACCGCATGGGCGGCATGAGCGGGATGGAAGCTTTGCAGCATTTGCGCGGGATCAATCCTAACGCAATGATCATATTGATGACGGCCTACGGCACAACGCAGACCACGATCGAGGCGATGAAGTTTGGGGCCTTTGATTACATCATGAAGCCTTTTGACCTGAAAAAAATCCTAACTCTAACCGAGTCAGCCATCGCTGCCTCCAAGGACCTAGATAAAGCAGGCAAAGAAGAAGCGGCACCCAGCGTTTCGAAGGAAGATATCGACGGTGGCATTATTGGTAGTTCCTCCGCTATGCAGGAAGTTTTTAAGATGATCGGTCAAGTCGCAGCCAGCGATGTCACTGTCATGATCACAGGAGAGAGCGGTACGGGTAAGGAATTGATTGCGCGTGCTATTTTCAAAATAGCCTGCGGGCGCAAAAGCCCTACATCGCAGTCAACTGCGCGGCAATTCCCGAGAACCTCATAGAGAGTGAACTCTTCGGTCACGAGAAAGGCTCCTTCACAGGAGCGACCAATCAACGCATCGGCAAGTTTGAGCTTTGCGATGGTGGTACTATCTTTCTTGATGAGATCGGCGACATGGCGCTGACCACGCAGACCAAGATTCTCCGGGCTTTACAGGAGGGGGAGATACAGCGCGTTGGCAGCAGCGACACGATCAAAGTCAATGTGCGCATGCTCGCCGCCACGAATAAACCGCTCGAAGAAATGGTCAAAGAAAAGACCTTTCGCGAAGACCTCTACTACCGCCTCAACGTCGTCCGCGTCCAGTTGCCACCTCTGCGTGAACGTAAAGAGGACGTGCCACAGCTCATCGACTTCGTACTCAAGCGTCTCGCACGCGACAGCAAGATCGGTAGAAAAACTATCTCGCCCGAAGCACTTACATTGCTAAATCAATACCGCTGGCCTGGTAACGTGCGAGAACTCGAGAATCTCATTTACCGCAGCGCTGTGCTTGCGCAGGGCGAAAGGATTCTAATCAAAGACCTGCCGCAAGAAGTCGTGCAAGCGATCGACGGAGGACCATCTGCCGATACCGCAGACAGTTCGGCAGCTGCTGAAGGCATAAATGAATCCCTCAAAGATGAGGATTTAATCGGTCAGGCCCTCTCGGATCCATCCGACGCTTTTTATAGAGACCTCCGTGAGACGCATGGAAAGAACATCCTCGAACATGCCGAGCGCGCACTCATCGCCCGTGCGCTCAAGGAGTCTGACGGCAAACAAGTCAAAGCAGCAGAGATACTCGGTATGACGCGCGCCACCCTGCGCAAGCGTATTGACCAATACGATTTAGGGTAAGGTAGAGACGCGACTTGTTGCGTTCCTGCGCAATTATGAACATTTCACCTCTTGGGCTTGTCCTCGTAGATGCAAGATAGTCCATTGACCTTTCCTGTTATTGCATAAGCCTTAGCCACTTTCACATTTAAACAAAAAACTCTAAGCTCACATATGTATTCAAAGAAATCTCCTTCTACTCTCGCTCTTATTGGCCTTCTTTTCGCTGCCGCACTCTTCACGACGGGCTGCGATGAGAGCTCAGCAGATGACGCTGCCGAAGAGGCCGCCCAGTCCGAAACGACCGAGGCCGCTACTAGCACTGAGCCTGTCGAAGTGACCACCGAAGTAGCTGTATCCGCGCCAGTCGTCGAAGTCTCCGAAGAGGCCGCCCAGTCCGAAACGACCGAGGCCGCTACTATCACTGAGCCTGTCGAAGCTACCACCGAAGTAGTCATACCCGCGCCAGTCGTCGAAGTCTCCGAAAATGAGCTCATCGAAATTGTTGGCTATCTAACTGCTCAAAGTGGCGGTGTTGCTTCCTTGCAACTAGATCAGGCCAGTGTCACTGCAATCGCTGAAGGGCTCCAAAAAAGTCTCTCTGGTGAGATAAATATTATGGAGCTTCCCCAAGAGGAAGTTGAAGCCGCTTTTGGCCAAGCCCAAGCGCGCGCAGAAGCCGTTCAAGCAGGCACTGCAGAATTACCACCGATTAGCGTCAGTTCGCTCGAAAAAATTGGGGCTGCCATCGTCATGCAGTCAGGTCTGCAGCAGCTTGGATTCGGTGCCGATGAGGCTGATTTGATACAAAAAGGATTCGTCAAAGGTGCAGGTGATTCTGCTCCAGATCCTTCCCTCGAAGCCAAAATGCCCGCTTTCCAAGAGTTCATCCAGGCACGTGTTCAAGCGGCTCAATCTGAAATGATGGCCGCTCAAGCTGCCGCCCAAGAAGAAGCTTTGGCCGACTTCGCCGAAGTCGCCGCTGAATGGAGCGAGAAGGAAAATTTCAAGGTCGTCCTCGAAACTACTCAAGGCGATGTCGAGATCGAGCTCATGCCAGGAATTGCACCGCTCGCTGTGGCTAACTTCGTCGGCCACATCAAGTCTGGTTATTATGACGACCTCATTTTCCACCGCGTGATCGAAGGCTTCATGGTCCAAGGTGGCGATCCACTTGGCACTGGTACTGGCGGCGAATCAATCTGGGGCAAAAACTTCCCTGACGAATTCAGTCCCGAAGCACGCTTCGACACCGAAGGTCTCTTGGCCATGGCCAATTCGGGTCCGATGACCAATGGCAGTCAGTTCTTTATCACTACCAGCAAGCCTGAGTGGCTCAACGATAAGCATACCATCTTTGGTAAAGTGGTCAAAGGCTACGACAAGGTAAAGAAAATCGAAGGCGTCGAAAAAGGTGCTGGCGACAAACCAGTCGAAGATCAGAAGATTGTTAAGGCCTACATCGCTGAGTAAAGCTCCTAAGTGAAATCAATTTCCAAAGCCCGCGACTCTCGAAAGGAGCGCGGGTTTTTTCGTGTCATAAGGCAGAACTTTACAAATAGCTCAAAAGCCCCTCTCGGAATCACCCCCCAGCGGCGCAGCCGGAGCACTTCTCGCGTCTTTCAAATCAGCCGCATAGTGTTTATGCATCTGCCAACCAGCTCGATAGGGCGCACCCTTAGCTTTCACCCATTCTGTAATTGCATCAAGCGTCACTACGTCCGCGTGCTTCGACCATTCCGGATGTAGCCAAACTGGTTTAGTCGTCTGCCCGATTACGTCCACGTATTCTGGAATCGCTCCGTCTTGATCGACGATGATCTTAAACTCATCTGCCCGCGTAATGTTCTCGGCTAGTGGCAACTTCCACCGCTTCGGACTGAGAGTGATCCATTCAAAATCTCCCTTGATCGTAAAGGCACCACTTGTCTCCAAATGCACGCCGCGTCCAATCGCATGGAGCGCATCGACCAAGGGTGCGAGATTGTGGATCGCTGGCTCGCCACCCGTCACCACGACAAACTCCGCTTTCGTCTTAGCGACCTCTGCCGCTAGTGTATCGACTGCAAGTCGCTCGACTTTCTCTGGAATATAATCCGGATGCCAAGTCCCCGCCGAGTCGCACCAAGGGCAATGGACGGGACACCCAAAAGTGCGTATGAAATAAGCTGCCCGCCCCGCGTGTGCGCCTTCGCCTTGGAAGGTATAAAACTGTTCGTGAATCGGTAGCATGGCTTTAACCTGACCGCTGCCGCTTCTCCCATGGTCGACGGTCGTTGACTGGTTTCAAGTCGACGGCTTCGATCCGGACGCCCGCTAAGGCGGGGTGGCGGCGCAGCTTTTTGAAGTTCGTCTGCGTGATCGTGAAGGTCAGCGATTGCGCAGTCTGCGTCTCAATGATTTGCTCTTCAACGAGGAAGCTGATATTCACGCAGGTCTCACCGTATTGATCGTCGATAGTTTCGCGTAGAAGTTCGATGAATTCCGCAGCCTTATCGTTTGGGTGGAGTATGAAATTGATACGACTGATCAACTTTGGAATGGAAATTTCTAGATCAAATATGTTGTGCGCCGCGAGACTCATCTCACCATTACGACGACCGACGAGGCCATGGATTAATGCCAGCTTTCCATCTTCTAGGCGTGCACCTTCCTTCGCGTAAGGATCGGGGAACATGATCATTTCGTAGCTGTGAGTGCGCGTGGCGAGATTGAAGACCGCCATTTGTTTACTGTCCTTGCGCGTATATTTGATCGCAAGATTGCTCACGATGCCACTGAGACGGAAGCTGCTACGGTCGTCGAAATTAACCAATTCATCCGGGTGATGAAAGCTGTCGATTGCTTCGTCGATCCCCGCGTAGGCATCCATAGGGTGGCCTGAAATGTAGAAGCCCAACAACTCTTTTTCGTAGCCTAGTTTTTCCGTCAAGCCCATCGACTCGACGCTGCGACGATTATTGCCCGACTTGTCCTCGTCAGCTACACCAACCTCGTCACCGAGCATGTCGAAGAGATTACTCTGTCCGGCTTCGCGGTCGCGGCGGGCGCTTTCAGCTTCGGCAAGTGTAGACTCCAAGCCGTCGAGTAATGTGGCGCGATCTTCGCCTAGCGAGTCGAAGCCGCCTGTCTTAATCAGTGCTTCCATTACGCGGCGGTTGACCGCTTTATCAGCATTACGGACGATGAAATCGGTGAAGCTATCGTAGGCTCCGTTGGCAGCGCGCTCTGCGATGATGACTTGTGCCGCACCTTCGCCCACGCCCTTGATCGAGGCCATGCCGAAGCGAATACTGCCTTCGTCTTTTTCGATCACGGGAGTGAAGTCTGCGCCTGACTCGTTCACGTCTGGGCTGAGCACAGGCACGTTCATCGCGTTACACTCGGCAAGATTATGTGAAATCTTATCGGCGTTTCCTTGATCCGCGGTGAGCACAGCAGCCATGAACTCGACGGGGTAGTTGGCTTTCAAATATGCCGTGCGATAACTGAGCATCGCATAGGCGGCAGAGTGCGATTTATTAAAACCGTATTCTGCAAATTTTTCCAGCAAAGCGAAAATGGACTCGGCCGTACGGCGGTCGATGTCGTTCGTCTCCTTCGCGCCGTTGACAAAAACATCCTTCTGCGCGTCCATCACGGACTTAATCTTCTTACCCATCGCACGGCGGAGAATGTCGGCGCCGCCAAGTGTGTAGCCCGCGATGATCTGGGCGGCCTGCATGACCTGTTCCTGGTAAACCAAGACACCGTAAGTTTCTTCGACCAACTCTTTGAGTAAAGGGTGCGGGATCTGCACGGTCGAAGGATCCTTTTTACCTTCGATAAATTGCGGTATGAACTGCATGGGCCCAGGACGGTAGAGTGCGATGAGCGCGATGATTTCGTCGAAGGAGCTCAAGCCGATCTGTCGGCAGAGCTGTTGCATCCCGCCGGACTCCAACTGAAAGACGCCTGTAGTACGACCAGAGTTGAGAAGATTGAAGGTCTCCTTGTCATCAAGCCTTACATTTGCGACGTTAAAATCGGGACTGTCGCGGGTGATCTGCACGTTCTTCTCTGCGTCGAAGATCACGGTCAAAGTCTTCAGCCCCAAGAAGTCCATTTTGAGTAAGCCGAGATCTTCCGATGGTCCTTTCGGATATTGTGTAGTTAAATCACCTTCCTGAAGTGTGACGGGAATCAAATTAGTGATGTCTTGGTCGGCAATGATGACACCGCAGGCGTGTTTACCTGTGTTACGAATCATACCTTCGATCACGCGGCCTTGATCGATGATGGTGCGAGCGACGGGGTTGCGATTGACTTCGGCGGCGAGCTCAGGCGATTTTTTGACGGAGTCATCAAGCGAAATGTTGAGCTCGTCGGGAATCATCTTGGCCAGCTTGTTCGATTCTGCGAAGTCGAGGTCGTTGACTCGCGCAAGGTCGCGGATGACCATCTTGGCGCCGAAGGTCCCGAAGGTGATGATATTGGCTACACGGTCCTTACCATATTTATCGCGCACATAGTCGACCACTTCGTCGCGGCGGCGCATGCAGAAATCTACGTCAAAGTCGGGCGGGGAGACGCGTTCTAAGTTGAGCATTCGCTCAAAGAGAAGTCCAAAACTGAGTGGATCGATATCGGTGATTTTTAGCACGTAGGCGACGATGCAGCCGGCACCCGAACCGCGGCCTGGCCCAACAGGTATAGCTTGCTTACGCGCCCAAGCAATAAAGTCCCAAACAATAAGGAAGTAATCCACGAAGCCAGTGCCAGTGATAATGGCTAGCTCATATTCAAGTTGCTCACAGTAGCGCTTATCGTCGGCAGAGGCGTTTTCCCAGTCTGCGCGACAGGCATCGTAGTCGGTGCCGTAACGTTCTTTGAGGCCATCCTTACAAAGCTCGAAGAGGTAGAGCCCGTTGCCCTTAAGCTTAATGCGCTCGGCATCGCTCATCTCGATGGGCTTCTCAGCGTCGCGGACGAGAATTTCGTTTTTACTTTTGACGTAGATGTCGAGGCAGCGGTCGAAGTTGATGTGATCCTCCGCGTGTGGGTCGCTCTCGATTTCGATAGGACGTTCGTAAACAGGGTAGTGGTCTTCGCCGAAGGGAAGCTTAACCTCGCACATCTCGGCCACGCCGGAGGTGTTGGTGATGGCCTCGGGCACCTCCTTGAAGGCGAGATCCATTTCGTTGCGCGATTTCAAGTAGAACTGCTGCGCATCGTAGCGCATGCGATTCGCGTCGGCTACTTTGGCACCGGTTTGGATACAAAGTAGCGAGTCGTGCGGCTCCCAATCATTTTTTTTGACGTAGTGGACATCGTTCGTTGCGACGACCTTGAGGTCGAACTCCTTGGCCAGCTTGAGTAGGCCTGGAATGATGCGCCGCTGCTCCTCGATCCCGTGATCCATGATCTCGATGATGAAGTAGTCCTTGCCGAAAATATCGACAAACTTGGCCGTGGCAGCACGGGCGTTTTCATATTCGTCGGCGAGCAGAAACTTAGGAATGACCCCAGCCAGGCAGCCTGAAAAACCGATCAAGCCCTCGCTGTGCGCGGCCAGCGTCGTCATATCCGTGCGCGGATTGCGGTAGAAGCCCTGGGTGTGCGCTTTGGAGACGAGTTTACAGAGGTTCTGGTAGCCAGTGAAATTGCGCGCGAGTAGGCCCATGTGGCGGGACTTTTGTTTGGCGCGCTCCTCGTTAACCAGCGCGAGTTCGTCTTCGTAAACCAGATAGATTTCGCAGCCGAGTAGTGGCTTGATGCCATGTTTTTCCGCCTGCTTGAAGAAGCTAGTCAGCCCGTAGAGCACCCCGTGGTCGGTGATCGAAAGCGCCTTCATCCCGAGTTCCGCGGCGCGGGCACAGAGCTTATCTGTCCGGCTACAACCATCCAACAGACTGTGGTCTGTATGGACGTGCAGGTGGACGAATTCGGTATCTTTTGTCGACATCGGGTCGCCAGACTGAAGGTGCGTTTCAGCATGGCAAGCAGAAGCTATGCGCAGTAAAGATTAGATGCGCGGCAATCCTCTCACCTCGACTAAAAGAATGGCTAGGAACCTCCAACAATTCTAGATAGTAGGTAAAATCATTGCAATTACCGCCTTATTCAACATGGACAGCAACGGGCAGCGATTCTTTGGCAACTAAGAACCACGGAGATAAGCGGGGAGTCTGATTGCTTTGGACTTGATTTGGCCGAAGACGGGCAAATTCTATACTGCACAGGGCGAGTCACTCGTTCTGGGAAGTTAAGCTGAATACTGACCTAAAGCGTGAATATCGAACGGCAGCAGAAGAATATGGGAGCAGGTAGTTGGGAAGCGTGGACTTGATCCGCAGTGGAATATCACGATGAAATGGGTAATTTGGTTCCCCAAACTGGCGCCGCTTTAAAGCTAGAACTTAATTTGCCTCGTAAGCTTGTGCTTGAGCTGGAAACGAGTGGCAAATTTAGTTCGAGGACTACTTTTTAAGGAGGGCTCACCTATGCACTTTTGTCGTATGGTGGGGTGATATTCAAAAAAAGTTTAAATACCCTATATTTTCTTAAGCTTTTCTAACTCTGTCTCGATTTCTGTGAGACCTTTACCCGACTCTGCCCAGCTGTTGAGGATGAGGGATCCATATGCAGAAGCACGCATCCCAAGCTTTTTAGCGCGAGCCTCAATAGCGTCGTGCGTAGTATTTGGTATCCAGCAATTTAGCTGTTTTTTAGAACTCATTCTTATCGTAAATTTTTAAATAGTATCATTGGGTTAACAATATGAAGGTAGGTTTCATTATTTTGTGTTAATTATCCAATAATTAGGACTTGATAAGTACACGGTAACAGCTCCGATCAAATAAAGCAAAGGATTTCCTTACATTTACTTGACCAGTAGTAACTTATAGGTTTTCTAGGGGATATTATTTTCTAGAAAAATTTAAAATAGCCTGAGTTTTATAAGTTATGGCAGTAACGCATCAAAACCATAAAGTTTCCTCATTAAGTCTTAATGCAAAAGTGATTTTACATCTTCAAATGTAGCGGCTTAAAGCTGGGGTGATCACTGAAGCGCTGACCTCATCCGTTTTAAAGCTAAAATCTAATTAGGGCACAGCAAGTCGTGACCCAAGCTTTTGGCACCTATCCCTAATCGATGATCTGGAAGATGTGAGCGGGACAGTTTTGTGGATTTAGTTCCAAGTAAGGCTTCTTATCGTCCCAAAGATATTCTTTTGGGGTGTTGGCGAATTGATCGACCAAGCGGAGGGTGCCCGTATGGCCAAAGCCGAGGGCTTCAGGTGTCAGGTCGAGGGTGCCGACTTGTTGGTTTTCCCAGTCCATATTCACGACGACGATGAAGCGGTCAGTCTTTTCAAAGTTCTGTTTCAAATAGGCGATGATTTGGCTATTGGAGCAGGGAATAAAGTGAACGTTGAAGGTGCGCTGGAAGGCTTCGTGCTCGTTGCGGATGGCATTCACACGGGCGATCTCGGCGCGGATATTGCCGGGCTTATCGAGATCCCAGGCCTTGAGCTGATATTTTTCGCTGTGGTTATTTTCCTCTTTTCCGGGGTAGGGCTCATGGTCGAGCAGCTCATAGGCGGGGCCATAGAGGCCGACATTGGACGAGAGCGTGGCAGCGAGCACATAGCGCCCGATGAAGGTGGCACGGTTACCTGTCTGCAGGTCCGCGTGAAGGATGTCTGGTGTATTTGGCCAGAAGTTTGGCCAGAAGTATTCCTTCGACTCGCCTTGAGTGAGCTCTTCGACATATTGCTGCAGCTCGGCAGCGGTGTTGCGCCAAGTGAAGTAGGTGTAGCCGTGGGTGAAGCCAGTTTTGGCGAGGTAGTATTTACGCTTGGGACGGGTGAAGGCTTCGGCTAGGAATATGACCTCGGGGTGCTTGGCTTTGATATTAAGAATACACCAGCGCCAGAACTCCATCGATTTGGTGTGGGGATTGTCGACGCGGAAGACTTTGACGCCTTGCTCGATCCAATACTCGAATACGGATTTGAGCTCATCCCAAAGATTTTCCCAGTCGTCAGACTCGAAGTTGATCGGTAAAATATCTTGATATTTCTTAGGTGGATTTTCGGCGTATTGAACGCTGCCGTCGGGGCGCCAGCGGAACCACTTCGGGTGTTTTTTGACCCATGGGTGGTCGGGCGCGCATTGAAAGGCGATATCAAGGGCGACCTCCATCCCGCGCATTTCGGCTTCATCGAGGAGGCGCTGAAAGTCCTCAAGAGTTCCAAGTGCGGGGAGGATTGATTTATGGCCACCTTCTTTAGCGCCGACTGCCCAGGGGCTACCTACGTCTTCGCTACTGGGGGTAAGGGTATTGTTTTTACCTTTACGGAATTCGCGACCGACAGGGTGGATCGGTGGGAAATAGACGATATTGAAGCCCATCTTATGAATGAGGGGCAACTGTTTGGCGGCGTCCTTAAAAGTCCCGTGGGTTTTGCCGTCATAGACGCATGAGCGCGGGAAGTATTCATACCAGGTGCTGAAAGCGGCTAACTCACGCTCGACGAGCATTAGGGAACGGGAGCTCGTGGTCTCCCAATCTCGCTGTGGATAGATGCGGGCGATTCCAGCCACGTGGCGGCTGTGGGCGAGGTTGATGCGCGCCTCGATGTCGGCAGTGGAGTCGGCCAGGTGGGCGGCCCATTCACGGAGCTTTGCGGCATGCTTTTTGTTAGCACGGGTTGCGGCTTGTTCGAGCAGTTCGGCGCCGATGCGGCATTCGAGGTCGAGGGGGACGCCTTCTTGATGTTTCTTCTGAAAGCCTTCCTGCCAGCTGCCGTAGTGATCAATCACCCCAGCAACTTCAAACTCGAAAAGACCGATGGAGTCGGTGCGGTAAGTGACTTCGAACTCGTCGTTTCCTATTGGCGGCATAGGGAACACTTTCCAGGCTTTCGTATCTACTTTTCGGATACGTAACTCGACTTGGATCAGGTCGTGTGAATCGGCGAAGGCATGGGCAGTGAAGGGTATCCAGTCGCCGATGGCTCGCTTGAAAGGATTGCGTCCGCCGTCGATGGACGGTGTGACTTGATCAATGACGACACGGCGATTGCCGGCGGTTTTGGCGATTAAAGACATCTTTTTAAATTAAGAATTAAGATTTTTTCAGCGAGGCGTAGAGATCCCTTGTTTGCTCGGCGATGCTTGTCCAACTGAAGCGCTCGACCGCTCGTTTGCGACCGGCTTTGGCGAAGCGCTCCCGTTTCTCGGGGTCTTCCATCAGTCGGTTCACTTGGTGGGCGAGGTCCTTGGCGTAAGTACTTGGGTGGAGTGGGGCAAATGGGCTCTCTGTTTGCTGAGCGATACGGGGACGAGGAAGCCTGTCTCATCGTGGACAACGACTTCAGGGATGCCGCCGACCATGGAGCCAACAACGGGGGTCTCGCAGGCCATGGCCTCGAGGTTAATGATGCCGAATGGCTCGTAGATCGATGGGCAGCAGAAGACGGCTGCGCCGGAATAAAGTTGAATGATGTCGGTCTTGTTGACCATCTCGTCGATCCAGTAAATGCCGTCGCGCTCTTTGCTGGCTTCAGCTACTGCAGCTTTCATTTCAGCCCCGATCTCTTGGGTGTCGGGAGCCCCTGCACAGAGAACGACATTATAGCCCTCGTGCATGTACTTGATCGCCTCAACAAGATGAATGATGCCTTTCTGGCGAGTGATGCGGCCAACAAAGAGGACGAAGGGTTTATCTTTTGGGAGGTTGAACTTGTTCAGTGCTGGAGTGGGATCGACGGCCTTGTATTCTTCGGTATCGATGCCGTTGTAGATGACGTGAATCTTTTCGGGGGCGACATTGAAGTGTTTTAAGAGGTCGGCCTTCGTGCCTTCAGAGACAGCGACTACCGCATCGGCCATTTCGAGGGCAGACTTTTCGACCCAGGAGCTGAAATCGTAACCACCTTGTAGTTGCTCACGCTTCCATGGGCGAAGGGGTTCGAGCGAGTGGCCGGTGATGACGAGGGGGATGCCGTAGTTCATCTTGGTCATGATACCAGCGAGGTGGGTATACCATGTATGGCAGTGCACGACGTCGGCCTCGTTGCCATCTGTATTGTAGCTGATTGCGCGTTGCGAGCTTCCAAAGATGGCGTGTAAATGTTGGGGCGCATCGAAACTGGCCGTGTCGATGGGGTAGCCTTTAACTTTAAGCGGGTAATTACTTTCGGTCTTTTGATCGCCAAAAGCGCGGACATCGACGTCGACGTCGGATAGTTTGGAAAGTTCGCGAGTTAGATACTCTACGTGCACACCGGCACCACCGTAATTACAAGGAGGGTATTCGTTTGTGTAGATGAGAGCATTCATAGGTGATTTTTGAGACTTTTTGCGATGGCGGACAAGTGTGCGAGCAGGCTACGATCAATTTTCGCCTGTCTTACTCGCTAGCTAACTCGATAGACCGAGCTTTGGCGGCCGCGAGTGCCTGATCGACGAGTCTACGCAAGTCGCCTTCTTCGAGGACTTTGAGTGCGGCTGCTGTGGTGCCTCCTGGGGAGGTGACGGCGTCGCGCAGAGCTTCGGGGGTTTCTTCGCTCTCGGCAAGGAGCATAGCGGCTCCGAGGAGCGTGTCGACGGCGAGTGCATCGGCAAGACCTTCGTCTAGGCCGCAATTAACCCCAGCTTCGCGCAGTGCGGCAGCAAATTCAAATACGTAGGCGGGGCCACTGCCGCTGAGTGCGGTGACAGCATCAAGGTCTTCTTCTTCGACTTCGTGGAAATTACCCAAGGAGCTGAGGGTATTTTCTACGATTTCAACGTCCTTTTCGGAAAGTTCACGCAGTGGGGCGAATGCGGTAACACCCGCACCGATCTGGCCGGGAGTGTTGGGCATAGTCCGCACGACGTTGCGAGCGTGGGCAAATTTTTCGCTGAGGCGTGCGAGTGGGGTGCCTGCGAGAATGGAGAGAATGAGCTTGCCGCGTGCGGCTTCAGCGAGTTCAGCATTAATCTCGGCAAATTGTTGCGGCTTGCAGGCTAGTATTACGGTCTCGGTCTCGTGGAGCGCGGGGGTAATGTCAGGCAAAAATTGGATACCGGTGGCCTTGGCAAGTGCGGGACCTGAGGGATCGTCACCGCAAGTGCAGGCGATCTCTTCGGGAGTGTAGTGCTCTTTTTCGAGGAGGCCTCGGACGATGGCGGAGGCCATACGGCCAGCGCCGATAAATGTAATTCTTATGGGCATGTTGTCAGTGTGGTTTGAGAGGACGGCTTGGGTCGTGACGATTAAGGATAATCACCACGACCTGATAAATCAAAGTGGGTAAGTGAGTGTCGCGGTGACGCCACTTTCGGCGTTAGCTTTGAGATGAATGTCTCCTTTGAGGTTACGGATGGTATGACGAGCTATGGTTAAACCCATGCCACGACCCACTGCGGTCTTGGTCGTAATGAATGGTTCAAAGAGTGTATCGATAACTTTGGGGTCGATACCCTCGCCCTTGTCGGCGACTTTTAACTGAAGCATGTCGGGACCGCTTTTATCTTGGACGCTAGCATGAAGCGAAATCGTCCGATCGGCCTGCGGGGTATCTTTATGATAGCTCTCCCATGCGTTGATTAATAGCTTACCAAGGACGATCTCAAAGGTTTCAGCGTTAGCAGATATACGTATGTTGGCTTCGAGTGATGAGTCGATGAGGACTTCGGCATCGATTTTGTATTCTTCTTTGAAGCGCACGATACTGCTCTCGATTAGCTCAGGCACGGAGATCACTGCTAGCTCATGGCGTTCGTTGTTGGCGATTGTGCCAAGCTGACCGATGATGTCGACCATGCGTGTGATAGCCTTATCGATCAGTCCGACGCTGCGTTTGACCATGTCGGGACTGTCGTGTCCGTTTTTTAGCAGGTCGAGATAACCCACGACGACGCCTAGTAGGTTGTTCAAATTATGCGTAATGCCCTTAGTAATCGCACCGACGGCTGCGGCCTTGCGAGCGTCACCGAGTCGCTCTTGTAAGCGTATGTTTTCGTGGAACATTTCCTGCAAGCGCAGTTGAGTATGTATACGGGCGAGGGTTTCGTCGAGATCGACGGGCTTGGTAATGTAGTCGACCGCTCCAGCATCGAGACCTTCGAGCTTTCCTTCCTTCGAGACTTTGGCTGTAACGAATATGATGGGGATGGTCTTGGTCGCCGGGTTCGACTTGAGGCGTTGACAAACCTCAATGCCGTCCATCTCTGGCATCATGATGTCGAGCAAAATGAGGTCAGGATTTGCCTCCTCTACGATGTCTAAGCACTCGCGGCCATTGTAAGCCACACTGACGTCCATTCCTTGGCGCTCAAGTTTTACTTGAAGCAGCTTGACGTTGATCGGGTGGTCGTCGACAACGAGTATTCTAGGCTCTTTTTTTTTGCTCAAAATGGGCGCGGCTCGTGCTGAAATGTTTTCTGATTTAAGCAGTGTTTTCTAAGAAGATTATCTAGAGTGACCTAAGATTCTAATTTTGGCAAAACAGAAAACACGTGTTTCCTTCAGTGTGATTAATTAAGGTCAGCTTTTGCTGTTATTAACCAATTTCTCATCAATCACGGCAGTGCGGCTCATCATGTCGTGTCCCATCTGGCGGCGTTTGTTAAAAAATAGCGTGACCAGTGTGGCGATCATCCCGATGGGAAAAAAGAAATAGATTGTGAGCGTTTTCAAGCCACCCCGTATGATGCCTGCCATGATTGGGGGCTTGTCGAGGGTAACTGTGCTTACGCTGCGAATGCGGCAAATGCGTTTGCCCAGAGAGCTACCCGCAAAAAAGGCCTCGCCTAGGGCGAAGTAGAGCCAGAAGCAGAGCATTTGTAGCTCGTTGGCGATGATGAGGGCTTCGGCGAGGTTTTTACTTGGCTCAGGAAGGGGCGCATCAACTGCAGTGGCTCGGTCGCCCCACCAGGTGCCGACTGCTTGTGTCCACTCCGTCAGCTCAGTGAATGCGGCGGGATGCGACTGAGGAAGGGCGATCTTCCAAATAATGATCGATGCGACGGCTGAGATGAGGATGAAGTCGAGGAAGAATGCTAAGCCGCGTAGGCCGATGCTCGCGGGGGGCATGGGACCATCCTTACGAAAGACGGAGTCGAGCAGGTTGCCCGCGCTGGGCCTTACCTGCTGCGGGCCTTCGTCCGGGCGTTTGCCCAGATCGCTGGAAGGGTTGGGCTCAGAACTCATGTGGCTTGGGCGACTTTGAAGGCACGTAGTGTATTGTGCATGAGCATCGCGACCGTCATCGGACCGACTCCGCCGGGCACGGGTGTGATGTGGGAAGATTTCGCTGCGACTGCTTCGAACTCGACATCACCGACTAGGCGGTAGCCGCGTTTTTTAGTAGCGTCTTCGACGCGATTGATGCCCACATCGATTACGGCGACGCCCTCTTTGACCATGTCGCCCGTCACAAAATTGGCACGACCGATCGCGGCGATGAGCACATCGGCTTGTCGAGTAATGCTGGATAGATTGGTAGTGCGCGAGTGGCAAACCGTCACGGTCGCATTGCCAGGGAGTGCCTTGCGCATCATGAGCAGTGCGGCGGGTTTACCTACGATCTGGCTACGACCGAGCACCACGACGTGTTTGCCCTCGGTCTCTATCCCGCTTCGTTCAATCAGTTCGACAATACCTGCTGGCGTGCAAGCCACGAAGCCGTCCTTGTCCTCTTGGCAAAGCTTGCCGATGTTTAAAGTGTTGAAGCCATCGACGTCCTTACCGGGCAGCACACGGTTGAAGGTCTCCGTTTCGTCGATGTGCTTGGGCAGCGGCGCTTGGATCAGGATGCCGTTCACGTTGTCGTCGGCATTAAGCGCGTCAATTTGGGCAAAGAGCTCTTCTTTGCTCACATCTTCAGCTAACAAATAAAGGCGGCTTTCGATGCCGATCCGTTCAGCCGTCTTTTCCTTTTTGCGGACATAAGAGACGGATGCGGGATCGTCGCCCACACGAATAAAGGCCACGACGGGCTTCTTTCCTGAGAGCTGCCCGACCTCTACGGCGAGTTCTTCAATTATGGATTCTGCGATAGCGTTGCCGTCGATGAGTTTCATGTCCTCAAACAACGCCAAGCCCTCCTAATTTGGCAACTCTAGAATTCTTTCTTCGGTTTAATTTCGGCGCCTATTGTATCAGGATGCCGGCGATAGCGGCACTGGACAGATTTGCGAGGGTCCCCGCTAGCACCGCCTTGAGACCAAGCCTTGCGATTTCTTGTCGGCGACTTGGAACGAGGCTACCTAAGCCGCCGAGTAAAATCGCGATCGAAGAGAAATTGGCAAATCCGCAGAGTGCGAATGTGATGATTGCCTGCGAGCGAGTGCTGAACGTCTCTTGGATCAGACCGAATTCAACGAAGGCGACGAATTCATTGACCACCAGTTTTTGACCAATGAAAGATCCGCCCGTCACGGCATTTTCCCAAGGGATGCCGAGCAACCATGCGATCGGGCTGAACATCCAACCCAGGAGCAGTTGTAGCGTTAAATTATCGTAGTCGAAGAGTCCGCCGATTAATCCAAACAGGCCGTTGAGCAGGGCGATTAAACCGATAAAGGCGAGGAGCATGGCGCCCACATTAAGCGCCAATTTGAGCCCGTCAGAGGCCCCGCCAGCGGCTGCATCAAAAATGTTTGCTGGTTTGTCAGCAGGATCTTCTTCCAGTTCGCTATTATCAGTGGTCTCGGTTTCAGGGATCAGAAGTTTGGCAAAAAGTAGTCCGGCAGGTGCGGCCATGAAGCAGGCCGCCAGCAAAAAACGCAAGTCGATCCCCATCGCGGCATAACCGGCTAGTACGCTGCCCGCAATCGAAGCCAGCCCACCGACCATGACAGCAAAAAATTCCGACTGTGTCATCCGCCCGAGATAGGGCTTAATTGCAAGTGGCGCCTCTGTTTGCCCAACAAAGATATTGGCGGTGGCGCTGAGCGATTCTGCACGGCTTGTGCCCAAAAGTTTACGGATGCCACCGCCGATGATCTGCACGATAAATGGCATTACTTTTATATAGTAGAGCACGGAAATTAGTGAGGAGAAAAAGATAATTACCGGGAGCACTTTAAATGCGAAGACGAAGCCGAGGCTCGCAGATGGATCACTAAGTCCTCCAAATACAAAAGCGATTCCATCGTCTCCGTAGGCAATCACAGTGCTAACAATTACGGAGAGTTTCTCCAGGGCCATCTTACCAATCGGGACGTAGAGTACTAGCAGCCCGAAGCCAAACTGGATTCCGATCGCCCCAATCACCGTGCGCCAGTTGATGTTTTTTCTCGAACTAGACAATAACCAGGCGATCGTGATTAGGGCGCAGTAACCGAGTAGACTTGTTAACATATTTGTGAGATTAAAGGGGTAGGTTTCATTTGCAAGCCTTCCGATCTGCCCTCAGTAGCTAGCCTGTAAAAAGAGAGGGCAACTTGGGTGTTGATCGCCCCGTAGCCCGCATGAATAATACTGATCCGCTTGTTCCGGACCCCCTGAAAAAAATGCAAAAAGGTACTTGCACGGGTAAGGCGACCCGCTACTTTCTCCGTCTTTCTCTAATTCTAGCGATCATTTCTTAATGCCAACAATTAACCAACTAGTCCGCAACCCTCGTGTTGTTCAAAAGGTAAAATCAAAGTCTCGTCACTTGGACAAGAACCCGTTCCGTCGTGGTGTCTGTGTTCAAGTCATGACTCGCACTCCTAAAAAGCCAAACTCTGCTATCCGTAAGGTGGCCAAAGTGCGTCTGACTAATGGGCACGAAATCATCGCTTACATCCCTGATGAAGGCCACAACCTCCAAGAACACAGTATTGTGCTCGTGCGTGGTGGTCGCGTCAAAGACCTTCCTGGTGTTCGTTACCACATCGTTCGTGGCACACTTGACTGCGTGGGTGTTGAGAAACGTCGCCGTAGCCGCTCAAAATATGGCGTGAAACGTCCTAAGGACGCTTCTTAAGCGAACGAATTGTTCATCATTTCAAATTTTTAATTTTTACCTACTATGTCACGTCGCCGCCAAGCTGTTAAACGTCCTCTCATCCCAGATCCTCGCTTCAACAGCACTCTGGTCGCCAATCTTGTAAACATGATCATGGAACGCGGTAAGCGCACCGTGGCTCAGAAGATCGTTTATACTGCGTTCGAGCGCGTGAGCGAAAAGCTCGAAAAGGGCGACCCGGTCGACCTCATCACAGGAGCGCTTGAAAACTCGCGCCCAAAGCTTGAAGTGAAGAGCCGCCGTGTCGGTGGTGCCACTTATCAGGTGCCCGTAGAAATTTCTTTCGAACGCCAGCAAGCCCTTGCTTTCCGCTGGATGGTCAACGCCGCGCGCAGTCGCAAGGGTGTTCCTATGAACGAAGCCTTGGCCGACGAAATCGTCGACGCCTACAACAACACAGGTGGAGTTGTGAAGAAAAAAGAAGAAGTTCACCGCATGGCTCAAGCCAACCGTGCTTTCGCACACCTACGCTGGTAATTTCTTACTTGCACTGGCAGTCCTCGGACGCGCCGCCCCTCGTTCTTTTCCAGTCGTATCTCTTTTATGTCCGCTATTCATAGTATTGCGTCAGCTAACTCACCGAAGCGTAAGTTCCCCTTGGAGCATACGCGAAATATCGGCATAGCTGCACACATCGACGCGGGAAAGACGACAACGACGGAAAGAATTCTATTTTATGCAGGTGTCGTCCACAAGATGGGCGAGGTCCACGAAGGTAGCGCAGTCACTGACTGGATGGATCAAGAGCGCGAGCGTGGTATCACTATCACCTCCGCTGCGATCTCCTGCAACTGGACAAATCAAGATGGTCCTTACGCCGAGATTTGTAACCAGATCAATATCATCGACACCCCAGGCCATGTCGATTTTACCGCCGAAGTAGAACGCTCGCTTCGTGTCTTAGATGGCACCATCGGTGTTTTTTGCGCCGTCGCTGGTGTGCAGCCACAGTCTGAGACGGTTTGGCGGCAAATGACGAAATACAATGTCCCGCGCATCGCTTTTGTTAACAAGATGGATCGCGTTGGTGCGGATTATTTTGCCGCCATTGAGTCGATGCGCGAGCGCCTCGGTGCGAATGCGCACCCCATCTTTTTGCCCATCGGTTCTGAAGAAGATTTTATCGGCCTCATCGACCTGACGACGATGGAAGCCCGGGTCTACGATACGGCCGACTCCAGCGGCATGACCTTCGAGACGCAGGCCATCCCCGCTGACTTAGTCGATCAAGCTGCCGAGTATCGCGAAAAGCTAATCGAAGCCCTTGCCGACTTTGATGAAGCATTGGCTGAGAAATACCTCGAAGGCGAAGAACTGACAGCCGACGACATCCGCGCCGCCATCCGTGAGGCGACTATTTCCCTAGGCTTCTGTGGCGTTATTCCGGGTAGTGCCTTCAAGAACAAGGGCGTGCAAGCCGTCCTCGAATCCGTGGTCAACTACCTTCCATGCCCGCTCGATCTACCGCCGATGAAGGGCGAGACCGAGCAAGGCCGTGATGTTGAAGTCTCCCCTGACGACAACGGTAAGTTCGCAGGCCTCGCCTTCAAACTTATGAACGACGGCTACGTTGGTAAGCTCGTCTTTGTGCGTGTTTACTCGGGCAGCCTTGCCAAAGGAAGCGCACTTTACAACCCACGCACAGGCAAGACCGAGCGCATTTCTCGTCTTCTCATCATGAAGGCCGACTCCCGCGAAGACATCGACGTCGCTTATTCGGGTGACATCTGCGCCATCGTTGGCGCGCGCGATGTTGTCACCGGCGACACACTTTGCACCAAGGGCTTCGATGTTCGCTTGGAACCACCCACATTCCCCGAGCCAGTTATCTCGATGTCGATCGAGCCCAAGACCACCGCCGACCAAGAAAAAATGGCGACTGGTCTGCAGCGCCTCTCCGAAGAGGATCCTACCTTCGTCGTCAGTTCCGACGAAGAGACTGGGCAAACAATCATTGCTGGCATGGGTGAGTTGCACCTCGAAATCATTAAAGACCGCCTCTTCCGTGAGTTCAAAGTCGGCGCGGAAGCCGGTCGCCCACAGATCGCTTACCGCGAAACTGTGTCTACCAATTCCGAAGGGGAGGGTAAATTCGTTCGCCAAACTGGTGGCAGCGGTCAATACGGCCACGCCCGCATCAAGCTCGAGCCTCTCGAGCGTGGCACAGGCATCGAAATCGTCGACAAGACAGTCGGTGGTGTTATCCCAAAAGAATTCATCCAGCCCACCCTTGAAGGCATCCGTGAAGCTGCCAACAACGGTGCTGTTTGCGGCTACCCCGTGGTTGATTTTAAAGTTACCCTTTTCGACGGTTCTTTCCACGATGTGGATTCCTCTGAAATGTCCTTCAAGATGGCCGGCATCTTCGCTTTCCGAGACGCCATGGAAAAAGCCAGCCCACAACTGCTTGAGCCCATGATGAAAGTCGAAGTCGAAACGCCCGACGAATATCAAGGCGACATCATGGGCGACCTCAATCGCCGCCGCGGCCAGATCCAAAACGTCACTGGTAAGACCGCCTTTGTCTCAATTTCTGCGATGGTGCCCCTGCAAGAAATGTTCGGCTACGCCACCATCGTTCGCTCACTCAGCAAAGGTCGTGCTTCCTATAGTATGGAGCCCGAATCCTTCGAGCCAGTCCCGCAAATCGTCCTCAATACCATCCTAGAAACCTCTACGAGAGGTCGCTACTAATAAGAGCACATAAGACAGAGCTTATAAAATAAACTCTTAAACTTAATTGTTCTCTCCCTTTCGCATCGACCAACCAACAACTTTCAACCAACAACAATCAACCAAACACATAAACTATGAGCACACCACGTATCCGTATCCGCCTAAAAGGCTTTGATTATCGCGTTATCGACCAGTCCGCAGCGGACATTGTCGAGACAGCAAAACGCTCCGGCGCTCGCGTTACTGGGCCCGTCCCGCTTCCGACGAAGATCGAGAAGTTCACCGTGAATCGTTCCGTCCACGTTAACAAAAAGTCAATGGATCAGTTCGAGGTTCGCACGCACAAACGCCTCATTGACATCGTCGAGCCCACTGCTGCGACAGTCGACGAACTCAAGAAGCTCAATCTACCCGCTGGTATCGACATCTCGATTAACGTCTAGACTCATCGATTCGTAGCCTCGATCCTTAGGGTCGGAAAGTGCTGAAAGTCGTACAGTTAGATTATTTCTCAAGCCCCACAGCTTAAAAGCTGCGGGGCTTTTTTTATCCTAAATTCATTCAGGATTTTCTAGGTAGAAAAATACCTGCTTGTATTAAAGCAGCCATAAAAAATGTGAGTAGAGCCACGCTTCCACTTTTTATAAAGCCCCTATTGCGCTGCTAGTTGAGCACTCGATGGCGTTTTAAAAAGCTCTGAATTTCGGCGAGGCGTTTGATGGGGTCTTTGGCTTTCAGCCTAGGGAAGCGAGTGCCAGATTTCAGGAATTCGCCGTTCTTGACCGGCTGGGCAAGTCGGCAGATCAAGCGGTCGCCCTCGGTTTCGACGCGGCGGACTCCTGCTAGCTCGGCGAGCACGCGGACTTGGCTGACATTGATGAGGGCTTCAGTAGCGAGGGGCAATGCACCGAAGCGGTCGACTAATTCTTCGGCTATCTCCTCAACTTCAGCATTTTTTTCGGCGAGTGCCAGGCGACGGTAGAAGTCGATCCGCAGACGCGGTTCGGCGATATACTCAGCGGGGAGAGCGGCCTCGATCAGCTCGCCTTTTTGGTTGCCGTATTCGGCATCCTTAATCGCGGCAAAGCTGAAGGTGCCGCTCGTGCTACGGGCGCGACGTCCGCCCTCACCGGTAGTGATGAAGTCGAGCTTAACTTCGGCACGAATACGGTCGGCGCCAGGTTCACCCTTCAGTCGGGCGACGCTTTGTTTAAGCAATTGGCAATACAGCTCAAAGCCAATCCCTGCGATGTGACCGCTTTGTTGCGAGCCGAGTAGATTGCCTGCGCCGCGCAACTCGAGGTCGCGCATCGCTATGCGGAAACCGGCTCCCAGTTGGTTGTGTTGCTTGAGTGCGTTCAATCGTTTTTGTGCTTGGTCAACGAGTGCAGCGTGGCGATGGAGCAGTAGGTAGGCGTAGGCTTGGCGTTTGAAGCGCCCGACTCGCCCACGGATCTGATAGAGCTGAGCGAGGCCGAAGCGGTCGGCGCCTTCAATGATCAGAGTATTACAATTCGGGATGTCGATACCAGATTCGATAATGGTGGTGCAGACTAGCACATCGAATTGACCCGCGACGAATTTCGTCATGACTTTTTCGAGTGCACCCTCCGTCATCTGCCCGTGGCCGATTGCGACTTTGAGCCTTGGGTGCATCGCCTCGATCTTGGTGGCAACGCCTTGGATACTATCGACGCGATTGTGTAGGTAGAAGACTTGGCCTCCTCGGTCCGTCTCGGCTTGGATGGCGCTTTTGATCAAATTTTCATCGTAGCTTTTGACGATGGTCTCGATCGGACGGCGATCGACGGGTGGCGTCTCAATCACGCTCATGGCACGTGCACCCGCCATGGCGAGATACAGGGTGCGAGGGATCGGTGTCGCGCTGAGGGTGAGGATGTCGACATCGGTGCGCAGTTGCTTGATGCGGTCCTTTTGCTTCACACCAAAGCGTTGCTCTTCGTCGACTACGAGTAGGCCGAGGTCTTGAAAGTGGACGTCTTTGCTGAGTAGACGGTGAGTGCCGATTACAATGTCGATCTTGCCGGCTGCGAGTTGCGCAATACACTCTTTATTTTTTGCGGCGCTGCGGAAGCGGCTAACCATGTCGATGATGATCGGATACTGTGCCATGCGCTCACGGAAGGTGTTGAAGTGCTGCTGGCAGAGCACGGTGGTGGGCACAAGGATCGCCACCTGTTTACCTGCGAGCACGGCCTTGAGTGCGGCGCGGATGGCGACCTCGGTCTTGCCGAAGCCGACGTCGCCACAGATTAAACGATCCATCGCTTGCGTGCTCTCCATATCTTGCTTGCAGGCTTCGATTGCGCTCAGCTGGTCCGGTGTTTCTTTGAAGGGGAAGGCGGACTCGAAGTCTTTCTGCCAAGCGTGATCGGGCGGAAAGGCGAAGCCGCCGGATTGGGCGCGGCGGGCGTGGAGCTGGAGCATCTCGGCTGCGTAGTCGAGGGTGGCGCGTTCGGCGGCGGCACGGGTTTTATCCCAAGCCGCGCCGCCGACCTTGCCTAGCTTGGGCTGCGACTTAGTCAGGCCGACATAGCGAGTGAGTAAATGCGACTCTTGTAGCGGGACGTGGATCGTCATCTGATCGGCGAACTCGACAGAGATGACCTCTTTGCTACCACCTTGAATTTCTAGTTGCGTGAGGCCGCGAAAGAGACAGACGCCGTGCTGCAGATGGACAAGTGGATCGCCGTCCACGAGCTCAGTGAAGTCGAGTAGCTGGTCGACTTGTGAGAGGGTAACGCGGGCGCGTTCCCCCCGACGGCTGACCTTGCGGTTTCGACTACCGAAGTATTCGGTGTCAGCGATTAAAACAAAACCCTGCTTTGCATTCGAGTGAAGAGGGAGAGTGGCGAGTGGAATTTTTGGGCTAACGCGAAGAATGAATCCCCCCGATACCGTACCTTCGATAAAATTAGATTTGATCCCCGCGGTCAGTGGATTGTCGGCAAGTAGTTCTTTGATGCGCTTTTGCTCGCTCTCGCCTGCGGCGGCGAAAGTAATTTCGAGTCCTTCTTTTGTCCAATCGGCTAGCTGTTGTTCAAATTTGAAACGAGCACTCTGCTCCGACTCAAATCGGTCGTATCCGATCTGTGTATGGTTGGTGTGGAAACGGTAGTTAGCTGTCGGCTCGGACTGAATCTCAATACGCTCGGCCTTACGGAAGAGTTCGGGATCTGTATCCAGTTCGCAAAGAGAAGTGAGTGTGTCAATATTCTCACGATGAGCGACCGCTTGATAAAAAGAGCGTAGGCTACCGCTAGTCGTTTTGATATTTTCAAACCTGTAGGGATGCTCGCGTACGAGTGTGGCGGGATCGTCGAGTATCCATTGTAGATTACTCTCGGGCAGGTAGCCTAGCAGGGCGCCTTCGGTCGAGTGAATGGAGTCAGCACTCTCGGCAGCGGCTATCTGAATTTCGTCGACTTCTTCATGCGTGCGCTGGGTAGTGGGGTCGAAGCGCCGGATACTCTCGATCTCATCACCAAAGAAATCGATGCGATAGGGCTCGTGCGCATCGTAGGGGTAGAGGTCGATCAGGCCACCACGGGTTGCGATCTGTCCAGGCTGTTCGCAGATGGCTTCGGAGTCGTAATCGAGATCGCTTGTGAGTGTGGCGATCAATTCGGAAAAGGGATATGACTGACCAACTCTAAGGGTGAGGCGTTGCTGTGCAAAGGCCACTTTGTCAGGGCAGGCACCCAGTAGGGCTTCGGGAGTGGCGATGAGCAGTCGTTTCCCCGCTGGACTGGTGAGGAGTGCACTGAGCAAAGTGAGACGGTCGCAGATACGGTCGGCGCGGCGCTGTGCGTCGATGTCGGGCGGAGGGTCTTCGGGAAAGTAAAGGACTTGAAGGGGCGTTTTGGCTCTAGCCCAGAGAGTGTAGGTGTCGAGTTCGGCGGCGAGCTCTTGCGCGCGCCGCGGATCGGCGACGAGGGCGACGGTGATTTCTGCGTCGTTGCCTTGCGCTAGGGAGTAGAGCAGTGGGGCACGTGCCTCCGTGCATACGCCGTGGTAGAGCGTGTGTTTGCTGGGCGAAGGTTTTTGTTTTTTGGGCACAGGTATTTCATTCGTGGCGTGCGAGCAAGCTCACGCTACGTTACGCGAGATTTTCCAGCGCGGCCTTCGCTGCCTTGGCTTCGGCGGTTTTTTTCGAACTGCCTATGCCACGGCCTAGCTCCTTGCCACCTAAAGACACCGTGGCGGTGTAGCTGCGCTCGTGGTCGGCACCCTCAGCTGAGAGTTCTGCGTAGGTAGGAACTTCGCCTTTGTGGTGTTTTTGCGACCACTCTTGGAGCTTACCTTTCGGGTTTTGATTGCCGGTAGCTAGCGCGATGGCTTCAATTTGGTTGTCGAATAGATGCAAGATGGTCTCGCGCGCGGCCTTGATACCGCCATCTAGGTAGACGGCACCGATGAGGGCTTCAAGGGCATCTTCGAGCATCGCCTTACTCGGCTCGGGGTGGTGCTGGCGATGGGCGTCGCCGACTTCGAGATATTTACCGAGACCTTTAGCGGTCGCGGCGCGAGCGAGGGATTCGCCATTAACGATACTGGCACGGCAGCGGTCGAGCGCGCCTTCATCGGCCTCGGGGAATTTTGCATACAGAGTTTCTGCGATAATGAGGTCGAGCACAGCGTCGCCTAGGAATTCGAGGCGTTGGTTGTCGCCACCAACCCGATCGCAACTAGAGTGAGTGAGGGCGAGTTTGAGCAGGGATTCATCCTGAAAATCGTGTTGAGTAATAGGTTCGTTGGGCATTTTAGTGGAAAAGTTGAGCTAATTGGGTTTACGGCTTGCCCAAAGGTAGAGGGTGCGATTATGGCTTGTAGTAGCTCATTTTAGGCTGGCTGCAAATGCCAGAATCGTATTTCGCCCTCATTTATTTTACATACCTTGCCGAACGAAACAACGCCTGCGTCGAAGACTAAGATTTTTGTCCTAGATACCAATGTTCTCCTGCACGATCCGCAGTGCCTGCACAAGTTCGAGGAAAACACGATCGCGATACCCGTCGAAGTCCTCGAAGAGCTCGATGGCAAGAAGTCTGCTCCCGGTGAGTTGGGCTTTTCAGCACGAAAGATACACCGAGACCTCCGGGCACTCTTCGATGAGGGCTTGGAATCCCCGCCCGAGCTAAATGGTAAAGGAAGCTCTGCACTAAGCCGCGACTTACCCAATGGCGGCCGCCTCGTCGTTGTGATCAACGACTACATGGTGAGCGGCGATTCGGATAATCAGGGTTTGAATCGTTTGAAGGCGACGCTCGTCAACATGGAGAAAATGGACAGCCGTATTTTGGCCTCGGTTTTTTTCCTAAAGGAGGTCTGTCCTGACAGTCGAGTGATTCTGGTAACGAAGGACGCCAATATGGCACTTAAGGGTATCGCGCTAGGTCTCGAAGTAGAGGACTACATGAACGATAAAGTGACCTCTGCCAAACTCGGTGGCGGTTGTAAGACGATCGAGGTCAGCGACGAAGATTATGAACGCTTCCTCGAGGAGCACGGCGTGGACCTTCTTCCCGAACAAACGAACCATCTATTTATCAACGAATACATCTTTCTCAGTAACGGAGAGATTAGCGAGCCTGCTCGTTATCGTGGTGATGGACAGGTTGACAGTTTGATTCTTGGTTCAGATGTGGGTGTGAAAATACCGAAAGGCATTCGTATTCATCCCCTCAATTCAGAGCAACGTATGCTCATGGATGCACTCTTGGATGAAGATATTAAGTTGGTCACTTGTAGTGGAAAAGCGGGTACAGGTAAAACACTCGTTTCCATCGCTATGGCGCTCTTCCAAGCGATTGGTGAGGATAACTTATACGAGCGTGTATTCATTACACGTCCACTGGTGCATATCGGCAAAGACACCGGCGCGCTGCCTGGCACCTTAGATGAAAAAATGGCGCCCTATATTGCCCCATTTTTTGATAACCTTGAAGTGCTCTTTAGTAACCGCAAAGTGGTCAAGCAACCAGATGTGCATGAGGATGATTCGGTGAGCCGTATCACTTCGACGCGCAAGCGCAAGAAGGCGATGGCTAAGCTAGCCAAGCAGCCGAACCAAGGTGACGAAGACGAGGACGAAAGTAAGCCACGCAAGCCTTTCCAGTTTCTCTTCGACTACGGAATGGTAGAGGTCGAAGCGATGACCTTCATTCGCGGGCGATCGCTTTCGAACACAATTTTCATTATTGATGAAGCGCAGAACTTGACCCCGCACGAAGCGAAGACGGTTGTCAGTCGGATGGCTGAAGGTTCGAAGGTGATCCTACTCGGAGACCCCTATCAGGTGGACAGCATGTTTCTTGATGCCTGGTCCAACGGACTGGTGCATACTGCGCAGAGGCTCAAAGGTACGGATATCACCGCGCACTTGGAGCTGACGACAGGGGTGCGTTCCGAGCTCGCTGATTTGGCAGCGGACTTGTTGTAGAAATGGAAGGTCGCGCTCCTGCGCGACTAACTTCAGTCTGCGGACAGCCAGGAGCCAGAGCCTTCTGTTCTAAATCTAGTAAGGCAGCGGATACTTCGACACTAGTTCAGCGATGCGTCCTTTGACTGTTTCAAGCGTGCCGTCTAGGTCGTCGGTATCGATTGCTTTAAGCACAAGATCGATACAGTCGGCGATGATCACCATATCCTCCTCGACGAAGCCTCGGCTAGTCACGGCGGGTGTGCCGAGGCGTATACCCGATGCTTTGAAGGGAGAACGTGTCTCGAAGGGGACTGTGTTTTTATTACAAGTAATGTGAGCCAGATCGAGTGTCTCTTGGGCGACCTTCGCGGTGAGTTCGGGTAAGTTGGCGCGTAGATCCACAAGAAATAGATGGTTATCTGAGCCGCCAGAAATCAAATTATAGCCGCGCTCCATCATGGCTGCAGCGAGGGCTTGTGAGTTGGCCACAACTTGGGCTGCGTAAGCTCTTGAAGCTGGGCTTGAGGCACTCGCTAAAGCAAATGGCCTTGGCTGCGATGACATGCATGAGTGGGCCACCTTGACCGCCAGGGAACATGGCTGAGTCGATTGCTTTGGCATGCTCTGCTTTACAAAGTATCAGACCGCCGCGTGGACCACGAAGTGTCTTGTGCGTGGTCGTCGTGACAAAGTCGGCGTGGGGCACGGGGGAGGGGTGCATTCCGCCAGCGACGAGCCCTGAGATGTGGGCGATGTCGGCGAAAAGATAGGCGCCGACGGAGCGGGCAATCTCGCCCATGCGTTCGAAGTCTATGATGCGCGAGTAGGCGGATGCGCCTACGGTGATCATCTTTGGCTTTCTTTCTCGGCGACAGCAGCCAACTCGTCGTAATCGATTAGGCCGGTGTCTTCGCGGACGCCGTATTGAACGAATTTGTAGAGCTTACCCGAAAAATTGACTGGGTTGCCGTGGGTGAGGTGACCGCCGTGGGCAAGGTTCATACCGAGCACTTTATCGCCGGGCTGAAGCACGGAAGTGTAAACTGCGAAATTGGCCTGCGAGCCAGAGTGTGGCTGCACGTTCGCATGATCCGCGCCGAAGAGCTCTTTCGCGCGGGCGATGGCCAGGTCTTCGACCACATCAACATGCTCGCATCCGCCATACCAGCGTTTGCGTGGGTAGCCTTCGGCATACTTATTCGTGAGCACGCTTCCCTGAGCTTCCATTACGGCTGGATAGGTAAAGTTTTCGGAAGCGATGAGCTCGACGTGGTTCTCTTGGCGCTGGCGCTCGGCGGCGATGGCGGCAGCGATCTCAGGGTCGATCTCAGAGACCGTGCTAGCGTTGAGGGCGGGACTGGATGTGACGGTGGTCATGGTATGAAGGATGCGTGAATTAAAATTAAGAACTTCTGTAGAATAGTTGTACTTTAGAAAGGCCAGACCCAATCGCGAACGGAGCGGCTATTTTTTTCGCTGGTTTCTTCGGACACTGAAGACCTTTAATATTTTCAACAGGCGTTTCAATGGTGATTTCTTCAGCGGCCTTATCTGGTTCTGGCAACTTTAAGGCGTCTGTCTCGGTTTCGGTTCCGTTAACTTGCTCTGCGGAGCCTTTTTCGCTCCAGAAAGGCCACCACCATGGGTCTGTCTCGCTGGCTTCTTCAAATTCTTGTTTGAACATGGCATCGGCCGATGCAGGCGGCTTCATCTTCACCAAAAGGCCATGCCCAGCGAGCGAAGGTGCGCCCCCAGCCTGCGGTTTCTTGCTGAGCGGGGTCGATGCCAGCGGCTTCTGCGAGCTTAACAATTTGTAGGGCGACTTGTTCGCGGCCTTTTAAGTGTTCGGCTAGCTTTGCGCTGTCTGCAGGCGCGGCAGCACGGGTGCGAGTGGGCACGCCGTCGAGTGGGCGGCCGGCGGGATACTCGTAGATCACGAAGCCGCGCCCGATGGGGCTGAGGATTTTACGCATCCCATCGTCCCATCGCATAAAGAGGTCTTGCCCCTGCAACCGCCAGTCGCCTTCGAGACCACTGTCGAGTGTGGTGCTGAGTCCGCCGAAGCGAGAGAGCGCGATGCGTTCAAAACGATTTTCGGAGAGTTTACGATCCAATCTCCACGGTAAAAAGCCCGGGCATTCTTACGACTAGAAAAGGCGATGCCGCCTGTATAGATCTCGCGTTCTGTCCGGTATTTGGTCGCCCATGTAAGGGGCACTCGATCCTCTATAATACGAGCGGCGGGTCGCATCACTGTGTCGTCATCTTCGATGATGAGACCTGGCTCCACCATCTTGTAAATAAATTCGCGCTTGTTCGGGCGGAGAATCGAATAGTGTCCGCTGTCCCAAGTAATGTGAAGCTCGCTACCTTGTTTGGCCCAAGATCCGCGGAGGCCGTCTTCGCCACCAGCGTTCGTCGCTGCGGAGCGGTCGGACTCGACGAATATATATTTTGCGTTCGTTTCGTCTTCGCCGATTTTCCAGATACCGATAAAGCCTTTGGCTCGATCACGGTCGGAGGCGATCTCGCTTGCTTTAGTGGGGGGCTTCGCCCACTGACCTAGTATTTCGGCGGGCACTTGTTGTGCTTTGGTCGTGTAGGCCTCTCTGCCGCCGCGTCGATATGGGTGATGGCAAAGCCAAGGCTGTCGCCCTCAATTCGGTGCTGACTGCCGTCTGCCCAAGTAAGAGTGGCTGTCTCGCCTTCACTCGCCCAAGTGCCCGCATAGACGGTGCGGTCGGTATTATCGCCCCAAAAGTAGGAGGCTTGGCTCTGGCTCTTCACGATCATAATGAGCGTGCCCTTTTCTGGCGTATCGATCTGCCAGGTGCCTCGGAAAAGTTCGTCCTTACTCTGTGCGTGGGCGCTTAGACCCAGTAAGCTAGAGATCGCGAGACCGCAGAAAAGTGCGGTTGTAGATCGAAAAAATCGGGTGTATCTCTGCGTGGAGAATATAGTCATACTAACTGCCTATTTTTCGCAGTCACAACAGGCAAGAATTAATCGTGGCGCTTTTGCGTTTCGGCTATGTGAACCCTTCGCATATACCGCTGAGGCTTTAATCCTGAAGCCACTGCAAATTAGTCGCGTTTTCCAATACGCGAGAAATCCAGTAGGCTGCGACTAATGCGTCCGCTTTCAAGCACTGCGCGGTCGGTATTCGGATCTGAATCAGTGACAAAGCCATCCGAGTAACGGAAGGTGAACTTGCCCGGGCTGGACTCGGCAAATAAGCTGCCAAGTTGTAGTTTGGCAGGGAAGGTATCGATGATAGGCGTGTCAGCGTCGGTTTCGACTGGGAAGTTGACATTGACCACAACACCAAGGTGCTTTTCAGGCGAGGCTAGGGTTTCGACTGCCATCCGCGCGGCGTGGGCAGCGGCTGCTTTGAGGGAAGCATTGAAATCACCGTCAGCTTGCCCCTTGGCATCGCGGATCTTCTCGAAAAGGTGATTGGGCACACATTTACTGAAGGCCATGGCCGGCAGATCCCAGAGCACGCCCTCGATCGCGCCGGCCACTGTGCCAGAGCTAAGGATGAGCGATTCGGTGGTGTTAAAACCAATATTGATACCGGAAAGCACGATATCTGGCTTTTCGGGAAGCAAATTGCCGAGGGCGATGTTGACACAATCCGTCGGCGTGCCGCTGATCGACCAAGCTTCGACGCCATCAGGGAAATGCGAGGGGCTGTGGATCGCTTCGAGCTCGCCATGCCGTGTCATACTACGACCCGTCCAGCTCTGCTCTAAGGCTGGCGCAGCGACGGAAACACGAAATTGGGGCAGAAGCGCTTCCACTAATCGGTGTAGAAAGGCGGATTCGATTCCGTCGTCGTTGGTGACTAATGCGTGTGGTTTCATCGTTTACGCGCTAAATGACGCTAGATATGCTTTAAAGTTAGAAAATGAAATCTTCTTTTCACTAGGCTACTGGTAGCTTGAGCACCTCGGCAGGTGCCTCGCTGATCCGCTTGCGCAGATCATCGCTCAGTTCGGCAGACTGTAGTTCGCCACTCTCGTCAAGTTTGGCCAGGATCGTCGTCATGTGCCCTTTACCCGCTTGTGTGCGGCTGCCATCCTTGTTGCGGCGGAAAATACGAAACTGGTAGTCGATCGCTCGATCTTTGACCGATTTAACGGCTAGGTGGATGTCAATCGTGTCCCCGAATCTCAGTGGAGCGGAGAATTTGCACTCAGCCCGCGCCCGTGGCCAGCCGACTAGCTCGCCCGGCTCGGTGCGGATCAAGTCCACTCCTGCAGCCTCGAAAAAGTCGCGCTCCGCCGTCTCCATGTACTTAAAAAAATTAGAAAAGTGGACGAGTCCCGCCATGTCAGTCTCGGAAAACTCGATTCGGCGCGTAGAAGTGTGTTCGTATGGCATAAAGCTAGAAATGACAAAGCAGGGCGCATTGGCAACACGGGGCTTTGATTTTTTGACTAATAATCTCTAGCTCTCAGCTAGAGTCAATTAGGGCTGGTCGTCAGCAAGTTGCCGATCGCAAATAGAAATAGGTATAAACCTCATTATAATATAGGCTATATAACTTACTAATAGATAAGGTTTATACCTTATTTTTGTAACTCGAATAAACAAGTAGCAACCATCCGATCATCAGGCATAGTCCACCGAGCGGTGTCACCGGACCGAGCCATTTTGGCCCATCGAGTGCCAGTCCGTAAAGTGAGCCTGAGAACAGTAAGGTGCCGACCACGAAGCAGAGACCAGTCATTTTGGGTATGGGACTTCGATAAGCTGATCATTGACAACAGGATAAGGGCTAAAGCATGCCACATCTGGTAACGCACAGCAGTTTCCCAGGTTTGAATCGAATCGTGCGCGCTCAGTGTTTCTTTAAGGGCATGGGCGCCAAATGCGCCGAATAACACTGCGCAGAAGGCAAGTATCGAGCCCAGAAGTCTGTATTTATGGGTAATAGTCATATAAATCGTGATTAATTGAGCCTTGGATGGGCCTTAGGCAGTAATCTGGCAACTTAAGCACCGTCATCACTGAGGTAAATGAGATTTTTTGGCTTGCATAGTAGGGCATATAATGCACTATTAGCGGAAATATATGCGTATTACCTTATTGAATACCTATGCTGTTGCGCTGCTTGCGCCAGTTTTATTTGCCCCACTTTGTGCTGCCGATGCGGATGCAGCCACTGATCGTATGGCTCAAATGGAAGCACGTTTGATCGCCATGGAGGCGCGTCTAGCCTCCGCGGAGCAGGTGCAACCGGCTCCATCAAGTGTATCAGAGGCGCGTATTGCAGAGCTCGAAACACGCTTAGCTGATGCCGAGCAAGAAACTAAAGAAGTGAAAGCCTTGGCTGCCACGGGTGGCAATGTGCCTAGTTCCTCAATCCTCGGGCGTGGCGCGGCCTTTGACATTATGGCGAACAGCGCTTGGCGTAACTTGCGCTGGACGCAGCCAGAGCAGTGGGAGACCGTGCGCCCAGGTGTATCTGAAGAGACTGTCATCGATGCTTTAGGATCACCGCCTCGTTCGGTGAAATCGCTCAAGCCCCGCGTGGACGAAGTTTTTTATTACGAAACCAGTATCCGCGATGATAGCAATTCGCTGCGCGGTAAGATCAGTTTCCGTAAAGGTCAGGTATTGACCGTCCAAAAACCCAATTTCCAGTAGCAAAGACAGGCTCGTCTGAGTCAGTCAGCGCTGTTGAAAAACAACAAAACAAACAATAACAAAACAAACTACACTATGAAAAACAAAATAGCTATCGCATCTGCATTTATTGCAGCTTCCAGCTTCTCCTTCGCGGAGATCGCCTTGACTGAGAATATCTCTGTTGAAGGCTTCGTTGATATGTCTTACTCACATTCTGATGCAGATAATGGCGCGCAACTAAAGAATCCACTAACTCCTTTGGTATCGACCAAGTTGAAATCGACTGGTTATTCAGCTTCGGTAATGTCTCTGCCCAAGTTGATCTTGAGTATGAAGAAGGAGTTAATGGCACTAATGTTGAGCAAGCCTTCGTTAACTACTCGCTCGCTAACGGTGATGTAGTAACTGCTGGTCGTTATGCCACGATGCTTGGTTTCGAAGCTCTTGAGCCAACTGGTATGTATCAGTTCTCTGGTGCTTACACAGTTCAAGGCTATCAGCATCACAAATGCCAGTGATTACGTGCAAGGTGTAAAATACACACGCACTTCAGGCACTACATTCTTCGGCATCTCGCTTCAAGACCAAGCTTTTGGTAATGACGGCGACCGCCTTGGTGGTGATATGTGAGAGGATGACAGCTCATACGCACTTGAAGTGGCCGGTTCTATGGACCTCGGCAACGGCTTCACAGTGTTTGCTGGCGGTGCCTTCGAAAATGCAGATTCAGGTGATAATCAGTTGCTCAACGCTTATGTGACCTATGAAACAGGCGCATGGTTGTTCGCTGCTGAATTGAAGCTTGAGGAAGATGAGTCAACTACAACGCTTCAACGATCAGGAAGCCACTAGTTACTTGTTGATGGCTAACTATGCTTACAGCGACGTTGCTTCGGTGACTGCTCGTTTCAGCTCTGTCGACCTGGAGGGTGAACAACAAGGCGATATTATTGATGGCACTAAGATAACACTCGCTCACAACTACGCGTTCTCTGACAATCTTGCACTTTGTGCTGAAGTCAGCCAAGCTGATGGTGATGTTGTTGGTCAAGACGCCGAGGTTACCTCATTCGCTGTTGAATTGCTCTTCACTTTCTAATTAGGCCCTGCCAATTAGAGCGTAAAAGCAAATTACATTTCAAAAGCCCTCCGGTCATCTGGCCGGGGGGCTTTTTTGTGCCTAGGGAAGAACGCTTCCTAGGTCATAGTGGTCGCGAGGCGACACCAGTCGGCTCCTTGCGAGCGATATTAAATGAGCTTGCCTGTCTTTGGGACTATCGACGCACTGTACGCTCATGATGGAGGATACGAATCTTGAAGAAAAAACCCTGCTCGATTGGGCCAGTAAGCTCTGTTTGTAAAACAACAATAAAACGCAACAAAACTATGAAAAACAAATTAGCTATCGCATCTGCATTCCTTGCAGCTTCCAGCTTTTCGATGGGTGAAATCGTCATTAATGATTCACTCTCTTTCCAAGGCTATGTTGATTCATCCTATCTGCGCGGTGATTCAATAATCGTGGTATTCCGGACTCCCGTATTGAAGAGTCCAAATTGATAAAGTTGAAATCAGCTGGTTGTTTGACTTCGAGGCTGTCACTGCCCAAGTCGACCTTGAGTATGATGGCGTATCATCAGGCATTACTGCTCAGCAAGCCTTCGTTAACTACGCACTTAGTGGTGGTAGCGTAGTGACTGTAGGTCGCTATGTATCAATGCTCGGTTTCGAAGCCAAAAAGCCAACTGGTCTCTTTCAATCCTCCACTGCCTATAGTATCCCTTCGTTGAAGTTAGTTAATATAGATTTTAATACAAGAAATATTAAATCTTGGTGTTAAATACACAGTTGCTTCAGACACTACATTCTTCGGCATCTCAGTGAGTCAACGTTGAATGACGCGACGCGGAGGTGATCTGGATATAGTCGAAGTTGCAGCTTCTCTTGATCTCGGCGGCGGTTTTTCCGTCTTTGTTGGTGGAAGTTTCGCTGAAGATTTTGAACAGTTTAGTATTGAACACTACAATGCCTATGTGACCTACGAAACCGGCGCATGGCTTTTTGCTGCTGAACTTAACGCTACTGATATACCCGATGATGGTGACATTTATTCCGGCCTGTTGATGGCCAACTATGAATACAGTGATGTTGCATCGGTGACTGCTCGCTTTAGTGCGGTTGATTGGGAAGACAGAGCAGAGTACACAAAATACACACTAGCTCACAACTATGACTTCAGTGATAACCTTTTGCTTGTGACCGAAGTCAGCCACGTAGATTCTACTGGTTCTACAAGCCTGTTCTAATTAGGCCCTGCCCAATTAGAGCGTAAAAGCAAATTACATTTCAAAAGCCCTCCGGTCATCTGGCCGGGGGGCTTTTTTGTGCCTAGGGAAGAACGCTTCCCGAGTCATAGTGGTCGCGAGGCGACACCAGTCGGCGTCCTTGCAAGTGATATTAAATGAGCTTGCCTGTCTTTGGGACTATCGACGCACTGTACACTCATGATGGAGGATTCGAATCTTGAAGAAAAAACCCTGCTCGATTGGGCCAGTAAGCTCTGTTTGTAAAACAACAATAAAACGCAACAAAACTATGAAAAACAAATTAGCTATCGCATCTGCATTTCTTGCAGCTTCCAGCTTTTCGATGGGTGAAATCGTCATTAACGATTCACTCTCTTTCCAAGGCTATGTTGATTCATCCTATCGACACACTGAATATACAGATGGCGATAATAGTAGTCCACTGAGGACTTCCAAATTGATAAAGTTGAAATCAGCTGGTTGTTTGACTTCGAGGCTGTCACTGCCCAAGTCGATCTTGAGTATGATGGCGATCATCAGGCATTACTGCTCAGCAAGCCTTCGTTAACTACGCACTAGTGGTGGTAGCGTAGTGACTGTAGGTCGCTATGTATCAATGCTCGGTTTCGAAGCCAAAAAGCCAACTGGTCTCTTTCAATCCTCCACTGCCTATAATTTCCCACTACGTAATTTTAATTATAATTCAAGATACGGGGATGGTGTTAAATACACAGTTGCTTCAGACACTACATTCTTCGGCATCTCAGTGAAGTCAAACTGGATGACAGCGACGCCATTGGTTGTCGAAGTTGCAGCTTCTCTTGATCTCGGCGGCGGTTTTTCCGTCTTTGTTGGTGGAAGTTTCGCTGAAGATTTTGAACAGTTTAGTATTGAACACTACAATGCCTATGTGACCTACGAAACCGGCGCATGGCTTTTTGCTGCTGAACTTAACGCTAGCAATGCAGAGCTTTGATGGGCGATAATTACCTTCATGCCGGCCTGTTGATGGCCAACTATGAATACAGTGATGTTGCATCGGTGACCGCTCGCGTTAGTGCGCATTGATTTGATGACTTCAGAGTGATTACGAACGATCTCGACTCACAAAATACACACTAGCTCACAACTATGCCTTCAGTGATAACCTTTTGCTCTGTGACCGAAGTCAGCCACGTAGATTTATTCTGATTTCGAAGCATGGTGACAGACCCAATTCGCTGTTGAGCTTGCTTTTCAGTTTCTAATTTAGTTTAGACTAAATTTTTCTTTAAGCCCTCCGGTCATCTGGCCGGGGGGCTTTTTTGTGCGCGGCGCGCGCGGGGCAGGTATAAACCTAAGGCGTACTCACTGATTGGTGCCGAGTGGGGTGACATGGCAGTCCTACAAAGTCTGCAGTCGGCGGGTGTTTTCGCAGAACCGCTTGAAATGAGCTTGCTTGTAAGGCCTTGAGTTGACGCACTACGCGGAAATGAAGGACGACTCCATCCAGAACGAAAAGACCCTGCTCGATTGGGCGGTGCGTCTTTGCCCTGATTCCCCGCGTAAGCGGATCAAGGAGTGGATCGCGGCCGGTCGTTTTTGCCTAGATGGGCGTGTCGTGACGAAAGCGGGCATGCGACTGGCGGATCCTGGTGAGTCACTGACGATGGGTAAGCCTGAGAAGTCCGCGGTGGCCTGGGGGCACCGCAAGCGGATTCATCCCAAGCTGGTATTGATCTATTTAGACAGCGATCTTGCCATCGTCGATAAAGAGGCAGGTCTGTTGTCCGTGCCGACCGAGAATCAATCGAAGATTTCGGCACTCGAAGTGTTGAGCAACTATTTGAACGACGCGCGAGGTGAGGCGACCCGTCGTAGTTTTTTCGGCACGGCAGATCCGGTCAAGACGCTCCCCGTGCATCGGCTAGATCAATACACGAGTGGGCTACTTTGCATCGCGCTGAACGACAACGCGAGGCAGCACCTGATCAAGCAGCTCCGTAGCCACAACTTTCTCCGTGAATACATTGCCTACGGCGATGGGGATGCAGCCACGCCAGAGGGCACTTGGCATAATTACCTCAAGCTAGACGAGCGCGGCTACGATCAAAAACTTTTCGTTGAGCCTGAAGAGGGCGCGACCGAGGCGGTGACGCATTATCGAGTCGAAGAGGTTTTTGCTCAAAACCACGTGGCGAGGCTCCGTATTCGTCTCGAAACAGGTCTTAAGCACCAGATTCGGATACAAGCAGCCGCGCATGGCATGCCGCTGATTGGTGATCGAATCTACCACCCGAGTACGCAGAAGGCTGTTGCCCGGAAGGGCGCTCAGCTACCTTATGGTTTTAAGCGGCAAGCGCTGCACGCTACGACGATAGGCATTATCCACCCGACAAGCGGTAAGAAGGTAAAGTTTCAGTCCAAAATTCCTGGTGATATGCAGCTGCTCGAGGAGCGCTTAAAATCATCGAAGGGCGAAGCTTGAATCGGGCGTCAGGCGAGAAATCATTCAAAATGGATAGTTCAAGCTTGAACCTTCAGTCTCTGCCCCTTCCTTTTCGCTTGAACTCAAGGGCAGGCTTGGCATCTTACCGTGCTTTTCCCTCTATCAACGGCTTACCATTATGAGCACATTACTCATCAGTCTTTTAACTCTCTTCCTTTTGCTGATCTCGGCATTTGTCATTTTAATCGTGCTCATGCAAAAAACCAGCCAGAGCGGTGGTATGGGTGCCGCACTTGGTGGCGGTGCTGCTGAGTCTGCTTTCGGTTCGGACACAAACAATATCCTGACTAAGGGCACCGTTTACGGAATCATCGCATTCTTCCTCGTCGCCTTGGGCCTCTATTTGCTCTACCAAGCTCAATCGGCTAGTGTGACTCCTGAGGTGGATATGAATACGCTCATCTCTTCCCAGCAAGAATGAGCCAGTCGGAGAAACGGTTACTGAGGTCGTCGAATCGATCGATGCTGCTTCGGACGATCCGCAGCCCGCCACTAATTAATGCTATTTCGGGAAACGTATTTTTTAAAATTATTTAAAAGGTCAGCTGTTTGCGGTTTAACCGTAGCTGGCCTTTTTTGTGCCTATTCACAAGCATCTGCCCAAGTGCGTCTGGGCGGCGAACGTGCCTCTCGTTTTATGGAACGCATCGATGCGGAAGAGGGGGCACAACGCTCTGGCTGCATTTCGGCGACAACGCCTCGAAGGCGACTTTTGTTTCGAGTTTGAGTTGGCGCATAAACCGCGCCGAGGCCGTACGATTCCTTACGCAGGAATCATGTGGGGCTCATGGAATGAGTCGGGGCCGATCACGCGCTTCCGCGTTTCCTCAGTTCGGCCAAAAGATGGCGAATCTGTAGATTCGTCGCAGGAGGTGGAATTAATTATACAAAATGGAGTCAGCCCGCAGGCATGGATACGCCGAAATGAGTGGAAGTGACTTTGAACTGATCGAAGGTGAGGCCTTGTTTGAGCCCATCATGCCTGGCTTGCTTTATTCGCCTTTCGATTTGCAGATGCCATTTGTATACTGGAAAGACTTTACTTACGAGGGGCCGACGCTCGTTGGGGTGAGCCGTGTCGCGCAGCAGTTTTTAATGCAGCCACCAGCTACATCTGCCAGCGCAGAGCGGGGCATCAGTGGCGTGCGCGTGGGTCTGGACGATACTTATAATGCACTGTGGAGAATCGAAGTCGTGAATGCTGAAAGTGAAGTCGCATCACGCTTCGCCGTGGAGAGCTTTAAGAAAATTCAAGAGCAGTACATCGTCAAACGTATCACTCTTACGGACTATACTTCGAGAGACCGAACGACCTTCGAAGTGAAAGCTGCGTCCGTTGGCATATCTTTAAACCACAATTTATTTTGTCCGGAAACTGCGCTATCAGTTGATGCATCTATTCCATCTTCGATGAAAGAATTATAGTTTTACTTAACGTAAGAATTTTAAGTTTTTGTCCCGAGTAATAGCTCACATTGACTACTTAGATTTTATGTTGACTTAGGGTATATAAAAACCAGTTTTTGAAACAGCCTTCACGGCGTTGCGTATGAGCAATAAAAAATCTACCCCGTTATCTTTTGATCTTCAGCAAGACCTATTCGGTAAGCTGAAAGAAATTCAACGTCAAACAGGGGCACGCTCTATTAGTGAAGTTGTTCGCTACGCGGTTAGTCATCTAGATGCTTCCGAATTGAAGCTATCAAATACATCGCACCGCCAAATTTCTGTCCGCTTGTCCGATAAACTTCGTCAACGACTAGTTAAGTTGAGCAAACAGCAGAAAGTCAGTGTAGGTGAGTTGTTAAGAGCTGCGTTAGAATCTCTACCAGACCAACTCCCAGGCTTTAACCCTGAAACCATTATGCCTAAGAAAAAAGCAACAAAGAAAAAAGTAGTTCGCAAAGCACCAGCCAAGAAAAAGGCTGTTAAGAAAGTAGTTAAGAAGGCTGTTAAAAAGGTCGCGAAGAAAAAAGCAGTGAAGAAAGCTGTTAAAAAGGTCGCGAAGAAAAAAGCAGTGAAGAAAGTAGCCAAGAAAAAGGTCGCTAAGAAAGCTGTGAAGAAAAAAGCAGTCAAAAAAGTAGCCAAGAAAAAGGTCGCTAAGAAAGCTGTGAAGAAAAAAGCAGTCAAAAAAGTAGCCAAGAAAAAGGTCGCTAAGAAAGCTGTGAAGAAAAAAGCAGTCAAAAAAGTAGCCAAGAAAAAGGTCGCTAAGAAAGCTGTGAAGAAAAAAGCAGTCAAAAAAGTAGCCAAGAAAAAGGTCGCTAAGAAAGCTGTGAAGAAAAAAGCAGTTAAAAAAGTAGCCAAGAAAAAGGTCGCTAAGAAAGCTCCTAAAAAGAAGGTAGCGAAAAAAGCACCCAAGAAGAAGGCCGCTAAGAAAAAAGTAGCTAAGCGCAAAGCGAAGAAGTAGACCCACTTTTTCGACTAATCTTAGGCAAGGCTTGCTTTTGCCCAAGCACAAGTTTTGATTCTGCGCTCCTGCAGCACTGTCCATGACAGATGCTGCAGGAGCGTTTTTTTATATTTATTTATGACACAGCTAACAAAACTTTCCACTTGGGCGAATAACATCGCTCCTTCTCCCACGCTCGCCGTCGATGCCAAAGCTAAGGAACTGAAGGCAGCCGGAGAGGACGTCTGCGGCTTCGGCGCTGGTGAACCTGATTTCGACACACCTGAATTTATCAAAGAAGCTTGCATCCAGGCGATTCAGGAAGGGAAGACTAAATATGCACCTGCGCCTGGCATCCCTGCGCTACGTGAGGCTCTTGCCGAGAAATACCGCAATCAAGGCGTCGATGGCACGACAGCCGCACAGTGCGTGGTGAGCCCAGGCGGTAAGTATTCTTGCTATTTGGCTATTCTGGCCGTCATCAGTCCTGGCGATGAGGTCGTGATTCCTGCGCCATACTGGGTAAGCTACCCTGAAATGGTCAAATTGGCTGGCGGTATACCGAAGACTATCTTCGCTGGGCTTGAAGACGGGTTCAAGATCACCCCCGAGCAACTGCGTGAAGCAATTACACCGAAGACGCGCATGGTCATCATTAATAGCCCTTCTAATCCGACCGGTGCTATTTACTCTGCCGAGGAGCTTCAGGCTCTTACAGAGGTCGCTCTCGAAGCGGGTATTTACATCATGTCAGACGAGATCTACGAGTATTTGCTCTATGATGGCGTTAAGCATGTAAGCCCCGCATCCTTTTCCAAGGAGGCCGCCGATGCTGTCATTACTGTGGCTGGCTTTAGTAAAACTTTTTCCATGACTGGCTGGCGCCTTGGCACTTTGATGGCACCGCTTGCCGTCGCTAAAGCCGTCGCAAATCTGCAAAGTCAGACCAGTTCAAACGCGACCACTTTCGCACAATATGGCGCCCTCGCTGCCATGCAAAACTGGGATCAGTCGATGGCTGCCGTGAATGGTATGTTAGAGGTCTTCGATCGCCGCCGCAACACGCTCCTTGAGGGTCTACAAGGTATCGATGGGGTCGAGTGCGCGCGTGCCCAAGGGGCTTTCTATCTCTTCCCGAATATCGAAAAGCTCGGACTCAGTGCGTCTGATTTCGCCGCGCGTATTCTTGAAGAAGAAAAAGTCGCCGTCGTTCCCGGCGAGGGCTTTGGTGCTCCCGGTTACATCCGCCTCAGCTATGCCACGTCCGACGAGGTTATTGAAAAAGGCCTTGGGCGCCTAAGCAAATTCTGCGCGAATCTTTAAGCACCCGCATTTAACAAGAATTTATAAGTCATCAGTCATTATTTTCGCTATGAGCGACAAAGCAAAAATCATTTATACGATCACTGACGAAGCGCCGGCACTGGCGACGCATTCGCTCCTACCAATCATCGAGGCCTACACCGCTGCTGCAGGCGTCGCCGTCGAGACGCGCGACATCTCACTCGCAGGTCGTGTCCTTGCAAATCTCTCAGAATTTTTGCCAGCGGATCAAAAGACGGCTGATCATCTCGCTGAACTTGGTGACCTGGCTAAGACTGCGGAGGCTAATATCATCAAGTTGCCGAACATCTCGGCTTCGATGCCCCAGTTGATCGCCTGCATCAAAGAGCTTCAGGCCAACGGCTTCGCCCTGCCAGATTACCCTGATAGTCCAAAGACAGAAGAGGAGGAAGCGATCAAAGCGGCTTACGATCGGGTTAAAGGCAGCGCCGTTAACCCGATACTTCGTGAGGGTAACTCTGACCGCCGCGCCGCTCTCGCGGTCAAACAATACGCTAAAAATAACCCGCACCGTATGGGCGCATGGAACGCGGATTCCAAATCCACGGTTTCGAGCATGGGTGACTCAGATTTCTTTGCTAATGAAAAGTCAGTCACGATTCCTGCTGCAACGAGTGCGAAAATCGAGCTCGTTGCTGCAGACGGATGTGTGACGACACTCAAAGAGGGCCTTTTACTTGAAGCTGGTGAGGTGCTTGACGGCACTTTCATGAGTGTTCAGGCACTGCGTACTTTCCTTGCCGAGCAGATCGAACTTTCAAAAAAAGAAGACGTCCTCTTTTCGCTTCACATGAAAGCGACCATGATGAAGGTCTCCGACCCGATCATTTTTGGTCACGCAGTGGAAGTGTTCTACCGAGATGTTTTTGAAAAGTATGCATCTACGATTACTGCCATTGGGGTGGACGTGAAAAACGGCCTTGGCGATCTTTATGCTAAAATTGAAAGTCTACCTGCCGATCAAAAAGCTGCGATCGAAGCCGATATCGAAGCGGTCTATGGCAGTAACCCCGACATCGCGATGGTTGATTCTGACAAGGGTATCACCAATCTGCACGTTCCCAGCGATGTGATCATCGATGCATCAATGCCTGCCGCGATTCGCAGTTCAGGTCAAATGTGGAACAAGGGCGGCGAGCAACAAGACACGAACTTCGTCATTCCTGACCGTTGCTATGCGGGCGTGTATGCTGAGACCGTTGATTTCTGCAAAAAGAACGGTGCCTTTGATCCCACGACTATGGGAACAGTGCCCAACGTTGGCCTCATGGCGCAGAAAGCCGAAGAATACGGCTCGCACGATAAGACTTTTGAAATTCCCACTGCTGGTAAGATTCGTATCGTCGATGCGGATGGTAGCGTGCTACTTGAGCACAGCGTAGAGGAGGGGGACATCTGGCGCGCCTGCCAAGTGAAGGACGCAGCAATCCGCGATTGGGTCAAACTCGCTGTCAATCGCGCGCGCGCTACAGGTTCGCCCGCAATCTTTTGGCTGGATGTGGCGCGTGCGCACGATGCTCAACTAGTCGAAAAGGTGAACACTTACCTTAAAGATCACGCTACTGAAGGTCTCGATATTCGCATCCTATCGCCTGTTGAAGCGACTAAGATCACCCTCGAACGTGCGAAGGCTGGTGAAGACACAATTTCTGTCACTGGTAACGTGCTTCGTGACTATTTGACTGATCTCTTCCCGATTCTCGAGCTCGGCACGAGCGCTAAGATGCTCTCGATCGTACCACTGATGAACGGGGGCGGTCTCTTTGAGACAGGTGCTGGCGGTTCCGCACCTAAGCACGTGCAGCAGTTTGAAAAAGAAAACCATTTACGTTGGGATTCGCTTGGCGAGTTCCTCGCGCTAGGTGTTTCATTGGAGCACCTTTCGACGGTCTTCGTGAATGCCAAAGCACAAGTCCTCGCAGACACACTGGGTATCGCTAACGCGAAGTTTCTGACCGAGAACAAGTCGCCTTCTCGTAAGGTGAACGAGCTCGATAACCGCGGCAGCCATTTCTACCTAGCGCTTTATTGGGCAGAAGCACTGGCGACTCAGGACCAGGACGCTGAGCTTAAGACGCGCTTCGCGCCACTGGCTGCGGCACTCACTGCCAACGAATCCAAGATTGTCGACGAACTCAACACTGTGCAAGGTGTGCCCATGGAGATTGGCGGATACTACCGCCCCGAATCTTAAAAAAGCACAGGATGCGATGCGCCCGAGTGCGACTTTGAACGCGGCCTTGGCTGCCTTATAAATAGGTGACGAGCCCGCTTATCGGAGGATTTTTATTCTCGGAGCTTCGTAAGTAAACAGGCCAATTTACATGGGTCGGCTACTGATTATCCGCCATTGGCCTGCGCCGTTTTGGCCGATGCTAAAGAGGCTTTCGAAGCGGTCTTCTGTTTCGTAGCGCACCCGCATGCGCAAGCTGGGTTTTAATGTGGCTATGTAGTCCAAGCCTTGATGGCTATATTCAATGGACTCCTCGGGTGAGCCAGTCAGTGGCTCGAACTCAATGCTCTGGATCGGTAGGCCTAGTTCGTAGAGGAGTGCATTTTTGAGCAAGTTCTTTGTATTTTCGGTCGTGCCTTCTAGTGCGTAGATAGCGAGCATTGGTTCGACCTCGGTCGCTTGGTTAGCCTCAGTGAAAGCGTCGGCGAAGGCTTCAAGCTCGGCTGATTCTTGCGTGCTGCAGGCGCTCAAGACAAGCAGGGCGCAACTTACGAAAATACGAAGCATTTTGAGGCTAGATTAACTGCAGCTAGGAGCTACCCGAAGGTCATTAAAATAAACTCAGGCGCTACCAACTACTTTTGGACTGATCGTCCGTCTCAGAATCTGAATCGAGTCCTTCGACGTCATCGTAGGCCTCATTCATTCCAGCAAACAGTGGATTTGACTTAGACCGGTCGTTTGAATCGATGCGTCCGCTCTTGAAGCCAGTCGCTACGATGTTGATGTGCCCAAGGGATTCAATCCCTAGATTCTCGGTTAAAGCTTCGCGGAGGTGGCTCTGCAGGGTCTGCTCGATTTCCCGTAGTCGACCTCCGCTGAGTAAGACAATGCGCACTTCGAGGTGGGTGGTCTTACCCTTGCCTTTAATTTTGACTAGCGGCTTTGAGACACTTTCTAATTGCTCACAAGAGGTTCGCACCAAGTCAATGATTGCATGACGGCTAACCATCACGCGGCCATTCTCAGTTGTGTAGGCGACGACGTTCTTAGGCTGCCGGCGCACGAGTAAGACTAGGAGAAAGGCGAGTGCCAAGATCGCTCCGCCCACGTAGAGAAACTCCACTTGGGTGAGTTGCTGCAGGTCGTTGGTCAGTTCACTAAAGTCCATGCCAGTGTTTGTGATAAAATTAGTTAGAAGCGATTAGTCGATGTGTGGCTCGTCGCCCCATTCATCTGCTTCGCCCTTTTCATCGTCAGTGCGCACGCCGTCAATAATGACGTTCACACGAGAGACGCTCTTGCTAGTCATCTTCTCGACTTGCTCGGCGATGCGTTCTTGAATCTCTGTAGCGACGGTGGCGAGTTCACAACCGAAGCGTAGAATGACGCGTATCTCGATACGATAGTCACCGACCTCGTCTTCTTCGACGCGGACGCCACGCTCGTCACCTTTTTTTGAGAAAATCTCAGCGATGCCGTCGACAAAGCCACCGCCGACTGCAGCCACACCGCTAACTTCGAGAGCAGCGAGGCGAACGATACTGGCGACTACGCTGTGGTTGATGCGAATGTCCCCAAGGGTGTTGGAAGCCTCCGAGACATTCGGTATGACTGATTCGTTTTGGTTGTCGGTTTCCTTGCTCATAATGTGTCTGGTTGTATGGTTGAACTTTTAAGTGTAAATGTCCTTTGGTACACGCTCTAAGAATTCTTCGATGAACTTGGTCGTGTATTTACCTTCTCTGAATTGCGGATCGCGGATGATAGCGCGGGAGAAGGGAATGTTGGTTTTGATGCCACGGATCAAATACTCACCTAAGGCGCGATCCATCCGGTCGAGTGCTAGTTCGCGAGTGCTGCCATATGTCATAACTTTAGCGATCATGCTATCGTAGTAAGGCGGTATGGTGTAGCCGCTGTAGCAGTGCGAATCAATGCGCACGCCGTGACCACCCGGAGAGTAATAGAGAGTGATTTCGCCGGGGCAGGGCGCAAAGTTACGCGAGGGATCCTCAGCGCAGACGCGGCACTCGATGCAGTGCTTCGTGATCTTGATGTCTTTTTGTTGGTAGCTGAGTTTTTGGCCACTGGCGATGAGGAGTTGCTCTTTGACCAAGTCTACACCGGTGACTTCCTCAGTCACGCCGTGCTCGACTTGAATGCGGGTATTCATCTCGATAAAAAAATAGTCGCCCTTGCCATCGACAAGGAACTCGACGGTGCCGGCACCTTCGTAGTTGACGGACTTGGCGAGTTTGACGGCATCGCGGCCCATTTTCTTGCGAGTGTCGTCGGAGATAAAGGGGGATGGGGCTTCTTCGATCACCTTCTGGTGGCGGCGTTGCACGGAGCAATCGCGTTCGCCTAGGTGGATGACGTTGCCGTATTGGTCGCCGAGAAGTTGGATCTCGATGTGGCGTGGTGCTTCGAGGAATCGCTCTAAATAAACGGCGCCGTTACCAAAGGCTTTCTCGGCTTCGTTCCGTGCATTATTGTATTCTTTGACAAAAGCCACGGCGTTGTGCGCAGTCCGCATCCCCTTGCCACCACCACCAGCGACGGCTTTAATGATTACAGGATAACCAATCTTTTTGGCTACTTCGAGTGCGTCCTTTTCGTTGTCAACGGTACCATCGCTTCCTGGAATGACGGGAACCTTGGCATGGATTGCCATGTCGCGGGCTTTGGCTTTATCGCCGAAGTTGACGATAGCTTCTTTGCCGGGACCAATAAATTTGATGTTACACTGTGCGCATTGTTCGGCGAAGTCAGCATTTTCGGCGAGGAAACCGTAGCCAGGGTGAATCGCATCGACATCCGCAATCTCGGCGGCAGCGATGATCCGGTCGGCCTTCAAATAGCTGAGGTTGCCTGCAGCGGGGCCGATGCAGATCGCCTCGTCCGCCAGTTGTACGTGGAGCGACTGTTCGTCTGCCTCGGAGTAGACAGCGAGCGTCTTGATGCCGAGTTCGTTACAGGCACGGACGATGCGTAGTGCAATTTCGCCGCGGTTTGCGATGAGTACCTTTTTTAACATCCAATGGAATCCAGCAGGATTAGGCAGTTTTAATTTTAAAGAGAGGCTGGCCGTATTCGACCGCTTCGCCGTTCTCGACGAGTAGCTCAGTGATTGTGCCACTCATTTCGGCTTGAATTTCGTTCATCACCTTCATCGCTTCGATGATGCAGACGACGCTGTCGTTACTGACTTTGGCGCCTACCTTTACGAGTGCGGGGCTCTCTGGAGAGACAGCACTGTAAAAAGTGCCCACCATGGGAGACTTGATAATGGAGATCCCTTTTTCCACAACTGGGGTAGCAACAGCTTCGCCAGTGGCGGGCGCAGCTACGGGAAAAGGAGCAGTCGTTTGCGCGGCTGGCGCGGCATGGATGATCTGAGGGGCGTCGGCACCCTTACTACTGAGGCGAAGCTTGAAGCCGTCCTCCTCGAATTCGAATTCGGAGATATCCGAGCGTTTCATTAGGTCGACGACTTGTTTGATGAGTTTGATGTCCAAGGTATGTCCTTTCTTACTGCTGTGGTTTGTTGTGTGAGTGGAAGTGCCTGCCGATTTCCGAAGACGAACCATTCAAAGTGCATCTAATAAAGGCTAGCTTTTCATGATGTGCAACGTCTTTGTTAATCTAGAAAAATTGGGCTTTCACTTGGGGCTTTCTCCTATCATCTTCTAGAATTATGCCAAAGTGCCACTTTAGTGATGTAAAAATTTCAGGAATTGTGACCTGTGTGCCTCCGCTTGAGAAATGCATTGATGACGAGCTAGAACTGTTCGGTGGTAATGTAAAGCAACTCGAACGCCTCAAGAAGACGATCGGCTTGTCAAAGAGGCGAGTCGTCGACGCGCAGACTACGGCAGCGGACTTGTGCGAAAAGGCCGCGCGACACTTAATTAAGGAAGCCGGAGTGGATCTTCAGCAAATTGATGCGATGATCTGTGTGACTCAGACCCCTGACTATCTGCAGCCCTGTAATGCCGCTGTAATTCATGGTCGGCTTGGGCTCTCTAAAAATTGTGCGGCACTCGATGTGAATCTCGGTTGTTCTGGCTACGTTTATGGGCATTGGTTAGCGCATTCACTGGTTGCTAGTGGAGGCTGTGAGCGGATTCTATTATTAGCGGGCGATACGATCAGTCGCTTGGTCAACGCCAAAGACCGCTCCGTCGCACCGCTTTTTGGCGATGGCGGCAGTGCGACTTTGATCGAGCGAACTGTGGGAGCGCCCTCGGCCTATTTCAGCCTGCAGACGGATGGTGGGGGTTACGATAAACTGATCGTGCCCGCGGGTGGGTCGCGTCATCCCAAGTCTACGGAGACGGCAGAGGTGCTCGAAGACGAATCAGGGAACTTTCGTTCTCCTGAAAACCTCTTCATGGATGGGGCAGAAATCTTTAATTTCTCTATCACCGAGGAGCCAAAATCGGTCAAAGAGCTACTTGAATATGCCGAAATAGATGCCGACGCCGTCGACCACTTCGTCTTCCATCAGGCGAATCGCTACATCTTGAGTAATATTGCGAAACGCCTGAAACTTGATCTCGCTAAAGTGCCTATGCAGACGGTCGAGCGCTATGGCAACCAAAGCTCCGCCTCAATCCCCACGGCTATCTGCGGGGAGTTGGCGACTGCGATCGCGGATCGGCCATCGACCCGGCTCTTGCTCTCTGGCTTCGGTGTTGGCCTGTCGTGGGCGAGTGCGCTGGTCGAAGTCGGCGATCTAGCAGTGTGTGAATTAATTGACTACACGGCCTAATCTCACTGTGCTTACAACTCATTATGGAATTGAAAACATTCATCAAAAATTTTGAAGAAGCGGTTGAAGATGTTGAAGTCGGGTCACTGTCAGGCGACTCGGTTTATCGTTCTCTCGAGTATTGGGATTCGCTCGCAGTGCTCACTGTGATCGCGATGGTCGATGCTGAGTACGATCTGCGGCTTAAGGCGAAAGAGTTGAAACAAATGCAGACACTTTCCGAGCTGCACGCTTTGCTCAAGTCAAAGCAATCCATATGAAGCGATTAATCATAGTGGGTGCAGGGGGTTTTGGTCGCGAGGTTTACGCTTGGGCAGAGGCACATCCCGATTGTGGGCGTCTTTGGGAGATCGCCGGCTTTCTTGATGATAACCCTGCCGCGCTTGATAGCTTCGATTATCCCCTTAGTATTCTTGGTGCGGTGATTGATTATTCACCACAGCCAAACGACCTATTCCTTTGTGCAATTGGATCACCTGCCATTAAACGTAGGGTCTGTGAAAAATTGCTAGGGTCTGGCGCAGAGTTTATCTCTCTAGTGCATCCGACAGTAGTGATTGGCTTCAATGTTGAGATCGGTGTGGGTACTATCATCTGTCCGCACGCGGTTGTGACTTGCGATGTGACCATTGGCGATTTCGTCGTAATCAATTGCCTCTCTAGCATCGGGCATGACGTGCGGATCGCCGATTGGGTGACGCTGAGTGGGCACTGTGATGTGACTGGCCAAACCGAACTGGGCGAAATGGCTTTTCTAGGTAGTGGTGCGCGTATACTTCCACTGAAAAAAGTCGGTGCTCGTGCAATGGTTGGCGCAGGTTCGGTCGTGATTAGTCACGTCCCAACAAATGCTAAAGTATTTGGAAACCCAGCACGAATATTTGACTCAGACGGTTAATTTCCGTGGCTAGCTTTGGCTAGACCGATTTCGTTGAGGCTGTCGAGTATCTGGTTGAATCCCCCGACTTTCTTTAGCTCTTCTATCTTCTTGTTACTGGAAAGGCGGATGAAGAATTGTTCGTGTACTCAGGTTGAGACCGTATTTCTTGATGTCGAGTAGAGCGGCAAAGATATTGGGGGCGCACCTTCTTGCGCATAGCCAAAGGAGCTTCGCCGCCGACCAAGATGCCAGAAAGTAAACGTTTTGAGTGTGCCATCTTTCTCGTAGATACGCCAAATTCGGCAGGCTGGAAGGGGGATTCATATCCATTTTGAAGGAGAGGGGATCGCAGTACTCGCGATCGAGGCGCGTCCCAGCCGTTTAGCACCCAGCAGGTGTCTGGCGTGTGCGCACCCGCCCAGCGGTAGGAGGCCTTACCTGGCAACCAGTATGCGATGTAAAGACCGACGAAGGTATCGCCTTTTTTGAAAATGCGGAAGAGGGCGTCGTCAAAATTTAAAAAGTCGCTAATCCGTTCGCTTGATTCGGGCGATTCAGCCATGTCTTGGTCTATAATTTTCCAGCCATTCAGCTCCTCGGGCACAATGTCTGAGAGCAGATCGTCAAGCGTTGGCTCGGGCGGTGGGACAAGGGCGAAATAGACGCGTAGGCTAAGGCCCCCTAAAAGCGCCGCGGCGGCGAAGATGAAGAGTAGTTTTTTCATTGGAATAGTGATCTGAGCTAAATAGACAAACTTAGTTCACGTATGGGTTCAAGCTCTAGACGAAATAATGAGTTTACCTTGGTAGCTTCACCGTATTGCCTGCCCATTTAATCTTTACCCACTTAATTCACCTTACGCATGGCCTCAATTGTTGATAAGCATGGTAACATTGCCATTTATGGCCGGCTTAGCTGGGGCAATTTTGTTGATTGGTTGGTCACGCTTTGCCTCGGACTTATCATTTTCTTAACCACTGTATCGTTGGGTGGGGTGCGTCCAGATACACAATTGGCACTGTTGCCCCTTTTTGCAATTTTGCTTACTTTGCACGGTATTTGGCTCGCAGTTGATGATGCGTCCCCAAAGCGATTGAGCCACATTCCGTTTTGGTTTGTCCCCGCGCTACTATGGATGCTGTGCAGTGTGCATTGGTTTTCGCCGGTGCCTTGGCGGGGTTGGTATGAGATGATCTATGCGCTGCAGGCATTTATTGTACTGTGGGTGCTCTCGAATAATGTGCGCACGCGGGCGCATCTGTGGTCACTGATCATTATGAGTCTCGCGCCTGCACCGCTTGCCCTCTTTAATGGCTTCTATCAGTTTTTTCAAGAGCCCAAGAGTATACTTGGCGCAATGACTGATTACGGCTTGGAGTTAAACTCTGACTTCCTTGGCCAAGCGACGGGCGCTTTTGCTGACCCCAATTCTTTTGCGGCCTTTTTGTTGATACTTTTGCCCTCATTGTTGATCATGGCGGGTGTCACTCGCTTGCCGAAGATTTTACGCTTACTGGCTTTATATATCGCACTGATGTTTTTTGTGGGGATCGCCTTAACCCAGTCTTATTGGGCGTCTGCCGTGGTCGTAATGCTCGTGGCGATCGTTCCCTGGTTCTGTTTCCGTAGACTCAAAGTTTGTTTGCTTTACTCATGCTTAGGGGTCTCGGTGGCGGCACTCATTTTTACGGCAATGGTCATTTTCCATCCACTCTTTGAGAAGGGGCTTGAGCGGGCACAATCTGATGAGGGGGAGGGTGTGCGCCTTGTGCTTTGGCGCGAGGCATTGAATTTTGCAGCTGAAAATCCAATCACGGGTGTGGGCGCAGGAGCTTACAGGGTCGCGTTTGAGCAAAGTCCTCGCGTATCTCTAGCGGATAGCCCAGAGACCCCGCACAATGACTACCTCTTAGTTTTGAGTCAACTGGGTCTGCTAGGAGTTGCTTTGTTCGGGATTCCCAGTTCATACGTTTTTTTTCGTGCCTTTAGACGTTGGCGCAAAGAGCCTTTTGCGGTCAAACTGAAGAACCGGCGCGGCACGATTATGCCACCACAGCGCTTCTTTTTATCGCTCGGCTTGGCTGGAGTGATTTCTTTTGCCCTTTGCATGGCGGCTAGCTTTGTTTTCTATATACCTTCATTGACTTTTTATGGAGTGCTCGCCTTTGCGATTCTGGTAAAAACTAGTTTCAATCGTCAAATTACTTTACCTTCGCATCGGGTTTTGCGTCTTGAATACTTCTTGTTGGCGACCTGCGTAGGATGGTCTTTCTACGTGCTCAGCTCGACTAAGCTGGAGGCTCATGCGCTTGAATTGCGTGCCCGTCAGCAGTTGGGGCATGTCGTAGATATGCGAGTGCATGTTTCAGGTAATGCTAAACTACTCGACGAAATTTTGATCCTCTACGAAGATGCAGTGATTACTGATTCCCAAAATGTAGATGCTTGGCTGGGGCGCAGTGCTTCGCTCTGCCAGCTCTATTTTAGAAGTCCCGGAGAGTTTGAACATCTAGCCAAGAAAGCCGTAGTCTCAGCGGAGCGCGCGGTGGAGATCAGCCCTCTCTATTGGAAAACATGGGCACAATTAGGCGTCGCGCGCTCATTTTATGGAGAAGCCGACCTAGCTGAGGAGGCATTACTTAAAGCCTTGGAATTAGCACCCAACAATAGTAATGCTCATTATTATTATTCGGCCTATCTGAGTCTTGACGAGGAGCAACGTGAGCAGGCCTTGATTTCCGTTCGCGTGGCACTTGACATAAATCCCAAAAATACTGCGGCTCGCCGTTTACAACAAAAACTACTCATTCTTTAAAGTGACTCGCTCGATTATAGCTTTTGCCCCATGGTTGCTCTGTATATGTTCACTTGCCGCGGGCGAACGGGTTCATGGTGGGCTGACTTTACACGAGGTGAACGGTCAAGTGGATCTCAAGAAACTTGGTGAGGATGTTGCCCGCTTAAGTAGAGGAGAGGTGCCTATTACGACTATGGGCTTGATTGAATGTGAAGCTAGCTACGGGTCGTCAGTATTTTTTACGGCATCGAATCGGAGTGCAATTTACTTTGAGGGTAGCGGTAGTTTTGCAGTCGAGCGCTTCGAACAGGTGATGCCTGAACTAGCGAAATGGAATGCCGACAAGGTAGAGCCTTCCCAGAGTCGAATGATTTTAAACTTCCGTGGAGGTGATCTCATTGTCGACAATCGGAACATGTTGGAGTCGTCTCAATTCTTGGTTGAGACGCCGCTCGGGCGACTCACTACTAAGCGTGCCCTTTGGCAAATGCAGATCTTATTCGACCCACGCAGTCAGATCTTCGATTTCACAATTACTTGCGCCGAAGGGCGGGTCCTTTTTACAGATCTCCAAGGTCAGCAATACACGCTGCGCATGGGGCAACGTCTAGCGGGTGTAGGCTCCCGCACGAGCCCCTCGATTGAAGTCGGAGAAAAAACAGAGCGTTCCCGAGGAACAGATGCAGCGTTACCAAGACTTGGCTAGTCAGCACTCGGCTGCTTCCAGTGACTTTACGCAATACTTAGCTTGCTTACAAGTGATCGAACAGACTGCCCGCAGGACTTCTGAGTTGCCCGTTGCCGATAGATTAAATTCTGCCCGTCGGCCGATCGTCATCGAATACGCTAGAGAAGCCAAGCCAGTCACTCCGTTTCGCGGTGAAGTGAAGCCTCCTTCGGCCGACCAGGCAGATTTATTTTAAACTAAAGTGAAAATCTCGAAGCAGTTGATGGTGTATCTCAGTTTGATTACTGTGACAGTCTGTATTTGGCTTTTTTTGACCTTTTCAGGGGTGCTCGATGGTATTGAAGAAGAGACGCTCCGTTGGCGCTATCTGGTGCGCGGAGAGCGGCAGTCGAAGGCGCCCATTATCTATGTCGATTTGGATGCGGAGACCGTTTCTTACATGGGAGACCGCCCTTGGGATCGCCGTGAGTTTGGGGTGCTTCTCCATGCTCTACTGGGTGCTGGTGATGCGCGCGTCATCAGTATCGATATCATACTTTCAAAATTTGGCGCAGGTGCCTTGCTCGATCTGGAGCGGGCCCACAAGGGGGATGCCTTCATGGGAGAGGCGGTCGAAGCCTATGGTCAACGAGTAGTGCTCGCTGCGGCCTACACTGGTGTGAAGACAGCATATGGACTCGATACCGCCTACTTGCCTCTAATCCGTAATGAGAATTACGCCCCGAAAGAGAATCCCTTCCCCGAAGCGCCCACTTTTCCAATCATCCAGTTTGATGTTGGTCGCTTGGGCTTAGCCAACGTTGATGAGGAGCTTAGTGGTGGGACGATCCCCTATTTTGTGCCCGGGTTTGTTGAGTTGGATAGTTCTCGTTACAGTTTCCACCTAATCGAGGGTTTGCGGCGTTTTAAGGAAAGTTTCATGAATGAGCCGTTTCCGAAGGTGATCGGTGACGAGGTGGTGCTCACAGACAAAGATGGCTTCACCACCGATGTGCTGCCGATGCAGCACCAGATGACGATCTTCTCCCTTGGCCTAGAGACATTCCTAGCATCTTACGGTCTAGATGATAATGCGGTCGAGATTCGTCCAGAAGCACTCATTATCCGGAGCAAGGGAGAGGTCTTTCGGAGGATTCCATTGGTCGATCAGCAGTCGATCGAAGTAAACTGGTTGCAAGCTTGGGATTCGACGACTCAAAACAATCGGGTCAGCATGCAAGCGGTGCTGCGTAATGCCGATGCTTTAGCTGCTGCCGCTGCCACGGATGATGCGGATGGTGTGGCCGAATTGGAAGCGTGGTTTGCACGCTTTAAAGACAAAGTAATCCTTGTCGGTGCGGTGGATCCTTTATTGAAGGATATTTCACCAACTCCCTTCAATCGAGAGCCTGTGCCTAAGGTCGGCCTCCATGCCAATCTCTACCAGACAATTGAGGACGAGGCCTATATTTTAAGAGTTCAAATGCCTGTGGCGGTGGGGATTATCAGTTTGCTTACGCTTTCCGTTTCCTTACTCGCGCTCGGGAGTGGGGTGCCGCGGATGCTCTCTATCCTGTTGCTGATTGGATATGGCGCGCTTACCTTTGTGGCCTTTGCGCAATTCAATTGGATTCTTCCATTAGTCGCGCCGATCGGATCCACCCTAACGGCTGCACTATTTGTCGTTTTGCTCAAGCTTGGCTCGGAAGAGTGGCAGCGTCGTCGTATCAAGACGCTCTTCGGAGCCTATGTGTCACCAAAACTGGTCGACGAAATAGTGGAGTCGAATCAAGACCCAAAGTTGGGGGGCACCGAGGCCGAGATCACTGCGCTCTTCTCGGATGTCGAAGGTTTTTCCACTCTTTCCGAAGAGCTCAGCCCCGACCAGCTCGTCTCGCTGATGAACGAGTATCTTGGAGCGATGACCGAAGTTTTTCAATCGCAAGCTGGAACCTTGGATAAATACGTCGGCGATGCGATTGTCACGATGTTTGGCATGCCCTTGCCCGTCAAAGATCACGCTTTGCGCGCCTGCTCTGTCTGCTCTTGAGATGCAAGAGCGGCACGCTGTCCTGCGGGCAAAGTGGGCGCAATCGGGTCAGTGGCCGGAGAGTGTGCTCAATATGCGCACTCGGATCGGTTTAAATACTGGCTATGCAGTCATTGGTAATATGGGTAGCGAGATGCGTTTTAATTATACCATGATGGGCGATTCGGTAAATTTGGCTGCACGTTGCGAAAGTGGCGGCAAAATCTATGGCGTCTATACGATGGTCACAGAAACAACGCTCCAAGCAGCGCTGGCCTATGGTGCCGAGCTTAACTACCGGAAATTGGATTGTGTTGTGGTGAAAGGCCGCCATCAGCCTGTCGAGCTATACGAACTGTGGGATTCGTCCATCGATCACGAAGCCACTACGGCTTGTAAAGCAGCTTACGAAGCAGCATTGGCACATTATTTTGAAGGAGATTGGGCGGTCGCACTAGAAGCATTTGAAGCTTCTGAAATTCTGGAGCCTTCGATCGCATTTGCTCCAACCACGCCGTCAACCGTGCTTGCTGCTCGCTGTCGTCAGTTCATCTCCGAGGGCGACCCAGAGAATTGGGACGGTGCCTTTACCTTGACTTCGAAGTAGACCAAATCTTCTTGAATACCAGATCTTCAAGCTTGGATGCGTCCGTCGCGAGAAGACTCCCTGTGGCTAGATAAAAGAAGAACTTTTAAAAGTTAGCTACATATAGGAGCGGATCTGAAGACTAATATTGTTTCATCTCTGGATCCACGTCCACTGCCCATGCGTGGATCCCACCTGCGAGATTGATCGCATTCTGGAAGCCCTTGGTTTCGAGGTATTGCACTACATTAAGGCTGCGCATCCCATGGTGGCACAAGACGATCAATGGTGCGTCCCGTGGTAAGGCTTCGTGGCGCTCTGGGACCTCGCCCATTGGGATGTGGAGTGCGCCTTCGATACGGCAAATAGCCAACTCTGAGTGCTCCCGCACGTCGAGAAAGACTGCGTCTATGTTGTTATCCCGCAAAATAACCGCTTCGCTTGCATTGATTTCCTTGTTCATTGCCAGATTTTTATGATGATGGGGAAGTAGATGTCAAAGATGCCTTCCATTATTGTTCCCGCCCGTCTTGCCTCGACGCGATTCCCAAGCAAATTGCTGCACGAGGTGCGTGGTAAGCCTATTATCCTCTGGACTGCAGAGCGTATCCGCACCGTGGCACCTGAGTTCCCGCTCTATTTCGCCGTAGACGACGACGCGCTTGAGCGTTGCTTGAGTGAAGCGGGTTTTACCGCCATACGTACTCGCGCTGAGCACCCTAGCGGCACGGATCGGCTCGCAGAGGCCAATGCTACTATTGGCGCGCCCGCAGTGATTAATGTGCAGGGCGACGAACCCCTTGTCACGGGCGAGCAGATCCGTGCCCTTGCTGCAGGCATTGAACGGAGAGGCCGCTATCGCCACGCTGGCCGTTCCTTTCGTACGACCGCAGGACTTTGCCAATCCAAATCAAGTCAAAGTCGTGCGCGATCGTGAAGGCTACGCGCTCTATTTCTCTCGCTCATCCATGCCCTTTGCTCGGGATACAAGCGGGGAAGTCGATGCCGCATGGCTGGCGCAGAATCGCTGCTACCGCCATCTCGGACTCTACGCCTACAAGGCCGATTTCCTGAGTGCTTTTTCCAGCTTAGAACCTGGCCTCCTCGAACAGATCGAAAAGCTCGAACAGCTCCGCGCGATGGAGCACGGCTATCGCATTCACGTCGGCATCACCGATCAAGCGACGATCGGTATCGATACGCCGGAGGACATTGCAGAGTTTGAAGCTTGTTTACCCTGAGCGATTCGAATGGTGCTTGCCCACTTGACAAACCCGCTCCTCGGCAACCGTATTAATTTCATGCAAACCGCTTCTCCAGAACTTGAACTCGATCCACTCAGCTTGCCCGATGCCCGCGGACATTTTGGTGCCTATGGCGGCATGTATGTGCCCGAGACTTTAATGACACCGCTTTTCGAGCTGACCGAGGCCTACCACGAGGCGCGCAAAGACCCCGCATTCCAAAAAGAGCTCGACCACCAGCTCCGCGAGTTTGCAGGTCGCCCGACTAATCTTTATTTCGCGGATCGCCTGACCGAACATTGTGGAGGCGCTAAAATTTACCTCAAGCGTGAGGACTTGCTCCATACGGGCGCACACAAAATAAACAACGCCGTAGGCCAGGCACTCCTTGCTAAGCGGATGGGTAAAAAACGTATTATCGCTGAGACTGGCGCCGGTCAGCATGGCATCGCCACCGCTGCGATGTGCGCGAAAATGGGTTTTGAATGTGTCATCTACATGGGCGAGGAAGATATGCGTCGCCAGTCACTCAACGTCTACCGCATGCGTCTTTGTGGTGCCGAAGTGCGCAGTGTGACCGCTGGACAGAGAACACTCAAAGAAGCGGTCAACGAAGCCATGCGCGACTGGGTCACTAACGTAAGTAACACTCACTACATCATTGGCTCTGCCCTCGGTTCGCATCCCTTTCCCATGATGGTTCGCGACTTCCACCGAGTGATCGGCGAAGAGTGTCGCCGCCAGATACTGGAAAAAGAAGGCCGGCTGCCCGACGAAGTCACCGCCTGTGTAGGTGGTGGTTCAAATGCGATCGGCATCTTTTTCGCCTTTCTTAAAGACCTCGAAGTCAAGCTAAGCGGTATTGAAGCCGGCGGGCGCGATACCAATCGCGGGAACCATGCCGCTCGTTTCGAAGGCGGACAGCTCGGGGTCCTCCAGGGAGCCAAGACTTGGATCCTGCAAAGTCCAGAAGGGCAAATCGACCTTACGCATTCCGTCTCCGCTGGTCTCGACTACGCTGCTGTAGGTCCTGAACATGCCTATTATAAGGAAAAAGGCCGTATTGATTTCGGCTACGCGACTGATGCCGAAGCGCTGCAAGCCTTCCAGGATCTTTGCGCGATCGAGGGCATCGTCCCCGCACTCGAATCCTCTCACGGCATTGCCTACACCATGCAGCGAGCCAAAGAAATGTCGTCCGATCAAATTATCATCGGCAATCTCAGCGGTCGCGGCGATAAAGATGTGCAAGAAGCCGCTCGTGTCTTAGGAACCGTCGAAGATCAGGAATCCTAAATATTCTACGATTCATTCCGGCGGCCGATCTTTAAAGTTAATTATGCTACTCGTTATCGATAATTTCGACTCCTTCACTTACAATTTGGTTCAATATTTTGGCCAGCTGGGTGTGGAGCAGCAGGTCTTTCGTAACAACGCTATTACTGTGGAGGAGGCACTCGCGCTCAATCCTGACCGTATTATGATTTCACCAGGGCCTTGCTCGCCGAACGAAGCAGGCGTCAGCCTTGCCATGATCGAAGCCTTTGCCGGTAAGAAGCCACTACTTGGCGTTTGCCTCGGACATCAAAGCATTGGCCAGCACTTCGGAGGACAAGTTGTCCGCGCTGAGCGGCTCATGCACGGGAAGACCAGTCCTGTGTCTCACCGCGATACCGATATCTTTGCAGGCCTACCCAATCCGATGGAGGCCACCCGCTACCATTCGCTCATCGTCGAGCGCGAGTCACTGCCCGAATGCTTGGAAGTGACCGCGGAGACAGCCGAGGGCGAAATTATGGGGCTCGCCCATAAGGAACTCCCTATCTGGGGCGTCCAGTTTCACCCAGAATCCCTCGCTACTGAGCAAGGGATGAAGATGCTGGAAAATTTCCTAAAGCTGTAAGCATTTAGATAGACACACTATATATGGTGCTTGCCTTGTTGCGCCACTACATCTAGTGTTTTAAGGGTTTTAGTTTGTCTAGTTTCTAGCGACTGACTTCTAAATTTTATTCCCTTATAAAAATGCGTTGCCCTAAATGCACCTCAATCGAGACAAAAGTTCTCGATACCCGAACTGGTAAAAACGAAACTTCGATCCGTCGACGTCGTGAGTGCCTTGATTGCGAGTATCGTTTCACCACGATCGAGGAGGTGCTTCGCGCTGATCTGCAAGTGGTCAAGCGCGATGGTCGTCGTGAAGACTTCGACCGTGCTAAGATGCTAGGTGGCCTCAAGAAGGCGGTGGAAAAGCGGCCAATCGATGTGATGCAGATCGAGATGATGATCGCTGATGTGCTCGCCTCGCTAGAAAAAGAATTTGATCACGAGATTCCCGCACACGCCATAGGAGAGCAGATTATGCTCCGCCTCAAGCATCTCGACCAGATTGCCTACGTTCGCTATGCCTCAGTGTATAAAGACTTCCGCGATCTAGCCGAGTTGGCTAGGGAAATCAACGAGTTGAAAGCCTCGACCGAAAATGCCTAAGCGCAAAGCGGCCCCAGTCGATCAACTCCGTATCCTCAACGAGCTGCTCGGTCGTGTCTCCGACCCCCAAAAGGCAGAGCACGCACGACGCGCACTAGAGTTCGCCTATACCGAACACCCCCAGGACCTGGAGCACCTACCACTCGGCGACTACGTGGATAAGCTCGCACACCTGCACTTCGGCGACTTGGGGGAGAGTGCGGATTTCGCTTTCGCGCACTGGCATGTGCCACGCCTAGAAGACTTCAGCCCGCTCTGGATACGCCAAGCCATTGTCGTCGAAATGAAAAAGCTCGCTGGTCGTCGTGAGGGGCTATTGTTGGTTACTGGCCTGCGTGGAGCTGTCTGCCCAGAGGGGAAATATTGGACCAAACACCGCGAGACCCAGTATCAGCGAGTTCGTAATTGGATCGACGAACTAGTTTGTGCCTGGGCGACCTGCGGCTCGCGCCTGCAAGTGGTTGTGCTTTAGGCTAGCCTAACCTAAGGCCTCAACTACCGCAAAGGCACCTTTACATTCACGACTGTTTTTCATATAATTTGAGGGCAAGTATTTGTTTGTCCCAGCCCTAACTCTTTCACCAAGAAAACCCATAAGTTCAATGAAGACCTTGTTTGAGCGCATCATTGCTCGCGAAATTCCCGCCAAGATCGAATACGAGGACGATCTTTGCATCGTTATCCACGATATCGATCCTCAAGCCCCAACGCACTTACTGACAATTCCTAAGCAAGTCATCCCTAGGATCTCGGAGGCGGACCCAGCTCAGGAAGCCTTACTAGGGCATCTACTCCTCACGGCTGCTTCTGTTGCTGCGAAGCTGAACCTAGAAAGCGGGTTTCGCATCGTCATTAATAATGGAAAAGACGGCGGCGAAACCGTGCCTCACCTGCATGTCCACGTGCTTGGTGGGCGCCCCATGGCATGGCCACCAGGATGAGTCATATTTGTGACTAAAAACACCAAAAAAGGCGCACGATGTGCGCCTTTTTTGTTTTTATTAAAAATGATCAGATTAATCTAAAATGTTGATTAACAGTCGTTAATAAAACAAAGAGTGATCTTTTCCCGACTAGGCGGGGCCCTATCGTGACATTTTTGTAACTTGGCACGCAGAGTGCTTAAACGTGTATGTCCGCATAACGCGTACACCTCGGCGCTCCCAACTAAGTGGGTTCCGATTTCGATTCCTAAACAAATCAACAAACCTGACAAAACAAATACAATGAAGATAAAAAAATACCTTCTCGCTCTGCTGCTATCCAGTTCGGCGTTTCTGATGACCGGCTCGCTCGGCGCAGAGGAAATGCCAGCAGCTGCCGAAGCTGTTGTCGACGCGATCTCCTTTGATGACGCCTATGCGGCATTCATGGATACGCCTGGTGCCGCCTTCTTTACAATAAGTAACCTTTGGTTGTGCATCTGTGCCGCTCTCGTGTTTCTTATGCACCTCGGTTTCGCTACGGTTGAGTCTGGTCTCAGCCAATCCAAGAATACAGTAAATATTCTCTTTAAGAATGTTTTCATCATCAGCATGGGCATTATCTCCTATGCACTTTGGGGCTTCAACTCAATGTATCCTGGATTTGCTGAAGGTTCAGCAGGTGTCTTCGCGGCAGGTTCATGGTTCGATGTGACTGCTTCCATGGAGTATATGTCAGCTGATTACGCGGATTACACATGGTATACAGACTTCATTTTCCAGGCAATGTTCGCAGCGACTGCGGCAACCATCGTTTCTGGTGCAGTTGCTGAGCGCGTAAAGCTGAGCGCCTTCATGATTTTCGCTACACTTCTTGTAACATTTGCCTATCCAATCACTGGCTCATGGCAGTGGGGTGGCGGTTGGCTCAGCGCAGCGGGTTTCTATGACTTTGCTGGCTCCTCCCTCGTGCACGCTTTCGGTGGTTTCGCAGCACTCGCTTGTGTGATCGTTCTTGGACCTCGTGCTGGTAAGTATGTTGACGGCAAGATCAAGCCAATCCTTGGGCACAGCATGCCGCTCGCTACGATCGGCGTGTTCCTTCTCTTCCTCGGTTGGTTCGGTTTCAACGGTGGTTCTGTTCTCAATGCAGATCCTTACTTGGTATCGCTTGTATTCTGCACCACAGCCCTGGCTGCTGCAGCAGGTGGACTTGGTGCGATTTTCACTTCATGGATTTTCCTCAAGAAGCCTGATCTTTCTATGGGCTTAAATGGTATACTTGCTGGTCTTGTTGGTATCACAGCGGGTGCGGATTCCATCATGCCATTCTGGGCAATCATCACTGGTGCCATCGCCGGTATCCTTGTTGTCTTCTCCATCATCTTCTTCGACAAGATTAAGATCGACGATCCTGTCGGTGCGATCTCTGTCCACGGTGTCTGTGGTATCTTCGGCACTCTAGCCGTAGCATTCTTCAGTGAAGCTGCTGGATTCGGCATTCAGCTGATTGGCACACTCGCCATTAGTGCGTTTGCCTTCTTCTTCTCGCTGATCGTCTTTGGCATCTTGAAGTCAATCATCGGTGTCCGTGTATCGTCTGAAGAAGAGGCTGAAGGTCTCGACATATGCGAGCACGGTCAAGAAGCCTATCCTGACTTCGCTTCTAGCTCACGCTAATTTAGCCTAGCCAATTAACACAATAACCATAAATTACATAAAACTATGAAATTGGTAAAAGCAGTCATCAAGCCCTTCAAACTAGAAGAGGTTAAAGAAGCTCTCGCAGATATCGGCATCGAAGGTATGACCGTCACGGAAGTAAAGGGTTTCGGTCGCCAAAAAGGTCACACCGAGATCTACCGTGGTAGTGAATACACAGTCGATTTCCTGCCTAAAGTAATGGTCGAGATCGTCGTAGACGATGCCGACACTGAAAAGACCACTGAAGCGATCGTTAAGGCCGCCAAGACTGGTAAGATCGGTGATGGCAAGGTCTTCGTTATTCCCGTCGAAAGCGCGATTCGTATCCGCACCGACGAGACTGGTCCAGAGGCTCTCTAGAGTCTCCATAAGTCGACTAAAGCAGACGCTTTAAATTCAAACCGGCCATCCGAAGGGGTGGCCGGTTTTTTTGTGCCTTCATCAACAAAAAACGTCGCCCCTTGCAGGACGACCTTGATCAATCAAATGTTCTATCGCTTAGATCAGCGTCTTTGCGACTTGCGCTACATTGTCCGCAGTCATGCCAAGCTCGGCCATCACGGTATCACCGGGAGCAGAGATACCGAAGCGGTCGATGCAGACAGTCTTTCCAGTAAGGCCTACATATTTGCCCCATGTGCTGGAGACACCGGCTTCCACTGCGACGCGAGCGGTGCAAGTGCTCGGCAACACGCTCTCAATGTAGTCGGCGCTCTGACGCTCAAAACGTTCGAAGCAAGGCAGGGAAACGACGCGTACGCCGTCACCGATTTGTTCGGCAGCGCCCATCGCGTGTTGTAACTCAGAGCCAGTTGCGAGGAGGATCAGTTTCAGATCTCCACTTTCTTTCTTGGCGATGTAGCCACCCTTGAGCACCCCTTGGCGGCGTTCGCTGACTGTGGAGCTATCTTGGGCAGGCACATTTTGGCGAGTCAGGATGAGAGCGGTGGGGCCGTCTTCGCGTAGCATCGCTGCGGCAAAGGCGCCAGCAGTTTCTTCTGCGTCCGCGGGACGAATCACGTCGAGATTTGGAATCACACGTAGGCCGCTGACTGTTTCTACTGGTTGGTGAGTGGGCCGTCTTCGCCCACGCCAACGGAGTCGTGCGTGAAGATATAGGTGACGGGGAGCTTCGCAAGAGAGGCGAGGCGGATCGAACCGCGCATGTAGTCGGCGAAGACAAGAAAGGTGGCTCCGCTGGCTTTGAAAATACCGTCGTAAGCGATGCCGTTACAGATTGCGCCCATGCCGTGTTCGCGAATGCCGAACCAGATGTTACGCCCCCCAAAGTTATCGGGACCGAAGTCACCACCATCTTTGATGTAGTTCTTAGTCGAGCCGTAGAGGTCGGCCGAGCCACTGACGAGGCTAGGCACCGATTGCGCAACAGACTGCATCACAGTGCCACCGGAGGCGCGGGTCGCGGCATTAGTGCCAGCATCAAATTCTGGAATACTGCTGATAAGGTCAGCAGGTAGATCGCCCTTGAGCTCGGCTGCAAGTTTTGGGTTGGCTGTGCTCCAAGCCGCGAAATTGTCTTCCCATGCTTGGTATTCGGCTGCGCTCGCTTTAGCGACGTCGGCAAAGTGCGCGCGCACTTCGTCGGATACGTAGAAAGTCTCTTCCGGCAAGCCGAGCCCCTTGCGGGCAGCTTCGGCAAACTTTGCGCCGCCTTCACCGTGACCGGCTGCAGTGCCTTCGACTTCAGGGATGCCCTTGCCGATAGTGGTCTTGGCGATGATGACCTTGGGCTTACCGTTATCGTTGGCTTTAGCCTTGGAGACAGCATCGTTAATCGCAGCGAAATCATGACCGTCGATGGTCACAGCGTCCCAACCCTGAGAAGTGAAGTAGGCTTGCGCGTCCTCGCTCTGAGTTTGGTCGGCCATCGCGTCGAGAGTGACATCGTTGGAATCGTAGATCAGGATTAGGTTGTCGAGTTTGTTGTGACCCGCAAAAGCGATGCACTCCTTAGCCACACCCTCTTGTAAGCAACCGTCACCGTGGAGCGCAAAAATGTGTTGGTCGAAGATCGTGTGATCAGCGGTGTTAAATTTTGCAGCGGCGTGTTTACCTGAGAGCGCGAAGCCGACTGCGTTACCAATACCTTGGCCGAGAGGGCCAGTAGTGGCCTCGACGCCGACCGTGTCACCAAACTCTGGGTGACCCGGTGTTTCCGAGCCGAGTTGGCGAAAGTTTTTTACCTCTTCGAGTGAGAGATGGTAGCCCGAAATGTGGAGCCAAGAGTAAAGGAACATTGAACCGTGGCCCCCAGAGAGAACGAAGCGGTCGCGGTTCAGCCACTGGGGGGCTGCAGGATTGTAGCGAAGACCACCTGCGCCGTAGAGCACAGCGCCGATATCGGCACAGCCGAGAGGGAGGCCGAGGTGGCCAGAGCTGCAGGCGTGAATCGCATCGATCGCGAGGCCACGAGCTTGGGTCGCTGCTTGGGAGAGAATATCTATTTGCATAAGATTAGGTGTGTTTTGCCCTTGGTAGGCTTCAGCTTCTATATAATTAAAAGCTGTAAATCATGTTTGCCTATGGCGGAATGGGAAGAAAAAACAATTTCCTTTCAATCGAAATCACCCCATAGTCGTCATTCAAACCTCGACTCCAGTCAAAGTCACCCCTAGCTCGAAAGTATGACGCACGAAGAATTAGAAGAAGGCAAAGTCCTCAAGCTCGATTTCGCAAAACTACGCAAAGTGGCTAATTGCGAGTCTGATGTGCTGCCCGCGATCGCACAAGACGCCCAAACTGGCGAAGTACTGATCGTCGGCTACGCGAACGAACTCGCGCTACAAACTGCACTCGAATGTGGCATGGCGACCTTCTGGAGCACGAGCCGCAACGAATTGTGGATCAAAGGCAAGACCAGTGGCGATTACCTTAAGATTGAAGGCATCTACGTGAACTGTGAGCAAAACTCGATTCTTTATAAAGTCACCCCCGCGGGCAAGGGTGCCTGCCATACCAAAAATCAAAAGGGCATCGCTCGCACAGGGTGCTATTATCGCCAGTTAAAAAAAGACGGTAGCCTAGAGTTTGTTAACGAGGCGCAGGTCTAAGATTAAGAGTTGAGACTCAGGCGTTTTCGCGTTGACCCTCTCCACACAGCCACGAATCTTGTCCTATTTAAGTCGGCTCCCGTAGTTCAATGGATAGAGCGGCGGTCTCCGAAGCCGCAAATGGCAGTTCGAATCTGCCCGGGAGCACCACTTTAATCCCACATCAGCATGTTTACAGGAATCGTCGAAGAAACAGGTAAGGTCATCTCTTTTGAAGAAAAGGAAAGCGCATGGCGCCTCGTATTGGAAGCGCACGAGGTGACTCGTGATCTTCAAATGGGCGATAGCGTCGCAGTCAACGGCTGTTGTTTGACTGCGGTCGCCTTCACGGAAGATCGGATCGAGTTCGACCTACTGGAAGAGAGCAAGCGCCTGACCTCGATCGGCAGAGTGGGTCCGGGTGGTAAAGTGAACTTGGAACGAGCGCTCCTACCGAGCACTCGTATGGGTGGGCACTTTGTATCCGGCCATGTCGATGGCACGGGTGTGATCGAAGCGATCGAGCCGCGTGGTAAGGATTTCTTTTTTCGGATCAAGCCTCCGTCTGATAACTTGCGCTACATTGTCCATAAGGGCTGCATCACTGTGGACGGCATTTCGCTGACTGTAGCTGAGGTCGACGAGTCGGGCTTCGCCATTTGGCTCATTCCGCATACGATGGAGGTGACTAATTTGCACACCAAGCAAGTGGGCGACTTGGTGAATCTAGAATACGATCTGATCGCGAAATACGTGGAGAAACTCTTCGTGCCGAAGGACTAGTTACAGGGCTTGCCCCTAAGTCCGGCTTCTCGGTAACCCGCAGCGTAGGCCTCGAAGACCAGTTTAATCTCATCGCGGACACGACGAAAGGCGTCGAGTTCACTCTCGTCCTCGCGTTGGGCGTGCGGCGGGTCTTCAAAGCCCCAGTGGTAGCGATTCACCATGCCAGGGAAAGTGGGGCAGGCTTGGTCCGCATTCCCGCAAACGGTAATCACCGTGGTGATGCCTTGATCAAGATAGATGTCGAGGTGGTCGGAGCTGTGATGGCTGGCATCGATGCCAATTTCTTTGAGCGCTTCGAGCGCGAGCGGATGCACCGCCCCCTTTGGTTTGGAGCCCGCGCTAAACACCTCGAAGAGGTCGCCCGCGGCGGCGCGTAAGATGCCTTCAGCCATGTGGCTACGGCATGAGTTTCCTGTGCATAGAATGAGAACTTTTGGCTTGGGCATGATCTTGTTTGTTCTTATAGGAACTTGGCTAGCACGTTGAGCAGATAACCGGTGAAGATGATAGCGAGTGTCGTAATACCAAAGTAGATGCCGATCAGTTTCAGATGCATCGTGCGGCGGAGCATGATCGCTTCGGGCAAGCTGAGTGCAGCCATCGCCATCATGAAAGCCAGAGCGGTGCCCAGTGGGATGCCTTTCTGGAAGAGTACGACTGCGATGGGTACAATCGCGGCGCAACTACCATACATGGGCACACCTAGAACTGTCGCGATAGGCACAGAGAAGATGCCGGTCGCTTCCATTAGTGAGTGGATGGTTTCTTGCGGGATGTAGTTATGAATGAAGGCGCCGATACCGACCCCAATAATGACCCAAAGCCAGATTTGTTTGATCACGCTGACGGACTCGTCCCAGCCATAGCGTAAACGAGTAATCAATGTATGCTCTATGACTCTAGAGTCTCCGTGTGCGGATGCAATTATGTCAGACTCTAGATGTTTTTCTAATTTCAGGCGTCCGAGCACAGCGCCTCCAAGCGTACCAATAAGAAGACCACTCCCGATGTAGGCGATCGTGACGGGTAGGCCAAACTCTCCGACCATGAGGATGACTAGATACTCGTTAATGATCGGAGACGTAATGAGGAATGAAAAGGTAACTCCTAATGGCACACCCGCTTTTAAGAGACTGATAAAGATAGGAATCGAAGAGCAGGAACAAAACGGAGTGATGGCTCCAAAGAGGGCTGCGATAAAGTTGCCCAGTATGCCTCCACTGCCCATCCACCGTTTAAGGCGGTCCTCGGGGAGCCAGGTGCGAACAAATCCAATGACAAAAATCATGACTGCAAGCAGCAGAAAGATCTTAACCGTGTCATAGAGGAAAAAATGTAGCGCTGCTGTTAGACGTGAATCGGGGTCCATCCCGAAGACATCGAAGATCAGGCGATCGATGAGTGTGGTGAGCATAGATTAAAGTAAGAGTAATGGGTCCTGCTTTAGCAGCACTTGCCGCCCTTGCTGTCGTTGTCTTCGCTACAGCATTGATTTTTGGCGGCTCCGTCCGCTTTAACTTTCATGCTGTTATCTATCTTGGTGAAGATGCGGGTGAAAAAGCCCTCCTTTTGAGGCGCGAGTGTCTTTTTTCTGATTCGTGTTTTCAGTGGTCATAATTTTTTTGATTTGGTTAACAACAAGCGATCTGTTGGCAGACTTCTTGCGGGCAATCGTTCTCGATTTTGGTGACTTTTAGAATTAACTTTTCACGCTTTGTAAGATCGCGCTGTAGTTGGTTGCATTCAGCGCATGCGGCTTCGCGTAAATAGCATAAGTTGGCAGTGATGAGCCCTTCTACTGGGTCTACTAGCTTATAGATCATCCAGGTGCCTTCTCTATGTGCCTCCAGTAGGCCAAGTTGCTTCATGGAGGAGAGCTGTTTCGACATCTTTACTTGGGGCACTTCTAATATTTCTTGCATGTGGCAGACACAAAGGGGACCTGCCTCAAGAAGGTTGATTATTCGCAGCCTCTGAGGGTCGGCGATGCACTTATAAATCTCGCTGGCTTCCATTGCCCAAATATATACTAAATATAGTATATACTGTCAAGGGTATGTAATTCTTATTCACAATTTCATTTTAAAGCTGGAAGCTTTTTGAACGGATGTGGTTTACTGCGGCCTGTTTTAGCAATGACCCTATCTTTTTTGTAATGAGCCTTACTTTTGCCTTCGATTCTCTCCTCATCCAAGCCGCTTCAGGCGCGAATGTCTTCACTTACTTCGCGCAGTCGAATTTTGCGGGTAAAGTCGTTATCTTTATCCTAGCTCTCTTTAGTATCGTCGCCTGGACGGTCATGCTTGGTAAATACCTCGATCTATCAAAGCTGCGCTCACAAAACCAACGCTACGAACGCCTCTTGTCCAAAGAGGCGCACCTTATCGCGCTCGATCCAGAGCGTCCAGGTAAAGGGGCTGGCCCCTATTACAATATCGTTCGTGAAGCCTTGGAAGCTTTTCACCGATACGGTGGCGACCTCAGTGACAACGACCCACACCGCGCGACGCTCCGGATGGGACACGTCGAAAACGCACTACAGCGCAGCGTAGCCGAACAGATTATCCGCTACGAATCGAAGATGGTGGTCCTCGGTTCGATCGTAACGGGGGCACCCTTCCTGGGCCTGCTTGGCACTGTCTGGGGCGTGATGGATGCTTTTGGTGGAATGGCTGGTGCCGGTTCCGCTAGTCTTCAAAGCCTCGCCCCAGGGGTCTCGGGGGCTTTGCTCACCACTGTGGCTGGCCTCGTCGTCGCAATTCCATCGGTCTTCGGCTACAACTACCTCCTGCAAAGTACCAAGATCGCAGTGGTTGAGCTAGAGAACTTCGCCAGCACCGCCGCCGATCGCATAGAGCTCGAAGCCCAAGCCGCTGCACAAGGCTAATTCACCACTCACTCTTCATTACTCAATCTGTGGCTCGTAAATTCCATCGTAAAGACCGGCTCTCTGCCTTAACCGAGATTAACGTCACTCCCTTGATCGACTTGGCCTTTGCTTTGTTGATTATCTTTATGATCACCACGCCACTGCTGGAGCAGACGGTCGAGCTGAACCTGCCTGTCGAAGCCGCCAAAACGCAGGCTGAAGACCGCGAAGATTTTCAATCTATCTCCATCGACCGAGCGGGTGCTTACTACTGGGGCGAAGGTCAGGTCTCGGAGCAGCAGCTCGCTGACCTACTCGACACCATGGCGATGGATCCCGCGCCACCCGTGCTGAGTATTCGTGCCGATGCGCAACTGTCTTATCAAAACGTCATCACCGTCGTGGATATGATCAAGCAGCGTAAGCTCTCCAAGATTAGTTTAGACACCAAAGTAGAGTAAGGAAATGGTAGCTATGGGTTTCCTGTCTGTTCTGTCACCAACACGAGCTAGAAGCTCGTGCGACTTTTATGAAAATCCCTAAAGACCAACCCTTCTGGACGTCGGTGATCCTTCACCTAGTGGTCTTGCTGGCGTTGTTTCTAGTGACGATCGTCCAAGCATTTAAACCAAAGGAAAAGCCGCATGTCTTCGAGATGGTCGACCCGGCGAACGAGGTGAGTCAATCGCAGCAAGCGGCACCGCAACCGCCCGTGAAGAAAGCTCCAGTTAAGTTACCGCCGGTGCCGAAAGTCAATATCCCCAAGCCGCCGGTGCCGACACCGCGCCCTAAAGAAAAGCCGCCGTCCAAGCCGCAGATCATAGATTACCGAGATTTCACCAAAGAGCACCCCAAGGATAAGCCCAAACCGCGCCCTGTTGCACCGCGCCCAGACATCAGTGTGCATCAGATCGACGTGCCCAAATTGATTATCCCTCGAAGTTCCTCATCGACTATTCCTAGCCCGCAACTCTCGCCCCAGCAGATGTCCGCGCTCGCTGACTACAGCTCTCGCCTACGCTCGCGCATCGACGCTGCGTGGGTGAAGCCCGCACAGCTGGCTGGCGTGCGCCTCTTCGCTGAAGTCGTCTTCGATGTGTCATCTTCTGGGCGGATCACAAATGTAAGACTGCGTCGTGGCTCGGGCAACAAGGCCTTCGACCAATCTATTCTGGCCGCTTTCCGTAGCGCTTCTTCGGCAGGACCGACTCCGACAGGTCAGCCGCATCAATTTAGCCTACCGTTCCGCATGGGACAGTAGGGGCGCTACTTCTGACGATCGCCATGCTTCGTTCCTAAGCTACGAAATTCAAGTATGGCCGCTAATTACGCCTCCTTTACAAGCTCATTAAATTCACGGAACTGTGGATGCTCGGCGCTCCCAAGTAGGCTGTAAAAAATCGTTTCGCTAGGTAGGATATGCGCGTCCATGGAAAGTAATTGTTCCAGCACGGGGGCACGGTCTTCAAGGCGGCGTTCACTGATGCAGTCGCTCAATAGAGTGACGCCGATATCCGCGCCGAGGGCTTGGAGTGCGGTTTGATAGATACAGATAGAGGTTTCGATACCCGCAAGGAGCAAGTGCTCGATCTGGTTGCTTTCGATCCAGCGATGCAGGCCTTCGGCTTCGAATGCGGAGAAAGCGTTCTTGTCGAAAACGGGTGTATTGACGTCCCAAGAGCCACTTAAGACTTCGGTCGTCGCGCCTAGTTTTTCGGGAAGTTGCTCCGTCACGGCGACAGATACGCCAAGTAGCTCAGCCGCTTTCAGAGCGAAGGCGCTACGCTTTAGCAATCGCTCCCGATCTGGAATCGCTTTGAGAAAGACGTCTTGAAAATCGATAAGTAAAAGCCCGAGGTGCTTGGATGGGTTGGACATTTTTGAAAAAGCTGAAAGATGGAGAATTGTGAAATGCGGATAGAATTGGCAAAGTCTATTACGCTATTTAGAACTGCTAGACTGTAGAATAGCGAATGTTTACTTAAACTGGATTTGGCAGGCGTTTGCTATGCGCGTAAGCCTTGTGTGCGAGGACTTGGACGAGGGATTTATCTTCGATAATGTAGGCTGTGAGGTGGCCTCCGTAGACGCACCCAGTATCGATCCCAATCGATCCTTTACGTTCAAGCACCCTCGGACGCGGGGTATGACCGTAAACAACGAAGGGACTACCGCCCCAGGAGTCTGCCCAAGGAGCGGCGTCGGGCGCATCGGAGCGTTTGGCGGCTTTGCCTTTTTTGTCGATAACTTGGATGTTGGTGATCAGGTCGCTGCCTTGTGTCTGCCATGGCTTATTTGGCAGGAAACCGCCATGCACGATCACTGTATCGATTTGCGCATCGTAGAGAAATTTCGGCATCGCCTCGAGATACTTCCAGTCGTCTGCGGTGAGTTGTTCGACGGTGGCTTGGTCATCGTGCTTGAGCAGGCTAGGCTTGTTCTTTTTCCGTGCACTGAGCAGGCGTAGCTCGTGGTTTCCGATAATCGCTTCTACCTGATATTCGCGTGCGAGTTCGATCACTCGGTGGCTATCGGGGCCACGGTTCACTAAGTCTCCGACCTGGATAACCCGGTCGTCGGGCTTCAGTTCGAGTATTCTAAGTAGTTCTTCGAATTCGTCGGCACAGCCGTGGACGTCTCCGATGGCGATAGTTCTTGGCATGGTAGTGGTGGGTGAAAGACGCAGACAGTTTAGCACTGTCCTTTAGCCGCAAGAATAATTCGAAGGATTGTCATTGTACTAGCCTTCAATTTCGACCAAGAGTTATGGTTGCCATGGGGCACATGCACCGCAGTCTTTCAGCTTATCTTTTCTCCAATTATGGAATGGCAAATCAAAACAATCGCACGTAAGTCGACTCTCAGTGGCGAAGCCTTTAACCCAGGCGACCGAGTCGCCTGCCTTATTTTTAAGGGCGAAGAAGCGGGCGAGCTAGGCCGGGCCGACCTACGACCAGACGAAGTTGAGGCTTTTGAGCTGCCGGGCGAAGTCCTCGGGCGATGGGCACGCGTGGTTAAAGATCCCGACGATGTGAGTGCCAGTGCGAGCGAGACGATGGCCTCCGCAGAAGACTTTTTCTTTTCACTCTTTGAAAACGAATCACCCGATACTAAAGAAGAGTCAGATATGCTTAAGCACCTCCTCTCCCTTATGCTGGAGCGTAAGCGAGTACTACGCGCCACCGGCGACCGTAAGTCCATCGGCGAGCAGAGCTATCGACATGTCAAAACTAAACAGATGATCCAAGTGCCAATTGTGGATATATCCACGGAGTTAATGCTCAAAATCGAAGACACCATTGGTGATATTATCCTTTAATCGTTGAACCAAATACAAACTATGCCCCGAATTGCTATATCTTCTCTCATACTTCTTACCAGCCTCGGCCTTTTAGTCGCTTGTAAAAAAGAGAAACTTGAAAATCTCAGTGTGCCACGCCTCATGGTCGAGACACGTGGTGTCAATTACGGTGCGTCCACGGGAGAGACAGTCACGCTCCCAGTCAGTAGGACGACGATCAGCATTCAGGGCGATCCCGTTGTGAACGAATTCGATATTCAAAACGTAGAGATGGTCAAAGTCGATATGGGAGTTGCATTGTTAGTCCAGACAGGTGGTCAAGGTGCGCGTGATCTTTATCGGGCCTCCGTCTCTAATATGGGCAGCCGTATTGTTTTTATGGTTAACGGAAATGCGATCGGTGCTCGCCGCATTGATGGCGCGATACAAGATGGTAACTTCTATACATTTGTCGAAGTCGACGATGAGGAGCTCGGTCAGCTTGTGCTCGATATCAAGGATACCATCGTAGAGCTGCAGAAAAATAAGTAGGCGCCAAGGATTCACCGCTCCCCTAAGCTACGGAAAATGAAGATGCCGAGATTCTTTCGCCTGCTTCCTGTCCTGTTTGTGCCATTTCTAGTTGATGCTAGTCTAATCTGGCCGACGCCGAACCCCGCCTTTCAAAATGGCAAGCCGGTCGAGGCCTATGTCCAGCCTACCGTATCTGGGCGTGTTGAGTCTGGCTTATTCGGTTGCGTGCGTAATGGTGGTAGCCGTTTCCACGAAGGGCTCGACTTGTATCCGATTAAGCGGGACGGCCGCGGTGAGGCCGCTGATCCTGTCTATGCCGTGCTACCCGGTCGAGTCGTTCATGCTAGCCGTAATTCTGGATATAGTAGTTATGGGCGCTACGTAGTGATCGAGCACGATCAAGAAACTCCCGCCTATCATACGCTCTACGCACACCTCGCCAGTGTGGCTGATGCTATCATACCTGGCGCACGTGTCGAGTCGGGCTCCGTGCTCGGCATCATGGGGCGTTCCGCCACTTATACGATTCCGCGTAGTCGCGCTCACGTCCACTTTGAGATCGGCTTCCGTCTGACAGACGATTTTGAAAAATGGTACACAGATCAAAAATTTGACAGTAAGAATCGTCACGGTATTTGGAACGGTATGAACCTAGTGAGTGTTGATCCACTGGCCTTTTATCAAAACATTCGTAGCGGTCAGGTAAGTGATTTACGAGAGCACCTTCGTCGTCTGCCAGTCGCGACACGTATTCGAGTTTTCAGTAATCAAGTGCCTGACTTTGTCCGCAATTATCCTGCTCTACTGACTGAGTCTTTTGCGGGTAAGACTGTCGTGGCATGGGACATCGCCTTTACACAATACGGGGTGCCAAAGGAGTGGACGCCCCGATTTGCCGAAGATAAGCTCAAGGGCCAAGCTGGTGATGTGAAGATAATTGCCTACCACCCTAGTTTACTTGAATCGCAAAGCTGCCATCGTGTCTTGAATGTCAGTGGCTCCAGTCCGAAGATTACATCTGGAACGATTGCCGCGATTAAAAAGCTATTTGGTTTCAATTAGCGAGTCTACCGCAACTTCAAGTAGTCTGTAGCGGACGCGGGAACCACTTTATAATGGTTACTTAGAAGCCTTTTTCGCTGCCTTCTTAACTGGACGTGGGGCAAATTCGAAGCCGATCTTGCCGTTGTCGAAGTCGAGTGTGAGGTGGGCTTTGAAGGGGCGCTTGGTACGTTTGGAAACGAAGCCGTCGAGTAGTGCGGTTTTACCTTCGGTGAAGAGTTTTTCCACCTCGTCGGGTTGAAGCTCTTTTTGCAAGATCGTCTTGCCGAGGCGGAAACCTTCGGGCGAGTCATTTGTTTTTAAGGCAGGCAGATGATAAGCTTTTTCCGTTTCGTAGAGCTTCGCGTCGGCACCGTTTTGCATGGTGAAGGTTTTGATGATTTGGTCATCTTTCAAGTCTTCGGCGAGGGTGGGCTCATCACCATCAAAGACGAATTCAGTCTTCCATTTGCCTATTTTTCCAGTTTTGGAAACCGATTGGGCAAGCTTGAGTGCTGCACTGAAAGGTTTGTTGAAGCGAGAGACGAAGCCTTCAAGTTCAGGGAGTTGCTTTGTGGTAATAAGCTCCTTTGCTTCGTCGTCGCTGAGTCGGCGACCAGCGATGTGCTTCGATACGCGGAAGTCACACGCTTCCTCGCGGCATTCGTAGGTGGCATCAGTTTGTTTGAGTCGGGCGGCGCCGCAGGCGGGGCATGGACACTCCAGGTCGGGGAAGACGCGGTTGACGAGCATTTGCATGTGCGAGCGTGCTTTCTCGACCACGTCTTCGGTAAATTGGTTGATCCCTTGCATGAAGACTTCTCGGCGGATCTCGCCCTTTTCCATCTTGTTGAGTTGGGCCTCCCAGTCGCCCGTCATGGAGGGTGAGCTGAGTGCTTTGATATCCATTTCTTCGCAGAGCTCGATCAGGCGTAGACCTTTGCCGGAGACGTTGAGATCACGACCTTCGCGGGCGATGTATTTCTGGCGAAGGAGGCCTTCGATCGTGGCCGCTCGAGTAGCGGGAGTACCCAGACCGCGTTCGGACATAGCTTCACGCAATTCATCATCGTCGATCAGTTTACCCGCACCTTCCATGGCGGCGAGGAGTGTAGACTCAGTGTAGCGGGCAGATGGTTTGGTCGACTTATCCTCGACGCGGATTGGGGCGGGGAGCTCCTCACCTTCTTCAATTTCTCGCATGATTGGTAGATCGGGGATACGCGCGGTTTCACCTTCATCGACGCCGACTAGTTCGTCCTTGCCTGCGGCGACACCTGCTACGCGTCCATACACGGCCAGCCAACCCGGGTTTGTCAGGGTCTTGCCGTTAGTTAGGAAGGTATCTTTTTCCGCGCCATGATTGATTGTCGTGAGACGCTTGGTGACTTCAAACTCAGCGTGTGGAAAGAAGACCGCGATGAAGCGTTTGATTACCATGTCGTAGAGTTTTGATTCTTGCTCGTTGAGCTTCACTACGCGCCCAGTCGGTATGATAGCAAAGTGATCGGAGACTTTGGCGTTATTAAAGATACGTTTGTTGAACTTGACGCGGTCTTCTTCGATTGCGTTGGCTGCCCACTTCGCAATTGCGTGGCCTGAACTGGCGAGGTCACGCATGGTCTCGTGCACTTTGCTCATGTAGTCCTCGGGTAAATAGCGGGAGTCTGTCCGCGGGTAGGTGAGCATCTTGTGGCGCTCATAAAGTGCTTGAGCGAGGCCGAGGGTGTTTTTCGCGGTAAAGGGGGCCTCACGCTGGAGCGTAGTGAGATCGTAAAGCTGCGGCGCGATTTGTTTGGTCGGTTTTCTCTCTTCGCTTACCTTGCCTTCTTTACCGACGCAGCGCTCGCGAATGGTGACGGCTTTTTCCTTATCCCATAGGCGTTCTGCTCGGCCGTGTGGCTGCTCGGTTTTTTTCTTCCAGTCTAGGTCGATCCATTTGCCCGGGTAGTTGCCCTTAGCCACCGCGAAGTCAGCGTGGATTTCCCAGTAGTCTTCGGGCTTGAATGCTTGGATCTCGCGCTCGCGTTTGGCGAGGATGGCGAGGGTGGGCGTCTGCACGCGCCCTGCGGCGGTGATGTTGAATCCACCGTGGCGAGAGCGGAAGCAGGTGAGGGCACGGGTGGAGTTGAGGCCGACGAGCCAGTCTGACTCGGAACGGCATTTAGCGGCGTCGGCAAGGTTGGACATTTGCTCGCCCTCGCGAAGCGATTGCCAAGCTTCTTGAATCGAGCCCGTAGTCATTGATTGCATCCAGAGGCGTTTGACTGGCTTTTTGATCTTACCGATGTCCATTATGTATTGGAAAATCAGCTCACCCTCTCGGCCGGCATCACAAGCGTTGATGATGACGTCGAACTCTTTTTTCTTAGCAAGTCCGAGGACGTGCTTGAGGCGACCGGCGCTTTGTTCAATTGGCTGGAGTTCAAACTTTTCGGGAATGGCGGGTAGTACATTAAAGTTCCAAGGCAGATTTTTGCCATTGGGACCAGTTGGCATCTTCAGCTCGACAAGGTGGCCGACGGCCGATGTGATGGCTGCTTGTTCACTTTCGAAATAGGTCGCATCGCGCGATTTGCCCTTTTTGGCAAATTTACCTAGTTCTTTGCTCAGGGCCTTGGAGAGGTCGGTCGCGACAGAGGGTTTCTCAGCGATGATTAGATATTTCATAAAAAGTAGTTGCGGGGTAGCCACCCGAGATCACGGGAGCATGCTGTTTTTTCGAGAGAAAGCGGTGATTAAATCTGGCGTCAACCCTCTTTCTGGTTTTTGAGAATCGCTTTTCACTTAAATTCTAAGTTTTCTAACCTATGTCTTCACTACGCAGATTACGCTATAAGCTTGCTCGCATGGCGGATGATTTCGCTCTTTTTACCACCGATGTGATCTACGATCGCCGGCATGGACGTGCGGCTGAAGTGCTGGCAAGCTTCCTCTATGGACTATCTTTTATATTTAGCGCTCTCGTCCGGCTACGCTGGTATCTCTACGAACATAGGATTCTTCGGAGTAAGCCGCTAGGCTGCATGGTGGTGGTCGTCGGCAACCTCACGGTTGGCGGCACGGGCAAAACTCCTGTGGTTGAAAAATTTGCCCGCACCTTGGCTGAGCGTGGACGTAAAGTCGCCATTCTTAGTCGCGGTTATAAGAGTAAAAAAGAACCTTTGCCGAAAAAACTCTGGCGAATGCTGACCCACGGTGAAGAAGCGCCGCCCAAGATCGTGAGCGATGGTAAGACTGTCCTGCTTGACTCCGAAGTGGCCGGTGACGAGCCCTATATGCTCGCTCAGAATCTACCAGGCGTTGTTGTACTCTGCGATAAAAATCGGGTCAAAGCCGGTTCTTTTGCCATTCGTAAGTTCGGCTGCGATACCCTTATTCTAGACGATGGGTTCCAGTATCTGCCGCTCAAGGGCAGGCTTAATCTCCTGCTCGTCGACAAAACGAATCCCTTCGGCAATCAGCATCTACTCCCGCGCGGCATACTGCGTGAGCCGATTAAGCATCTATCACGTGCCAGCTATATCTTTCTGACTAAATCTGACGGCAACCGTGATGAAGCCCTACTTGAGCTAATTCGCGAGAATAACCCTAAAGCCGAAATAATTGAATGCGCGCACAAGCCGCAATACCTCCAATCTGTCGATACAGGCGATCGCCTATCGCTAGACGTGCTTAGAGGGGCCAAGATCGGAGCCTTTAGCGGCATTGCTTCGCCGGAAAGCTTTGAAAAAATGCTTAGGTGATTTCGGTGCCGAAATCCGTTATAATCAGCGCTTCCTGGATCACCACCGATTTACTCGTTACGAGATCGAGCGCCTATACCGTAAGGCCGGTAAAGCCGACTTGGATATGATCGTGACAACTGAGAAGGACGCCGTCCGCTTATTTGATGACATTAAAGCGAGCGTACCCGTTTATTATCTACGCCTCGAAATCGACATCTTAAGTGGTGAGGAGGACTTTGAGAGCGCGACCGAGCGCATTTGCCGCCCACGCACGCAAGAACCAGTCAGTAAACGCGCGCCACGGGTCGAAACTCCTAAAGGGGCTTGATCTCACTTGTGGATTCCGACACTGCTAAGCCTATCTAGTCACCACTTACCTGAATATATAAAAATGGCTTCCGATCAGGCCTCCACCAAAATCAAATCTGCTGATAGCAAAATCCAAGACCTTGAGGTTAAGGACGCTCACATCATTTTCAACTCTGTCTGGGCAAGCCTGGAAGACGAACTCGGCGAGGAAAACCTCCGCTTCCCAAAGGAGATTTTCTGGCTCAACGGTGCGCCTGGTGCGGGTAAGGGTACGAACACTGACTTCATCATGCAGTATCGCGACCTCACAGCGCCACCGCTCGTGGTCAGTGGCTTGCTTAAGAGCCCTGAAGCGCAAAAGATGAAAGATGCTGGCATGCTAGTGGGCGACCGCGAGGTCATCGAGATCATGCTACGTAAACTTCTCGACCCCGTCTATCAGACCGGTGCAGTCGTCGACGGTTTCCCGCGCACCAAAGTGCAGGTTGAGTGCGTTAAGCTCCTGTATCAAAAGCTGATCGAGCTGCGTAATAAATTCAAAGAGACCCTCTACTCCGAGCATTTCAAGAAGCCTCATTTTCATATTGTTGTGCTATTCATCGATAAGAAGGAGAGCGTAAAGCGCCAGATGAACCGCGGAGTCGAAGCGCAGGCGCACAACGAGGAATTCCTCGAGTCCGGCGTCGGCGAAATTGAAGAACTGCGTCCGACCGACCTTGATCCTGAGGCGGCGCTCAACCGCTACCGCACTTTCAAAGAGAAGACCTACGGCGCGCTCAAAGACCTGCGCGAGATCTTCTTCTACCACTTCATCAATGCACACGGTACGATCGAAGCTGTTCGTCAGCGCATCGACGATGAGCTGCGTTACCAAGGCTCGCTCGAACTCGACGAGGCCACCTACGATCGCATCTCCAGCATTCCCGTAGCTGCTACCATATCGAAGCACGCCCGTCAGGATCTTGTCGACCGCCTCGATGCCTATGTTGAACGCCAGGAGCCCCTCTTTGAGAAGGTCGTCGCTCTCATAATGAGCGACTTTATGCCGATCATTGAGCGCCATGCCATCTCTGGATCAGCCGTGATCAATACCGAGGACTCCGTCCTCCATGATCCGGATGCGCTCGCCATGTTGATCGATATTTTTTCCGAGCGAGGTTACCACGCCATTGTCGATCTGCACCGCGAAGAAATCCCTGACTCTATCGATCCCAAAACCTTCAAGATCAAGACCCGGATTAAGCTTATTTTCCGTGTACGTGTTCAGTTTAAGGGCTCTGATATTCGTCGCGGACGCTAGTCAGTCGCATTTACTCCACAGGCGACTTGCTCGTCATGAGGGGTATCTAACCAATGCTCTCACTAAAACCAAGTGCATACAGTGCGCCCAAGACTAAGGAAGCATCTGCTAACACACGAAAAGCTTCGATGCTGATTCGATTCCTCAGACCATGCAGTAGCCCGAGTAGTCCAAAGCTAAGTGCCAGCCCGAGCCACAATTCGTCACCTCGCCAAATTGCCAGCCCTGCGCCGAATAAAGCGAGCGGCGCCAGCCAGCGCTCCGCGACTAAAGGTGCTACTGAGTGTACTCGCATCTTAGCGTCGATCACTTTTTCTCTCGCTCCGATCATCAGGCAATTGAGCAGGCACAACAAAGTGAATACTCCGAAGAAACCAAGCGGGCAAGCTACTGGCATAAATATTATTACGCCGCCCGCATAGATCAAAGCTACACATATCTCTTTAGGGAAGAAGTGCCTCGAGAGCTTTTGGTTGGATGCCGTGTAGAGTAGGCAAAATATCAGGAGTAGGGAACCGTTCTTGAGTTGTAGCACGGTGAGTTGCGTTGCTAGAAGCAGATTAATCGCTAGTAGCACAAACCAGACATACCAAAGTGCTTGACGGTATCGCTTTGCGAACTGATGCCTTAGCGAAAAGAGTGCCGCCTTTTCCCGCGACCTCACATCAAACAACCGATCCGCAACATAGGTCAGCCAAACTGAGAGCCCCAATACGGCAGAGGCGGCCCAATCGATCTCGGCATTTAGAACCCTTGCCAAGCTCAGCTGCCAAAGTATCGCGATCAAGGCGGTGTCGATCGCCAGTATGTTCGGCCATTGCCAGAGTCGGATTGATGGGTGCATGTTGAAATTAAAGGTGTGCATACGCGACCCGCGCCGCAAGAGTGTTTAAGGGGACTAGACCTCCCGTTGCGAGTAAGGTGGAGGGTAAGTAGCGATGCAGATTTTCATAGGTTGCCAAGTGTCCGTGACTCTCGCTTGATAAGCATGGCTATATATTTGCCTTACACAAATGGAACAAAGACTACACATCATTACTGGGGCGACTGCGGTCGGCAAAACTGAGTATGCGCTCAGCTACGCGGAGGCACACGATGCGGAGATTGTTTCCTGCGATGCGTCGCTTATTTACAGGGGAATGGATATCGGCACCGCTAAGCCATCGCGCGAAGAGCAGGCGAGGATTCCGCACCATTTGATTGACCTCAATTCGGTCAGCACGACTTACGACATCGTGGCCTATGTGCGCGATGCGGAAGAAGCGGTGGCGGAGATTTTTGCGCGTGGCAAATCTGTCGTCGTGACGGGTGGCAGTGGATTTTATTTAAAGAGCTTTTTTGCACCCGTGATCGATATAGTCAAGGTAAGCGATGCGGTACGTGCGAGGGTTGCGGCGCTCTACGAAGCGGATGGACTGGAAGGTTTGTTATGCGAGTTACGCGGGCGCAGTGTGCAAGGCACAGGAAACTTAGATGTCAAAAATCCACGTAGAGTCTCACGCGCACTCGAACGCTGTATTGCCTCGGGCAAAGATTTGCCGACTTTACAGGCTGAATTTGCCGCGCGCCCGGAACCTTTTGCTGATTGTGTAAAACACTACATTTTGTTGGAGCGCGATAAGGAGAATTTAAAGCAGCGCGTAGCACGCCGAGCGGAGCTTATGCTTGAGGCTGGATTGATCGAAGAGGTCGAAGGTTTGCTCGTGCAAGGTATTAAAGGGAACCCCAGCGCAGCATCGGCCATCGGTTACCGTGAGACGATTGCCTTTCTCGATGGCGAGCTGAAGCGCGATGAATTGTTGCCTTCGATTGTTCAAAACACGCTGCATCTGGTAAAGAAGCAGGGCACATGGTTCCGCACGCAGATCCGGCGGCCTGACGAGACAGTGACTTTTTAATGGAGGGTATGCATCCATTTTTGTGTCTGTGAAAACGTCTCGACAACTAGCCAAATTTTATCCTGTATACCACCTCTTGTGATGAGCTGATTGAAACTTTAAAAATTCGACATAAATAATAATGAAAAAAGCACTAATTACAGGGATTACCGGACAGGATGGATCTTACCTTGCAGAATTGCTTTTAGAGAAAGGATACGAAGTTCACGGTATTAAACGCCGTGCATCCTCGCTAAATACCGCACGAATTGACCACATCTACGAAGATCCTCATGTTGAAAATAGCCGGTTCCATCTCCACTACGGAGATTTGACGGATTCTTCTAATCTGACCCGCATCATCAGTGAGGTACAGCCAGATGAGGTCTATAATCTCGGAGCGCAGTCACACGTGGCGGTTTCATTTGAATCTCCGGAGTATACGGCTGACGTCGATGCAATCGGCACGCTGCGTCTTTTGGAGGCGATCCGCTTTTTGGGCTTAGAGAAAAAAACTAAATTTTACCAAGCTTCGACTTCCGAGCTTTACGGTGAGGTTCAAGAAATTCCCCAGAAGGAGACGACTCCGTTTTACCCCCGTTCCCCTTATGCGGCAGCGAAGATGTACGCCTATTGGATCACTGTAAATTATCGTGAGTCTTACGGGATATATGCCTGTAACGGTATTCTTTTTAATCACGAATCACCTCGCCGTGGTGAGACCTTTGTGACTCGTAAGATAACTCGCGCGCTCTCGAATATCGCACACGGGCTTGAGGACTGCCTCTACCTCGGAAATATGGATGCCTTGCGCGATTGGGGACACGCTAAAGATTACGTGCGTATGCAGTGGATGATGCTACAGCAAGAAGTCCCTGATGATTTTGTCATCGCCACAGGTAAACAAATTTCAGTTCGCGAGTTTGTATCTATGTCGGCTCGCGAGGCGGGTATCGAACTTGAGTTTTCTGGTGAAGGTATTGCCGAGATCGCTACAATTATCGCAGTGGACGAAGAAAAGGCTCCATCCGCTTTAGTGGGGGATGTGATTGTTAAAGTTGACCCACGTTATTTCCGTCCCGCCGAAGTCGAAACTCTTTTGGGTGATCCCACCAAGGCGAAGGAGAAGCTTGGCTGGGTTCCCGAAATCACAGTCGAGGAAATGTGCGCTGAGATGGTGGCCAATGATTTAGATATCGCCAAGCGTCACGCGCTTCTAAAGTCGCACGGGTTTGATGTGGCTGTCGCCATTGAATCTCAGTAAAGAAAGTTTTTGTGGTCCATGAAAAAACTCCTTATTTTGGGATCTCGCGGTATGGTTGGCTCTGCACTGGTGCGAGCCGCCGATCATCTTGGTTACAGTGGTGTCTTGCAGCCGTCGAGCCGCGACCTTGATCTGACTAGTCAGGCGGCTACGCATGACTACCTCGACTGAGCATCGTCCTGATGAAGTCATAGTCGCGGCTGCGATGGTTGGCGGCATTCATGCCAACAGTACTTACCCTGCAGACTTCATGTATAAGAATCTGATGATTGCAACCAACGCGATCGAAGGCTCCTACCAGGCAGGCGTTCAACGCTTAATATTTTTAGGCAGCACGTGCATTTACCCGAAATTTGCCGTGAACAACCAATCAAGGAAGAATCCTTGCTCACGAGTGCACTTGAAGCCACCAACGAAGCCTACGCCATCGCGAAGATATCGGGCTTAAAAATGTGCGAGTTTTATCGCCGTCAATACGGCGTCTGTTACCACTCGGCGATGCCGACGAACCTTTACGGGCAGGGCGATAACTACCATCCGCAAAATTCCCACGTCTTGCCTGCGCTAATTCGCCGCTTTCACGAGGCTAAGCGAGACGGTTTGCCCGAAGTCGCGATCTGGGGCACCGGTAAGCCACTACGCGAGTTTCTACATGCTGACGACGCGGCAGCTGGTATTTTGCATCTGCTCCAACTCGAAACTCCACCTGAGTGGGTCAACCTCGGATGTGGTATCGATATTTCTATCGGCGATCTCGCTCGCCTCGTGATGAAGACGGTCGGTTACGAGGGCGAGTTGTCTTTTGACTCCAGCAAGCCCGATGGGACACCGCGCAAGTTGACCGATATTTCAAAAATAAAAGCAACTGGCTGGGCACCAAAGATACCCATTGAGCAGGGTGTGCCCATGGCCTATCAATCCTTTCTCAAAGAACAAGCGGCGGGGACTTTGAGAGAGTAAGGCTTACTAGCTGCTATAAATGAATCGGGGCACAAGTTGTCCGATTTAAAAATCTCCTTTCCTTCCTGGGCAGAATCAGCGACGCTTCTCTCTTTATGATTAATACCACAGAAGCCCTAGCCGATGTCGTGCGCCGTGCGCGCGAAGCAGGCGCTGTTGGCGTTGATACCGAGTTTATTTGGGATCGCACCTATTACCCTACACTAGGATTGATCCAAATTGGCTTCCCCGATGGGGAGTGCCAGTTGATCGACGCGCCTGAGATCGAAGATTGGTCGCCGCTCGCTGAACTCATGTCTGACCCCGACACGGTTAAGATTCTGCACGACGCTCAGCAAGATCTCAATATCCTTTATCGCGCCTGTGGCGGCTTGCCTAAGAATATTTTCGATACGCAGCGCAGTTCTGGCTTCGTGGGACTGTCCTCCACGATCTCTTTGAGCGAACTACTGAAGACCTTACTTAAGGTTCGCCTCGCCAAGACAGAGACTCGTTCTGATTGGGTGGCGCGCCCGCTGACTGAAGCTCAGATCAAATACGCAGAAGACGACGTACGTCATTCTGTTGATCTCATGGTTAAAATCATGGATAAAGCAGAAGCACTTGGTCGCAGAGAATGGATCGAGGATGAGATGAAAGTCTACGAGGATGAAAGCAATTACGGCGAAAAAGATCCCGACTATGAGATGCCTCGTGTGCGCGGTAGCGGTTCATTGACGCAGCAGCAACGCAATACCTTGCGAGCACTCGGTGCTTGGCGAGAACTGAAAGCGCGCAGTCGTAACTTGCCGCGTGGCTTTATTCTTTCGGATGATGCGCTGGTTTCGCTGATAAAGCGGCCGCCCGAAAAGCTGGAAGACATCCGCCAGATGAAGGGCTTGAGCGAACGCTCCGCCGATCGAAACCGTAAATATATATGGGAAGCACTCGAGCGTGGACGCAGCGGCGACCTGCCTGATTTACCTAACAACAAGCACATCGGGCCCTCGCCCGACGACGGCTACGAGGCACGGGTTGATCTTTCATTGGCATCGATTAAAGGCATCTGCCTCGCGGATATGATCGATCCGGCACTCATCGGTAACCGCGCCGAAGTCACTGCCTTTGTTTTAGAAGTCGATGATCTAGAAGACTCCAGGCACCGTATGATGCGTGGCTGGCGTTCGGAATTCTGCGGGCAGGCTCTAGCACGCTTGCTTAAAGGTGAGGGCAGCATTTCGATTGATGTCGAAACGAAGTTGCCGCGTTTAGGGTAGATACACGCGCTCGATCGCTTTGTGCTAGAAGCAGGTCCTACAACTCAAAGCCGTGCTTGGCTATAGAGACGACAAACTCGCCTTTTTGGCTGCCTTTCGCTACGCGGTCGCGCACCTTGCTAGCGGCCCCAGTGTGGACGGTTTCGTGTAGCTTGGTTAATTCACGGGCGACGCTGATGCATCGATCCTCACCAAGTGTCTCTACGAGTTCGTTGAGAAACTTAGCGATGCGGTGGCAGGATTCGTAGACGATTATTGTATACTCAAATTCTCTTTTACTCTCGAAGAAGCGTTTACGAGCGGCGCTTTTCGGTGGCAAGAAGCCGACGTAAAGAAAGCCATCAGTCGGCAGCCCAGAGAGCGCGAGCGCAGTGGTGGCTGCAGTAAGACCAGGCGCGGTGGTTACATGGAGTCCGCGCTTGTGACACTCGCGCACGAGCCGGAAGCCAGGGTCGCTAATTGCGGGCATCCCTGCGTCGGAAATCAGCGCGATTCGCTCGCCTAATTCGATGCGGTCGGCTAGTTCGATCGCCATATGCTTCTCGTTTTCTTCTCGGTAGGAAAGTAGGGGCGATGTTTTTTCGATCCCCAGCTTACTCATTAGTTTACCAGTCACGCGGGTATCTTCACAGGCAATGGCGTCGACTGTTTTGAGCGTCTCAATGGCGCGCGGGGTCATGTCGCTCAAATTACCGATTGGCGCAGCGACTAGGGTGAGTTGACCGGGTGCTGGAGTGGATTGGCTCATTGTGTGAAATCTCGCCTAGTGGATAGGGTGGTGCAAGCTTGCATTCGTAGTGGCAGTTGAAACAGCTACTACGAATGAGTTGAATTTTACAAAAAGCTCTGCACAGTGCTTTGCATGGACATTGAAACCTTTCCCAATCCGAACGCAGAACGCAATTACACGATCCAGCATATTCAGGAGGAGTTTACTTCGACCTGCCCAATGACGGGGCATCCGGACTATGCGACTGTTGTCTTTAGTTATGCGCCCGACGAGGTCTGCATGGAGCTCAAGGCAATGAAGCTTTACCTACACAGCTTTCGTAATAAAGGCATCTTCTTTGAGGCTGCGAGCAATCAGATCTTTGAAGACTTCTATGTTGCCTGCAAGCCTCGCTGGGCGCGCCTTGAAACGATTTGGCGTGGTCGTGGCGGCATCCGATCTAATGTCGTAGTGGAAGACTCCCAGGACGGCTATGACGGGCCTGTTACGTTTCCGTTTTCGGCTTAGCGACCATCCAAACTTTAGCTACAACGAACTGGCCGCAGGTATTCGGTAGTGCCGCAAAATACGTTCGGTCGCGTTGGGCATCTCTGTGCTGTCGAGAACGATTTGGTGTGTAGCTTCATCAGGCATAAATTGTATGCGGTGAAAGCCCGCTTCAGGCTGTGCGAGTGCGGCTTTGACATCCTCTAGCTTGTGGATGGCTTGACCGTTGATCTGGTCGACCATAACGTAGCGTATGTCTTCGTACCCTCGGTTGTAATCGTCGGGTAGTACTGTGCTAAGTAGCACAATGCCGTCGCGCCCTTCGAGTGGTGGGCGGTCGCTATAATAATCTAACAGGATGGGTTTGTTTTTATCAAGTGCCCGCATCAATGGACCATCGAGTGGCTGAAAGAGTAGGCCGCCAGCGACTAAATAGTGCGGGGGTGCATCGTAGCGCTCGCTGGGTATGAGGCTTTTGCTGAACTGTGCACGGGGTAGGGTGTAGGCAATGCTTTGCATAGCTTGATCGCGCCAGATCGTCATGAAGATGATGTCTTTGGCGGAGTGCGCACGAGTGGCGAGACCAGAGATAGAGAGTCTTCCGTAGTCTGGATCGAGGTATTTACCCTCGCTGTCGACTTCGAAGCCTTCGATTGCGAGGATGACGTCACCACTTTTCAAGTTACTGTCGGCCAAGCGGCGACCCCCAACTTCAGTGACAACGACCCCGCGGTCTGGCATGTTTAGGCCTTTGGATTTTAGTAGCGCAGGATTCTTGGCATTCATCCAGCGAAAGTCGAAGTTGCCTAGGCCTGGGTTATCTGCGTTTTGATTGTGCTCAATCACGCTGGCAATAAAGGGGGCGGGCAAAATGTTAAAACGATTATCCTTACTGGCCGATTCAGTTAGCCCTACGAGTTGCGCTCCGTCGAAGACGACTTCTGCCCAACCTGCACCAGTTATTTCTGAGGAAGCTGAGAGCTTTAGATGCTGGAGAAAGCTCATCTTGTTGGTGTCGTTGTAGAGACGGATGATCTCGGCGGCACGCTCTTCGATGCGACCCGATCGCCAGCGATAGATTTGTAAATCGCCGAACTGGGGGATTTTTTTGGCTAGCTTCACGGGCTCCATATCCTGCCAAAAGGTGGGCTCACTCACGTCGAGCATCGCGATGTTAGCATAGAAATCGATCCACTTAATCTGCGCGGTGTATTGGCGACTCTCGCCGCCTTTTGTGATGCGGCAGAGATACTGCCCCGAGAAACCATCGGCTGTGGTGAGGATCTGATTTTGGCCGACGAGGATTCCATTTTTATGGGTCTGCTCATTGCGGCTGACCCATGGCATACGATAGTCGTAGGTCTTTTTCGTGATCTCAATCTCCACAACTGACGCTTCGGGGTCAAAAGCACGCGCTTGAGCCAGCCCAAAGCCAGCGATCAACAGGAAGGCTAAAGTGAAAGACGATTTAATCATGAAGAACCTCCAATCTTTCAGCGCTGGGTATGTTGTATTGTTTCAAAAGTATTGCCTCGGCTCTGCGGGCATCGGCGGTGTGGAGCGCTTCCTCAGCGCCAGAGAGAAATCGGAATCGGTGAAAGTCATCGGTGCTGTTACTGAGGGCTGCTTTGAGGTCGGACATGGAGTTAATGGTCTGGCCGTTCACTTCTGTCACGACTTCTCGAGCGGCTACACCGAAGTCCACGTTGCTGGGGTGTTTGAGCACTTTAGAAAGTACGACGGGTTTGGCGCGCGCCAGTTCTTCGGACTGGTGACTGCGGAAGAAGAGCTCGTAATGAGTTCTCGAACCAACGCTCTCGCCCAAGTTACGCCCTAGGGAGCTGAGATAGTTCATACTAAGTTCGGTAAAGACGAGGCCACCTACGATGAGGTAGGGAGGTTCTTTGTGTTGGTTGCCGCTGATACGGTCTGCGCGGTTCACGTAGACGGGCAGGTCTAGTTCGATGGCTTCGCCTGCACGCCATAGTTTTAGAGCAATCGGTTCGCCGTGCTGGGCTTCATCGAAAAGTACGCTACAATGCACACGATTGCCTTCGTAGAGAATCATACCGTCGCTGCCGACCTCTTGGGTGGATACCTCTAGGATGACGTCGTTTACTCGGAGCAGTTCATGCGTCTTTGGGAAGGGCTGGAGGATGCGGTCGACGCGTGCGCCCACGCTATTATTGGGTAGGCCGAGTGAGGCGCGGAAGGCGGGATTAGTTAACTTGGTCAAACTGATGCCCGCATCGGGGAATCCGTGGTATTTGCCGTCTTCGATGTCTTCGAGGAAGTGCTTGATGATGTTTGGGGGTATGAAGAAGCCAGCGTTTTCGAGACCGGGCTTTCCTTGGAAGGAGACTCCCACGACTTTATCATCTTGAATCGCGGGGCCACCGCTATTGCCTGGGTTGATGGCAGCATCGGTTTGTACGGTGAGTAGCGAGCGATTATAGATGTGAGCGTAGCGCTGCATTTCGATTCGTGAAATGACACCGCGAGTGTAAGAGATTTGGCGTCCGCCGGCAGGGTAGCCGTAAGTAGTAACAGAGGAGCGCGCTGCCGGTAGCTCTCCGATTTGAAGCGGTTCAATGCCTTTAAAAAACGCTTCGTCTTCGACCTTCAAAATGGCAAGATCGCAGTCGTGCCCGATGAACTCGACTGTGGCACGATACGGCTTCGGATCTTGGTAGCGGTGAACGACTAGTTGCTTCGACCAGCTAACAACGTGGGCGTTTGTCATAATGCGATTGCCCATAATGACAAAGCCGCTGCCGAGGCCGCCGGCGACTCTGGAGAAGCGCCATGGCTCAACCCAATTGGGGCCCTGCGCGTAGTTGATAATCTGCACGACAGACTTTTCCGGATCTGCCGCCATGAGCTGGCTTGCGCAACAAGTTAAGAGAATGTTTATGCAAAGACGACGTATCATGAGCTGGTCAAGTCGGGTGGTGTGTAAAAAGTTTCCTTTCGATCCAGGTTAGGAGCTTCACGATTATGCCACCTCAAAGATAGCTTGAATCTCGACGCTGGTGTCTTTGGGTAGCCCAGTCACGGCGACGGCGGCGCGTGTGTGGCGACCGCGGTCGCCGAGAATTTCAACGAGGATGTCGGACGCGCCATTGATCACTGCCGGGCTCTCGGCAAAACCGGGTATGCCATTGACGAAGCCGTTGAGCTGGACGACGCGGGAGATTTTATCAAGGTCGCCGATTTGGTCTTTGGCCACGGCGAGGAGATTAAGCGCGCAGACGCGGGCAGCGGCTTGGCCGTAAGCGATGTCTCGGGTCTCACCGATCTTACCGGTGTGGGTCATCTCGCCGTTGACAAGGCAGATGGCACCAGAGAGGTAGAGTAGCTTGCCGACTTGCATCGCAGCGACGTAGTTGCCAGCAGGTGCTGGGGCGGATGGGAGCTCGATGCCGAGCTCGGCGAGGCGTTCATTCGTTTGACTCATTATTGAAAATAGATGCAGGGTAATTAAGATTTTGAGTAAGGCGCTTCGCCCTCGCTTGCCGCGATGGTGACGGCGGCGACGGTATCGGAGAATACGTTTACACTGGTGCGACACATGTCGAGAATTCGGTCGGTTAGCCAAACGACGCCGATGGCTTCGACGGGGAGGCCGACGGCGGGTAAGATCACGGCGATGGCCACGAGGCTAGCTGCAGGGATCCCTGCAACACCGATACTCGTCGTCAGTGCCAGTATGACGACGAGCAATTGATCGCCAAGGCCGAGCGCGGCTTGCCCGGTCGCTGCATAAAGTTGAGCTATAAAGAGCACGACGACGCATTCGTAGAGGGCAGTGCCATCCATATTCACGGTGGCTCCAAGTGGTAGGGTAAAGGAGCAGGTTTTTTTGGAAACACCGGCGCGGTCTTCCACGGTATCAATAGTCAGTGGTAGGGTGGCTGACGAACTGGCGGTTGAGAATGCGGTCAGCAACACGGGCGCCATCTCTTTATAGTGCGTGATGGGGTTGACCTTGGCCACAAATTTGAGCACGAGTGAGAGATTGATCGCGAAGTGAATGATGAGGGCGAGTATCACAGTGATGAAAAACCACGCCAGCGTGCCAAAGAGATCACCGAGATTCGTCTCGAAAATTACCGGCACGACGAGTCCGAATACACCGAAAGGGGCGAAACGAATGATGAACTCAGTCAGCTTGAGCATGACCTCCTGGGCGCTCATCCAAAACTTTTGTTGGGTTTCGCGTTGGGCTTCTGGGAGCTTGCCGATAAAGGCTCCAAAGAGAATGGAAAAAGTAATCACTCCAAGCAGCTGTCCGTTATTTGTAGCGGCGTCGATGATGTTGGATGGGAACATTCGGAGAAAGATTTCAAATAGATCACTAGAACTTTTGCCTTCGACCTTAGCCATCAGTCCTTGCTCGACGGAGGTTTCTGCTGCAGTGCCGAGCATGGCCTTAGCAGTTTCCGCATCAATGTCACCAGGTTGAATCAGGTTGACCATGATGAGGCCGACGATGACGGCAGCGGCACCACTAAAGGTGTAGTATAGGAAAGGTTTTGAAGCCCATTCGGCCAACCCCTTTTTCCGCACCTAGGTGCATGACACCGGCGATAATCGAGGCTACGATGAGCGGCACGATGACCATCTTAAGCGCATTCATGAAGAGCTTGCCTGCGAACTGGCAAAAGCTAACAAAGTCCGCGCTAAAGCCTTCGCCCGTACTAGGTAAAATGAATGCACCAAAGATGGTAGCGAGTGTGAGCGAGAGCAAAATTTGCCAATGTAGTTTCCAGCGGATCGGATTCATGAGGGGAGTGGTCAGATATGGGTGGTGTCTAGTGAATTAATTGATGAAGCGCGTGATACTTTGCCAGTGCTCGATGGGTAACTCTTCGGGGCGTACGGTTGGGTGGACGCCATGTTCGAGAAGTTCGTTGAACCAAACAAGTGCTCCGGCTTGCGGGTCATTTTTGCAGAGGGCGCCGAGTTGCTTGCGGCGTTGCGTAAATATGCGGCGGATGCATTCGCGAGCGGTTTGGCTAAAGCGGATGGCGTCGGTCCTACGGTCTAACCGCAGTAGGACAGAGTCGACTTTGGGCGCAGGATGGAAGCATTGCGCTGAGACGAGGTGCTTACTGTGCACCTCGAAGACTGACTGTAGAAAGATAGAAATCGCGCCGAAGGTCTTACTGCCATGTGGGGCGGCGTAGCGGTCACCGGCTTCTTTTTGCAACATGAGCACCATGCGCTCGGGAAGTTCGCCTGCGATGACGGCGTCCATCCAAGGTGTGGAGACGGCATAGGGGAGGTTGGCCACGATCTTATAACCAGTCACCGCTATGGCCTCAGGTAGTCCTGCTATGGGGTAGTCGAGGCAATCACCCTCTGTTAGTTTGAGGATCGGTTGACCCTCGGGCGAGCGCCCGGTCATGGTAGGCAACGTATTTAGCTCATCGGAGAAGTGAATGCGTAGATGCTCGGTGAGAGTTGCATCGCGTTCCACTGCCCAGAGTGAAGCGCCGCTGTTAAGAATGGCTTGAGTCAGCGTTCCGAGGCCAGGGCCTATTTCGACCACGCAGCTATCTACGCCGAGTTCCGCCAGCTCTATCGACTTACGCACGATGTTTCCATCCACGAGGAAGTTTTGCCCCAGTTTTTTCTTTGGGAAGTGCTCCAGCTGTTCAAGGAGCTCGCGGGTGGCTGTTGGGCTTAGGGGCATATCGCTGCGCTCGGGCATTGAACATTAAATACTGATCGTCGGATGTTAGAGGACTATTCGATGTTCGATGTTAGACGATCTTTAAGCATTATGAAAGGCTCCGACCATTTCCTCAGGGTCTTCGGCACGCATGAGGGCTTCGCCGACGAGGATGGCGTCGGCGCCGCAGGCGCTCGCTCTTTCGGCGTCTTCGAGATTGAAGATGCCGCTCTCGCTGACTTTGATAATACCATCTGGAATCTGCGGGATCAGTAATTCGGATACGGCTAGGTCGGTCGTGAAGCGTTTAAGGTCTCGGTTGTTGACACCAACGATCTTGGGATCGAAGCGTAAGGCTTTTTCCAATTCACGCTCTTCGTGGATCTCGTAGAGAATGTCGAGCCCAGCTATCTCGGCGGCGTCGCGAAGAGCTTTGATCTCATCGTCTTCAAGGGCACGGACGATGATTAGGATGCAGCGCGCGCCAGCCTCGGCGGCTTCGGCCACTTGAATGGGGTGCACCATGAAGTCCTTGCGTAGACAGGGTGTCTTGCGCTTGTGCACTTCGAGGAATTCTACGATATCCCAGAGGTCTTGCAGTTTGCCGCCAAAATAGTCGGTGTCAGTGAGAATGGACATGCAGTCGACCTCGGCATTGACGTATTCGCGGGCTTGATCGACGGCGTCTAGCGTGGCGGCAGCGATTTCTCCAGCGGAGGGAGACTTCCTTTTGATCTCGGCGATGACGGAGAGACGGTCTTTTCGTGCGAGCGCTTCAAGGAAGCTGCCGCCCTGTGTTTGTATACGACCGAGGCGTTCCAGTTCTTGATCACGAACGGGGCGAATTTGCTTGCTCAGAGCGTGGCGTTTGGCGGCCATTATTTCGGATAGTTTGTCCATGTGTTTGGGCAAGGTATCCTTGGCCTGCGGAGAGTTCAAGTCGGAGTTTTAAGTCTGCGGGGCTGTAAGTTTGAACTCATTGCGCTTCGCCCGTATTCTTTGGTCGTGAAAAAGAGACGCATGTGAGCTGTAGGCATGCTCCAAGTACTAGACTATAAGAAAATAATACAAAAGAAGCCGCTCCGATGAAGGAACGGCTTCTTGAAAAATCCTGCCTCGGTCGTGGGATTGAGGTGGTCGCTTAGGCCTTAGCGTTCTTGTAGTTTTCTTCGGCTGCGCTCCAATCGACGACATTCCAGAACGCTTCGATATATTTAGGTCGCAAGTTCTGATACTTGAGGTAATAGGCGTGCTCCCAGACATCGAGACCGATGACGGGTTTGCCTTCGACATCAGCTACTCCAGCCATGCAAGGGGAGTCCTGGTTTGGGGTCGAGGTCACTGCGAGTGAGCCGTCTGCCTGAACGATGAGCCATGCCCAGCCGGAACCAAAACGTGTGGCACCTGCATTAGCAAAGGCGTCTTTAAGATTGTCGAAACCGCCGAGCTCAGCGTCGATCGCAGCGGCCAGCGTGTCAGTCGGCTCACCACCACCATTCGGACTAAGGATCTTCCAGAAGAAGCTGTGGTTAGCGTGGCCGCCCCCGTTGTTGCGCACCGCGCCACGCTTTTCAGCAGGAACAGCGGAAAGGTCGCCGATTAGTTCGCAGATAGATTTGCTTTCAAGATCGGTGCCTGCGAGCGCGTCGTTTAGTTTAGAGACGTATGCATTGTGGTGCTTGTCGTGATGGATTTCCATAGTGCGCGCATCGAAATGTGGTTCGAGCGCGTCGTTAGCGTAAGGAAGTGCGGGTAATTCGTGTGCCATAAATTATATGTTTGTTTGTGTGGTTAATGAGAGGAGGTAAAAATGTGTATAATTGCGCGCTGCTGTCAAATGGTGGATTCAGGATTGGAGCATTTCTTTTGTAGACGCTTTTTCTCAAAAAAGGTTTTGAGTATCTCGTGGTTCAGCTCTTCCAATACGCCGCCGATAGATTCAAACTTGTGGTTGCTTTCGGGGAGGGCACCAAGATCTATAGCGCCACCAACGCCACCCATCTTTGGGTCGGGTAGGCCGTAATAGACTTTTCCAATGCGGGCGATGACGAGGGCACCGGAGCACATGGGACAGGGCTCTTTAGTGACGTAGAGGGTGCATTCATTAAGTCGCCAGTCACCTAGGGTGTTAGCAGCCTGCGAGATGGCTAAAATTTCGGCATGAGCCGTCGGATCGCCCGCTGAGCGCGACTGATTGTGTGCGGCGGCGATGATGTGTCCTTTGTGTTCAATGACCGCACCAATGGGCACTTCGTCCTTTTTCCACGCTTCGATAGCTTCGTTATAGGCGTGCGCCATATAGTAGTCGGCGTCTCGGTTCAGCGCGGACGGGTATTGTTTTTCGAAAAGGGAAGACATTTGAGGAGGATGAGTAGAGGAAAGTGTAAAGTTTAGAAATCGGAAGCCTAATTTCTCACCTTTCTGATTTGCACTCGCATTCGCGATCTGCGCAGCGAGACCATACTTGACTTTCAGGACTAAAGCGATTGTTTCACCGATTTCCTAACAATCTATGGCAAAAGCACAAAGCGAAGAATACGTTGAAGTCGAAGGCAAGATCGTTGCTGTCCTCCCGGGCACTATGTTTCGGGTCGAGTTGGCTAATGGGCACCAAGTGCTCGCCCACATCTCGGGCAAGCTTCGTAAGCACTTCATTAAGATCACTACGGGCGATACTGTAAAAATGGAGATGAGCCCCTATGATCTCGACAAGGCGCGCATCGTTTACCGGTTACGCAATGCCCAAGTGCAGCGCAATGCACCCAAGCGCAGTTATGGCCCTCGTCGTCGGTAGATGACTTGCATATTGCGCTCACACTCGAGTAGGCCCCTCCATTTTTCAAAACACTGCCTAGCAGTGTTTTTTTATGAATGCTTGCCTCGACTTGAAAAAAAGTTGTGCTTGTGACCTTCTACTTTCTCTAATCAATTTAAAATATGAGCAAAAAATTCGACTCCATAACTGATACCGTGGGTAATACCCCACTTGTTAAAATCAATAACACGACTGCTGGCCTGAATGCTGACATTTATGTCAAATGTGAATTCTTTAATCCCCTCGCTAGCGTCAAAGACCGTATTGGTAAGGCCATGATCGAGGCGGCTGAGCGCGATGGCAAGATTGGCGAAGGCAGTATCATCATCGAACCCACCTCGGGTAATACTGGCATTGCGCTGGCCTTCGTTTGTGCGGCTAAGGGCTACAAGTTGATTCTAACTATGCCAGAAAGCATGTCAGTCGAGCGTCGCGTGCTCCTGCGTATGCTCGGTGCCGAGATCGTACTCACCCCTGCACCTAAGGGAATGCCAGGTGCAATCGCTCGCGCGGGTGAACTGGTCAAAGAATATGGCGATAAAGCCTACATGCCGCAGCAGTTTGAAAACCCAGCCAATCCTGAGGTTCACCGTCAGACCACTGCGGAAGAAATCTGGGCAGCGACCGATGGTCATATCGATGCATTCGTGTCCGGTGTTGGCACAGGTGGCACCATAACGGGTGTCTCCGAAGTGATCAAATCTCGCAAAGAACTTTATACTGTGGCCGTTGAACCAGAAGCGAGCCCCGTTATCTCTGGTGGCGCACCTGGCCCACACAAAATTCAGGGTATCGGCGCAGGCTTTATCCCTAAAAACTGCAACACGGATGTGATCGACGATATTATCAAAGTCTCCAACGAAGATGCCTTTTCGACAGCGCAATCCCTCGCTGAAAAAGACGGGATTCTTGGAGGTATTTCCACCGGCGCGAATGTCTGGGCAGCCATGCAGTTAGCCAAGCGACCTGAAATGGCAGGCAAGACTATCGTCACGATCGCTTGCAGCTTCGGCGAACGCTACCTCTCTACGCCGCTAGCCGAAAAAGCCCGCGAGGAGATGATGACTGCGACGGCTAGCTAAGCATTTGCTAACTCGACAAATCGCACGCTTGCGATATTTTCCAAAAGCCTCGAGCCAGTAATGGTTCGAGGCTTTTCATGTCTACCAAATCGCTCGATGCGACTCACTCTACAGCTTACGTTAATCGAACCAAAATAAAATCGACTATGTTTATTACTCACAAAATATTTCCCTCATGTGCTACTATTGTAGCACTCATTTTCACCGCTTGTGACGCTGGTGTAAGTTCCGCTGAATTCACCATACCTGATGAGCCCTCCGCTGCGATACAGACGATTGCTGACGAAATGCTCGTAGGTAACTGCAGCATCCTCTGGCACGCGATGCCTTCTAGCTACCAAGCAGATGTCAATGCCATTGCCAAGCTCGCAGGAGCTAAAGTCGATCCCGAAATCTACGATAAGAGCTTCGGTCTTGTCGGCCGTTTCGCTGAGGTCGCCGACAAGCAAAAGTCATTTATTCTATAATACAAAGTTAGGCGGCGAACAACTCGCCGAGCAGGTTGCTGAAGTAGAGGCCGCTTGGCCATCCATTATCGGCTTCGTCCAGGCTATCGCTGCTAGTTCGATCTCTAGCTCAGCAGGCTTACGGGCTTTTGATGGACAAGTATTTTCAGAACAAACTCTTCCGGTTCTATTTAAATATTCAAATGATTTAGCTGCGCTCTCTGACGAAGAAAATCCTTTAGGCAGTTTAGAATTTGACAGCTTGAAAACTGTTGTAAGCACAGATACCACCGCCGTAATCGAAATAACTTTTATAAATGGCGATGTGGAGACCGAAGATTTCGTTAAAGTTGAAAACCGTTGGGTTCCAACTGAAATGGCTACTAATTGGAGCACGCAAATGGCCGATGCCAAAAAGAAACTGGAAGCGATCTCTTCCGAAGAAATGGCAAAAAACAAACCTCAAATTATGGGCATGATTACTATGCTCGACGGCATCCTAACACAGCTCGAAAAGGCCGAGACTCAAGAGCAATTCGACCAAGCTCTACGAGGCGCTATGATGCCAATCGGTATGTTGATAATGCAAGGCATGGGTGACTGAATTGGTGCGCCCTCGATTCCGTGCGGGCGGTAGGCATCACTTGCGAAGATCTTCGTAGTGGTGCTCTTGTGCGCTTCTACGCTTGATTGGCATGCGCCATTCAAGCAAATGTCGATACCAGTGCCACTTTGCATAGGCAGTCACCGCGGCAAAAGCACCGCATGTGTCGGCGAGCCAGTCGGCGAATTCGACGCTGCGGCCAGGTGTCACCGATTGGCGAATTTCATCAAAGGCGCCGTAGGCGGATGTGATCAAGGCGGCGATTAGCAAACTGCGCAGACTCAAATCCTTAAATTTTGGAGTACGTAAGATTGAGGTGGCGACCAGTCCGAAAATAAGGAAGTGAGCGATCTTGTCCTCTGAAAATAGAAAGCCGAGGTCGGGCGTAGCCAATTGTTGGGAGCCTGAGATTACAAAGATCACGATGGCTAGCAAGACTGGCCAGATGTAAGCACGGTCGTTATGCGCAGGAGGGCGGGACATTACAGGTATTTTCGTAAATTCGACGTAATCGAGATAAATAGCTTAACACAAAATACCCTTTCCAAGAGTGTAAAAATAACCTTCTTTATAGTGTCTGATGTCAAAAAATAACCCCAGCGAAAGGAACGTGCACTGGTGCTCATGTTGATGGGCATGTTGTGTGTTTTGGTGATATTTTTTGGCGGTCTCGTGTTAAAGACGCATCGAGAGTATCAGAACTTCAAAGCACGCGAAAATAGAATCGAGGCGAAGTTCATACAAGCTAGAAAAGAGTTTGCTCAAAAGGAGGCTTACATGACGCGACTGATCGACGATCCAGAGTTTCTCGAGCGCGTTGTCCGTGAGCGCCTCGGCTACGCGCGCCCCGACGAATTATTGTTCCGTTTTTCCGACTAAGCGTAGTTTGATTAGTCTTAGGAATCTCGCGAAATTTAACTTCTATTTAATGCAATAGTATGGCTGATTTCATGAGTGATCTTTAGGGCCACTAAGGTAGCCACTACGCCATTAATTGCGCTGGATTTTCTCTTCTTCTACGTTCCGTGTTTGCATTTTAGCACGGGGTCTTCTATCCACATTTGTGATGTTAAATTCCTCAGATATACTTATCGAGTCCTTTAATCAGGCAGGCCAAGGCCAAGTCTTTCAATTTTTCGACGAGCTGGATGCGGCGACGCAAGCGAAGCTCGTCGCTCAAGCTGAGACCATTGATCTCGCTGAGGTTAAAGAATTGGTCGAGGAGCACGTCAAAGGCTCGCAGCATCACACGTTGAATTTGGATGGACTAGAACCCGCCCCCTACGAAGCACTCGCGGCCAACGGTGGTGACTCAGCCCAATGGAGTGCTGCTAAGGATGCCGGATCAGTTGCCTTGCAGGCTGGTCGTGTGGCAGCCTTTACTGTGGCAGGTGGTCAAGGCACGCGCCTCGGCTATGATGGCCCCAAGGGCACTTACCCTGTGACTCCCGTCACCGGAAAGACACTCTTTCAAGTCTTCGCTGAAAAGATCGCCCGCTCTGGCGAACGTTATGGTGTGACGATCCCATGGTTCATACTGACCAGCGAGATCAATAACGACGCCACAGTGGCTGCATTCGAAGCGGCTGACTTTTTTGGACTTTCGCGCGAATCCGTCCATTTCATCGTGCAAGGTCTTGTCCCTGCCGTCGATTATGAGGGTAAGATTCTCCTTGCTGAGAAAGGTAAAATTGCCATGACGCCCGATGGGCACGGCGGCTCTCTCCGTGCATTAGTGCGCAGTGGTGCTGTCGATGCAATGAAAGCTCAAGGGATCGACATCGTTAGCTACTTTCAGGTCGATAACCCGATCGTACAATGTATCGACCCCGCCTTTATCGGTTTCCACGTGCTCGGTCAGTCAGAGCTTTCTAGTAAAATGGTGCCCAAGGCCTACGCCCTAGAAAAGGTCGGCCACTTTTGCGTACAAAATGGTAGCGCGCTCGTTGTTGAATACAGCGACATGCCTGACGAAATGCAGGAAGAAACTAAAGCAGGCGGTGGTATCCGTTTTAACGGCGGCAGTGTCGCGATTCACATCTTCGACCGCGACTTCATCGCCCGTGCAGGTGGGTCTGGTGAGGGTTCGAAACTACCCTTTCACCGTGCTGATAAGAAGATCCCGCACGTCAACGCTACGGGCGAAACGATCCAACCAGACGCACCTAATGGAGTGAAGTTTGAGATGTTTGTTTTCGACGCGTTGCCTCTGGCCAAGAACCCAGTCATCATCGAAGCAGCACGTGCGGATGATTTTAGTCCCGTGAAAAATGCTGAGGGCGTCGATTCACCCCAGAGCTCCAAAGAAGACCAACTGCGAATGTTTGCCCGTTGGCTCAAGGCTGCAGGTGAGGTATCGAGACAGATGATTCTGGCCTTCCAATGATCAAGTTTGAAATTAGCCCACGCTTTGCTGTTGATGAGGCCGACTTTGTCGCTCAGTGGGTAACACTCGACCCAAAAACCGAAATCAAAGACGGCGCAGTGATCCAATGAAGATTCCTAATAACTTCGCCATCTCCACAAATTCCTTTCTAATTTTTAATTCCTCCCATGAGTCTCATCGAAAAAATTGAATCCGCCGAAGCCGCTGGCTCTCTTCTTGAAAGCACGGTTACTAATCTTAAGAATTGGACGAGTGCCGACTTCCTGCCTGAGTGGGTGGGGGCGAGTATTACCGAACTAATTGAGAAAGAGGAGTGGGAAGAACTTAACGATCGTTTTTACCAGACCATGGCATTTGGAACTGGCGGCATTCGTGGCCGTACTATCGGAAAGGTGACTGCATCTGCTGAAACGGGCACACCTCAGCACAAGGCACGCCTGAGCACGCGGCAGTCGGCACCAATGTATTAAACGACTTTAACCTCATCCGCGCCACTGTCGGCATGTTCCGCTATGTGAAACAATACCTCGATGAAAGCGGTCGTCACGACCAACCACGCTTCGTTATTGCACACGATGTTCGCCACTTTTCACGCCACTTTTGCGAGTTGGCAGCATCCACTTGGTGTAAGCTCGGAGGGCAAGCGCTCATCTTCGATGGGCCACGCTCTACCCCGCAGCTCAGTTTCGCGGTGCGTCATTATAAAGCGACCTGTGGCGCAGTGATTACCGCAAGCCACAATCCGTCGCACGACAATGGCTTCAAAGCCTACTTTGAAGATGGCGCGCAGGTGGTCTCCCCACACGCCGAAGGTATTGTGAATCTCGTCAACGAAGTGAAGCTCGAAGAGCTCGTTCAGTTTCTAGATGTTAATCTCGATAACGTCATCGTTCTTGATTCTAGCGCCGACGAACCCTACCTCGATCTACTTGAGGAGATGGTCGTCGATACCGAGGTCATGCAAAAAGTCGCACCCAAGGTAGTCTTTTCGCCGATCCACGGATGCGGTGCCATCAGTTCCGTTACTACACTACGCAAGCTTGGCGTTGAAGTGATTGAAGTGCCCGAACAAATGGAGCCAGACGGACGTTTTCCCACAGTCAAATCTCCCAATCCGGAAAACGCCGAAGCGCTTGCCATGGCGATCGCCAAAGCTAATGAGACAAATACCGACGTCGTCATCGCGACCGATCCCGATGCTGACCGCATGGGCGTCGCTGTCCGCGACCGCACTGGCGAAATGGTGCTGCTCACAGGAAACCAGATTGGTACGCTTCTGGCCGAATATCGAATTTCCACGCTAAAAGATGCCGAGATCCTTCCCGAAGATGGCAGTCAAAACGCCGTTCTGATTAAGACTTTCGTCACCACCCCGATGCAAGAAGCCGTTGCGACTTGGCATGGTCTTAAAACGATCAACACATTAACCGGCTTCAAATGGCTCGGTGAAAAACTAGCCGGATATGAAGCAGAGATGAAAGCCAAGCTTTATGAAAAAGAAGGCCTGGCTGTCGATTATGACGCCTGTGATGTCTGGACGAAAGCCGACCTTATGCTCGACTATTCGACCTACTTCGTCTTCGGCGGCGAGGAGAGCTACGGCTACCTCGCGAGTGATAAGCTTCGTGATAAAGACGCCAACGCCGCTGTAGTCATGTTCTGCGAGCTAGCGGCGTATTTGAAAGCGCAGGAGATGACTTTCCCCGAATACCTTGATTCGCTCTATCTTCAGCATGGTTATTACGAAGAAAAGACGATCAACATTTACTTCGAGGGTGCCGCTGGATCGCAGAAGATTAAAAATATTCTTGAATCCTACCGTAGCAACCCGCCCCAAGCCTTCGGCGACGTCACGGTTTCTGGTTTTACCGATTTCGGCAAGGACGAGATAGTCGACGCAGACGGCAAGCGCATCGCACCGCAAGATTTCTATTTCTTAGAACTGAGCAATGGTTACAGTTTCGCAGTCCGCGGTTCGGGGACCGAGCCTAAGATTAAATTCTATGTATTTGGTCGTTCCGACGTGACTGACCCCGAAGAGCTCGCTGAGGTCAAAATAGCTGCCGGTAAAGTGATGGAAATAACCCTCGCCGCTATCGATGCTGAAGCCCGCCAGCGCGCAGAGGGGTAGAGACCAATTCCCTTATTTCAAGAAAAGGCTACTCGGCAACAGAGAGCCTTTTTCTTAGGTAAAGTGTCTCTTTGTCAGACTTCCGTTTGAGCGATCTCCCTTTTATTTGAGGGTGTTAGTATGGATATTTACTAAAACGCAGAAAAATAATGACTTTTTTTCTAAATCAGGTGTTGACGAAGGAAGAACAACCCGCTTTTTTCCGTCGCTCGCTTCCCAACTGAGGCGATTAACACACATTTTTAACTCCTCTAACGCAGGTCATGGAAACGGAGCCTCTGCTCCACCTGCCAATTAGTATTATGAACGTAGCCCTACTTGGTAAAAAGATAGGAATGACTCAGGTATTTGACGATAGCAATCGTCTAGTGCCTGTTACTGTCATTGAAGCAGGACCCTGCCCGGTCACGCAGATTAAGTCCGTAGAAACAGATGGATATAATGCCGTGCAGATCGGATTTCGTCCACAAAAAGAGCACCGCCTCTCTAAAGCAGCTTTAGGCCATTTTAAAAAGGCTGGCGTTGAAGCAGTGGCTGAACTCCAAGAGTTCCGCACCAATGGTGATGTCGAGCTAAACCTCGGAGACCTGCTCACTGTTGAGAAATTTGAAGCTGGCCAGAAGATCGATGTGATCGGCACCTCCAAAGGCCGCGGCTTCCAAGGTGTTGTTAAACGCTATGGCTTCGCCGGTGGCCCCGCTTCCCACGGTTCGATGTTTCACCGCCGCGGTGGTTCCTACGGCATGTGCCAATGGCCAGGCCACGTCATCAAGGGCAAAAAGATGCCAGGTCACATGGGTGATGTGCGCCGCACCGTCCAGAACCTCGAAGTCGTTAAAGTCATCGCTGAGAAGAATCTGATTCTTGTAAAGGGAAGCATCCCTGGCTCACGTGGCTCCCTCGTCACCGTCCGCACTGCGGTTAAAACCAAGAGAGCCCAAGCATAAGCTGAGCTACCAAGGACATCCCTGACATAAAGGACACACTACAATGAAACTTAAAGTTTACACAGCCGACGGATCCACAAGCTCTGAGAAAGAGTTTGCGCTACCCGTATTCGAGGGTGACAAGGGCGTTGCAGCGCTTCGCCAAGTCGTACTCGCGCATCAAGCTAACGCCCGTCAAGGAAATGCTTCGACCAAGACCCGCGCTGAAGTCGCAGGTTCTGGTAAAAAGCTCTTCCGCCAAAAAGGTAGTGGCACAGCCCGTCAAGGTTCACGCCGCGTGCCTCACCAACGTCATGGCGGTATCGCTCACGGACCTAAGCCCCGCGACTTTTCTCAGAAGATCAATCGCAAGATGAAGGATCTCGCATTCAGCCGCGCACTTTTTGAGCGCGCAACTGAAGGCGGCCTCTCTGTGATCGAAGCTCTCGAAGTCAAGGAAGCGAAGACCCAGCTCTTCAATCAAGTGCTCACCGCAGTCTTACCGACTCGAGGAAAGGTATTGATCGTAGACGACCAATTTCAAAACAACGCCGCTCTGGCCGCCCGCAATATCGAGGGGGTTTCCCTCTCTGAAGCAGGTAACCTTAGTACTCTCGATGTCGTGCGCTACCGCCAGATTATCGTCAGCGCCAAGGGCATCGAAACTATCATCGCACGCGCCAACGGTGCGGCTGCTTAAACTGGAAATCAGCTATGATTCTTGCCGATAAAATTCTCCTCGAATACCGAGTCACTGAAAAAGCAGCTAATCTGTCTGCGCATTTCAATCAATACACTTTTGAGGTCGCTCCGACTGCAAACCGCATCGAAGTCGCTCGAGCTGTAGCGAAGACTTTCAATGTAGAGGTGACGAACGTAAACATTCTTAACAAAAAGCCAAAAGTGAAGACTGATCGCTCTCGTCGCGGTAAAGCCGGCACTGCTGGCGGCCACAAAAAGGCTATCGTAACGCTCAAAGAGGGTGATTCGATCGAACTCGTCTAAGCACGTAGGAACCACAATACCATGCCACTCGTAGATTCCAGACCTTTGACTCCCGGCCAACGTTTCCTAACACGAAACAAGCAGGACGTCTCCAAGAAAAAGCCAGAACGCCGTCTCGTCACACGCATTCACGATAAGCAGGGCCGTAATTGCTACGGTCGCATCACTTCTCGTCGTCGCGGTGGAGGCCACAAGCGCATCTATCGTATCATCGACTTCCGTCGTGAAAAACTCGACATTCCTGCCAAGGTTCAAGCTATCGAGTATGATCCGAATCGTTCGGCTAATCTCGCTCTCCTCGCCTACGCTGATGGTGAAAAGCGCTACATCCTCGCTCCTCGCGGTATCGTAGCTGGCGACACGCTTCTCAGCACCAATGAGCGCGTCGAGTTCAATCCTGGCTATTGCCTTCCGCTCGCGATCATACCGCCGGCCACTAAGGTCCATGCCATCGAGCTCCACCCCGGTCGTGGCGCACAAATCGCTCGCTCAGCGGGTCAATCCGCTCAACTAGTTTCTGTCGATGGCGAACGTGCCACCGTCAAAATGCCTTCCGGTGAAATCCGCTTTCTCAACTCTCGTTGCCGCGCAACGATCGGTGAAGTTGGTAACATCGAGCACCATAACCAGAGCCTTGGTAAGGCAGGTCGCAACCGTTGGCTCGGTCGTCGTCCTCGCGTTCGTGGTGTTGCTATGAATCCTGTCGATCACCCAATGGGTGGTGGTGAAGGCCGCACCTCAGGTGGTGGTCACCCACAATCGCCTTGGGGTCAACTTTCGAAGGGCTTCCCAACTCGTAAGAAGTCCAATCCGACCAATTCACAGATTGTTGTCCGTCGTAACGGCCGCCAATTAAAGAAACGCTAAATCTATCTAACCAGCTATGTCTCGTTCCGTAAAAAAAGGTTTCTTTGTCGATCCTCACCTTTCTAAAAAGGTAGTCATCGCACAGGCCAACAACGACCGCAAGCCGATCCAAACATGGTCGCGCCGCTCAACTATCACTCCAGACTTCGTCGGGCTCAACTTCAATGTGCACAACGGTCGTAGCTTTCTGCCTGTCTATGTGACCGAGAACATGGTTGGCCACAAACTTGGCGAGTTCTCACCGACACGCACCTTCAAGGGGCACCCAACTAGTACATAATCCTCGCTCACTTTACTCACACACCGGCCATGCAACTCATACACAGATCACTCTCCCTCGCTGCACTGCTCCTCTCTGGAGCAATGTTCGCCGGCAGTGCTGTGCACGGAGAAGTGCCCGCTTTCGTCAAAGAGTCACTTTACAGCCCGAACGCCGCAACTGTGGCTGAGGTTGCACCCACGCTTGCTGCCGACGTCGTTATTCTCGATGGCGGCCTTGAGCAAGGGATTCGCCTAGGGATGGTTTGCCGCGTCACACGTGGTTTACAATCTGTCGGCGAGCTTATCATCATAGAATCTCGTAGCGATCAATCCGCAGGACTCATCCTCGAATTGGTCAAAGACTCTACAATCCAAGCGGGCGACATTGCCCGAATCAAAACAATTCAAAACAGCTGAATCTCATGCAGGTCCAAGCCTATACCAAATACGCCCGTATGTCGCCCCGGAAGGTCCGCGAGATCACTCAAGCCATCCAAGGTCGCAACGCCGCTGAAGCGGTTGAAGTGCTTCGCTTCATTCCGCGCAAGTCGGCACGTCTCGTAAGCAAGACTCTCCAGTCAGCGATCGCGAATGCGGAAAACAATAACAATCTCTCATCGGATGCCCTCAAAGTTGAGTCTGCCACCGTCGAGCAAGGCCCTACGTTCAAACGTTTCCGCCCCGCCGCTCGTGGTTCTGCTCACCCCTACAAGAAGGCCACCAGTCACATCCGTATCATCCTTTCCGACGAGGCCTAATTCCTCAGAGCGACTCTAACGACACCTACCAAATTATGGGACAGAAAGTACATCCAATCGGCTTCCGCCTTGCAGTCACCCGCGACTGGGATTCTCGCTGGTATGCGAACAAGGATAAATTTCCTGAGTATATCAAGGAAGACCACACGATTCGCACCTTCCTCACTGAAAAGCTGCGTTACGCATCTGTGCCACGCATCTTTATTGAGCGTGCTTCCGGCCGTATCCGCGTCAAGATCTTCACTGCACGCCCTGGTGTGGTTATCGGGCGCAAGGGCGCAGAGCTTGATAAGATCAAGGCTACTCTCAATAAGAAGGTCGGCAAAGAAATCATGCTAGACATCCAAGAGGTGAAGCGCCCCGATCTATCTGCGCAACTCGTCGCTGAAAATGTAGCTCTTCAACTTGAGCGCCGAATTGCATTTCGCCGCGCCATGAAGCGCGCTGTTCAAACCACAATGGCCATGGGTGCTGACGGTATCCGCATACAATGTAGCGGTCGTCTCGGTGGTGCAGACATTGCCCGCAGTGAGAAGCAGCGTCAAGGCCGTGTGCCTCTCCAAACACTACGCGCAAATATCAACTACGGTTTCTCTGAAGCGAGCACCGTGTATGGTATTATCGGCGTAAAGTGCTGGATCTGTCTTCCTGACGAGGAGGAAGCGTAAGCTAATTCTCGCCCACCCGAAACGAATTCTTATTTTTTTAACACTTTAAACAGAGCGAACCATGGCACTTCTTCCATCACGCACCAAATACCGCAAGGTTCACAAGGGCCGTATCTACGGCACTGCACAAACTTGTAACAAACTCGCTTTCGGCGAATTTGGCATCCAATCCCTTACGCGCGGTCGCATGACCTCGCAACAAATCGAAGCCGCTCGTGTTGCTATGACACGTAGCCTCAAGCGTAAAGGTAAGGTATGGATCCGCGTCTTCCCTCACAAGCCTGTGACCAAGAAACCTGCGGAAACACGCATGGGTAAAGGTAAAGGTTCTGTTGAATACTGGTGTGCTGTAATCAAACCCGGCACTATGCTCTTCGAAGTTGCTGGTTGCTCTGCCACCGCCGCTCGTGAAGCCCTCCGCCTTGCGGATACAAAGCTCCCTTTTCACTGCCGTTTCGTCTCTCGCGACGAAGCATAACACTTTTAGAGATAGGAAACTATAACTATGAACACTAAAGAAATCCGCGAAATGTCTGAAGCCGAAATCGAAAAGTCGCTACGCGATACACGTGAGTCTCGTCTCCAACTCCGCATGCGTAAGCAGACGGGACAAGTTGAGCACCCACATGAATTTAAAGATATGAGCCGTCAAATCGCTCGCCTCGAAACTATTCTCAAAGAAAAGAAGTTGGCTACAGCCAACGCTTAAACTTTTAGCCGCACACGCCCACTATGGAAGCCACAGCCACACGCAACTCTCGTAAAGTCCTCATCGGAATCGTATCAAGCCGTTCCGGAGATAAGACTATCAAGGTCACTTACTCTTACAAAGTCCCGCATCCTCTTTATAAGAAGGAAATTAAGCGTAAGACCGTTGTGCACGCACACGACGAGAAGAACGAGTGTGGCCTTGGAGACAAAGTTGAAATTATGGAAACACGCCCGCTCAGCAAGTTAAAGCGCTGGCGCGTAACCAAGGTTCTCGAAGTCGCTCCTAAGCTGGGCGAAGAGTAGGGCACCTCCTCACCAATTTATAAATCCTAATAAGGAGATTTAGCTATGATTCAGATGAACAGCCGCGTATTTATCGCGGATAACACCGGCGCCAAATCCGCCGAAATGATCCGCCGCCTTGGCCAAAACAAGGACACTGCCGACGTGGGCGATGTTGTTGTTTGCGCTGTCAAGGAAGCGTCCACCGATTCTTCTGTCAAGAAGGGCGAAGTCGTTCGTGCCGTAGTCGTTCGCACCAAGGCTCCGATCCGTCGCGGTGATGGCAGCTATTTACGTTTTGACAACAACGCCGTTGTTATTCTCACCGCCGATGGTAACCCCAAAGGTACGCGTATCTTCGGCCCGGTAGCTCGCGAGCTCCGTGCCAAATACATGAAAATCATTTCCCTAGCCCCAGAGGTTCTCTAATCATGGCACAAGCAATCAAACGCGAACAAGAAGTCGTCGTTATCTCAGGCGCTCACAAAGGTAAGCGCGGCAAGATACTTTCCGTTCAAGCTGGTGAGCGTATCATCGTCGAAGGCGTCAACCTAATCACTAAATTTGAGCGTAAGACTCAGGAGAACCCAGAGGGAGGTTCCGTGGAGCGTGAAGCTTCCATCCATTACTCTAATGTAATGAGCGCCGAGAAATACGACGCGAAAAAGAAATAAGGTACTTGCCAGTGAGCATTTAGACCTCACTTTCTCGCCCCTTTTCAAAACATCATCCACCACTCACAAGCCGGGTTAGAAATCCGCCTTACTTATAAGATGTCACAGTCACTATTACAAAAACATTACGCCGAGAAGGTCGTGCCCGCACTTATGGAAAAGTTCGGATACAAGAACCCTCACCAAGTGCCCGCGGTCAAGAAGATCGTCCTCAACTCTGGATTCTCAGCTACTGCTGATAAGAACCACGTGCAATACGTGAACGATGAGATCGCTAAGATCTCTGGTCAGCGGCCTGTTACTACAATAGCTAAGCTTTCAATCTCGAATTTCAAACTTCGTGAAGGTCAGCCCATCGGATGCAAGGTCACTCTTCGTGGTGTAGCGATGTATAATTTCCTCATGCGGTTGATTAATATCTCACTGCCTTGTATTCGTGATTTCCGTGGGGTGCCTACACGGCTTGATGGACAAGGCAATTACACGCTAGGTCTAAACGATCACACGATTTTCCCCGAAGTTTCCGCCGAAGGCAATAATGAAACAATCGGTATGGACGTCTGCATCAATACCAGCGCTCTGTCCGATGACGAAGGACGCGAACTCCTTAAGCTCTTCGGTATGCCTTTCCGCAAAACAAGCGCCGAAGTCGCCGAAGCCGAAGCTGAAGCTGAAGCCGCCGCCACTGTCGAAGCTTCTGCTTAATCTTTTAAAGAATATTGACCCATGGCTAAAAAATCAGCAATCCAACGCAACTTAAAGCGCGAACGCATGATCGCAAAATACGCACCAAAGCGTAAAGAGCTCAAAGCGATCCTTGCTAATCCTGAAACTCCCGATGAGGAGTTCTACAAGGCGCAAGCCAAGTTGACTAAGCTGCCTAAGAACAGCTCTCCGATACGAGCTCGCAATCGTTGCTCCGTTACTGGTCGTCCCCGTGCGTTCATTCGCAAATTCGGTCTTTCTCGAATCACGTTTCGCGAACTTGCCACCCAAGGTAAGATCCCAGGCGTCACTAAATCTTCTTGGTAATTATTCAGAGGTCTGAAGACAGATTTCAAAAGACCAAAAAGCAGAATCCTTACTAATCACAAAATTGAAAACCCACTAGTCAATTACTATGGCAGTTCACGACACAATCGGCGATTTCCTCACCACAATCCGCAATGCCAGCTTGGCGCACAAGGAGACCTGCACAACGCAGCACTCCAAGATGCGCTCTTCCATTGCTGCGATTCTTAAGAGTGAGGGTTACATTAAAGACTTTAGCGAAGGTCAAAACGAGAAGGGCTTCAAGACGCTCACGCTCACTTTGAAATTTGCAGGCAAAACTCCGGCTATCACCGGTATCCAGCGTCACAGCACTCCTGGACGTCGTCTCTATTACGGTAGCAAAGAAATCCCACGCGTCCTCGAAGGCCTTGGTGTTGCTATTCTCACTACTTCTAAAGGCGTAGTGCGTGCTCGCGATGCCCGTGAACAAGGCGTAGGCGGCGAACTCGTCTGCAAAGTTTGGTAATTGAAAGGCAATATAAGATGAGCAGAATTGGTAAACTTCCTATCCCCGTCCTTGATAAGGCAAACGTCGTAGTAGATGGTCAGACCGTCCGCGTAGACGGCCCCAAGGGTCAACTAGAAAAAACTTTCGACGGTTCGATCAACATCGAGCTCGCTGATGGCGAAATCCGTGTAACGCCTGAGGGCAGTAGTCGACACGCCCGCGCTATGTTCGGCACAGCTCGTTCGATCATCAACAATATGGTGATCGGCGTCGTCGATGGTTACGAAAAGAAACTTGAGATTAAAGGTGTTGGTTTTCGTGCAGTGCTTGAGGGCGACTTGCTCGACCTTGCACTTGGCTACTCGCACCCAATCAAGGTGAAAATTCCGCAAGGGATCACAGTTAAAGTAGATCAGAATACTAAAATTTCCGTCTCTGGTGCTGACAAGCACATGGTGGGTGAAATCACTGCGACGATCTATTCCTACTTCCCAGCCGAGCCTTACAAGGGCAAAGGTGTCCACATCGTTGGTCAATACGTCCGCCGCAAGGAGGGTAAGAAGTCCGCTTAATTTCCAGTCGAGTCACAGATATGAAACTCCAGAAGAAAAACTCTCTCGCGCAGAAGCGCCGTTACCGCATTCGCAAGAAGGTCAAAGGCACTGCAGAGCGCCCACGGCTCGCGGTCCATTTCTCCAACAAGCACATTTATGCTCAGTGCATCGATGACGTCGCAGGTCACACCGTGGCTTATGCCTCCTCGGTGGGCGGCAAAGATGCCGATGTAAAGGCAAACAACGACGGTGCACTCGCACTCGGCAATGTTATCGCTGAAAAAGCTAAGGCAGCTGGCGTCGAATCTGTTGTTTTTGACCGCTCTGGTCGCCGCTACCACGGTTGCGTTAAAACATTCGCTGAAGCAGCTCGCAAAGGCGGCTTACAATTTTAAGGAACTCCCATATGAGCAGACAAAACAGATCATTTTCCCAGAAGGACGAGCCGGAAGAAACTCCAGAATACGTCGAGAAGGTTGTTCACATCAACCGTTGTGCAAAAGTTGTAAAGGGCGGTCGCCGTTTCAGCTTCTCAGCACTCGTCGTAGTCGGTAATCAAAAAGGCGAAGTCGGAGTCGGCTACGGTAAGGCGAAGGAAGTTCCTGAGTGCATCCGTAAAGGCACCGAGCAAGCCAAGAAGAATCTTGTTAAGATTAATCTTCGTAACGACACGATTCCTCACCATGTTCTCGGCGAAGCTGATGGCGGTAAAGTTCTGCTGCGTCCTGCGTCGGACGGAACGGGTGTCATCGCTGGTGGCGGTTGCCGTGCGGTGCTCGAATCTGTTGGCGTTAAAAACATTCTTTCCAAATCCCTCGGTTCAAACAATCACCTAGCTATGGTGAATGCGACGATGGCAGCGCTGCTTCAGTTGCGTTCACACGAGGAAATTCAAAATATCCGTTTCGGCGAAGCCGCTGCGGAAGTCTAAGGATCTAAACACATGAATCTCGAAAACATTCCAACTATCAAAGGTGCCACACACCCCACCAAACGTCTCGGACGAGGTGAAGGTAGCGGTCATGGTAAGACATCCGGCAAGGGCCATAAGGGCCAAAAAGCTCGCTCTGGTGGGGGTATCCGCATCGGTTTCGAAGGCGGTCAAATGCCTCTCTACCGTAAACTCCCACGACGTGGTTTCAATAACAAGAACTTCAAAGTCTCTTACCAACTGGTCAACGTCGGACAGCTCGAAAAGCTAGAGGGTGATACAGTGGATCGTGAGTCTCTGATCGCCGCAGGCCTAGTCCGCGATAATGATCAAGGCGTCAAGCTCCTCGGTGACGGCGAACTCTCTAAAGCCTACACAGTCAAGGTCTGCAAAGTTTCCGTAACTGCCAAGAGTAAGATCGAGGCTGCAGGCGGTAAGATTGAAGAAGCTACGACAGAGGAGAAAGAGGAAGCGTAAATTCGACTTTCCTTTAGGATACGCCACAGATGCTTTCTGCTTTTACAAATTCGCTGAAGATTCCTGAACTTCGCCAGAAGATTTTCTTCACGCTGGCGCTGTTGTTTATCGCGCGTGTCGGTGCCAACATTCCACTTCCGGGTATGAATGTGGGTCCGATTCAAGACTTCTTCGCGGACCAAGCAAATGCAGGCGGCGGTCTCGTCGGCATGTTCAATATGTTCACTGGAGGAGCCTTGCTCAACGGTGCGGTCTTCGCCTTGGGCATCATGCCTTATATCAGCGCGTCGATTATCATGCAGCTAGTCGGTGCTGTTTTCCCAGTCATCGCTCGTCTTCAGCAAGAAGGCGATGTTGGTCGTCAAAAGATTAACCAATACACTCGCTACCTGACACTCGTGATTTGTGTCGTCCAAGGTTTACTTCTCCTCATAGCGCTTTCGACCAATCCTGCCAGTTTGATTGGCCAAGGCTTTAATCCTGCGGAATACGGTAACGTAGTTATTGCCTCCCAGGTTCCTTTCCTAATTACAGGGACGATTTTCCTTACTTGTGGCACCATGATTATGGTTTGGCTCGGCGAGCAAATCACGCAGAAGGGAATAGGTAACGGTATTTCGCTACTGATTACTGTGAGTATTATTTCAGGCCTTCCTGGCGCAGTCGCGGCGGCCTATCAAATGTTCGTCGCTCCTGTAGGTTCCGAAGGCACTTCGCTCGGCGTCCCTGAAGGTGTGCTCATGCTGGCTCTACTTTTTACTGTGACTGCTGCGCTTGTAGCGATCACTCAAGCCCAGCGTAAGATCCCTGTCCAGTATGCTAAACGTGTCGTTGGCCGTAAGGTTTACGGTGGCCAAAGCTCTTTCCTTCCGCTCAAGGTGAATTACGCAGGTGTCATGCCCGTCATCTTCGGTAGCGCAATTCTTATGTTCCCCGCGCAGATCCTTACTTACCTCGGCAGTGCCACAGGTATGCGTTTCTTCAACGACTTCGCAGATTCGATCGGCCAAGGGCAACTCGCTTACTATATCATCTTCGGCCTTCTCATATTGGTATTTTCCTACTTCTGGGTCTCTATGATGTTCAAGCCGGTACAAATTGCTGACGATTTGAAGAAGAATGGTGGTTATATCCCTGGTGTCCGCCCAGGAGAGCCTACAGCGAAATTCCTTGATCACATCATGACGCGCCTCACGCTCTTTGGCGCTATTTCCCTTACAGTTATTGCAGTTTTCCCTGACTTTTTGCTCTTTACATACAACGTGCCTTTCAGCGTAGCCATCTTCTTCGGTGGCACCGGTATGTTGATCACCGTAGGTGTGCTTCTTGACACCATGCGTCAAATTGAAACTTACCTTTTGCAGCGTCATTATGATGGCTTCCTCAAGAAGGGTAAGATTCGTGGCCGCTCCGCTGCGCGTAACAAGCAACTCGTCGACACCGCCGGTCTCCAAAACTTTTGGACTGCTTGGCGCCCGCTTCTTTTTATCGGTATCGCGCTCTTCGTTTTGGGAATCATCTCTTGGTTTCTAAATCCAGCCTAAGCCCGCGACCAAAGCGACCACGGCTATTCCCCGAAGGTGCAATGATCTAATTGCCTCTTCGTTTCTAATTTTTTGTTCTTTGATTCATCCGCTCAGTCACTAATTCGATGAAATACATTCGCTCAGACGAAGAAATTCAATCGATCCGCGAAGCCTGCCAAATTGCCGCGACCGTTCTTAAACGTCTCGTCGACACGGTAGAAGAGGGGATAACCACTTACGATCTAGATCAGCTCGGCCGCAAAGCCATCGAAGAGCTCGGAGCCGAAAGCGCCTGTCACAATTACCGTAACGGCGACCACGTCTTCCCTGCTTACACCTGCCTCTCTGTGAATGAAGAAATTGTTCACGGAATTGGCACTATGCGACGCACAATCCTAGCAGGAGACGTTGTTTCGATTGATGTTGTCGTGCGCCACCGAGGATTTATCGGTGATAATGCCCGAACTGTTCTCATCGAGCCAGCTGCTGTCGAAAACGCAGCCTTGATCGACGCCACCCGCGAATCGCTCAATTATGCAATTAGTTTTGCTAGAGCCGGTAACCGAGTTGGCGACATTTCTAATGCTGTCGAACGCTTCATCAAACGCCACAACTACGGAATCGTTCGCGAATTCGTTGGGCACGGCGTCGGCAAGACGATGCATGAGCTACCGCAAATCCCTAATTTCGGACGCCGTGGTAGCGGTTCCCTCCTTAAACCAGGGATGTGCCTCGCCATTGAGCCCATGATTAACCTCGGCATCGGTAAAATTGACATGCTTGAGGACGGCTGGACTGCCGTTACCCAAGACCGTAAGCCCTCCGCCCACTTTGAGCATACCGTCCTCGTTACCAACGGGGAGCCAGAAATCTTAACAATTCCGCAGAATTAACTTTTCAAACTAACTTAAATCACTATTTTCCACCATTTTCCCGTATTCTAGCGGGTTACCAACCTTTAAAATATCATGCCACGTATCCTTGGAGTCGATATCCCCGCAAACAAGAAGCTAGTTTACTCGCTTCGTTATATCTATGGCATTGGCCCAACTCGCGCCGCTGCAATCGTCGCCGAGTCTGGTTTCGATGCAGACCGCCGTGCCGGTGACCTCAGTGAAGAAGAGGTTAACAAGCTAGCGTCCATCGTGGGTGACAAGCAATACGTGGTCGAAGGTGATCTTCGCCGTGAGCGCACTGCAAATCTTAAGCGCCTTTCCGCTATCCGCAGTCTTCGCGGTATGCGCCACATGCGTGGTCTCCCAGTTCGCGGCCAACGCACTAAAACAAATGCCCGCACACGTAAGGGTGCTGTCAAGCCAGTCCGCCGATAGTTCGGCCACCTACATTTATTAACAAGAATTTCCTATGAGCGAAGAAGAAAATACACCCGTCGAAGAAGAAAAAGTAGTGGCTAAGGCTTCTGTTGAAGAGGGTGCTGAGCCCGAAAAAAAGAAGGAAGTCACAGCAGAAGATCTTCTGAAGAGCGATTTGGACGGCGTTAAAATCCGTCGTGCCAAAGGTAGTAAGAACATTACTTCTGGTATCGTTAACGTGCTCGCCACTTTTAATAACACCAAAGTCACTTTCTGTGATGCACGTGGTAACGTCATTTCCTGGTCAAGTGCCGGCAAGTGCAACTTCCGTGGCTCCCGTAAGTCTACAGCCTACGCTGCCCAGGTCGTCACGCAAGACGCTGGTCGCGTAGCTATGTCACACGGAATGAAAGAAGTCGTCGTCAAGCTGAACGGTCCAGGTATGGGTCGTGATTCTGCTGTCCGCGCACTCCAATCTTTAGGCATGATCGTAACCGAAATCGTGGATGTGACTCCGGTCCCTCACAATGGTTGCCGCGCGCCGAAACGTCGTCGTGTCTAATCTGACTCTGCCAGATAGACACATAAAAATTAGTTAGCAGATAATTAGAAAATAACACCATGGCCCGTTACACAGGACCCACAACACGTATCAACCGCCGCTTCGGTCAGGCAATCTTTGCCCCGACTAAAGCTTTTGAGCGCAAGCCGCACCCTCCCGGTCAGCACGGCCCTCGCCTGCGTCGTAAGTACAGCGACTATGCCGTCGGCCTGAATGAAAAGCAAAAGCTTCGTTTCATGTATGGCATGACAGAGAAGCAGTTCCGCCTCACTTTCGAAAAAGCTAAAGCGACTCGTGGCGTGACTGGTGAAATTTTCCTCAAGATGCTAGAATGCCGTCTCGATAGCGTAATCTATCGCCTCGGTTTCGCTAAGTCTCGCGCTGCCGCTCGCCAATTTGTTGGACACGGTCATATCGCAGTCAATGGCATCAAGACAGACATCGCTAGCTTTATGGTCAAGGAAGGCCAAGAGATTGAAGTGCGTGAGCGCACTTCCTCTCGTCAGCTTGCGACCCGTTGCATGGAAGAAAGCCAAGCACGCACCGTGCCTGAGTGGCTCACACTCAATGCCGACGCCCTTAAAGCCACCGTCAATCGCCTTCCCTCTTCTGAAGAAACCGAAGAGTCGATTAACGTTCAATTGATCGTTGAATTCTACAGCCGCTAGTCCGGCTCGGATCTTCGTTTCATCGCAATTCACTGTAACCAGCTAGAGAAAAGTCCATTATGCCAAAGCGCTTAGGAAAATTTGAACTCCCCAACCGTCTGTCCAAAGTCGAAGACACCGCGACAGATACATTCGCCACATTTACAGCCGAGCCGTTTGAGAGCGGATACGGCCATACAATTGGTAACTCCCTTCGCCGCGTGCTACTTAGCTCGATCGAAGGTGCTTCTATCACCTCGATTAAGATCGAGGGCGTGCAGCATGAGTTCCAAAGTATAGACGGCGTGGTCGAAGATGTCACTGATATCGTACTCAACCTTAAAAAGGTGCTCCTCGTTTCTGAGTCTCGCGAATCTGCTACACTGCTCATCGATGTAAATCGTGACGGTAAGGTAACTGCAAAAGACATCCAAGAGGATGCCAACTTCAAGATCATCAACCCAAAGCAAATCATTTGCACACTTGATAAGCCGCAGCGTTTCCTCGCTGAGCTCGAAGTCAAAGTAGGCCGTGGTTATTGCACTGGTGAAAAGAATAAGCAAGACGAGCAGCCTATCGGTGTGATCCCAATTGACTCGCTTTTCAGCCCGGTTCGCCTCGTTAAGTATTCAGTTGAGAACACTCGTGTTGGTCAATCAATGGACTACGACAAGCTGATCCTCGAAGTCACTACAGACGGACGTATCACTCCAGACGACGCACTTAAACAAAGCTCTGCAATCCTCAAGCACCACCTCGAAGTATTCGAAGAAGTCTCTCAAGACGACATCGAGTTCGAGAGCGAGAGCAAGGAGATCAGCGAAGAGCAGAATCGCCTTCGCAAGCTGCTTAACATGAGCGTGAACGAGATCGAACTTTCCGTCCGTGCCGCTAACTGTCTCAACAATGCTAATATCACAACAGTTGGTGAGCTCGCTATGAAGTCCGAACAAGAGATGCTCAAGTATCGCAACTTCGGTAAAAAGTCGCTCAACGAAATCAAGGACAAGCTCGAGCAACTCGGTCTTTCCCTTGGTATGAAGATCGACGAACGCCTCCTCGAAAAGGGTAGCGAACTTTAATCGCTCACTTTCCGCACCTCTTTCAGCACTAAGAAACTTAGACAATGCGTCACAACAAAAGAAAACATAAACTCGGCGTTTCCGGTCCTCACCGTGCTGCAATGATGGGCAATCTGATGACTGCCCTCATTACGCACGGCCGCATCGAAACGACCATCTCCAAGACACGCGCTCTCCGCCCTGTTATTGAGAAAATCATAACACTCGCTAAGAAGGCAGAAAAAGCCAACGACGCTGCGCGCAAGCTACATTATCGTCGTCTTGCGATCGCTCGCGTTCGTGATAAGAAGGCAGTTGCTAAGCTTTTTGATGAACGTGTTTCAGAGTTCACCGATCGCAACGGCGGTTATACACGCATCTACAAGCTTGGCCAACGTATCGGTGATGCTGCTGAAATGGCGCTCATTGAGTTCGTCGACGGTAATGATGAAGGTTACAGCAAGAAGCCTAAGAAGAAAGCCGTCAAAAAGAAGGCCGTTAAAAAAGCCGAGGAGGAAACAGCAACTGAAGAGCCTGCTGAAGAATCCTCAGTTGCTGATGTTGAGCCTGCCGAATCTCTCGAAGAAGTGCCTGCCAAAAAGGCAGTCAAGAAGGCCGCCAAAAAGGCAGTTAAAAAACCCGCTAAAAAAGCCGCCAAAAAGGCTGCTAAAAAGGCAGACAACGGCGAAGATAAAGACGCTTAAGCACTTAAGATTTTCACCAAAAAGCCCGTCCTCCATAGAGGCCGGGCTTTTTTTTAGAAGTCGCGCCCGCAGTGTTGCCAGCTATCTTAAACCTATGCGAATATGTTTAAAGAAGCACGCCTTCATACTTTGGCTTTTATTTGCCGTAGTGATTGCGATACTTTTTCCTACTGCAGGAGCTAAGGGTGGACTTTTTCACTCCGAGTTAACGACTCAGTTCGGGGTCTGGATAATTTTCTTTTTTCAAGGCCTGTCACTGCCCACTAGAGAATTAAAAATCGGGTACAAGCCCAAACGCTTGCACGTATTCGTCCTAAGCTGGAACTATGTCCTGTTTCCTGCGCTCATGTTGCTTTTGCTCTTACCGCTCAGATTCGTTTTGCTTCCAGAGCTGATATTAGGTTTCTGTTTACTCGCGATTCTGCCGACGACGGTTTCTTCGGCCGTTGTTTTTACGACAGTATCGGGTGGTGAGACCTCAAACGCGATTTTTGCGACCATTTTTTCAAATCTGCTTTCGATTCTGTTAGTGCCGGCTGTTGCCTTAGCTTTTCTATCAGCGGGGACGGAATCGATTGTGCCGCTCGCACCTCTATTTACAAAATTGTTGATACTGATTGCACTGCCACTCATCGCCGGACAAGCGATTCGAAAGTTTTTGACTGATAGGTCGGCATGGGTTTCAAAACGCATGAAACCTTTGGGCAATTGGATTATTATATTTATTGTTCACTGTGCCTTTGCGCAGAGCGTGAGTACGGGCTTTTTCGGTCAATTGAGCGCTACTTCGATCCTTACGGTTATGTCTAGCACGGTGGTCGTTTTACTAGTAGTGAGTCGCCTCGTCTGGTGGAGCTCGGCTCTTATAAAGCCGACTAGAGAGCAGCGAATCACTGCGTTTTTCTGCGCGAGTCAAAAATCACTTGCGACAGGCTTACCGCTAATTACATCAATCATGGTCGCAGCACCTTGGCTCGTCGATGGAGCTGCTGTCCTAATCCCTTTGCTCTGTTATCACCCTGCCCAGTTGGTCTTGGCAGGTTTGATCTCTGATAAGTGGGCTCAACAAAAAATACAGAGCTAGCCTGTTAGTATAAACATTGATCGCATCGAGACTAAAAGCAAAGAAGTCTGGAACTCGTATTCTAAAAACGAAAAAGCCTAGCATGCGGCAATTTATGAGGAAGTTTTCGACGAGAGTTTATTAGAGGTTTTTTGCGATTTGCAAATTGTCCGATGCAGGGCACATTCACTTATAAACCCACTACAATTTATTATAAGCTTCTTCTATGTACGCTCCGATTACGCCTGCGACCGCTGATTTTATTCATCGTTTGCCCAAGACCGAAACTCACTTGCACATCGAAGGCGCGCTGCCCTACGAACTCTTACAGAAGCTTGACCCCGAGAAGTTCAGTCAGCAGCAAGATTGCTGGTCAAAAGACTTCAAGTGGAGGTGCTTCGAAGATTTTGAGGCCCACCTAATCGATCATGCTGTGCAATGGTTTACTAAGCCGGAACGCTACTACGAGGCCGCGCAAGTCATCTTTGCGGGGCATCTCGAGCAGAATATTCGTTACGTTGAGACCTCATTTCACGCAGGAATGATCGAATTTTTAGGTATCCCGGGACGAGAGATTCTTAGTGCCATTCGTTCCGCTGCTCCCGAAGGTCTTGAGGTGCGGGTATTCATGGGCATGGCGCGTAACTGCTATAATGAAGTCCTCCAGCCCGTCCTCGATGAATGCGTTACTTGGGATGGTCTAGCGGGGATCGACTTGCATGGTGTTGAATACCTGCCTCTGGAGGACTGGACACCCAAGCTTTGGGACAAAGCCCGCGCTCATGGACTCGAAACCAAAGCCCACGCTGGTGAGTTCGCTGGTGCGAATAACGTGCGCGAAGCAATTGAAGTGCTCGGTACTAAACGCATCCAGCACGGTATCCGTGCGATTGAGGACGATGCCGTTATCGATCTTGCCATTGAGGCTGATGCTACCTTCGACGTATGCCCTATTAGTAACGTGAAACTCGATGTCATTGATAGCTTGGAAGATCATCCGATTCGAAAACTCTTCGACCGAGGACTCCGCTGCACACTTAGTACGGACGATCCTTTTTCTTTTGGTAATACCGTCGAGGACGAATACGCCGCTCTCAGCGCAGGGCTTAATTTCACCAATGAAGAACTTAAACAGATTGCTAAAAACGGCTTCGAAGTCGCGCTCGTGGACGAGGCGACGCGGGCCAAGTGGACTGCGGCAGTGGATGCTGTTTAGTCTAAGGTAAAATCTCCCAAGCTTGGCATCTCCCTCGTATACACTTATCTACCTGTAGCAACTCCGGTTGTGATGCGATGTGATGCTGACTGAATTTTAGGTTGCCAGCCGTAGATGGATGGATGCACTTTTTGGGGATGAGTCACCCATTCAAAGCAAACCAGACCTTACTATTTATTGGTGACTCGATCACAGATTGTGGGCGCGAGCACCCAGTGGGGCAAGGGCACTTGAGTAGTTTGGGTGAGGGCTACGTGAGTTTTGTTGATAGTATCTTGGGCGCAGTGATACCAGAGACTCCCATAAGTGTCTTGAATATGGGAATCAGTGGGAATCGCGTGACCGACCTCGCAGCACGCTGGCAAAGTGACGTGCTCGATCTCGAGCCTAACTGGCTCTCGGTTATGGTTGGTATCAACGATGTCTGGCGGCAGTTCGATACCGAGCCGTGTGCAGAGCAGGTCGAGCCTGAGCAATATGAGTTGGTCTATCGCAGTGTGCTTGCTAAGACCCGTCCGCAGCTGGACGGGCTCGTTTTGATGACGCCCTATTTCTTGGAAACAAATCGCGAGGATCTGATGCGGGAGAAGATGGATGCCTATGGTGCAATTACCAAAAAATTGGCAGTCGAGTTTGATGCCATTTCTGTGGATACTCAGCTCGCTTTTGATAACTACTTAGGGCATCAGCCATCGGAGTCACTCTGTGCAGATCGGGTGCATCCGAACGGAGTGGGGCACATGATTCTAGCACGCGCGTTCCTGAGCGCGGTCGGTGTGAGTTGACAAAGTGACTGATCAAGTTTTCGCAGCACACGGAGTAATTTACTGGCATAGCTAGTTAGCTATGTGCCGCTGTCTTGCATAATACGTCCGACGGTTAGATCTTTGAAAAAGGGGGTATTGAGCTCACGGAAGTGGTCGATTCCACAGGTAATCGTGGCACGACGTTCACCCGGATTAGATTCAATTATCCAATCAGGGGTAATTCCCAAGTTTCATGGTGCTTCAGATATTTGGGCCGGTGCTGTATGACTTATACGTAGCTGAATAATCACTAGAGTCGATGCGATGGCCATAAGCAACAGGAGTAAGCCAAGGAAAATGCCTTTAGGTCGGAGTATCTTTTTCAAAGTATTTTTAAATTATTTAATTATCATATGCATTCAACAAGCGAATCACGAAAGACGCATCCTGTAGTCTTCGTAGCCAAAGCGGCGCACGGTTTCAAGACCTGTAGTCTCTGAATAGAGTGAAATCGCGGGTAAGGGGACGCCATTGAAAGTGGTATTTTTTACCATGGTGTAGTGTGCCATGTCGAGGAAGGTGAGTCGTTGACCGATTTCTAGTGGTTGAGGAAAGGAGTAGTCGCCGATGACATCGCCAGCGAGGCAAGACATCCCACCGAGGCGGTAGGTGTGAGCGTACGCGTTGGGCTGGCCTGCCCCGAGGATACTTGGGCGGTAGGGCATCTCAAGAACATCGGGCATGTGGCAGGTGGCGGAGCTGTCGAGTATGGCGATCTGATGTCCACCGGTTTCGATCAGGTCAAGCACGGTGACAACGAGTATGCCAGTGTGGAGTGCCACGGCCTCACTAGGTTCGAGATACACTTCGACATCGTAACGCTCGCGGAAGCGTTTAACCACACGGATGAGTCTTTCGACATCGTAGCCAGGACGGGTGATGTGATGGCCGCCGCCGAAGTTGAGCCATTTAAGTCCAGGAATGAGGTCAGCAAATTTCGCTTCAAAGGCTTCTGCGGTATGCTCCAATGCGTCAGCATCTTGCTCGCAGAGCGCGTGGAAGTGGAGACCATCGAGTTGGCTAATTAGGTCAGCGGGTAAATTAGCGAGCGCACGATCGAGAGCAGCTCGGGTTGTCCCGAGACGGGAGGAGGGGGCGCAGGGATCGTATAGATCGGTCTCGACTTCAGAGTATTCGGGATTCACGCGCAGCCCGAGTTCGGGACGGCGGTGACCTTCAAGTGCAGCCAGTCCGTTGTTGAGTTGTTGTGCGGAATTAAAAACGAGGCTGTGTGCGAAGCGGCTGAGTTTTTGAATTTCCTCGGGTTTATAGGCGGCGGAGTAAACGTGGACTTCGCCGCCGAAGGATTCCTGGGCGAGTAGAGCTTCGTGTAGTCCGCTAGAAGTTGTGCCCTTTAGGTATTTACTAATGATTGGGAAGGTACTGAAACAGGCGAAACCTTTGAGTGCGAGCAACACCTTGGCGCCCGAGCACTCGGCGATGGTTTGTAAGAGCTGGCAGTTTTTTTCCAACTGGTCGAGGTGGACGACGTAGCCGGGGGAGGGTGTCTCTTGAATAGGAATGGAAGCTAGCGCCGCGAGGCTGGCCTCACTTAAAGGAGGTGTGGGTTCTTGTGCCATGAAATTGCGCTATGAGTTAAGTAATTCGTGGAGTATGTCGCTCATTTCTTTAATTCGGTAGGGCTTGGGCAGGACGGCCCTGAAGGCGGAGTTTTTGTAGTCCGACATCACATCCGATGAAGTGTAGCCACTGGAGGCGATGGCAACTAGATTTGGGTCGTAATCTATCAAAATATTAGCCGCTTCTTCGCCACCCATACCTCCGGGCACGGTGAGGTCGAAGACACATGCGTCGAAAGGATTACCCTCATCTTTGGCTGCTTTGTAGGCTTTGATGGCTTCATTGCCGTTTGTCGAATATTCAACGTCGTAGCCGAGCACAGTGAGTATTTCTCCAGCAACGACCATCATGGCTTCCATGTCGTCCATCACTAGGATACGGCCTTTACCCCGATGGATCTTCTCCCTGGCGGTTTCTTTTTTCTTGGCTTCTGATGGATTTGATTTCCCAGAGGCTAGTTGGAGTACTCTTTGCCAAATAAACTCTGAAAATCGAGCCCTGGCCGATAGAGGAGTCGACCGTGATGGTGCCCTTGTGCGTCGTGATGATTGAGTATGAGGAAGCGAGTCCGAGTCCGTTACCTTTTCTCTTTGTGGTAAAGTAGGGGTCGAAGATTTTTTTGAGGTTCTGTGGTGAGATACCGGTGCCTTCGTCTCTAACTTCGATGCAGACATAATCACCGAATTTGAGCGCAGGAACCTCGGCATGGCGGACATGCAGATTGCTCATGCGAATACGGATTTCACCACCGCTGGGCATTGCTTGGTTGGCGTTAATGATGAGGTTGTTAATGACTTGGCTGATCTGCCCCTTATCGGCGTCGACTGGCCAGAGGCCGTCGTCTTTTTCGATGCTACATTTGACCTTGGATCCACGGAGAATGAACAGCGCGCATTCTTCGACCATCTCGGAAACGGTGGTCACCTCAAGCGAAGGGGCGCCACCCTTAGAAAAGGCGAGTAGTTGCTGAGTGAGCAATCTGGCTTGGAGCGCCGCCTTCTCTGCGGCGACTAGCTTAGCCGAGTGCTGATGGCCTTCGTCTAAATCGATGCGTATCATTGAGATATTGCCGAGGATAGCGGTCAGCATGTTATTAAAGTCATGCGCGATACCTCCAGCTAGCAAACTGATCGACTCTATTTTTTCTGATTTAAAGAGTTCGTCCTCCGCTTTTTGTTGCTTGGTGATACCCGACACAATGGCGTCGCGGCATTGGATCTCTTCACTGCGCGCCTCGCGACTTCGAAGTAAATTTGAACGTTCTATAGCGAAGAGGATTGAGCGGCGCAGGTCTTCGCTATTAAGGCGATATTTGTTGAGGTAATCTTGAGCGCCGAATTTGAGTGCTTCGAGCGAGAGTGCTTCGTCGTCAGCACTTGTTAGCGCAATGATGGCTTCATCTTGTGAGGCTTCTATGGTGGCGAGTAGCGTATCGATACCACGACTGTCTGGCAGGGTGAGATTGAGTAGGACGACGTCGAAACGTCGCTTCTCGAGTTGCTCGACACCATCGGCTAATCGAGTGGCTATACTGATATTGAAATCTAGCTTGGATAGTTCGAGATGTTCGCTTATCAGGTCCACATCTACCCCGTTATCTTCAAGCAGTAATATCTCGATCTTCTTGGGGTTGGCAGTCGGCATAGTCGCAGGGTTAAGATTTAATTGGTCGTATATCCATGAGAAATCAACCTTTAAGCCATGCTTTGCGCACCTGCTTTTTTGGTGCAAGGTAGAAAGTGCTGCCTTATCTCTAGGTTGGTTCAATCCAGATGTGGGCACCCTGTCGCTCGGCGGTCTTGCCTGAAATGGTGAATTTGGCAGTGTTAGCAGACATACTTTCTTGCCGGCTTATGCCACTATTGTGGGACTTTTTACTCAGTCTAAGGCCTAGCTCTTCAAGTTCGGCTATACGGTTCAATAATCATTGTTTATTAGTTTAACTAATTCTTATGTCAGGTTTTCTTTTTGTTAAGTAGAGTTGTCAAACGACCCATAGCAGATCAAAATCATACGTTTCTCCTTAAGCTTTTTTTAGACATTAGATGCAGAATCTATGCAGACACTGCGCGACAGCCTATACCCAAGATTCTGGTATCGACGAATTTTGCTGCTCGGGCTGCCAGCAAGTCTATCTGCTAATCAAAGATGGCGGCATGGGCGATTACTATCGCTTGCAAGATCGAGCCTCCCCGCCGATTAAAGATCGCCGTCTTGATGATATCGATATTGATGCTCTGTTTGTCGCCCAGCAAGCAGTCGAAGCGGGTGGTGGCGAATCGGTCGAGGCGGTCTTTGAGATCCATGGCATGTCCTGCGTGGCCTGTGCGTGGCTCTCCGAGCGGCTCGCAAAAAAGCAAACGGGGATTATTGAGGCGGCGGCAAGCCTTTCGAGGCATTCGTTAACATTGCACTGGAAGCGAGGGGCTTTTGATTTATCCGAGCTCGGATCAGAGTTGTCCAAGTTTGGCTACCACCTTCGCTCCACGCCCAAAGATCCGGGTAGCGAGCCCCGTCTATCTCCGTTGTCTTTACGACTTCTGCTTAGCCTAGTTTTTACAAGCAATGCCCTCTTACTGGCAGCGTTCTCAGAGTATGTGATTCGTAAGGATGACTTTGTGACTTTGCTTCATTTACTTAGCGTTGCTTGTCTCTGCTTCACTTTATTGCTTGGTGCCGCTCCATATTTTTTATCCGCTTATCGTGCTGCCAAGATTCGACGTCTGCATAGTGACTGGATACCTGTGGTCATGATCGTTGTTAGCTTTGGCTATTTCGGGTTCGTGGCTTCGGTTGGTTTTAGTCTGGCCGTTTTTTTAATCTCAGGCTTGGTTTGCGCGCTGCTCACCGCACGCTGGATAGGTGCGCTCTTGGCAAAGTGTTAAATCAATTTCACGAATTGCTAACCTAGAAGATTTTAATATCTAAGAGCATGCTAGAAAGTATTACAGTAGGCTTTATTTGCGCTTAAGCGGTTTACTAGTTTTTCGCTGTCGCATTTCCTCTAACATAGTCAATTTAATCGTCGAGTCCTGACCACCAATCTTCCGATATGCGGAGGTTTTCTGGTTGGTGACCAGCTTCTCTCAGTTCGCGGAGAGTGAGCGAGCGGTTGCGTTTGGCAAGCCGTTGTCCGCTCGTATCGCAAAGTAGGGGCGTATGATAAAATTGTGGCGGCTGCAGGCCAAGCGCTTCGTAGAGCAAGATCTGCCGCGCGGTTGATATGAGCAGGTCTTCGCCGCGCACGACTTCGCTGATTTGCATGGCTGCATCGTCCACCACTACGGCGAGCTCATACGCGGGTACGCCATCGCGCCGCCAGACGAGGAAGTCGCCAAAGTCGCGTAGGCAATCAAAAGCGCAAGGACCTAGTCGAATGTCGTCGAATTCTATTTTTCGGTCTTCAGGTACGCGGAAGCGCCAATTGCTCCCGTTAGGGCTTTTGGCATCCTTGCCGTGGCCAAAGGGAGGGCGCCAGCTCTCAGGGTAGATTGGTTCGCTCGCTTCTTCGTCTACATGAGGTGCTTGTGAGGCGGTCGCCACGTCTTTGCGCGATTTTTCGCAGGGGTAAATGTAACCGCTATCTTTCAGTTGTTCCCATGCGCTCAGAAATTTAGCAAGGCGCTCACTTTGTCGGTAGGGGCCTGCGCTGCCTCCTACGTCGGGTCCTTCTTGCCAGTCGCAACCGAACCAACGCAGGTCTTCGATCGCACCCTGAGAGAACTCTGGCTTGCAGCGCTGCGGGTCGAGGTCTTCGTCGCGAAAGATGAGGTGGCCGTTTGCTTCTTTAGCCCGCTCCATTGCGATCCAAAAAGTGCGCGCGTGTCCAAGGTGTAAGTAGCCCGTCGGTGTCGGTGCAATACGTCCTCGGTAGGTAGAACTCATTCCGACAACTATCGAGTAAAGTATCACCGACCTCAAGCTTATGCTGAGTCCTAATCAATATTGGTCATAGTGTTTTAGGCGTTCACGCGGAGCGAAGTCCTCAACATCTTAATAGTCTGATGCTTTTTTAGTAAGCAAAGAGTCAAATAACATTTTGTAGAGTAATCTAATAAGCGAAATACGAGTAAGAAGCTTTCTCCTTGATCTTCAATTAAATGCAGGCAGTGTCTCCGATTTACAATCTGGAACACAGGGCACTATTGCTTTAAAAAGTTCAGATCATCATCGGACCCGGATGCGTAATTATGTTGGCCGGGCATTCACCCTACAGCTAATTATGACCTTCCACGAACTTGGACTCGATGAGTCTATCCTTAAATCTATCGACGAATTCGGCTTTAAAGAGCCGACTCCCATTCAGGCGGGGTCCATTCCTCATATTCTTGAAGGCCGCGATGTCATCGGCTCTGCACAGACTGGTACCGGCAAGACTGCTGCCTACGCGCTGCCCATCTTGCATCGCCTTGGAGGTCACAGGCAAGGCGCTGCGCCTCGTTGCCTCGTGCTTGGCCCTACTCGCGAACTCGCTGCTCAGGTCGAAGATCAGTTTGCTTCCTACGGCAAATATTGCGCACCTAAGTGTTGCCTAATACACGGTGGTGTCGGTTACGGCAAACAGATCGACGAGATTAAAGAAGGTGCGGATGTCGTCATCGCGACACCGGGTCGTTTGCTCGACCACTTGCAGCAAAAGAATTTTGATCTCAAATCAGTCGAAGTCCTTGTGCTTGACGAGGTCGACAGGATGCTCGACATGGGATTCATTGACGACGTTCAGCGTATCATCAAGATGTGCAACAAGAACCGGCAGACTCTCCTTTTCTCTGCCACGGTTTCGGAGGACATTAAGCGCCTAGTCGCCAAAAGCCTCAAAGACCCAGTCGATGTCACCATCGGTATAAAGCTTACGCCGGCTGAAACCGTGAAGCACGTCATCTACCCAGTCGGTGCGATGCAGAAGTTTGACCTTCTCATTGCCCTTATCGATCAGATGGAGATCAATAGTATGATCATCTTTTGTCGCATGAAAGTTGGTGCGGATCGTATTGCACGTTGGCTTGAAGAGCGCGGCCTCAGCTGCGCTGCCATGCACTCGAACTTACCGCAGAAGTCTCGCACCAAGGCTCTTGAGCAGTTTAAGAATGGAGAGATAAAGATCCTAGTTGCGACCGACATCGCTTCACGTGGGCTTGATATTGCCAACGTTACCCACGTCATCAACTACGACGTGCCCGAGCACGCAGAGGACTACGTGCACCGCATTGGTCGCACAGGCCGTGCACAGCGCGAAGGCGACGCGGCGACTATCGTGGCTCCCGACGAGCAAGCTAAGCTTGATGCGATCGAAAAGTTTATCGACCAGCAGATTCCGCAACTCAAACTCGAAGACTTTAATTACTTTCACGAGCCTATCATCCGCACCTCGACCGCAGAGAAGCCGCGCCGTAGAAAGCGTAACTCCGCAACTAGTCGTTTCGGCCGCCGCCGGTAAAGTTATCGGCGACCATCTCGATCGTCATTTCTTGCTTGTATGAATCTAATCCTCTTCGATTCACCTTTCGAGAACAAGCGCCTCGAAGGCAGCGATCTTCGTGCCAAGCATATCCTCAAAGTGCTCCGCGCTCGAGTCGGCACCAAGGTTTTCGTTGGCTTTGTTAATGGCTTACGTGCTCGCGCCGAAGTTACACTCGTCGAGGCGGATAGTTCGATAACGCTTAAAATAGTCGGCACTGAACCCGCACCTAAGCCGTTGCCAATTCGCTTATTGCTTGGCCTGCCCCGTCCGCACACCGCCAAGCGCATACTATTTGAGGCTGCCAGCATGGGCGTCCAGGATTTACACTTCTTCGAAGCTGAACGCGGTGAACCTTCCTATGCGCAGAGCAGCCTCTGGACAACAGAGGAGTGGAAAGACCGCCTTCTTCTCGGCACTGAGCAATCTTTCGGTACGCATGTCCCTGAAGTTGGGATGCACACTGATCTGCAGTCAGCCATCTCTTTTCTGCAAGGCGAGGGTGCGCACATTGCCCTTGATAACTACGAGGCCGCAGGTTCCCTGCCGCAGCTCTTGCCAGAGTCCGCTACCAGCGCCGTTATCGCATTAGGGGCCGAGCGCGGCTGGTCACCCAAGGAACGCGACACCTTTCGTAAAAACGGTTGGAACTTAGCCCACCTAGGTGAGCATGTTCTGCGCTTAGAAACCGCTTGCACTGCCGCTGTAGCTGCCGTTTCCGCGAGTCTTGACTTCTACGATGTACAGACGAGCACAGTACTTTAATAGAGTCCCTCTTGTAGCTTTATTTTAATACCTAGCTGTGTCCTGTTTAAACTAGGTCAATACCCGCGGTTCGGTGCCAACCAGCGTTCGCACTCTTTAAGTTCTAGGCTTTTGCGCTTGGCGTAGTCCTCCATCTGGTCTTTGGCGATTGGACCGACGACTGTGTATTTGGCATTCGGGTGCGCGAGATAGAGACCGCTGACGCAGCTGCCGGGATTCATGGCGAAGTTCTCTGTAAGGGTAGCACCAGTGTTTTTCTCCGCCTCTAAGAGATCCCAGATGAGTTGCTTCTCGGTATGGTCTGGGGTGGCGGGATAACCGGAGGCAGGACGGATGCCACGATATTTTTCTTTAATCAGGTCATCGTTGTTCAGCGTCTCATCGGTGGCGTAACCCCAGTGCTCTTTTCTCACTTTTTGGTGGGTGTATTCAGCGAGGGCCTCAGCGAAACGGTCACCAATGGCTTTGACCATGATGGAATTGTAGTCGTCGCCTTTGGATTCGAACTCATCGGCTAATACATTCACTCCCTCGATGCAGCAGACGAAGGCACCGCAGGCATCAGGGCGTCCGGTCTCTTTGGGTGCGACGAAGTCGGCGGGCGCATAGTAGACGGAGCTATTGGCTTTGCGCTTTTGTTGCCTCAGAGTATGGAAAACACCTAGAATATCGCCTTCGGGGCCATAGAGTTCGATGTCGTCTCCTAAGGCGTTTGCAGGCCAGAGGCCTATCGCGGTGCGAGCGCGAAAACGTCTCTCCTTGATGATTTGATCGAGCAGTAACTTGGCATCCTTATAAATAGTAGTGGCTTGTTCGCCATATTTCTTATGCGTGAGGATGTTTGGGTAAACGCCTTTGAGCTCCCATGTCCAGAAGAGGGGAGAAAAGTCGAAGTATTCGGCTAGCTGGTCGAGCGGAACGTGGTCACTGACGGTGACACCGGTCGTGTTGGGTATCTTGAGGTCGGCTGTCGCCCAATCACAGGTGTAGCGTTTGCTACGAGCTTCTGCGATCGGCATAAGGTCTTTTTTCGCATTGGATGCGGCAAAGCGTTCGCGCTGTTTGACGTTGTCTGTTTCGACTTCTTTGGCGAAGGCTTCTCGGGTCTTGGGGTTGATAAGCTTGTTGCAGATTTCCGTTACGAGGGAGGCGTCGCCAACTCGGACAACGGGTTGTTCGTAGTGGGGTGCGATTTTGATCGCAGTGTGCGCCTTGCTAGTGGTGGCACCGCCGATGAGTAGGGGTTGTGTGAAACCGCGTTTAGTCATCTCGTCGGCATTGAAGATCATCTCGTCGAGCGAGGGGGTGATCAGGCCCGAGAGGCCGATGATGTCAGCTCCCCATTCTTGAGCTTCTTTGAGAATGGTATCGCAGTCGACCATCACGCCTAGGTCCTTAACCTCGTAATTATTACACGCGAGCACGACAGCGACGATGTTTTTACCGATGTCGTGCACGTCGCCTTTGACTGTGGCGATAAGGAATTTACCCGCGGAGGAGCTGACGGTGGCGTCGGCTTTTTCCTCCTCCATAAAGGGGAGTAGGTGAGCGACGGCGCGTTTCATGACGCGAGCGCTCTTGACCACCTGGGGGAGAAACATGTCGCCATCACCGAAGAGTTTGCCGACGACTTTCATGCCGTCCATCAGCGGGCCTTCGATTACTTCGAGGGGGCGATCGTATTTGAGCCGTGCTTCCTCGGTGTCGGCATCTATGTGCGCAACGATACCTTTGACAAGCGAGTGAGAGAGGCGTTCCTCGACTGTGCCCTTGCGCCAGTCGTCTTTTATCTCAGTCGTTTTTTTTTCTGCTGCAGCGGGAATGGCTCCGGCGCCAGATTTGAGAAAGGCTTCGAGAACCTCGGGGTTCTTCTCTTTTGTGGCGCGTTCGAAGAGTGTACGCAAAGTGGTCATACCTTCTAGCATGGCCGCGTTGATGCGTTCCTCGGGTGTACCCTTACCAAGCGTCACGCTGCCGTCTTTGATAGCTTCTGCAAAATCGATGAGCTTCTCGGTCGCATCATCGTTACGATTGAGGAGGACGTCTTCGACAAGCACCTTAAAGGCGGGGTCGATCTCGTCGTAAGGCATGAGCATGCCGGGGTTGACGATGGCCATGTCGAGGCCCTTTGCGATGCCGTGATGGATAAAGGCAGCGTGCATAGCCTCGCGCACGGGGTTGTTGCCTCGGAAGGAAAAGGATACGTTTGAGAGACCGCCGCTAGTGCGACAACCGGGGCAGCGTTTTTTGATTTCCTCGACGGCTTCTATAAAGTCGACGGCATAATTATTATGCTCCTCCATACCAGTGGCGACAGTGAGGATATTGAGATCGAAGATGATGTCCTGCGGATCCATGCCGACTTCTTCGGTCAGAATCTTAAAGGAACGCTCGGCGATGCGGACTTTTTCGTCTTTTGTCGCCGCTTGCCCTTTCTCATCAAAGGCCATGACGATAACGGAGGCTCCGTAGCGCATTACTTTCTTGGCTTGAGCGCGGAACTCGTCTTCGCCGCCTTTGAGGCTGATTGAATTGACGATACACTTGCCTTGGACGCACTTAAGACCTGCCTCGATGACCGACCACTTCGAGCTATCGATCATGATAGGTACTTTGCAAATGTCGGGTTCGGAAGCGATGAGGTTGAGAAAGCGCGTCATGCAGGCTTCACCATCGAGCATGCCCTCGTCGAAATTGATATCGATGATCTGAGCGCCCTTATCGACCTGTGACTGGACGATCGCGAGTGCGCCCGTGTAGTCGTCATTTTTGATCAGCTTCTTAAAACGAGGGGAGCCTGTGACGTTGGAGCGCTCGCCTACATTCACGAACGGTGTTTCGCCCATGATGATGTTGAAGGCTTCGAGTCCGCTGAGGCGTTGTGCGGGCACGACTGTTGGGATTGCGCGTGGGCTGTGTTGGCTGACTTCTTTGATTATGGCCGCAATGTGATCGGGCGTGGTGCCGCAGCAACCACCGACCATGTTGACCAAGCCATCTTTAGCAAATCCACCAACGGCAGTGCCAGTGTGTTTCGGTGTTTCGTCGTAGCCGGTGTCGGAAAGTGGGTTCGGCAGGCCAGCGTTTGGATAGACATGGACGTAAGTGTCGGCCACGCGAGACAGCTCTTCGAGGAAGGGCTTCATCAAGTCGGCGCCGAGGGCGCAGTTGAGCCCAACGCAGAGGGGTTTAGCATGCCGGATCGAGTTCCAGCAAGCTTCGACAGTTTGACCAGAAAGAGTACGCCCAGACTGGTCGGTGATGGTTACGGAGACGATGACTGGTAGGTGCTCTTCGAGCGTATCTTGAAAATCGGCAATAGCGTGGAGGCAGGCTTTTAGATTCAGTGTGTCAAAGACTGTCTCGGGAAGAAGAAGGTCGACGCCACCTTCAACGAGCGCTTCGGTCTGTTCGTAGTAGGCTTTGTAAAGCTCGTCATAACTGGCGGCACGGTATTCCGGACGGTTCACGTCAGGTGACATGGAGGCGGTGCGATTTGTGGGGCCAATCGCACCAGCTACGAAAGTAGGACGATTTTCTTTCTCGGAGATTTCGTCGGCGACCTTGCGCGCGAGCTTTGCGGCTGCGAGGTTGATGTCCCGCACGCGGTGCCCGAGTGCGTAGTCGGCCTGGGCGATGGTGGTGCTGGAAAAGGTGTTGGTCTCGACCATGTCCGCGCCGGCCTCCAAGAAAGAACGGTGGATGTCCTCGATGATATCGGGGCGTGTGATCGAGAGAATGTCGTTATTGCCCTTTAAGTCGCCTTTAACATCTGCGAAAGACGCATCACGGAAGTCTTCTTCGCCCAGCTTGTATTGCTGAATCATCGTGCCCATTGCGCCATCAAGAAAAAGAATGCGCTCAGCAAAGAGATCGGCCAGTAGCTGGCCTTTAGCTGTGTAGGGCTTAGACTGTTTAGAGATACTCATTATTTAATATCAACGCATCATGATATATTGATATGTTATTGCAAGTCGAGAATGCCGGTTATTTTTACTAGATGACGCGATGCCAGCGAATGCGGGAAAGTCGTATTGGTTGATTGTTTTAGGTAGTCGGCATGTCTACTCGCATTTGGGCTCACGATATTTAAAAAATCGCAGATTATTATTTATAAGTAATTGTAGATCAATTATTTAATGATAATCTATATGACATCGACGATGTGTTAAATAGGCATAAAAAAGCCTTACGAACACACGTCCGTAAGGCTTTTGGTGATAAGTTTTTCTCGAACTAGACAATAGCAGCCTGTCGCACAGTAAAGTCGGACTTGCCGTCTTTTTTGTCATCGCTTTTGTCGCCGCAGCCACCAGCTAAGACTGCATTGCTTTGAATGCTGTCGGCTTTGCCATCTTTTTTGTCGTCGCCTTTGTCGCCGCAGCCACCAGCTAAGACTGCATTGCTTTGAGTGTAATCTGCTTTGCCATCTTTTTTGTCAGAATCGCAGCCACCACCGCCGCAGCCAGGGCCTGCATGGGCGAGTGAAGCACAAAGCATAAGTAGTGAGGTAAGTAGTAGTTTTTTCATAATTCTTTAATTTTTTATTTAGAAGGGATATTACAAAAGCAAACTCTTAAGCAGATTGCAAGCGATCTGCTAAACTTTACATCAGCTAGATGATATTTTGCGTTATCCACTTAGTATCTCAATTTACTGCCCACTCGCACAAGCAAAGATCCGTCGAGTGAGGACTGCGCAGGAGAGGCTAATAAGAGCAGAAATCAATCGATGGTGTTTTTTGCATGAAGTTTGTTTCTTAGCATCTTATGTAACTAGGAGGGGAGCTACTGCTGGAAACTCGACAAATTTGAAAATACGCACAGATTTGATAAGCATGTTTAAAAGAACCACTGATCGCAGATGGACTAGTCTCGTAGCTACGATTGTTGTCTTGGCTGCGAGCGGATATCTAGCTTCCTTCGAGAGCACTTGGAGCACGCTCTGGCCGAGCCTGGCAGCGTTGACTATGGTGCTGATTTCACGGAGCGCGCTTCTTGGACTTTTAATCGGAGCAGTTTGCGGCGCGATCTTGCTGGCAGGTGGCTCACTGCTCGGCACGATTGAGCAATTAGTCTTGAATCAATTTTGGCCGATTTTTGGGTCTTCATGGAAATTGAGCGCGATGCTCTTTACCCTGATCCTTGGTGGCTTTGTCGCCCTAGTTGAGGCGGGTGGTGGCCTGCAAGGGCTCGTTAAAAAACTGCTTGGGTCGGCGCGCGCACCGCACAAGCGAATGCAGACGACAGTTTTTGGTTTTGGGCTACTGGTCTTTTTTGATGGTTTGGCTAACACGATGCTGATCGGGCGACTCTTGCGATCGGCGGCGGATCGCTGCGGGGTCTCGCGCGAGAAGCTGGCCTACCTTGCGGATACCACAGGTTCAGCGGTAGCGTGTCTGGCCTTTATTTCGACTTGGATCGCGTTTCAACTTTCGATGATCCGTGAGGGTTTTGTGTTGGCAGGACAGGGCGAGGTCAGCGCCTACGGCTATTTCTTTAAGTCTTTGCCCGCGAATTTCTATTGTTGGTTCGCGCTAATACTGGCTTTGGTCTGTATCTGGCGGGAGTTTAACCCTGGTTCGATGGGCGTGGCGGAGCGGGCTGCGCGAGAAAGGTCGACGCCTCCAGAGCGTGAGGAGGATGTTCAAGCGAGTCATTGGGGCTTGGCCATTATACCGATTGTGGTGCTGACGCTCTCGATTCCTGTCCTGACCTATGTGATCGGTTCGGAAGCTTTGTTGCCGTTTAGTTTGAGCAAGTTTGCCGAATCGTATGGAAAAGCGGAGGCTTACGTGCCGCAGATATTAGTGGCTTCGAGTATTATGGCATCACTGGTAGCGGCGGGTAGCTATGCCTTTGCACGGCGGGGACGTGTCACAAGTAACGAGGCGAGGGTTTTTCTCTCCGGCGTGCGGGAGATCGCGGGGCCAGTTTTGATTTTAATTGCGGCGTGGATGTTGGGCGGGGCGATCAGCCAGTTGGGCACGGCGACTTACTTGAGTGAGAGTCTGCAAGGGCATCTACCCGTCGCTTTGTTACCCGCAGGAATCTTTGTACTGGGTGCGTTGATCTCGTTTTCTACGGGCACCTCGTGGGGGGCGATGGGGGTGCTCATGCCGCTGGCTATTCCGGTGATCTTTTCACTGACAGAAGGTGTGGTTGATGTGGAGCGCGACCGCTTGGTAGTGGCGGCGATTGGTGCGGTCTTCAGTGGTGCGGTATTTGGTGACCACTGTAGTCCATTTTCGGATACGACGATTGTGGCTTCGATTGCCTCAGGGGTGGAGCCGCTTGACCATGTGCTTACGCAACTACCGTTTGCGATGATTGCGGGGCTTACGGCCTTGGTGGTCGGGTTTGTGCCGCTTGGCTTCGGGGTGCCAGCGATGGTATGTCTGGGGGCGGGTGCCTTCTTGCTCTGGGGCTTGCCGAGCTTGTGGCGGAGGGGCTTTATAGGACGTGATGCCTAAATGTCTGGCCCGTTTCGCTTCGCGGCGGGTCTTGTGACCACGCCCGGAGCAGCGTTCCCAAAAGTCACACTTTCCGCATTAGTTCGCGGCGGCGGAGTTGGAGCCAGAGATTCCATGCGTGCTTATTTAGTATTTCCCGGACCTTCTCAATTTCGGCTTTGCGAGCCTCGAGATTCTCGTTGGCTATACTAGAGAGATCGTCGAGATTGTAGAGGTAAACGTTCTCAACTTCTTCTACTGCTGGATCGACGTCGCGAGGCATGGCGAGATCGATAAGGAAGCAGGGACGTTCGGGGCGTTGTTTCATGGTGAGGGCAATTACCTCTTTATGGAGCAGCGTATTGGGGGCAGCGGTGGAGCAGATGATGATATCGAAATGCTCTAGCTGTGCGTTGAAATCCTCAAAGTGGATGGCTGCGCCGCCTAGACTGTGAGCGAGTTTGTGCGCGTTTTCGAAGGTGCGGCTACTCACGGTTATGTCGCCGACACCTCGGCTCTTGAGCGCTTGAGCAGTCTTTTCGCTGACTTCGCCGCTCCCGAGGAGGAGGACACGGCTGCCATTCAGCTTGCCAAAGATGCGGCTGGCTAGATCAACCACAACGTTGCCAATGCTAACTTGCCCTCGAGTGATCCCTGTTTGAGTGCGCGCTTCTTTGGCAGCTTGGAAGCTTTTCTCGAAGAGCCGGTTGAGCACCTTACCCGTGCAGTCGGCGTCGTGTGCGGCGGCGAAGGCTTGTTTGAGCTGTCCGAGGATCTCGGTCTCGCCCACCATCTGCGAGTCGAGCCCTGCGGATACCTCGAGCACGTGTTGGAGCGTTTCTAAATTACTATGGCTGTAGGCGTATTGGTTAAAGAGTTCTTCGGAGACGTTCTGCTTGTCGCAAAAGAGGCCACGTATTTCTTCGACACGCTCAATGCAGTCCGCGAGGCCGTAAATTTCAAGACGGTTGCAGGTATTGAGTACAAGGCATTCGCGGATGCCCTCATGCTGGTGTAGCATCTTTTGCAGCTCGTGCGCCTGCGACTGTGTGAGCGCAAAGCGCTCGCGCACTTCCAGCGGGGTCGCGTGGTGCGAGGTGCCGAGCACAAACAGAGATTCTAATACTTCACTCATGGCCAAGGAACGATACGTTGTTAGCGTTCGATTTGAATGGTTGCTCCTTGGGCAGGTGGTTCTACTGACTCGCGGGCAGATTCTACTGCCCGGAGTGAGGCGATGGCGAGGACGAACAGGACAATGGTGGCAATCGCATGGCGGCGAGTAGCTAGCTTTTCCTGTATTCGTAATATAAATACAGTCAGGTAACCTAGCCAGATGAGGCAGGTGGCCGTCAGCTTATATACAGGCACAAGTTCAAAGTTACTGACCCAAAAGACAGCTCCAAAGGCTAGTGAGGCGGTGAGGACGATGACGCCAGTTAAGAGCAGGCGCTTAGCCATTAGGTCGAGCTGCTGTAGGGAGGGCAGGTATCGGTAAATTCCTTTGAATTGCTTTGTCTTGAGCCCGTGTTGCTGAATTAGGAACATGATTGAGACGAGCGAAAGAATAGCGAAGAAGCCGTAACTAAATATGGCGAGCGCGGCATGCAACTCGATCCAGTGGTTCCCTCCGAAAATGCCTGGCGGGTAGGCGCGATCCCATGATGGAATAATAAAAGAACCTGCACTGAGTATTGTGGCTAGCCCTGCGGTGAAGCCGCCGAGTAGTCGCAATCGAAAGGCGGGGCCTATAATGAAAAAGAGTAATACAAGCGACCACGCAAGGAACTGGGCGATTTCAAATGGATTGCCTAGTGGGCAGGCTTTGATTTCGGCACCGCGTAGGTTGAGCGCGAGCGTCTGGATCAGAAAACCGCCACATAGCAGGGCAAACATGATAGTGCGCGAGTAAGCGCGACGCATTAACAATACGACTAGAGCGAACAAAAACGCGCCTCCGTAGACGGCAGCGGCGACCTTGAAGGCTGTGCCATCAGTCATGGTGATTTCGTTGAACATTAGAGTGGTCTAGCTTTTGGGGTTCAGCGAGGTTTGTATAAACTACATTTAGAAGTATTTGTAGGCCAATTCAATACGGTCATCATCAGTGAAGTCCCGACTTCTTTTTCATGGCTTACGCTCTACGTAGGCGGGCGGTGTGGCCTTCGGGCTTTCGTAGGCGCCGTCGCGCCAGTCTTGCACCTTCTCTGCTAGGAAATCGATAAAGGCGGGGGACTCGTTCAGGCAGGGGATTTGCTCGAAGTCTTCGCCGCCGGATTCAAGGAAACTGTCGCGCCCTTGCATCGCGATCTCTTCCAGAGTCTCGAGGCAGTCTGCAGTGAAAGCAGGGCAAATCACTTTGACCTTCTTGTGTCCGTCTTTGGCTAGTTGCTCTAAGGTCTTGTCAGTATAGGGCTGAAGCCAAGGCTCGCGGCCGAGGCGGCTCTGGAAGGTGATCATGTATTTGTCCTTCGGCAAATTGGCTGCGGCTACGAATTTTTCTACTGTCATAGCGCACTGGTGACGGTAGCAGGTGGCGTGAGCAGGGTGGCAAGTGTTGCAACAGTCATGCGTGGTCAGGCAGTGATTGTGAGAAGGGTCACCTTTGACAAGGTGGCGCTGTGGGATGCCATGAAAGGAGAACACTAGCTTGTCAAAGTCGTGACCTTCGATCGAGGGTTGCGCACGGGCAATCATGGCGTCGATATAGCCCGGTTCTTGGTAGAAGGGTGGGAGTAGCGTTGTTTTGAGTTCGGGCTTCTGTTCTTTGACCGCATCCATCAGCGCGACTACTGCAGTTTCGTAGCTCGACATGGCGTAGTGCGGATACATTGGGATGATAAAAAGGTCGTCTACGCCTTGATCGAGCAGCCGTTTGAGGGCATCGGGTGTCGAAGGGTTGCCGTAGCGCATGCCGACCTCGACAGGGATGTCTAGCTTTGCGGCGAGTGCTTTTTGCTGCCTAAGCGAGGTAATGACGAGCGGCGAGCCGTCTTCTTGCCAGATTTCTTCGTAAGCCTCGGCAGACTCGCGCGGGCGGGTAGGCAAGATCAGGCAGTTGACTAGAAACCAGCGAATAGCAAAGGGCGCATCGATTACACGGCCGTCCATGAGGAATTCGCGGAGGTAGCGACGGACGTCGCTGACTTCGGTGGAATCGGGCGAGCCGAGGTTGAGGAGAATAACGCCTTTTTTAGACATGAGGTAAGAGAAGGTCTTCTGGGGTGTCTTTGTCAAACTGAAGTATACAATAGAAAGCCCTAAGAGCGCTCTCCGAAAAAGCGGTTACTTGTCCATGCGTAAGCAAGCAAAGCCCCCAGTTGGCGAGGAAAAATAAATCGAGCGATTTCACTAAAGTAGTAGGATTTTGGTTGGGTTATTATTATTTCTATCGAAGGTTCTGTGTGACGCACAGTGGGAAATTGGAATTTTAATCCGGTATAATTAGGTCGGTCTGGTGACGCATCCACTGAGTTAGGTGTTGTTCGATGCTTTCGCAGATGTCCTGCTCGGGTTTGTCGATGTGAGCGGGCGAGGGCTTGCTGAGTAGGCGTTTGGCAGTTTCTCGTAAGTCCGATCGGAGTGTTGGCCACCACGATTCACGCACGGGGTAGCCCTCGTCTTTGAGTAGCAGGTAGAGGCTTTTTAATAAAACAACATCGGGTGCCTTTCCCGCCGCAAAAGCATCGAATGCTCGCTCAGTTAGCGTGAAGAGCCATTCCGATTCGGGCATATGGGAGGCATTCGTTACAAGTAACTGGCTCAGTCGCGAGGCACTACGCAAGCTGCGGTAGTTCTGCCCGATGACGTCGCGGCGCTGCATGAGTTGATACTCTTTGACAAAGCGCATTGTGCCTTGCTGGGAAGTTTCCAGAAGGATTACTGCTGTGTCGAAAAGGTCGGGGGTGATTGAGGTGTTGGTTTTTTTCGAGATCCGCTTCATGCAGAGAAAGATGCCGCTCTCTGCGGTGAGGACGTATAGCTTTAGGAAGGACTCGCCGCTTGGCTCCGTCTTAAGCACCAAGGCCTCTTCTTGCTTAGTCATGGGCCGTGGGGGCACCGCCCTCAGCTTGACTCGGGTTGTTGATTGGCACGGCTTCACCAGTTTTGGGATCCGGTACGACTGCACCGCCCGAGATGATCAGCTTCATTCCGTCAGCAATGCTCATTTGCAGTCGTTTAATGTCTTCTTCGGGAAGCATTAGGAGGAAACCGCTTGTCGGATTCGGTGTAGTGGGGACGAATACGTTGACGATATGCTCGCCTGTGCTTGCCTGTGTTTCGCCTTTAGCCGTATTCGTTAGGAAGCCAAGGACGTAGCAGCGCTTTCGTGGATACTCAATCAGCACCACCTCTTGAAAGACGGCCTTTTTTTGTTGACCGAAAGTGTCGACGATCTGTTTGACCGTACGATAGACCGTGTTGATGAACGGCACTCGATTGAACAAGCGCTCGAGGCCGCCTAGAATGATGCGCCCCAGCACAAAGCGCGACCCGTAACCGAGCAGTGTTATTAGTGAAAACACGACAAAGACTGAGGTCGTCTCCAGCGCAAATTTCACAGATGGCAAGTTGCGCCACTCAGAATCAAGATACCAGAAGAAGAACTGGCTAGCTGGATTCCCTAACCTATCCAGCAAGAAATTGATCAGGATGAACGTGACTCCTAGAGGGAGAATGACGACGATGCCAGTGATGAATGCGTTTCTAAGTGAGCGGAACATAATAGATGTATATATTATTTTGAACGGCTAACTTGATACGTCCAGTTTTGAATGTTAGAGAATTTATCAGACATTGACTGTCTGTTGGCTCCTGTTTTCTGTCTTTTGAAAAATAATATGATCAATCTTCACCACAACTACGATGGTCTCATTTTTGATATGGATGGTACTCTCGCAGACACCATGCCCACTCACTTTATCGCATGGTCGCACTCCATGGCTGCACAAGGTATCGAGTTCACTGAAGAGCGCTTCTACGCGCTGGGTGGTGTGCCCGCTGCCGTGATCGTTGAAATGTTGGCCGAAGAGCAGGGCAAAACGGTAGATGCTAAGCTTATTGCTGATGCAAAAGAGGAACTTTTCCTCGAACTGCTTAAAGATGTGAAGCCAGTCATCCCCGTGCAAAGCCATCGCCGAGTTTCATCGTGAGCATATTCCAATGGCCGTTGCCACTGGCAGTCCTAAGTGGGTGGCGGAGAAAATACTAAAAAGTCTTGGTATTCGCGACTGGTTTGGTGCGGTCGTCGGTGCTGACGATGTGCAAGCCCCCAAGCCCGCGCCAGAGACCTACCTCCGTGCTGCCGAACTAATCGGAGTCGATCCAAAGCGCTGCCACGCTTTTGAGGATACTGAACTAGGTATGCAGTCCGCCCGTAATGCGGGTATGGAGGTCATTAATATCAATGTGCTGCTCGATTGAACATCTTTGACGGACACGCGGGCGTGCATCTCTTCATAATCAAATGACTTGGGAGTAAGTTCTGCGTGAACGAGAAGGCGCTAAACGCTCAAATTTACCCTGTTCTGCCATGAAAACCCATGCTTTACATAAGAGTGATCGAGCCTAGGATATTTTCTTCTTTAAAGCTGTATTTACTTGCTGATGCCTATTCCCATCTAGCCTATTTTTTATGAAACAACGCACCATTCTGAGGGAAGTCTCGATCAAGGGTAAATCCTTGCACACGGGTGAAGAAGTGAACCTGACTCTGAAGCCCGCGCTTGAGAACACTGGGGTCATCTTCCGCCGTATTGACCTCTTAGGTAAGCCAGAACTCAAACCACTGATCGATCTTGTCGACGACCTCGTGCGCAGCACTACCATCGCTGATGGCCATGCCAAAGTCCACACTATCGAGCATGTGCTCAGTGCCCTCAGTGGCTGCGGTGTCGATAATGTCGTCATAGAGATGGACGCAAGCGAGCCACCTATCCTTGACGGCTCTGCCAAACACTTCGTCAACCTCATCCAGCAAGCCGAGCCGGTCGAGCAAGATGCCGAGCGCGAATACTTCGTTCTCGATGAGCCGATTTCTGTGACTCGTGGTAGCAGCTCCATTATCGCGCTGCCGCACGACGGCTTCCGCATAACCTGCACCTCTGCGGATGACCGTGGCATTCACACCCAGCACCTCAGTCTTGATTTAGATCCCGAGACCTATGTCGCTCAAGTCGCCCCCGCACGCACATTTACGATTTACGAAGATATCGAAGAGTTGCTCAAGCTCGGTAAGATCAAGGGGGGCAGTCTCGATAGTGCCATCGTGATTAAGGGTGACAAGATAGTCTCTAAGGAGCCGCTCCGCTTTAAGGATGAATTTGTCCGTCATAAAATTCTAGATATTGTAGGCGACATCACGCTCGTCGGCATGCCGATCAAAGCCCACATCGTGGGGGTTCGTCCAGGTCATGCACTTAATGCAGAGCTGTCCAAAGTGCTACGGAAAAAGCTATTGGAAAAGAAGAGGGGAGCCACAGCAGCCAAGAAAGTCCTGCCCGTTGAGTCTCACGAAAAGACGATCGATATCCGAGGTATACTTAATCTCCTTCCGCACCGCTATCCGTTTGTGATGATCGACCGTGTGGTCGAGATCGTGAGCGACGACGAACTGGTCGCACTTAAGAATGTGACTATCAACGAACCATTCTTCCAAGGGCACTACCCTGGTCGCCCAGTGATGCCTGGTGTCCTCCAAGTTGAGGCGATGGCTCAGGCCGCTGGTGTTTTACTACTGCGTAAGCTTCCTGCGGATGAAAACAAAATCGCGTTCTTTATGAGTGTCGACAAGGTCAAGTTTCGCCAAGCCGTGGAGCCCGGCGACTCGATTGAAATTCGGGTGAAGTTGGTCAAGATCCGCGGCAACAAGATCGCTACCGCCACTGGTGAGTGTAAGGTCGGTGGCAAACTCGTCTCCAGTGCCCAGCTCATGTTCATGCTGGCTGATGCCACGGATTAATTCACTTCCTCCTTTTTAACATTCTTTCCCAATGTCCACGGAGATCCATTCGACCGCTATCATTGAGCCCGGCGCTGAGCTAGAAGCTGGCGTCATCGTTGGCGCGTACGCCTACATCGGTGCACGCGTCAAAATCAGAAAAGGCACCGAGGTCATGCACCACGCCACTGTCGACGGCGCCACTACCATGGGCAACGATAATGAAGTCCATCCCTACGCCTACATCGGGGGTAAGACGCACGACCTCAAGTTCCAAGGCGGCAGTCCTGGGTTACGCGTCGGCAGCGGGAACGTTTTTCGTGAATTTACCACCGTGCACTGCGCCACTACAGAAGGCACTGAGACTATCATCGGGGATAACAATTTCATCTTATCCTATAGCCATATCGCACACGAATGCATCGTCGGTAATCACCTAGTGATGAGTAGTCATGCCGCCCTCGGCGGGCACGTCGAAATTGGTGACCGCGTCAACATAGGGTGGGGCGTAGGTCTCCATCAGTTTTGCCGCGTCGGCGACCATGCCATGGTCGGCGCAGCGTCCAAAGTCGTGCAAGACGTGCCCCCTTTTATGATTGCTGAGGGCAACCCTGCCATGGTGCGCACCACGAACAAAATCGGTCTCGAGCGGGCCGGCTTCTCCCCAGAAAATGTCAATTTAGCGCGCCGAGTCTTCAAGATGTTTTACAAAGAAGGCCTTAACCGGCGACAAGCTACAGAGAGACTTAGCGTCGAGATGGACGCCGATAATGAAATTGTCCAAAAAATTCCTAACCTTCGTCCAAGGCAGTGAACGCGGTATCTCCTAATCAATCCACTTTCTTGTCTTGAATGCGCTGGCTCGACGTTATTGATCCAATGTCTTCTGCACGCTGACATCACGCAGGTAGCGGAAATATTCCGAGTCGGTGCCTAAGATCAGAGTTGAGGTGCTTTGAACCGTTTTTGGGTAACTCTCGAGTGTCCGTAAAAAGGCGTAAAACTCAGGAGCAGCACCGAAGGCTTGACTGTAAATACTGGAAGCTTCGGCATCGGCTTGGCCTCGAATGATCTCAGCTTTGCGGTTGGCCTCAGACTGAATCTCAGAGAGTTTGCGCCGGGTATCACCATCAATCTCGGCGGCGCGGCCTTCACCCTCTGAACGAAACTGCTCGGCTATACGTTGACGCTCAGCGATCATGCGGTCGAAGACGCGCTGTTCAACGGCTTCGACATAGTCGATACGTTTGATCCGGATATCGATTAGTTCGATGCCCATTTCGGGCATCTGGCTAGCTGCCTGAGTGTAGATAGATCTAACCAATTCTTGGCGGCCAGTTTTGACTTCTTGCAGGAGGATTTCTTCGTCGTCTTTTCCATTAAGTTGGACGCGGGCTAGGTCAGCTTCGCTGATTTTCCAGTCTTTGGAGCGGACGATCTCGACGAGGTCAGTGGCCGATATTTTATCCCGGACGACGGAGTCGAGAATGTCGTTTAGGCGCATCGTTGCACCGCGTTCGTTCTGTACCCGTTGCATGAATATTAGCGGATCGGAGATACGCCAGCGAGCTGTGGTATCGACGGAGATGAACTGCTCACCACGCGTTGGGATTTGATTTGGATCGCCGTCCCAAGAGATGACACGTTTATCAAAGCGGCGTACTTCTTGAATGAAGGGCAGTTTAAAGTGCAGGCCGGGCTTCGTGACAGGATCTCCGACGGGTGCACCGAGCTGGACGATGACTGCCTGCTCTGCTTGATCGAGGGTGTAGATGGAGGCGCGGAGCACGACGCCGGCGATGATCAGTATGATGAGCCCGAAGGTAGAAAATATTTGGTTCTTATTCATGGCTAGCGAGTGGCTGGAAGTGTGATGGAGGAGTCACCTAAGTTAAGGAGGGGGAGTGGGGCGGTTTGATTTTCATCCATGATGAAAATACGGCCTGCCTGCGGGAGTACTTTGTCGATCATTTCTAGATACATGCGCTGGCGGGTGACGTCGGGTGCATCGAGGTAGGCTTCGTAAATAGAAGTGAAGCGGTCGGCTTCGCCTTTCGCGGCGTTGACGCGCTTAGCTGCGTAGCCCTGTGCTTCGGCGATCACTTGGCGGGCTTGGCCTTCGGCGCGAGGGATGACTTGGTTGCGGCGTTTTTCGGCTTCGTTAATGTAGCGTTCGCGCTCTTGCTCAGCTTGATTGACTTCATTGAAAGCTGGCTTGACTGGCTCGGGCGGAGTTACGTCTTGCAGCTCGATCGTGCTAATCTGAATGCCGAGATCGAAATATTCCATGGCTTTTTGTAATTCTGCGCGGGAGAGGTTGGCGACTTGCACCCGCTTCTCGGTGAGGACGTCGCTGCCGAGGCTGTTGCCGACGATGCGGCGCATGACGGACTCGGAGACATCGCGGAGGGTCTGCTCGGGGTCGCGAACTTGGTGAAGGAATTTATCTGGATCACTGACGCGGTATTGAACAACCCATTCAACGTCGATGACCTTGAGGTCTCCTGTTAGCATGAGCGATTCATCGCGGTGCATGCTGTCTTTGCGGTAGCTCGTGCGTCCGTCGATGCCTTGAGTGCGGAAGCCAAACTCTTGTTTAAGTACGCGTGCGGTCGGTACCATTTGCGCTGTGTCGATGCCGAAGGGAAGCTTGAAGTGCAGCCCAGGTTCTTTTTGAGCGACGACTAAGCCGAAGCGTTTGACCACTGCTTCTTCTTCGGGTTGGACTATGTAGTAGCTGGTCAGGGCGCCGACAGCTATCAGCATGAAAAGCGGGACTAAGAAGACTAGCTTCTTGTAGCGCTTAAGGGCATCCCAATCAACATCGTCTAAAGGGTTTCGAGGCATCGGGGGTGGTGCGTTTCTATTCATAACTTGGATAGATAGGTGCTTTTGCTTCGCTGTCACCTGCAAACGGTCAGTTTTCGTTGATTCTCTTCGACTCGCGTACAGATATAATCATCTTAGGATAATTAATGAGCGAAGAAATAAAGCAACGCATTGCAGAAGAAGCGAAGGCTCTCGGCTTTCATTCGCTGGGTGTGACTGCGGTGCCTGTTAATCTAAGGCGGGATTATTACGAGCAATGGATTGCAGATGGAAAGCATGGCACTATGGCATGGATGGAGCGTAATAATGATCGGCGCTTGCATCCCGAAAACCTCATTCCTGAGCGCGAAGCGAAGTCGATCATCGTACTCGCGCTCAACTATTATCAAGCCGATCCCAATCGTAACTATCGCATCGCAAAATATGCGCTAGGCGACGATTATCATAATTTTATGCTTCGCCGGATCAAGCGGCTCTGCCGTGTCTTGCGGGACGATTACGGTGGCGATCAACGGCCCTATGTGGATACAGGACCACTTCTAGAAAAGCCAATTGCAGAGGCTGCGGGTATCGGCTGGCAGGGTAAAAGCACAATCTTGATAGAGCCCAAGCGGGGCACGTGGAGCTTTCTCGCTAATATCGTAACGACCTTGGAATTGCCTGCGGATAAACAAGGAAAAGACCGCTGCGGTTCGTGCACTCGCTGTATTGACATCTGCCCTACACGAGCGATCACTGCGCCCTATCAACTCGATGCATCAAAGTGTATTTCCTACCTCACGATCGAGCACGATGGTGCCATCCCAATCCAGTATCGCGAGGCAATCGGTGACCGACTCTACGGCTGCGACGAGTGCCTCGACGTTTGCCCTTGGAATAAGTGGGCAGTGCCGACCGAGGAGGCGAAGTTCACCCCGCGTGAGTTGCCAACGCTCGGTGAAATGTTGGCTTGGGACGAGTCGACCTTTTCCAAACGGCTGCAAGGCTCTCCCATGCGGCGGCTCAAATTACGGCGTTTTCAGCGAAATCTCTGCGTGGTTCTCGGTAACGTCGGCACAATGACGGATTTACCAGCACTACAACTTGTCTCGTCTGGAGAGGATACTATGGTCGCCGAGCACGCAAACTGGGCTATCGAGAGAATCAAAGGTCGAGATTAATTCAGAGGGATCGATGGTGATCCCAAAGAAAAGGAAGGCCAGTAAGGTCTTTAGTATAGATTTGGGCTGCAGGTTTTTATTGCGATCCTCCATTCAATTGTAAACATCGTCACTTCGAATATCCGCATCACTTTATTATGAAAGATACTTTTATCAGTTCCGAAGGCTGCATTGGCCGCTTTGCTTATATCGTCCGCCTCGTTCTGCTTGTAGCTTTGACTACAATTACGACCATCAAAGCAATCAGCTATTTTGACCACTGGCACCATGGTAGCTACAGCCCATTGGGGCCGTTTATTGGTATTATTGTAGGGCTGATTTGCTTACTCGTAGGGCTCATGCAGATGCTCAAGCGCCTCCGTGATATCGGCAAACCTGCCTATTGGACACTTCTTATGTTAATTCCTGGGATCAACGTTCTAGTGCTACTTTACACTGCATTTGCACCGTCGAAGTCGTAAGTTTTCTAAACTTGGAGTTCGTCATGGGACGTTTGTTCTTTATGAACGTCTGAGTCGGGACACTACTTGCTGTGAGTATCAAAGGCGCGCTCAGCTTCTGCGATGACCTGAATATAGGCATTGACCGTAAAATGCCTATGCCCTTTATTCTCGCGCTTTTTCCAGTGTGGCGATCGATCTTGCCGCACCTAATTCAATATACATACACACAGTGAAAACCGACGTCAAAGACATCAATCCAACTCGTAAAGCCATCTCTATCACCGCCACTTCTAAGGAAGTGTCCGAGCAAGAGGCGAAACTCATCAAGGACTTTCAGCGTCAAGCCAAGATTCCCGGTTTCCGACCAGGTAAAGCACCTGAAAATATGGTGCGCCAGCGCTTCGCTAAAGATATTCAGCAAGAGCTTAAGCAGCGTGTCGTCTCACAAGCTCATCAAGAGGGTGTGGCTGGGGCCGAGTTCGAGGTTTTTAATATTGTCGAGCTCGATGAGGGCGAGGTCAAAGGTGGTCAAGAAGCCACAATCACTTTCACTGTCGATGTGATTCCTGAATTTGAAGTTCCCGCCTACGAAGGCCTTAAAGTGACTAATACGCCAACCGAAGCGAGCGATGAAGAAGTGACTAAGATGCTCGACCAAGTCCTCGGCCAACGCGCCGAGTATAATGTCGCAGACAAGGTCGCCGAGAAGGGTGATTATGTCCAATGTGCCTATGAAGGTAAAATTGGTGACGATGCCGTTGCCGATCTCGTAACCGACACCCCCATGTTTGGCACACAAGCCAACACATGGGAGGAAGCTGGCAACGAAGACACGCCCGGTGTTCGCGCTATCGTCGATGGCCTCGTTGGTATGAAGGCTGGCGACACTAAAGAAGTGACCATGGAGTTTCCCGAAGACTTTAAGCCCGAAGCCCTCGCAGGAAAAGCCGTCATTTATAGCATCGAAGCCAAGGAAGTGCGCGAGAAGGTTATGCCCGAAATGAACGACGCATTCTTCGAGAGCATGCAAGTCAAAGACGAGACCGAACTTCGCACAAAGATTTCCGAAAATATTGAGAACCAAAAAAAGCAGCAAAATGCCGACGGCGAACGCCAGCAGATTACTGAAGAGCTAGTCAAAGCGGTTGACTTCCCCGTCCCTGAGAGTGGTGTCGAGAGCGAGACCGAAGCTGTCCTCCGTGACTTCATGCAGCGCAACATGCAGCAAGGGGTCTCCGCTGAAGAGTTTGAAAAGCACAAAGAGTCGCTCCACGAAGGCGCCAGCAAGGCAGCCCACGATCGCTTTAAATCACGACTTATTCTGACCAAGATTGCCGAGAAGGAAAAGATTAAGGTCGAGAACGAAGACTTCAGTCGCATGATCATGATGGAAGCCCAACAATCTGGCCAAAACCCAGACAAGCTCGTCAAAGAGCTCCAAAAAGATCAAAACCGCGTCAATCAAATGCGCCGCGACATCATCCTCGGTAAGACCATGGATCTGCTCGCGGAAAAAGCCGAGCGCGAGATCGTTGAGCCAGTTGAAGTCGTCGGTGATTAGCTCTACGAATAATAGTTAAACAGCAGAATTCTCAAAAGCATTTGATATTCGGCACTTGGTCTGTAGGCTAATGCTTCTTAATATTTATCTAGAAACCAACATATATACTGTGAGCTACGTACCATTACCTACTGTCTACGAACGTGAAGGTCGCACCGAGCGCGCCTGGGATATTTACAGCCGCCTTCTTCGCGACCGTATTATATTCATCGGCACACCGATCAACGATTTTGTCGCCAATGCTGTCATCGCGCAGATGCTCTTCCTCCAGATGGAAGACCCCAAAAAGGACATCAGTCTCTATATCAACTCCCCAGGTGGCAGCGTGACCGACGGTCTGGCCATTTACGACACCATGAACTTCCTGCAGTGTGACATCGTCACCTACTGCGTCGGACAGGCTGCCAGTATGGCTACGCTTCTTCTCGCCGCTGGAACAAAGGGTAAGCGTTACGCACTGCCTAACAGCCGCGTAATGATGCACCAGCCCACAGGCGGTGCCACCGGTCAAACCTCAGATATTTCTATCGCCGCTAAGGAAATCCTCCGCTGGCGCGCCCGTATGAACGAACTCATCTCCAGTCACACGAATAAGACGCCCGAAGAAATCGCCAACGATTCCGACCGAGATTTCTACCTGACAGCCGAGGATGCACTAGCTTATGGTATCGTTGACAAGGTGATCGAACCTAAGCCCATCGGGAAGTAAGCCTAGCTAGCACTCCCAATTTCACTCTTTCGACTATGGCTAAATCCACACGGATGACTTTCTGCTCTTTCTGCGGAAAAGCACAAAACGAAGTTCGTAAAATGATCGCTGGTCCTGCTGGCGTGCATATCTGCGATTCGTGCGTCTCCGTGTGCAAAACCATCATTGACCGCGAGCTCTCCGAGAGTGCCGAAAATGCCAAACCTAAGGATGATGCGATCCAGCGATCACTTCAATCTACTTAAACCCGCGCAAATCACCGCTGCACTCGACGAGCACGTTATCAGTCAGGACTACGCTAAGCGCGCCCTAGCGGTCGCTGTCTATAACCACTACAAGCGCCTTCGATCTGAGTCGCGAGTTGATCAAGCACTGGGCTTCGCTGATCTCGATAGTAAATACGACGACGTTCAGATCGAAAAAAGTAATATCCTTCTTTTAGGCCCTACCGGTAGTGGCAAGACATTACTCGCCCGCACCATGGCCAAGATGCTCGACGTGCCCTTCGCTATCGCCGATGCTACCACATTGACCGAGGCTGGCTATGTTGGTGAAGACGTAGAAAACATCGTCCTTCGCCTCCTCCAGTCTGCCGAGTATGATGTTAAGAAAGCCGAATGCGGCATCATCTACGTCGACGAGATCGATAAGATCGGTCGCAAGACTGATAACGTGTCGATCACCCGAGACGTTTCAGGGGAAGGAGTGCAACAAGCCCTTCTAAAGATTCTTGAAGGTACTGTCTGCAACGTTCCGCCGCAAGGCGGTCGCAAGCATCCGAACCAAGAGTATATTCAGCTCGATACTTCCAACATTCTCTTCATCTGTGGTGGGGCGTTCGTCGGTCTCGATAAGATCGTGCAGAGCCGTGTCGGTTCCAAATCGATGGGCTTCGATACCGAGCGCAACCGACACCAAAACGAAGTGCCGCTTAGCGAATTACTCTGCGAGACCCAACCGGAAGACCTTGTGCACTTTGGTATGATACCCGAATTTATCGGTCGTCTCCCCATGGTTGCCGTGCTTGATGAGCTTTCTCGCTCCGATCTCGAACACATTCTCCAAAATACGAAGAATTCGCTGGTTAAACAATACAGTAAGCTCTTCTCGATGGAAGGTGCTGACCTTCATTTTACGCGCGACGCCCTAGCCGCGATCGCCGAAAAAGCGATCGAGCTAAAGACTGGTGCCCGCGCCCTTCGTTCTATCATGGAGCGCATTATGCTCGATGTGATGTACGAGCTTCCACAGACCGAGAATGTCGAGAAAGTCGTCATCAATCGCGCTGTGGTCGAAGGCCGTGCTAAGCCTAAGCTACATTTCCGCAAAGCTGAGAAGATCGACGAGTCTGGGTCCAAGCTAGGGCCATCTAAAGATTCGCCTGCCGATGCTGCGTAATTTTTGACAAGGTAGCTTGTTAACTGACTCGCGCCAATGTCGCTAAGCAATTTAATGTGTCGATAGCTCGCTCGCACGCTATGTCGATCCCTTTCTGCCCATACCTTCCGCCTCCCGAACCTGAAATGAGCTACCGCAGCCTAAGGGAACTGCGCGGCGGTAATATTGAAGCCTTCTACCGCACCGCCTTAACTTACGGCCACTACCTATGGCTCAAAGGCTGTTCAGGTCGCGCCATTTTAGCGATCACCCGAGCGCTCTATGCTGATCTGGCCGACGAGGCCGCAGTCCTCCGTGAATGGCCGCTTCCATATAGAGCTTTGCATTGGATCGTCGTCAATCACCCTAACCAGGACTTCCCTGGTAACCCGCGTATAAGCTTTCAGCATCAAGCGACACGTCTGCGCGGGGAGCGCGCGGCACTACGCCGTGCGAGGGCATGGGCAGTCTGGAAACTTATTTGCTCTGCTAAGCCCGAGTTGGTTGCGGATACCACACAAGGGATCAAGCAACTCACTCTCGGCAAGATTGAGAAGCGTTTAGCAAAGCACGGCCACTCTAACGAGGTGCAGATTTGGCAGTCAGCTTTTAGGTCGCTCTAACTTACGGTCTCGCATTTATTCGGCTTACCACATCGGTATGCTGCGCAGTCTCTTAAAGGATGGGGCTTCAAGATAGAAACACCCATTCCAAACTTATTATGCGCTCTTGTATTTCCGTAAGGACTGGCGTATTATATTATGCTTATGATAGAACTTGTTAAGAAAACTATGTTGGCCGGTGTAGGCTTGGCGGTCGTGACCAAGGACAAAATTTTGGAGTCACTCGATGAATACGTTGAGAAAGGTAAACTCACTAAAGAAGAAGCCGCCGCTATGTCGGATAAGATTGTTGATGAAGGTCGCAACGAAACGAAGAAGGCCAAAGTCGAAGCGAGCAAGTTATTCAACGAAATGCTTCACCGCGCTAACGTCGTCACAAAAGATCAATACGATGTACTCGCCGCACGAATCACCACACTCGAGGGGAAACTACACCGAGAGTTTCCAAACGAAGACTGATTTTTGACTACGGAAGACTTGAGATGCTGGAAATCACCCCCTGTATTTCTAGCTGATTTGTGTAGGATCAAGACACTGCTTGTTCCGCAAAAAATTCTTTGAGCACTCGCATCTTCTCTTGCTCGATGCGTTCTTCTTGAACCTCTTCTTTGGAACGTTGGCGTTCGTTGTCTGTCATGAGGCGACGCATTTTGTGGATTGCGATATTTTGAATTTGACGAACTCGCTCACGAGTAATGTCGAACCTTTCTCCGACTTCTTCGAGAGTAAGCGGACGATTGCCGTCTAACCCGAAACGGAGCTGGATGATTTCCGCCTCGCGGTCTTCAAGTCGCTCGATGACGGACTTGATATCGCCACTCATGGACTTTTCCTGTAAATTATCGAGTGGGGAGGCTTCATTTTCGTCGCCAACCAATTCGCCGAAAGTGGTGTCTCCATCCTCTCCCACGGGCGCATCAAGTGAAGCTGGACGGAAACTGACTGATTTGAGGTGTGCGACCTTGTTGACTGGCATGTCCATTGCATAACCAATTTCTTCGTCGGAGGGCTCTCGGTCGAGCTCATCGGCCAACTGGGCAGTAATCTTACGCATCTTTGAAATACGGTCAACTAGGTGAACGGGCAGGCGAATGGTTTTGCTCTGATTAGCGAGGGCGCGTTTGATAGATTGCTTGATCCACCACGCTGCGTAGGTGCTTAGCTTGCCGCCCTTTTCGGGATCAAAGCGCTCAACGGCTTTAATTAAGCCGATGTTACCCTCACTTATTAAGTCGAGGAGTGGCAGACCGAAATTGTTATAGTCATAGGCGATCTTAACCACGAGTCTTAGGTTGGCCGAGATCATATGGTCACGAGCGGATTTGTCACCTGCCTTGATACGGTTTGCGAGCACTACCTCTTCTTCTCTGGTCAGCAATGCAGTCTTGGAAATCTCCTGCATGTAGGTACGCATCACGTTGCGATCGTTCGATGGGAGTTCACGCACATCTGTGACAGCGACAGAATCGTCCGTCTGAGCGCGAGGCACCGAGGATGAGCGCTTAGCATTTGAACGTCGAATACGGGTTGATTCTGCTGTTTGTGGCATAATAAGTATTAGGTCGGTTAGTGATCGTCTTACTAGTTGGATGAATGATCTCTAGTATTACTCCAGATGACCTATTATGTATCGTGCCATGTTTGCTGGACTTACGAGAAAAGGGGTGAAAACCTAGTATCATCGTCTGGCGAGCCGACCAGCTCTACCACTAGGCGGCGACGGTTGAGCCTCTGCCGTGCGTCTTGTAGACGGGTGGGGCTTTTGTAGCAGAAGCGGAAATTGTTTTGAGGAGTGAGGTTTAGCTCCCAAACATATCCTCAGCCAGCGCCACGGCTTTTAACATACCTTTAGCTTTGTTGACCGTTTCCATGAACTCGCTCTCGGGAATGGAATCGGCTACGATCCCTGCGCCCGACTGAATGTAGATTTTGTTATCTTTAATTAAGGCGGTGCGGATGCCGATAGCGGAGTCGTGATTACCGCCGTAGCCGAAATAACCGATCGCACCGCCGTAGACGCCACGCTGGCTTTGCTCTAGCTCGGAAATAATTTGGAGAGCGCGGACTTTAGGCGCGCCGCTGAGGGTACCCGCGGGAAAAGTGGCTCGCAACAGATCGTAGGCATTTTGGTCAGGACGGATTGTTCCCACGACCTGTGAGACGATGTGCATAACATGTGAATAACGTTCGATCGTCATGAAGTCGAAGACCTCAACTGTGCCGTATTGGCACACCCTCCCGATGTCGTTGCGAGCGAGATCCACTAGCATGAGGTGTTCTGCCTTCTCTTTCTCGTCGGCGAGCAGATCTTGCTCCAGAGTAAGATCTTCGGCCTCGGTCCTACCGCGATGCCGTGTGCCGGCGATTGGGCGGATTTCTACTTGGTCGCCCGTGAGGCGAACGTGCACTTCGGGTGAGGCTCCGACGACAGCAAAATCGGGATCTTCCATCAGGAACATATAGGGTGAAGGATTTACAGTGCGCAGGGCACGATAAAGATCGACTGGGGTGGGCTCAAAATCTTTTACAAACCTCTGTGAAAGAACGGCTTGTATGACATCTCCAGAGCGCACATAGTCTTTCACTTTATCCACTGCATCTTCAAAGCGTTCTTTGGTGAAATTACCCCTTGGAACGGAGATCTCTTTGGGCTCACCGATGGGGCGCTGGGTGAAGGGGCGCTGACGCTCTAGGAGACAATAAATGCGCTCGATTTCGGCGACTGCTTGATCGTAAGCCTCGCCCGAATCGCTCTCTGTCTCACTACTTGTATGGGCATGCACGCAGATGCGCAGAATCTGGCGGACATGGTCAAATATGAGTACCGAATCGGTGATCATATAGTATAGAATGGGAACTTGTAAGGGATTTTCCGAGGGTTTCGGCACCGTCGGCTCTATAGTGTGAATAAACTCGTGCCCGACGAAGCCAACTGCTCCCCCAGAGAAGTGGGGCATGTCCGGCATTTCAACGGGTTGATAGCTGGCCATCTCCGATTCGATTAGCTTGAGCGGGTCGGATGGGGTGGGGACGGTCTCGGTCTCGCCAGCTCTATGGGTGATGGTGGTTTCGCTCTCAAATACGCGATAAACTTTGCGTGGATTCGAGCCGAGGAAGGAAAATCGGCTGATGCGCTCGCCGCCAACAATGGACTCGAAGAGAAAAGAGGGCGCTTCTTGCCGAATCTTCGAGTAAGCGCCGAGTGGTGTCTCGCAGTCGGCGGTAAGATCCAGATAAACGGGTATGGCGTTACCCTGAGTAGTCAGCGCGTCAAATTCGGATCTGGAGGGTTTAATCTTCATCTTATGAGCGTGAACTTTGAACGCCGAATTTTGAACGTCGAATCATTTTTTATATCCTGTACGAGTTCACTCTCGCCCATTATTAGTGAGCGAACCAGTTAGGAGTCGGCAGCGTGCACCCGGAGGGCATTAAAAAGAAGTCGCGCTCCTATGATTTAACCAGAGCGGCAAAATGTGCTTCCGCTGCTTCCAGCGTAGCGCCGATTTCATCACCAAGCACGGTAAAGTGCCCCATCTTACGGCCAGGGAGAGCCTCGCCTTTGTCGTAGAGGTGTAGTTTTACATTTGGATCAGCGAGGAGACTAGCCCAGTCGGGGTCGCCTTTATCGGCCTTGGCCCAAATATCGCCCAGCAGGTTGATCATGACTGAGGGATTAACTAGCTCGGTCGAACCGAAGGGCAAATCAGTTATGGCGCGGATATGCTGCTCGAATTGGCTCGTTATGCAGCCGTCCATAGAATAGTGCCCAGAGTTATGTGGGCGTGGTGCCATCTCGTTAATGATTAAGCTGCCGTCCTCCTCGAGAAAAAGCTCGACCGCGATCAGGCCAGTCACATCGAGCAGGTCCGCTATCTCGCAGGCTAGTTGCGCACCTGTCGTCTGCGTTGCTTCGGTGATTCTAGCCGGTATGATAGAGGCGTGTAGAATGTGGTGAACGTGGATATTTTCCGCCATCGGGAAGGTAATCTTCGTGCCGTCTGCTTTGCGCGCGCAGATCACGGAGAATTCACCAATGTGGTGGATCCATTTTTCGACGACTACCCGCGATGGATTCTCCAGAAAGTCCCAGAGGTAATCGCAGTCGGCAGCCTCTTCTGGCGTGTTCAGCTTGATCTGACCTTTACCATCGTAGCCAAAGGCTGCGGTCTTGATCACGCAGGGAAAGCCGATGGCCTCGACTGCGCTTTTCAAGCTTTCTGCGGAGTCCGCATATTCAAAAGGCACGCAGGGTAGACCGCTCTCTTTGAGGAAATCCTTTTCGCGCTGGCGATGCTGGCAGATATGGAGTGGGTGGCTACCGGGGAGCACGGGCTTGATAGCGCTAAGCATGTCGATCACCTCGGAGGGGATGTTTTCAAACTCTAGTGTAATCACGTCGACGCCTTCAGCGAACTTGCGCAGCGCAGCCTCGTCGGAGTAATCGGCATTGATTTCCAAGTCAGCGACCATGCCAGCTGGACATGTTCCCTTGGGTTCAAAGACGTGAAATCGATAGCCGAGATTTCGCCCAGCGAGTATGAGCATGCGCCCAAGCTGCCCGCCTCCGAGTATTCCAATAGTGCTCCCAGGCGTGATCATGCTTTGGGTAACTCGGTATCAAGGACAGTTTGCGTTTGATTAGCACGAAAAGCTTTGAGGCGCTCGCGTATGCCGTCGTCAGCCAAAGAAAGAATGGAAGCTGCGGAAAGTGCGGCGTTTTTAGCACCAGCTACGCCAATCGCTAGTGTCATCACGGGGATGCCCGCAGGCATTTGCACGATCGAGAGGAGCGAGTCTTGGCCACTGAGTGACTTGGACTGCACGGGCACGCCTAGAACGGGCAGATGCGTCACAGCTGCCGTCATACCTGGGAGATGGGCAGCGCCGCCTGCGCCAGCTATGATCACTTGGATGCCGCGCTCTTCAGCTTCTTCGGCGTAGCTGTAGAGCAGTTTCGGTGTGCGGTGTGCGCTAACAATCTTTGTCTCAAGGGGTATGTCGAGCTGCTTGAGCAAAGCTGCTGCCTCGCCCATTGTGCTCCAATCCGATTGGCTTCCCATGATGATGCCGACGGTAGGCTTTGTTGCGGTATTGTTTTTCATGGTAGCAGAGAAACGCATTCCTCAGTGAAATTCAACCTTTGTTCACTCCGATTAACATGTCTGTGTTTGGAGTCCTTCAATTATGCGGGTTTTTATGTATCGGCAGGCAAACATTCAGCGCAGATACGGGACTCAAACCTCGTCCCATTTAATTCCTTCTTCGTCCCCAGTAGCCGTTGCCTCGGGATTGGGAGTTTTCGAGTTTCTCGCGCTGCTCGGCAGAGAGTTCAGACTTGTCTAGATAGTTCTTAAAAGTTTCGGCATCTTGCTCTTTCCATGTACTAGCGACGCGCTCCATCATCCAAGTACGGCGTCCATCGTCTTCGATCGAAGACGCCCAGCTCATCGCGGTCTCGGGGTCCTCCTCAGCGGCGCGAAAGGTGTAGCTAATGACAGCTCGATCAAGCTCGGGACTGGCGGGCAAGCTGTTGAGCCAGTCGGCAGAAGCGGCGAGGTCGTAACGTGTCCACTCGCGGATGACCGATGAGCTGGCGCGGGCGATTGCGGGGTCGTCCGCGTCGAGGCTGCTTAGCCAAGCGGCAGCTGCGGCTGGATCGCTCTCGGCCCATTCGCTGACGAGCGCAGATTTTATACTAGAATCCGCGTCTTCGCCTAGGGTAGCGACGTAGGCTGCGGCGGCTTGTGGGTCAAACTCTGCCCACTCATCGACTAGCTCGCGGCGGAGTGATCTCTGCATTTCAGGGTCGGCCAGAAGATCAACTGCAAGCTTGGCTGCCTGCAGACCACCCGATTCTATTTGCACTTTGATCACCTGGTCGAGCAGATGATTTTTGAGTCTATCATTATCATTAATAGCGAGTGCTTGCTGGAAGGCAGCGGCTGGATTATTTGCAGCGTAGCCACGGTAGATGGCCATGAGCTGTGAGTTGCGTGTACGACTCGGTTCATCGACGAGGGCATTATTTGCCCAAGCAATTGCTGCGGCCGAATCTTTACGCCCCCATACTTCAAGTACAGCCACGCGCGCGCGCTCAGTGTCGCGGAGGGATTTCATCTGTGAGGCCAGTTCTAGCGCGGCGACTGGCTCTGTCTCAGCGAGTTGCCTAAGCAAGTCTCGAATCAAGCGCGAGCGGTTAGGGTCGGAAGCGGGTAAGTCGAAGGCTTGAACCAGCAGCTCGCGAGTGGCCTCGCCGGAGAGTGTAGGGATCTCGAGGAAGGCGTCTTCAAGCAGGGAAACATCGCCGCCGAGGTAGGCTGTAAGTGCATTCTTTTTATTAGTCGTTACTTCTTCAATAGCCGAAGCTTGAATAAACTTCGGCTTTTCCAACTCTAGCGGCACCTTAACTGCTTGATTCGTATTTAGTGCGACGCCTTGCACGTGAGAGCCGATGTAGTAGGCTGCTGCGAGGCTGATTGACCATACGGCTAAATAAAGAATTAGGGTAGATGATTTCATGGTGATTATTTTTAATAAGTTAACTCTCTTAAATCGCAAGCTATCTGCAATAGTTACAATTTCGAATGTATTTAAACTCTCACCGAATCTGTTTCGTATCTAAAGGGTAAAGTGACCCACGCGCCTCACTCGCCTTGAGCATGCTAAAGCACTCCAAGCTTAGGTGTTTGGTCAGAATTTTTCTGGCGAGCTCGAGTTGCTCGTCATAGTCAAAGACTACGAAAAAACGTTCTAGCCTCGGCCATATAATTTATTCACAGTTGGCGGAGTAAGGTTCGAGACGATCGCGCGGCCCTATTTAACTTTCTGCATATGCACTCCGACTTCTTCCATCCTCGAGATCAGATCGAACTTACTGTGGCTCGTATTTATAGTCGAGACATGGCCACGATTTCCGACGGTAACATTTCTATCTTGGTCTCACCCTGTCAGGTGGATAAGGTCGCGTTTAGCGGCGAGGTCGCCATTGAACGCCTTAAATAGAGGCATAATATGTCAGTTGCGATCGAAGACGAATATCAAGACGTGTTGCAAAAAGCAGCTGTTGGATTGCGCCTAGGCCATGCCGCTCTTGCAGTCCACTCTGGCTTGAGTTTGAAGGAAGTGCGTGCCTTGATTGATGGCAACTTCAGTGAAACCCACGCCCGCAAGCTCGCGCCTGTACTTGGACTGGATGCGGATAAACTCACCGCGCTCGCTGGGCACACTTGGTGCCCCGATGAAGTTTTTTTACCCGGACTCCATCAGTGTAACATGCCTTTTCCCGAGGCCAGCTACCCTGGAGCCAGCGTAAATAGCTATCTAGTCTATAATACTAGCACGAAAGAGGCCATCGCTTTCGACACCGGCACCTCCGCAGAACCCATCTTAGAATGTATCCAAGCTCTAGACCTCTCACTCAAAGCAGTCTTTCTTACGCATACCCACCGCGACCACGTAGGTGGCTTCGAAAAATTAGTCACCGCTACGCAGACTGGCCGAACATTCGCCCCCGCCGAAGAGCCACACGCAGGCGCCAGATCTCTCCAGCCAGATTCGAAGATGCAGCTATGTGGTTTTGATATCCACGCGGTAAAGACGAGCGGCCACACCAAAGGTGCGCTCAGTTACATAGTGCACGGACTCGATCTCCCCGTTGCCCTCGTCGGTGACGCACTCTTTTCGCTTTCCATAGGAGGCGCCAAGTGTGCCTACCAGCTCGCGCTAAAAAATAACCGCGAGCAGCTGCTAAGCCTTCCGTCAGAGACTATTCTTTGCCCCGGTCACGGCCCTATGACTAGTGTTCTCGAAGAGTGCGCCCATAATCCGTTTTTTTAATAGGTTTAGGCGATTCGTTGGGGCACAAAAAAAGCCCACATGCGTCAGGGCTTGCGGGCGCTTACGATGGTAGGCTGTCGGGGACTTGAACCCCGAACCAATTGATTAAAAGTCAACTGCTCTACCGATTGAGCTAACAACCCCTACATCGAAGCGCGGGATACAAGGAAGCTCCCGCTGGATTGTCAAGAATAGGAAAAGTAATTTTCCAGAATTTTGAACGATTCACCATGGAACAAATCTAAGTATTAAACGATCTATTGCCTACGAATACTTTTATGACTCCTGAAACTGATACTATCCACGCTGATGAACTTCTGATTGAGCGCGTAAAGGCAGGCGACATGGTTGCCTACAACGTGATGGTAACCCGATATTACGATCGAATCTTTGCGCGGGTCTCTCAACTTCTTAATAATAAACAAGATGCGGAAGAAGTTACGCAGGACGCCTTCATCCGTGCTCAGAGGGGCCTTGAGAATTTCCGCGGCGATGCTTCCTTTTTCACTTGGCTCTACCAGATCGCTAGCAATCTTGCGCACAATCGTTATTGGTACTGGTTTCGCCGCAAGCGAGATCAATCAATTTCTCTCGATCAGCCACTGAGCGACGATGGTAGTCTTACCCTCGAAAATGTGATGCCCTGCGCTGGCGAAAACCCTGCCGAGGCGGTTGTGACTCAAGAGTTTGTTGACCGCGTCTCCGGTTGTATGCATGATCTGAGCGAGAAGCACAAAGAAGTTTTGATCCTACGCAATTTAAAGAACCTGACCTACGACGAAATTGCACAACAATTGGAAATCAGCGTGGGTACAGTAAAGAGCCGAATCGCCCGTGCGCGGGAAAGTCTGCGCGGTCTCTTGGGCGAAGATTTTGTATGACCGAAGAGAAGTTTACAGAGCTCGTAAATCTTTACCTAGATAAGGAAATTTCAGAGCGTGGCCTCGCGCAGTTGAAGTGCGAGTTGGCTGCAAACGTTGAGCGCGAGGACGAGTTTGCCGATCACTGCCGGATACACCAAGCCATGGGCATGGCGCTCAATCCGCAGTCGTCGAAGCGCCGTTTTAGATCTTGGCATACTGGCTCTAGCAGTTTCTCTCGTAGCTCGCACTCTACCCAACGTGGCCAGCGCACTTTTCCCAATATGAGTCCTCAGGCAGAGTCCTTCTCGACTCGTGAAACAAACATCAATCACTCCGCGCATGAGGTGACCACTTTTCCGCGCTGGATCATGGGTACAGGTTTCGCAGCCAGTCTTGCGCTCGGTTTCGCTCTGCTTATGCCGGTTTTCCGCGACAACTCAGCGGTGTCTTCGCAACCTGCCCTCAAGGGCGTGGAGGTAGGAGAAATGTTTGAAACCGATCCTCTCGACCGTATCGGTCAGCGAGAAATCCGGCGCTTTGCCAATGCGCAATTCCAACGTGAGGCCAATCAGCGAGCAAGTTTAGCTGCCCAGCTCGGGTTAATGAGGCTGAGCCCAGAACTCACTCCTGAGGAAAAGCAACTTCGATCTATCATTGCGGCCGCCGCTCAGCGTCCCGAAGTAGTTCGTGACCATGCAGAGCTACTGGTAGAAATTCAGAAAATTTCGGCTATGCCCCCACCGCAGATTTTGCGTATCGAGTCGATGCAGTCCGAACCAACCGTTCCTTGGTCAGGAGGTTTCAAGTCCTCGCTCGCGAGTTTTAAGTAGCCTTGGGGTCCTGCCTCTGGGCGGACACGTTCTTAAGACCGCCAAAGGCGAGACTTCATCACTCAATCGTAGCTTTCCGCTTGCATCTGCGCTGAGGAGAGGCACTTCTCATAATCTGTATTTCAACTTATTTTTCTATGAAAATCGTACTCGCATACTCTGGTGGTCTCGATACCTCCGTCCTCGTCAGCTGGCTCAAGGAGCACTATAACGCTGAAATTATCACTTTCGCAGCCGATGTCGGCCAAGAAGAAGAACTCGACGGCCTCGCAGAAAAAGCCAAAGCAACTGGTGCCTCCGCGCACTACACCGTCGATCTGGTCGAAGAGTTCGCTCGTGACTTTATTTATCCGATGATGCGTGCTAATGCCATCTACGAAGGTCAGTACATGCTCGGCACATCGATCGCTCGTCCGCTCATTGCCAAAGCCCACGTTGAAATCGCCGAGCGCGAAGGAGCCGACGCAGTCTCGCACGGTGCCACTGGTAAGGGAAATGACCAGGTCCGTTTCGAACTAGGCTATGCGGCACTCGCTCCGAAGCTTGAGATTATTTCACCATGGCGCATGGAGGTGTTCCGCAAGGCATTTCCCGGCCGCACCGAGATGATCGACTACTGTCGTGAGCATAATATCGACGTTGAAGCCAGCGCATCAAAACCTTACTCAATGGATCGCAACCTTCTCCATATCTCTTATGAAGCAGGCATCCTCGAAGACCCTTGGTTTGACCCTACAACGGATGACAATAAGGGTATGTATAAGCTGACGACCGCGCCCGAAGATGCACCAGACGACGCTGAATATGTTGAACTCGATTTCGAGTGCGGCGACTGTGTGGCTGTAGATGGCGTAGCCATGAATCCTGCTCAAGTCATGAAGCACCTTAACAAACTGGCCGGTAAGCATGGTGTTGGACGTGTTGATATTGTCGAAAACCGCTTTGTCGGAATGAAGAGCCGTGGTGTTTATGAAACTCCAGGTGGCACCGTTCTACTCCAAGGGCACCGTAACATGGAGTCGATCACAATGGATCGCGAACTGGCGCACTTACGCGATAGCTTGATCCCTCGCTATGCAGAACTGGTCTATAATGGTTTCTGGTATGCTCCTGAGCGTGAAGCCCTCCAAGCTCTCATCGACGATTCGCAAAAGACTGTCACTGGCACGGTTCGCCTCAGACTCTACAAGGGCAACGTCACTACCGTGGGCCGCAAGTCACCGCTCTCACTTTACGATGAAGACATCGCGTCAATGGAAGGTGTCGATAGCGATTACAATCCCGATGATGCGAGTGGCTTTATCCGCCTGAATGCGCTTCGCCTCCGTCGCCGTGCGCTCGCGCAGGGTGGTCCCGAAATTGCTTCCGAGAGTAAGTTGTCTAAGGAGTAATATAGATTATAATTTCAGGGCTGGCGCTTGCCTGATGCTGAGCTAACAACAAGTTCAGCTATTGGTAATCGAAGGCCCTACCTTTTTTTGCCATGACCCCTGCTCATATTCTACTCGGCGTCAACGTCGATCACGTCGCGACTGTAAGGCAGGCGCGTTATTGTCAACACGCGCTCAATCACGGCGACGAGGTCGAGCCCGACTGCGTTGCCTTCGCGCTTGCGAGTGAGGCTGCGGGTGCCGATGGCATCACCATGCACTTGCGCGAAGACCGCCGCCATGTGCAGGACTCTGATATTCAACGTGCGCGCACACAGATTGGCACGCGCCTGAATCTAGAAATGGCCTGTACACAAGAGATGATCGATTACGCTCTCGAGCTCAAGCCATACTCTGTTTGCCTAGTTCCTGAGAGCCGTGAAGAGATCACGACGGAAGGCGGCCTCGATATAGTCGGCCAGAAGTCCCGCGTGGGCGAAGTCGTCGCCGCGATGAGCGAGGCAGGCATCGTGACGAGTCTCTTTATTGATCCCGACCCCGCACAGATCGAAATGTCGGCAGAGTTGGGGAGCCCGTGGATCGAACTCCACACCGGTGCTTACGGTAACGCCTACTACCACGCAGGCCGTAATCGAGAATTCGATATACTCCGTCGGGGTGCCGAATTGGGGCATAATATCGGCCTCATTGTTAATGCGGGACATGGTATTAACTACGCCAACATCGCCGAAGTCGTCACGCTGCCGCATTTGCATGAGCTCAATATCGGGCACTCCATCATCAGTCGCGCGCTCTTTGTCGGGGTCGATCAAGCCGTGCGTGAGATGAAGGCGTTTCTGTGATTAATGATTCAGTAGTTTTATCGAGAGTCTCGCCGTAATTAGGCTCGTCTGGTGGTTTCAGTGGGGTCGATTTTTGGATCGGTTAAGCGTTAGTGCGCTTTGGGAAATAGGCTTTGGTCGACCATGAAAGGTGTGGAAGGCGCGTGTAGTCAGTCGAAATTAATACGAGTAATCTCTGAAATATTAACTAGTTTAGTGTTAGCAAATCCAGGGATCATTCTTATCCTATAAAAAGTTAATCTCATGGAATTCTTACCTTATGCCCACCCTGTTCTTAGTTGCCAAGAAGCCAAAGTGCTGGAGTCTCGTATACTCGTAGACGAAGCGTCACAGTGGACCGCGATGAAAATGGCGGGGCAGGGGATTGCGAAGCAGCTCGTTCAGGACTATGCTGAGTTATGTCCCCCTCCTGAGTACTTGCGGGTACTTGCGCTCATCGGCAAAGGAAACAACGGCGGAGATGCCCTCATCGCCTGCGGTCAATTACTGGCTGACTTCCCTCGTGCACGTGTGGATTTGATTTTAACTCTGCCCGCTGAAGAGCTACGTCCGCTTGCAGCTCGTGCCCTACAACAGCTTGAAGGTCGTGTGGAGGCGCATCAGGTCTCTAAGCAGAACGGTGTATCTGAGATCACGCAGATGCTCTCGGATGCGGCAGGTAGTGGGGGCTTCCATATCTGCATCGATGGGTTGCTAGGCATGGCTTTTACACCACCATTACGTGCGCCATTTGCCTCATTAATTGAAGCAGTCAACGCGTTTGAGGCGATCAATCTGCGTGCCTCGGTTGACCTGCCCAGCGGTAAAGGTGACGGCGTTGAAAACGACACAATTAGTTTTCAAGCAGATTTCACCTATGCCACAGGCATCGCAAAGAAGCCAATTTTTGAAGGCATCGCTGAGTGTGGTCGCATACGGTATATCGACCTTGGTTTTTTTGAAGCCTCTCAAGCGGAGTCGATTAAAACAAAAGAGTGTATTTTAACGAGTGCAGTCCTCGACCCCATCCGTCGCCTACGACCAGCGGCGGTAGATAAGCGTGCATTCGGCCATCTTTTCATCGTCGGCGGCTCCGCTTACATGCCTGGGGCACTACTTATGGCGGTACAAGCGGCGGTGCGGTCGGGGGTTGGTTTAGTCACTGCCTTTGCTCCGGCATCCGTCGCCAGCGCCTTGGCTGCTCAAGTGCCTGAGGCTATGTGGATTCCTTGGCCAGAGACGGGCAATGGCACGCTCAGCCCGCACGCCATGCCTTTACTTCTAGACCGTATCAATAATGCCTCGGCCGTGCTAGTAGGACCAGGCATGGGCAAAGACCGTAATACGCAAATGGTGACGCAAGAAATCGTTGAACTTGTCGAATTACCGATCTTGTTGGACGCCGATGCGCTGCGAGTGCGTGTTATGGAAGTCGCACAAAAGCGTAGGCCCCATTTTGGTAGAGTCGTCATAACTCCACACATGGGGGAGTTTAAGCGGATTGCGAAACTTGCTGAGGCGAACTATTCGATCGAACTACTTCTTGATTTTTCAGAATCTCACCGCGTGCTCACGGTTCTAAAAGGTGCTAATACACGTATCTGCGATGGCAAATCAGTCATTTATAATACGCAAGGCGGCCCCGTCCTCTCGCGGGGGGGTAGTGGGGATTTACTCTCAGGTTTGATCGGCGGGATGATTGCGCAAAACAGCGTGTGCGTGCCGACCGCCGTAGCGCGGGGTATTATGCTGCACGGTATGGCTGCTCAATTTCTAGCTAGAGCGAAGGGACAAATCGCGGTCCATACCACACAGTTGCTCGACTATCTACCCAAAGTCCTGCGTATTTGAAACGATGGCTGCGACTTTGAATCACCGCAAAGCCCTACTCATACTCAATGGGCTACAGCATGTTGGTCCTATCATGCTGCGCCGCTTGTTGGATGCCTACGACCATGACCCTGTCGCGGTGCTGTCAGGAGACCGTAAAAAGTTGCTCAGCGTTAAAGGTGTCGGAGAGAAGGCCGCTAGAGTTTTAGTGCATTGGTCCGATCACTTCGATCTCTCTAAAGAGATTGAGCGTATGAAGGCCTCGAATATTCGTTTTATCGCGCAAACTGACGACGCCTTTCCGCCGATGCTTCAAGAGATGTATGACCCGCCCATTGGCCTGTATTGGAAAGGTGAATACAATATTGATCGCCCTTGCATCGCTATCGTCGGCACACGCCGCGCGACACTTTATGGTCACAGCGTCGCGCGTAAGTTTGCGTCTGAGCTTTCACAGCTTGGCTTTTGTATTGTCAGTGGTATGGCACGTGGCACGGATACGGCAGCGCACGAAGGTGCGCTTGAAGCAGGCGGTCAAACCGTGGCAGTGTTAGGTTGCGGATTAGATATCGTCTATCCCCCCGAGAACCTGGACTTGTATAAACAGATCGCTGCAACAGGCGCCGTCGTTAGTGAGTTTCCACTCGGGCGCCGCGCAGACCGACAGACTTTCCCTATGCGCAACCGCGTGGTCGCTGGCATGTGTGAGGCTGTCATTGTGGTCGAAAGCGCCGTTGCTGGTGGCAGTATGATCACGGCGCGTTTTGCCGGGGAGCAGGGAAGGCAGATTATGGCCGTGCCCGGGCGTATCGATCAATCTAGTAGTGGTGGTTGTCATCAGCTGATCCGTGATGGAGCGACCATGATTACCTCAGTCGACGACATTCTCGAAGAGCTTCGCTATGCACGGCCCACCCAGCCTGAGGCAGGATTACCGATGGAGTCGGAAGCATCTCAGGTCGAGCTCAATGATCTGGAGCGTCAAGTGCTCGACTGTTTTAAAGGGGGCGAGCTCTGTCTCCCCGACCGAATTTCGCAGCAACTCAACCGTCCGTCTGCCGAGGTTTCTGCCGCACTAATGGGGCTGGAGTTAAAGCGCTTAGTCGCTAAGAGAGCTGATGGGTGCTTCGAGGCGCACTAGGTGTTTGCACTTCGTGGGAGTCTGGCTTACTATGAACTCCATGCTTATTGTTTTAAGTTTACTCGCAGTAATTATGCAGGCACCTGCGCCTCTCGACCTGATCGCCCAGGATACGACTTCCGCCTTTGCAAACATGGTCCGCATTCCTAGTGGTAGTTTCGCGATGGGGGGGGATGCTGGATTGATGGATGGTGGCTCGCATTCGCATCAGACTGCCTATCCCATCCACGAAGTTACAGTGGATGCGTTCTGGATGGATGTTGCGGAGGTGACTAATCGCCAGTTTGCTAAGTTTGTCGAAGCAACGGGTTACGTGACCTTTGCTGAGCGCCCATTACCTGAGGCTGACGTGGCAGCACTAAAGCAGGTAGCCGACTACAATATTAAACAGCTTCAGCGCGCGGCATACTCTGCCGCCGTTGCTGAACGGGCGGCCATCAATGAGTCGATTCAGCGAATTAAAGATTCTTCGCAGCTACTAGGGCAGACGGCTGGTTCAATTGTTTTCAAGCTGCCGGAAGAAGAGCTTCGCTCTGAGAACGACATCACACAGTGGTGGCGGATCGAGGCTGCGGCTACTTGGCGCGCGCCCGATGGCGCGGGCTCTAGTTGGCAAGACCGACTCGACCACCCTGTGGTTAATGTGACGCACGACGATGCTGCTAAGTATGCCGCTTGGGCTGGGAAGCGCCTGCCGACAGAGGCCGAATGGGAGCGTGCCGCACGTGGTGGTTTAGAGCGGCAGCCATTTGCATGGGGCGATGTCTTCGCACCGCTAGGTGAGGATGTTTGGATGGCTAACATCTGGCAGGGCGTATGGCCTTATGAGAATACTAAGGAGGATGGGTTTGCGGCTAGCGCCCCCGTCAAGAGCTTTCCGCCCAACGCATTTGGGCTCTATGATATGGCAGGGAATGTGTGGGAGATCGTCGCCGACCGCTACCACCCAAAAGCCTACTCACTGCGAACGGATGGAGCTATCAATCCGACCGGCCCCGATGTCGATAGCTTGAGCCGATTACGCCAACGATTGCCAACTTATGTTACACGTGGTGGTTCTTTCCTATGCTCAGATGGTTGGTGTAGCGGTTACCAACCTGGCTCACGGCAAGCGCTGGAAAATGACTCTCCCGCTCACCATACTGGCTTCCGCTGCGTAAAAGATGTGAATTGAAGAATCGTCGACTCCACCTGATTATAATTTGTGATCGACAGCATCCTCCTGATTTAGAGAAGTAGACACATGCCTGAAAAATTCGAAAATGTTACCATCATTAAAAAGGCCAATGTTTATTTCGGCGGCCAAGTCACCAGTCGCACAGTGCAGTTTGCCGATGGATCGAAGAAGACCCTCGGCTTTATGCAGGCGGGTGATTACGAGTTTGGCACGGAGGCTGCCGAGTTGATGGAAATCCTCGGCGGTGCGATGGATGTAAAGCTAGCAGGCAGTGATGCGTGGAATACCTATGCCGAAGGACAAGCCTTTGAAGTGGAGTGTAATTCCAAGTTTAGCCTCAAGGTGCCTGAGGGTGGAGCGGACTATTGTTGTACCTATATTTCGTAGGATCAGTGCTTTTACAGGGGCTTGTCTCAAGTATAAGGCTACGCTTTGTGACCTTGCTCTTTTATACCCTTACGCTATCTGTTTCTCCATGAATGGAGTATTAGTTTTAACGATTAGTGGGGAAGATCGCGCAGGCTTAGTTGAAAAACTGGCAGATGTGATTGCGGAGCATGGAGGAAACTGGGAGCATTGTCGGATGGCTCATCTTGCTGGGCGCTTTGTCGGTTTGTTGGAGGTGACGGTGACTGGAAATCAGCAACAGGACCTTGAATCTGCATTACGTGAGATCAGCGACCTCGACGTGATGATCGCCCCTGGGCTAGTTCCTTCTGAGATGGAGCCCATGCGTCAGTTTGACCTCGAAGTGGTCGGTAGTGACCATCCTGGTATTGTGCGTGACGTATTCAAGGCATTGGCTGAAGTGTCCGTTAATGTGGAAGAGCTCAGCACCCGAGCCTACAGCGCGCCTGATAGCGGTTGTATACTTTTTGAAGCGAAAGCTCGGTTGGCATCTAGTTCAAAGGTAGACCGTGAGAAAATCCGTAATCATCTAGAGGAGATCGGCCTAGATGTCTTGGTGGATATACGGCTGCTTGACTGATTTATTTTGGCTCAATGATGTATTTATGCCTTAACAGGATTCTACATCTTGAGATACGTCATTGAGGGGCTCAATACATACCAGAGTGAGGCGCGTAAACTGGTCGCAGCATTTAAAGTACGATTACTCGACTTCGGTCCTTTATTCAGCGGTGATTTGACCCAAAGTAAGCACTCCAATGGTCAGAGTGCGGCTACTGCCATTGGATTGTGCGCTGAGTTGATAGCTGTTGGTCTCTGCACCTTCGGCTATCATTAGGCGGGCATTTGCGTGGCCCTCCCAAGTATTTGTTGGGTCGAGCGATTCGCCATAGGCGCGTAAGATGAAGTCGCTGTCGGACAATTGGAGATTTGTTTGATTCAGCAAAGTATTGGTGAGCATCTCGGCGACTTCATTGTTTGGAGCCGTAGACTCTATTTCGTAAATATAGGCGTCTCCCAAGCGATCGAGCGTTTCGAGGGTATTAGTATAATCGCGAAGTGTGACTTGTGCGGGTAATGCATCTACGAGCATTTCATCCTCTATGCCGAGTATCACTACTAGGTCGTGGATCTTAACAATTTGATGGACGACGATGAACTGCGTTTCCAGATCAATAGCACGTAGGGATAGAAGTCCACTACTCGATCCTTTAGGTCGAATCAGCTCGATGACGAGCAGCGCTTTTTTATCGTCTTCGAAGATGGCCTCGTTTCCGTAGCTGAAGATTTGGCTGCTCTTGCCTAGCGTACCTGATTTGAGCTTAAAATCTACGGGTATAGTTACGCTGAATGCGTTACTATCGATTTTAGTAAGTGTGTTGTAAAAGTCGTTGCGTAGCTTGGCATCGGTGCGGTGAGTTCCTTCGCTATCTTGGGTGAAAACGCCGTCGAAGAACAGCGTCTCATAGTCTAGTTGCCAGCATCTTTCCAGAAGCTGCTGGCAACGCGTCGCCATGGCCTCTTCGAAAGTGGAAGATTCCAGCACGTAGTCGAATCGTGCTTCGTCGATGGTTTCCTTTGCCGCCTTCTGTGCGTCGACCGTGGTGAGTAAAGCTACCAAACTTTTTTGATTAGTTCGAATACTCAAGTTCGCGCTCTCGACCATTAGTTTGCCGCGCTTGACGATCGCCTTTATGTCTTTGTCAGGATCAAAAGTTGAGGGTCTAGTTTCGGCTAAGTATTGTCCACTCCGTCGGTTGGACTGAGCGTCTTCGATCACAGCCTCTAGATTAAGAAATTGTATTCTCTGTGAGGCCGTCATGTAGGAGATTAGAGCGTCGCTCTTCTCGATGATACTTAAGTCAATAGCTGCCTCTTTTGAGGCCTTAGCACTGGCCAAGAATGGCAAAAATATGATAGTTGTAAGCAATAAATTTGCCCAAGATCTTAGTCTGGATCGAAGCATAATGAGAATTAGGAAAGTGTTATAGAATGAGTGGTATTATAATCTAAGACCTTGAAGATTTGCCAAGCACATTCCTTCAACGAGTTGCCAGTGTTGAGGTCATATTGACTGCATGTTTACTTTACCCTGTGCGCCGCATTGACAGGAGCCCCTAGAGTGGTGTTCTTTATCGGTATGCAGTTTAACGAAGAATTAACTCTTGTTCGCGATACCGAAGCGACGATCATTCCGGCAGGTGATATACAAGTCATTCCTTCCGGGACACGCGCAGTGATTTCGCAAGCGCTAGGTGGCACTGTGACTATTCGTACAGACTCAGGCTTGTTCCGCCTTTCGAGCCAAGACTGGGATGCGCTAGGCGCAGAAACCCAAGCACAACTCGATCAAGCTGCGAAGGAGGCCGAGTCTGCACCTGTTGATGTGCCTTTCAGTGAAGAACTGGTCTGGGAGGCGATGAAAGGCTGCTTCGACCCGGAGATACCAGTTAACATTGTGGACTTGGGGCTCATCTATGATTTACAAATCAACGATGCGGATACCGATGGCAGACACTCAGTTAATGTTAAAATGACATTGACCGCACAAGGCTGCGGCATGGGTCCTGTCATCGCAGAAGATGCAAAAAAGAACATCGAAGCGCTCGGCGCCGTATCGACGGCTCAAGTCGATATCGTATGGGATCCGCCTTGGACGCCGCATATGATCTCTAATGCTGGCCGTCAAAAGCTAGGTTTGGAATAGGGCGCTACGAAAACAATCGCTGTCGCTGGCTTTGGCAAGCTCAGTCCAAGCCGTCATACTGTATTTTGCGTTGTGAATTTACGTTTGCACGGCGACTAATTTGGCAAACTTTGCCATTACGCATTTTAGAATGTCTTGGGGGCTAAGGCCGTTTTCATCGCGTAGCTTGTTCACAGAACTACCGTGCTCGATAAAGGCATCTGGCCAGCCGATGCGTTCGACGGGGCAGCGCTGCAGGTCGGCGGATTGGAGGGCTTCCATCACTGCACTGCCCAGGCCGCCGGTGATGACGTGGTCTTCTATTGTCACAATGAGGCGAGCCGATTGGGCGGACTCGGCGAGTAATACGGTGTCTAGCGGCTTGACGAAGCGTGCGTTGACCACACCTGCATCGATGCCGTGCTCACGGAGGCTTCTGGCAAGCTCTTCTGCATCAGTGACCATCGTGCCGATAGCCCAGATGTCTATATCGCTACCTGATTGTAGGCGTTTTGCTTTGCCGACTTCGATTGCTTCAGGTTTCTCTTTGATCGGGGTGCCGACTGCGTTGCCGCGTGGATAGCGGATGAAGGCGGCGCCTTGATAGGCGAGGCCTGTGGCCATCATGTCCGCAAGTTCATCTTCGTTGGCGGGTGCCATGACGACGATACCTGGCACGCAGCGCAGGTAGGAAAGGTCAAAGAGACCGTGGTGGGTAGCGCCATCGTTAGGTGACAGACCCGCGCGATCCATACAGAAGAGCACAGGCAAGTTTTGCAGCGCAACATCGTGGATGATCTGATCGTAAGCACGCTGGAGGAAGGTCGAGTAGATCGCGCAGACGGGATGGTAGCCAGAAGTGGCCATACCCGCTGCAAAGAGAACGGCGTGTTCTTCGGCGATACCGACATCGAAGAATTGGTCGGGCAACTCTTTCTCGAGAATATTCAGCCCAGTGCCGGAGGGCATGGCAGCGGTGATACCCACGACGTTTTTGTCCTCACGTGCTAGCTTGACGAGTGTCTCACCCATCACGTCTTGATACTTAGGAGGAGTGCCAAAGGCGGAGGGGGCTCCTTTGCCCGTCTTTACATCGAAGGGGCTGGCGCCGTGAAAGCGCTCAGGATTTTCGATGGCGACATCGTATCCGCGACCTTTCTCAGTTAAAATGTGAAGGATTACTGGCTGTTCGGCATTTTTGGCAAACTCTAGGTAGTACTCGACCTGCTTTTGATCGTGCCCATCAATGGGGCCAATGTAGCGAATGCCGAATTTTTCAAAGAGTGATGAGGAGACGAAGAAGTCTTTCGTCTCTTGTTTCCACTTACTACCAAATTTGATGATCGACTCGCCACCTGGCATTTTTTGGAGAAGACTCTCGATGTCGTCGTTGAGGCGGTTGTAGATCGGGTTTGTGATCAGCTCGTTAAAGTAGCGAGATAGTGCGCCTACATTTTTTGCGATCGACCATTTGTTGTCATTGAGAATTATGATGAGACGTTTGGTCGAACCGGCTACGTTGTTGAGCGCTTCCATCGTGATGCCACATGTAAAGGCGGCGTCGCCACAGAGCGCGACGACATTCTCGTCAGTGCCACGCTTATCGCGGGCGACGGCCATGCCTAGCGCGGCGGAAAGTGCGGTGCCAGCGTGGCCTGCGCCGAAGGCGTCGTGCTCGCTCTCGGCACGCGTGAGGAAGCCGCTGTAGCCATCGCTTGTACGGATGTGGTCAAAGCGTTCGTCATTGCGTCCGGTCAGTAGCTTGTGAACGTAGCCTTGGTGGGAGACGTCGAAGCAGAAGCGGTCTTTTGGTGTATTAAATACGCGATGCAGGCCAATGGTGAGCTCGACCACTCCTAGGTTGGGACCGACGTGGCCACCATTTTTCGAGGTCGTCGCTATGACGCGTTCGCGAATCTCTTGCGCGAGTTGTGGTAGTTCTTCGAGCGTGAGTTTTTTTACGTCATCAGGCGATTGGATCTGGGCGAGTAGGGACATTTTGTAAATTAGTCTTCGCTAGAATCGTCAAAGTTTTCGAGCTCACCAGTTTTAAGATTGAGTTGTTCGATTTTGAGCTCGGCTTCTTTTAGCTGCGCTTGGCAATGATTCAGTAGTTTAGAGCCTTCTTCAAACTTAGCTACTAAGTCAGCGAGCGGCGTATCGCCGTTTTCCATTGCTTGAATGAGGCCTTCAAGGCGCTCGACGGATTTTTCAAAGGTGGGGGCTTCTTTTTTTGCAGGCATTGTGTTTAGTCCTGTGAGTCGAAGGCGTTCTGGATGACTTCGAGATCTATGTTTTTAGTAATGAGATCTTTGATGATCGGTATTTTATCCTCATCGCTGGGCTGTGTCTTGACTGTCATGTTGTTGATTTTGGAGGCGACTTTGTAGCTGTCCTCCTCGCACATGATAACGGGGATCGAGGTTTTCTCGATCATTTTCATTAGCTCCTGTTGGGGAAGAATATTACGCGTGAGGATGATACCGGCAATGAGGTCATCTCTACCCAGCCCTTCGGTTGCGATGGCCGATAGAATGATGTCTTCTCGGTCTCCTGGCGCTATAATGAGTGTGCCCTTGACGAGGTATTCTGAGAGGCCTTTGGCTGCCATCGCTCCGATAATGACTTTGTCGATCCGGTTTTTACTGCCGGAGGTTTTGCCATTGATCCAGCGCCCCTTAGTCTCGGCGACTACTTGCTCTAGATTAGGTTGTGTCAGCTTGCACTCGTGGGGAATACAACCGAGTAGCGGGATGTTCATACGTTCAAGGGCAATACGGCAATATTTGTCGACCATCTCTAGCTTGTCGGGTTCGACTTTGTTGATGATCGCACCGATTATCTGCACGCCGGCAGCTTCGAAGACGGCCTTGTTGAGCGCGATTTCATCAATTGGTCGGCCGATGCCGCCACGTGCGACGATGATAACTTTTGCATTGAGGCGCTTGGCGACTTCCGCGTTGGAGAGATTGAAGACTGATCCCACACCCGCGTGACCGCTGCCTTCAATGATTATGTAGTCACGCTCAAAGGCTGCACGGTCGAAGGCGCGGCACATTTTATCGATCAGATCGGTGTGACTTGCGGAGGGGTTATCTAGATACTCCCTGGAAAAGGTTGCATGCACGGCGATGGGGCTCATCGCGTGAATCGGGGTCTTCACATTGAAAATTTGGTTGAGCAAGATGGAGTCTTCATCGATCTGGCGGCCTTCGACTTCGACGAAGCGCTGGCCTACTGGTTTGATAAATCCAACGCGCTCGGTGATGCTACGTATTGCCGAAAAGAGGGCGAGACTTGTGGTGGTCTTACCGTCATTCATCCGAGTCGCGGCGATGAAGATACGTTTGGTCGTCTTGTTACGCGGCGCAGCTAAGATCTCCGTATCCTCGGGCTCGGTGAAGTCTTTTTGTTTTAGTGGCATGTACTCAGAGTGAGTTTTGTAAGCTTGCGGATCTGGTATCCTAGAGGAGAGTCACGTCTTCGTTCAAATCGTCGCTATTGTCGGTCGGGTAGAGTAGCTTATGATCGATAGCTTGCGAGGCGACCATCACGGCAGTACTAAATATATCGGTAGCGGAAGCACCACGACTGATCTCTGCAGCGGGCTTGGCGAGACCAGTAAGGATAGGGCCATAGTTGCGCGCACGGGTCAAGGTGTCGACTAGTTTAGAGGCGATGTTGGCTGAGTGTAGATCAGGGAAGATGAGAACGTTAGCATGACCGGCGACGGGACCGTCGATCTTCTTGGCTTTCGCAGTAATAGGGTCAAGGGCGGCGTCGACTTGAAGCTCCCCGTCGATCTCCATAGGGATGCCGAGTTCACGAGCTTTGTTGCGCGCCATTTTAGTGGCTGCTTTCATCTTGGCCACGGTTGGGTCCTTACTCGTCACGCTTTTACTAGAGTAGCTAAGCAAAGCCACATAGGGCTTTGTATTAGTTAAGTGGTAGCGAAGCGCGGCAGTGGTCACTGCGATGTCAGCAAGTTGTTCGCTCGTTGGATTAGGTATCACGGCGCAGTCAGCTAGAAAGAGCTCTCGGTCTTTACCCGTCTCCAGGTCTTCAAGATCAAAGATGTTGAGCGAAGATACGGTGTTAACATCGGGCAGGCGAGGGACGATCTGCAGGAGCGGGCGCAGCGCACTAGAGGCGGAACTGGTGGCACCCGATACGATCGCATCAGCCTGCGAAGTTGCGAGCATCATGGTAGCGAAGTAGTTGGTGTCCTCAAGGTATTGCTCGACGTCTTTGTCTTTGAGGTTTTTGAAACGGCGCAGGCCTTGAAATTTTTTGACGAAGCCTTCCCACTCATCACTACGGCGCGGCTCGATAATTCGGATGTGCTCGAGGTTGATGTCGAGCTTTTCGGCATTGGCCTTAATTTTTGCAGCGGTCGCCTAACAGGATCGGAATGCCTAGTGAATTGGATGCAAATTTGCGTGCTGCTTGCAAGATGCGAGGGTCACTGCCTTCAGGGAAGACGACGCGTTTTGGATGGCGCTTAAGGCGGACGGTGAGTTTTGAAATGAGTGACATTGATCAAATAATAAGTTTAAAGTGGTCTTCCTGTTGAAAGTAAGCAAAAGACCAAGAACTAAGAGTAATAAATATACAATTGCCAAAGCTTTTTATGCCGTAGTTTTTAGTCTTAACTAAGGTAACGAATTTACCTGCCCCTGCAAACAGATGCTCCAAAATCTCAAAAACATTGCCGTGGTCAGTCTTTCGACTGTGGGCTCCCGTTTATTAGGGCTTTTGCGAGATATTCTGATTTTTGCGGTGCTCGGCGCAAGCCTGTGGAATTCCGCCTTCATTTTGGCCTTTACCCTACCCAATCTTTTTCGCCGACTCCTAGGGGAAGGGGCGCTTAGTTCGGCTATTGTCCCTATTTTTTCCGATGTGCTGGAGCGGGAGGGGCGAAGTGGTGCCTTCCGCTTTTTCAATCAAGTACTTGCACGATTATTGTTGGCGCTGATTGTAATCGTAAGCTTGGGCATGCTTTTGCTGGCTTGGGCGGCTGGTGGTAACTTTTTACCTGAGCGCTGGGCGACGGGCGCGGGCTGGCCGTCTGGCTGCTGCCCTACATGCTATTTATCTGCCTAGCTGCGATTATCTCGGCGGGTCTGAACCTGGTTGGCCGTTTTGCTGTGGCGGCATCGACGCCCATCTTGCTTAACCTTTCTATGATCGGGGCGCTCGCCGCAGGCCTATGGCTGGATGCCGATGTGGCGCGGGTTGTCTACTGGTTGTGCGGCGGCGTGCTTTTGGGTGGACTCCTGCAGCTACTCTTCCCAGCGATCGATCTCATGCGTCAAGGATGGCGCCCGCGACTGGAGCTACAGGGTGGGGCGGCGCTGACCGAACTCTGGCAACTCTTTTTACCGGGACTAATGGGGGCGGCAATTTTGCAGGTTAATATCCTCATCTCGCGGCTTTTGGCCTACTCGCTTGACGAATCAGCAGTGTCCGTGCTTTACCTGGCAAGTCGATTAATGGAGCTTCCTCTCGGCGTATTCACTATCGCGGTGGCGACTGTATTCTTTCCGCTCTTAGCTAAGGCGCTCTCAAATCATGATGAGACGGCCTTTTCGGCGGCCTTTCTTCAAGGATTGCGCCTCGTGGTCGGTATTTCTGTCCCTGCGGGCATCGGGTTGTTTGTTTTGGGGGAGCCGATTATCGAGCTGCTCTTTCTCTGGGGGGCTTTTGAACAGGCCGATGTGCTGGCTACCGTGCCACTCCTCGCAATCTACGGGATTGGTTTGCCGCTCTACTCGGCGGCTACTTTTGCCACCCGTGGGCTCCACGCTAGTAAGGACATGCGCACACCGGTTAGAGTTGCGGGTTACTGTCTGTTGATTAATTTGTTTTTGGGGCTACTCCTCATGCAATTCTGGGGTGCCGCTGGGCTGGCCGCGGCCAACGTGCTGGCCGCGCTCGCTCAGAGCTGGCTACTTTGGAGAGCTCTCTCGGCGAGGCGTCCTGGCATTAGTTGCCGCGCCTTGCGTCCAGCTTTGTCTAAAGTGCTCCTTGCGGGTGCCAGCATGGGGCTATTTTGTGCCCTCGCATGGTCGTGTTTGGCTGGTTTCGACTTAAACGAAAAGCTCAGTGCCGCACTCACCGTCGCCGTCTGTGTGCCGGGGGGTGCTACGGTCTATTTTATTCTTCTCTACCTTCTTCGCTTTGAGGAGTTAGCTACGCTCAAGGCAATGTTTCTTAGCTACTTGAAGAAGCGCTAGCAGTGGGTTGGATTCCCGATTTTAGCTGGCTACCGACGGAATGCTGATCTAGCATGACCGCAGGGAGGGTGAGACTTTTTCCTAAAACCAAGGCATACGACTGTCTTGCTCTATACTCACTCCGTTTTCGGTGCGAGTCGAACCACAACCAGAGGTGCAGACTAGGCTCGCAGTAAACGCGAGAACGAGGACAATTTTTGAGATATTCTTTTTCATATGCGCGCTACTAGCGTATATTTAATATGCGAATGACTAACTAAGCGCTTAAGCTACTAAAAGTCCAGCTTTGCTGTGCCTGATACTTTTCCGCTCCAGTATTGCGCGAGTAGCTCCCTTTCTACTATAACAACTAAAATATGTCCGATACTCTCCGCAGTCGAACCCTTGCTTTCTGTTCGCGATCTCAAAGTTCACTTCCCCGTCAAAGGAGGTGTCCTCCAGCGCACCGTCGACGTGGTGAAAGCTGTGGATGGCATCAGTTTTGACGTACCCCGCGGCAAGACTGCCGGCCTCGTCGGTGAAAGCGGCAGCGGTAAGACCACTACCGGACGCGCTATCGCACGTCTTGTGCCCATCACCGCAGGCTCCGTCCACTACGAGGAGCGCGATCTGGCCACACTGTCTCGCCGTGATTTCTTTGCCTATCGCAAGAAAATCCAGGTTATCTTCCAAGACCCCTTTGGGTCGCTTAACCCCAGGATGACGATCTACAGCATCATCGCTGAGCCTCTCGAGATTCATTTCAAAGAGTGGTCAAAGTCTCAAAAGCAAGCTCGCGTGGCTGACCTACTCGAAAAGGTGGGCCTCTCAGCCGAATTCATGCAGCGCTACCCGCACCAGTTCAGCGGAGGCCAGCGCCAGCGCATTGGCATCGCCCGGGCCCTCGCGGTCGAGCCCGACTTTATCGTTTGCGACGAGCCCGTCAGCGCGCTCGACGTTTCCGTACAAGCGCAGATCATCAATCTTCTGCAAGACCTACAAGACGAGCTCGGATTGACCTACCTATTCATTGCACACGACCTCGCCGTGGTCGAGCACATCAGCGACCAGGTGCTCGTCATGACAGAAGGCAAAATCGTGGAGCAGGCTAGCGCGGCAGAGATCTACAGCAATCCGCAACACCCCTACACCGTCAAGTTACTCGAGGCCGTCCCACAGTTGTAGATTTTATTTATACGCCTGTGAGAATTTTCGCTCACTTCGACTGCGAAGCAAGTAACTCTTTGAGCTGGTCTTTTTTCAAGCGGATTCCATCTGGGGACGGTATTGAGCGAAAGTTTCTTCGCTGGTGATTTCGTGCTCTTTGTAGCAGCGGCACATGTCCTGCGAGTCCATGACTTGGCGGTTGTATTTGCCGCAGAAAACGCAGAGTTTTACGTGCAAACGCAGAAAAAAGCGCCGCAAAGGGGGCAGTTTTTCGTAGTCCTCTTTGGACAGTGCGTTGGATACTTGTTTACAGGTAAACATATGTAAGTGAATTATTTAACGTTTTCTCCGGTCCAGCTAGCTTCGAGTAGTAACTTAAGCTGTTCCCGGGCGCGGTGTAAGAGCACCCATAGATAATTCGGAGTGATGTCCATTGCCTTACAAACTTCTTCAGTTGTTTGATCTTCGAGTACGCGCAGGACGAATGCTTCACGGGCGGGATCTTTGACTTGGGCGATACATTTTTCGAACACGATCCAGAACTCGCCGTTATCATACGATTTACGGGGGTTAAATTGCCAAGGGTCTGGATTGGTCGTGGCGATGCCGCTATATCTGAACCAAAAACTCTCTAAGAGAGCTTCGTCTTCCGCCTCTATATCGACCTTGTTTTCTTTGATGGATTTACGAATCTGATCGACAATCTTATTGCGCATAATACCGCGCAGCCAAAATTTGATATCGCGACTGCCATCGAATCGCTCGAGCGCCTTGATGCCGGCTAGAAAGGTGTCTTGTACGCAGTCGTTGGCGGCGTCGGGATTGCGCAAGCGCGACATGGCGAAGCCGTAGAGATAATCTCCATACTTATCGACCCACTGCTCAGGTGGGGTGACAGGTACTTTCGGTTCAGGTTTGTCAGGCACGGTGTGAAATTGCTTCCGGGCATTAGGGGCGTCAACTAAAGTCTTCGCGTAAAGGCTCGATAGGGATACCGAACACTACCCGCAGGTCTTAACCTTAAACTCAATCGTTCGATCTGCTTCGTCTAGAATTAATAGTGCTTTTTGTTCGGCCTCGCGCATTTTGGCGCGGTCGCACTCTTTGCGGTCGTCGTAGCCAGCTAGATGCAGCCAGCCGTGGACGAGGTAGAGGCTGAGCTCGCGACTGAAAGGCTCGCCTAATTCTGTGGCTCGGCTGCGAGCGTGGTCGACGGAGACGATGATCTCCCCGGCCGATTCCATCTCGGGCTGAGCAGGGAAGGTGATTACATCAGTGGGGCTTGGATCTTCCATGAAGTCGGCGTGCACTTGTGCGATATCGGCATCGTTGACGAAGGCGATGCTTAGCTCGCCTTCGCTGATTGGGAATCTACCCGATGCGTGGATCGCCTCAAAAAGAGCGATGGCGGCGTCCTTAGGGTCGACGAGGGCGCTAGATTGGTTGTTGATCTCCAGGCTTAGCGTTGGCATCGGGCGTTTTGTCGGTGTTTCCCTTTTCGAGGTCGCTTGCCTTTTCGGCATCGCTCTTTGGGTATTCTACACGGGCGTGTAGCATGTTGAGAACAGTGTAGATGAAGCTCTTACGTATCTGGTCGAGTTCTTGAAAGGTGAGTGGGCAGTTGTCGAGCTGGCCGTCTTCGATCCGGTCTTTGAAGATGCGGTCGATCAACTCTTCTACGTTGGGCTGAGTGACTTTTTTCAGAGTACGGCTGGCCGCCTCGACGCTGTCAGCGAAGAAGATGATGGCACTCTCTTTAAACGCGGGTTTTGGGCCGTCGTAGCGGTAGGTGCTCTCATCGACCACAATTGCCTCTTTTGCCTTCTTTTTGATCCTAGCGTTCGCCTTTTCGGAGAAGGGCTGGTGGGTGTCTTCTTGTTTTTCCTTAGCGCGTTCTTTGGCTTGGTAGTAAAAATATTTAATCAGGGTGGTGCCGTGGTGCTGACGAATGACATCGATGATCACGCGGGGCAACTTTTCCTTGCGCGCCATTTCGACCCCTTCTTTGACGTGCGCTTTGATCACGAGGGCGCTCATCGAGGGGTTCTTCTCATCGTGCGGGTTCACGCCGTCGCGCTGGTTTTCGGCGAAATATACGGGTTTAACTAATTTGCCGATATCATGAAAGAGGCAGCATACACGACAGAGTAGGGGGCTCGCGCCGATAGCGGCAGCGGCATTTTCAGAGAGGTTCGCCACCATGAGACTGTGGTGATAGGTGCCAGGGGCTTCCATCTGCATACGGCGCAGGAGGGGATGGTTGAAGTCGGTTAGTTCGAGCAGAGTAATTTCGGTGGTGATCTTAAACAGCTGCTCGAAGACGGGCAGCAAGCCGACGGCCAGAATGCCTGTGAGCAAACCGACGACAAGGGCGACAAGTGTCTGCTGACCGACAATGCCAAAGGAGAAGCCATTGAGGAAGCCGATGGCCGCAGCAGCGATAGCGGCTGTCGCGCCAGCCAGTAGTCCCGCGCGAACGAGTTTTGAACGTTTGCGGACGTTAGTCGATACATAGGCACCGACGACGCCCGAAAGAAAAGCTATGAGAATGAACTCGACTGAATTGTTCTGAATGATGCCAAAGACGACTGCAATGATCAGCGCCGAGAGCACGGCGGGGGCACCTCCCACTAGCACGGCCACGATAATCGGTGCGAGCGCGTAAGGTGCCACATAGGGTAGCATGCTCAGCGAAGGTCGGCTATTGATAAGCGCGCTTTCGCCGATCTCCATGATTATCCGGATAATTAATAAATTGAGTAGGATACTGAGAGCGGTGATGGCGATGGCTCGATTGCGCTTATGTAACTCGCGCAGGCCTTGCTTTACGTAAATGTAAACGGCGATCAGGAGGATCGAGGTCAGCATGAGTCGCTCAATAAAGAGTTGATTGAAGATGAGCGAGTTGCCGCGGCGGTCTAGTTCGACTTGACGGTAGGCTGTGAGGCGCTCTATGTCGGTTTCCTTAATCATGGTTCCTGGCTCGATCAACGTGTCCCCTTGTTTGAAATTGATTACGCTAGGTTCTAGTTGGTCGATGGCTCGCTGGATCGCACGATTAGTGCCGATCGCACTGTAGAGAAGGTTGGGCTCAAGGCCTTCACGAAAGATGTCGAAGAGAACGCGCGCCGTGGTAGAGTTACCTGAGAGTGAGTTGATCCTTACGCGCAGCGCGACGAGCGCATCGGCCAAAGAGCGAGCATCTGGCAGGTTGTAGCGGCCATCCTCATCGACGAGTTGAATGACGATTACCTGTGGTCCCACAGTCTCGGAGCTCTTGTCCGAGTAGATGCCGTCCTCGTAGATTTCTTTGAGCACAGAGAGTGCGTCGTTGAAAAGCGTGGACCGTTCCTTGGGTTTTGTCTGCTTTGTGAGTTTAGAAATGGACTCGGCCTCGACTGCTAGTTGGTTCGACTCAATCAGTGTCGTCGCAGTTTTTAGGAGTTCAGCTTGCAGGACTTCGTTGCCCTCTTCTTCAAAGTCGATTTGGTTTTTCGCGATACTAGAGTTGAGCTCGTTGATAAATTGGCGAAATTTTTCAAACGGCTCGAAGGTGCGCTGGAAAACCGGTGGCACTTGCGCGCGGGCTGCGGACGCATTGGCCTCGGCCATCACTTCGCTTTCGTATTGAAATTGGAACTCGGAAACGACTCGTGTCTGCGCCGCCTGGTTGAGGATGATGCGTGGCCCCTTCGGTTTTTGTCCGAGGTAGCAGATAGTGATGACGAGGGCCGAAAAAAGTAGAAAGAGGCTGACCTCAATTAACCGGCTAGTCTCGAAAAAGTGCGAGGTGGCCGACTCTTTTCCGCGGCCGACATCCTTGCGCACGCCATTGGAGCCGTCTTTGGATTTACGCTTCTTGTTGTATTTTTTAGTGAAAAAAGCCATAGGAAAGTGGTTTATTGGCCCGGTGCAGCCGCAGTAGGTTAGATTAAGCTATTGCGTAAGCGTTGATAATATCTTGCACGAGCGGGTGGCGGACGACGTCTTGGCCATCAAAGTAAAAGAGGTGGATGCGCTCGATGTCTTTGAGCACGCGGGTGGCCTCCTTGAGACCCGATTGCTTATTGCGTGGTAGGTCGGTTTGGGTGATGTCGCCCGTCACCACCATGCGACTACCGTCGCCGAGGCGGGTAAGGAACATCATCATTTGCTCGTGAGTGGTATTTTGTGCCTCATCGAGCACGACGAATGCATTGGCGAGGGTGCGGCCACGCATGTAGGCGAGCGGCGCGATCTCAACGATACCGCGCTCGACGAGTTGCATGGTTTGCTCCTTGCCGATCATGTCGTTCATGGCGTCGTAGAGAGGGGTAAGGTAAGGTAGGATCTTTTCCTGTAGCTCGCCAGGAAGAAAACCGAGCGCCTCGCCCGCTTCGACTGCGGGGCGGGTCAAAATGATACGTTCGACGCGACCCTCGAGTAGCTCGCGCAGCGCCATGGCCATGGCTAAGTAGGTCTTACCGGTGCCAGCGGGACCGATACCGAAGGTAATCGGGTGCGCGTCGATCGCTTGCAGGTAGCGTTTTTGATTGAGCGTCTTGGGCACGACGCTCTGGCGTTTGAGTTTGATGACGAAGGGATTGCGGTAGATCTCACGCAGCTCGTCGCCCTTGCCCTCGGCCACGCAGCGTAGTGTGTAGTGAAAGTCAGAACTACGGATGCGTAGGCCTTGCGCGCGGGCGGCTTCGAGTAGTTCGAAGACTGCCTTTAAGTTAGCGATGCCCTCGATCTTACCATCAACGGTGACCCATTCGTCACGACTTGCTATGCTGACGCCTAGGCAGTGCTCGGCTTCTTCAAGGTTACGTCCGTCGTCTGCATAGAGCAGGCTCAACTGACGGGCGCTGGAAAAGTGGATCGTCTCGGACGGCATACTTTTATATTTGGGCTTCGACGCAGGCGTGCAGGCGCTGCCACATGGCATCCATCGAGTCTGGAAGGACGCGAGTGTTGCTGATGACTGGCATGAAGTTGGTGTCACCGTTCCAGCGCGGCACGACATGACAATGTAAATGGCAAGGGATACCTGCGCCCGCGGCGTCGCCAAAGTTGAAGCCGGTGTTGAAGCCGTCAGGGCTGAGGGCCCGGCTGAGGATGTTTTGAGCTTCCACGACTAAGTCGATTAGTTCGTGGCGCTCCTCATTACTGAGGTCCTCAAGTCGAGCTACTTCGCGGAAGGGCAACACGAGTAGATGGCCTGCGTTATAAGGATAGCGGTTCATTACAATGTAATTGTGTATGCCGCGATGCAAAATATACTCCTTAGCATCATCGCCTGTTTCTGTAATGTGGGTAAATGGATTACCGCATTCTTTCGGGTTTTTAGGCGCAAGGATGTAGGGCATACGCCAGTAAGCGTGGAGCCGCTCCATCGAGGAAGGGAGCTGTGTAGATGTCTGTGTAGGTATGGATTCGTCCATAAAAAGAGCGTGGGACAATAGAGTCCTTAAAAGCCCGCGTCGATGGTTAATTCAGGGCCTTAAAAACGCCTTTTCGGGGTTGCTTTGGTGCTTAAGCGTGGCAAATCTTTGCATTTCATTTTGTGCCATCATCCAAGTATCTCGCTTGTTTAATTCCGTGACGAAGCCAATCAAATCCCAAAACTTCAAGGACATCCTGCCTGAACAAATTGCGGCCTTTAGCCTGATTGTCGGTTTCGCTCTCTACACTGCCTGGGATCAGATGTATTGGTGGGGGAATCGCGAAGATTATAGCTTTGGTTACCTTGTGCCGCTATTTGCTGGCTACGTAATTTTCGATCGCTGGCCTGTCATTCGCAGCTATCTCTTCGCAGGTCATGCTCCTGGTCAGCCTGCTCCTGTTCAAGTCGAGCGTAGTGCGCTAACTTCTCTTTTGGAATGGGTCGCGGTAGCCGTCTTCGCCGCTTCGGTCTGCCTTTTTACAATCGGCGCGCTCTTGCGCGCGGCGACAGGACCGCAAAATCCAGCCTCGCTCGCCATCGCAGCCAGTCTTGCAGGGCTTGCGCTTAGTGCGGTCTTTATCTTTTCCAAACAGCGCGCCGACGGCCAGGCTATGCCGCTCAAGCATCGCCTTGCGCTGACCGCGCTCTTTCTTTTCCCCGCTTTGATTTGGATGATTTCGGCGCCGATGGTTTCTGTGGCCGAGACACAGATCCGCGTCTTTTTGCTGACCAAGGTGACCATTGCGGTATTTAGCTCTTTCGATTTCCTTGGTTACGAGCTGGAACGAGAAGGCAACGTCCTCATCTTGCCCGAAGGTCAAGTAGGCGTCGAGGAGGCCTGCTCTGGTATCCGTTCGCTCACCGCTTGTCTCTTTGCTGGATCGTTCCTTGCTTCGGTCTATCTGGATCGTTTTTGGAAAAAAATTCTTTTGGTCGGAGCAGCTATGTTTTTCGCAGTGCTGACTAATTTGATTCGAAGTATTTTCCTGACACTCTGGGCTTATTACCATGGCTCGCAAGCCATCGACGAACACTGGGTGCTTCCATTAATCGGCGATATTGGCACCGTCCACGATGTCACTGGTATGGCGATTCTTGTCGTCACATGTATCGGCCTGATCGGCTTGTTACCTATCTTTAATTATAAGCTAAAAGACTTTGAAGAAGATGAAGACTGGAATCAGTCGGAGCCTACGGATCCAGCATAGTCAGCGGCTTAATTACTGCGAGCTGAAGAATCAGAGCTCCCATGCTTGCACCCGAAGTGGCACCTTTCAAGGAAGTCAGTGGGCGCGCTTCCTAAGTCGCTCGTCGAGCGGTTACGCGAGACGGCGTTTGACTAAGTTTGTGGTGAAGTATTTGGCGTGTCGCGAAGTTGCCTTCAACTGTGTTCTTGAATATCTACACCTCAGCCAGTGCTTCTTTTTTTTGCGCAGCTTGCTCCGCGAGCATTGCTCGGCGACGGGCGCGGACGTCGAACATGTCAGACTGTTCCTCGGCGTGGTAGGAGGAACGGATCATCGGGCCGGACTCGCAGGCACCAAAGCCGATGCCTAGAGCGTATTCTTTCCAACGTGCAAATTCCTCAGGGGTGACCCAGCGGTCGATCTCGGCATGTTGCTTGGAGGGTTGTAGATACTGGCCGATAGTGAGCACGTCGACGCCGACTTTAACCATGTCGCTGAGCACTTCCTCTATCTCCTGTTCCTTTTCGCCTATGCCGAGCATGATGCCGGACTTGGTAATGAAACCGCGCGATTTAGCGTGCTCCAGCACCCATAGCGAGCGGTCGTAGCGCGCAGTCTTACGGATAGGACGTTGGAGGCGTTTGACCGTTTCGAGGTTGTGGTTGAAAATGTCGGGGCAGGCGTCGAGTACTAGGTCGAGGTATTCCTGTTGGCCGCGGAAGTCCGCTGTGAGCACTTCAACGGCGCATTCGGGCATGCGGTGGTGAACGGCGCGGATGGTGGCTGCCCAAACGGAGGCCCCGCCGTCTTTCAAATCGTCGCGGGCGACGGAAGTAATCACGGCGTGCTTGAGGTTCATACGGGCTATGGACTCGGCCACGCGGGCGGGCTCACCAATATCGAGTTCGGTCGGTCGACCTGTCTGGATAGCACAAAAGGTGCAGGAACGGGTGCAGATGTTGCCCAGAATCATGACGGTGGCGGTACCGCGCGACCAGCATTCGCCCATGTTCGGGCATTGGGCACTCTTGCAGACGGTGTGTAGATCGTTGTTGTCGACGATCTCGCGCACAGCTTTGTATTCAGGGCTGGTGGGTAGTTTGGCTCGGAGCCAATCTGGTTTTCGCATATCCATCTTATTAATTACTGTTCCTAAAAACTTGCTTAAATTCAACTGCTAATCGCGCTTTTACCTCTGCTATGTCGACGGCCTCATCTAGCTCATTAGCAAGTGAGGTCACGCTACCGTCACTAATCCCGCAGGGCACTATCCCATCAAAGTGCGCCATGTCGGGGCAGACGTTGAGTGCGAAGCCGTGGTAGGTGATCCATGAGCGCACGGCTACGCCGATGGCGCAGATCTTACGCGCATTGCTCAGCCAGATGCCGGTGTTACCTTCGCGGCGCGCAGCGGCCAGGCCGTAAGTAGCGAGGGTGCGGATGACGACCTCTTCGAGATCGCGCAGGTAGGCATGGAGATCTTTGCGGTGCGCGAGCGAGAGGATGGGGTAGCCTACGATTTGCCCGGGTCCGTGATAGGTGATGTCGCCCCCTCGGTTTGATTTGAAGACGGCGATGCCCTGCCGGGAACACTCGGTTTCTGTCCAAAGTAGGTGCTGTTCTGAGTCTTTGCGCATGCCCATGGTGTAGACGGGTGTGTGCTCGGTAAAAATAAGAGCGTCGCCGCACTCGCCCGTTCGACGTTGTTCGACGCGTAACTTTTGCTGCTCGAAAGCGTCGGCGTAGTCGGTCAGCTCCCAGTCGATCACTTCGATTTCTATGTTCGAATTTGTCATGTGATCGAGTAGACCAAAGAGCGCTTGCTGCATCCGCCCGTAAGTCGAGACTGGCTCGGCAGTGCGCCGTCCTCGTAGAGTCGGTGGCTACGGAGAGCGTGCCCACGGGTTTGTGCCCAGTCTGCCAGTGCGGCAGGCCCCTCAAACGATACATGTTGTAAGCATAAGATTCGCATCTTTTGTAATGTATAATGACGGTTGTCTTTCTCGGCTTGGAGTCTAGTTAAAAGATACCATGAAATTCCACCGGTTGTCTTGGATACTCTTTACTCTAGCTCTTTTTGGGGCGCTGGTCGGCTTTTTTATTTCGATTGTAAGCCCTTCCTCTTCCTTCTTCGGAGCAATTGTTAAAGATGAGATTAAGGCGAGCGACCTTGCGGCACAAGTGGATTTCGATTTTCCTCTTAGGTCGAGTGATCAAGTTGGGATCCGAGACCTTGCCTATCCAAGCAAGGCCATCCCTGGGGAGCTAGTTGTCCACTTCGACAATCGCAAAGACTACCTCGCTTATCTTGAGGCGCTCACTAATGCGGACATCGCGCCACTCGGCCAGATCGACGAGCTCCTCGCCGTGCGCATCCCTGAGAGCGCTTTGCTCCAAGCAAACTTCGGTCAATTCGGTGCCCGTGCCAGCTACTCTTACCCAATCGAGTGTCCGCTGCCGCCTGTCGAAATTGATCCTGAAGCGCTCGCGAGTCTTCGCGCTTACGGTCTCTCTGCCTGTGCTATCACAGGTGGCTTCATAGCCGGGGAGGGCGAGGGAGTCATCGTGGCCATTCTCGATTCGGGCATCCAAGCGCACCCGCAGTTTGATGAAGTTTACATCGTGCCTATCGATTTAGCTGGTGGCGGCGTGGCGGGGCCCGGCGCGGCGCATGGCACTTCGGTTGCCTCGATCATCACCGGTAGTGAAGGCATTGCGCCCGCTGCCGAGCTATTTGTTGTTCGGGTGCTGGATAATGAAGGCTTGGGCAATAGCTACGATGTGGCTCAGGGTATCGTGCAAGCGGTCGATCACGGTGTGCAGATTATCAATATGAGCCTCGGTGTCTATCAAGACTCACCATTACTTCGCCAAGCCGTCAAATATGCCGATGATCGCGGTGTAATCATGGTTGCTGCTGCGGGTAATGACGGCTACAACCGCATACCATATCCAGCAGCTTATTCAGAAGTGCTTGCCGTGACAGCAGTGGATGCGAACAGACAGCATGCCCTCTTTCCGAATCAATCCGAGGAAATTGATTTTGCTGCACCCGGCGTCGGCATACTCACAGCTAAAGAAGATAAAGGCACTACGCTATTTTCTGGTACTTCCGCTGCTGCGCCCTTCGTTAGCGGCACACTTGCTTCATTAATGTCTGGCGCTGCCGCATTGCCACCTAAGCAAGCGGTTGAGATCCTTAAGCGCTACCTTAACGACCAAGGTGCGCCTAGCGCTGACCCAATCTACGGTGCGGGCCTTGTCGATTGGGATCGCCTCCGCGAACGGGCCACGCCAAATCTACTCGATGTCGCGCTAGCCGACATTTACCTTCAGCCCGATGCCCAGCCTGGTACTACTATGCCGATTGAAGTCACCGTCCAGAATCGTGGTACCAACTGGTTCAGCGATGCTCAGCTCGAAGTTTTCATCGGTAAGGCCGAGCCTGTTAGTTTCGTCCTTGGCTCTCTCGGGCCTGGTCAGACGACTACGCGTAAAGTATTTACTCAGATCCCTACGCTGGATAGTGATGAAATGCTCATTTTCGCCGCTCGCGTCATGCCCAAGGAACTCGAAGATGATGTCCGTCTAAATAATAATCTGAAGGCCGTCACCTTTCGTCCAGCCAAGTAGTGGCTAGTGCATTCGCCATCGAGTCTTGCTCCACGAGCTATTTATGGCAGCAGAAGCAGTCATTAGGCCTTTTTTTAACTGGATTTGCTTGCCCAGTCACTATACCGCTATCTGGCTAAGAAAATACTTTCATGAATGATTCCGAACAAGCGCCGATCATCCCTGAAGAGGGAGAGGTCGGATTCGTCGAGTATCAGGATTTTGTTTCCAAAGAGCCGTTTAAATTCGTCTCGGGGGGCAATCTACCTGAGCTGACGCTCCGTTATGAGACATACGGGCATCTTAATGCGGCCAAGGACAACGCCATCCTGATCTGCCATGCTCTCAGCGGCGATCACCACTGCGCTGGCGTCCATGGTATCGAAGAGCGCAAGCAAGGCTGGTGGAACTTTATGGTTGGTCCTGGTAAGCCGATCGATACTACCCGCTACTTTGTGATTTGTTCCAATGTACTCGGCGGTTGCCAAGGTTCGACTGGCCCCGGTTCGATCAACCCGGAAACGGGCAAAGCCTACCAGCTCGATTTCCCTAAACTCACTGTGCAAGATATGGTCAAAGCGCAGTCGCTCCTCGTTGATCATTTCGGGATCGACCGTCTCCACGCCGTCATCGGTGGTAGCATGGGCGGCATGCAGACCGTACAATGGGCGATTGATTTTCCCGACCGAGTCGGCCGCTATATCGCGCTCGCTTGCGGCGCTCGACATACCGCACAAGCCATCGCCTTTAACGATACGGGTCGCCAAGCCATCATCTCAGATCCCGCATGGCAGCAAGGCAGCTACGATCCAGAGCACGGTCCTGACCAAGGCCTAGCCGTGGCGCGCATGATGGCACACATCACCTATCTTTCCGATGTCGGCATGGAGAGTAAGTTCGGCCGTAAACGCCGTAACGCCGACGAGTCGAAGGAGCACTTCGAGGTAGAGTTCGAGGTCGAAAGTTATCTACGCTACCAGGGCGCGAGTTTCGTTTCCCGATTCGACGCCAATAGTTACTTGTATCTAACCAAAGCCCTCGACCGGTTCGATCTCCACGGCCCCGAATCGCTCGACGCCACCCTCAGTACAGTCACCGCGCCTGGACTCGTCGTCGGTTTTACCTCCGATTGGCTCTATCCGCCGCAGGGCAATCGGGAGATTGTCGAATCGCTGCTACGTCTAGGCAAGCATGCCACCTATGCCGAACTCGCGATGGATTTTGGGCACGACTCCTTCCTCGTGCGTGCCCCTCGACTCTACGAGCTTATCCAGCGATTCCTAATTCGCTAATTTTTCCATGAGCCCAAACGATAAAAAACGTCAGGCCGACTCACAGATCATCGCCCGCTGGGTGCATGAGGGCGATCGCGTGCTCGACCTCGGCTGTGGGCGCGGCATTCTGTTAGAATATTTGCAGCAAAAAAAATCGATCTACGGCGTCGGAGTAGACATCGACCTGGGTAAAATCATCAGCTGCGTCAAGCGTGGTGTGCCGGCCTACCAAGGCGACATCGGTGCGATCCTCGCTAGTTTTCCTGACGATTCTTTTGACCACGTGATTCTCAGTCGCACCGTCGAACACCTCGAAGATGCCGATGCGATTTTAGCTGAGGGTCTCCGGGTAGGCCGCCACGTCACAGTCGGTTTCGTCAATAAAGGCTTCTGGATCAATCGTCTTAATGCTTTGTTACACGGCAAGCGAACGGTCAATGAAGTGTATCCAAAACCTTGGTATGAGTCCATGCCCAGCAATCCATTTTCAGTAGCCGAGTTTGAAGCATTTTGCGATGCGCGTAAGATTGTGATCGAGAATAGAGTCTATCTTTCAGGGGATTGGCTCAACGAATGCCGCAAATTGCCCAATTTGTTGGCAGGTTATGCGATCTACGATTTATCATCAATTGATTGATTTATTTATATAATAGCAAAGGCGTCGAATTTTAAGACGCGATCGATCCTTTTGCGGAGACGACTCCTAGCCACAATTGACTTCGGCCAGATTTAGCTTCGATTTACCCAGCCTAGGGCCGCCACGTACGCTACTAAGGTCGCTCGCCTTGCTTCGCTTGGTCTCGCTTACGGTCGACGTAGATCGACACATCGGGCAGCGTGTCCCCAAGATGGTCTTTAGCCCGTTTCAGTGCCTTGGCGGTCGACATCGTAGGATTGCTCGGTTCATCGGTAAAGATATTGCGTTCCTCGATCTGTTCATAAATGCCTGAGTTTTTCAGCACGCGGATCATGTCAGCCTTTACCTCGCTCAAGATTAAATAGCGGCCTTTCTCATCCATGTAGAGGAGCAGCTCCTCGAGCGCCATCACACCCGTGGCGTCGAGATTATGCGCGTTGCGCATTTTAAGAACGACGATTTTGAGATTGGGCTCTTCGCAGATGCGGCGCATCTGATCGCGGAATAAATCCGCTGCGCCGAAGAAGAGTTCGCCCTCCACGTGGACAATAGAAACTTGAGGAACGGAGCGTTGCTCTGACTTATCCATCTCCGCGAGTTGGCCTTCTTCGTTGAAAGTGTATTCCACCATCTCGGGTCGGGCCACTTTTTTGAGAAAGAGGATAACCGATGTGCCCACACCGACATAGATAGCAGTGTCGAGTGGCATAAAGAGGCCACTTACAAAGGTCGCCCCAAAGACGCTTGCATCGGACTTTGTCGTAAAAGTCACAATGCGAATAGCGTGTTTGTTAATAAGCGAAATGCCGATTGCGATGACAAGGACAGCAAGTGCACATTGTGGGATGTATTGTGTGAGCGGCCCTAAAGCAAAGGCACCGATGAAGACAATGACGCCACTGATGCAGCTCGCCAGAACGGTGCGTCCACCGCTCGTAGTGCTGAGGGTCGAACGAGTCAACGAGCCGGAAGCGGGCATCCCTGAGAAAAAAGCGCAAGCAATGTTGGCCATACCGATCGAGAACATCGCTTGGTTGGCATCGAGACGGCCACCTGTTTTGGCTGCCAGCGATTTGCCTATGGAGATTCCTTCGAGGATACAAAGCAGAGCGATCGCGAGCGCGGGGCTGGCGACTAATTGAATGCTATTAAGTGAAAAGTCCGGCGCTTGAAATGACCAATCTGCTGCGTTGATTCCGCTTAGGAATTTGATCCCGCTCTCGTGCCCAAAAATCAACTCCGTGGCTGCAGATATAGCGACCAAGCAGATCGCGACATTTGGGAGCGCTTTAAACTTTTTATTTAAGAAAATGAATAGGCAGGCGGTCGATAGACTGACACCAAGCGTCGCCCAATGCGCAGTATGGATGGATTGGAACATCAGAACCACTGATTCGTAAAAAGTGGCTCCCTTTGCCAGCATCTCTAGCCCTAAGGACTTTGGGATCTGATTTGTGATTATCAGTAAGGCGGCCGCAGTGATGTAGCCAGTGATAACCGAGCGGGAAATGTACTGCACCAAATTAGCAACTTTGAAGTAGGCGCCGATCACCACAAAGAGACCTACCATCAGGATGAGTAATGGCGCCATGCCGAGTTTTTCCGCCCCTACGATACCGAGGCTAGCGAAAGCGCTCAGCAGCATGACCGATGTGGCATTGGTTGGCCCCACTGTGATGAAGTGACTCTTTGCAAAAATTGGGGCGACCATCGCTGCGATGGCGGAGCCATAGATACCGTATTGGATGGGTAACCCAGCGATCAACGCGTAGGCCATGCCTTGTGGGAAGGCGAGTAGGGCGACGTTGAGCCCAGCGCGCAGGTCGCCACTTAAGTAGCCAACTTGGTAGCCCGCCAGTGTATGGCGTAGGGGAATGAGTTTGAGTGTGTTATATTCTCTCGCAGCGTAAAACCCGTTTTTTAAGTGTTGAAAAAATGCGGCCATGGCGTGCGAAGCTACAAGGTATTTAAAGGCCGGTTTACTTGGCGGGGTATAGGGTTGCCATGACTTCGCCGTGGAGCGGTGCTTTGGCTGCGATGATGGAACGCTCTTCAAAAGCGTCGCCTCCATTCCAGCCGGTCACTGTAAAGCCCGCACCTTCAAGGCAGGGCAGGATGGCCGCGCAGTCCCAGATCTCCATCATAGGATCGCACATGATATCGATAAAGCCCGAGCAAAGAAGAATGTAGCCACCCGCATCGCCCCAAGAACGGTAGAGAGCGGTCTTCGGTGGGAGCGCCGTCCAATCAGCCTCGTTTTGCCACAATGTTTTACGGATCGGATCCGTCGTGCTGAGTGTAGCTTCGCTGAGCGGGCAAGCATCGCGCCCGAACACAGGTTTACCGTTTAGGGTCGTCGTCTCGCAATCACCGATTACCATCTGCTTAAGTATTGGTTGGTTGATCGCTCCGATCACTGGGCGACCTTTATACATCAGTGCAATCAAGGTAGCAAAGAGTGGTACTCCAGAAATGAAAGACTTAGTGCCATCGACCGGATCGAGCACCCAGACGAAGTCGGCATCGTCGCGCTCGCGGCCGTATTCTTCACCGATGATACCATGCTCAGGGTAGCGCTCGGCGAGGATCTCACGGATACGTTTCTCCGCATTTTGATCCGCCAGTGTAACGGGAGTGGCGTCAGATTTCCGCTCGATCTCAATACCAGGGCCGTAGTGAGGCAGTATCTCTTTGGACGCTTCATCGCAGAGATAAGCGATAAATTTGATAAATTCGTCTTTTTGTGCGCGAGTGAGTTCGGACATTTAATTTTGCTGATATATGTTGTTAAAAACAAGAAAACTGGGGAGTCCTTTGACGAGAGGCAACAGCAGAGTCATCAATGGCGATATTTGATCTGGGCGATGTAAATAATAATGACTAAAGTTGTGAATCCATTCGCATGCATAACTAATTGTCTTTTTCTTTAAATATCATTACTGGATAGGTTAATATGAGCATCTACCACACCACCCGTCGCGACCTTACGCTTGGGAAACGCACTCACCTCGCCGGTATTCTCAACCTCACGCCCGACTCTTTCTCCGACGGTGGCGATTTCGTTGATCTCGATGCGGCCAGCTTGCACTTTCACTCCATGGTTGAGGCGGGTGCTGAGATTATCGACATCGGTGGCGAATCGACCCGCCCTGGGCATGTCCCCATTTCACCCGCCGAAGAAATCGCTCGTGTGGTGCCTTTTATTCAACAAATTCGGACGCACACTGGTGCACTCATTTCTATCGACACATCAAAGGCTGAGGTGGCCGAGGCCGCGCTCGCCGCTGGTGCCGATATAGTCAACGACGTCTGGGGCGCGCAGCGCGACCCACGCATGGCCGAAGTAATGGCTAGCGGCGGTGCCTGTATTTTAATGCACAACCGCTCTGTCGAAGAAGCGGGCGCCGGTGATGTGATGGAGGCGATTCAAACTTTCCTACAGCGTTCAGTCGAACTCGTTAAAGCTGCTGGCGTGCGCGATGATGCCATTATTTTAGACCCCGGCCTAGGCTTTGGAAAAACCTACGAGGAGAACTGGTCAATTATGCGCCGCCTGCCGGAACTGATTGCCTTAGGTTACCCGATACTCTTGGGTGCCTCACGGAAGTCTATGATAGCTAAATTGTTAGATTTGAAAGATCCAAAATTACGTCTCAATGGCACACTCGCCACGACTGCTCTTGGCATTCAATCTGGGGTTGATTTTATTCGCGTCCACGACGTCCGCGAAAACCGCGAATGCGCGGATGTTGTGGATTGCTGCGTCAGATCTTAGCGAGTCGGTCTTCCTTTCATCTATGGCGGCAATCAAAACACCCAAAGAACTCGGCTACCGCTTCCCCGCCGAGTGGGAACTGCAAGAGGCAATCTGGTTCGCTTGGCCTGTCCGTCGGACTCTTTGGACAGACTGCTTTGATCGCGTACGCAAGCAAGTCGCCGCGCTCTATGTGCTCGCCGCCCGCTACCAATACGTGCGTGTACTCTGCGCCGCCGAAGAGCAACCTATTCTTCGCAAGCTCATAGCCAGTCATGGTGAAGACTCAGCAGTCGAACTCTACGATTACCAGACGGATGATGTCTGGATACGCGATTTTGGCCCACTCTTCCTTACTCACGATCATAAACAAGAACTCTGCATTGCCGACTGGCGCTACAATGCTTGGGGTAACAAATTCCCCGAGCAACAGAAAGACGACCGCGCCACCGCATGGATGGCTGAGCAGCTCGGCATTCGCCATTTCGACTTTGATCAAGTTCTCGAAGGCGGGGCTGTTGAGAGTAACGGCGCTGGCTGTATTCTGACTACCGAAGTCGTCTTGCTTAATCCCACGCGTAACGGCGACACCACGCCAGCCAATATTGAGCAGCAGCTCACCTCCAGCCTTGGTGCGGATACGCTGCTCTGGCTTCACGATGGCCTCGTCGGCGACGATACCGACGGTCATATCGACAACCTTGCCCGCTTCTTTAAAGCCGACGGCATTCTCATCGCTAAAGCCACCGATACAGAAGATAGCAATTACTCCGCGCTCGCCGAGAACACTCGCCGCCTGCAAGATTTCCGTACACCGCAGGGCGATCCCTTCGACTTAGTGGAACTCCCGCTACCCGATCCTATTACCCACGAAGGTGAACCCCTAGCCGCTAGCTATCTAAACTTCGTCGTGCTGAACGGAGCTGTCCTCGTTCCTACCTATGGTCAGCCAAAAAACGATGCGAACGCGCTGGAAATAATTGGTGACTGTTTCCCTGATCGGGAGATTGTCGCAGTTGATTGCACTGACATTATCAAAGAAGGTGGGGCCCTTCATTGTATGAGCCAGCACCAACCGGCGGTTTCGTAGATTTTTAAAGTTTTCGAAACGCGTCTATTTGAATCCAGCCAGTGATCTCAGCTTCTGTTTCGACCTTTAGAAAATCGTTGTGTTGATCGATTATATAAGCGCGCTCCCCCGGGCGAGCGATACCGGCTTCGGGTGCCGCACTAGCGGGGGCGTGGTGGAGGTTGACAGCTTCGTTGGAAATGACGATCCCTGACGGCTGTTGCGTAATTTGAATCGTCAGCGCAGCGACTGCTAAGAGGAGGCATGCGGCTGCGATACCTGAAGAGAGCTTTAAAAACATAGGGCGCTGGAAGCCGCCGATGCGTGGTAGCGCAAGCACGGCGATCACTATCCAAAAGCCAATACTGGCAATCCAGATCCAGGTGCTTTTCGTAAGAATGTTGGCCGCACTTTGCCACCAAGTGGTGGGGGTGTCGTAGAGACCGAGCATTTGGCGGAGTGCCCCGAGTTTGAAAATGTAGGTTTTATTTAGAGGTGCTAGGCGTAAGGCGCGTTCAAGTTGCCAGACGGCGGCAGCAGGTTGGCCTTGCTGGTAGAGACTGAGTGCGAGGTTATGGTGCGTCGCTACGCTCTCGGAAGATTCGAGGCTGCGGTCGAAGGCTGCGGTGGCTTCGGCGTATTTAGATTCGTGATACGCATCTAGCCCTGATTGGAAATCGTCTGCATGGATAGGAGAGAGTAGTGCGCTGAAGAACAACAGGCACAGGTGGATGCATCGTAGAGGCAAGGGTCTGAGTCCAGCCCTTAAGAAGCTGATGCGTGACCCTAGGTCGCCTAAAGATGGGGCTCCAGTGAAGTAAACTATTTGTGTTAAAAAATTCATAGTGCTTTCAAAATCCCTTCAAGTTCTGACTTGGCTTTGGCGAGATCGCTGTTCGATTCTTTGCCTGCGAAGCGCAGGGCGTCTGCTGTGGCGAAGAGTCTGCGGGTTTGTGAGATCGCTCGTTCAGAGATGCCAGTGTTTAACATGGCTTCGCAGAGCGTGTCGATATTTGCTGTGCGGTGGTTTTCGCCCGTTCGATAGGTCACGGCTAAGCGGATGGCGCTTTGTGTTTGGGCGTAAAAGTCTTCTGCCACTTTGGCTTTTTGGGCAGCTGCTTTGGTCGTGCGGAGCTCCTGCTTGGCCGATTGTTGGTCGGCATAAGTAGGATCTTCTTTGAGCCGACGCTTGCGCCTTAGTACGAGGCCAGTAGCGACCAAGCCGACGGCGATGACCGTGTTAATCGACCAGAAGCGGGGGCTGTTCCAATGGCTCGTCTGGTGACTGGAGCTTGGACGGTAGTCGAGCGTGAGGAGAGCTTCCTCCACAGTAAGTTCTTGCTGGAGGGGAAGTATTTCGGAGCTCGGGAGCTGTGCAGTCTGAGTGCTCGGTCCGGATGGTGCGGCGGGACGACCTGAAGGGCTGACCTCAATCTCAATGGTCGGTGAACTGAGTTGAGTGTAGCGCTCAGTTTCAGGTTCGAAGTAAGCGAAGCGTATCTCAGGAATTTCTAGGATACCCGCTTGCTTGGGGATCATTACATAGTCGAAGCGTTTAGTGCCAAGCAAGGTGTTTCCAGCGGCACGTGATTGAAAGTTCGACTCGGGCTCGTAACTGCGCCAGTCGGCTGTTTCTGGAATAGTGGGGCCATTGATACGGTCAAAGTTTCCGCTCCCAGAGATTTCGACCGAGAGCATGATAGGCTCGCCCGCTTGGGTCTGATTACGGTCGGTGTAGACTTGCATGGCAAAGTCACCAATTGCGCCAGTGAAACTGGCAGGCTCGTCGGCTGTTGGGAGCGCGAGGACTTCGACCGTTGTTGGCTCGGTGTTGAGGGTTAAGCGCTCGGAGCGAGTAAAAAAGTCGTCGAAGAGGCTACTACCAAAGCCTCGCCCACCGAGTGGATCGCGGGAGCGATTGTTCTGCCCTGGTAGGCTTGCAGATACGGTGAATTGAAAATTTAAATCTTGTGGGCCTGTTTGAATTGGCGTGATGGTCAGCGTCCAGTTAAGCACGCGGTAGCTTCGACCATTGACGATCTCGGAAGTCTCCTGGCTGTCGGGTAATTCACTGATAGTGAAGCCATCAGCATTTCGATCGAAGCTATTGAGGCCGGAGAGGCGGACATTTTTTGATATGTAGAGTTTGAGCTGAATAGCTGTCGTCTGACCGATGTAGAGCTGATCGGGCGCATCGGTTTTCAGGAAGATCAACTCGTCAGTGGTCGGGCCCGCGTCGGCCCCGCGTTCAACGACTTGGAGTGTGGCGCTAGGGGCGCGGAGCGTTTGCTCCTTATATTGAAAAACGTATGAGGGGAGGGTAAAGGTGCCGACGCGCGGTGCATCTGCATCAATAATGAGCTGTTGTGTGACGCTGTATTCTCTCTCGCCGTTAATGATACTGGTCTGCTGACTGGTTCCAGTACGACCGTTTGTTAACTCTAAGCCACCAGATTGCGGGATTGGCAGGCTGGTGACACTCTCTATTTCTGGCTTTCGGCTAGTGTCAGTCTCCTTGATCTCAATGACATACTGGGCCTTGTCGCCCAGCGCGACGCGGGGCGGATTGAAGATTGCAGTCACGCTAATCTCAGCGCCTGTACTGAGCGCGAAGAGATAGGAGAAAAGTGCCAATGTGAATTTGAATCGGTGCATAGATAAAATTTGTTTACCAGTCTCGGGTGTCGCTTGGGCGGCCACCGCGCGCTTGGTTGTTAAAAGGGAGGAGGGTTTCTTTGCCACGAAGTGAATCGAGTAGGGCGGCGGCTTCAGCTTCGGTCATACCTTCGGTCGCTTCGCCGTCCACGCTGCCAGCCTGGCCATCTTCTTCACTTTCGCTCTCGGTGGGTTCGGGGGTCCCAGCTTGTTGACCTCCTTCATCGTCCGGTTCCTCACCCTCTTCGCCTGACTGCGTCTGTGGAATGTCGTCAACGGGGTCTTGGGTGGATTCCTGATCAGCACTTTGAGCGGACTCGCTCTCCCCGCCTTCGTCTGTCGACTCTTGATTTTGTGGGTCGCCAGACTCTTCGGACTGATCACCTTCTGAGCCTTCTTGGTTTTGCTGGGATTGCTCGCTGCTTTCTTCGCCTGATTGATTTTCTTGGTTCTGTTGATCTTTGGAAGAGTCCTCGCCTTGTTCGCCGCTTTCAGATTGCTCGCTATCTTGTGAATCTTCAGAGTCCTCACCTTCGTTTGATGAATCCTGATTCTCTTCCGATTCTCCAGACTGCTCTTCGCTATCTTCTGGCTGTTGTTGTTCGATTAATTTTTCAATGGCTTCACGAACTTGTGAGACTTTGCTCAATGTCTGTGTGAATCGATGTGTCGCTGGTATCGATCTCTTGGGCGGATTGAAATAGCGCCTCGGCTTTTTTAACCTGATTGAGTGCGGTTTGAGGGTCGCCGGTCTCGTAGGTTTTGCGGCCTTGTTGGTAGGTCGCATGGGCTAGGTTGTAGAGAGCCTTGCCTTGCAGTGCGAGGTCTTCGGTTTGTGCGAGCGTGGTTTCGTAGCCTTGCATGGCGTCTGTAAAATCGCCCTCGACCAGTGCTTGGTAGGCTGCGTTGTAGCTGATTCGAGCATCTGTCATCCGGGGCATCGGCTTGCGGAGGCCCTTGTCTTCCATAGGTAAGGCCATTTGAGCTTGCAACGCATTTGGATGAAAGACGACGCAAGCAAGGGATAATATGGCATGGATCGCAGCGCTTCGACGCCGGCGTATCAGTATATCAAACACAAGAAAGACTAGGGCGGAAGCGAGCGCCCATTGGAAACGCTCAATGCCTATTTCTTGCAATTCTGATTCGCGCTCTTCGCGTGGAAGCCTAGCGATGACAGAATTATAAAGCTGGTCGAGGGAATCGCTGCTAAGGCGGCTGTAGCTACCCCCAGTTCCTTGAGCGATGGCTTGGAGGGTGCCCTCATCGAGTTTACTGAGTACGGGTTGCCCGCTCGAATCTCGGACGAATTCTTCGATGCCTTGTTCATTGCGGATACGTAAGTATTCGCCCTCGGGCGTGCCGATGCCGATGGCGAAGACTTGAATGCCATCCTCGCGAGCGGTGACTGCTGCGGTGGCCGCATTGCCGCTTAGGTCTTCGCCGTCGGTTAGCAAGACGACGATTTTGACGTTGTTTTCCGAAGGGAAAGCTTCAGTCGCTTCATTGATCGCGTTGCCGAGATCGCTGCCGCCGCTCGTCATGATGTTGGGGTCGATGGCGTTGAGACTCTCGTGAAAGGCGGAGTAATCGAGAGTGGGCGGAGTTTGTAGAAAGGCTTGCCCCGCAAAGGCGATGAGCCCGATACGGTCACCCTCTAGGCGCTCGACAAGATCAATGATGGCGAGCTTTGCACGATCTAGGCGGGTGGGGCGCAGATCGGTGGCGAGCATGCTCTTGGAGCTATCAAGGATGAAGACAATATCGAGGCCGCGTGCTTTGCGCTCTGACCACTCGACGCCAAGTTGTGGACGCGCAAGTGCAATTCCGATGGCGAGGACGGCAAGCAGGATACAGCCTGCTTTGATCCATGTGCGAGTGACGCTGGCTTGTTCGGTCAACTGTTCGAGTAGTCGACTGGCCGCAAAGCGACCAAGTAAGGCATCGCGCTGTCGAAAACCATACGCGAGCACGCCGCCGAAGAGCAGGAGTAGTATCGGCGTCATTGTAAGCCAGACTGGATCTCCAAAACTCATGGTAGGCGGCGGTAGCGGGTGTTGCGGAGGACTTGCTCAAGAGCGAGTAAGAGCAGACCTAGGCTTGCTAGCCAGACGAACAACTCGGTGAATGTGGCGTAAGAGCGTAGCTCGATCTTGGTGGTTTCGAGTTCGTCGATCTCATCGTAGATGCGTTCTAGGTCGCCGTCCTTGGTTGCACTGAAAAAACGACCGCCTGTGAGTTCGGCGATTTCGGTCAGTTCAGCTTCGTCGTAGTTCGATATGTCGCTGCGACCTCGATAAACGGGTTTGCCTTCACTGTCACGGACGATCTGTCCCTTACGGTCGGTTGCAGGGATAGGAACACGGCCTTTTTTACCGGTGGCGATGGTGTAGACTTTGACTCCAAGAGTCTTGGCGACTTCGGCGGCGGCAATGGGGGAGACGGCGCCTGCGTTATTCTCGCCGTCTGTGAGTAAGATGACGATACGGCTGCGGGCGTCATGATCACGTAAGCGATTGATACTCGCCCCGAGGGCTGTGCCGATGGCAGTGCCGCCACCATCGATCTCGCCGAGTTCGAGCCGCTCTAGGTTGCGCTTGAGCCAGTCGTGATTGAGTGTGAGCGGGCTGACAACGTAAGCATTGGCTGCGAAGGCAACGAGGCCGATACGATCGAATTCGCGCTTACCGATAAAGTTGTCGACTACGCGCTTAGCCGCATCAAGGCGCGTGACGATATCGTCTCTGGGTCGAAAGATCGAGTGCGCGCATGGATCCTGAGAGGTCGAGTGTGACGACGATATCGATACCCTCGGCCTCAATGGTGTCGTTTATTCGGCCAATCTGCGGACGAGCGAGGGCGGTGATGATCGCGACTAGTGCGAGCAAACGCAGGCCGAAGAGTAGCTTGCCGGGTCGGCTATGGCGGTTGCGGCTGATTTTCTTAACGAGAGCTATACTGGAAAAACGGACAGCCGCTTCAGGGCCCATACGGCCTGCCCACCACGCCAGGATTGGCATGAGTAGAAGCAAAAAGAAAAATGCGGGATCGTCGAACTGAAAGAAACTCATGGGCCTGTTCCTTCCTTTTGGCTGGGGACGTGTGCTTGATTGATGAGTTCTCTCACTGTATCGGTAATATAGATACGTTCTGTAATACTGATCGGTTGCTGCGCAAACTTGATTTGGTCGAAGTTGGCGAGCACTTCACGGAGTGTTGTTTGAAAAAATTCGTCGAGCTGGGTATTGTCTTTTAGGCTTAAGAGAAACTCTTCGCTCGTGCGAGCTGTCGAACGTAGGCCAAGCTCGTCTTCGAGGTAGCGACGTAGGGCTTGCGAGCTAAGTATTGCAAAACGCTCGTCGTCTTCAGCGGTCAAGTCTGCAGCGGCTTGCAGTTCTGCTAGGGCGAGCTCGTAAGGCGGAGTCGTTGTCGCGGATTTTAGGCGACTGCGGGCGTATAACCAAATTAATAGGCCAATAAAAAGAACAATAAATCCGAGTAATATTGCTATTTGCCATGGCTCGTAAGCGGGAATCTCGACGGGGCCAAGCACGCGATCGAGAGACGGTCCCTCCGGTAGGGGCGGCATCTGTGGTGCGGCGGGTATCTGGGCGAGAAATATCATTCTAAATTCCTATTTCTCGCTTAGTGCCTACTAGCACGTAAAGCGAAGAGTTTACGCAGCGCGGGTAGATAGGGTTGATCCGTGCGAGCTTCGATCCAGTCGAGGCCTTTTTTACGCATGCCGGTTTGGAAGGCTTCACGTCGTTCCTCAGCGAGTTTGGCATAGCGCTCTCTTACGTGATGGCTGCTGGTGTTGATCTCGACCATTTCGCCGGTCTCGGCATCTTCGAGTGTGATTAGCCCGACTTTGGGTAGCCCGTATTCACGAGGATCGCTCAGGGCGATGCTCACGAGGTCGTGTCGTTGGTGGGTGAGGGCGAGCGTCGCGAAGAGTGGTGCATCGGGCGTAGGTAGCGGTGAGTCGTTATCGAGGAAATCAGAGATCAAGAAGACGACGCTCTTACGACGCTGTACTCGATTGAGGTAGTCGAGTGCGGACTTATGACTGGTCGTTTTGCCAGAGGGTTCGAAGAAAAGGATGTCGCGAATCACGCGTAGAATATGTCGGCGACCTTTTTTAGGCGGGATGTAGTGTTCGACCTCTTCAGTATAGAGGAGAAGTCCTACCTTATCGTTATTTTGCGAAGCGGAAAAGGCGATCACGCTGGCAATCTCGGCGGCACGCTCGCGCTTACTTTGTTCGACGGAACCGAAAATGCCTGAGGCACTGAGGTCGATCAGTAGCATAAGTGTCAACTCGCGCTCCTCCCGGAAGACTTTCACAAAGGGGCGATCCATCTTAGCCGAGACGTTCCAATCGATGGTGCGCACGTCGTCACCAATGGCATATTCGCGGACTTCTTCAAAGTCCATGCCACGCCCTTTAAAAGAGCTGTGGTAAGCCCCTGTCACCGAATCGGTAACGAGCCGTCGCGTACGAATTTCGAGGCGACGGACTTTTTTAATGATGTCAGTTGGGGTCATCAGAAATGACTTATAAATAATGAGTGATGACTGATTATTCCCTTATGGCACAGGCACGGCGTCGAAAATCGAGGTGACGAGGTCTTCGCTGCTGATCTCTTCGGCTTCGGCTTCGTAGGAAGGTATCACGCGGTGGCGGAGCACGTCCATGCCGATTTCTTTTATGTCCTGCGGGACGACGTAGGCGCGTCCTTGCATCAGCGCCCAAGCTTTTGCTGCGAGCGTTAGGCTAATAGTCGCACGCGGACTGGCACCGAACTGAATGTATTGGCCGAGCTTAAGTTTGTATTGCTCGGGATCACGGGTCGCGAGGATGAGATCGACGATGTAGTCTCGGATCTTAGGGTCAACGAAGACGTCGTTGACCAGTTTCCTCGCTTCGCTGATCGCATCAAGCGTCGTGACGGCGTCAACGTTCAGATTTGGCGCGGTCGAGGACATACGGTCGAGGATGGCTCGCTCATCGTCTTTGCTTGGGTAGCCAACTTTGAGTTTGAGCATAAAGCGGTCTACCTGCGCCTCGGGTAAGGGATAAGTGCCCTCTTGGTCGATCGGATTTTCTGTGGCTAGCACAAGGAAGGGTTCGGGTAATGGATATGTCGTGTCACCGATGGTCACTTGGTGCTCCTGCATGGCTTCGAGTAGCGCGCTCTGCACCTTAGCGGGTGCGCGATTGATTTCGTCCGCCAGAATGAGGTTGGCAAATATCGGTCCCTTGCGAGTATGGAAGGTGCTTTCCTTTGGGCTATAAATCAAAGTGCCGATAATGTCAGCCGGTAGCAGATCTGGTGTGAACTGAATTCTCTTGAAGTCCGCTGCTGTGGCCGAGGCGAGGGTGCGTATGCTGAGTGTTTTGGCTAGACCTGGCACACCTTCGAGTAGGACGTGGCCATTGGCCAGTAGGCCGACTATAAGGCGATCAACTAGATAATGCTGCCCGACGATGACGCGGGCGATCTCCTCGCGGAGAGTCGGGATCCATTGAATAGCCGACTTTAGTTTTTCTTCGATTTCAGGTGCGATTGAATCTTGGCTCATATTATTATGGTAGGTCCGCATTTTTGCGGAACACTAACAGACAAAGGAGAAAGCGATAGGTTTCATTGCAATGAGAATATTGCATTTAGTTTCGAGATGTGTCTTAATGTCTCACATGCCAGCAACAATTTTAATCGTCGATGATGAAAAAAACACCCGCGAGGGGCTCAGTATAGCCCTTGAAGAGGAATATGAGGTATACATGGCCTCGGGCGCAGACGAGGCCTTTAACCTGATGGAGGCTGAGACCTTTGACATCGTGTTGACAGATCTGCGTATGGCGGGCAAATCAGGGCTTAAGGTTATAGACCGTGCGATCACCCTACCAAACCGGCCGATCTGCATCATGATGACTGCCTATGGCAATGTGGAAACGGCGGTCGAAGCCATGCGACGCGGCGCCTTCGACTTCCTGACTAAGCCTGTCAGTCTAGAAAAATTGGAAATCCTGATTAAACGGGCGCTGCAAAGTCGCCGGATCGAGGCGGAAAACGTTGTCCTGCACGAGCGGCTGGACAAGAAGTATAGCTTCGACGGTATAGTTGGTGACTCACCTGGCCTCATCGACGTGCTGGACAAGGTCAAACTCGTGGCGCCTTCCAAGGCCACCGTTCTTCTCGAAGGAGAGACTGGTACGGGTAAAGAGCTCATCGCTCAAGCCATCCACCAAAATAGTAACCGCGCTCGTCAAGCCTTCGTCCCTGTGCACTGTGCAGCCTTGGCAGCTAACCTGCTCGAAAGCGAGCTCTTCGGGCACGAGAAAGGCGCTTATACGGGTGCGACGGAGCGCAGGATTGGTCGTTTTGAGGCGGCGGGTGGCGGCACACTGTTTCTCGATGAAATCGGCGAAATCGATTCCGCGACGCAGGTCAAACTTCTGCGCTTCCTTGAGACCCGCAGTTTTGAGCGCTTAGGCAGCTCGAAACCCATCCAAGTCGACGTGCGCCTCGTCTGCGCAACGAATCGTAATTTGACTGAGATGGCCAAGCGCGGCGAGTTCCGCGAGGATCTGTTGTATCGGCTCAACGTCATTACAATCTACCTCCCGCCACTGCGCGAGCGCCGAGAGGACCTACCTGTGCTCATCAATCACTACATTGATTCCTTCGCCGAGGAAAACGAGCTACCTCCCATCGACCTGACCGAAGGCGCGATCAATGTGCTCCGAGACTATCGCTGGCCAGGGAACATTCGCGAGTTGCGTAATTTCTGCGAAAACACCGTCGTACTCAAGCGGGGTAACGAGCTTACCGAATACGATCTTGACCCTAAATATCAGAATCAGACCGAGACATCGTTGGACGACAAACCACAGCCGCTTTCCAGTAGCCCGACATTGTGCAAAGAGGAAAATGAAAAACGCCTCCTCCGTAACGCGCTGATTAAAGCCAACGGTAACCGCACCCACGCTGCTGAGCTCATGGGCATCAGCCGCCGTACCCTCCACCGCAAACTTATTCAGTGGCCGGAGCTCGACATCCAAAAGTAGCGCTGATAGACTCGCTTAGAGTTTGACTCTCACGAGCCAGCATTGAACCCTTGCAATTAATGCACCTTTAGGTAACCTAACAAAAATTGATTATGAACTTAGGTAAAACGCTTTTACTCCTACCGCTTACACTGATCGTGACCGCGCAAGCCGAAGAAATTCGCATTGCTGCATCCGATCTACTGGCCGACTATATCAAAGCGCCACTTGAGGCCTACGCCGCTGAAAATGACTTCTACTTTTGTCGTGGATAGCATCGGTAGCTTGCCCGCGCTTGACCGCTTACGTTCTGATGAGATCGATCTCGCCATTATTGCAGTGCCAGACGGGGATGAAGTGCCGCGCGATGAATTTAGTGTCTATCCTTTTGCCTACGCCGTCGCCGTTATTGTCGTTAATGATAGTAACCCCATCGACGAAATCAGTGTTGCTCGCCTCGGGGGCATTTTTGGTTCCAAAGAAGAGTTGAATCTCAATACTTGGGGCGAACTCGGGCTATCCGGTATGGGCAGTCGCAATATTAAGGCGCTCGCCGGCACTAGCGATGAGAGCATCGCCTTGGAGCTTTTTAAATATAGTATTTTAAAGGGTGGCGTTATGAAACCCAGCGTGTCCATGGTCAAAGATGCCGAGGTCGAGGATTTACTCCGCTCTGACGCTGCTTCCATCGCTATTCTCTCTCGCATGCCGGAGAATAAAAATATCAAAGTCCTCATGGTCTCATCTGATAGCGACACCTATGCACCTGCCTTCGGCCCAACCGACGATAACGTGCACTATGGCGACTATCCCATTCGACTCGCTTTCTACATTGTGTATAATCTGCGCGACGATGCCAAACTTCGACCCATCATCCGCGAATTACTTAATGATGAAGTCGCTACCAGCCTCCGCTCAAAGGACCTTATCGCCCTGCCCGAAACCGTGCGTCGTAGGTTTTTGATCGACCTTGATCTAGAGTAAAACCTGAGGCTGAACTTGTCCTTAAATTTTTCTAAAAACACGTTGACATGATGGGTCGGTCATAGATTCTCCCACTTTTCCCAAAAAAGTGAGTGTAGCTCAGTTGGTAGAGCACTACCTTGCCAAGGTAGATGTCGAGAGTTCGAACCTCTTCACTCACTCCATTTTCTTAAAGGCCTTCGATCTTGTCGGAGGCCTTTTTTATGCAATAGAGGGGCCTACTTACCCGCGAACGTTACGCGCTAAGTTGCAATTGGGCGTGCCAACATCCAGCGGTCAGGGAGGAGTCTGTGCTTCTATTTTCGTGAAAAACGAAAGCTGTAATCGTTACTGTTCGAGCGGCAGGTCAATCACTTGCCACGGCAGGCCTCGCAGATTAAGCTCTTCCATGAAGGGGTCTGGATCACACTGCTCCATATTCCATACGCCAGGCTCCTTCCAGGGGCCTTTAAGTATCATCTGCGCGCCAATCATTGCAGGCACACCTGTGGTGTAGCTGATCGCTTGGCTGGAGACTTCTTTGAAACACTCTTGGTGGTCGCAGCTGTTGTAGATGAAGATCCGCTTCTTTTTACCGTCTTTGGTACCCAGAATATCACAACCAATACAGGTCTTACCTTTTGTCCGTGGCCCTAGACTGGCAGGGTCGGGGAGTACGGCTTTGAGGAATTCAATCGGCTGTACTTTCTGCCCCTTGAAATCGATCGGCTCAATCGAAGTCATCCCGACGTTTTCCAGCACCTTGAGGTGAGTTAGATACTTCTGCGAAAATGTCATCCAGAAGCGGATGCGCTTGAGGCCTTTGATATTTTGGCAGAGCGATTCCATTTCCTCGTGGTAGAGCAGGTAGGCATCTTGCTCGCCAATCACAGGAAAGTCGTAGACTTGGTGCATGCTCATCGGCTCGACTTCCTTCCACTCACCCTCTTCCCAATAGCGGCCATTCGCAGTGATCTCGCGGATGTTGATTTCTGGATTAAAGTTCGTCGCGAAGTGGTAGCCGTGCTCGCCCGCGTTAGCGTCTAGGATGTCGATTGTCTCAATCTCGTCGAAAAGATGTTTCTGTGCGTAGGCGCAAAACACATTCGTCACGCCTGGGTCGAAACCCGAGCCGAGTAGTGCAGTCAGTCCCGCCTTTTTGAAGCGGTCTTGGTAAGCCCATTGCCATTTGTACTCAAACTTGGCCTCTTCGGGTGGTTCGTAGTTAGCGGTATCCATGTAGTGAACTCCCGCGCCTAGGCATGCATCCATCAATGCAAGGTCTTGGTAGGGCAGGGCAACGTTGATTAATAGCTCGGGCTTTTCCGAATTTAGAAACTTTATTGTTTCGGCCACATTATCGGCATCCAGCGCGACGGTAAGGATCGTGACACCTGTCTTGGCCATTACGTCGACCGCGATCGCTTCACACTTAGCAACTGTGCGCGATGCGAGCACGATTTCAGTAAAAATATCCGGAAGCTGTGCGCACTTTTGTGCGACCACATTACCTACTCCTCCGGCACCGATAATGACTACTTTTGACATATTCTTAGCATAAGCCGTAGCGCAGCAGGTTCTTCAAGAATATTCATCATGGCGGTGTAGGCTCCTGCGTGACGAGGAAACGGCTTTCTCCCATCGAATCACGAATAGGCATAGTTGACGAATTGCATTCGCGGGAATAGCTCCTATAGTTTAGACTCTCGATTACTATGAAAACACAATCAAACTTCCATAGTTATGGCCCTGTGGTGCTCATTGCCCTATTGGCCTTTGCCCTTTTTACTTTTGCTATGCCTGAAAAACCTATACTTCCGAGTCCAGATCTTGCGACTAATGTCGATGTGAACGCTTGTGCCTCCGCTTGCGGCCTGCCCTCGCATGTCGACCTAAGCAGCGGCGATTTCCCTGTCCAACGGACAGAAGCTGAGTGGAAAGAGCGCCTCACCGATGTCCAATATCGAGTCGCCCGCGACCATGGAACAGAGCGGCCGTTCACCAATCCCTTCAATGACAATAAAGCGACTGGGCTCTATCGCTGTATTGGCTGCGAAACACCCTTGTTCAGCAGCACGGATAAGTTCGATTCAGGCACGGGTTGGCCAAGCTTTGTCCAACCGATCGACGAGCGCACTCTCGGTGAGACGCGCGATACTAGCTATGGTATGGTGCGCGTGGAGGTGCATTGCAATGTCTGCGGATCGCATCAAGGCCATGTCTTTCCCGATGGGCCCAAACCTACAGGCCTACGATACTGCATCAACTCTGCATCGCTCAGCTTTGAGGGGGTCGAATCACCCGAAGCGGTCAAAGCACTCGTCAAAGAGTGGTATGAAGCGGAGTAGTTTGCTGGTCTTTAGCCATGCCATTGGCAACTATTCACATTGTCGTGCGACTACTCGGGCATCTTAAGGTCGTAAATATAGCCGACGCCATGCACGGTGCGGAAGGCATCAAGCGTCAAGCTGTGACGTTTGTAAAGTTCACGGATTTTCACGATATATTGATCAAGCGAGCGGCTACGTACATCGGCGTGGATTCCCCAGACTGAGTGGATCAAATTCTTGCGCGTGAGCACCTTGTTTGGGTGGCTGGCGAGGTAGGCAAAGATGCCTAACTCCTTACGGCCGATGCTTTCGATTTCGCCGTCGGTAAAGGTCACTTCGAGTCGATGTGGATTCACCTCAGCCCCGCAAAATTCAAATGGTTCGTCGGAGGTGGAAGCATTTTGCGTGATATCACTATCGTGCACTGTTTCTGCGCGGCGGAGCACGGCGTTTATCCGTGCAATTAGCTCGGGAAATCTAAAAGGCTTTGTGATGTAGTCGTCGCCGCCCATTTCGAGGGCGTTCACTTTTTTGACTTCGTTGTTTTCACCGGTGAGAAATATGATTGGCGTCTTGTCGCCCACTTTACGTAGATCGGACATCAGGTTAAAGCCAGTGTCGTCAGGAAGGTGGACATCGAGCAGGATGAGATTGGCGAAGTTGTTCTTCAAGAAGCGCGCTACGTGGCTCGCTTCATGGCAGACTTGGCTCTGCATCCCGGCGACTTCAAGCTGCGTCGCGATCATCGTGGAGAGGTCTTTATCATCCTCTGCGACGATGATGAGTGGCTTTGGTGTTTGATTCATTTTGTTCGGAATTAATTAGAAAGTGCCGCGAGGTCAGCTAGGACTTCGCTGGCGTGGGCATCTGGTTTTACTTTACAGTAGGTTTTGAGGATCAATCCGTCCGCCCCAATTAGAAAGGACATGCGGTGAATCCCGTCGTAAATTTTACCCATAAATTTCTTTTCACCATAGACGCCGTAGGCATTGGCTAGCTCCAGTTCGGTATCGGTGATCAGTGGAAAGGGGAGTCCGTATTTTTTTTGAAATTTGCCGTGTGAGCGTTCGTCGTCCTTACTCACTCCGACGACTTTGAGTCCAGCACTGGCAAATTCGCTCCACTTATCACGGATTGCACAGGCTTCCGTTGTGCAGCCTGGCGTGTCGTCCTTTGGGTAGAAATACAATAGGCAGGGCTGCTCTAGACTCTCAAGCGAGTAAGTTCCTCCAGCTTCCGTGAATTGGAAGCTAGGGGCTTTTTTTCCTGCAGCGAGTGGTGTTGGTTTGTCCATTAATTTACTAAAAAGATATAGCCTACACTAACAGACTATCTGCTGATGATCGATTTATTAATGCTTATTTTATTAGATAAAGCCTATGCAAAGGCTGTATTTCTCAAATTTAGCCTTGTGCCGAAAGCGTCCTACGACAGCTTTTGCGCTCATGGACAACAAGCCATTACTCATGCTCGGACTGCCCAAGGGCAGCCTTCAAGACTCCACGATCAAACTTTTTGGTAAAGCGGGCTTCAACATTTCAGTGAGCTCCCGCTCTTACCGTCCGTCAATTGATGACGAAGAGTTAGACGGCCGCTTCGTGCGTGCCCAAGAGGTCAGTCGTTACGTCGAGCATGGCTACTTCGACTGTGGCCTCACTGGCCAAGACTGGGTCAAGGAAAACGACTCTGACGTGGTCGAAGTATGTAGCCTCGTTTACAGTCGTGCATCCAACAAGCGCTCTAAGTGGATCATTGCCGTCCCCGAGGCCTCTACTGTGCAGACGGTCAAAGATCTTGAAGGCAAGCGTATCGCCACCGAGGTGGTCAACATCACTCGTCAGTATCTCAAGGATAATGGTGTCAACGCTGAGGTCGAGTTCTCTTGGGGCGCGACCGAGGTCAAAGTGCCCGATCTTGTCGATGCTATCGTCGATCTCACCGAGACCGGTAACTCGCTTCGTGCAAACAAGCTACGCATCGTCGACACGATTCTCTACACTAACACTGTGTTGATCGCCAACAAGGTCTCCTGGGAAAACCCTGCAAAGCGCAAGAAAATCGAAAATATCGCACTGCTTCTTACTTCCGCGCTCGAAGCCAATAGTAAAGTTGGCCTCAAGCTCAACATCGAGAAGTCCAAGCTCGAAGCGATCCTCACCGATCTACCCGCGCTGCGTAACCCGACGATTAACCGCCTCGCTGATGAGTCCTGGGTCGCTATCGACACTATCCTAGACGAGAAAGTTGTGCGCGAAATAATTCCCGAACTCAAGGAGCGTGGTGCCGAAGGGATTATCGAGTACCCGCTTAACAAGGTAGTTTTTTAGTTTAATCACGTCAGTCTGTTGCCTTGCTGCGTCAAGCTAGCCACCAAGGTTCGAACAGGTCGACCGCTACATTTCTTAGGATTATTAAGCTAATGCCGCACGACAATACTGCACGCCAAGTCCGCATCGCCCTTATCCAAGGTCGCGAGCTAGGCAGCCCTACCGCGGATCTGGACTATACTGTTGCGCGCATCCGCGAGGCTGCTGCCTCTGGCGCGCAGATCGTCTGCACGCAGGAGTTGTTTAATACACCTTACTTCTGCCGAACGCAGGAGACGGAGCACTTTGATCTAGCAGAGCCAATTCCCGGCGCGACTACGGAGCTGCTTGAAGCCGTCGCAGGCGAGCTTGGCATCGTCATTATCGCCGCACTCTTCGAGCGCCGCGCCTCTGGCGTCTACCATAACACCGCCGCCGTGATTGATGCGGATGGTCGCTACCTAGGCAAATACCGAAAGATGCACATTCCACAAGATCCGGGTTTTGAGGAAAAATTTTATTTCACTCCTGGCGACCTCGGCTATAAAGTCTGGGATACGAAGTTTGGTAAGATCTCCGTCCTCATTTGTTGGGATCAATGGTATCCTGAGGCTGCTCGACTCTCTGCCCTCGCTGGAGCCGAGATCATTTTTTATCCGACCGCCATCGGTTGGCTCCCTGCGGAAAAAGCTGAACTCGGCGCCGCTCAGCACACAGCTTGGGAGGCTGTTCAGCGCGGGCATGCTGTGGCCAATGGCTGTTACGTCGCGGCTGTTAACCGCACTGGCGTCGAAGGGGAAACCGAATTCTGGGGACAAAGCTTCGTCTCTGATTTCTACGGGCAGATCATCGGACGTGCCCCTGTGAGTGAAGAGCACATACTAATCGCCGACTGCGACCTCAAAGCCCTCGAAGACATGCGTCGCACATGGCCATTCTTCCGAGACCGCCGCATCGATACCTACGATGGCATGACGAGTCGCATGATTGACGAGTAGTGTGCGCTAGCGATTTCCCTTATTACGCTGATTTTTCTTCGGGCGCTTAGTGATTACTTTACCTTCAGTAGAAGGCTTCTTTTCTTGTGCGGACTTCTTCTTAGGTTTTCTTCGGGTCAAGGTCTTCGCGGCTTTCTCGCCAGGGCTACGCTCTGAACTTTTTGATGAGCGCGCCTGGGCTTTCTTGTGGCGGCCTTTGAATGGTTTACCAGGTTTTTTGCCTTTGTCGCGATCGTCCGTTAGGACGACGCGGAAGTCGATCTGCCTCTTGAAGCGATCCACGCGTTCGACTTGAACCATGATGTATTGGCCGAGTGCGTAGGTGCGCTTTTTACGGCGTCCGATCAGTGCGGTGCCCTCCGAGTTTGGATGGTAGAAGTCGTCGTCGAGTGTAGAAATATGCACCATACCAAAGGCTAAGGTATCAGCCAGCTCTACGAAGAGACCGTGGTTTTTCACATCCGTGATGATAGCTTTGAAATGTTGTTTCTGCTCTTTTTGTAATTCGCGGTCGTAGAATTCGAGGAGCTTCGTCTTGACGGATTCGCGTTCGGCATCGACTGAGTTACGTTCGCTCACACTGATGTGATCGCCGAGGCTTTCGAGCTTACCTTGCTTGTAGCGAATGTCGGGCGCCTCTAGAGCAGAGTCGGCGCGAGTCTTACAAAGATAGCCGTCGAGTATGCGATGGACGATCAGGTCCGAGTAGCGGCGGATGGGTGATGTGAAATGTGTATAGTCGGGCTTTGAGAGGCCGTAGTGACCGTCTGCGGAGGCACGGTATTGTGCCTGCTTCAGGCTACGAAGAACATGAATCTTAAGGGTGTAGCCTTGCGGGTGTTCTTTCAGCTTTTTGAGTAGTGACGTCATCTCGCGCGGCTTTTGCAGATTGCCGCACTGCACCCCGAAACTCTGCATGGTCTCGCGTAGCTCTTTAAGCTTTTCTTCCTCTGGCTCATCATGCACGCGATAGATACAGGGAAAGTTCTGCTTCTTCATGGTGCGGGCGACTTGCTCGTTGGCTGAGAGCATAAACTCTTCGATCAGTTGATGGCTCTCGTCGTTGAACTCTTTTTCTATACGATCTGCATAGCCTTCCTCGTCGACATAGATTTTGACCGATGTCATGTCGAGGTCGAGCGAGCCCTTGCCGAAGCGGCGGTCACGTAGCTGTTTGGCGATGTGCCAGAGCTTTCCGATGTATTTCTTCAGCGTGGCCATCTCTTCGTCGGTCACATCGTCCAGTGAGCGCCCGGTGGAACCAGTCTGGTGTTTTGGTGGGAGGGGCGTCTTGCGTATCTCAGCTAAGTCGTCCTGCTGCATGAAGGCGTAGGCTTGTTTGTAAGTAAGGCGCTTGTTGCTATTTATGACGGTATTGGCAAACTTGACATCGGTGATGTCGGCGCTGTCGTTGAAGGTGATGAAACAAGTCTTGGTCAGACGATCTTCGGCCTCGACGAGTGAGCATAGACCGTTGGAGAGTGCGTGTGGCAACATGGGGATAACAGTACCGACGAGATAGGTGCTGTTCCCACGTTCTTGAGCTTCGCGGTCAAGTGGTGAGCCAGGTTTTACGTAGGCACTCACGTCGGCGATGTGGACGCCGACGCGAATTTTTCCATCTTCGAGAAGCTCGAGCGAGAGGGCGTCATCAAAGTCTTTTGCATCATCGGGATCGATGGTGAAGGTAAAAAGGTCGCGGCAGTCTTGGCGATTACCGATATCTTCCGGGCGCACAACATCGGGTATGTCCTTGGTCTGTTGCTCCACCGCTGAGGGGAATTTTGGATTGAGATCGTATTTATAGAGAATGGCTTTGAACTCGGCATCGGGCTCGTGCGTGCGGCCGAGTACTTCGATGATCTCACCTTCCGGGTTGAGGTGGCGCTGTTTCCATTCGAGCATTTTGACCACGACCTTATCGCCCACTTTAGGGATGGGTTTGAGCCCAGAATTTTTTGGATCGGGCACGAGGATGTCATGAATGATGCGCGGATCGTCGGGGATCACGTAGGTGGCGTGTTTCGCTTGTTTGAGGGTGCCGGGGATGGTGATATGGGCGCGCTTTAGTATACGGATGACACGGACGTTGGGTTTATCGTCGGGCTTATATTCGGGGCGCTGCTGACGGCCTTTGCCCTGGGAGGGACGGCGCTTATCTTCGACTTTGCGGGCCAGCACGATATCTCCGTGCATTGAGACGCCGGTGTCCTCGGATTTGATCGGGTAACCGTCACCACTGGGGTCGGAGTCTGGAATGAGGATGGCGGAGCCGCTCTGGCGAAAAATCAGGCGACCACTGACGAGGTCGGCATCTTCGGGGATACAGAGGCGATCCTTTTTGAGCCGAGCGATCTCGCCCTGTTCGAGCATTTTGTCGAGTAGCGCATGGGCTTCTTTAGTGGCGTCTTGATCGAGCTTAAGGTCAGTAATGATCTCCATGCGGCGCATAGGTATGTAGTCTTTGGCTCCGAGGAGTTTGAGTAGTTTTTGGCGTAAATCCATATTCGGTAAATTGTTAGAAGCGATACTCTTATCGCTTTTTGGTTCGTTGGAGAAGCGACAAGAGTGTCGCCCCTACTTATCCACTATCTCCCTCGGGATAGTAAGCGGCTGCGCCTTCGAGGCCGAGGGTTATAGTGATGTTAAGGAAGGTGATCTCGCCCATGGAATGGCAGAGTAAGAAGCGATGGTCGTTGTGCATCTCGGCCAGTTCCTTGCGCAATTGGCGCATCTTTTCTGTGCTGGAGATCTGGTCGGCGCACATGCAGGTGCGCAGGTGCTGCACGCGCGGGAGGGCGAAGCGGAGGCGACGCTTCATTAGGGTGCGCTCTTCGCGTTGATACTGTTTGCTTGTTTCGACATTGATCAACTCGGTGCAGAGATTAACTACGGGTAGGTTGTTCTTAAAAAACTGCGGGAGGTAGAGCGAGCGGCGACCTTCGTAGCATTGTTGGTCAAAGTCGATCGCGCGGACGCGGTATTGACTTCCCTCGAAGTCGGGCGTGACCTCGACGACGTAATTGTATGCACGCATGTCGCCGAGAAGACGGACAAAGCTGCGCTCATTGAATTTGATAAACTCTTTAGCCAAGCGTACTTCATGTAAGTCAGGGCGGGGTAGGAAGTCGCGGATGAAGTCATCCCCAGGCACGCCAATGATGTGCTCTTCAATTAAAGTGTCTTCGTGCACGATGAAATTGATGGGATTAGGTGAGAGTAGCTCCTCTAATTCAAGGCCATAGACGCGGGAGGCGTCGGCTTTTTTGACGTAAAAGTAATCGTGGTTGTCATTGTATTGATTTACGATGCGCACGCGCAGGGGCTTGGTGTTACCGAAGGTGCAGAAGTCGACGCGGTCGATGTAGAGATTGGGCAGAATAGACTCGTCGCCTCCGGAACGTAGAAGGACATAGATCTTTTTTAGGCCGTCGTAGAGTTCGCGCCCAAATTGCTGTTCGTAGATGAGGGTCTGCCAAAGGGTATCTTCGCCTCTCTTATTGATGAGGGGAAAAGAGTCCTCGTATTTGAGCATGTCCTCATAGGTGACAGGAAGATCCATCGCTCTGTGGAATTCAGAGAGATACTTCCGAAAGAGGGCATTGATGGGGAAGAACTGCTTACGATGTTGGGTGGCAGCTGACTGCATATACTATATTGAAGTGCTCGGTCGATCAATGGCGAATGAAATATCTTCATTTTAAGATTGCCGCAAGTTAGCGTCTCATTGTTTTCTGTCGATGGCTGGGGCCTATGCAACGTCTGACTAGCTAACCCCGTCAGGCCCGGAAGGGAGCAGCGGTCGTTGGTTGAATGTGTGCTGTAGGTTACCTGGCCACTTTTTTGTAGGGCTTGCGCCTTTAGGGCTAGAGGCGGAAGCGGGAATGACGTATGGCTAGAGATTGGAATGCAGCTTATGAAGGAGGGGATACGCCTTGGGATAAAGGCTATGCTTCGCCGCCTTTGATTGAATTTTTGAAGCTTCAGTCAATTTCGGGTAGAGTGCTGGTGCCTGGCTGTGGAGCGGGGCATGATGTACGAGCGCTGGCGGCGGAGGGTGCAGAGGTGGTCGGATTGGATATTGCGCCAAGAGGAATCAATAAGGCGGAAACTTTTCCAGTTTCCTACGACGAACGCTATGAGTTGGGTGACTTTTTGAATTTAGGAAAGCAGTATCACCACTCATTTGACTGGATCGTGGAGCACACCTGCCTCTGTGCGATTGATCCGAGCGAGCGCGAGGCGTATGCGAGATCAGTTGCTCAAGCACTCAAGCCGGACGGAAAGTATCTAGCGATATTTTTTCGAGAAGTTAGTGATTACCAAGGTAATGGGCCGCCGCATCCAATTAGTCGTGAGCAGAGTGATGCTTTGTTTGGTGATAGCTTTAAGCTGATCAAATCTTTTGTGCCGCAACAAACGTATCCAAGCCGAGCAATTGGCGCGGAGGAGGTTTGTTGGATGCGGTTGAAAGCTTAGCCGTGGGGTGTCCCTGCCTTACCACACAGTTGGGCTGACGTAGTCACCGATTGTATCGCGGATACTGAAATCGAGCTCGGGAAGAAACTGAAGGCCGGCAAGTTTTTCGATCTCTGCGATCGAGCTCAGGTAATCGTTTAGATTTTTACTCTCTGCATCGGTTGGAATGAGTAAGGCGAGGGCGCGGAGACCACCTTCGTCGGTAAGATCAAAAGCGATGATGTAAAAGGCGTCAGGCAGGGAGATGGCAGAGCCGAAATTGGAGCTCTCGGGTAGATAGGCGGGACCTAGATAGACCCAGACTTCGCCAAAACGTTTTGGGTAACGCTGTGTGAACTCGTGCATCACTTTTTTCCACACGCCGTCGGCGTAGGCTTCGGTCATGGGAGCGTAATTGGTGGCAAGCTTAGCATCGATGGCGCCGCGCTCGCCGTGTTGACCAATTAGCGCTTTGGCGGGAGCAATTGGCTGTGGCAGCCATTCGCCTATAGTCATGGTCTGAGGGCTGAGCCTGGGTATGCGGGCATCAATCTGGAGCGAGCCGTCAGTATCGGCTTTTTTACGCTTGGTATCGTCGAGTCGGATCGCGATGCACGCTGTCTGTTGGCTGCGCTCATTGAAAAGATTGATATAGCTCGGCTGTAGGAGCGGACGAATCGGCATACGGCTGTTTGGCATGCCTGCAAGGAAGGGTGTCTCTAGGTCGCGTCCGAGTTCACCACCTTCGACGACCATGCCACCGCTCGATGGGATTGCATCGTAGAGACTGTCGAAAATTGGCGCAACTAGGGCAGGCATCGCCCCGTGTGTGCGTGAGCTATTGATAGCTGATAAAGCGACACGCTCCATCTTCGCACGTATTTCAAATGAGCTGAAATAATAAATGCCACCAATAGCTAGGATAGCTATCGAGAGTCGAACAAGTAGCTTGCGGAGCCAGTGTGAGTGATTGGGCCGATTACGTGATTTAGACGTAGCTTTTCCCTGAGCGGATCGCTTCTTTTTGGTTTTATTTTTTGCGCTCCTATTAGCCATCAATGTTATATAAACTTAGCCCATGAAATCATTCAAGGGCGAGCTTTTCCAGCTTCGGTCGAATCACTATCTGGCAATAAGGCGCGTTTGGATTGAGCCGATAGTAATCTTGATGGTAATCTTCTGCGGGGTAGTAGGTGGTAGCGGAGGTGATCTCTGTGACGATTGGAGCAGTAAAGTCTTTTTGGGCAGCGACTTTGGAGGCTTCGGCGGCTTCTCGTTGAGCCTCATTGTGGTAAAAGATTGCCGAACGATATTGAGTGCCGATGTCCGCGCCTTGACGATTTAGAGTTGTGGGGTCATGCGAGCGCCAGAGCCAATCAAGCAATGTCTCAAAGCTTACTATTTTGGGGTCGTAATGGATCTGTGTGACTTCAGCGTGTCCGCTAGTGCCTGAGCAGATTTCGCGGTAGGTCGGATCTTGGACCTCGCCCCCCATGTAGCCAGATTCGACTGCATGGACACCGTCGAGTTGTTCAAAGACCGCTTCGACGCACCAGAAGCAGCCAGCGCCGAAAGTAGCGATGGAGAGGATTGTGCTCATATTACGTTTATCATGTTAGTCGGGCGCAGCTTATACGCTTATCGGACACTTAATTAATGATTATAGGTTAACTAAACACGGGGGTCCGACAAGCGAACACACCACATTAGAGCGAAATAACACCCGGCACCTGCGCAACGCGCTGGTAGATAGCGATCACTTCGTCGCTGGAGTGCATATTCATTTCCATCGTATAGCCGATAAAGCGCCCGCTAGAAGATTCGTTAGATTTGACGGGATCATCCGCAAAGAGATCGAGCACTGTTTGGCACTGATCCTTGGGCACGATGAACTTAAAAGGGAAAAGGCAAGGCCAGTCGTAGTTCGCATCCAGAGAGGAGCGGAAGGAGTCAAGGGATTCGTCGTCTTTCATTTAGTTTTTAACAAATTTCTCGGGGGCGCGTTCCGAGCTTAGCGACAAGACCGAGCGCACAGCGGATATGGGCATCGAAGGTGAGTGCCCCGCCTCTATTTAATTATGTTGAAAAAGTAGCTAGGGCGGGGCTCGAACCCGCACGCCATTACTGGCAAGGGATTTTAAGTCCCCAGCGTCTGCCAATTCCGCCACCCAGCCATAAGTGTTATTCGGCAAAGAATCGCAGAAAAAAGCGTTCTCTGGGCCGCTTGGCAAGTTTCTTTACGCTAGATTTTAGCCTTGCGCGGGATTCGTTACTATCTACTTTCCCGCATTCCTCTGCGATGGGTGGGACCGTCGGTGCCGCATTTGCGGGTGGAATCCACCCCACAATTCTAACCACTAACCAACTGCCGCTCCGGCGTGCAGTATAATAAATACAAATCATATGAGTAGTCTCATGGAAGAGCTGCTAGCTAGCAGCAATATCGATAACCTCGCTGAAGGTTCCATTTTAAAGGGAACGATCGTCGAAATCCGCCCCACCGAAGTCGTTGTCGACATTGGTGGCAAATCCGAAGGCATCGTCCACGCATCTGAGTTCGTAGACATGAGCGACCTCCAAGTAGGCGGTGAGCTCGAAGTCTATCTCGAAAAGCTCGAAGACAAAGAGGGTAACCCTGTTATCTCTTTCGATAAAGCTGAGCAAAAGAAGAACTGGGAAAAGATCGTTGAGAACTGTGAAGAAGGTTCAATCATTCCCGGTCGCGTGCGCTCTAAAGTTAAGGGTGGCTTGATCGTAAGCATCGGCGTCGATTCCTTTATGCCGGCCTCGCAGATTGATGTGCAGCCACCTAAGAATCTCGATCAATACGTTGGACAGACTTACGACTTTAAAGTCATCAAGATCGATCTCGACCGTAAGAATATCGTCGTTTCCCGCCGCGAACTCATCGAAGAGCAACGCATGGAGAAACGCCGTTCGCTCCTCGAGGATGTTAAGCCAGGCGATACACGCCGTGGCCAAGTCAAGAACATCACCGATTATGGTGCCTTTGTTGACCTCGACGGCCTCGACGGCCTCCTTCACATCACCGACATGTCATGGGGTCGTATCAACCACCCATCCGAGATGGTAAAGCAAGGCGAAGAGATCGAAGTGATGATCATCGAGATCGATCGCGAACGCGAGCGTGTCTCCCTTGGCCTCAAGCAACTTGCCGACAATCCTTGGGAAAAGATCGAGGAACGCTTCCCGATTGGCTCTACGATCAAGGGCAAGGTTGTCAACCTCGTGCCTTACGGAGCATTCATCGAAATTCAAGAAGGCGTCGAAGGTCTTGTACACGTTACGGAGCTTTCATGGACCAAGCGTATCTCCAAGCCAAGCGAAGTCCTTAGCATTGGCGAAGAGGTCGAAGCAGTCGTCCTCGGCATCCAGAAGGATGAACAGAAAATCTCCTTGGGCACTCGCCAACTCGAAACTAATCCTTGGGAAATGGCCCGTCACAACTACCCAGTTGGTGCTCGTGTCCGCGGTAAGGTTCGCAACCTCACAACCTATGGTGCTTTCGTTGAACTCGAAGAAGGTATCGACGGTATGGTGCACGTTTCTGACATGTCCTGGACTCGCAAGGTCAATCACCCATCCGAGGTGGTACAAAAGGGCGACGAAGTCGATGCAACCGTTCTCGACGTGGATGCAGACAGCCAGCGTATTTCGCTCGGCATGAAGCAACTCTCTTCCGACCCATGGGACGAAATTGAAACACATTTCAAGATCGGCGACATGGTCAAGGGTAAGGTATCTAAGATCACCAGTTACGGTGCATTTGTCGAACTCGACAATGATATCGATGGTCTCGTGCATATCTCGCAAGTTAGCGAAGAGCGCATTGAGAAGATCAAGGACGTCCTCGACGAGGGTGCCGAAGTGGAAGCACGCGTTATTAAGATCGATAAAGACGAACGCCGTATCGGCCTCTCGATCAAGGCTGCCAACTACAGCGAGGCTGACCTCGCGAAGGAACGCCAAGCCTTCGATAGCGTGACCACTGGTGAAGATCTCACCAGCCTCGGTGATCTTCTTGACGAAGCGACCAAGTAAACCACGTTTACAGCAATCAATTTACAAAAGCCCCGCTCAAACGAGCGGGGCTTTTTTGGGTAATGGCCTGAAGGCGCTAATCCAACAAACTCATCGCTTCGCCGCTGCGCGGCTTAGTCGGTCGTTCACCGCAATCCCAATATCAACATCCTCTGCGCGTTCGACTTGGAGCTGAGTGTAGCCTCCTACATCTAGCTTCTGGATGAGCATAAACAAATTGTGTGCGATCTCCGTGAGGTCACCGCTTTCGGAGAGCCAAAAAGTATTCTCAGCTAGTTTGTCCGCCGCTGGCTTCGTGTTATACAAAACCGCTTCCGACTGCTGGACACAGCTTGGCCTTTCGCCATGCCTAAAGAGCGTAATTGGTGTATCTGGGCTGTAGTGCAGGGTTAACATCCCTGGTGCCGGCTGTGCTGATTTATTTGAGGGCTGCTTCAGCTCCACCTCCACGTTCTGCATACCCAATTGCTCTGCTGAGAGGGGACCTGGGCGCAGGATCATCGGTGCGTTCGGATTGCGCAGATCTGCGATAGTGGATTCCACTCCATGCTCGCACGCGCCCCCATCGAGTACGGCGAGTATGCGATCGCCAAGTGTCGCTGCCACGTGTTCGGCCAGCGTCGGGCTGACGTAACCGAAGGGGTTTGCGCTTGGTGCGGCCAGAGGGAAGTCGAGCCGTTTTAGCAGACTGCGAAAGATTGGGTGTCCGGGGACACGCACAGCTACACTAGGCAAACCTGCGGTAACGAGATCTGAAATTGTATCCTTCTTCGGTAGCACAAGGGTCAGTGCGCCAGGCCAAAATTGAGCTGCTAGTGCACGAGCACGCTCGTTAAACTCGACATGTGCTTCTGCCTGCTCAATTGAACTGAAGTGCACGATTAGCGGGTCGAGCAAAGGGCGACCTTTGACCTCAAATATTTTCCGCACGCTCTCTTCGTTAAGGGCATTGCCAGCCAGGCCATAGACGGTCTCCGTCGGCACCCCAAGCACCGCTCCGTCCCGCAGCAAATCGACACAGAGATCAATATTCTCTGCGGAAGCTTGGAGGATTTTGCAGGCGTGGGACATTGTATTCTTAGTACAGAGTGCTGGCGACAGCGAGTTTCATCAGTTTACACTGACACTCTTCACTGTGTTGCAGTTCGTGGTCGAAATCTAGCTATAAAAAATCCTTCCCCGTTTCGGGAGAAGGATTTTGGAAAGTCCTGTATAAGTAGGCGATCGCTTAGTGCATAGTCAGCATGTTACGAGCCTGCTTGATACGGTTCGTGATGCGACGTTGATGCTTTGCGGAAAGGCCTGTATCTTTTCGAGGGAGGATCTTGCCTGTCTCGGTGACGAAACGGGAAAGTAGCTCCGTATCGTGGAGTGAATAGTCCATCGGATTGCGGGAGCGATTAAGTGCTTTTTTGTCGGTGCTCATAGAAGCGCAGGAAGGTAGGGGCATGAGTCGACTGTGCAAGTACTATTTTTAAGCTTTTTGAACGCTAGTCTCCTGCATTGCAGCTTACGCATTTTCACTTATGGGTGCAGATCTATAGAAACGAGGCTACACTTGTGGTATTTCGTGAATTTCCGTGGGCAAAATTCAGCAATGCTCTTTGATTACCTTCAAAAACGGAGGCAGCACTGTTTTCAGCTTGGCGGGGCCGATGCCGCGTATCCTGATTGCTTCACGCTCGTCGCGGGGTTTGAGGTTGGCTAGTTCGACCAGAACAAAGTTGGGGAAGACCGTATAGGCGGGTTTCCCTGTGGCCACTGCCATTTCGCTACGTTTGGCGGCTAGCTTTTTGTAGAGATCTTCGTCTTCGATCCCTTCGGGGGCTTGTCCTTTTTTTACTTTTTTAGAGCTGGCCTGCGCCACTTTGCCTGCCGTGCGCTCGGGTAAGGCCAGTTCAGGGGTAGACGTGCCGAGCATGACTTGGGATCCGAGCTCAGTTAGTTTGAGTAGCGGGAACTCTTGCTCGGTTACCACCTGCACGAGTTCAGCTTGTTCGAAACTCTCAAAGAGCGCATCGACATAGGCGCTGCCTTCGCGCTTCAAGATACCATAGGTGGAAAGTGAATCGAGCCCGGCATCAAGGATTGGTGCAGCTTTGCTACCGAGTAGACACTGGATAATCTTCCGCTTGCCAAAGCGAGGTCCCCACGCGTCGCCACCGTGCCGATTGCTCATGCGGGCGACGCCACTAAGCGCCATTTTAACGAGTGTCCATTCGTCGGCTTTCACCTCGCGGTTAGCGTTTTGCTTGCGGCCTTGGCAACTATCGCAACGCTGGCACGCTTCGCTGTCTTTCTCACCAAAGTAATTCAAAATCCATTGCTGGCGGCAACTCGATGCGTAAGCGAAATCAATCACTGATTTGAGCCTCGCTTCATCGCGCTGCGCTTTGATCGCGAGTGCTTGGGCGTCTAGTGGGAGGTCTCGTCCGCTCTGCCCGAGTTTGAGTATTCGAGTACCTTTGAGTCGTCGTCCGGGCACGTCGAAGCGTTCGATCCATTTCTGCCGCGAAAGCACCGAGATTGCAGTACTGACTGCCATCGGATTGACTTTGCGCCCGTTTGGCCCACTGAGTCGCTCGCAGAGGTCGTCCACTGGTAACTTCACTTCGTGGTTTTCGTCGCTTTCCGCACAGAGCAGGTCGAAGACCTGGGCAATCAACTCCTTGCCAGGGTTCGCGCCTTCGATGAAAAAGTCTTGCACCCGTTTATCGGCGTAGGAAAAGAGCATTTCGCAGGTAGACGGTGCGCCATCCCGCCCAGCACGGCCACCTTCTTGATAGTAGGCTTCGACACTGCCAGGCATTTCGTAGTGACAGACAAAGCGTATGTCCGCTCGATCGATCCCCATACCAAAGGCGTTGGTGGCTACGACCACATCGGATTTGCGTTGCATGAAAATCTCTTGCGCCTCTGTGCGCTCCTTGTCGGAAAGTCCTCCATGATAGCGGATGACGGAGCCTGCAAGAGGCTCAATCGTCGCGGCGACGGCGTCGACTGATTTACGCGTCGCACAATAAACGATGCCCGTCTTGTGCTTCTTAATTAGGCGCAGTAGCGCTTCTTGCTTGTCTGCGTTAGAGCCGACCTTGCGCACTTTGAAGCTGAGATTCTCACGGGCAAAGCCTGCTACGAACTCGGCCTGATCGCGCATCTCCAGCACTTTCATGATGTCAGCCTGGACATCGGGCGTAGCCGTAGCCGTTAGCGCGATGCAAGGCGGCGAGCCGAGCGCCTTGCGAACTTCGCCGAGGCGCATATAGTCGGGTCGAAAGTCGTGCCCCCATTGTGAGAGGCAGTGCGCCTCGTCGATTGCTAAGAGGCTAATGGCGTCGGCAGGCAGCGCGTTGAGAAAGCTCTTCGAGCGGAAGCGTTCAGGCGCGACATAAACAAGTTTCAGTGTGCGGGCACGGATGGCTTCGAGTGTGGCGTGTTGCTCTTCGAGCGTTTGAGAGCTATTTAGCAAGCCCGCAGGCAGTCCTCGTGCTTGCAGCGCATCGACCTGATCCTTCATCAATGCGATGAGTGGAGACACGACTAGCGTGACTCCCGGTAGGAGTAGGGCAGGCAACTGGAAGCAAAGGCTTTTACCCCCGCCTGTCGGCATCACGACGAGAGTGTCCTTTTTCGAGAGTATCGAGTCAATGATGGCCCGCTGCGGTTGCCGAAAGGACGGCATGCCGAAATATTGTAGCAGGGCTTCTTCTGGTGTCATATTTATGAACCGTGCGAACGTTCACTAGTTTGCCAAGCTTTACTCCTCTTTCCCAAGTTGAATCGAGATACCCTGTGCTTTTAAAGATAACATGTGACCATAGCAAGCAATGCGCTAGGTTCACATTAAATGACTCACATATGAGCGTAAAAACTTTGAAATCATGATCTTGGATCTATGCAGTGCGTCAATTGACGCCATCTAGAGCTGCGCATCAACGGCACCTTCAACACGTTTGATATAGCTTTGCAAGTTTGTGCTAGGTTTCATGTCATAGGCACGTCTGAGTAGGGGTAAGGCTTTGGCGTATTGCGTCTCGTTGACCAGGAGCTGTCCATGTTCGGTGAGTGCTTCGAGTCGAAAGTCTTGATGCCTCGCGGCTTGCTCAAGCTTGAGAATCGCACGTTGCACGAGTTCGCTAATCTCTATTTCGGCATCCGTATCACCTGGGGTCATTTCGACACGCAGCTTACGAGCTTGCTTGTAGTAAATACGAGCGAGTTCGATGAGCGCACCAGCTTGGGTCGCATCTTGTTCGACAATTTGTTCCAATGATTGGCGGGCGGCATCTTCATCACCTCGCGCACTGGCGAGCCCAGCTTCAATCGTCATAAGTTTCATTGATTGCTCTTTGTCTAGGTTGTCACCGTAGCGAGCTCGCATATCCTCGATGAGTTGTTCCGCGAGTTGGTAGGAGCCGTATGTGTAGAGTATATCTACGGTTCTTAGCGGTGTTTCCGCTGGCAGTCCGTCTCCAGTCTTGAGTGCTTCTTGATAAGCTTCTAAAGCGAGAGAGAAGGCTTGTTGATTCAGGTATATATCTCCGAGCAAACCAAGATTTTCAGGGCTGGCCTGACCCATACGACGAATGATTTCGAGAGTGGATGCTGCCTTTGTGTCATCGCCTAAATTAAGATATACGTTTACCATGAGGCTCCAGTATTCTTGTTCGTCTGGATCTTCAGCGGCGAGATCTTTGAAGAGGGCAAGTGCCTCCTCATATTTGGCAAGGTTGTAGAGTGTTTGAGCAAGTCCGGCGATCCAGTCGAGATTCTCAGGACTGTTTAGGACTGCTTGGCGGTAGGCAGTTTCAGCGGGGAGATATTTACCTTTATTCAGAAGGCAGTAGCCGATGAGTCCGTAAGTACGACCGTCGTTATCACCCAATTCAACCGAACGGGAAAGTGCTGTGAGGGCTTTGTCCAATTCACCTTGTTGTAGATAGAGTAATCCTAGGTTCTTATGTGCTCGTAGGAATTCGGGGTAGCCACGTAAGCATTTTTGGTAGGCTTCGGCTGCCTCTGGTAGGCGTCCCGCTTGAAAGTATAGATTGGCAAGGACCATCTGGATCATGCCGCTACTGCCGCTGTTGACCTGAGCCTCAAGTAATTCTGTGGCTTTAGCCGGCTTTTTCGGAATGAGTTCCACTAACTCCTTGAGTAGCTTAATCTCCTCAGGCTTCGGGCTTGGCTCCCTTTGTGCCAGTGCAGCGTAGGATCCAATGAATCGGTCAATGAATGCTGCGTCACTAAAAGTGCGTTTAAGTATGTCCGGTGAAGTCGCTAATTGGGCATATGTTGTACACGCGAGGGCCAGCAGTAGGAGGTTATGGATCAGGATGCGTTTCATAATAATTAATTACTGAGGGAGAAGACAATCGGGGCGATCATTGTGAAGGGCACTGGCTCCCCGTTTTGCATGCCAGGCTCAAATTTCCACTTTCGAACTGCATCCACAGCATAGGCTGCAAACGCTGGGTGGTCAGACTTTTCCGTAGTGGCATCGACCACATTGCCTTGTTTGTCGATATCGAAGCGGATTAAGACACGTCCTTCGATACCTTGGCTTTTCAAAGCGGGTGGGTAAATCGGTGTAATTTGTCGTGTTGGGCGGGGTTTGTTATCCAAGTCACGGAAATTGATAAAGTTCATGGATAATGCTTGAGCTCCTACACTGAAGTCTGGGACGGAGAGGTCGGAGCTAGCAAGGTTGCCCCCAGTTCCAGGATTTAAAGCTACATCTAGTTGATCTAAACTAAGTTCAGGCGGCTCTTTTTCGATGGTGTCCATCGGCTCAGGTTCAGGCTCATCTTCTTGAGTATCTTCTTGAATATCCTCGATTGCAGGTGGGGTATATGCGACCAACTGCTCATCGTAAGATTGCGCAGGCTTTTGGGCATCCCCAAGTATTTGGGCGAGAGCCATCACTATGAAAATAATGATAGAGACCGAGAAGCCCAAAATCATAGCGATGGGCATTTCCCTTTGAGAGGACTGAGTGCTATACGTGTGGGATTTCATCCGTGCCTAGTCCTTGAGAGTGGATATGCTAATCTTCTTAGCTCCAGCACGTTTGCATTCGCTCCAGACTTTTGAGAATACATTGTGATCGGCATTCACATCTGCCTGAATGATCACCGGCATTTCGTTTTTCAAAATGTTCTGCTTCACATGGAGGCTCACACCGGCCAAGCTGATTTCTCGGCTGCCGTAGATGATTCTATTATCCCCGGTGATTGCCAGAATAAGGCTATTTTTTTCTAAGTTTGAGTCGGTTAGAGCCAAGGGCTTCTCAATCGTTGCATCCGGCTTTTCAACAAATACAGTCGTGACTATAAAAAAGATTAGAAGGATGAAAATACAATCGATCATCGGAGAAAGGTTGATTTCTGCCGTTTCGTCTTCTTTGGCATAGATGGATCTGCGGTATGCCATATCAATCTACGGTGTTAAAGCTAAGTTTTACTGCGCCAGCCTGCTTTGCTTTGTCCCAGACCGCGACCAGTAGGCCGTGACGAGATTTCCCACTGGTCTTGATGCTGACAGGGGTGTCCTTGCCGCTGAGTCCATTGCGGACAATTTCCTTTACTTGTGCTAGGGCAATCTCTTGCCCCTCATAAAGAAGCTTATTGTTTGCAGTAATAGTGAAGGACACGTCTTCGCTCTCTTGGTCTGAGGATAGCACCGTACTGTCGGGCTTATTCAATTGAATGCCGGCTTCTTCGACGAAGACGGTGGTTACTATGAAAAAAATGAGTAGAATGAAGATACAATCGATCATGGGTGAGAGATTGATCTCTAACTCATGATCTGATTCATCTAGCAAACTTCGACGTGGCATCGTGTTAAGTGGGGATCGAATTTTTCGCCCCCAGATTAAGGCAAGTTAGTGTGAGACTTTCGAGTCGTGCGAGTTTGGCCTCTTCTTGGTGGGTTTGTCGTTGAATAAACATCACCATGAATAAAGCAGGTAATGCGATGGTCAATCCAGTCTCTGTAGTTACTAGCGCTTCGGAGATTCCTGAAGCGACTACGGCCGCCGTTTCAACGCCACCGCTGGTTGAAATGCCTAAAAAGGTTTGCAGCATTCCGAGCACGGTTCCGAGTAATCCGAGCAAAGGAGCTGCCGCAACTAGACATTTCACAAATTTCAACTGTTGTTGAATAATTGCCAATTGAGTGATGCGTATTTCATCGAATCGCATACGCACGTGTTCGATCGACTGAGTGTTCTCCTGAGTGTAGCAAATGATTTCCTTGATTTTCCCCTTTGCTTTTTCTGGTTTTAATACCCACTCACGCCAGGCGAATTCCTCGTTACTAGGCAGTTTCGTGTCCATTATGGATAGCACTAGCCGAAAGGCCTGCGTGTAGAGCAAAAACGATAGCAGAAACAAGGGTAGCATGACCCAGCCACCACTCAGCCATATTTCAAATATTTTCTGTAGAGAGACTTCCATTGCACGCTACTTGTCTAAGAATCTTTATTTCGGATGCCGTGTATGCCGTTGACGAATGAGAGGGCGACTTGTTCCAACTGTCCAATTTTTTGTCGAGCCATGCGTGAGAGGAGTCCGTGCACTACGAGTATGGGGATGGCGACAATCAGGCCAAACTCTGTTGTCACCAAAGCTTCAGAAATTCCTGAAGCTAAGCCTTTGGGGTCACCAGTGCCGTAGATAGTAATCAGTTGAAAGGTTTTAATCATGCCAATCACTGTTCCCAATAGGCCCATTAATGGCGCGGCGGCGGCGGTTAATGCGAGGAACGCGAGGAAGCGCTCTAGATTTGGACGCACCTCTAGGATCTTTTGAAATAAAAGCTCTTCGATGATCTCACGTCGCTCAGTTACCCGTTCAATCCCCACCAATAGCATTTGCGAACAAACGCCAGGTACTGATTTGGCCGTTGTGCGTGCCTTCGCTTCATCGCCTTCAATTAGAGCATTTAAGACTTCGTCAACTACCGTGGGTTTGGCGGTTTGGAAGCATGTGATTTCTCGAATTTTGAACAATGCTAGCAATAGCGAAAGTCCGCCGAGTGCAATGATACAGTAACCAACCACACCCCCATCTTGTATGTGTCCGATAAGAGATTTACGGACCTTGGCTTTTTTCAAAGCCTTACCTAGTGTAGGATCTAATGGCAAGTAACCGGTGCCGTTTTGAGCGACTGTTTGTATTGCTTCAACTTGTTTCTGAGTAAAGCCGGATGCCACAACTGCATCGGGATTATTGGCTTCTCTTTCCACGATGCCAGCGGATTCGCTTATCTGTGAAGCAAAATAAACTTGTGGCCCAAGGGATAGGAAGGTTCCAGCTTCCAGTTTGCCTGATGGTGTCATTGCCTTACCCTCATACCGTTGCCCTCCAAGCGTTGCATCGATTCGTTCAATCGCTGCTTCGACCAGCTCGATTTGTTTCAGGCGCTTTTGTTGCTGACTTACATCTACATCGTCTTGCACCAGCTTAGCTTGTTCAAGTTGCTTCATGTAAAATGGTATCTCGCTCAGATCAATACGCGCTTCAAATTCTCCGATAAATTCATTCAAGCGGTTGACGATGAAGTTTTGTTGGTCTCGCAAGCTACTCACGCGACTGCGCAGATTATCTAAGTTTAGCGTGCGGCTATCACGCTGCGTAAGTAAACGATTTCGTTCTCTTCGCACCTCGATCACCTCAGCCTCTAGGATAGCAATTTTTGTGGATAAAGGCAGCTTTTCCGTTTCGATCTGTTGACGTACTTGGCTCAGCGTTTCAACTGCTTGCCGTAAATCGGCATCAGCCCGTGTCTGGGCTTGGTTGAAGGCTTGGGCTTGTGCGCAATAAGCGACTAAGATGCAGACCAAGATGATACTGCCAGTTTTAATTTTGTTATAAGATTGCATGGATTAGATCACTTTGAGGTTAACGGATCTCTACAGGAATATTTACGAAGTCGAGCTCGTCGGTCTCGCCTGAGTAGGTTGCGATAAAGCGACGAACATCGGATGCAGATTCGTTGCGTGTAGACCATTCCCAGCCCTCTGGGCCAGGTAACCCCATGCCGGCAAACTTGCCAGCGTCGTCCACATAGACCGCAAAGGCTAATCCCCAGTAAAGTGTGGTGACTCTCTCTTGAACTCCAGTGCCAGAAACATCGCGTGCGTTGGTCTGCAGAGTGAGTGTTCCGTTAAACTTCTCTGCCTGTGAAAGCACACCAAGCACAGTCAGTAAGCGTTGCCCCAGTGCCCTTTTTGTTCTAGAGACATCTTCTGGAATGTTTTGAAGTAAAGGTGTGATTTTGATTAGTAAGGGAGAGGGGAAGCGGGCTGATAGCTCTTTAACAGCCATTTCTAGGGTGCGCACTTTGACTGCCAACATCTCGTTGGAGCGCTCGATTTCTTCTCGCTCCTGCTTGCAAATTTTCGCGCTCGACATCAGCGATTGTGCTATTCTCAGAGAGTATTTCAACGGCACGATTCAATGCCTTCAGTTCATCGCTGAGTATGCCTTCAGAAGTTTCCAGCATGGCCTTGTCTCCCAACCAGCTGGCACGCTCGGCTGAGATGATTTGGCGCGTTTCGATCCATTTATCGATTTTCTTTTGCGTGATGGCGATTTCCTCGGCGGATCCATTCGCGATCAGGGCACTCATCAGTATTAAGGAAGATTGAATCAGAATTCTTTTCATAATAAAATAACTAGTAATTAGTGTAAGGTGTAAAATTCAAAGTAGCTGTCTATTCATTAATAATGCTGTTCGCAAATTAATTGAGTGCAGCTGCGAAAGCTTACTTAATCTACAAACTGTTTTAAGGGCCGAAGCTATGCGTAACAATACTAGCGGCTTAGTCCGACGGCATCAGCAAGACTTTCTTGTGAACTTCGGAATTCATCAAAGGTGACTTTAGGCATTCCAACAGAAAAGCATGATACGATCATGCCGCCAAACAGACCGCGCTTGGATTTTTTTATTTCCTCACGAAGATATTGGCCAACTTGTTCCGGCTCACTACCCAGTTCAGCCAAACGCATCGCGACGCCTTGACCAATGGAGTTAGGTTTGCGCTCACCTCTGACTTCCAATGAACCACCAACGAAATCAAATCCTTTGATTTCCAAATCGGTTGCCTCTACGAAGGGCTTTCCAGCAGTTACCTGCCAGGTGCTGTTCCATCCACTACTTGTATTGCCGACACGAGTGGCTTCACTACTAGCGAGAGGAGCCGAATCTAGATCGGCCATATCGAAACCTTCATAAACATCGGCTACAAACCGCTTTGGGAAAAAGGATTAGAAGGATCGCTAAAAAAATAGGATCTGTATTTTCATGGATGGTATTACGTCAATTTGTCTGAGTGAATTTTTTTAACACATTTATAATTAGCTAGAAAATGTAGAAAAGCAGATTACCCTTGCATGTTGTGCATAAAAGTGCATTGATGGGATGTTTTTTGGATCAATATTATTTTTGAGTGGAACCATCCACTTTTAGTTAGTTCAGTCATCCAAATGAATTTTACCCCTACACCCAATCATGCAGACACAAAAAAATAGCGGAACGCTCTCTCGGACTGAAAAAATAGGCTACGGTCTTGGCGATACAGCGTCTAATTTATACTTCCAGTTCTTTAATATCTTCCTGTTTTATTATTACACGGATGTGTTTGGTTTGAGTGCTGGAGCGGTCGGCACCATGTATTTATTGGCGAACTTCTGGGATGCCGTGAACGACCCAATTATGGGCGCGATCGCCGACAGGGTGGATACCAAGAAAGGTAAATACCGTCCCTTCTTGCTTTGGTTTGCGATTCCTTATGGAGCCTTTGGCTATGCGATATTCGCCAATCCAGATTTGGCGGAGTTGGGGAAACTAATTTATGCCTATCTTACCTTCATTGGTTTTAAGATGATTTATACGGCGATTAACGTCCCATACTCAGCAATGATGGGCGTCATCACTCCGAATTCTATGGAACGAATGGCGCTGTCCACTTATCGTTTTGTGGGGGCATTCAGCGGCGGCTTTGTTGTTTCCTTGTTGGTGCGTCCGCTGGTCAAGATGTTTGGCGGAGACGATGAGGCGCTAGGCTTTCAATGGACGATGGCGCTGTTTGGGGTCGTTTCAGTCTTAATGTTCTTTATCACATACGCGACGACCAAAGAACGCGTGAAGCCGCAGCCAAAGAAGCACGTCAAGCTAAGTGATGACATCCGCTTTTTGATGCGTAACAGGCCATGGGTGATCATGGTAATCGCAGCGGTATGCACGCTATCGAATGTCGCAGTACGTGGTGCAGTGGGCGTTCACTTTTTTAAATATTATGTCGATGATGGCTTTCTTCCATTGTTTACCCTTGGTAACCCGGATTCGTGGTTCTTCCTAGAGTTTGACCGCTTTACCGTTTTCTTATCTTCAGGGACGCTCATGTTTATCGCAGGAGTGACCCTCACAGGTCTGGTAGCTCGAGCAATGGGCAAACGCAATGCCTTGATATTATTCACTCTGCTAAATGCAGCGACAGTCATTGGCTTCTTTTTCATCCCAGCGCACGCCTATTGGACGATGTTTGCAGTCAACCTACTGGGCAGTTTATTAGCAGGTCCTACACCCGCATTGGTCTGGGCTCTCTATACAGACGTGGCCGATTATGGAGAATGGAAGTTCGGACGGCGGGCGACTGGATTGGTGATGTCTGCTGCAATGTTTGCACAGAAATTAGGGCTGACCATTGGTGGTGCTGCCTCAGGTTGGATGCTTGCAGGCTTTGGTTACCAACCGAATGAGGAACAATCACCCGGCACTTTGATGGGCATTTGTGTGATGTTTAGTATTATCCCCGGGATACTCGCATTGCTTAACGGTGTTGTCTTATGCTTCCTAAGCTTAGACGAGAAGACGATTAAGCAGATGCATGCAGAGCTAGCAGAGGCGAGGGCACTAGCAGAGGAATCTGAAGAAGAGGAAACTTCATAGATATAGTCTTAGAGCACGTGAATGACTTATAGAACCAGCAGGCGCTGGCAGTTAAAGATTCATCATCTAAGATCTATAGATGCATTATTTTTTAGAGGAATTATGTTTGGAAAACTATCAATTTTCGTTTTAGGAGTCATTATACTTATGGGGTCACCGGCTATGTCTATGCAAGTAACTGTGAATAAGTCTGAATTTAAAGATTCAGTTTTTGATGTCGAGATACCCATTGCCGGGCGCTATCGCGTCGAGGTGTCAGCGAAGGGTGAAGCGATTTTATTCATTGAAGATTACATCCATAATCTGGACGGCCGCACTTATGACATTACTGCGGCGATGCCGGTCAAGTCGGCCGACCAATTCGTCGTTGTTCAAAAAGATGGTTCTCCCCTGAACACAGGCGTGCATAACATGAGGGTCAATTTCATCGAAGGTGCCGCCACGATCGAGTGGGTCAGGTTCACCTTATTGAAGGAGCATGAGCTGACTCCATATACCCTGAAGCAGAACCTTGAGGGCGACGAATGGGCGCTCGTTTGGTCGGATGAGTTTGAAGAAGATGGCGCGCCCGACCCTAAGGTTTGGGCTTACGACATCGGTAACTGGGGCTGGGGTAATCGCGAACCCCACTACTATACCGAAAATCGTCTCGAAAATGCCCGCTGTGAAAACGGTCGGCTCATCATTGAAGCGCGCAAGGATCGCGAAGATGGTGGCTGGACCTCGGCTCGGCTGACCACACGTGGACGGATGAGTTTACTCTATGGAAAAATAGAGTTCAGTGCCAAGATCTCTGGGCGCGATGGGTGCTGGGCTGCGATATGGTTGCTGGGCGATGCTTACCGTGATGAAGTCTCTTGGCCCTATTGCGGAGAGTTGGACATTTTGGAAAATTACGGGCGGGAAATCGATGATGAAACTGGCGATGGCCTAACTCACTTCTCCTGCCACACGCGCGCTTATTACTTTAAGCAGGGTAACCACATCGCCAGCAAAAAGCATGTTCAGCAAATGGCCGGTAAGTTCCACACTTATGCATTGGAATGGACACCAGAATCGCTGCAGATCTTTTTGAATGGCGAGCATGTCTTCACGTATGACAAAAATGCGAATGCCTTGGAATATCCGTTTAACGACCCGCAGAATTTAATAATGAACCTGGCTATGGGTGGCGGACGAGCCAGAAAGATTGATCCATCACTGACTGCAGAGCGCTTGGAGGTTGAGTATATCCGCGTATATGGCCGGCAGTAGACATCGATTTGGATAACATGCTACCTGCACTGTCTATTCGCTGAACTTGATTAGAGGACCAGCCTAGTCCTAGAAACTAGTGAATTAGCAGTTGGCTTACTCGCTCACTCTAATCTATCTGTAGAGTATGCTAATGAAGACTAGACTCAGCCCCTCCAATTTCTGCCTAACTTGCGTTTCTTTGATAGCCACTTTGCTTTGTGTCTTCTCTTTCTCGAGTATAGCTGCGCAAGCGCCAAACATCGTATTGATTTATACGGATGACCTCGGCTACGGCGATTTGGGATGTTATGGTCATCCGACCATTGATACCCCCCAGCTTGATCAAATGGCTTCCGAAGGACAGCGCTGGACTGACTTCTATGCGCCTGCCCCAGTTTGTTCCGCTAGTCGCGCCGGCCTGCTCACTGGTCGCTATCCAGTCAAGACCGGCACCGCCTCGGCCGTATTTTTTGAGTGGTCGGCCGAAGGCTTAGATCCGGCGGAGGTCACCATTGCCGAAACACTGAAAGAAGCGGGCTATGTGACTGCTTGTGTAGGCAAGTGGCATCTCGGTCATCAGTCGCAGTATCTACCCACTAATCAGGGCTTTGATAGCTATTTCGGCATTCCGTATTCGAATGATATGCGCCTTGATCCGAGGATGTCGTTTGCTGAAGATGTTTTACTTCGCGAGGGGATGACTCTTGAGCATGTCCAGGCGCGGGGGAACAAGATTAATGACTGGGTGCCGTTGATGGAAGGCGATCAAGTGATTGAGTATCCGTGCGATCAAACAACTCTGACTCGCCGTAGTACTGAGCGCTGCGTTGAGTTTATACAGAACAACAAAGAGCGGCCATTTTTCCTCTACTATGCGTCTAGCTTTCCGCACATCCCACTCCATGCGTCTGCTGAATTCCGCGACAAAAGCCGGCGCGGGCTTTACGGCGATGTCATCGAAGAATTAGATGCATCTGTTGGAACTATTCTCGATACCCTGAGGGAGTCTGGTTTGGCCGAAAATACCCTAGTGGTCTTTACCTCTGATAACGGGCCTTGGCTCATAATGGATGAACGTGGCGGCAGCGCTGGACTATTGCGTAGCGGCAAGGGCACCACTTGGGAGGGCGGTATGCGCGAACCAACCCTATTCTGGTGGCCTGGGACGATCGAGGCTGGCTCCATCTGCCGAGGTATCGGCTCCGCGCTAGATCTATATACCACTTTCGCAGCACTCGCCCAAGAGACTGCAAGAGGCGAAGATAGTTTGAATCTGATGCCCGCCCTCAAGGGCGGGAACAGTCCGCGTAGTGAATTCTTTTTTTACAGAAAAGAGGAACTATACGCGGTTCGTTCTGGTCCCTGGAAACTTCACCTAATTACTGAAGGTGCATGGGGGGATGGTGAACCCAGAATCAAGTATGAGAATCCTCTGTTATTTCACCTAGGTCATGATCCAAGCGAAAAGTATAACATCGCGGATCAACACACGGACGTAGTTGAAGAGCTGATGGCTCTCGCGAAAAAGCAAGACGAAGCTGTTAAACCAGGGCGTAACCGCCACGTCCAAAAGCTTGAATATCAAGACCGTCCCGAATGGGCAAAATAGTTACACTCTGAAATCTGATCGTTAGTTTAACTACTTGTCGGATTTGGAAAATGGAAGCTGCGAAGATTTATTTCCTCTCAAAAACACGCACGTAATCGACTATCATCTGTTGCGGATAGCTTTCCATATCGATGCCCTCGATCCCGCCCCAACTACCGCCCACGGCAATGTTCAGGATTAGGTAGTAGAAGTCGTCTTCAGTGAAGGGCCAGTCGTCGTCAGTACGTTCGCCCTTCGGCACTACATGGTAGCAGATGTCGTCAATAAAGAACCGGATCTCACCTACGTTCCATTCAACTGCGTAGGTGTGAAATTCAGCCCAGACATCTGGCAAGATCACACTGTCCTTAACGTTGATGTGGTTCATGAAATTTGAGTGCTTGGTGTGAACGGCCGAGTGCACGTGGTTTGGATCGTAACCGACGTGCTCCATAATATCCATCTCACCGCATATAGGCCACAGGTCATCTGTCTCATCACCAAGCAACCAGATCGCTGGCCAAGAACCGCGACCCTGAGTAAAGCGCGCGCGTGCTTCCACCCGTGCATGTGCAAATTCTTTCTTACCTCGAGTGACTAGTCGCGCCGAAGTGAACTCTTTATTGCCAAGTATCGATGCATCCGTATTGAAGCCTTTTAATTCCAGCACCACTTCTTTAGAGCGCTTTGCACTGACTACGTCCAGTCGAGCTTCAATGACTAGTGCCCCATTTTCTACACGAACATTCTTAGACTGGTCGGTGTAGTTTTGTAGCTCTTCATTAAAGCCGAGGTAGCCATAATCATAGTCCCAGATCTCTGGATTCGGCTTTCCGGTATAGTCGAACTCATCCGACCAAGAGAACGCCCAGCGCTCTGGGTTAAGAGAAGCATTAGGCGTAGCGCATGCCACGCTGGAGCCAGAAAATAGGACTAATAGTAAAATGCTCGTCGCATTGTTAGATAATCTAAGAACGTTCATGTGGCAGGTGAATCTATAATGGTATTTATTAGTTAAAGAAGTATATGTATTAAGCGCTCCAATGCGCTAGTTTATAAGATCAACTATCTTTCAGGTGACAGAAAGTTGACGGTTCGTTTATTGGAAGAGTATCTGTTCGGGTATGCTTACCCTCACGCTACGGATGTTACCTTTTCGCTGAATCACATCTAGGTAGGCATCTGCTGGCAACTGACTGCCCTCTGATACTAGTTGGTTATCATCCTGATAGTCTATTTCTATTCGGATGTGTGCCGTATCAGTGCCTATACTATAGATGAAAGGCGTCTGGCAGTAAGTGAAAGCGAGTGAGCCGCTTTTGAGCTCAAAGCTTTCATGCTTACCGTCGACACCCGTTGTTTCAAAGGTGCGTGATTGGTGGGTGAATTCGGAAGTTTGTAGCAATCGAGGATCAATGTTGAGTGCACCCGCACGGATACGAATACCTAACTCACCAAACCGCGTTATTATTTCTTCCTTTACCTGCCCAGTCATTCCAGGTTGCTGGGCACCGCTGTGCGCGGGAGTGTGAGAATAGGGGTCGGAGGGAAATGCACCATATTCCTTTGCTGACTTGTTAAATCCTAAGCCTTTTCGAATTTTGTAGTATCGCACGCCTAGCGCGTTGAGTAGCTCATTGTCTGGTGATGTTTTCTCAGCCTCGTTAAAGAAACATTCTTGTACGGCAAGCAGCAGTTTAGAAACCTGGTGCCAATAGATGCAACCAAGGCCCTCGAAGGAAAACATGCCGCCACTGCGCCCAGTGAAGGCTCGGTGGTTAAATGTATTTTCATAGATATTCAGGATTAAGCTGAATTCTTTTTCTACTAAATCTGTGAGCCTTAGTTCAGTTGAAAGTTCCTCAAGTAGTAATAACAGTGCATCCTTATTCTCTAATTCAGATGCAAATCGTAATTTACCTTGGATGTCTTGTGTTACCAGTCGTGCGTCACCTTCGCTGATCATGTGTTGCAATAGTTGACTGGATTCAAGAGCAGTCTCCTGGATCAGACCCTTATCCATAAACATTGGCAACTTGCGATCTGGGTATAATAAGAAGCTGTTGCGATCTTCAACATACAGCTGACTTTCAAACATAGTATCGACTAGTTCGACTGCTTCAGCGCTACTTAAATGACCAGCGCTTAGCCCAGACACCTGTCCCTCGAGCATTTCATTTAGTTCACCGACTGACATCGAGTTACGGTCCACTGAATAATCAAGAAGGTTATAGCTATTCATTAGTCCGTCTGCGCGCTTGGCAGCTAACAAGCTAGCTCTTAGCCAACGGTCAGCATTATCTAGTAGTTGAAGCACAGTTTTTAATGCTAACTTCCGTTGAGTCTCAAAATCGCCAGCGTAGACATGCTCTCGATAGCACTGGCCCGAAAGGCCTAGCTCACGAACCACCTGCGCACGCAAAACATCATCTGCAGTGCTGGCGTGCGGGTCAGTATTCTTATTAGAAAAAATACTTAGCAAGGAATCGACAAAATCAGCCACTGGAGCGCTTAAAGATATTTGCTTGTCGTGGTCGAGCTGACTCCACCAATCGCGACAAAATCTTACGTATCGCAACAGGTGGCCAGCCGTCACCATCGACAAACCGTTTCCTACGAGCGCATTGTTGGCATCATTCCATTCTGGTCGTTCGGTGTTCATCCAAACACCACCTCCTGGCACAAAATTACTCAATTTCACAAGCGCCGGAATTAATAGTTTTTCAGTCAGGTTGGCCTTCTGGATCGATGCATCTGCAGCTCTCAGCAATGCACCATCACTGCCTTCTTCTTGGGCTTGTATTCTAATTTTCGTACTTAAATCCGCATCAAAGATGATAGTTGATTTGGGATTGTCTAAAATAGCCTCTAGCGGTTTGATGCGGTAGGGGACATTGGCAAAAACAAATGCTCTTTCGTCTAACCATTTGTTTAAGACCTCAGGCTCATGCGCACGCAATGTTTCGATCAAGCGTAGTAAGTATACGATTTGATGATCGCCCCAATAACCAATGCCAGAAAAAGGATCATCCGCGTCGATTTCTTCCCAGTCGAATCCGCCGTCGAATATACGATACGGGTTGTAGCCGTCCATGGTTGATGTGTTCAGGAACTTCGCTACGACGTGTTCTAGGAAGAGTGGGTAGCTTAGGCATAAAGATTCCCAATTTTGAAAGATATCCCTCCAATTACCTTGATAAGCCATGCACGGGACTGCCGTCTGAGTCATGAGTTTTTATGACAAACTTGTTCCATGGTCGACTAGGGTCACCATGTCGTCGACTGAAGGTCAGAGGTAAATACTCTAAGAATAGCCGGAGTAAATCCAGGTCATTAAGCGCTTCAATTTGGCTACGACATTCTTTGTAATTCAACAAGCCATTCAAGCTTGAGAGGGCAGTCTCGTGCAAATCATAGAGCCTACGATTGGCTTGCTTGACATGCGCCTGTAGGTGCTCTCCCTTGATGTCATACCCGTTGATGAAGACTCCTCCACGCATGGAGTTGAAGAGAACATTAGCGGTGTGATGAATTTGCGACATTAAGTCGTTCCCGCATTGGAACGCATCCGCACTGGTTAATAATCCAGCAAGTTCCGACGCATTACTTTCGATCGCTTCAGCTATCAAGCTTGCCCCATTTTTTGTATCTAATTCATCGATACGTTTAGCAATTCCTGCAGCATCTAGATCAGAATCGAGTACGATCACCCATTCCTTTTTTTGACCAGGCTCTAGGCTTACTTCACCGTGCAACCAATAGGCGCCACGCTGCCCGCAGTTTAGATCGCACGGATCAATTGCTTCAGCACGGATCATTGCATCAGGTGCTTCTGTGGCCAGAGGTAACAGCGGCTTCATCAAGGCCAGAAGACCAAGCACAGTTAGCGCGAAGATTTTCCATCGGTTCGGGGCGATCCGTAATTCCTGATGCTGTGGAATAGACTGCCATGCGAGAGTTGGCTTGCAGCTCGCTTTGCTTATAAGCGTCGGTCAATACACTACTGTTTGCTTGCATGCGCGAATCCAAGCCAGGGGGTAATATATTGGCGATGCCGTCTAAAACATTTAGTTGAACTGCCTGATTGCCGCGGTTTTCCAAGCAGGCTGTGCGAGCCAAACCAAAACGCCCGGCGGGCTGCCAACGATATTTAAAAGATAAGCCATCTTGGATTCGTTTTTCTTCGAAGCAGATCGAGTTGCCCAGTGCCCCCTTAGACAAAGTCCGTTCTAAGTCGGGCTTTTTTGCGGCATGTGGGGTGAATGGTTCCCATAGTTCATTGCCTTTCAGGCGGATCATTGTGCGTGGCCCAGTTATTCCGTAACTGTCGTGTATTTTGTCGACCGTGACATAGGGAAAAATTGATTTTTCAGCACTTTCTCGGCCTGCAGAAAGCGAACCGCGACTAGAGATAAAAGCCCACAAGTTATCCCGACTAATCAGCGACATAAAGAACGGAGGCATCTCATCATAGTCGTGAATTTCAAGTAGTGAATTCTCTTGAGATTCCGTGCATTCAGCAGTGTTGTTGTCTTTAAGTTGCATGTTGGTTTTATTTTGCCTTGAATTGTGCACTTTAATGCACACGGTTCCAATTTATGTCTAATATAAAATCTGTATTTTTCTTATCAAGCTTCACTTGTTACTTATTCGCTCTGTTGCTATCGTCGACTGCTTTACAGGGCAATGAAACGGTTGCAAATGAGAAGCCTAATATAGTTTTCATTCTTACAGATGATCAGCGCTACGATGAGATTGCAGCCATTGGAAATTTCCCATGGCTCAAGACGCCAAACTTAGATCTTTTAGTTAATAATGGAGTTACTTTTGAGAATGCTTTCACCACCACGTCCCTTTGTGGCCCTTCTCGTGCCTCTTTTTTGACAGGTGTATACGCCACTACCCACGGAGTCATTGTAAATGAGCATGTTGACTACGATAAAAGCCTGCCGACTTTCCCAGTATTATTGCAAGAGGCTGGTTACAACACTGGCTTTATGGGAAAGTGGCACCAAGCCATGCACAACCGCCCGCGCCCTGGCTTTGATTATTGGGCATGCTTTTGGGGGCAAGGAAAGTATTTTGGCGACAAATTCCTATTGCACGACGGCGCAACTCGAGAAGTCCCTAAAGGTAAATATTTGACGGATGAGTTGAACGATATGGCAGTCGAATTCATCAACCAAGAGCGTGGTGATCAGCCATTTATGCTCTACCTCAGCCATAAGGCCTTGCATCAACCATTTACGCCAGCGCCTCGACATAGTAAGCTTTACAGCAATATCGATATCCCATCGCAGGATGACTTAGACGACAACTTGGAGGCTAAGCCCCTTTACGTTTCTGAGTCAGCATTAGAAAAGAGGCGAAAGACCGGAGGCAAAGCCCCCTTGCATCCACGCATACCAGATAAATTGCGCACGATCACTGCGGTTGACGATGGGGTAGGGATGATCATTCAAGCCCTTAAAGAAAAAGGACAATTGGATAACACCATAATCATATTCGCAGGTGACAACGGATACTTCATGAGTGAGCACGGAGGCTTGCATGACAAACGTAAGGCGTATGACCCATCCATCCGTATCCCATTAATTATGTGGAGCCCTAGCCTTATGAATGCTCAAAAGGTGGATGAATTAGTTCTTAACATAGACCTCGCACCTAGTTTACTCGATATTGTGGGCGCGCCGATTCCCGAGCACATGCAAGGTGAGAGTTGGGTTCCGCTCCTCCAGCCAGATGGCGAAGGTCGCGAAGGTTTCTTGTATGAATACTACAAAGAATCGGACTATCGCCCCCGTGGAGGCTTCCCAGGAACTCCGACGCTCCACGCATATCGCACAGAGGATTGGAAATTAGTCCGTTACCCAGACGGTAATTTCAAGAGCGAGCTCTATCACATCTCGGCCGACCCAAAGGAGCTCTACAATCATGCGCAGAATCCCGAATATGCGGCAAAGCTGGTTGAATTAAATGAGAAGCTTGATGCATATCTCGTTAGCATTGAATATGTTGCACCTGAGAAGATTCCTGGAGGTGGCGTTACTCATTGGCAGCTTTATGGCAAATAGTGCAGTCGATTACTGAGCGAATAATTTGAATTTTGTTGTCATAGACAAAATCACCAAGAATGGGGATAGCCGCACGTTACGTATTTGTAGCGTGCGGCTTGATTCTTTAGTAGCATCGCGCTTCAAGTGAGCCAGAGGAGATCACATTAGTTTGCAACTGAGACCGAGTTGAGAGCAGATATCGTGATCGATGGTTCATTATCATTTCCCTCTTGGACTTTAAATTGATTGCATCTCCGATACAAAGTAGTTCTTAAATAAGGACTACCAATGACGGATTTGACATCAAACTTACTTACACAAGCCCCTAGTATCTAATGGAGGTGAACCAGCAATTAATAGCAGACAAGCTTGGTATCTCCCGAACCACAGTTTCTAGATGCTTTACCAACCATGCCGGGATCAACCCAGATACCCGCGCAGCGGTCTTTTCACTGGCATCTGAGTTAGGCTATAATTATCTAGAGCCGAGAAAGAGTGGTAAAAAAGGGAGCAGCTCAAATCAGCAAACCTTAGCAGTGCTGATCTGTAGTAATTTGGAGGAATATAATAGCACTGAGTATGAGAGCCCTGGTTTTCAGCTATTACCGGGGATTTCTGAATATGCGCAGCTGAACAAGCTACAGCTTGATATTCACATCATTGATCCCAAGGAAGATAACCTTGAAGAGGGCACTTACAAAAAGCTGCTCAAAGATAAGAAACCACTTTGGGACGGCGTCCTTCTGGTGTATCCATTCCCAGCTAAGGTCATTGAAGGGCTTATGCGCCTATTTCCTTGTGTGTCTCTGGTCGAACAATTTGGTGCCCAAGATCTGGACTGTATTGATGTGGACCATCACCGCGGGGTATCTCATCTAATGCAAAGACTGATCGATGAGGGACATCACCGAATTGGCTTTTTCTCAAGGCGTTACTCAGTCGAGCCGCTTTGGGTGTATCGACGCTTCAGTGCATTTGTTGAAAAATTAACCCGTGCTGGACTTCAATTTCGCCCAGAGGATGTTTTAAACCTGTATAAAAAGGACACTTACTCCTTGGATGAAAGCTATCAAAAGGCGATTCAGCAGACTAAGGACGGCGTGACTGCATGGATCTGCCCTGCGGACCATATTGCCTATGACTTTATATCTGTATTTACTCAGTATGGCTTGGTTGTTGGTAGAGATTATTCCATTACAGGTTTTGATGGCATCCCAAATGCAACTGACCAATTCGATTTGACCACGATTCAAATACCTTATCGCGAGATTGGCTATCAAGCTGCCAGACGGCTGCATGATTTGCTAGAAAGTCGTTTCAGCGCTACTCAGCACGTTTATTTGAACGGCAAGGTCTTAGCGGGCGACAGCGATGGTCGAATCGCTGTCGAAGCGTAGTCTCCTTTACTCTAGCTGGTAAAGATCTAGCTCAAGTGTGATGCCACTAAGCAGGGTGGGGCTTATTCTCTCTGAACATTAGCGAACCCTTGTTCTCAGACACAAAAAAAGCCTCCCAATAAGGGAGGCTTTTCGAGAAATAGTGCTTAGTCTAGCTTACTGCACGACGGCGAACCATCATGTAAGTGCAGGCGAATAGGCCAGCAAGTAAGGCGTAGGAGCTAGGCTCTGGGACTGCTGTTGCGAATACTCCTGAGATGGCGAGATTGTCCATTTGATTCTGCTTTGAACGTTAGTAGAACCGATCCATGAAATCCGGAAGGATGCCTGATCACCAGCAGCAAGTTTTACACCTGCATTATTCCCAGCAAGTTAGCGGCAATGGAAACATCATGTTGCACTTACACCAACTGCTGACACTTACACCTTCTGTAGCAGATGATCCAGCAATGAAAGCTAAATTTGAGACATTGGCACCAGTCCCCATGTTTTGTAAATTGCTATGTCCGTTGTTAGAAAGATACTGTATGGTGAATGCGTTGTTAGCGGTTGCATTAGGACGTCTGCTATCGAAGTGAATACTGTCTAAAATGAAGTCAGCTGAGCTATCGTTTTTGATCAAGAAATCGAGGCGATATTTACTGTCGGCTGTTTTGAACTTGATCGCGCTGTTGCCACCAATGCCAGTGAGATCGGGACCGTCAGTCACACCACCAAAACTGCTATCGTTAAGACCAGCAATGCTGTTCGCGAACTTACCAAAACCACCAAAACCATTACCAGAGGCGCCTAGCACCAGCTATGCCAGAAAGATAACCACCACCAGTCTACATCAGGAGTTGATTCAGCAAGATTAGTATTATTTGTCCCGGTGTGAGTACTAAAAATTGCGAGAACCCCATGTAGGCTGTGCTGCCGTCGATTGTTTGCGCGTTCGATGACGAGATTGAAAATGCGAATGCTGAAGCAGCAAGGGATAGTTTAAGTAGTTTGGATTTCATGTTGTGTAGGGTTTTGTTTATGATAGGGTAATTGTGAACTAAAAATACTAGGTATCTTCAGTTAGAATAGGTTTATAGTTATATATAGATAAAATTTTCCACCCGTTGCAAGCTTTTTTGCACATTAATGCACTATAAAAACTAGACTTCTTAGTAACCAGCAGGCTTTAAATCCCTTAATCACTCATTATTAATAGATTATGAATTTAATGATCGCCTGAATATTACTTCAGAATTTTCAAAGATATTGATCATGATTGCAATTAGTGGCCCTTTTTCAAAGATATTGAATCATAATTGCAATTGTGTGCACTTTTTAATTGAAACGGCTTTCTGTCTAGCATTCGTAGGGACTAAGTATTTTTATTGCTTTAGAGCATATTTTAGAAACTAACCACCCAATGAAGATTCAGTTTATTTCCCTCCTATTACTGGTAACCATGTTGCCCAGCTACGCTGGCACCACTCAAGCAATGAAGCGTAATGTCGTCTTCATCTTAAGCGATGATCACCGCTTCGATTTCATGGGCTTTACCGGCAAACTGCCTTGGCTGAAGACGCCACACATGGATAATATGGCAGAGCGGGGAGTGTATTTCGACCAAGCCTACGTGACCACCTCCCTCTGTTCCCCGAGTCGCGCCTCGATTTTAACGGGTCTCTACGCCCATACGCATACCATCGTCGACAATCAGGCCCCAAATCCGGGCAACCTGACTTATTTCCCAGAATACCTACAGCAAGCGGGCTATCAGACTGCGTTTTTTGGTAAATGGCACATGGGTGACGAGTCAGACGACCCGCAGCCTGGCTTTAATCATTGGGAATCCTTTAAAGGACAGGGCGTCTACACTGGGGTGACGCTCAACATCAATGGGGAGCATACCAGTTATGAGGATACCGTGTATACATCTGATCTACTAACGGAGCATGCGGTGGAATGGATGGAGCAAATAGAATCGGATCAGCCCTTTTTCGTGTATCTATCGCACAAGGCGGTACACTCAGAATTCAAGCAGGCAGCCCGCCATGCGGGGATGTATGCAGGGAGTAGACTACGAATTACCGGCGACCTACTCACAAACCCAAGATGGTAGCTATAAAGATTTACTCTGGCCGGAGTGGGTCAAGGAGCAGCGCCACAGCTGGCACGGTGTGGATTACATGTATCATGGCAACGGAGCAGTGGGTGACTTGGTCATCGATTATTGCGAAACCCTCATGGGAGTCGATGAAAGTATCGGCACTGTGATGGCGTATCTAGAAGCGCGCGGTCTTGCGGATGAAACCGTAGTGATCTATATGGGCGACAACGGCTTCAGCTGGGGTGAGCATGGATTGATCGACAAGCGACATTTCTATGAGGAATCCGCCAAGGTGCCGCTCCTAGTGCGCTGCCCTGATCTATTTGAAGGTGGTGAAACTTTACATAGCCTTGTGCAAAACATTGATATTGCGCCCACAGTTATGGCGATGGCAGGACTTGAAAAAAATCCTGAGATGCACGGGGATTCCTTTTTGCCATTGCTCGTCGGAAAAGAAGTGCCCTGGCGGGATAAGGTCTTTTACGAATATTATTGGGAGTATGATTTCCCGATGACCCCATCCGTTTTCGGTGTTCGCACAGATCGTTACAAGTTAATCCGCTATCATGGGCTCTGGGAACGAAACGAACTCTACGATCTCCAGAGCGACCCCAACGAAATGTATAATTTAATCGAGCACCCCGAGCACCAGGACCTTATCCGCGAACTCGCCGGTGAGATTTATGACTGGCTGGAAAACTCGGGCGGTATGCAAATACCACTCAAGCGGACGATCAAGCACCGCTGGGGAGATTATCGCCACCCTGAACAGTATTAAGTAAGGGCACGCTTTCTGGAACTAGCGAGATTTCCTCGGGGTAATCGGCGGTGGGACTTCCGCCTGCAATTGGCCGAGTGCAGCTTTCAGTTGACGGACAACTTCCGGCTCTTGTTGCCAGCGATCCTGACTTTCGCTTGGGTCTTTTCCCAAGTGGAAGAGTTGTTCCCCATCATCTGCATCGTAGACCAGCTTCCAGTCGCCTTGGCGAACGGCGCCTGCTTGGTCGGACATCCACAATAGGGTTCGTTCCGGTAAAGCGGTATTTCCCAGTTGGAAAGTGGGCGTAATGTCATGGCCATCCACATACATTTGTTGATCCGGTTTCGCCCCTGCGACAGCACACAAGGTAGGCAATAGATCTAAGGTAGTCACTGCTTGCTCGCAAGTAATCGCCTGCGGGATGGCCGATGGCCATTGAATGATGAATGGCACACGGATGCCACCTTCGTAATAAGTTCCTTTATGGCCTCTCAGCCCATCAGTGGAGCCAAGTAGTTCGCCTCGTGGCCATGCTTCAGGCATTCCTTTAAAGCTAGTAATGGCTGGGCCATTGTCGCTGATGAATAGAACCATAGTGTTCTCAGTAATTTGCGACTCATTGAGGGCGCCTAATACTTGACCGACTCCGTCATCGATCGCGAGCACCATGGAGGCGTAGAGTTGCAATGCTTCACTCTCAATGTGTTGTAGTTTTTCTTGGTGCTCACGCTTGCCCTGTAGCGGACTATGAGGGGCATTGTAGGCCAACATTAGGAAAAACGGGTTATCTTTTTGCTCATGAATGAATTCACATGCGTGGCGTGTCAGTCGATCGGTCAGGTATTCTTCGCCGGCTTCTGCCGGACCCCAAATACCGCTTTGCTTACTGCTCCCATAGTTGCGGTCATCGACGCCCTTATAAACGCCATTTTCGTTTGGCCAATAGTCTCCCTCCCAGACCATCACGTCATAAGTTTGATCGAAATAGTTGCTCGCTGGCATGGGATCCCAGCCCGGGTTGTTGAGGTTCCATTTCCCTACCAAGCCAGTAATGTAGCCCGCAGTTTTCAGTGTTTGTGGCAAGATCTGGTGACCTTTTGGCATCTGCACTGCCCCCATATCAGGATTCCAGTAGACGCCAATGCGGCTTGGTTGCATGCCGCTGAGCAGTCCGACTCGGCTGGGCCCGCAAACGGCGCTTACGCTGTAACCTTGGGTAAATCGAATGCCTGGTTCAGTTAATGAATCAATGTTAGGAGTGGGCACGAGCGAACCGCCGTAGCATCCGGGATCGCCGTAGCCCATGTCATCCACAAAGATTAGAACAATATTCGGCTTCGTCGCGCTTGTGTTTGCGTAGACATCTACTGACAGGCAGAGCAGAATGAGTAAGCTCCACAGGCAGCGAGTGGTCGAAGGCAATTGGTGCATTATTTCGGATATCGTGAGAGAAAGAGTGTCTTAGTTGCACCCGAACGACCATTCCAATCTTTCCAGCTATTACTGTCCTCTGGTCTTTCTGCACCGACTGCATCAAGATAAGTTTCCAGCGCAGTATTGAGTTTGCCAGCCAGAGCGAGGTTTGCCTCGTAAAGATCTTCACTCTCGCTGGGATCATCGGCGACGTTAAAGAGTAATTCACGCTTTGATGAAGTGAACTTCAGTAGCTTGTAGTCGCCTATGCGGATTGCTGAATGCGGTTCATTGAGGCCGACAACATTGTAATGTGGGAAGTGAAAGACTAAGCCTTCGGGTGGGCGTTGAATTTTGGTGTCAGGATTTTTGAGCACGGGGCGAATGCTTCGGCCATCTAGCTCATCAGGGAGGGCATCGGTCGCACCGGCGATATCTGCGAGAGTAGGCAGAAGATCATAACTGATGACAGGTTCATTACTCTGTGAACCAGCTTCAACCCCAGGACCCATGACGGCAAATGGCACGCGTATGCCACCTTCGGTCAAATCCCATTTGCCTCGAAGTAGAGGAGAATTTAGCCCCGCCGGGTAGGGTTTCCCTTTGTTGAGTTGAATTGGCAGAGTCGGCATGCCTCCGTTGTCTGAAGTGAATATTAGGTAGGTGTTTTCCGCGAGGTCCATTGCATCATAAGCCTCTAGAGAGCAGACCAATCGACTGATCCAGGTTGTGAACCATGGCTGCGTAAGCTCGGTTTTGGTGAACTTTGCCATCAGGCCAGTTACCTACCTCATCGAAAGCTTCTTCGTTATAAACAAGGTTCGAGTGAACCGCATAGTGGGAGATCTGAATGAAGAAAGGCCGCTCCTCTTTGAGCGATTTTTGCATGAAGTCGATGGCCCGGTTGGTGAGAGAGAACACTCGCTTAGGATCGTCTTCGGCGTAGCCCCCCCATTCGCGATCATTGTCTTTCATCGTAAAGCCTCCCTCTCGGTTAGTCGTCTTGCCATCATGCACATCGTAACCGTAGCGTTCAGGATCCGCACTAATGTGCCACTTGCCGAGGTGGGCGCATAAGTAATCGGGATCGGCGGCTTTCAAAACCTGTGGGATTCCGACTTGATTATGGTCAGCTCCATTTCGACCCAATACCCTGGTATAATTTAGGCGCGCGGGTGATTTTCCAAATTGAATACTGTAGCGAGTTGGCGAGCAAACTGGAGCCGCTGCATAGCCATTACTAAAGCGCATTCCGCGTTCAAGTAGGGCATCCATGTTAGGGGTTTTGTGATAATCACTTTTGCTGTTAGGGCGCCTAAGATCCATCGCTGCTGACAGGCTCGTCCAGCCCTGGTCATCGGTTAAAACGAGGATGAAATTAGGTGCTTCCTTGGCGCAAAGACCGCCAAGCGAAAGCATACTAATGAGGCCCAGCTTTAAATAGAAAGCACTGGCGATCCATGTGAGTTTTAAGCCTTGGGTAATCGATAAGGAAGCTGCGGGATTTTTTGTCATATGCGGGTGCATTGAGTCGTTTAAAGTTGAGTCAGGGTAATGATTTTTGGTTTTAAGAAGAGAGGTGTCTTTAAGGAGCGCATTACCCATCCCGCTATTATTTAACGGTCTGTATAGGAACCAGTGACCTTGCGTGCATGAAATTGCATTGCAAGGGCTTTTCAATTTATGCGAGCTGCGCAAACTAGCATGCTTGGGCGTAAGGTCTTTCCTCGCCTCACTGATTCAGGTCGATGTAAGCCCGCGCATTCTGGAACATCTTCAACCATGGGCCGGCTTCCTCTGTGAACTGATCGTCTGGCTTGTAGCTCATTTGCACAGATCGGAAACAGCGTTCTGGGTGTGGCATCATGATGGTGGCGCGGCCGTCGCTTGTGGTGAAGCCAGTGGTGCCTGCAGGGGAACCGTTTGGGTTGGCTGGATACACTTCCGTTGCTTCGCCGTTGAAGTCAATGTAGCGGGCTGTGATTTGATTGCCGGTGAGGCACTTCTCGAAGTCGCCTGTAGTGCTGAAGTCGGCGCGGCCTTCGCCATGGGCGACGGGGATTGGGAGGAGGCTGCCTTCCATGCCTTTGAAGAAGATCGAAGGGCTCTCCATTATTTCAACGTTGCTGTAGCGGGCTTCGAATTGCTCGGAGCGGTTACGCTTGAACTCTGGCCAGCCCTCGGCACCAGGAATGATCTCTTTGAGTTGAGAGATCATTTGGCAGCCGTTGCAGACGCCTAGGGTGAAGCTGTCTTCGCGCTCGAAGAAGGTCTGGAACATTGCTTTGAGCTTTGGGTTGTAGAGGACGCTCTTGGCCCAACCGGAACCTGCGCCGAGGACGTCGCCATAAGAGAAGCCGCCGCAAGCGACGAGGCCCGCAAAGTCTGCGAGGTCAACGCTGCCATCGAGGAGGTCGGTCATGTGGACATCAATGCTTTGGAAACCAGCGCGGTCGAAGGCGAAGGCCATTTCGTTTTGGCCGTTAATTCCCTGTTCACGAAAGATGGCGACGAGCGGGCGCTTCGTGTCAGAACTTAAAAGTTGGGAGTTCGCTGTTAGAAGTTCATCCACTTCAGCGACGCTGAATGAGGGTTTGATCAGGATGCCCTTATTTTCTTCGAGGAGGGCATCATATTCTTCTTGTGCGCAGTCTGGGTTGTCGCGCTTGGCTTGCATCTGGTAAGTGAGTTCGGACCATGCGAGGTTCAGCTTTGTGACACTTTCGCTGAAGAGTTGTTCGTTATTCAGTTGGATGTTTAGAATAGGTTCTGCCGACGTGTTGCCGATCAGGTGCGTGATGTCAGAGACGCCGTGCTTGGAGAGCACTCCCATGATGGTGGCTAGCTTTGTTTTGTCGATTTCGATGACTGCGCCTAGCTCTTCGGAGAAGAGGGCGGCGAGTGGATCGTTGCCTAACTTGTCGAGGACGGTGTTAATGCCCTTGCGGCCGGCGATTGCCATCTCGGCAAGGGTCGCGGCTAGGCCACCGTCACCACGGTCGTGGTAGGAAAGGATGAGGTCGTTCGCGAGGAGCTCTTGAATAGCGCTGAAGAAACCTACGAACTTTTCTGGGTCGTCAAGGTCGGGTGTGGCCTTGCCCACCTGATTGTAAACCTGTGCGAGAGTGGAGCCGCCGAGGCGGTTTTTGCCCGCGCCTAGATCCAGGAGGAGGAGAGCGCTGTTGGTTGACTTCAGGTCTGGTGTGGCAGTCTTGCGCACGTCTTCGACGCTAGAAAATCCCGTCACCATGAGGCTGAGCGGGGAGACTTGCTTGTGGTCTGCGCCTGCACTGTCTTTCCAACTGGTGCGCATGGACATGGAGTCTTTGCCGACGGGGATACAGATACCTAAGGCTGGGCAGAGTTCCATGCCGACGGCCTTGACGGTGTCGTAAAGGTTGGCGTCTTCCCCAGCTTCACCAGCGGCAACCATCCAGTTGGCGGAGAGCTTTATGTTGCCGATCTTGCCGACGTGGGCGGACGCGATATTAGTCAAACATTCGCCAATCGAAATGCGGCCAGATGCAGCGGCGTTGAGGATCGCAATTGGTGTGCGCTCACCCATCGCCATGGCTTCGCCGGTGGTGCTATCCATACTGGTGGCGGTTACTGCGACGTCGGCAACGGGTGTTTGCCAGGGGCCAACCATTTGATCGCGGGCGACCATGCCGGTGATGCTGCGGTCGGCGATGGTGATGAGGAAACTTTTATTGGCGACGGCTGGGAAGCGCAGCACGCGGTCGATGGCATCAGGTAGTTGAATTTCAGATACGTCGAGTTCGGCATGGGTTTCGGCGAGACGTTTCACGTCTTTGAGCATCTTCGGTGTCTTGCCAAGAAGAACGCCCATTTCCATGTCGATGGGCTTATTTTTAAAGTGGGAGTCTTCGAGTACGAGTTGCCCGTCGTCGGTCGCTTCGCCGACGATGGCGACGGGGCAGCGCTCGCGTGTGCAGAGCGCGGTGAAGGCATCAATGCGGTCCGGCATGACCGCCATGACGTAGCGCTCTTGGGATTCGTTGCACCAAATCTCCATGGGCGACATGGAAGAGTCTTCGTTGTGGATCTTGCGCAGGTGAAAGCGCCCACCGGTGGCTTCGACGAGTTCGGGGAGGCCGTTGGAGAGCCCACCAGCGCCGATGTCGTGAATAGAGAGCATGGGGTTATCCGCGCCGAGGGCGATGCAGCCATCGATCACTTGTTGGCAGCGACGTTCCATTTCTGGGTTACCACGCTGAACGGAATCGAAGTCGAGTGCTTCGGACTGCGAGCCTGCTCCGATGGAGGAGGCTGCGCCGCCGCCTAGGCCGATCTTCATCGCCGGTCCGCCGAGTTGTAGAATAAGTGCTGTCGGTGGGATGGGCTTCTTATCCACGTGTTCGCGCTTCATGTTGCCCATGCCGCCTGCGACCATGATCGGCTTGTGATAGCCGCGGTGTTGGCCGTTGTGTTCTAGCTGAAGGGTGCGGAACATGCCACAAAGTTGTGGGCGACCAAACTCATTGCCAAAGGCTGCCCCTCCGATTGGGCCTTCGAGCATGATGTCGAGCGGCGAGGCCATGCGGGTCGGGTGCTCAGCGATATGTTTTTCCCATGGCTGAGTGTAGCCGGGCACTTCGAGATTGGAAACCATGAAGGCGGAGATGCCAGCCTTGGGGCGACCACCAATGCCGGTGGCACCTTCGTCGCGGATTTCACCACCGACGCCCGTTGCGGCGCCAGGGAAGGGTGAGATTGCGGTAGGGTGATTGTGGGTCTCTACTTTACAAAGAATGTCTAGCTGGCTCGGAGTCTTGCGATAAGTTTTGCTTGAGCCCGTTTGGTCGACTTCCCACCAGTCCGCAGGGGAACCTGGGATCACGCCGCAGTTGTCGGCATAAGCGGAGAGCGTGCCTCCGGGATTCAACTTGTGGGTGTTGCGGATCATACCGAAGAGGGAAATATCGCTCTTTTCGCCGTCGACGATCCAGTCGGCATTGAAAATTTTGTGACGGCAGTGCTCGGAGTTGACCTGCGAGAACATGACAAGCTCGGCATCGGTTGGGTCGCGTTCCATTTTCTGGTAGGCGGCTACCAAGTAGTCGATCTCGGGTTCGGACATCGCGAGACCCCAGTCAATGTTGGCCTTGGCAAAAGCTTCGGGGCCTTCGACCATGAGTGGGACAGTGCGAAGGGGGGCGGGTTCGAAGTGGCTGAAAAAGTCGGAGACGTCGTCATAGACGGCTTCGGTCATACGGTCGTGCAGGGCGAGGAGCGCCAGGCCAAGGTCTTTGATGCCGAGGACGAGACCGTCGGCGGTGCTGAGACGGAAGTGAATGCCGCGCTCGACGCGTGCCACAGCCTCAAGGGCACAGTTGTGAAAGATGTCTGTTGCCTTCGTAGACCAGGGCGAGATCGTGCCCTTGCGCGGGGTGACATAGAAACCGCCGTCATCATCAAGGCTGAAATGTTCCTGTGCCGCGAGGAGAACGAAAGCGCGCTCGGTGGTGGTGTCGTCGAGCGGATTGGCCGCCTCAATGAAGTAGCACTCGACGGCGTCGATCTCGGCGATGTTGTGCGCGTCGATGGCTTCATTGAGCGCTTTTTTAAGCGCGGCGAGACGGAAATCGGAGAATGCCTGGCGGCCTTTAAGAATGATCGGATGCATAGCTGGAAAAGTCGTAAAAACAGCTAAGTTGGCGTGCGGTTCAAGGGCTAACAATACTGAAAACTTGAAAAATGTAGGTAGCCATTGAGTTTTGCCT
>CAJJBI010000004.1:62500-358270 GCA_905182465.1 Opitutaceae bacterium BACL24 MAG-120322-bin51 | reverse complement strand
AGCTACTTAGGGTATATCCAATATCTTGCAGCTTTACTGTCCACGCTTCCGCCCTTGGTCGTTCGGGAAAATTCCGAGACTTTTGGGCGACTAGGCCGCAATGGTTAATGATTAATGACTGAGAGCTAATAGCTACAGCTTGTTGATTGGCCGCGTAGAGTGCGGGTTAAATTTTTTCAGTATTGTTTCGGTCGACTGCGTATCCGGTCTGGTCGCTTTGCTCGAAACAGCTTTTTAAATAATGGTTTCTTCGTCCGTCGGTTCTTTATCAAAAAATTTGGCACCGCCGAGCACAGCCATGACGATGGGCATTAGTTTACGGGTGCGTTGTTGCCAAGAACGGAGCGTTCCCAGACGATTGCGGGCGTGGGCGCGGGAGGCTTCATCGCCTTCCTCTTCGATGAGTGCGTCGATGTTGTCCAATCGCTCAGAACCAGAAAGGAGGTGAGGCTCAAACTGGTCCTTAATAAAGCCACGCACGAGTCGTTTCATGGAAAGCTCAGGCTGGTAATGGTCGCGGCGACTACCAGGCACGTAGTGCAGTTTGACTGCACCGAGTTGGCGCAAGACCTTTAGGCCCTGGCTGACAGAACCCTTACTAATCTGCAAGCGTTCGACAAGCTCGTCGAAACTCAGCGCTTTGGGGGTACAAAAAAGAAGTCCATAAATCTCCCCTATTGATCTCGGTAGACCGATCAAGCCAGCCGCTCGTACAAAGACGTCGATCATTGACGTCTCCCATGCGGATAGGATTGGGGTATCTGACTGTGTAACAGGCATTTTGATGCAGAACAGATCTAAAGAATGATCGATATCTCATTTTGTTCAAGTTTTTTTGAACAAAGTTTCCTGGCTCCCAAAGAGGGCTATAATTTAGCCTTCGCATAGGTTCATCTATAATTCGTCCCTCAGCAGGTTAAACAGCGACTATTTAGTAGGCTAGAATTCGTGCCTTGGTGATAAGATGTAATTCAAGTTAGCAAACTCCGATCATACATTATGAAACAGGCAAAAAACCATTTAATAGGGGGAATCACGGGTGGCATTGGATCCAAACTGGCAGTCAAGCTGAGTGCGGAGGGCGACAGGGTTGCTGGATATGCGCGAAAAGCTCCTGCGGGTGACCCGCTCAATTCGCAGAACGGATTCATGCTAAAAACCTGTGATGCGACCGAGCCCGAAGCCTTGGAGAGTGTAATTAATGAGTTCCAACAGGAACTTGGATCGATCGACAGCTACACTCATGCCATCGGTTCTATCTACTTGAGGCCCGCTCACCTCACGCCGGTCGAAGATTGGCTCCAAACGATACAGACTAACTTAAGTAGTGCATTTTATGCTTTGCGCACAGTCGCTAAAATCATGTCGAAACAAGGCCATGGTTCTTGCCTTTTCTTCAGTACCGCTGCAGCTCAAACGGGAATTGCCAACCACGAGGCCATTGCTGCAGCCAAGGGTGGTATTGAAGCAATGGTGCGCGCGGCGGCGGCTAGCTATGCCTCACGTGGTCTACGCATTAATGCCATCGCTCCTAGCCTGACAGATACCCCACTCAGTCAAGCCATAATCGGCAGTGAGCAAGCACTGGAAATCTCCAAGCGCATGCACCCAACAGGGGCTATCGGCGAAGCATCTGACGTGGCTAGTCTCGCAGCGTGGCTGCATTCCGATCAGGCAAAGTTCGTCACAGGGCAAACATTCGTCATCGACGGAGGCATCTCTACAATAGTGCCTAAACCAAAAGTTTAGTTGGGTGCCTGGCCTTAGTCAGCGCAGAGTCGGCGGTGCAAAGCATGAAGAATCTAGCGTTATTTGTATAGCGAAATATATTTCGTGCTTTATATTACATACTTTAGGTGAGTTTTTGGGGTTTTTCCTTGTCATGTGGCCCTGTTCTACGCATTTATACGACTTACGTATATGGCTACTACCAAAAAGAAAACCGCAGCTGTCGCCAAAAAGCCCAAAGCTAAGTTAAAGAACTTCGCGACAGCACCGATCAACAAATCGCTCTCAAAAGATGAGAAGATTGACCTTTATCGCACGATCGTAGGCATCCGTCGCTTTGAAGAGCGCTCGCTACGCGCCTACAATCAGGGTAAGATTGGCGGCTTCCTCCACCTTTACATTGGGCAAGAAGCGGTTGCTGCTGGAATCGTCTCCCTAATGGAGGAAAATGACCACATTATCACCGCCTACCGTGACCACGGACACGCGCTTGCAGTCGGTATGTCCATGAATGAGTGCATGGCCGAGATGTATGGCAAGCACACTGGTTGTTCAAAGGGCAAAGGCGGCTCGATGCACTTTTTCGCCCCCGACAAAAATTACTGGGGCGGTCACGGCATCGTAGCTGGACAGACTCCGCTTGGAGCGGGGCTTGCCTTTGCACTTAAGTATAAGGGTTTAAAAGGCTGCGCTATGGCGTTTCTTGGAGACGGTGCGGTGAACCAAGGCTCCTTCATGGAGACGCTCAACCTCGCCTCACTCTGGAACATCCCTGTTGTTTTCGTCATTGAGAACAATGGCTATTCAATGGGCACTAGCCTCAAACGCTCTTCTGCCGAGGAGAACCTCGCCCACCGCGCCGACGGCTTTGATATGGAGTGGGAAGTCTGCAATGGCCACGACGTCTTCGAAGTTCGCGAGGTCGCCAACCGAGCGATGATTCGAGCACGCGAGGAGCACAAGCCCTTCTTACTAGAAATCCGCACCTATCGCTATCGTGGACACTCGGTGGCCGATGCCAACCATGAGAAGTATCGCACCAAAGAGGAAATCGAAGAATATAAGCGCACTAAAGATCCCCTCAACGTGGTCAAAGAGCACTTACTTTCCGATGGAACCCTGACTGAGGAATTAGCCAAAAAAATCGATCAAGAAAAGAAAGACGAAGCCGAAGCATCTGCGAAGTTTGCCGACGAAAGCCCTGTCGCGCCACGCAGCGAAATCCAAACCGACGTTTACTGGGAGGTCGACAACGATTCCGAAGGCAAGCTCAAGGGCACCTACTTTTTTAATGACTAATAAAGATTGGGATTACGAATTGCCACAAACTGCAACGCCACTCCCTCTCACTCCTTCTTAATTGATCCGCCACGACCAGAAGAACTCAGTCCTAATTTTTAATTCTTAATTTACCATACCATGCCACTCATCACATACCGCGAAGCCATCAAGCAAGCACTCGACGAGGAAATTCAACGCGACGAGAATGTCTGCATCATGGGCGAAGAAGTCGCTCAATACAATGGTGCCTACAAAGTTACCGAAGGCCTCTGGGCCAAACACGGTGACAAGCGCCTGATCGACACACCTATCTCTGAAGCAGCCTTCTCTGGCCTCGCTATTGGCGCCTCTATGCTCGGCATCCGTCCCGTCATCGAGATGATGTTTATGTCGTTCAGCTATGTGGCGATTGATCAACTTTTTAACAATGGTTCATTCTGCCGCTACATGTCCGGCGGTTTGATGAACGTGCCGATCGTAGTCCGCGGTCCTGCCAATGGTGGTACTAGCGTCGGAGCGACTCACTCGCACACCCCGGAAAACATGGTGGCCAACCACCCTGGCTTGAAGGTCGTCTGTCCGTCCAACGCCTACGACGCCAAAGGGCTCATGAAGGCAGCGATCCGCGACAATGACCCTGTCTTTGTCATGGAAAACACCCTTCTCTACGGGGAGAAGTGGGAAGTCCCGGATGAAGAATACATAGTCGAACTTGGCGTCGCCAATATTCTAAAGGAAGGCACCGACCTGACGATCGTTTCGCACGGTCGCTGCGCAATGCTTTCGCTGCAGGCTGCGAAAACGCTCGAGGAGAAACACGGCATCAGCGCTGAAGTCGTCGACCTTCGCTCCATCCGACCGCTCGATGAAGAAACTATTCTTAACTCAGTAAGAAAGACCCACCGTGCGCTACTAGTCGAAGAGAACAAACCTTTCTGCGGCGTGGATGCACAAATCTCACATATTATTCAGCTCAAAGCCTTCGATGATCTGGACGCCCCGATACGCAGAGTCTCTGCGATCGATGCGCCAAACTTTTACTCAAAAGAACTCGAAGACTGGCAGCTACCCAACGAAGAGCGCATTATCGAGGGAGCCCTCAAGGCGATGGCTTAAAAGACTTTTACTTTCACACTTACTTTCACTCTTTAGAATATGGCTACACTCATCGACATGCCCAAACTCAGCGACACCATGACAGTGGGTACGCTCGTCAAATGGTTAAAAAACGAAGGCGACCCAGTCGCCAGTGGTGACATGATCGCCGAAGTAGAGACCGACAAAGCAACGATGGAAGTCGAGTGTTTTGACGACGGTGTTTTAATCAAACAATACTGCGGCGTCGGAGACGAGGTCGCCGTCGGTGGTGCCATCGCCGCTGTCGGGGAAGCTGGCGAAGAAGCGCCTGCTGCGGAAAAGAGCACACCCGCAGTCGTCACTCCTGAGCCAGAAGCCGCCGAAGCGCCCACGCCGGCACCGGCAGCTCCAGAGCCTGCGCCTGAAGTCGTTCCTACACCGGTCGTTCCCGCCACGACAACAGGCAGCCGTATTAAAGCCTCTCCACTCGCTAAGAAAATTGCTGCCGAAAAAGGCATCGACCTCGCTACGATTCATGGATCAGGTCCAAGTGGCCGCATCGTCAAGGCCGACGTCGAAAACGCCCAACCTGGCGCAGCCACTCCGAGCAGCCGCTCAAGCTACTAGCCCTGAGCCTGTCGAACCTGCAGCAACGCTTGAAGCTTTGGAAATCCCAGTCTCCAATATGCGTAAAAGTATCGGCAAGGCACTCGTGGCCTCCAAGACGCAAGCCCCGCACTTCTACCTGCAAATTGAAGTCAACGGCGCACCACTCGCAGCGCTTCGTAAGGAGCTGAATAGCAAGTTAGCTAATCTTCCCCCCGAGCACGGTGGGACTAAGTTCTCAGTCAATGATCTCACTCTCAAGGCAGCCGCCGAAGCGGTGCGTCGCGTCCCTGCGATCAATCGTTCGTGGGAGGGTGACAGCATCAAACAACATCCAAATGTGCACCTTGCCTTTGGCGTCGCCATCGACGACGGCCTCGTCACCCCAGTGATCCGAGCCGCAGAGACTAAAGGCTTACGCGAAATTGGCGCAGAAGCTAAGGTCCTGATCAAAAAGGCACGTAGTAAAAAACTCACCCCCAACGAGATGAGCGGCTCTACACTCACTGTGACGAACCTAGGCATGTTTGGCATTTCCGACTTTTACGGAATTATCAATCCCAACAACGCTGCCATCCTAAGTATAGGCGCGACGATCAAGAAACCAGTCGTCAATGAAAACGACGAGATTGTAGTCGGCCAAGTGATGAAGATCGGCCTCTCTGGCGACCACCGTACCATCGACGGAGCAGTCGGTGCAAAGTATCTCCAAGCGCTCAAGGAAATCCTTGAGTCGCCCTCTATCATGTTGGTCTAGCTAATAAGTCGGAGGACAGATTTATATAAAGCCCGCGATTCATCGCGGGCTTTTTTTGCGCACAATGGAAACACCGAGTTCACAAAACTAATGTGGACACAAACTCAGACACCTTTACACATTTAGGAAATGGAAAAGACCGATCCTCTTATCTCTGTTCAAATCTCGGTTTACGCACTAGATGGAAAGGTGCGCGAAGCCGTTCACTGCTACCTCGACGCACTCGATGCGACGGGTATCGATCGCGACACAGGCACCATGTCCACCGTAGTCTGGGGTGAGGCTACCCAAATTTGGCCCGCACTGCAGTCCGCCTACACCTCGGTTGCGGCAAAACACAAAGTCATCGTCAACACCGTGATGTGCAACGCTGCGCCCCTCCCTGCGCGTGCATCTGGTCGACGTTAATTACATTCTTAATTCTTAATTGCTTCAATGATCTTACGAGTCACCCAATACGGCGAACCCATCCTACGCAAAGTCGGCAAGCCAATCACTGAATTTGATGAAGCTCTGGCCGAGTTGGCCAACGACATGGTCGATACGATGTATGACGAGGAAGGCATCGGCCTAGCCGCACAACAAGTGAATCATGCCTTACAAATATGCGTGCTCGATGTGCGCCCACCCGAAGGTGTGGAAGTGCCCTTTGAATATAGCCTCGATGGTAAGAAGCCGCCTCTCGAGCTGATCATGCCTATGGCCATTATTAATCCGAAGGTCACTATCATCGATCAAGTGGAGGATGTTTACGAAGAAGGCTGTCTCTCCTTTCCGGGCGTAAACGGCAAAGTAGACCGCCCCGTGGGCGTATGCTGCGAATACCAGGACACCGAAGGTAACAGTCACATCGTTGAGGCCGACGGACTATTGGGGCGATGCATCTTACACGAAGTAGACCACCTCAATGGTAAACTCTTCATCGATCTAATGGATAAGCGCGACTTGAAGAAGAACGAGGCGAAAATCAAAAAGCTAAAGCGCGCGAGTCGAGATTTTTTGAAAGGAAAGTAATCGCTTAGCTGGGAGTCCCGCTTTGAGCCACCCATGTAACAAGAACCGCCTCAAGGCGGAACCTGAAGCTAATCATTTAGTAATACACAGATCGCATTGGGCACGGTGATCACCCTATCTCTGGGATAGGTCAGCGCGCCGCTCACCGTATCCACCTCGAGAACTGTGACTGTATTTGAATGCGCACCCGCTGCGAGCAACCATTGCCCAGATGAATCCAGGTTTATATTACGCGGCCACGCCCCGCGGATTGGTTCAATGTCAGTAACATGGAGTCGGCCTGTCTCGGCGTCGGCGACGAAAGCAGTTACACTATCGTGTCCGCGATTGGCGGCATAAACAAATTCGCCGTTGGGGTGCACTACGATTTCGGATGAGGAGTTAAAGCTCTCATTTGCTTTCGTAGAATCACTCAGCGTCGGCGTGGTCGAAAGTAGTGTGGCATTGCCTGTTTCTGCATCGAAGGCGAAAGTCGAGACCGAGAGGCTCAATTCGTTGAGTAAGAAAATGTATTGCCCGTCGACTGAGAACTTCATGTGCCGCGGACCGCCTCCAGAGACAGAATCAACTGCGCCGACTTGTTTAATCGAAACTTGGTCGGGCTGGATCTGGTAAATTACAATCTGGTCGAGCCCGAGATCAGGCACGAATGCGAACCGCCCGTCGGGTGAGAAACCGACCCAGTGAGGATGTGGTTTACTTTGTCGCTTCGCTACGACACCTGAACCTCCCTCGTGCTCGACCATTTGGCTACATGCTTCAACCTGCCCGTCATTGCCTAGTGGGAAGACCGCAACTGAACCACCCGCATACTGGGCAGTTAACAAAAAATTGCCAGATGGATGCGCACTGATATGCGCCGCACGTCCGTCGGGGATGAGTTGGGAATTTAAAAACTCGAGGTCGCCATTATCTAAAATATTGTAAGCTAAGACTGAAGGTCCTTCGACTGGATTGGCGATGGCATAGAGCCTAGTCCGGTCAGGGTGGAAAGCGAGAAAGCCAGGCGCTTTGACCTCTGCGGCCAGCGTCGCGGAAGAGAGCTTGCCTTTTCTTGTGTCGAGGCTGGCGCGATAAATCCCTTTAGCCTCAGCCCCGCCAGTTCCGAAATAGACATCGACTGAATCGGCGTGGAGAATATGCGCGGCTAGAAGAATGAGGGACAATATGACTTTCATTTTAATAATAAGGAGTAATCAAAACTGTAAAGTTTTAGAAGATCGAAGCCAGATGCTGATTCGCCCAAAAGCTTACAGGCAATGGAATTATTCAGTGAATTAAAACGTGCTAATGCGCCCGCTCTCAAATTGAACGGCGGCATCTTTGGGGAGGGTCAGGTCGATACGTTTGATCGCAGGATTTCCCCGTGATTGAACATAGTTGAGAATCACTGCAAGGCGATCCAGCTGCTGGGCAAAACTGGTATTAAATCCGAATATGATACGTGGCACCATCGACGAGCGCACTTCAATCACTTGGCCGGGAAAATCTGGGTTACCAGAATAGTGTTTTAAAGAAACAAGCTTCCAAGTCTTATAAAAATTCGACTGTTTACGACGCGTCTCTTCGAGGAGTTCGGCGACTTGGCCGATACCTCGCATGGGTAATATCCCACCTTCGGAGTGTTGGTAGGGGAGGACAAAGGGTAGCCTATTTAAAGTGGCTCTGGGGTAACCGATGCCTTTGTAAATAGTCCCCTCACTAGAGATGATACGGACTTCAGCTCGACCGTTGACACCCATTACACGCATGCGGAGAACGGGTTCGTGCTCCTTTAAATCTATCTTTAATGCGTTGGGAAACTGGCGCTCAATAGAGGCCGACTTGACCTGACCATGCGCTTCGAGCTGCTGCTTCATGGTGTGGATATCAATCTCCATCATAGCGGTGTCGCGACGTAACTCGACCACCGTCCCAAGCCACGATGGGGGCAATACTCCGTCCGTATCGAAAAGAACTTTCTCCACCGGCTTCGAGGGAGTCGTGATTTGAATTGGTTCTTCTCGCTCGTTGAACGCGACAATCGCCCAGACGACAGCGCTGATGAGGAGAACACAAACAGAGGAAGGCGCCCAATAACTTAAGAGCTTGCACTTGACGACGCTTGCGCGATTGCGACGAATTAACGCGCGTGCGTTTACTCCCTCCGTCTAATCCACGCCAAGTTTGGTTTTCACCTGCGGAGGTACTACCTTTATTTTTACTGCCTCCGATCATTCGGCACCTCCCTTTTGGAAACGAGCGATTGCCGGTGCCACCAGCTCGGTGGCGAGTTGCTCAAAGTCGTAGCCGATGCAGGATGCGCTCTTCGGAAGAAGGCTGGACGCAGTCAGACCAGGCAGAGTGTTAATCTCTAGGAAATTTGGGCATGCCCCGTCGAGTAAGAAGTCAATGCGGGCGAAGTCGCGGCAACCGCAGGCGCGAAATAGTTGTTGGGCATGGTCTTTGACCTTGGCCTCAACTGCAGGTTCTAGGTCGGCAGGAAAATGATACTCGGTCGAAGCAGTTGTGTATTTGGCTTTATAATCGTATACTCCACTCTGGCTGACGATCTCGACTACGCCCATGGCGACTCCTTTGAGTACGCCGACGGTGAGTTCGCGACCACGAATACGCTGTTCGATTAGCCAATTACCAGAACGTATGCCTGAGAGCGTGACGCCAAGTGCGGACCGGTGCTCGGTGAAATGGAGCCCGACACTGCTACCTTGATCGGTAGGTTTGATCACTAGCGAGGTGCCGAGTTGATTGATCACGGCATCAGCTAAAGGTGCGGAAGCGCCTTCGAAGGCCATCGCTTCTGGCACAGCGATGCTGAGTTTACGGGCGATCGTCTTTGTCGCGGCCTTATCCATACAGAGGCGACTGGCGGCGGCATCACTGCCGCAATAGTGAATTTCGGCCCCTTCCAAAAGAGCTTGCAGTCGACCATCCTCACCGAAGCTACCGTGTAGTGCTGGAAAGACGATATCCGTATCTGATTTCAAAGAATTGGGCAAAGCCTCCGAAGCTAGAATAAGCGGCTCTACTTCGAAGTTCGTAGCTAAGGCCTGCGCGATGGCTTCGCCGCTTTGCAAGGATACTTCGCGTTCGGAACCGACGCCGCCATAGAGAACGACTACTTTGGGAGGTTTAGACATGGGGGATTTCTTTGATGCAGGAGGGCCTAAATGGCTTCTCCGCTCCGCTACCAAATAAGAATTGTCCGAGAAGTGCCATCATTCGCTCAAAACTTCATCCCAAGACTGACCGACAAGCAAGACTTCGGGTTCTAAAATATAACCAGACTCAGCTTTCACTTTGGCACGCACTTTTTGCACGAGTTCGATCACATCGGCAGCCGATGCACCACCATGATTTACGATAAAGTTACCGTGCACCTCGGAGACCTCCGCCGCGCCGACCGACATACCTTTAATTCCATATTCGTCGATTAGTTTACCGGCATAATTACCCTCCGGATTTTTGAAAATGCAGCCCGCGCTCGCGCCGCGTGGCTGGCTCTCTTTCCGCGAGCTCGAGTAGCTATCGATTCGGCCACGGATAGATGCCTCGGAATCGCCATCGGCACTACAGAGCACGGCACCGAGGGCGATGCCTCGACTGATTTCTTCAACTTTGCGATAACCAAAATGGAAGGCCTCTTTAGGCAAATCCTGGTAGCAACCGTCCTCATCAATAAACTGCACACGCTCCACCACGTCGAACATCCAACTGCCCATAGCGCCGGCATTCATACGAAGTGCCCCACCTACTGCGCCAGGAATTCCTTCCAAAAACTCAAACCCAGCTAGGCCATTCTTAGCAGCAAAGCCGCAGATTTCTTTGAGGCGGCCTCCTGCAGAAGCCCAAATACGACCTTCACCAAGTGAAACTACCCGACGCCATGCGGACGCAGAAAAGCGGATAACTAAGCCGTCAAAACCATGGTCGGAAACGAGAAGATTTGAACCACGACCTAGGCAAAAGGACTTAAACTCGTAGAGTTCAGCAGCGCGCAGAAGAACGCGCAAATCGCTGTAATTAGCCGGTTCGGCATAGAAGCGAGCCGAGCCACCGATACGAATGGTCGTCTTATTAGCGAGTGGTTCGTGAAACTTGAGTTTACAATCGGGAGAGACGCGGGGCACGAGGTAATCTACCCATGCAGCGTCTAGGCTAGGGGCATCGCGCAGACCCAGGCGATGCGACTTGGCCGACTGAAGCCGAAGCTCTGATCCAAGAAGCGAAAGCACCTGCAAATTCTTCGATGTCACCTGCACCGACGAAAGCTAATTGAGTCGGCGAATCTTTGATCGCTTCCTGAAGTTGGCGCATACCTCCCAAGGACATTACAAGTTCGATGGGTGCTTGATCCGTGAATGCATTCGCTAGATCTGCAGTTTTTCCACCTGCCAATTCCGACTCGTGCGCGGCGTAAACAGGCAAGAGATAAACGGCATCGGCAGCTTGTAGAGAGTGGGCAAATTCAGACTTAAATTGGCGTGTCCTTGAATAACGATGCGGCTGGAAGACGACAACGAGTTGTTTATCTGGTTCGTTAGTCCGAAGGCATTCGATCAGGGCATCAATCTCGGTGGGATGGTGCGCGTAGTCTTCGACCACCTTAAGCTGCGCGTCCTGATAAAGAATGGATTGGCGACGTGCCATGCCAGGGAAAGTTGACAGCGTATCGCTTTTTAATGGCTGATCGAAAAAGGAAATTACGGCGGCAGCGGCATCGCCGTTGACCTGATTAAAACGCCCACTCGGGGCGGCATCTAGACCGAGGCGCTTGGCGGCACCATCGAAGGTTTGTATCGTAGCTGTGCCTGTCGGTTGTAGGTGAAAAGAATCTGGCAGCAGCAATTTTTGTTTCGTGCGCTTGAGTAAGCCGGAAAATGCCGCGTCGAGTTTCGCAGCATCGCCATAGTGATCCGCATGATCCCAATCCACATTGAGGACAAGTGTCACTTCGGGTGCGAAATGATCAATTGTGCCATCACTCTCGTCCACTTCTGCGACAAGCCAATCGCTTTCGCAAAAATGAGCGGGCGGCGTCGATTTATCAGAGAAGAGGCCGCCTAATATATAGCTAGCCTCAAGCTGACAATGCCGCAACCCATGGGCAATCATGCCAGAGGTGGTGGTCTTTCCATGACTGCCGACCACAGCGATCAGGCGTTTATTTTGCGCAATCTCGGCGAGCATTTCGCCACGCCTAAGTAAACGAAGCCCGGCCTCACGAGCCCCGACTAAGATGGGGTGGGACTGCGGGACTGCACTTGAATAAACGACCGTATTGAAGGTGCTGACCTGTTCGGAGAAAATAAAGTCTTCAAGCGTGACGCCCGCTTCGTCTAGCCAGCGGCGAACGCACTCTTGAAGGTGCGCATCGTATCCAGAAACTGAGTATCCTGCTCGCGACATCCAACAAGCGAGCGGGGCCATTCCCATACCGCCGGCTCCAACGAACAAATATCTGTGCGTATCATCCATCATCTTACAGGCTCCAGCTTTTCACCTTTCGCAATAGCTTCCGAGTGGCAAAGGGCGAGTAAATCGTCAGCTATACGTTCACTTGAATCGAAGCGATCTAAGCGCTCTAGATTAGATTTGAACTTGGCCAGTAAGCAGTCGTTAAAGATCAAATCACACACTTCCGAACTAAGCTCGCTAAGCTTATCCTGGGAAAGTGAAATGCCAGCACCCTCTCGCTCGTGGGCGAGTGCATTGGCCTTCTGGTGGTCGTCAGCGGCATAGGGATAAGGCACCAGAATGGAAGGAACGCGGCAACGAATGATCTCCGCGATGGATCCTGCACCCGCGCGAGAAACAATTAGGTCAGCCGCGGAAATCACGTCGCCCATGCTGCTAGAAAAAGGCACAAATGTAGCCGTGATATCAGCACCACCCTTCCCCATTTCATGGATCGTGTTGGCGGTGCTATTCCCCAGACCAGTCACGCAATAAACGGAAATTCCGGCTTTGGCCAAGAGTCCGAAATTTTGCTCAACCCATTCGTTCAGTGCTGTGGCACCTTGGCTACCACCAATAACGACAAGCAATTTATTAGGCACACTGAGGCCGAGGCGTTTCCAAGCATCGGCTTTGAGCGAGTGTTTGATATCTTTACGTACGGGGTAGTCGAAATAGCGGATATTCTTCGGCGGCACGCCCCGTAGACAAACTCCATCAGGCAAGTAAATGCGTGTGGATAAATGTTTGATCATGCGGACGGCTTTGCCTGGATGGCAATTGGCCTCATGGAGCGCGACAGGGATGCCCTTTATCCGGGCGGCTAGGCCAAGTCCAAGCGAGAGAAAGCCGCCGAAGAGCAAGACTATGTCTGGCGCTTGCTCGCGAAGCATGCGACGTGATGTAAAGAAACCAGAAACCAATGAGCCGAGAAATGCGAGGCGCTGCAGGAGGCTGCCCGTGAAGGCGCGACCAGGTGTCTTGACGAAATCGAGATGTTTATATTTTTCAACGAGGGCAGAATCGACCTGCTTATGGCTGATCAACAATAGGCAAACATGGCCTCGCTCTTGCAGGACTTCTGCCACGGCGATACCTGGGGCGAGATGGCCGCCAGTTCCGCCGCATGCTATAATTATTTTACTCATAGCTCACGCTGCCTCCGCAGCGCCGGCAGCTCCCACGAGCGAAAGCCGTTTAGGATAATACCCGTGAGCACAAACATGAAGACGAGATTAGAACCCCCGTAGGAGATGAACGGCAGCGACATGCCCTTGGTCGGCAAACAGCCAGTGACCACTCCAATATTAATGAGTGCCTGAAAAGTGACAAAGAGGAGCGCACCCATGACGAGTAAATACTGATACAGGTTCGGAGCGCGCTTGAGTTGGAGGACGCCGACGAAAAAGAGCGTCATAAAAAGCAAGACGACTCCAGACGTAAAAAGAAAGCCGAGTTCTTCGCCGACGATCGCAAAAATGAAATCGGTATGCGCTTCGGGAAGGAAGGACATTTGTTGACGCCCCGAGCCGAGGCCGACGCCATGGATGCCTCCTGCCCCAAAGGCTAAAATGCCCTGCCAAAGCTGATAGGCGCTATCGCTCCGATTTCCTTCCACGTCTAAGAATGAGGTGATGCGCCTGAGGCGGACCGGATCGAGATAAACAGCCACCGAAAAGAGCGAAAGCGCGGCAAAGGCAGTAGGGATGAGGAACTTGAGTCTGACCCCTGCAAGGAACATTAAGCACCCGCCCACAGCACCGCAGAGAAAGGCAGTGCCATAATCTGGTTCTAGAATTATTAAGCCGCAAAAGATGGCGAGTAAAACGCAGGGATAAAAATAGCCTTTGAGCTTAAGGTTGAAGTCGCGACGGTGGGTGGCGAGGTAGTGCGCCATGGAAAATATGAGACCGAGCTTACCTATCTCAGAAACTTGTAAGCGCATGAAGCCAAAGTCCATCCAGCGACGTGCCCCATTGACCTCGACTCCGATCCCAGGAATGAGCACGAGTGCAAGCAGTAGAATAGAACCCGCAGCGAGCCAGTAGGCGTATTCGCGTAGTGCCTCTAGGTTCACCACCATAGCGATGCCCCCGGCAATCGTAGCCAAAACTAACCAAATCAGTTGCTTTCGCAGTAAGACCGTAGGGTCGTCGTGCATCGATTGCGAAGCACTGAAGAGAATAACTAGCCCGAGGAAGGTGAGCCCGACAACTATCAGGATAATGAAAAGCCCAATCGGCGGGATACGCCAAGATGAATTAGGCGTAGCCGTGCGGGCGCTCATTATGGGTTCTAAAGTCTCTCAGCTATTTTTAAGTTAGACGCAGCAGATTACTCTGCGTCGAAGGGAATGACTGGTATCTCGATAGCACCTTCAAACATTTCGTCAGACTCGATTTCGGTGGCTTCACCCTCGACCAAAGGATCAGATTCGATGACCTTGATCTCGATTGGACCCGTCGTTGTGACCGGGGATGGACCCGCTTCTGGGACAGCAGTCATAATGGGCGAGTCAATCTGCATCATGGTGGTCGTGACAACCGGCACAGGTGAGTCAACATTGGCAGCGGAATCAGAACCGCTAACCTTGAGGACTTTCCCGACTTGAAGCTTACGAGGATCAGTAATGCCATTGAGGGCAAGTAGTTCATCGGTAGTCATGCCGTATTGACTAGCGATTTTGCCAGGATATTCGCCAGATTTGACGGTATGCGTGCGCGCACCAGAAGTGCTGAAGCTCGGTGCAGTGGAACTGCTTGAAATACTGTCAGATGGCGCGGCTGACATGCCAGACGAAGCACCGGTGCTACCAGAAACGGGAACAACGAGCTTATCACCTACGCGGATGAGATCAGAGGAGAGGCCGTTGGCCGCTTTGATCGCGCGGATGGATGTGTCGAACTGATTCGCGATCCTTGAAAGACTGTCGCCACGCTTGACCGTATATTCAGTGCTGCCTTGGTTGAAGGAAGTAGGCTGATAAGTGTCGGCGCTCGGGGCGGTGACCGTGGCAGTGCTACCTTCGACGGGGATCTGAAGCTGTTGTCCGATGCTGAGAATGGAAGTCGTATCCAAACCGTTGGCGGCGTAGAGTTCGTTGAGCGAGACATTGGAGCGTTTCGCTATCGTCCAGAGGTTATCACCTTTTTTAACCGTGTAAGTCTCAAAAGAGGGGCCCGCGACTGGGACGGTTTGACCTTCATCGGGGAGGGGTGCAACAGGAGCAATCGCGTCAAACTCACTAAAATCATTACCCTCTGGCGCTACGCTGCCATCTTCAAAACCAGCATTGAAGGCGCCACCTAGGCCTGACCCAGAGCCTTGACCTATTACCCCGGTCAAGCCGCCCGAAGTGCGCTCCTGCGAGTAAGTCCGCGTTGGTGGCTGCTTCATCTGGCAGCCGGGTTGAACCAATAACATTGCAATCACAGCTAGGTGGAGACCGATGACACATCCAAATACTTTTGATACTTTCATAATAAAAATGGGTTAATTAACTCTATTAAATGACACTAACTGGGCTTGCGGGCGTTCTTCAAACTTAAAACCGAGTCATTGAAGCTTTTTCCTCGTGCGTCGAAAGAATCAAATTGATCGTAGCTGGCAAAGCCGGGGCTAAGCAAAACATTCGCATGCGGGATTTTTGCCGCGAGCTCGGCAGCAGCAGCGATCGCATGGTCAAAGCACTCATAGACATGCACTGATCCTAGGGAACCCTTCAAAGCCTTAGCCAAACGCTCAGCTACTTCCCCGTAAAGCACCGCCATGTCGACTTGCGGGCCTGCCTGCTGAGCAAAAGCTTCAACATCACCACCCTTAACGCGCCCACCACCAATCCAGACGATGGGGCGATCGATTGACCTTAGCGCGGCGAGAGTCGCATGGAAGTTAGTCGCTTTCGAGTCGTTCCAAAAACGAACACTCCCACACTCCGCCACCACCTTGAGGCGATGTGGCAGAAGCGCCAAGGAATTGGCCGCCTCAATCAGCGCGCCGGACGGTTGATCCATCAAGCGCCAGAGCTCCGCCGCTAGTGAGAAATTTTCTGAATAGGGAAATTGCTGAAAAACTGAGTCCGCATCGAGCTGATGAGCCAGATCCGCGACCTCGCAAGCGATAGTATAGCCGTCGAACGCTTTGCGCTGGCTCGCCATCCAGTGCGCGACCTGGGAGCCAATCACACAGAGCCCATCCCGCTTCAGGCAATTAAACAGTCTCGCCTTCGCTCGAAAATAACGAGACATCGAATCATAGCGATCCAGATGATCTTCGGCAAAATTTGTCCAGAGGAAGCCGTCCAGTAGCAAGCCGTCCGCTAGCTCCGCCTGAAAAGAGCTGATCTCTAGGACGGCGTAAGCGTCCGATTGGTTCGCTTCCGAGAGCACAGCATCCGAGAAGGGGTAGCCTATATTCCCAGCGGCCACGCTGACGTGCCCTGAGATGCTGAGGGCTTTATCGATCAAAGCAGTCAAGGTGCTTTTACCGTTCGTACCTGTGACGCCAATCACTTTGCCATCCCAATAGCGGGCGGCAAAGGCAATTTCGCTCAAGCAGGGACTACCCGAAGCTTCCGCCAAGATCCGCCAAGGGTGCTCTGCAGCGAATCCTGGGCTAAAAACAAAGCATCCGAACCGCTCTAAGTCGGAAGCTTCAAAAGTTGCTTGGTCGCCTTCACCCGCTTCGTCGATTAGGACGACGCTCAAACCTTTGGCTCGCGCGAGGCGACACGCAGCCTGAGCACTTAGACCCGCTCCGAAGATGGCATAATGTTTCGACATTGAGACAACTCAAACGCTTTAGAAAGTGCCTGGCAATGGCACGCTTGAAGAAAAGTGGCGAACTTGAACGGACAGGCTTGAATCCAAATCGGGTATCCGATCGATTCTTTACTCGCAGGCGAGCCGCAGTGAGGGCTCGATGCTAAAATCGTCACAGGCAAGCCCTTCCGTGTCGGCGTAGGCGGCAAAGGCGATCATGGCAGCGTTGTCGCCGGTGTGCTGGGGCTTGGCGATCAGGCACTCCATATGATGGCGACGAGCAAGCCGCTCCATCGCCAAGCGGAGAGCTTTGTTATTCGAGACACCACCGGAGAGGCCGAGGCTAGAGTAGCTGCCAGCTTGGATCAGGTGCTTGGTCTTGCCCACAAGTTGATCGATCACAGCGCTTTGATAACCTGCGCAGATATCGGGCATGGCGGAGGCGAGCTCGGCATCGCCCATCTTTTCGAGCCGGTAGCGCAGGCTCGTCTTCAGCCCAGAAAAACTGAAACGCCGCTCGTTACGTGGGGCAATGGCCTTGGGGAAGTCGTAAACCTTAGAGTCACCATCGGCAGCTAAGCGCTCGACTTGCGGCCCACCCGGATAGGGTAAGCCGAGGAGTTTAGCGCCTTTATCCAGGGCTTCGCCCGCCGCATCGTCGACGGTCTCAGCTAGGACAATGAGCCGCTTATCCGCATTGATTTCAAAAAGGATGGTGTTGCCGCCCGACACGATAAGCCCGAGGTGTGGCAAGAGTCCATTGAAGGCTTCGGTAAATTCCTCTGGCGATGCTTGGTGTAGGCCGATAAAGGGGGAGTAAGCGTGACCACGCAGGTGATTGACCCCGACGACAGGTAGGTTCCAAGCTAGCCCGAGGCTCCGCGCAAAGGCGATCCCCAGTGCGAGGCAACCGGCAAGGCCAGGACCATTGGTCACCGCGATTTGCGAGATCTCGCCACGATCTGCACCGATGCCAGCCGCTTCGAGTAGTGGGAAAAAATTCTTCAAGTGCTCTCGGCTGGCCAGGTCGGGCACGACGCCACCATACTCTTTATGTAGATCGATCTGACTATGCACCCACTCGCCCGCCATCCCGCTAGCGGGGTCAAACCGAGCCAACGCGGACTCGTCGCAAGAACTTTCAATCGCCAATATCATCTTTTAAATTTGCAGGAGTCAGAAGGTAGGAGTCAGAAGTGGAAAGACTTTTCTTGTTTCCCAGACATTGAGCAGCAAGGTTTCAGTAGTGCAAAAAACGATTACAGATATTATATGCGACCGATGCCAAGCCGCACCGATCAGCTACCGCGACTATATAGAAGCGGCGCTCTACACGGAAGGCTTCGGCTACTACACACAAACGACTAAGCGCGTTGGGCGCAGCGAACAACACGATTTCTACACGGCTGAGAGCCTTGGGCGAGTCTTTGCAGAACTTGTCACGGCGGCAGCAGTCGACCTACTCGGTGAGGCGAAAGCGGCGGCCAGTATTTTTACCGAAATCGCGGCAGAGCCCGGCACTTCTTTGTTGAGCCATTTGGAGAGCCACCCCTTTGGCGACGAGCAGGTCATTCGGCAGGGAGAGACCATTCAGCCTGATGGTAGCGTGATTATCTTTGCCAACGAGTGGCTTGATGCCCTGCCCTTCCATAGGCTAATATTTCGTGACGGCGTATGGCGCGAACGTGGGGTTAGCCTAGATGCTGATGGTCAACTCGTCGAGGTATTGCTCGATCAATTGACGTCCGAAGTAGCCGCAGTCGCCAACCGCCTACCCGCACACATCGAAGACGGCTACGAACTTGACCTGCCGCTTCAGGCTGAAGCGGCACTTGCTGATCTACTAGAACAAAACTGGTCGGGGCTGATCCTGCTTTTCGACTACGGGCGCACATGGACATCGCTCCTGCAAGACCATCCCTCGGGCACAGCTCGCACCTACAAACAGCATGTCCAAGCCAACGACCTACTAGAAACACCCGGTGCCTGCGACATCACTTGCGATATAAACTGGACCCCACTTCAGGAACAAATGGAGGCCGCGGGACTTCAATCCGTGAACCTGGAAAGCCAAGAATCCTTCATCGTGCATCGGGCTAAACGCACCGCCGAGGCCATCGTTTCAGGCAGTGCAGGTAGCTTCAGCCCCGATCGGCAGACGCTCATGCAATTGATTCACCCAGCCAATATGGGGCAACGATTTCAGGTTTTATGGGGGCTAAGGGAGAGTTAATGCTCAAATCCCACCACTGAAAATTTCTCGAAAAAACGCTTGCTAGGTGGATTTTCACCCCTACTTTCCAGCCTTTCAATTTTTCAACGAAGGAACTCTCATGTCACGTATTTGCGCAATCACAGGAAAACGCCCCTCAAAAGGCGGTCGTATCATCCGTAAAGGTCTCACCAAGAAAAGCGGTGGTATCGGCACTTCTCTAGTCAAGAACACACGCCGGAAATTCCGTCCGAATGTTCAGCGCATCCGAGTCAAGCTGCCAAGCGGTGAAGTCAAACGCATGTGGGTTTCCGTTAAGGCAATCAAGGCCGGTAAAATTACCAAGGCTTAGTCCCAGAAAAAACTTTAACAAAAAGCCCCGAATGTTCTGAAACATCGGGGCTTTTTTGTGGCCTGATACTAATAGCGACTCAACTCGCTCACTACCTCTTCGCTCTCGGGTGGTAGAGCGCATGTTCATCCGCTAGACGCTGCGAATGCACTGAAGTGTAAATCTGTGTGGTCGAAATATCTGCATGACCCAGCATTTCCTGAATCGCACGCAGATCGGCACCACCTTCGAGTAGATGCGTGGCAAACGAATGCCGCAACAAGTGTGGCTTAATCGGCTTTTTGATTCCCGCCCGACGGGCATGTTCTTTGATTAAAACCCAGACCATCTTGCGGGAAATCGCCCTGCCCTGCTGACTGAGAAAAAGCTCACTCCCTGTCCTAGGCTTAATGAATTGAGGACGCCCACCTGTGATATAATTTTGTACCGCTTTAACCGCCGCGCTACCAATCGGCGCAACCCGCTCCTTGGAGCCCTTACCGAAAACACGCACATAGCCATCGTCGAGGTTTATGCTTTGCAGAAGTATGCCGCAAAGTTCGGAGACCCGGAGACCACTGCTGTAGAAAAGCTCCAAGATTGCACGATCCCGCAAGCCGTGCGGGGTCACCAGCGAGGGCGCATTGAGCAGTTGCTCCACCTCTTCCCGGGTGAGAACAACCGGCAAGTTCCGCGATAGCTTCGGCGAACCGAGTAGCTCAGTCACATCATCCTTGCGAATGTTCTCGCGGACGAGGTGCTTGGCAAACATCCGCAAAGCAGAAAGCTTACGCGCCTGACTACTCCGCGCAAAACCCGCAAGGCTTAGGCTACTCGTCCAAGCCGAAATCTGCGCCGACTCCACACTCACCCAATCTACGACGCCCTCTTTCAACAAAAATGCCACACACTGCACCAAATCTCGCGTGTAAGCACTCAGTGTATTTTTAGAAAGCCCGCGCTCTAATTCCAACCAAGCCAAGAAACTCTCAAGCGGTTCCGCAAACGCAGCAGGTATCTTTTCAAAAGGATCGTTTGGCATCGATCCACAAAACATCATCCTTAAAACATGTGCCTTGCAAGCCCGCAGAGGAATCACACATTAATCAAATTCAATGACTAGCGACGAGCATAACATTAAGCCCACCGACCTGCGGGGCATCCTAAAATATGTTCCCATGTTTCGGGATCATGTCTTCGTGCTCGCAATCGACGGTAGCCTCGTCGCGCATGAGAACTTTCAGAACGTGCTACTCGACATCGCCGTACTCCGCTCGCTCAACATCAAGGTCGTGCTCGTGCACGGCGTCGGCCAACAGATTGAAGCACTTGCCAAGCAAAAAGAGACCACGATCAGTGACCCCCACGGTGAACTAGAGACCGACGCAGTAACTCTCGAACTCGCAACTGAAGCCGCCGCCATGGTTAGCCTCGAAGTCATGCAGGGCCTCACTCGCAACGGCCTACGTTGCGCCACTTGTAACGGCGTGCGGAGTAAAGAAGATCGGGATCCTTAAAGGCGAAGACCAGCTAAGCAGCGGTGCAGTCGATAAGATCGACGACGTGCTCTTTAATAAACTGCTCGATGCCGACACCATTCCGGTAATCACACCGATCGCCTTTAACCGTGAAGGTGCGCCTCTGAGGATCAACTCCGACCTACTCGCCTCTGAATTAGCCTCCAAACTCAACGCTTCCAAACTGATCTACATGACCACACAAGAAGGCTTGCAGATCAGCGGACAGTCGCTGACGAATCTCCCTGTCGCCGACCTTGAAGGCCTAATCAAAACTGCCACCAAACAAATGCCCGAGCGCTTACTCAGTAAGTTCAAGCACGCGGCCAAAGCAATCAATGCCGGCACGCCCCGCGCACACATTCTCGACGGGCGTCTCTTCGGCGCGCTGCTCAACGAAATTTTCGACAAGGTTGGCATCGGGACAATGGTTTACAGCAATGATTACCAATCGATCCGTCGTGCCGTGGCTGCCGACGCCCACTCGATTTATAACATCACACAAAACGGCGTCCGCTCGGAGAGCCTGCGCGAGCGCTCGCAAGAGTCCATCGCGGCCACGATTGATGACTATCTCGTCTACGAAATCGACGGCAGCATTGTCGGTTGCGTCAACCTTAAGATCTACGATAGTGGCGACATCGCTGAAATCGGTAGCGTCTACGTGCAAGCCTTCTACCAAAACAAGGGCGTCGGCCGAAAGATGGTCGAGTTCGCCTGCGCAGAAGCACAAGAGCGTGGTTCAAGGCGCGCAATCGCTATGACGACACAAGCTAGCAAGTTTTTCTCTAAGGTCTGCGCCTTCGAAGAAGGCACGGTCAATGACTTACCCGCTGAGCGACGCGAAGACTATGCGCAGAATGGACGTAACTCTAAAGTGCTCTATCTCGATCTGTAGTCATAAAACGGATACAAGAAATGGATCTCTATCACACCACGGATTCCAACGGCATCTCTGAGCTCTACCCGACAGTCGAGAAGATGCGCGAGCTACTCGATAGCCTTGATACAAGAGGTGCCCACGAAGCCGAGCATCCTGACGTCTCGCTGATGCACGACCCCAGCGGATGGACGCTCTCCGTCTATCCAAGCGGGGTCGTGACTTTCGAAAATTTCGACGAAGCGGACGACATTCCACGCTTCATGAATGGCATTACCCGCAATCAAGCATTCGAGCTATGGCTCGACCTCTCACGCGGTGAAATTCAGCAAATTAAAAGCCGCCCCTGGCTAAGAAATGAAGCCTAAAGCATATAGCCGCGCGTCTACTCGTTGACCATATCAAAGCCTCACATCCAGGATAGGCTCACTACATAGTCATCCACTATGCGAAAACAAAATCTCAACCGCATAAGTTCTGGGTTAAAACGCGCATCCATTTCGCGGATCTTGGCAGAGCCCTTAGCTAAATCGACCTCCAGAGCCAGATCACTAAAATTGCCTACGGCGTGCCATTTTGGAAACTGGGCTTTATAAAAGGCCTCCTTCAAACTAAAAAGAATTGAAGCTTTCAGCTGGTCGCCACCAGCAAAAATTTCCTCTATTGGGTGCAGCACCTGATTGATAGCACCCGCACTTAAGCGATTGGTTTTCTCTAAATCCAATCCGAGCAGGCTGCAGTCTACTGACTTGGCGGCCATAGCCATCGCGACTCCACGGCAATGAGAAATCGAACCGACCGTGCCCTCTGGCCACTGAGGGATACCATCGGCATCGGGTAGAAGCCCTGATGAACCCACTCCAAGCAAATCGAGTGCCCGGCGAGCGCACATGCGCCCCGTCACAAACTCGCGCTGCCGAGACGGAGCCCAAGACTCAATGAGTTGCCGCTCTTCTGGCAAGAGATCAGCTCCACGCTGGTCAATTATTGCTACCTCAAAGGCTGCGCCCTTTGGAACGATTACATGCGCCACTTCACGTAGCTGGGCTATGGTTTTTCCAGAAGACATCGGAAACACAGAATCGCTAGAATCAATACATGGCAAGCCCCCTACTTTCCGCTCCGCGATCTCTGGAACCCCATGCTAGGGCGGAGCCGCCATGAGTAAGTTCCGTAAATGATCCGGCATTGACCTCTCCCGCGAAGTTTCTCTCACTCTCCCATCATGAAGCTTAGCGATTTCGACGCCTACCGCATCACTAAGATGCAAAACAATAAGTTGTCCAAAGTTCAGTCTGACCCCTGGGCAGACTTACCGATCAGCAAACTGGAAGCCAAAAAAGAGCTAAGCGCCCTACATGAGCGCCTCGCTGACCTACAACAACGCTTCTTCGTCGACCGCCGCAAAAAGCTACTCTTCGTGCTCCAAGGCATGGATACCAGCGGTAAGAATGGCACCATCCGCCACGTATTCCGCGGTGTAAATCCGCAGGGCGTCCATGTCGCCAGCTTTGGAAAACCTTCCACTCGTGAACTGTCGCACGACTACCTCTGGCGCGTCCATAAGCGGGCCCCGTCAAAAGGCGAGATCATGATCTTCGACCGTAGCCACTATGAAGACGTGCTGTCCGTCCGAGTCAACAAGCTCAAACCCGAAGCCGTCTGGCGTAAACGCTACCGCCACATAAACGACTTTGAGCAGCTTCTAAGCGACGAGGATACCGTTATTATTAAATTCTTCCTCCACATCGATCGCGATACACAAAAGCAGCGCCTGCAAGAGCGCCTTGATACGCCAGCCAAGAATTGGAAATTCGACGAGTCCGACCTCGTCGCTCGCGGCAAGTGGGGCGAATATGTGACTGCCTACGAAGAAGTTTTTTCCAAAACGAGCGCCAACCACGCCCCTTGGTATGTGATACCTGCCAATAAAAAATGGGCACGCAACCTCCTCGTCGCTCGAATCGTTGTAGCTTGCCTAGAAGACATGCAGCTCAGCTACCCAGAGGTCGATTACGACCCTGCCGAGGTAGTCATCGGCTAGATAATACGATTTTTAATTCAAGAAGTCTCAAAATAATACTTTTTGTTAATGAAATTAAGCGTGGGATGAGAGGAAATGCTCCGCCTGCCCTTAGCAAATACTGGCTCGATCCAGCGCAGTTACAGAGAGGTAACCCTCCGTCCATCACTAGAATGCACCCAGAAACCCCAAAATACCCGAAAAAACGTCTTGATTTCGGTACCTAGCACGATTTGCTCTCCAGCTTTTCCCATGAAAGCCACTATCAAAACACAAGGTCGCCAATTCACCGTATCTGAAGGCGATGTCCTCAAAGTAAACGCCTACCCTGAAACGAAGGCTGGAGACTCTGTCGACATCAACGAAGTCCTCATGATCGGCGAAGGTTCCGACGCTCGCTTCGGCGCTCCTCTCGTCGAGGGTGCATCCGTCAAGGTCACCATTCTCGAAAACAAGAAGGACAAGAAGATCGTCGTCTTCAAAAAGAAACGTCGCCAAGGCTACAAGAAGCGCCGCGGTCACCGCCAGCACCTCTCTGTGATCAAAGTCGAATCCATCACTGGATAATTTTCAACCACCCTAGGAGATACTAAAAAATGTCACATAAAAAAGGACAAGGAACTTCACGTAACGGACGCGACAGCAACGCAAAGCGCCTCGGCGTTAAAAAATTTGGCGGTGAGACAGTCGTCGCGGGAAACATCATCATGCGCCAACGCGGCACACGATACCACCCTGGCGCCAACGTCGGAATGGGTCGCGACCACACCCTCTTTGCACTAAAAGACGGGAACGTTGCTTTCGATAAGCTACACCGCAAGATCAACGTAGTTGAAGCCGCCGTCGCTTAAAGCGATCTCAGGGCAAACCCCTTTATAGCACTTTCAAATCCCGACTTCGAGAGAAGCGGGATTTTTTTGTCGCTGCGATTTGTTAGTTAACACGGGCTCTTCATTCTCGGCACCACGCGATTTATCTTTTTGCTCTCTGGGCTACCTTATCAGCTACAACTAAGACATATTCATCGGATCTACGTCGATCAGATCGATTACTTCTTTATCCATTTTAAACTGTTCCCTTAGTTTGGCGAGCTGAGAGACCACGCGACTAGCACTGGGTGCGAAATACCAGAGCTGAAAACGATATTCATCACGGATCTTTTCGATCGGTGCAGGTGCGGGGCCTCTGATCTCTAACTGACCCTCCATATTCTCTTCGAGCACTTTGAGCCATTGCGCGATGTAGAAATTTACCTTATCGGGGTTGCGCCCACGAAAAAGGTGGCGGATTAGGTGTCGGAAAGGCGGGTAGTTGAACTCGCGGCGTTGCTCTAACTCTTCAAGCTGAAAGCCATCGAAGTCGGACTTTCTCGCAAACTGTATGGGCGGCGCGTGCGGCGTGCTGGTTTGTATCACAACTTCGCCCGCACGGTCCCCACGACCGGAGCGTCCAGATACTTGGACGATGAGCTGAAAGGTGCGTTCGGCTGCGCGAAAATCTTCAACGTGCAAAGATTTGTCGGCATCGACGAGGCCGACCAAAGTTACGTTAGGAAAGTCTAAGCCTTTGGCAATCATCTGCGTGCCGACGAGAAGATCAATTTTACCTATTCGAAAGTCGTTGAGGATTTTTCGGTAAAGATTTTTCTTCGACATCGAATCCGCATCCATGCGCACGATTTTGGCGCGAGGGAGAATTTTCTGCACGATGTCTTCAATCTTTTGTGTGCCCAAGCCCTTTTTACGGATGTTTACTGATCGACATTCGGGGCATTTGCGTGGGGCTTCACGGTGCTCAGCGCAGAGGTGGCAACGCAACTTACCATCCGTGCGGTGGAAAGTCATGGGGATGCTGCAATGCTCGCAGGTCGCCACGTAGCCGCAGTCCGGACAGAGAATACTGGTAGAAAATCCGCGACGATTGAGAAAGAGGATGCTCTGCTCTTTCTTTTCGAAGCGGTCGACTAGCTTGTCCGCGAGCGTTCGCGAAATGGGCGAAGCCCCCTTGCCTTGCAGCGCTTCGCGGCGCATGTCGACAAGGTGAATCTTGGGCAACTGACGGTGATCGACACGGTTGAGGATTTTATCGACGGCGTATTTGCCGCGTTCAACATTGTAAAGCGACTCGAGCGAGGGCGTTGCGGAGCCTAGCACGCAAACGGATTTGTTGATCAACGCACGATAAACAGCGACATCGCGCCCATTGTAACGAGGCGACTCCTCTTGCTTGTAGGACGGCTCGTGCTCCTCGTCCACAATCATGAGCTTGAGGTTTTGCACAGGGGCGAATACCGCTGAGCGGGCACCGACCACAACATGAGCTTCGCCACTGGCGAGTGCCTTCCAAGCGTCGTAGCGCTCTCCCTCAGACAGATGACTGTGCCAAACAACCGTATGGACGCCACGCGCTTCAAGTCGGGCGCGAACGCGCCCGACAGTTTGTGGCGCGAGGGCAACTTCGGGTATCAGAAAAATCACACCGCCACCTTCAGCCACGATCTTTTCGATGGCGTTAAGGTAGACTTCTGTCTTACCCGAGCCAGTGACACCATGAAGCAAGCGTACGCTGAAGGTTTCGGCAGAGATGGCCTTGTGGATGGCGGTCACGGCGACATCTTGCTCATCCGTCAGCACAGGCCGCGCCTCAGTCACGACGGCCTCCTGATCACCGAGCTCATCTTCGTAGGCGATACGCTCTTCCTCGGTGTCGGTCTCACGAAGGAAGCCCTTCCCTACAAGACCATCACAGGCCGAGGCGCTGACCTTCATGGCTTTTAGGATATCGACGCGCGGCAGCGGCTTCACTTGCTGGCAAATAAATTTAAGAATCGCGGCTTGCTTGGGCGCACGCTTCTCAAGTGCGGCAAGCTCCTCGGCAGTCGGGGCTTTCCCCTTGGAGATGTAGAGTCGGGTCTTGGGCTTCATTCCCTTGCGAATAGCAGCAGGGATCATTGTCTCCAAGATGGACTCGGGAGTCGCGGCATAGTATTGCTGTGCCCAGCGGAAGAGCTCCATCAAATCGGGCGGGAGCACGGGATAAGGCTGCACAAGCTCGAAGAGCATTTTTAGCTTACCTGGCGGCACGACTTGCTTCGTGCCGAAGCGGAGAACGATGCCTAGTTCACTTCTCTGGCGCAGGGGAATACGAACCAGTGAGCCTACTTTGAGCGCCCCCTGGCAAGTCGGCGGCACCGCGTAGGCCAATGCCTTATCAAAGCCAGACAGGGCAATGACTTCGACGATGGCTGTGTCGCGGTTCGGCTTAGGTTTGGGCATCTAAAGGTTTTAGTAGGGGCTACTGTTAAAGCCCCGCAGGGTTTCCGCATGGAGGCCAAAGTATTGGTGCGGGTGCATATGCCTCAAAAGCAGACGTGCTGAAGGGCATTTAGCCAATCTTCAAATCAGTCAATAAGTCCTGGAAGCCCGAATATTTGTTCAACCCGTTGAGATCAGGATCGTGCTGCATCCAGTGGAAATCTTTGTAGCCAAGGGAAATCGCCGAGCGCAGGGCTTTGACCGCATCCGCCTTGCGTCCTTTTAAGCTAAGGCTACATGCTAGATTGTAGTGCGCGGTGGGATCTTCGGGATCAAGCCGCACGAGCTTACGATCCATCTTCAAGCCGGCATCAATACGCCCAGCCTTCGTGTAAATATGAGCTAACGCGGAAGCTACGCGAAGATCTTTAGGCATGCGCTTATGCAAACTTTCAAAAAAGCTAAGTTCAAAATCTAGATCGGGGCGTGTCGCCATGAAATGAGTGAAGGCTCGTCCCTATCTGGTGCAAGAATGATCTGAAGCAGATCAAAAAACGCAACAAGTCAGCCTGCTACTTACTCAACTAAGGTGAAGTTAAGCCCCAGCGACTGTTCGAGCTTAGTAATTTGCCCACGCTCGCTCGGTTCGATCAGCGTCAGTGATACACCTTTTTTACCCGCACGCGCGGTGCGACCACTGCGATGTGTATAATACTGAATCGCATCGGGCAATTGATGCTGAATGACGAAGGACAAGCCCTCAACGTCGATACCGCGTGCGGCCACGTCCGTGGCGATCAGGAACTGGATGCGTTCTTTCTTAAAGCCGCGCATCACCTTATCGCGATCTTTTTGACTAAGATCACCTTGAAGCACGCCGATTGAGAGGCCAACTTTTCCTAACTCCTCACCCATACGAATCGTGCCAGCGCGAGTGCGGCAGAAGATAAGCCCGCGTTCACTGCCCTGCCCTTTAAGGTAGTTAATAATAAAAGCATCCTTCTCCGCACGCGCGCAGAGGGCAAATTGATGATCAATATTACGATTTACAATTTGCTTGGGCTCGACTTGCACACGGTGTGCATTGGTAGACATATAGTCTTGGATCAGACCCTGCACACGCTTCTGAAAAGTCGCAGAGAAGAGCCAAGTGGCCTTGCGGGCGGGAGTTTCTTTGAAGGTCGCAGCTAACTCTTGCTGAAAACCCATACTGAGCATCTCGTCGGCCTCGTCGAGTATGAGGTATTTGACACCATCGAGCTGGAGGCCTGCCTTTAGCAAATCCATGAGCCGCCCGGGTGTCGCCACGAGAACCGGCGTTGGTCGGCTAAGGCGCTGAATCTGGTCTTCGATCTTATCGCCACCCGCGGCAACTTCCACAAAGATCTTAGGATCACAAAATTTAGTGAAGCGAAAAAGTTCTTTGCCTATCTGTTTGGCGAGCTCACGCGTCGGCGCGATTATGAGGCCTTGGATCTGATCAACAGTAGGGTCAACCTTCATCAGCAGCGGGACGCCAAAAGCTGCTGTCTTTCCCGTGCCAGTTTGCGCTTGTGCAATGAGGTCGCTGCCTGCGCCAAGCAAAAATGGAATGGCCGAAGATTGAATGGGTGTGGGGATTTGGATGCCGAGAGCATCTAGGCCTTGCACGAGATCAGCGCGCACGCCAAGAGTTTCAAAAGTTTCTGGCATAAAAATTTAATTTAAAATGACTGCTGCGATGGAAAAGTAGATCATAAGACCAAGTACGTCCATAACCGATGTAATAAGTGGACTACTCGCAGCGGCGGGGTCGATTTTTAAACGACTAAGAATGAATGGCAAAAGTGCGCCGAAGGCGTTGGACACGAAAACAATGGCTATCATACTCAGCCCAACGATGATCGCAATCTGGTAGTCGCCTCCATAGAGCTTACTGACGACAGCAGCAATCACCGCCATAGCCACACCGAGGATCAAGCCCACGAAGGTCTCCTTACTCACTGCCTTAAACCAGTCCTTCAAATCTAAATCACCAATTGCGAGCGCACGCACCATAAGCGTAGCTGACTGCGATCCGCAGTTGCCGCCACTGGCGATAACAAGAGGCATGAAGAGCGCGAGCGTGATAAACTCTTTAACATAGTCTTCGTAACTAGAGATGACACCTGCAGAAATTAGATTAACGAATATTAAGATCATCAACCAACCGATGCGCTTACGGAAGAGTTGGGTCGGGCTAGCCGCACTGTAGCTCGTCTCTAGCGGCGCGACCGCTACGCCCTTTTGGAAATCCTCGGTGGCTTCTTCTTCCGCAACGTCCATGATGTCGTCAACAGTGACGATGCCCACAAGGACGCCATCAGAGTCTACCACGGGCAGCGCATTGACATCGTAGCGCTGGATCTTCTCCACCGCAACTTCGCGGTCGTCGTAAGCCGATAGACTGACGAACTGGTAGTTGAGCATCTCAGAAATGACGGAGCTCGGAGGCGCCATGATGAGTCGGCGCATGCGTAGAATATCGACAAGCAGGCCGTTCGAGTCCGTCACGTAAAGAAGGTTAAAGACCTCGCTATCGCGGCCATACTTGCGGACATGTTCAAGCGCATGCTCACAAGTCCATTCGGCGCGGACGCGTATGTATTCAGGCGTCATCAATCGCCCCACACTCTCTTCGGGGTAACCTAGCAGTTGACGCGACTCCTCCAAATCCTCGGGACTCAGTAGTTGCATGAGTTGGCGAGTAACTGTGGCAGGCAACTCTTCGAGTAAAGCGGTGCGGTCGTCAGGGTTTAGATTGGCAAGCAGTTCACGAGTATCCGTATCCGTGAGGGCTTCGAGGAAAGTATCCTGATCGTCTGGCTCAAAAAAAGCAAAAATATTAGCCGCTCGTGGTCGTGGAAGCGCTCGATAGACCATGATCTGATGTGGCTTATCTAGGCGTAAAATGTAGTCGGCCACCTCAGGGTCTGCCCATGTAAGTAACTCCTCGGAGATCCCCTTGATGTGCCCAGCGGCAATCAAGTGCTTCATCTTGGAATCAATCTCTGTGTATTCTTCGGGCATCGCTTGTTTTGTAATAGGACCCGCCGCTCTAGAGTAAAGCGGTAAAGTCAACTCTGAGTATCGAACGACCTATACTGAACTTTGAATATACCGTAGCCCGGTGGAGGCAGCCATTGTGAACCTTCAGCTCACACCTAACACTGGCTATCGACAGTATTCGACAGAATAAACCTCAAATTACGGCGCCAATCGCTCCGCTGCCCATTGCCGCTCTCCCGAAAGGCGGTAAATAAATCGGTCGTGTAAACGACTCGGTCTGCCCTGCCAGAACTCGAAGGACTCTGGCACAATACGGTAGCCGCCCCAATTATCGGGAAGCGGCACTTTGCCGTCAGCGAACTTACGCTTCATTTGATCGAGCCTAGCCTCGAGGATACTCCTGGAAGTAATGACCTGACTCTGAGGCGAAGTCCAAGCACCCAGTTGGCTATCGAGGGGACGGCTAAGAAAGTACTTGAGCGATTCCGCTTGGGGAATGCGCTCGACCCGGCCGATCACGTTAACCTGTCGTTGTAAAGGCATCCAAAGAAAGTTCGCAGCCGCCTGCGGGTTAGACTCTATCTGCCTTGCTTTACGACTCTCGTAATTCGTGTAAAAGGTCAGGCCTTTCTCAGAAAAATCCTTTAACAAAACGATGCGTGTGCTAGGCAGACCGTTCGGGTCGGCGGTAGCAAGGCACATGGCATTGGGCTCCTCGATGTCGCAGTTCTCTGCCTCACGAAACCACTTCTCAAACTGCGCAAAAGGGCAAGCCAGCAGGTCGCTCTCGCTAAAACTGCCTTTGGTGTAACTTTGCCTGAGGTCGGAGAGATCCACTTATTTCGATGTGTTGAAAAACTAAAATTTACTCGTGCTCTGCTAACCAGCGTTCGGCTTCGATCGCGGCTTGGCAGCCCATACCGGCGGCAGTAATCGCTTGGCGGTAAACGTGATCGACGCAGTCGCCGGCAGCGTAAAAGCCTTCGTATTTAGTTTTCACTTGGCTACCAATCTCGGGAACGATGTAGCCGTCGCCATCGCGCTCTAGCATGCCTTCAACGAAGTCTGTATTTGGAATGTGTCCAATTGCAATGAAGACGCCCTTGCAGGGAATCTCACGTTCTTCACCTGTCTGCGTATCTTTGACGATCACTGCGCGAGTAAAGCCCTTCTCGTCGGCCAAGATTTCGGTAGGCGCGGCATTCCACGCCATCTCGATCTTCTCGTGAGAAGTCGCACGGTCGGCCATGATTTGAGAGGCGCGAAGTTCATCGCGACGGTGAATCAAAGTAACTTTCGAGCAGAAACGGGTGAGAAAGAGCGCCTCCTCAGCAGCTGAGTCCCCCCCTCCGACCACAACCACATCCATGTCGCGATAGAAGGCACCATCGCAGGTCGCACAAGTTGTCACGCCTTTGCCTCCATACATTTCGCTCTCACCAGGGATGCCTAGCAAGCGTGGACGCGCTCCTGTGGCGACGATCACTGCCTTGGACTCGAAGACTTTATCACCTGCGTAAAGTTTCTTTATACCGCCCTCGACCTCAATCTTGTCGATCTTGGCATGCTCGTAGCGAGCTCCGAAACGGGCCGCTTGCTTGCGGAGATTATCCATCATCATGAAACCGTCGATCCCATCTGGGAAACCGGGGAAGTTCTCCACCTCTGAGGTGGTCGTAAGCTGACCTCCGGGTTGTGAGCCCTCAAGGACTAGTGGATTAAGCTGAGCGCGACCCGTGTAGATGGCCGCAGTGAGTCCGGCGCAACCGGTGCCTAGGATAATGACGTCTTCCATAATCGTAAAAATTGGTATAATTTGTGAAAAGCAGGCAAAGATGAGGCCATACAGCTGATTCTCAACTAAAATTTGAACTTCTCTACAGCTTTGCCTTTCCTGAGCGAGCTCGCTGAATTATAGAGCCTATGGACAGTATTGAGCTGAGCGATAAGACTCTCCCCCTCTACCCACAGGGAGAAGTCACGCCCAAAGAAGTTCCCCAGCGGGCCGCAAAGTCTTGATCCGAGCAGTCGCACCCCTATCACAGAATTATGATAAAGAACCTACATGAAGTGATTCCTGAAGTCAGCGAAGGCGTGCGTGGCGGCAACGGCACTGTGGCTGCGCACAAGCTGCTCGATTTATTCCCTGGTAGCGCAATCAAGAGCGTTGGAGTCGTCCGGCTTGAACCTGGTGCGAGCGTGGGCGACCACGTTCATCAAGGCGACGAAGACTTCTACTACTGCATCTCGGGCGCAGGGGTGGTCGTCGACAATGGTATTGAGCATCCTTTCACTCCAGGCACTTTACAGATCAGTCGAAGCGGAGAATCACAAGCGATACGAAATACGAGTGAGATGGAATTGGTCTTTCTCGGCGCGCTGGTCACGACAGTGGAAATATAAGAAAAAAACTTAGTGTAGTCGCGCAACGCTACGCTCACCTTCCGCTAGACCTCTGGGATGAGTTTGTCGAGCCTTTGCAGATTTCTTTGGCGCACCAATATGGTGATTGATCCCATATACTTCCATATCGGACGGTACGTTAACGAGGAATTCTTCCATCGTAGTGAGGCTCTCTTTGACTTGGAATATACGGCCTTAGTGGGGGATTATCATTGGCTTGCATTGGACGCGCGAAGCGCGCGCAAATACAACTCTGCACAAGCCCGTGCATCCGAAAGTGCATCGTGATGGTCCAAGGGAATGTTAAATTCCTCACATAGCAGATTAAGCCGCTTCTTGAGTAACTTGTAGGTGCACGCCTTCTCAAAGCTCGGCTGAGCCAGCCCGTAAAAATCCAAAGCCTGAGTTAAGCAAGAATTATCAAAGCCCATATTGTGCGCCACCACCGTTTGTCCCTCGATGTATTCGCGGAACTCTGGCCAGACCAAATCAAAGCTAGGCGCGGAAGAAGTATCGCCACAAGTCAAGCCATGCACTGCCGTGTTAAAGTGTGAATAAACATCCTCTGGGGGCCTTACGAGCAGAGAGAGCTCCTTAGTGACGACCCCCGCCTCTACCCGCACTAGCCCCACTTGGCAAATACTCCACCGCTTCGGCTGAGCAGTCTCAAAATCAATCGCGGTAAAGGTGAACATTCTACCACAAGCAAAGTAGCCGAGCTTTCTGGCAACTCTTTTATAATCAAATCCATTTTCTAGTTGGAGTCCCGCCCTCGGGCGTTTTTATCAATACAGCTATCCACTCACGACTCCCCACTGACCACTCACACATGTCCGCCGAATACAACGAAGACTCGATCAAATCCCTCGACTGGAAACAACACATCCGTCTGCGCCCAGGAATGTATATCGGTAAGCTAGGTGACGGTTCGTCCTCCGACGACGGCATTTACATTCTCCTCAAGGAGGTGATCGACAACTCGATCGACGAGTTCGTGATGGGTAACGGTAAGATAATCGAGGTCAACATCGACGGAACCCACGTCTCTGTGCGCGATTACGGGCGCGGTATCCCCCTCGGCAAATTAAAAGACTGCGCCTCTAAAATCAACACGGGTGCGAAATACGACTCTGTAGCTTTCAAAAAATCCGTCGGTCTCAATGGTGTGGGCATTAAAGCAGTCAACGCCCTATCCTCTGAATTCGCCATCCAGGCCTACCGTGAGGGCAAGACCCGATGCGTCAGCTTTTCGCAGGGAGAAGTCATCTCCGAAGACAAAAAGGACCGTGCTGAAAAAGAGGCAAAAGACGGCACTGCGCTCCGTTTTGATGCCGACCCCGAAATCTTCGGTGCCATTCGCTTTCGCGACGATTACGTAGAGGACATGCTATGGAACTACGCCTACCTGAACAGCGGCCTGACCATCGTCTACAACGGCAAAAAATTTAAATCCGACAAGGGTCTGCACGATCTCCTAGAGAACAAACTCGATGGCGAGCCGATGTATCCCATCGTCCACCTCAAGGATACTGACATCGAAATCGCCTTCACCCACAACGACTCATACGGCGAAGACTACTACTCCTTTGTTAACGGCCAACACACCACCATGGGCGGGACCCATCTAGCCGCCTTCCGCGAGTCGATGGCTAAAACGATTAAAGACTTTTATAAAAAAGACTTCGACGCCGTCGACATCCGCACCTCCATTTGCGCCGCCGTGAGCATTAAGGTGGAAGAACCTGTATTTGAATCACAAACCAAGACTAAGCTTGGCTCACAAGACATGGGTCCGAAAGGGCCTACGGTGCGTACCTTTATGAATAACTTCATGAAGCAAGCGCTAGACAACTACTTGCATCGCAATCCCGAAACCGCCGAGATCCTTGGCAAAAAAATCCAAGAGTCCGAACGCAACCGTAAGGAGCTCAAGGGCATCCAGAAACTGGCCCGCGAGCGAGCGCGCAAGGCCAAAGTACATAACAAGAAGCTACGCGACTGCCGCATCCATCTCGACACTAAGAAGGACGGTCGCCTCGATTCCACGCTCTTTATAACCGAAGGTGACTCCGCCTCCGGCTCCATCACTAAAGCTCGCAACGTCAACTCGCAGGCCGTCTTCTCCCTCAAGGGCAAGCCACTTAACTCCTTCGGGCTAACCAAGAAAGTCGTCTACGAAAATGAAGAGTTCAATCTGCTTCAGGACGCGCTCAACATCGAAAATGGCCTCGACGATCTCCGCTATAACAACGTTGTCATCGCGACCGATGCGGACGTGGACGGCATGCACATCCGCCTACTACTAATCACCTTCTTCCTCCAATTTTTTCCCGAGTTGATCAAACAAGGGCACCTTCACATTTTACAAACGCCGCTCTTCCGCGTGCGCAACAAAAAGGTGACCCGCTACTGCTATACCGATCGAGAACGCCGCGCCGCGATGGAAGAGTGCAAGCCCAAGCCTGAGATCACTCGCTTCAAAGGCCTGGGCGAAATCTCCCCCGACGAGTTTCAGCACTTTATCGGTAAAAACATCCGCCTCGACCCAGTCATCATAGCAAAGGGCATGACAATTAAAGACATGCTCACCTTCTACATGGGCAAGAACACCCCCGAGCGCCAAGAGTTCATTATCGACAACCTGAAAGTCGAAAAAGACATGCCGGAGAAAGAAGAAGCAGTGGCTTAAACAAGACAGAAGTGTCGCTTCTGATACCGCGAGTGAATGCTACCGATTACAGGCCGCCCTTCGGTTTCCGGAGCGCACATCTACAGACGATCTACCCCACGCTATTTCGACGGGTTCCCCTCGTCACAGATTTACGAGAGCGGATTGAGACACCAGACGGGGACTTTATCGATCTAGATTGGGCGCGATCTAGCAATTCGCAGCGACTTGCAGTAATCACACATGGACTAGAGGGGCATTCGCAGAGTTCTTATTGCCAAGGTATGGCGCGGGCACTTCAGGCGGCAGGTTGGGATGTGCTGGCCTGGAATTTTAGAGGCTGCAGCGGAGAGCCAAACCGTATGCTGCGTAGCTACCATAGCGGTGCAACTGGTGAACTGCAAATCGTGCTCGACCACATCTTTGCAACAACAGCCTACGCAGCGGTAAGTCTGGTCGGCTTTAGCTTAGGAGGTAATTTGACGCTGAAATACATTGGCGACTTAGGTGCAGCGATCGATCAGCGTATTTGCGGTGTGGTTGGGATCAGCGTGCCTTGCGACCTAGCAAGTAGTGCGAAGCAGTTAGAACGCTGGGAAAATCGTATTTACATGGCGAGGTTCATGCGAACCTTGCGAGAAAAAGTGCGAGAAAAAGCAGCGAGATTTCCAGGTGTGCTCGATTTGGAAGATTTAGATGGCATGCTTACTTTCGCGGAGTTTGACGATCGCTACACGGGACCTATACACGGCTTCGAGGGGGCTAACGATTACTGGGCGCAATCTAGTTGCCTGCCAGTGCTGGGCGAAATTAAAGTTCCGACCTTACTTATTAATGCGCAGGATGATCCGTTTTTAACGCTGGAGTGCTTTCCGCGCGAGGCGGTGCGGGCAAATCCTTGTTTAAATTTGGAGACGCCGAAACACGGCGGGCATCTTGGTTTCGTAAGCTTCGGCGACGAGGGGTTCTATTGGTCGGAGCAGCGGGCGGCAGCATTTTTGAAGAACGCGCAGGAAAAACTCGCTTCTACGTGAACTCTATTCGGCGGACACGTGGAGCGCGCCACTACACAACTAAACTCGTGCCCTCATGAAGGCCTTAATCGCTGCGGGTGTTGGATCGACACTGTATTTAACAATCTCTTTGGACTTCAAAACTTCGAGCGATGCGTGCGTCGAATCTTCGCCAATGGCGGCCTGAATCGTGTCGGGGAATTTTGCGGGATGCGCGGTAGCTAAGATAATTTCTTTACCTTTAAAACCTTCTTCAAACCCACAAGCAGTGTGCGGATCAACAACGTATCCATATTTTGAATACACGTCTTTTATAATCTGTTGAATCTGCGCGTCGTCGCTTCGCGAGCTTGTAAACCCAGCGCTATCAAAGTTCTCAAAAACGTATTTCCCCGTTTCTTTGAAAGTCTGTATGATATTACGCACTTTTGTAGAGTCGCGGCCTTCAGCGTAGTAGAGAAAACGCTCAAAGTTCGATGCGACTTGGATATCCATGGAAGGTGCTACGCTGGGGGCGACGTCATCTAGCTGGTAGGTTCCGGTCTGGAATAGGTGGTGGAGGATATCGTTTTGATTCGTCGCTACGCGGAAACCTTTGATAGGTAGGCCCATGCGCTGGACAAGCCAGCCGGCAAGGACATTGCCGAAGTTACCCGTGGGCACGACGAAGGTGATGTCGCCACGCACATCCTCAGGCAGCCGGAAGTAAGCGGACAGATAGTAAACGCACTGAGCGAGGATGCGGGCAAGATTGATCGAGTTCACAGCAGAAAGGCCAACTTCAGCGGCGAATTCGCGGTCTTCGAAAACAGTCTTCATTGCCGTCTGCGCGTCGTCAAAGCTGCCCTTGATCGCCAGAGGGAACACCTTGTCCGCGCCCGTGCAGGTCATCTGGCGCTCTTGAAGCGGCGAGATGCGGCCATCGGGGTAGAGGATAAAAGTAGTGACGCCTTCTTTGCCGAGTAGACCATGAATAGCGGCGGCGCCAGTATCTCCCGACGTGGCGCCAAGAACGGAAATGCGGCTTTTAGTACGAGCGATCTGTGATTCGTAAAAATTGCCCAATAATTGGAGCGCGAAATCTTTAAATGCGAGCGTGGGCCCGTGGAAAAGCTCCAACACGTAACGGTCGTCATCGAGCTTAACGATGGGTGCGATGTCAGCGTGATCGAATTTGGTATAACTGCGCGCGACGACTTCTTTTAGCTCCGCAGAATCGATGTCCGTCGCAAAAACGGCAAAGAAGGCCTCACAGAGTTCGGCATAGCTGAGTTTTGACCACTCGGCTAGGTGAGGCTTTAGGTCGGGGAGTTCCTCGGGCAGATAAAGCCCGCCATCAGGCGCGAGACCTTGCGCGACTGCGGTGGAAAAAGAAACCGCGGGGACTTGGCCGCGTGTGCTGATGTATTGCATGCTTGTGAGTTTGTAGGCACAGCAACAGAGTCAACCCACAATTATCCTTCGTTCGGTCAAGATATCATCAAAAGATGAGGTAGGGACTGCCAAAATCCGGCATCTGATATTTCCATAACACTTGCGTCCAATGCCATCTAGCCTGAGGCAGAGAAATCGCCTATGCCCCGAGCCCAAAAGCAGCATGGACAAGGCGCGCAGCATCTTCGGCTTGCTCTGGGTCGATGCCGACTGAGATTTTAATCTCGGATGTGCTGATAAGCTGGATGTTCACACTGCCCTTAGCCAAGGCCTCAAAAAGTGTCGCAGCGACGCCAGAATGCGAACGCATACCAACGCCAACCACGGAGACTTTAGCAATATCGCTTACCTCAAAGAGTTTTCCAGCGGCCTCGTCAGGAAACGATTCAGTCACCGCTTTTTCGGCGCGGGGGACATCCTCGCGAGGGACGGTGAATGTCATATTCGCCTTACCATCGCGGCCGAGGTTTTGTACGATCATGTCGACACTGATACCAGCTAAGCCGAGCACTTGGAAGAGCTTGGCGGCGGTGCCGGGGCGGTCGGGCAAATCGCTGACCACGATCTTAGCTTGATTTTTATCGAGTGCGACGCCGCTTACGACGACATCTTCCATGGAGGCGGCTTCTTCTTTCACAATAGTACCTGGGTTGTTGTTAAAACTAGATCGGACTTCAAAAACGACGTCGAACTTTTGCGCAAATTCGACGGCGCGGTTTTGCATCACTTTGGAACCAGAACTGGCGAGCTCGAGCATCTCCTCATAGGAGATCTCATCGAGCTTCTTGGCATCAAGCACAAGGCGCGGATCAGCAGTATAGACGCCGTCAACATCGGTGTAAATTTGGCAAAGGTCGGCTTTGAGCGCCGCCGCGATGGCGATGGCACTTAGATCGGAACCGCCGCGGCCTAATGTGGTAATTTGGCCGTCGGCCGAATGGCCTTGAAAGCCGGCAAGGATGACGACTTTACCAGCATCAAGTTGCGCTTTGAGGTCGCCCCCCGAAATCTGGGTGATGCGTGCGCGGGTGTGCGAAGGATCGGTCAATATGCCCGCCTGAGAACCTGTGCGTGAGACCGCAGGTACACCAATAGCATGGAGCGCCATAGCAGTCAGGGCTATAGTTTCTTGCTCGCCCACAGTCAGGAGCATATCCATCTCACGCTCATCGGGATGCGGATTGAGCGCTTTAGCGCGGCCAATCAGCTCATTCGTCACGCCGGAGCGCGCAGAAACGACGACCACGACTTGGTTACCCGCATCATAGGTTTCTTTGACTCGCTGCGCGACGTTTTTGATCCGGTCGACATCTCCGACCGAAGTGCCGCCGTATTTCTGAACGATGAGTGACATTTAATAAAAGGCTGAAACTAGAAAGATTTGGAAAGGTTGAAGAAGATAGGGGCGCTTAAGCAATACTAGCAAGGCGAAGTTTCAAGGAAAGATCCTTAGGAACGCTGAGCTCCAGCTCTGATCTTTTAAAGTAGCTCAAGCTAAGATGGTGCCGTGCCGGAGTTCAGCGTTGCCAGAAACCAACTTTAAGCCTTCAGGCAAAGACATAGGTTGACGTGCTAGGCAAAAGTGGGTTTATAAAGCTTTTAATGACTGCCACTGAAGAATCGTCCAAAAGCCCAAAATACAAACGCATCATCCTCAAACTCAGCGGGGAAGTGCTACGCAATAACGAAGATGGTGAACCCATCGACCCAGCGATCCTCAAAGCGATTTGCGAAGAGGTCAAAAAAGTTTACGATATCGGGGTAGAAATCGGACTCGTGATCGGTGGCGGCAATATCTTTCGCGGCCTCAGCGGCGCCGAGATGAAAGGCGTCGACCGCACAACTGGTGACTACATGGGCATGCTCGCCACGGTAATCAACGGCCTCGCGCTAATGGACTGCCTGGAAAAGCTCGGTGTGACCGTGCGCCTGCAAAGTGCCATACCCATGGATAAGCTGGCTGAGCCGTTTATCCTACGACGCGCAACTAGGCACCTTGAGCGCGGCCGCGTAGTGATCTTCGCTGGTGGGACAGGTAACCCTTACTTCTCTACCGACACCACCGCAGCGCTCCGCGCTAACGAGATTGGTGCGGACATGCTCATGAAAGCCACCAAGGTAGACGGCATCTATAACAAGGATCCAAAAAAGCACGACGATGCAGTCAAATACGATCACGTGCCCTACATCGATGCTCTCCGTGAGCGCCTTAAAGTCATGGATTCGACTGCATTTTCTCTTTGTATGGAAAACCAACTTCCAATTCTCGTATTCAGTATGTGCGAGCCAGGCTCGATCTATCGCGCCGTGATGGGTGAAGAGATCGGCACACTGGTCAATTAAGCCCCTATTTCTAAAAAAATAAAGCCATGCCAAAAGAAATCATCAAATCCATGAACGCCGACATGAAGAAGGCGGTCGACCACACACTCCACGAATTCAGCAGCCTCCACACAGGCAAAGCTACGCCCGCAATGCTCGACGGTGTCCGCGTTAACGCCTACGGCAGCACAGTCAGCCTGAAAGAAGTCGCTGCGGTTACAACGCCGGATGCCCGTACCATCATGGTGCAGCCTTGGGATAAGAGCGTTATTAAAGATGTGGAAAAAGGTATCCAAGAAGCCAACCTTGGCCTTAACCCCATTATCGACGGCGGCATCCTCCGCGTGCCTGTGCCCGAGCTAACTGGTGAGCGCCGCCAAGAGCTTGCTAAGACAGCCGGTGGCATGGCCGAAGACGGGCGTGTTCGCATCCGCCAAGGTCGTCGTGATGCACTCGACTTACTCAAGTCTGCTAAGAACGACGACGGTCTACCCGAAGATGATTTTAAACGACACGAAAAAGAAGTGCAAAAAGCGCACGACGACTACATATCCGAGATCAATGAGCACCTTACTCACAAGGAAGCTGAGTTGAAGAAAGTCTGACCCAGTAGATAGAAAGCAGAAGGCAGAACCATCTATCCTCTGATCTCTAAAAATGCTCACTAAAGCCAAACGCATCGTCATCAAGCTCGGCACAGGTGTGCTGACTTCTGGTATCGGAAAATTGGACACGGCGCGCATCGCGACACTTTGCGATCAAGTCAACGCACTGCGCCAGCTTGGCATTGAGGTAATCCTAGTTAGCTCAGGCGCAGTGGGCCTCGGCATGGGAAAGCTTAAGCTGGAGAAGCGACCAAAGGACTTAGCTGCCCTACAAGCCTGCGCCGCCGTCGGCCAAAGTATCTTAATTAATAACTGGCAACAATGCTTCGACCGGCATGGTTTGACCGTTGCCCAGATTCTGCTGACCCGCGAAGACCTGCGCACTCGCCACCGGCACAATGCAGTCTGCAACACCATCGGATGCCTACTAGCGAATGGTGCAGTGCCCATCGTCAACGAAAACGACACGGTCAGCGCCACCGAGATTAAGTTTGGCGATAACGACACCCTCTCCGCGCTCGTGGCTAGTGTGGTGCATGCGGACATGCTCTTTATCCTATCCAATATCCCCGGGCTGATCGACATGCAAGGCACGGGCGAGGTGGTGCCAGTAGTCGATACCATTACCGACGAGATCGAAGCAATGGCCCAAGGCACCAAGCAGGAGACCTCGGTCGGCGGCATGGTCAGTAAACTCTCTGCGGCCAAGATCGCGCAACGTGCAGGCTGCGGCGTCATTATTGGTAGTGGTGGTGATTCGACACTTTTCAAGAAACTGCTTGATGGCGAAAGTGTGGGCACCTATTTCGCGCCTAGCGAGGTGCCTGTAAAATCACACAAGCGCTGGATTGCAATTCAAGACCACACACACGGCACAATCAATGTGGACGCGGGAGCGGTCGATGCGATCCTCAACCGAGGCAAGAGTTTACTAGAAGCTGGAATCACTAGCTGCGAGGGAAACTTCGAGGGCGGCGATGTCGTGCAAATTTGCGCCCCAAATGGCGATGTCATCGCGCATGGCGTCATTGACTACGACATGGAGCTTGTCGGAACCGATTCACCTGCGCTCGAAGCAAAGGTGGTCGTGCACCGAAACAATTTAGTGCTATTGTAAAGCTGTAGGGTCTTCACAAGTGAATCCCCATAGCTTGGAACTACCAACTAACTCGCAGCCCATCATAAGCCAAATGCACCGCTTCGGGCAGTGACTCCTCGGTCTCCTCGTGATCGACCATATAGGTCATATGCGTAATGAACGCGATGGGTGCGCCCATTTCTTGCGCGGTTTGAGTCGCTTCACCGATGGTCATGTGCGAGGGATGCGGGTTCGGTCGTAAGCCATCGAGGATGACGACATCCGATCCTTCAGCAATGAGCCGGGCTTCTTCGCCGACTTCATTACAGTCAGTATAATATGTAAACTGTTTGCCCGTTTCCGCTTCGGTAAAGACGAGGCCGAGCACTTGAATTTTACCATGTGGTAGCAGAACTGATTCAACCGTGCCGCCTGGCAACTCCAAGGTCTTAGGCATTGTCTCCAGCTGAAATGCTGGGTAGCCGCGCACCAAGGGTTTATCTAAAATCGCATAAGGGAAGATCTGCCTAACTCGCTCCAAACCTTCAGCACTACTATAAACGGGGAGCGCATTGCCACCATTCAGATCGCAGAAGCGGCGTAAATCATCCATGCCCAGGATGTGATCCGCGTGCCCGTGCGTAAGGATAAAGCTATCAATTTGGTCGAGCCCATGCTGGATGCACTGCATACGAAACTCGGGCGCCGCATCGACTTGGATGTGGTGGCCCCCCATTTCGACATGGATTGATGCGCGAGTGCGCCAGTTCTTAGGATTGTCCAGATCGCAGCCTTCGCCCTTGGGTTGCGCAATCATAGGCACGCCTTGTGAGGTGCCAGTTCCTAGAAAAATAATCTCCATAGCAGAGGAGATGTCGCGAAGTATGCTAGCTGGCAACTCATCAAGGCGAGTTTGCCCAAATTTTTCTGCCCAGCTATACCGCTGCTTAGAATCCGCGTGCTTTTAGGTCTTCGATCGTCGCCTTCAATCCAGTTTCCATATCAACGGCAGCCTTGTAGCCAAGATCCCTATTCGCCACTTCAATGTTAAAGTAGTGATCTTTAGCCAGCTCGACCGCGACAAAGCGCGTAATCGGTGGTTCGCCAGATTTTGCAAAAACCTTCCAAACACATTCAGCAATGGCCCCCGCCGCATAGGCCAGGCCGAGTGGCATGCGCTTAGACAATGGCGGATGGCCTAGGCCTTCAAGCACCTGGTTAAGCCACGGCCAAAGTTCTACCGGTTCACCCTGCGAAATGAAGTAGGCCTGCCCAGCACAGCTTCCTGTGTTGCAAGATTCCAAGGCATCCAGTGCGTTTAAATGTGCCGCAGCCACATCATCGACGTAGGAGACATCCACTCGGTTCGTACCCTCACCGACAATCTTTAAGCGCCCCGCTTTCACGCTATCAATCACGCGCGGCAAAAGGTGAGGGTCGCCAGGACCGAAGATCAAGTGTGGGCGCAATGCGACAACCTTGAGCTTATCACAATTGGCAGCTAAAGCTTCTTGCTCAGCGATCGCCTTCGTATGCGCATAGTGGCAGAGCCAGTTCCGCCCATAAGGCATCTCCTGCCCGCCTCCACGAATCGGTTGTCCGTTGAAGACGACACTCGGCGTGCTCGTATAAACAAGGCGAGCGATACTCTCGGTCCTGCAGGCCTCAAGCACGTTACGTGTGCCGATCACATTCGGCTGATAAAAACTCTCCCAACTGCCCCACACTCCTGCCTTAGCCGCGACATGAAAGACCGCATTCATGCCAACACAAGCCTCTCTCACGTCAGTGGGATTGGCCAATTCACCGCAAATAACTTCAACGCCTTTCTGCTCCAAAGCTGGCTGTGGTGAGCGCCCGAACGAACGAACTTGATAGCCGCGGGCTAGCAAGCGATCGATCAAATAGCTACCAACGAATCCCCCGCCTCCTGTGACTAATACATTCATTGGGTTAAATTATTTCAGCGCAAATTTACGCGCAAGCGACAAACGGTGGATCTTAGCATTATGCCGCACATCTACAGGAAAGTTTGCCTCAAAAAAGAAGTCTTTGATCAGAACCGTCCGTGCATTTTTCCGACCAAGCTCTCTGAGTGACTCAATGAATCGCGCGCGCTCGTCAGTTGACTTAGGAAAAGCAGCCTTTTCTGGTTCGATTACGATAGCAGGTCGTCCCTGGCACAAATCGATCAAGGCCGAGCGGTAGACCCATGGGTGCGTATTAAAAATAGCTTCGCAACAATCCGTATACATCGCACCCGCATCCGTCAGCACTCGCTCTACTTTACGACCGCAAAACCACAGTCGGCCCGAATGATCCAGCCAACCCATATCTCCCATACGATGCCAGTGCCCCGCGTCATCCAAGATCTTCGAGTCCGCATCCGCTTCAGGTAAATAATCGTAACCGCGAGTCACCGAGGCACCTTGAACAATGATCTCTCCAATCGAACCCACCGGTAAATCCACTACCTCCTCAATCGATGTAATTGATCCATCGCTCGGTTCTACAATACGCACTAAGACCTTAGGCAACGGACGCCCCACACAAGTTCCCTCCCCTTTTTGTGTGCGCACGGCAGTTTGTTCTAATACCTCCGTCGCAGAAATCGAACTCACAGGCAGTGCCTCTGTCGCTCCGTAGGGCGTATGGATTTCGCCATTCGGAATAATCGCGCGCATCTTCGCCATCAGTGCAGGCGGCACCGGTGCGCCCGCCATCAGGATGCGACGGATTGTGGGTAATGTGATCGACTTGCGCTCGCAATGCCGAGCAATCTTAGTCCAAAGCGCTGGTGAACCGAAACTATTCGTCACCGAATTCTGCTGGATCGCACGCACAATTTGCTCTGGATCGACGGAGGCCGGACGGCTTGGATTCATATCTGGCACCACCGTGCACATGCCCAGTGCCGGATTAAAAAGTGCAAATACTGGTAACATCGGCAGATCCACCTCGCCCTGTTCAATTCCATATTGGCGGCGAATTGCCTCCACTTGTGCGAGAAACATTCCGTGCTCATAGAGCACGCCCTTGGCGGCACCAGTCGAGCCAGAGGTAAATAAAATTGCCGCCATTTCATCTTCCGCAGAATCGACTACCTCGAAAGCGCCATGATTTTCAAAACCCCCAATCTGCTTTTCAAAGCCACGCCCTACAGAGATCTTAATGTCGACCCCACGAAAGCTTGGGCGGAATAAACGAGCGATCCAAATGGCTGGCGCAATACCGACCAGCGCCATCGGGTTGGAGTGCCGCACACAGCGAAGAAACTTTTTTAAGCCCATCCCTGGATCAATCACGATCGGCACAGCACCCATTTTAAAGAGCGCAAAGACCACTCGAATCAAGTCCAGTCCCGGCCGCACCATCAGCAAGACCCGCGAGCCACGCCGTATCCCGTGCATGGAAAAATAATGCGCCGCGGCCGAAGACTCCGTTTCTAATTCAGCAAAGCTGCGCTCTGCATAACGGATCGACCCATCACTGTCATGACTTAAAGGGGCGCGCACCGCAGCCGCTGTCGGCTGAGCGACCGCTTGCTGAGCGAGGAAATGAGCAACGTTGTAAGCCATCGTCTAGATATAAGAACAAGTAGCGTATTCTGCACTGGCGGCTAGCGTTTTTTGAGGAATAAAGACGCAGGTCTAGTCGGCTGCTAGAATAACCACTCCCTGCTAGCTGTCAGGGTCGGCTGCCTTCGTCCCGCATCTCCATCCATTCTTGACGAATCCATTGACGCCCCATGCCATAAGCGCATGCCAGATACTGTTGCAGTCATCGATGTGGGTAGTAACTCGATCAAGTTACTGGTCGCCCGTGCGGGAGCTAAGCCAAACAGTCTCGAAACGCTCTTCGACGAAACCATCGAGACACGAATCAGCGAAGGGATCAGTCGTAAATTGCCTAAGTTAAACGAAGAAGCAATCGCCGCGGGCACTGCAACGATCGCCGAACTGCACAGCATGGCGCAAAACTATCAGCCAGATCACACTGCGATAGTTGCAACGAGCGCGGTTCGCGATGCCATTAACGGCGACGACTTCGTGCAAGCCGTTGAAACAGTCACGGGCATACAGATTCGTACGCTCAGCGGCACGGAAGAGGCCAACTATATCGGGCAAGGACTCAGTTGCGACCCTGCCATTGCGGGCATGACGAGTTTTGTTCAGACCGACATTGGCGGAGGCAGTCTCGAGCTCATTCGCTTTGAAGCCGGCCAGATCCAACAAGCCATCTCCCTGCAACTCGGCGCCGTACGACTGACCGAGCGTTTTATTGAGAACATTGATGCCGCGCTCTCCCTCAAAATAGAGGCCTCTATCCATACCTACGTCACCGAACAACTGATGAACAGCGGTTTCGACTTCAGCCCTGCCGAACTGCCGCTCATCGCGACGGGTGGAGCCTATTCCGTAAGCCGCGCATTACTCGTTGCCGAAGCGGGCGGTGAGATCGAGAACTCATCACCGCATCTCGAACGATCTAGTCTCAACCAATTAAAGAACAAGCTCGCCCCACTTCCGCTTAAAGAGCGCCTAAGTATCCCCCAACTCCCCGCCGCTCGTGCCGACATCATGCCCACCGCATTGATCATCATTGATGCCTTGCTCGAGGTCTCTAACCGCTCCAGAATAACCCACTCCTTCTACAATCTCCGCTACGGAGTCGCTGCCAATCTGTTAAAGCAACAAACAAAGTGGCGACTTTAGGCTCCATATTCCGGTATTTCACCTGCAACTTATAGGGTGGCTGAAGCCACCACTACCCTGTCTAACATGGCCAAACTCTACTTCTACTACTCTGCGATGAATGCGGGCAAAAGTACTGTGCTCCTCCAATCGAGCCACAATTACCACGAACGAGGCATGAAGACCCTCCTGCTCACGCCCGTCATTAATCAAAGGGACGGCGGGGGTAAAATCGCCTCCCGAATCGGCCTGACGAAAGACGCAAAGTCCTTCAAGCAAGAAGACGATTTATACCTCCTTGTTAACAGCACCCACGAACAAGCTCCCATCGCCTGCGTCTTGATCGACGAAGCCCAATTTCTGAACCGCCTGCAAGTCGAGCAACTGGCCAAAGTCACCGACAAAACCGGAATCCCCGTCCTTTGCTACGGGCTACGCACCGACTTCCAGGGTAATTTATTTCCTGGTAGCGCCGCCCTCCTCGGCTGGGCGGACAACCTGATCGAGCTAAAGACCATCTGCCACTGCGGCCGCAAGGCTACCATGAATCTCCGTACCGACGCCGAAGGAAACCCGATCAAAGAAGGCGAACAAGTCGAAATCGGTGGCAACGAAAGTTATGTCGCTATGTGCCGAAAGCACTTTGTCGAAGCAATATCCTAGCGGCTTCTCCACTTCCTGTACTCAATTCACCCCATGAACGAATACGAACTCATCGACAGCGGCCACGGGCGCAAGTTGGAACGCTTCGGCAAGGTCACCCTTGACCGTCCTTGCGCGCAGGCGGTCTGGAACCCGAGCCAGCCTGCTCTCTGGAAGCAAGCCGATGCCTTTTTCACGCGTAAGCAAGGCCTCGAATGGCGCGGTCGCGACAAGCTACCCGACTCGTGGATCGCAGAGGTCAAGGGCGTCAAGATGAAGCTCTCTACTACAGACTTCGGCCACCTTGGCGTCTTCCCTGAGACCCGCGCCATGTGGGGATGGATACGCGAAACCCTCAAAAAGGAAACCGCGCAACGCCGCGAGCCACTCAACTTCCTCAACCTCTTCGCCTATTCTGGTGGCGCTACTCTTGCCGCCGCGCAAGGCGGTGCCCACTGCTGCCACGTCGACGCCTCCAAAGGCATGGTCACATGGGCACGTGAGAACGCCAAACTCAACGGACTAGAAGACCGCCCCATCCGCTGGATTGTGGACGACGTCAATAAGTTCCTTACCCGCGAGATTAAACGCGGTCGTCGCTACGACGCCATCCTCCTTGACCCGCCGTCTTTCGGTCGCGGAAAAGGCGGCGAACTCTACAAGATCGAGCACGCCCTCTTAGAAACTTTGCAACTCGTGCGAAAAGTAATGAGCGATCAGCCCTCCTTCCTCTACCTAACTAGCCACACCCCCGGCTTCACTCCGATTGTTTTAAAAAACTTGATACAACAACTACTTGGCGAAGGCCAACTCGATTGTGGCGAGATGCTACTGGCAGGAGAAGAGAGCACCTTCGACGTCCCCAGCGGCACTTGGGCAAGGTGGGAGAGGTAATGACAACTCACGCCGTCTTCGATTAGCGACCTATTACGGTGGGCTCAAGGTATCCCTCAAAGCCGAGGCGAATAGGTAGGAATGCGAGATAGGCTAGCTGGCGCGAGGCATTTTACCTTGATATCTAGCTTTATATAAAGATATATAGTAAGCTTTTTATTTCTTGCTCAATTTTTGGCTACGCTGACCTAGTTTACGCACAAGACCTGCGAATTGAATGCGTTCATCCTCAGAGAATTCGATAAACAACTCATCCAGATTCTCGGCATGCGCAGCAAAGGCCTCCTGGATCATGCTCAGGCCCTTATCAGTCAAGTGAACCAGCACGACTCGGGCATCGCCTTCACTACGCTCACGCATAACTAGTCCCTTTTTCTCAAGTCGCTGAACTGCAGTCGTCATCGACCCACTCGTAAGGAGCACTTTCTCCCCTATTGTATTGACTGGCAAAGCGCCCTTATGGAGCAGCACTTCCAGCACGGCATAATCTGAAAGGGAGGCAAATCCCTGGGTAGCGATACTTTCATGATCGTAACGCATGACTGCATGCGAAGCTTTCCAAAAAAGAAGGAATAAATGCGAGCCGGAATGCTGGTAAATCTTAGGCATGAGTTTACCATGCGCCCATATAGCTTGACGTCAAGTTATATTTGGCAATTAGCCGCCCTCACAGCAAATTGCCCTATCTCAGAGGGATTTTTCCTCTAGGCTAGTCGCTATCGATCATCCGCTCTCCGCGAAGCGGTGGTGGATGCCTGGTGATATACAAGATTCGGGTAAGTCTAAACAGTCTTCGCTTTTTCGTAGAGCCACTTGTCCATCTTGTTGGCAGTAATGACGCCATAGTTCATAGTGCCGAGCCAACCGGACATGATGATCCCGACGGAACCAGCGTGATAGAGGCCTTCGATCTGGTCGGAGAGCTCCATCGAAACTTTGAGGCCTTCAAACTTGGTGCCAAAAGAAGTGCCCTGCATCGACTTGGTGTAGTAGTTCACTGTGCGTGGAGTCGCCGCTTCGATGTGGTCAATCTTGTCGCGCACGCCAGGAATAAACGTCTCCAGGCTACTGACGCACTCTTCGCACATGCGGGCTTTTTCCGCCTGATATTCTTCTTCGGAGAGGTCGTTCCACTCATCCCATTGGGCATTAAGCGAGGCCACTACGGTGTAACGATCTTGCGAAAGATGCGGGCGCGTCTCGGGGTAGTAAACCGAAAAGGTGTGACTACTCGTTTTGATCGAGGTCAGCTCACCGATGGAATACTCAGGCGCTTTGGAAGTGAAGACGAGGTCGCCGATATTCGGAATCGTTTCGCCCTTTTTGATGCCCATGTAGACTTGGCAAGAGCTGGTATTGTTACGCACAGCCTTGGCCTCGGCAACAAAGTCTTCGCTGAACTCGCCCTCACCCACGAGGTATTCGATCGTGTTGCGGACGTTTGCGTTGGAGAGCACCGCCTTACATTTAATGCTACGAACGGGGAATTCTTCTTCGCCCGTATTTTGGCTGCGCACGCGGATGCCGATAACTTTGCCATCTTCCACATCGACGCCCTCGACGAGTGCACATTTGCGTACTTCACAGCCGTTATTTTTAAGCTCGGCTACCATTTTTTTAATTAGGGTATCAGTGCCGCCTTGGAAGGTGAACACGCCCTTACTCATGAAGTTGGAAAAGACAATGCCGTAGGTGATGGCTGGGTCATCAACGTGCGATCCGTTGGCGTAGGAAATCGGCTCCATCAAAAGGCGGTGCACATCGCTGCGCCCAGGAAAGAACTCTTCAAACATTTCACCCGTAGTCTGCGTGTTGTCGTCGTAGAAGTTCATCTGGCGAAGATGCGTATAGAAAGCCTCCACTTTCTCGCGGTCTACCTTAAAGTCGTTGACCAAAATATTGGTGAAGTCTTCGCGATCAAAAGATGTCCAAACATTCATCTGCGGGTTAATGAAGCGAACGTCCTTGAGCTGATGAATTGAATCGGCGATCTCTTTTGTCCAATACTTACGACAACTTTTGACCATCCCATAAGGGAAGCCGTGCAGGGAAATATCGAAAATGTGGCCACCCGGACGCTTGAACCAAGTAGCGAGGCCACCGAATTGGTAATGATGCTCCAGCAGCAACACCTTGTGTCCATTTTTCGCAAGATAGTTCGCCCCAGTCAGTCCGCCTAAGCCGGAGCCCACGACTACGACGTCGTATTCATCTTCGATACCTTCAAGCCAATCTTTTGCCATAATTTTTAATATTTAGGAGTTCGAAGTTAGTACTTAGGCGAAGCGCGACAAGCGCGGAGATTTGAAATCGCTCATATATTATGAGCTGGAGAATACGTCGAGCAAAGCACGCAGTTTCATCTCAGTCTCGCGCATCTCTCTATCGGGATCGGAGCCTTCGACAATGCCCGCGCCTGCGTAGAGGTAAGCCTGCTTACCCTCGATCAATGCGGAACGAATGCCGACTACCATTTCGCCCTCGTTTAGGTGATTGAACCACCCGACCACACCAGCATATAGGCCGCGGTCGATTTGCTCCAAATCGGCGATGCAAGGTAGCGCCGCTTCACGCGGGGATCCACCTACCGCTGGGGTTGGGTGCATCTCGGGTAAAATGTCGAGCAGGTGAACAGCCTCGCCCACTTCTGCTTCGATCCGGGTACTCAGGTGTTGAACATTTGCGAGGAGTAAAAGCTGGGGATTGCCCTCGGCCTTCCCCTCGACGCCGACTTTTTCGAGACGACGGAGGATGGAATCGCGCACGCAGATGTGTTCGCGTAGATCTTTGCCACTTTCGAGCAAAGCACGGGCATGTTTAGCATCCTCGCTGGCGGTCTGCCCACGTGGCGCAGAACCAGCGATCGCCTCGGTCAACAAGCGGCCGTGTCGTATCTGAAGCAGGCGCTCGGGCGTCGCCCCGATAAAGCTGCTGGCCGTATCTCCCGAAAAGGAAAAGGTGAAGCAGCCCGCAAAACGTTCCCGCAGACGGTTTAAAGTATCAAGCGGTTGCCATGGACGGTCCGCAAGTAGCTCTATCCCGCGCGCCAGCACAATCTTTTCATAGTTGCCCTCCTTGATCGCTTCGAGCGCACATTCAACGGCATTAGGAAACACTTCAGACGCCAGTTCGCGACGTGACTCAATCTTCGGCTGGGGCGATGGCTCTTTCACCTCGTCAGGCAGGTAGTCAAAGGCGCCAAACTTACGATAAGCACCCCAAACTCGCATGACCAAGCTATCGATATCCGTATCCGCCTCAATCTTGAGATTGGCAACCGCACCGTATTTGCCTTTCGAGCGCGACACTTGCCAGCGCGGCAGAAACACGGTGGCAGCAGGAAAGGCGGCTCCTTCCGAGACGGAATCATCAAAACTAAATGCGGTGAAAAAGTGCGGGCCCGTAAAAGCTTCGCTTAGATCACCCACCGCAATGGTGTTTTCTAGTATCTCTTCGGAAAATGCTTTGACTGAAGCAAAGCGCTCAATGCCATCGAATCGTGCCTGCACTACGGCCTCCGCCGCGGCGACTGCTTCGTCGTCGGCTGCCCGTTCGATATAACAATGCACCTCTTCCGGCTCGTAGATAGACTGCAGCACCGCCAGCGGAGCAATATGCTTTACTGCCAGCGAGATACTCGCGATCTGAAAATGATCCTTAGCCCGCGCCGCATCACGACAGCCCTCTAGAAATTGACGCAGCGCGCCCTCATCACGCTCGGGTAACATACTGGAGGGAATAATTTGCATTCAAAGTAGAGAAATCAAGAAGCCTGAAACCGCAACCTCTGTCTTGTTTGTTTTAGTCTTAATCCTGAGCGCAGAGGACTAAATTTAAAAGTAAGATTACGATTAAGAATTTGCCCCAACCTCACTTCTGACTTCTTACTTCTTACAGATATGTCTCCTTTCCCAGAAATCGATTTTAAAGCCGAACTCAACGATGAGCAATACGCCGCTGTGACCGCACCCGCGGGCCCAGCACTCGTGCTAGCCGGCGCGGGCTCGGGAAAGACCCGCACCCTCACGTATCGCGTGGCTTACCTCCTACACCAGGGCGTGCAAGCTTACGAAATCCTCCTACTAACCTTCACTAACAAAGCCTCCCGCGAGATGCTAGAGCGGGTCGAAGACCTCACTGGGGTTCCCCGCCGCGCACTTTGGGGCGGCACCTTCCACAGTATTGCGCAACGGATCCTTCGCGTGCACGGCGACCTCGTTGGGCTCAAGCGCAACTACACCATCCTCGATCAGGGCGAAGCAGAATCGATTCTAAAAAATGTCATCCAAGCAACCGATGGCAAGTTCATCAAAACCAAGAACAACCCCAAGCCCAAAGTCATCGCCGATCTAATTAGCTACGCTCGCAACACCTGCCGCCCGCCGCGCGAAGAAGCTGAAGATCGTTACCCTTTTCTAGACGGCATGGCATCGAAGATCGATCAATTCTACAAAGCTTACATGCAGGCCAAGCTCGACCAACAAGTAGTCGATTACGACGATCTGTTAGAATACTTCCTGAAGCTACTCCGCGAGCAACCAGAGATCCGCCAGCAATACCAAGACCGTTTTAAGCACGTTCTCGTCGACGAATTTCAAGACACTAACCGGTTACAGTCCGACATCATCGATCAACTCGCTGGGCATCACCAAGTCATGGCAGTCGGCGACGACGCGCAGTGCATCTACACTTGGCGCGGCGCAGACTTCGACAACATTATGCAGTTTGAAGAGCGTCACCCCGGCGCTAAGATTCACAAGATCGAGACCAACTATCGCAGCTCGCCCGAGATCCTCGATTTCGCCAATGCCGTACTTGCCTCGCAGCCTTCGGGCCTTGGCTTCTCCAAGGAGCTCCGCCCAGTAAAACCCAAACGCGAGCGCCCCTACTTCGTCCCCGTAATGGATACCCGCGGACAAGCTAAGTTCATTATCGAGCGGATCGAGGGCCTGATTGACGAAGGCCGTAACCTCTCCGACATAGCCGTGCTCTACCGCGCGCACTTTCAGGCAATGGATTTACAGATGGAACTAAGTCGCCTAAACATCGACTACCAGATCACCAGCGGTGTGCGCTTTTTCGAACAAGCCCACATCAAGGACTTCGCCGCTCAGCTTCGCTTTGCCTCTAACCCTGCCGACGTCTCGGCCTTTGCTCGCTTCACTTGTCTCCTGCCCAAAGTTGGCCCCAAGACTGCGGAGCGCATCCATAAGTTTACCCGCGAACGGGCCGAGAAGCTGGAAAAGAATTTCTGCGACGTGCTCGTCTCCGAAGAAGTGCTCAAGAAAGTGCCTGCCGATGCCAAGGAAGAGTGGCCATCGCTCGCCGAGACGATCCGTGAAATCTCCGCCGCGCTAACCGAGCAGTCTCCCGAAGAAATTATCCAACTCGGGCTCGATGGCTGGTATAGCAGCTACATCCGTGAGATCTACCCAAACTGGACAGACCGCGCCGACGACCTGCAAAGTCTCGTTAGCTTCGCCAGCCGCTACGAAACGATGGAAGAGATACTCGCACAATTAGTGCTACTCGCCTCCGAAAGCAACGAGCGCAGCCCCGAAGAGCAACAGAACTGCCTACGTCTGACGACTATCCACCAAGCCAAAGGCTTAGAGTTCCCCGTCGTCTTCGTGATCGGGCTCGCCGACGGCACCTTCCCGCTCAAACGAACAATTGATGAGGGAGACCTCGAAGAAGAGCGCCGCCTTTTCTACGTCGCCGTAACGCGCGCCATGGAGGAGCTTTACCTTAGCTACCCCATGCTCAACAACCAAGGCAACCAGGTCATGCGTCTTAACCCGAGCCGCTTTATCCAGGAAGTCGACCCGAGTCGATATGAGACCTTAAGGGTCGCTCCGGCGCGGCGCTATTAATTCACACAAAAAGTTAATGCCGCTCGTCCCGAACGCTGCTACCTTCTGCGGCCTTTGGCCAGCTTCTGAGCGATCAGGAACTGAACACTCTTTTCGAGGGCTTCAAGTTGTTCGTAATCGACGCCTTCTTCCTCAGCGGTGCGAAGGGCTTCCTGCGCTTTGACTTGAGCCAGTTCGACTGCGCCAAGGTCGATTTCGGCGACGTCTATGGCAGCTTCGGTTAATACAGAGATCGTATTACCCAAGACCTTGGCGAAACCGTGATCGACAGCGATAAACTCGGTGCCGCTCTCCTTGATGACCTTTAACTCGCCAGCGACGATCTTCGTCACAATTGGGATGTGGCCTGTCAAGATGCCGGTTTCACCCGACTCGGTCGGTAAGACGACTTGAGTGGCCTCAGTGCTGAGGACTTTTGCGTCGGGTGTGATGATTTCTAGAGTGATCATTTTGAATAAAATTAGGATTTAAGAAATGCTTTCTTATTTCCTATTTCCGGAAGCTTGCTGCCGGTTACCCCTTTTGGTTGGCATCGATCGCCATTTCGATACTGCCCTTCATGTAGAGGTCATTCTCGGCTAGGTCGTCGCACTCACCATCAAGGATCATTTTGAAGCCTTTAATCGTATCAGCGGTAGAAACATACTCCCCGGGTGTACCGGTGAAGACTTCGGCCACATGAAAAGGCTGTGAAAGAAACTTTTGGACCTTGCGAGCGCGGTAAACGGTTTGCTTGTCCTCGGGGGAAAGCTCGTCGAGACCAAGAATCGCAATGATGTCTTGTAGATCCTTGTAACGCTGAAGCACGGTTTGAACGCCGCGGGCGACCGTGTAATGTTCTTCGCCAACGATGGCTGGATCAAGTGCATTGGAGATCGAAGAAAGAGGATCCACCGCAGGATAGATACCTAGTTCGGCGATGGAACGCTCTAAAACAATGGTCGAGTCCAAGTGCGCAAAGGTGTTGGCTGGCGCAGGGTCAGTCAAATCATCGGCAGGGACATAAACTGCTTGGAAGGAAGTAATCGAACCCTTCTTAGTGGAGGTAATGCGCTCCTGCAGGTTACCCATTTCCTGAGAAAGCGTGGGCTGATAACCCACCGCAGAGGGCGAGCGACCGAGCAGTGCAGAAACCTCGGCACCCGCCTGAGAAAACCGGAAAATGTTATCCACAAAGAGGAGAACGTCTTGGTTCTTTTCGTCGCGGAAATACTCGGCCATGGTAAGCCCGGAAAGAGCGACTCGCATACGTGCACCGGGGGGCTCGTTCATTTGACCATAAACCAGAGCAACCTTTGAGTTACTGATGTTCTCTTGGTCGATGACGCCTGCATCCGACATTTCGTGGTAAAGGTCATTCCCTTCACGAGAGCGCTCACCGACACCGGCGAATACGGAGTAACCACCGTGCGCCTTAGCGATGTTGTTGATCAGCTCCATGATGACAACGGTCTTACCCACACCCGCACCACCGAAAGCACCCACTTTACCACCCTTAGTGAACGGGCAGATAAGATCGATGACCTTGATGCCAGTCTCGAGGATCTCGGCATCTGTTGCTTGATCAACAAGCTCGGGGGGAAGGCGATGAATCGAGCGACGCTCGTCTGTTGCGACTGGTCCTTTCTCATCCACTGTATCACCAGTAACGTTGAAGATGCGGCCAAGGACGGCTTCTCCCACAGGAACTGAGATCGACGAACCTGTGCCGACAACCTCCATCCCACGGACAAGGCCGTCAGTGGAAGTCATCGCAACGGCACGGACAAGACCTTCGCCGAGGTGCTGTTGCACTTCGAGCGTGAGGTTCTTCTCTACACCGCCGATTGCGAAGGCGATTGTGATGGCGTCGTAAATTTCGGGCACGCTATCTTGTGGGAAGGCGGCGTCGACGACGGCGCCGATGACTTGGACAATTTTACCGTTTTTGCTCATGGTTGAAAAATGAGGGTTAGCTATTGAAGTTATTAGGCAGCAGCTGAGGCAGCAATTTCAAGAATTTCCTGAGTAATCGCAGCTTGGCGAGCCTTGTTGTAGTCGAGAGTGAGGTCGTCGATGAGTGTCGACGCATTATCTGTTGCAGCCTTCATCGCGACCATGCGTGCACAATATTCTGCGGCGCGGCTTTCGAGAAGGAGTTGGTGAATGATGACCTTTACGTAAAGTTCAGGCAGTGCATCAAGAACAGCTTCCGCAGACGGTTCGAACACCATTTCACGGGAATCGCTGCGTGCTTCAAGCGAAGGAAGATCAGAGACGCGCTTTTTGAGTTGCTCCAATACTTCACGCAAATCAACGATTGGCAGGAGAGACTGAATGACAGGCTCCTGCACGAGGACGTTCACGAAGCTGGGATAGGCAATCTCGATAGTGTCGACTTCGCCATTCTTATAGGCATCAATCAGAAGCTTCAGCATAGGGCGAAGCTCAGAAAAAGCGGCTTTATCTGAGATGCTAAAGTCTGCCACTAGCCCGCGACCAGAACGTGAAACAAACTGCGTCGCCTTGCGGCCAACAGTGATGAATTTTGCAGCTCCTTTAACCTCTTCAGCAATCTTACGGAACAGATTGGTGTTGAGTGCGCCGCAGAGTCCCTTGTCAGTCGAGAGAATCAGAATACCACGTGTCTTGATTTCGCGCTTCTCGAAGAAAGGATGCGAAATCGTTGCTCCAGATAAATCCAACTTTTCTCCTACCGTATCAAGTAAATCAGCAAGGAGCAGTGCGTAAGGACGTCCCGCAACAGCAGCATTCTGAGCTCGTTTCATCTTGGAGGAAGAAACCAGCTGCATCGCACGCGTAATCTGCCGGGTATTTTTAACCGACTTGATGCGCCGGCGGATGTCGCGAAGATTAGCCATCTATTTTAGAGTATCAGAGTTCAAAGGACAAATGATAGCGATTAAGCTGAAAACGCCGTCTTCCACTCTTCGAGTGATGACTTTAGAGCTGCTTCGGATTCGTCACTGATTGCTTTTTCGCCACGGATTGCATCCATGACTTTAGAGCCACGAGTTTCAAGGAACTCACGAAGGCTAGAAGTCGCTTCAACAATTTTTGCGACTTCAATCGCATCGAAGAAACCATTTTGCACAGCATAGATCAGAGAGGACTGAACTTCGACAGGGATTGGGTTGAAGGCAGTTTGCTTGAAGAGCTCAACCACACGTGCCCCACGCTCAAGTTGAGCCTTGGTCTTCGCGTCGAGGTCGGAACCAAACTGAGCGAATGCAGCAAGCTCGCGGAACTGTGCGAGCTGAAGCTTCACCTTGCCAGCTACCTTCTTGATTGCCTTGATCTGGGCTGCAGAACCAACACGAGAAACGGAAAGACCAACCGATACCGCTGGGCGGATACCTTGATTGAACAAATCAGTTTCGAGGAAGACCTGCCCGTCTGTAATCGAAATCACATTGGTAGGAATGTAAGCCGAAACATCGCCTGCTTGAGTTTCAATGATCGGAAGCGCTGTAAGCGAACCGTTCCCGTTGGCCTCATTCACACGGGCAGAGCGCTCGAGGAGGCGTGAATGGAGATAAAAAACATCGCCAGGATACGCTTCACGGCCGGAAGGGCGCTTAAGTATCAAGGAAATTTGGCGATAGGCGACCGCTTGCTTGGAAAGGTCATCATAGACGATGAGCGCATCCATGCCATTATTCATGAAGAACTCTCCCATCGATGCGCCAGAGAATGGTGCGATGTATTGATTGGCAGGATTGTCACCAGCAGAAGCAGCAACGATAATGGTGTATTCCATTGCGCCGGCTCTCTCAAGGACAGCAATGGTGCGAGCAATGTTCGAATTCTTCTGACCAACGGCAACATAGATTGAGTAAACTGGGCGGAAATTTTCCGGGAAAGTGCCGTCTTCGTTACGATGCTGGTTGTTGATCTTCGCCTGATTGATGATCGTGTCGATCGCGATGGTGGTCTTACCCGTCGAGCGGTCACCAATGATAAGCTCACGTTGACCACGGCCGATGGGAATCATCGAGTCGATCGACATGATACCCGTCTGCATCGGCTGATCGACTGATTTACGTGGAATAATGCCAGGTGCGACTTGGTCGACCGGATAGGTTTCGCTGGAGTTGATTGGACCCTTGCCGTCGATTGGATTACCAATCGCGTCAACCACACGGCCAAGAAGCCCCATGCCGACTGGAACGGAAAGTAAGCGGCCAGTTGTCGAGGCTTCATCACCTTCCTTCAACTTGGAGTAGTCCCCTAAGATAACGCAACCGACTTCATCTTCTTCAAGATTCAAGGCGATTCCGAAGACGCCCTGACCGAAGTCGATCATTTCGTTATACATAGCACCGGACAAGCCTTCAAGCTTGGCAACGCCATCTGCGATGGCCACGATTCGACCGGTGTTAGATTTGACAGCGCCAGCTTGGAAGCCAGCGATTTCGTTTTCAATTTGTTCGACTATAGAGCTCATGAGAAACTGTTGTTAAGAGAAGTATAAAGGTTAGAGAGTTGTTAGTTAACACTTTCAGCGAGGCGCTGAAGACGACCGGCTACGGACGCATCATAGACATCGTCGCCTACGCGCACACGCACGCCAGCGATTAGAGAAGTATCCTGTTGAGTGATTGCACTGACGGGGCGGTTGTAAAGCTTTGAAAATTGCGCTTCAATCGCCCTCAGTGTATCGTCACTTAGCCCGGCTGGCGTTGAAACGACCGCGGTCTGTAGAGCGACCTCACGGCGAAGATAGTTGAGGAAAGTCTTGAGGACTGCAAGGTGATGGCGGTGCTGCACCTGCCGGAAGCCAGCGAGGACTTCGCCTACTTTGGATTCAGTCACGACTCCGTTGTCCTTCGAAAGCTCAACGAGCTTCTTGGCTAACTTAGTGATCTTTTGGTCGCGCTTCATCTCAATAGAAAAACGTGCCGCTTAGTTGCCAGCGCTGGCCAATTCTTTGGCAGCGGAATCAGAGAATGTTTGCTTCTCTGCATCCGAAAGATCGCGAGACAATACAGTTGCAGAAGTTGCAACCACGAGCCGCGCTACTTCTTGACGAACATCGGAAAGCATTTTTTGGCGCTCCAACTCAGTCGCTTCGCTCGCCTTGCGGATGATTGCTTCAGCTTGGGCCGCAGCTTCTTGTGTTTTTTGCTCAATCATCTCCTTAGATTGCTCGCGAGATTCTGCTAGGATACCTTGTGCAGCTACAGCGGCTTCCTTGATCTTTTCAGCACGCTCACGTTCAGCAGCAGCGAGCTGCACTTTCATTTCTTCAGCATACTGAAGACCATCGGCGATTTTTTGTTGGCGTTCATCCAAGGTCGCAGAGATTGGTTTGACGGCAAATTTGTAGAGAACAAAAGCAACAATACAGAAATTGACCATCTGCGCGACAAGGGTTGGCCATGAAATACCAAAATTGCCAGCAAGCTCGGAGATCACTCCCCCGCCTTCTGTCTGCTCCATGCTTTCAGCATCTGCAGTAGCACTGAAGTTCAGATCAGCATGAAGGTCTTCCGCTGAAAAGAGTCCCAGTGGGAGGGATAGCGCAAAAAGCAAAGTGATGAAAATGGCCTTCATTATTGAGAGATTTGTTAAATGATCTTAAAAGTGCCGACGATCCATCGAGGATCGTCGGCAAGACTCTTAAAGGGTGGATTAGCCAGCCATTTTACCGAGGAAGATAGCAAAGAAGACGATCGCCTCAGCAAAAGCCATAGCGATGATCGATTGCACAAGCACCTTAGTTGCTGCTTCAGGATTACGACCGACAGCTTCACAAGCTTTAAAGCCAATGAGGCCAATACCGAGAGGCACGCCAATTGCAGCTGCTGCTACGTTGATATTTCCAGAGATTTCTGCGAGTAGATTGAACATAATGTTTAACGTTGAGTTTTGTATTTAGTGATTTTCTGTGCCGTCCACGACTTACTACATGGTCCCGAACACCGAAAGGATATAAAGTTTAATGAGCTTCTTCGTCGTGATTGGTCATCAAGCCGATGTAAATGGCAACAAGGAGAGTAAAGATGAGTGCTTGAACCACGCCAACAAGGACCTCGTAGAGATAAAATGGGATTGGAACTAAGTAAGGTGCCATGCCAGTCATACTAGTCAAAAGATTCTCGCCCCCGAACACATTACCAAACAAACGAAAAGAGAGCGAAATCGGACGAAACGCAATTGAAACCACCTCGATGAGACCAACCATAAGGAAGATTGGTGCCAATATAATGTAAATTGCTTTGGGTGTTTCTTTTTTATCCGCCTTGTTGCCAAAGAGCTCCCAAACAAAGAACTTGGGGCCAGCGACTTTGAGGCTGATGAATAACCACGCTATCATCGCCACGAGTGCCATGCCGAAAGTTGCATTTAGGTCGGCACTCGCAGGGCGCATCCAATATTTTAGATGGCCGTAATCGTCATAAAAACCAAAAACCCCTACCCCAGGGATCAAGCCACTCCAGTTGTGAATCATGATGAAAATAAACAAACCGATTAGTAGTGGGAATGCCATGGAGAAGGCCTTCTTCCCAACGATGGGAAGCAGCAGGTCACGTAAGCCGCCCACTAAATTCTCAATAACAGCTTGCCCCTTCCCTGGGATTAATTTCGGAGTGCCCACAGAAAAACGGATAACTAATATAAGAAGAATCGAAATTGCCCAAGTCGTCAGTATCGAATTGGTTACTGGAAGACCAAAAATTTCAGTCAATTTGTAGGGGGACGGACTCACGCCGTCTGCAGCGTTGAGCAACGATGCACTGCCTAAAAGAGCTAAGACTGTAAATGGTGAGTTTGTTCACGAAGAACTTGAATTTTAGAATCTAATATCCCTAGCTAAGCCAAGGAGAGGCATGTAGATGGCGATGCATTCTCTGCGCGTCAACCCCTAGTTGGCCTTCAAAGCCCAAGATTAGCTAAACTTATAAGGATCATAATTTGATTGATCCTTCTGACCTTGCTAATTCGCGTAGATTGGTAAACTTAAAGCTATGGCTGAGCTAACCAATCTCACTGATCGCATTTCTCATCTGCGCGACCGCGAAGGTAGCTCGCCCGTCGTGCAGGGTGGCATTCGAGAACCAAATCAGCCAATCACCCCGTCTCGAGCTAAGCTTTCTGAGCGCCGTTTCGCCAATGATTATTTCATAATCTTCGTCTACGCGCTACTGGGAGTTGCCGTGCTGACCCAGTTTGCACTGCTTGTTTTGCTAGATGTAGTGTAGAAATGCATTACCGCAAACCTCCATCACTTTCGCTTGGCCACGACAGAGTAATACTCATCCATTAGGCTCTGAAAGTAGGTTTCGCTCTCATAAGGCCACTGAGCGGACTCATCGATTTCCCAATCAGGGTGTTCGCTTAAGTGCTCTACTGTCCAATCAAAATACGGACGGTCGTCCGAGCGGAAGCAAAACTCCCCTCCCCGATCTGTGCGGCGGGCCACTTCGTCTAAAAAACTCGGCTGCACCATGCGTCGACGGTGGTGTTTAGCCTTTGGCCAAGGATCGGGGAAAAGTAGGACCGTGCGGTCAAAGCGTATGGCTGCCGGTAGCGCACCCAGGAATTCGCTAAGCTCTGCTTTGTAGAAATGGAGATTTTGCAAGCCGCGCTTGGCCTTCTTTTCATTACCCTTGCGGACACGCCAAGAAATCAAGTCAATTCCCGCACAAATCATACCCGGATTGGCCTCGGCGTAATCCGTCAGCCAGTGCCCGTGCCCGCAGCCCGCCTCAAAGAGTATGCGGTCAACGCCCGCCAAGTCGGCGCGGCATGTTTTGACGAGCTCTGCTTTACGGGCAGCTTGTTTCTCGAGTTCGCGGGCGTGGGCTTCAGTGATTTCAGTCATCTTAATAAAAAACCCGCCAATCTGGCGGGCTTCGAGAATGCAAATTTAAAACGGGCCTAATTTATACCTACTGTTCGCCGTCTTCACCAATCGCTTCGACTGGGCAGCCCTCAAGAGCCTCCATGCACAGATCCGTCTCTTCTTGTGATGTCGGTTGTTTATAGACGAGGGAGTAACCTCCGTCTTCGTTACGGGTAAAGTTTTCGGGAGCCGTTTCACGGCAAAGATCACAGTCGATGCATTGTTCATCGACGTAAAACTTACCCTTTACATTTTCCGGCCATTTTTCGTCTCTTTCTGCCATGCAACGAAAAATCCTTCTTTTAATGAGCGAGTCAAGAGGAAGCCGCAATAAAACGCAGGTTTCATTACTGCGACTGCGCCCTTGAATTTCCATAATTTATCCTCACACTGCCGCGCTAACTTTGAATCTGGGCACATACATTAATGCCCACGAAAACCTAAATTTCCAATCAACCATGACAAAAAAAAACGAAGACATCTCTGAGGAAGTCAATGAGCCCATCGTCGAAGCAACTGAGGTAACCGAAGAAGCAAGCCCCGAAGCCAGCGAGCCCGAGCTGACCGATCTTGAAAAAGCTCAAGCCGAAGCAGCCGACATGAAGAGCCGCTACTTACGCTCAGTCGCTGACATGGAAAACTATCGCAAGCGCATCGCCCGTGAGAAGCAGGACATTATCCGCAGCGCGGCAGCCAATGTCGTTGAATCGCTCCTCCCAGTACTCGACAACATGAAGCTTGGCCTACAAGCCGCTGAGAATCACCCCGAGGCGAAGGACGTAACGATCGGCTTCAAAATGGTCGACGAGCAGCTGAAGAAATCGCTCTCCGAGCAAGGCCTCGAAGAGTTACTTCCCGATGGCGAAGCATTCGATCCCAATCTGCACGAGTGTATTGCCCAGCAGCCTTCCGACGAAATTAAAGAGGATCGCGTCCTACAAACCGTGCGCGCTGGCTACCGTCTCAACGATCGCCTCATCCGCGCAGCTAACGTCATCGTATCAAGTGGCCCCACAAAGGAGAAAAATTAAACCAATATGGCGACTGGCTATTACGAACTTCTGGGCGTCTCACGTGACGTCTCCGATTCCGACCTAAAAAAGGCTTACCGCAAACAAGCTGTCAAATATCACCCAGACAAAAACCCGGGCGACGAAGCCGCCGAGGCCAAGTTTAAGGAGATTTCTGAGGCTTACGACGTGCTCAAGGACGGCGACAAGCGCGCTGCCTACGACCGCTACGGACATGCCGCCTTCAAGCAAGGCGGTATGGGCAACCCCGGCGGCGGCATGGGCGGCGGTATGGGCGGCCACGACCCCTTCGACATATTCCGCGAAGCATTCGGGGGCGGGGGCGGAGGAGGAGGTGGAGGCATCTTTGATGAATTCTTCGGCGGAGGTGGTGGTCAATCCACTGGCGGGGCAGCCCACGGCTCCGACTTACGCTACGATCTAGAAATCTCGCTCGAAGAAGCAGCCAAAGGTACTGAGAAGGAGATCAAGTATCGCCGCCCCGTTACATGCAAAAAATGCACCGGCTCCGGCGCAGAGCCTGGCTCAAAAAAGGTAACTTGCGGCACTTGTCGGGGCTCTGGCCAAGTAACCTCTAACCGTGGCTTTATCAGCTATCGCCAAGTCTGCCCCAACTGCCAAGGCACGGGACAAACGATTGAAAACCCGTGTAGCGATTGTCGCGGTGAAGGACGCGTAATGGACAGCAGCTCCGTCAAGGTCCGCATCCCCGCAGGCGTCTCCACTGGTTCAAAACTCCGCTCTGCAGGTAAGGGCGAAGCCGGCCAGATGGGCGGTCAGTCAGGTGATCTTTACATAATGATTCACGTCAAAGAACACGAGCTCTTCGAACGTCACGATAGCGATCTCTTCTGCGAAGTCCCGATCAAGTTCACTCTCGCAGCACTCGGCGGTTCAATTAGCGTGCCCACCTTATTCGGCAAAGGCTCCCTCAAGATTCCTGCAGGCACTCAGACAGGCACTACTTTCCGCCTCAAGGGACAAGGCATCCCCGCCCTACGAGGCGGCCGCAAGGGAGACCTGCTCATCCGCGTGCAAGTAGAGGTGCCGACTAAGCTGACTAGCGAACAAACTGCCAAACTCGAAGACTACGCGGAGGCCTGCGGTGACCCCGCCAACCCCGTCGGTGAGTCCTTCGCCGAAAAAGCCAAAAAGTTTTTCCGTTAACATTTTAACTAATCTCTTTTATATTTCGTCATTTTTAAATGTCCTATCCAATTGTCATTCTAGGCTCCGGTCGCGGCACAAATGCAGAGGCGCTCCTCAAGTCTGAGTCGAAAAAGAAGCTCGGTGCGGCCAAGGTCGCCGCATTGATCAGCGACCATGAGGATGCTGGTATTCTCGCGCTTGGGCAAAAATACAAAGTGCCCGCGATCTTCCTCGACCCAGGCCGCAAGGGCGCTCGCATGACTGACGAAGCGGAGCAGGCCTACATTGAGCGCATCCAAAGCTTTTCACCGAAACTGATCGTACTCGCAGGCTTCATGCGGATAATTAAACGCCCCTTCATTGAAGCCTTTGAAGGACGTATGATCAACTTGCACCCAAGCCTACTGCCCAGCTTTCCTGGAATCAGCGGCATCCAACAAGCCTACGAATACGGTGTGAAAATTACAGGGTGCACTACACATTGGGTCACTCCAGAACTCGACGCGGGGCCTATCATCGATCAAAAAGTGGTGCGTATCGAAGAAGTCGGATACACTTGAAGTTTTAATTAAGAAAGTTCACATCGCCGAACATGCACTCCTGCCCGATGTCGTCACCCGACTAAGTAAAGGCGAAATATCCGCGCCTTAGCCATCGCTTAGAGTCCCACAAAAACCATTTACACACAGATGAGCAATCAAGTCGAACTCCGCGCCAGCATCCCTGAAGAAATGGCCGATCCTCTCGAGGACTATTTCTGCGAGACTGAATCCCAATGCTGGGGCATCATGCAAAAAGAGATCACCGATCCTTATGAACTCTTTGGGATCTTCCCCGACGAGGCTACGGCGAGCGCCGCACTCGCAGTGTTGCGTAAGGATTTCAAAAGTTTACCCGCAGATTTTGAGCTGTCCGAGATCGTCGATGCCGACTGGCAAAACGCCTACAAAGAGTTCGTCAAGCCATGGAGCGACCGCCAACTGCACTGGATCCCACTCTGGGAGCGTAAAAATCTTACGGCACCCAAAGGCAGTGCGGTCGTCTATCTTGACGCCGGCATGGCCTTTGGCACAGGTGCGCACGAAACCACTCGCCTCTGCGCTCGCCGTCTACTCGACTACCGTGAAGCACACCCCGACGCGCTTGAAACGCACGACCTGATCGATGCTGGCTGCGGCTCGGGGGTGCTCGCACTTTCGGCGTCAGCACTGGATTTTCAAAGAGTCTACGGTTTCGACTTTGATCCCGAAGCGATCACGGTCTGCCATAGCAACTCAGTTGAGAACGCACACCTCGATAAACCCGAGTTCGCGGTCGCCGACTTAGAAAAAGGCTTTGCCGGAGACCGCCAAGGCGATCTCGTTTTGGCCAACATCCAGACCGATGTGCTCATCCCCCACTGCGACCCCCTCATCAAGGGCGTCAAGGCTGGCGGCACACTCGCTCTAAGCGGTATCTTGACCAAAGAATTGGATCAAGTGAGGACGCATTTCGCAGAGCAATTTTCCACGCTGCGACCTGAAGCGAAAATCGCTATCGACAGTCGCAAGGACGGCGAATGGGGCGACTTGCTATTTACTTTGTCATAAGGACTAGAGCCCTGCCTTTAGCCGGTCTCGCAAGCAGCCCGACGAATGGCGGAACTTCAATGTAACAGTACGATTCCGTGCTTGCGGAACAAAAGAAGACTATCACATACTGTAATACATGCAAAGTATTGGGGAACGACTAGAAGAAGCACGTAAGCGCAAGGGAATCTCTTTGCGCGAAGCGGCTGAGGCGACTAAGATCCGGAGCGACTTTCTTGGGTATATCGAACAGAACAAGATGGATTTCGATCTGCCAGAGATCTACAAGCGCGGATTCCTTAAAAACTATGCCCGCTATCTAAAGTTGGATCACGATAAGATCATGACCGACTACAACGCTCAGCAACTGAGCAAATCTCGCCTTGGCAAAAAAGGTGGCTCTGAGTGGTTTGGGCAAATGGAGGTCGAAAAAGCTACGGGCGAAGAATCGCCCGATCATTCGGATTCCGAAGAGCACCCATCCTATGGGCGAATTACGGCAAAACCAACCCGACCTGACGCAGCCGAAACCAATGAAGATGGGGATGAAGCAGACAAAACATTTTACATGAAGATCGGCTTGGTCTTCGTCGGCACACTCGCTCTTGTCTTTGTAGTATTTGGCCTAATTTGGGCAATCCTCGGAGGCAGTCCGGACGACACGATTGAAAGCCCTGAGCTACGCGACAATACCGAGATTACTCAGCCAACCAATCCAACGCCTTCAGTTGTAGATTCGAACAGCATCACTCTACTGGCCAATGGCGGCAGCGTGTATGTTACTGTGACGCAAAAGAATGACGGATCTCGCATCTATCGAGGCGCGATCGAAGTCGACAGTCCTCTGACCCTCGATAAAAGTGGTCCCGTGGAGATCATGTTTACTCGAGGAGAACACCTAGTGATCGAAGCAGGCGACGAACTATTCCGTCCCAGCGCCTCAGGCGCGGCTAAAATTACCATCGAGTAACTCTTCGCACTGCCGCGTTTGCTTGCCAAGCGCCCGAATCTACTCAGTGCGTATGATGGGGCTTCCTAGAAGGCCGACGCGTCACACATGAACTAACGGATCAAGGACTTGTAGTCGTCAAAGTGGCCCGTGAAACCGCCAGGGACACCCTTATTGATCACCGCGACCGCATCGTGCGAGTGCAAGGATTCCAAGTGGGCGCAGGCAACTTGAAAATCAACAATCTTTGGTTCATCGTCGAGTTGCTCGTAGAGCAGGCGGGCGGCGTCTTCAACAAATTTGGTGAAGGCACCATTCATCTCAGCAAAGGCTTGCTCATCCTCACGCTTCACCATGACTTGCGTCTCAGTCTGCAAGGCTTCAAGGCAGAGTTCTTGCAAGCGTTCGACACTCAGGTGCTGGCCTTCGGCCACCTCGACGCTGACACGAGCCGTGCTGCGCTGCGAGTGAGGGATGCCATAGACATCACGGGTTCCACGAGCATGTTCAGATAGCTCTGAAGAGCAAGGGCAAGCCGATGAATAGATGAAATCAAAATGAATGTATTTCCGAAAACGGTTGAGCTCGTCGACACGGCCTTCGTAGGCAGAGCGGTAATATTGCCAACCCTCTAGGCCACTGCGCAGGCTAGGCTTGAGAATGGGATACTCGAAGGACAGCTTCAGTTGGGCACGGTGCGCGTTAATCTCCTCCTTATACTGCAAAAGAATTTCGTTGAGCAGATCGGGAGTGAAAATTCGCTCTTGGTAGGTGTAAAAGACACGCATGATGCGCGACATATTAATCCCCTTCTGATTCGCTTCGAGCGAGACGGTGCCAGTGACAGAAGTTTCTAGCGTGAGAGTGTCCGAACTAGGTGTGATGTAGCTGAGCGGTAGACGGAAGTTTGAAATACCCACCTTGAGAATTGGCACGTTAGCGCCGAAGATCTGCTGCGAGTCCGCGTTTTGCATATCAGGCAGCGCTGCGCGGTACTCGTCGGTCAGGACAAAGTCGCTATCGTAGACCTTGCTCAGCTTAGGCGCGGAAGCGCTAGACTGATTGGGCGATGTGGGACTGGATTCGGATTTCATATCAGTAAAAATCGTGTCACTTGCGTGATAAATACGACCTTAATATGCCGGAGGACGAGCAAAGCGCAAGCTCGCGTCGGCATTCAAATGAGCGTAGAAGCCAATGTACGAATTTGCCCTGTGGCAAGTGCGTAAAAAGGCTTTGCCGCTAGCTACAGTATCGCTCAACTTCCACGCAATGTCCGTCGAATTTCAGATTTTAGGCTCCAGCAGCGGGGGAAATTGTGCACTCTTACAGACGGGGCAAACGAAGGTGCTGGTCGATGTCGGGTTTTCGGCCAAACGCATCGGTTGTTTACTCGAATCGGTTGGCGAGTCGCTCGACGCCATCGATGCGGTCTTTCTTACTCACGAACACAGCGATCACGCCCAGGGCATTCGCGGCCTCGCCAAACGAGCCGATTTACCCGTATTTGCTAATCGTGACACGGCTGATGCGGTGCAAGCCAAAGCCACTAAGCCCGTTAACTGGAAAGTGTTCCAAACCGGCACTGAGTTTACCTTTCGCGACCTCAAGGTGCGCTCTTTCGCCCTCCCTCACGATGCCTACGACCCCGTTGGTTTTACTTTTAACTGGGGTGAAGAAGGCGATCTATTCACCCCCCCCCGAAGTCTGGCATGGGTCACCGACCTAGGTTACGTGCCGGAGCACGTCAAAGAACACATCCGCCATGTCCAAACACTTGTAATCGAAGCAAATTACGACGAAGAACTGCTCGAGCGCGACGAGCGGCGGCCTTGGTCAACAAAACAGCGGATTCGTGGCCGACACGGACATCTTTCCAATAATGCTGCCTTCGATTTGGTAGCAGAACTCTCCCCCAAAAGCCGCCTTGAAAAAGTGTATTTAGCCCACCTCAGTAAGGATTGTAATAATGCCCACTTAGTGCGTGATAAATTTGCCTCGCTCAGTAGAAATCTATCTATAGAAGTGATCGATCCTTAGGGAAGCACTTACTCTTGCTACGCCAACAAACTCAACTCCTAGGATTCCCAGATGATCCAAGATGAAACCATATACACAAAAAACTAAAATTATTTTCACGGTCGGTCCCGCGACGCAGGACGAGGCGACTCTCGAAAAATTAATCAAAACTGGCGTCGACATCTGCCGAATTAATATGGCACACGCCGACCACGCATGGTCGCGAGAGATTATCCAGCGAGTCCGTAAGGTCTGCGATAAAGTCGACCGGCACATCGCAATTATGATGGATGTAAAGGGCCCTGAAATAAGAACAGGTGATGTGCCCGAAACTTTCGATTTGAAACAAGACGAAATCTTTGAATTCACCAGCGCCGAAGGCATGGGTGGCGTCACCGAGGAAGGCATACGGCGCGTGGACGTCAACTACCCAGGTTTTTCCAAAGACATTAACGAGGGCGACACAATTCTCGTCGACAGCGGCCTGATCCGCTTGCGAGTGCTCCGTATTGAAGGTACCCGCGTCCGCTGCCAAGTGCTCATACCCGGCCCTATGGGTAACCGCCGTCACATTAATTTACCCGGCATACGAGTGAATCTGCCCGCCCTGACTAAAAAAGACCAAGGCGACGTTGATGTCGGGATTGCCGAAGGGATCGAATTCTTTGCGCTTTCTTTTGTGCGCGAACCCAAGGATCTAGAAGAATTTCACACCTACCTTGAAGGCCATGGCTCAGACGCTAAGATCATAGCCAAGATTGAAGATCAACAAGCGATCACTAACCTAGATGGTATCATTAAGGCTTCCGATGGGCTGATGGTCGCTCGAGGTGACCTAGGGATTGAGTGCCCTTTCGAGGACCTTCCCATCATCCAAGCTCGAGCCGTCAACAGCTGCATCCAAGGCACAAAGCCAGTCATCGTAGCGACACACATGCTGGAATCGATGATCGAATCCCCTATCCCGACTCGCGCCGAGGTCACCGACATCGCCAACGCAATCCGTGAACAAGCTGACTGTGTGATGCTCTCAGGCGAAACTACTGTAGGTAAATATCCGGTTGAATGCGTCGAGACCATACAACGTATCGCTAAGCGTATCGAAGAAGAAGATAAACAAGTGCAACGCAAAGACCTGATCTTACACCTGCCACGCTCAAAGATGTTGCGCTCAGCCGCCTATCTAGCCTCCGACTTGGAAGGTTCTCTAGTCGTCTTCACTCGTCGCGGGATTTTTGCTCAAAAGCTCTCCTCGCTTCGCCCGAATGTGCCCATTTACGCTTTTACTGACAATCCTGTTCTCTTTAAGCAGCTCCTAATCATGCGCGGAGTGGAGCCGTTCTTTATGGAATTTGACCACGGCCACGAAACCACGATCCAGCATGCCTTCAGTCGCCTAAAAAGCCAAGGCTGGAGCAAGGAAGGCGACCCTATCGTGGTCATTACAAAGATGTATGCAGGTGAGAAGTTGATCGACAGCACCCAGATCCGTGCGATAGACTAAACAATTACCTTACGTAATTCAATTACCCCAACCATGGAAAAGATAAAATCCCTGCTCCTTCCGCTTGCACTCGTATTTGCTGCGATCGCTGTCTTTGAATTTGGCGCCCGTTATGGCGCGACAAACATGCGGGCCTACGCCATCGCAAGTGAATTGCAGTTTCCGCTCTCTATCTATGCACAAGCCGAAGCCAATATGGACAACAGCTCTAAAGAGAACTTTGCCATGATAATCGATAATGGCATCGCAGCCGGCGCCATGCATCGTCAAATTTGGTATCTCGACCGAGATGCTCAAGCTGCGCTCGACAGCTTACTCAGCTACGCTCTAAAAGTTCGTGGCGACGCCGTTGCCGAACGCTTCGCCTCCATTGAAGCGAACGAAGGCGTTCCTGCACTCAATGAAGCCAAGCTCACGGAGATTCGCGACGCCTTGGCCGAAGCAAAGTCCGACCTAATCGACAACGCCCCGAAGGCTGCAGAGCAGGAAGAAGGATAACGCTACTGTGGGGCGCGACTACCACCCCCAAGACTATTTATGAGCGGTGCTTAGGCCGATATAGGCCCAACAATAGTGACAGCACGGCCAGCCCGCCCGACAGCGCCACAAACCAGTCACCATGACGAGTATAGTAGCTCTGCTGGCGCGACCACTCTCTAAATTGAAAGATTGTGTAGGCGCCTCCACCCCGAAAGTAGACCGTGCCCTCGGCGTCAACGAGTAGATCGCGCACTGTTCCGTAGCTATCAATCCAGCCACTCCAGCCGCCATTACCAGCTCGCATGACTGGGCGACGATTCTCCACAGCTCGTAAGACAGAGTGCGCGGCATGTTGCTCTGCGCCACCCTCTTCGCCATACCAGGCATTGTTGGTCGCGACAAAAAATAGATCGGCGCCACCGCGAGCGCTCTCGCGTGCCAATTTCGAAAAAACATCTTCGTAGCAAATTAAAGAGCCAATCCGGTAAACTGATCCGCCGACCGTGAGATTCATTAGACCCACTTTATCCCCGGGGATGAAACGACCACCGACGGGCACAAACTTATCAATAAAGCTCAGCATGGGCGGCACATATTCACCGAAGGGCACGAGCTCTCGCTTTGTATAAAAGTCCGATGACAGCCCCGCGCCTGGCTCCACGAGGAAAGCTCCATTACGCCATTCTCCAGTCACTCGATCTTCGGCCAGATTGCCCATCAAAATTGGTTTTTCTATTTCATTAACTAGCCGCTCGACCCGCACCTGCATCTGCGGCGTTCCCATGACTGGCCACGGCGTTGCCGCTTCTGGCCAGAGGATCACATCACTCTCTAAGCTCGAAACCAGGCGCGTTTGGCGCTCAAGGATCTCCAGATTCTCGAGCTCTCGATCCATATCCCATTTCAATTCGGGTTTAATGTAAGGCTGAACGACAGCAGCGGTAAACATCCTCTCTGCCGAATCTGGATGCGGCAGCACCGAGAAGAAGATATAGATACAGAACCCCAGTGCCCCCATCCCAACATAAAGATCCGGGCTGAACCAACCCATCCGCCGTTTGCGCTCTCGCCGCACAAAGCGATGCCGTAAGGTCTGCGCCACGCAGAGATTAAAAAAGATTAAAAGAAAAGAAACTCCGTAAGCCCCCGACCAAGCCGCGATTTGCAAAACTACTGGACGTTCCCACTGGCTCAGTGCCAAAGGCGCCCAAGGAAAGCCCCAGAGCAACCAAGTGCGCGACCACTCTACTACAACCCATGCCCCCGCGATCCCGGCAAAACCAAGAATGCGTAAGAAAATATTTCGCGTGGCTAATTGTGGCAAGATGCACCTGACGAAAAATAACCATGCCGCACAAATCACCGCCAAGATCCCGCTCAAAATAATCGTGCCAAACCAAGTCACATGCCTGAGCCAAATCAAGATCACAAACCAACTGACCCAAGCCGTGCCAATCGCTACCAACCAGAAAATGCGCCAAGTCGGCTTTGTGTAAAACCACAGAAGCAATGGCACGAAGGCAATGTAAGCCGCCTCTGCAAAATCAAAAGGCGGAATAGAAAGTATCCAGAATAGAGCTGACAATAAACCAGCGATGAGTCCCCAGCATTTGGAATAACTTAGAGCCCCCCCCTCGGGTGGCTCCGATTCCAGATTGCCCAAATACGGAACTCCAAACTCTCCTGCAGATGATTGCTTCATATTGAATCTATTCAACATACCTAATCAACTCTTGCGCTTTACCTCGCCACCTGGAAGCCCGCGCGTTCGGGATATTGCTCGATGAATTCCAGAAAGATATCTTTCGCGACGGGCCCAGCGGTAGAGCCGCCATGGTAGCTGTCGAGAGAACTCGTACCTTCGACCATCACGGCGACGGCGATCTGTGGATTCTCGACTGGGGCGAAGCCAACGAACCATGCTAGATTGACCTCCTTGCCATGTGCACGGAAGTCGGCCGTGCCTGTCTTACCGGCGATGCGGAGGCCATCAATCTGCACGAGGCGCCCCGTACCACCATCGCCAACGACGCGTTCCATTCCCTCCCAGAGCTCGGCTCTTTGTTTGCGTGTTAGCCCGACAGGCTCGCCACCGTGATTGACCTGCTGCGCCTTTGCGTAGCTTAATGCACGCAGAGTAGGCTGGGTTCGTGTTTCGTCACGAGCGATGGATGCGATAAAGGTCGCCATCTGCAGGGGGGTGACGAGGAGAAATCCTTGGCCAATTGAGGTATTGGCCGTATCGCCGGGCACCCACCCCGCGCCTACACGCTCGCGCTTCCACTCCTTACTTGGCACAACGAGTCGTCCAGTCTCATAGGGCACTTCGATCCCTGTTCTCTCAGCAAATCCGAAGCGCTCCGCCTCTGCGCTGAGCACGTCGATACCCATACGTAGACCTTCGGCATAATAAAAAATATTGCAGCTGCCCTCGATCGCGGCGGCCTCATCGACAACCCCGTGCCCATAGCGGGCATGGCAGTGGTAGATTCGATTGCCTATTCTAAAAACGCCTTGGCAATCATGCTCAGTCTGCAGAGTAATCGTTCCGTGGCGCATACCTGCGATCGACGTGAGCAATTTAAAAGTCGAACCGGGCGGATAGGAAAGCTGCAGCGAGCGGTTAAGCCAGGCGCCGCGATCGTTAATTTCACCGAAAGTTTTTCGCGGGATGTAGGGACTCAAGCCATTAAGGTCGTAGCTTGGGTGACTGGCAATAGCGAGTACCTCGCCCGTGCGCACATCGAGGGCAATCGCCGCACCCGTACGCTCGCCCAGTGCCGTCTCGGCGGCCATCTGCAAATCAATGTCGATACTCGTGATTAGATTCTCTCCCTGTTTCGGCGTCACACCATCGAGCAGACTGTCTTGAAACCCGAGTGGATCGACGCGCCATATCTCGGTGCCAGTTTCTCCCGAGAGGAGGTCATCGAAGTAATATTCTAGGCCGGTCTTCCCGATTTTAGTTTTAAAGGTGTAGGTCTTAATCCCGTCACTAGGGATTGCATCTGGGTCGGGATTCACCTTTTGCACATAACCAAGAGTATGCGCAGCGGCCACGCCGTAGGGATAATAGCGTGCGGTGTCGGTATGAATCTGAATAGGCGATTGAACCGGCACCTGCTCAATCAAGCGAGCGTATTCATCGGGCTTGAGGTCAGAAACCAAGGGTAGCGGCAGAAGAAGTTGCTCATTAAAGTGGCGGATGATCGCACGGGTAGAGACGGCGTCATCGCGGCCAGTGATCAGGTTAATCTGATCGATGTAGCGTTGAATCACATTCTGGCGCGCGACCCATTGAAGTTCGTTGTAATCGGGCGTCAACTGTGAGTCCTCACGTTCCTCTAAGGGCTTCAGCTGGTAAGCTTCTTTCAGCGCCGCACGTTCCGCCCGGATGATCTTCGAGTATTCTGCGCGAAACTCACGGCGCAGGTCGTCTAGGTAAACGACTGCGGAGTAATGCGCCCGGTTACCGACGAGGAGATTACCCTTGCGATCGTAAATATCACCACGGGGACCTGGCTTGAGAATCCGGCGTTCGGTCTGGCGCTTTTCAATTTCTTCGTATTTTTGTGCTGCGATGAGCTGCCGCCAGCCGAGCCCGAGAACGAGGGTGACGGTGGCCGCCATGACGATCCAAAAGAAGAAAATGATGCGTGGATTTTCGCCGCGATGGACATCATAATCACTCATAAAATCGGCAAGTCTTCCGGCTCAGGCTCGAGCCGACAGAGCGTGAATAGCATGCGCTCAAAGTTGAAAAACCAAGGAGCCACGATTAGCAAGACAAGGTGCGATGCCAAGCTGGTAACGAGCACTTGCAGCCAAAAGCCTAGGCTGGTGATATACGCGGATCCCATTGCTATTGTTACTAAAAGGATGCAAAAAAAGTTAACCCCATGAGCTAAAACAGTAAGGTGATAATTGGACTCGGCTCGAAAACGAATACGCATTTGAAAAGTAAACGCGCCTGCGAAGAGAAAGCCCACGGTAAATAAGCCAAAGCCAGAGGGCAGTGCGGCGTCGACCCACAAGCCTGTGAGTAATGTGCAGATAAAGTAAGATTGGTGCCGCAAGTAGAGAACAGGGAAAACCAACATAGGACCTAGCATGAGGAGATAGATCGACCAGCCCGCGAGGGCCGAATTGACCAGCATCGTCAGATAAATGAGGAGCGCGTTGGCTCCGAAAAGGAGGATAGCGCGCGGATCAAGGAACATCGTTTTGAAGGTCGATGGGATAGAGCGGAATAAGGACCGCCACTTCGTGTAAGCTGAGTAAGCGGGCGTCGAGCTCTACTTCGCCTGATTGAAAGATGCCTGTGCTGCCAGGCTCAAGCCAGGAGACACGCCCAACCATCAAGCCAGGGGGGAATGTCCCGCCTAAGCGAGTCGAGACGAGTTTGAGCGGTATTTGTGTGCTGGCGACTACATCCTGCGGGGCGTCACGCACGGTGCCGAGCGGATCGCCGAAGCCACTTTGAGGCAGCCCTTGGTAAACCACAGGCCGCTCGTCGCCTTCAAAATTAGCCGCCATGCGAAAGTTAGGACTCGTGACGAGCTCGACGCGACTAGTCAAGGCACCCACTTCGACGACCCGCCCGACGACGCCGCCTGAAAAGACAACCGCAGCACCGACCGGAATGTCGAAGTCTTTACCCTTACGAATCACAATCTGCTGCCACCACGCGCTTAAATCACGTCGCACGACGCGGGCGACTTCGTAGCGAAACTCGCGGCGACTCGGCAAATTTAGAATAGCTTCAAGGCGCTGGATCTCGTTTTCGAGCGTCTCTTTGCGTTGTGAGTTGAATTGGTAAAGCGACTTCGAACGTGCCACTTCCTTACCCGCTTCAATTAGCTCGACTTTCGAATGACTGCGCCGCGCCCAGAAATTTTCGAGGTCGTCAAGATAAGAGGTGGCCACCCAGGCAGGCGCTTGAAACTCAGAAAAACTAGCTTTGAGGAAAGACTTAACCACCGTAGGAATAATCCACCAAGCCAACAAAAAGACGCCTAAGGCGACCAGTGGTTTGATCCTATCGAGGCGGAGTTTCGCCACGTCGCTCGCTATTTAGGGTTTCCCGTAAGGTCTTTCAGCAGAAAGGCTAGCTCGTTTAGGACTAACCCAGTTCCGTTGGCGACAGCACTGAGCGGATCGTCTGCGATGACAACGGGCAAGCCTGTCGCATCGCTGAGTTGCTGGTCGAGCCCCTTGATCATGGCACCACCTCCTGCAAGGAAGAAGCCGCGATCCACCAAATCAGCGGAAAGTTCAGGGGGACAATTCTCTAGCGCGTTACGCACGAGATCGACTATCGAATCGATAGTGTCGGAAAGTGCGTCGCGTATTTCTTGCGAAGTAATGGTGATCGTCTTAGGCAAACCTGCGACGGAGTCACGCCCGCGCACTTCCATGGAAATTTCCTCCTCGAGAGGGAAGGCCGACCCGACCCGGATCTTAATCTCTTCGGCCGTGCGCTCCCCGATCATCAAGTTGTAGGCGCGCTTCATATAATTGACGATCGCGCTATCAATTTTGTCGCCACCGACACGAACACTCTTGGTGTAAACCACACCTGCGAGTGAGATGATGGCGACTTCAGTCGTGCCCCCACCGATATCGACGATCATGTTCGCCGACGGTTCGTCGATCGGTAGACCAACTCCAATTGCAGCGGCCATAGGCTCTTCAATCAAAACGACATCGCGTGCACCTGCGCGGATGGCAGAATCTTTGACAGCACGGCGCTCCACCTCGGTGATACCAGAAGGAACCGCCACGACAATGCGGGGAGCGACAAAAGTTTTTTTCCGATTCACCTTATTGATGAAGTAGCGGAGCATGGCCTCGGTAATCTCGAAGTCGGCGATGACACCTTCCTTCATCGGGCGGATGGCGGTGATGTTACCGGGCGTGCGTCCGAGCATTTTTTTCGCCTCGGAACCAACGGCACAGACCTTCTTAGTCGACGAGTAGATAGCCACCACACTGGGCTCACGCAAGACAATGCCCTTCTCTTTAGCAAAAACTAAAGTGTTGGCTGTGCCGAGGTCGATGCCGATGTCGTTTGAGAGAAGTCCGAACACAATGTGATAAATGTTAAAAGCGCTACGCTAGCTGATCAATAAATATAGAGTTTTTCTATGAAAGCGTTTGGATGTCAAATGATTACCGAGGCTGATTTTATAGGGGCTTTATTTCTAGAGGCCGTATGCAGATGAGAACGATGGGGGGGCTTACGAGTGATGCTAAAGTGCAGGACTAACCGACTAGCTTGAAAAAGACGCGCTTGCCCGCTTGAAAGATCTGCTCGCCCTTGGGCGGGGTAATTTGACGACTGGGATCGTCCTGCTTTTCGCCGTCGATCTTGACTCCGCCTTGCTGGACGAGGCGGCGGATCGCACCCTTACTCTCAAAGAGCTCAGACTGTGCCATGACTTCGAAAAGTGGCGCATTCGGCGCGTCGCCAATCAGATCGTTCCAAGTGAAAGTAGGCATATCGTCGGGCAGCTTGTTTTTAGAAAAGACCTGCTCGAACTGCTCTAGTTCGCGTTTGGCTGCCTCCATGGAGTGGAATTGGCCGACGAGTGACGAGGCGAGGCGCTTCTTCGACTCCATCGGGTGGCCTGTTTTAAGATTTTCAATTTTGTCCTCAGGGAATTCAAGCAGCAGGCGGTAGTAGTCCCACATTGTATCGTCACTGATCGACATGATCTTGCCGAACATCTCTTTTGCATTGTCGGTAAAAGCGATAAAGTTATCTGCGCTTTTGGACATCTTCTTGCTACCGTCGAGGCCAACAAGAAGCGGCATAGTGATAACAGCTTGCTCTTGCTTACCCGCATCCTTCTGTAGCGCGCGGCCCACGAGCATGTTAAATAGCTGATCCGTGCCACCGATTTCGACATCAGCATTCAACACAAGTGAGTCGTAGCCTTGTATCAAGGGATACATAAACTCGATCATCGAGATCGGTGCTTGACTGGCGTAACGCTTGGCAAAGTCGTCGCGCTCCAACATGCGAGCAACCGTCATTTTTCGAGAAAGTTTCAGGCAGTCCTCGAAGCTCATTGCGTCGAACCACTCACTATTGTAAAAAACAGTGGTCTTTTCTTGGTCCAGAATCTTAAAGGCCTGGTCCAGGTAGGTTTGCGCATTTTCTACAATTTCCTCCTTAGTTAATACAGGGCGCGTGTTAGAGCGGCCTGAGGGGTCGCCAATCAACGTAGTAAAGTCCCCGATGATAAGGAGCGCCTCGTGCCCCAGGTCTTGGAACTGACGCAACTTATTAAACACAACAAGGTGCCCGAAAGTAAGGTCGGGACGAGTTGGATCAACGCCCAGCTTGACGCGCAGCGGTTTGTTGCCATGCAGGCGGTCTTCAAGTTCGCTCTCACCGATTACAGTTTCGGTGTTGATGCGGATGGTGTCGGTTAGGCTCATTTGTTCAGAATTTAGAGGTCAGGGGTCAAAAGTCAGAAGCACTTCCGCCAAATTGTCTGCAGTTCATGATAAACTGAGAGTATCCCAGTTTCCGTAAAGGATAAAAGCCTTGATGCGATAAGCACCTCGTATTGAGCCAAGGAAAGAGGGCCTCGATTCAAGAGAACAGCAAGAGCATTACCCCAATCTGAAAGCGCAGCGCTCATCTACTATAATTGTGATACTTGATCCTCGCGATTGGAGATTCTCCCCAATCTAGAACTAAGGCTAAGACCTAGCGTATTGTAATGTAGGGCTCAATTGGGCGGTTACAGTTGGCCGAAGCAACGAAAGCATCTCTATCCCTCGTCTCATGGAAAAGATAGAGCGCGTAGCCTCCCCAGCCGCCGCCAGCGTATTTACGGCCGATACAGCCTGCCGCCTCTGGTAAAGGCCGCATGCCTTCCTTGAGCTGCATTTGGTAGGTCAAACTGACAGCCTCACCGAGTTTGGAGATACTGGCATCGCGAACGGCATCTTTTGCAAGGAGTCCTGCGGCTTCGATCATGTCGTAGTCGCGGTCGTTATCTGCATTGCCTGGAGTGTCGTGCGGAATGTCGGTATAGTGCAGTGCCATGTGCCCGTGAAGAAAATCGCCGTTGCGCTTAATGTGGAGCACGGGCTTTTCACCGCTGCGCCAAACGCAAAGACCTGTCTCGCGGATGATGGCGGGGTCTTGCCAGCCCACGCCGAGGTTCAGCTCGCTCTCGACACCATCATGCCCATTGAGCAGTGCCCAGGCGCCGCTGCCGCCAAGGCCTGATTTTTGTTCGTAGCACCAGTTTGTAAGAGAAACCATCGGAGAGATCGCGCAGTTGACGATAAAGCCACCCTTGCGGGCGTGACGCGGCACGTCGAGCCAGCCACCCCCAAAATCGACGCGTAAAGGCGCATCCGCGGGCATACGAATGTTACGAACAATCGAGCTCGTAGAAACCGGTGTAAACTGCGGCGGGGTTTTGGGCAACACGACATACTCGGCGCCGACTTGAGCGCAAAGCGCCCTCTTTACTTCGGCGTATTGATCGTCCTCGGTCACTGCAAGCACGTCGGGTTGGATCTTGAGAAAGTGCTCTTTGAAATCGAGCCCTAGCTCCTTGCAATCGCCGATCACGACTTGGTCGACCATGTCGAGCGCAGCTATGAGCGCCAGTTTATGATCCTGCGGGATCGAGCTACGACGTTTCTTATGCTCCCAAAGCACCTTGTCCGAAGCAAAACAAACGGTCAGCTGATCCCCTAACGCGCGGGCTTCTCTAAAAAATTGGATATGTCCTCCATGAAGAATATCGTAACAGCCGGAAATAAAGACTTTTTTCATTTTGGTATGATTAAATAATATCGAGAGTTACTGCAAGCCCGTCTAGGACAGATCCAATACGGGCGGCGTAGAAGCGTCCCTCCATAAATTACTCCGATGGCTTCCAGTCCACCAAGGTGGCTTGTGGGTTGCGGCTATCGCGCCAATAGTTCCAGGAAAAGCGAATCGCCATATCGACCTTCTCCCCAGCTTCGGGTGCCGTGCCGAGACGCCAAGCGATACCGGCAATGCCACGCCTTGCGCCAGGGCTTGCTGGCATACGAAAACGAAAGTTTCCCTCCCCAAAGGTCTGCGGCGCCTCGTCCAGAACGATGCCTCGAAGGCCGAAAACAGGCTCGGAGTTACCTTGGCCAAAGGGGTGCAGGCGGTCCAGTTCTTCCAGTAGGCGCTCGCCGAGATCGGCATAGTCGAGCCATGTGGAAATTAACAAAGACGGCTCCGGCAAGCCGGCAGGGTAGAGCTTTTTCAAGCTTTCGAGATAACACTGCTTGAAGGCGGAAACGTCGGCAGCTTTGAGCGAGACTCCCGCCGCCATTGGGTGGCCTCCCCAGTGTCCGAGAAGATGAGCGCAGCGTTGAAAGACTTCGACCAGATTGACCGAGGCGACCGAACGGCCAGAGCCTTTAGCCTCGTCGCCCTCAGAACCAAGGATCACGCAGGGCTTATGAAAACGGCGGCTCACGCGACTGGCTACGATACCGACCACGCCAGGGTGCCAATCATCGCCAAAAAGCACAATGCCTGGTTCGTCAGCAAACTCGGCAGCGGCACGTTCTTCTGCAAGTTTGGCAATGCCACGCTCAATGCCTTGCCGCTCTTTATTCATTAGGTCGAGCTGCTTAGCCATCTTTTGACACTCAGAATAATCTTCATGCAAAAGTAGATTGATCGGCAAAGAGGCGTCGGCAAGGCGACCGCTGGCGTTGATGCGCGGGGCGATTTTGAAAGAGATATCAGAGCTTGCCATTTCTTGCCCGCTGTCGATGCCAGAAATTTCGGCGAGCGCGCGGATGCCGATGCGCCCATTCGCACGCAGGTGACGCAGGCCAAACCATGATAAAATACGATTCTCTCCGTGCAGTGGCACAAGGTCGGCCACTGTGCCCATGGCGACTAGGTCAAGATAGTCTTTGAGTTGGATGCCCTCGACTCGTGGATCCTCGGCCTCACGACGATGCTTGAGTAGACCATGGAGCAGTTTAAAAACGAGGCCAGCGGTGCAAAGGTCGCGCCAAGGAGCATCCTCCGAATCGTTAACGTGCGGATTGACAAAAATGCAGTCGGCGGGTGCTTGCGTTTTCGTTTGATGGTGGTCGACGATGATCACGTCGATGCCAAGTTCACGAAGGTAAGCAATCGGCTCGTGGGCATTAGTACCGCAATCGAGAGCGATAAAAAGTTGCGGGATCTCACCACCAAAGACCCGGTCAATCGCATTGCGGCTCAGTCCGTAGCCTTCATCCATCCGCCGCGGCACAGAGTAGCGTGGCTCTAAATCGAGCGTGCGCAGCATACTGACCAGTTGGACGGTACTGGTAACGCCATCGACATCGTAATCACCGAAAACGACGACGGACTCTTTACCCTCGATTGCCTGTTCGATCCGCTCGACGGCAGCTTCGAGGTTGGTCATCGCAAAAGGATTATCCAACTGCGCGAGCCTAGGCCGCAGAAACTCTTCCGCCGCCTCGGTCGTAGTGATGTCCCGCTGCACAAGTAGCTCGGCTACGACCTTTGACACACCCAAGCACTCGACCAGATTAGCCGCCGCTTTTTCGTCTGTATCGATGGTCTTCCAGAGCATTTAGAAAATAAGATTAAGGCTGATTAGACAAATAAGAGAGGGTTCACCTCTCGACCCAGATCAAAATGATCGAGTCGAGGCGTAAAGCCTCTCCTAGGGAAAAGGGGTGATTTAAAGTCTACGCTTCTTCTTTTTGGCTCTCCCACTCGTAGCGCTTGGGCGTGAGTTGACGCTCTTCGACGTGTCGACGGTCACCCTTGTGCCACCAGAAGAGTATCGGGCTAGCGATGAAAATCGACGAGAAGGTTCCTGTGAGGATGCCGATGATGAAGACGAAGGCCAGGTCGTTGATCACACCCGCGCCAAAGACGTAAAGCGATGTGGCGGCGAGCAAAGTTGTGATACTCGTGAGCAATGTGCGAGAGAACACCCGGTTGATCGCCAAATTAATGATACTGCGCAGATCCGTGCCAGGGTTGAGCTCTAGCTCTTCCCGAATACGGTCAAAGGCTACAATGGTATCATTGATCGAATATCCAACGATCATCAGAATCGCAGCTAGCATGGGCGCGGTGAACTGGCCACTAACGAAGAGTCCCATCTCACCGCAAAGTACGAAAATGCCGATAGTCATAAGCACGTCGTGGATCGTTGCCACGACCGCGCCGATACCATAGCCAACTTCGAAGCGAAGCGCTACGTAGAGCAAGATGCCGACCAATGCCGCGAGCACGGAGAAGAGCGCGTTCCATTGAATCGTCTTTGAAATGGAAGCTCCGATCTGGTTGATCCCGGCTTGTTCAAGTCCAGCGGCAGGAAAGGCGTCTTGAAGGATTTCAAGAGTGGGACGCGCTTGGTCGAAAGGAGTTTGAATTTTCAGCACTTCGCGGTCTTCGCCGATTAAGCTCTGATAGTTTACGGTAACGTCGCCGAGTTCGTTTTCTTCGAAGACTTGCATGATCGCATCACTTTCTACCCGCTCAGAGTAGCTGATCGTCATTTCATCACCACCGGTGAAGTCTTTGCCGAGGATGTTGTCGTGGTGGATCACCACACTGACCACACCTGCGAGCACTAACATCCATGATGCGATAAATGCGGGCTTACGGAACTTAAAGAAGTCAATTTTCTTCTCTGTTAAGAGTTCGAGTCCAAGGATTTTAGAAAAGCCTGCACCGTGAACGAGGAAGTCGACCATGAAACGAGTGACGACCAAGGCACAGAAGATCGAGGCACAGATACCAATGGCGAGCGTGATGCCGAAGCCCTTAACAGGGCCAGTGCCGAGCCAGATAAGAATCGAAGCGGTGATCAGAGTCGTCACGTTGGCATCCACGATGGTCGATGTCACCTTATCGAAAGCGCCTGCGGTCGCATTTTTGATGCTCTTGCCGGCACGAAGTTCTTCGCGCAGACGTTCAAAAATCAGAATATTCGCATCCACTCCCATACCGAGCGTGAGCACGAGCGCGGCGACACCGGGCAAAGTCAAGGTAGCGCCAAGGCTGGCAAGTACTCCGAGCACGATGATCACATTGACGATTGCGGAGGTCACTGCGACCAGACCGCCAAGGAAGTAATAAAGAATCATAAAGCCAACCACAAGGATGGCACCCCACTGCGCGGCGTTGACAGAGCTAGCACGAGCACCTGCCGCCATAGTAGGACCCACTTCATACATTTCATCAACGCGGAGTTCGATCGCGAGAGGATTGTTAAGAACATTGGCTAGCTCTCTAGCTTCGCGCTGGGAATAGTTACCTGTAATTTGGGCGTTTCTAGAAAGCACACCTTGAATAGTCGGCGCGGAGTAGAGCTTACCATCTAGCACGATGGCGAGGGGGTCGCCGATCATGCGTTCGGTGACGGCGCGAAATATGTCAGCACCTTCATTGGTCATTTCCAGATTGATCTGGAAGCCACCAGTCTGGGTTTGTGAGGCATATGCATCGGCCACGATCTCACCCGTGGCTTCAGGAATGAGCCTTACGAATTGGCGGCGCTCATAAGTCTCACCAGATTTACGGTCTTCGATCTCCTCGGAGAGCACTTCGTAGCCGACAGGCGAGCGGTTTGCCGGCGTCGAATCTGGCAAAAGGTCAGGGTGCACGGAACGGAACTCCAAGCGGGCGGGCTTTTTGATCGCGTCAATTACCTCGGGGTTATCCTTGGTAGAAAGGCCTGCTAATTGGATTTCAATCGCGTTCTCACCACGTGCACGGATCACCGGTTCAGCCACACCCATGCCGTCGAGGCGCTGAGCCATGATTTCGATGGCGTCTTGCAACTGTTCCTCTTGTTCAAATGGGTTGAGGCCATCTTGAGCCGCTTCGTCGATCACCAGCGTCACGCCGACGCCGCCCTTGAGGTCGAGGCCGAGGCGGAGTTGGCTCTGCGCCTTGCTCAAAATATGTTTGAGCAGAATATCATTCCGCTTGGTCTGGTTAGCCACATCGGCGACGTTGATCTGCGGGAAGAACTTTGCGTAATCGATCTGCTCTTCGACACCAAGATCGCGTAATGCGATGAAGAGCGTAGGCGACTCTTTCGCATCGACTCGGGTTTCCGCACGCTGGAGCAGGTCGGCAAAATCAGCCTCTTCGGCCGTGACTTGCGCCACGATGTAATCCTCGAAGGGGCGATCCTGCAGGGGAGTGATACTCATCACACACCAAAAGATGATGGCGCCGGTGAGTAGGAATTTCCAAAGAATATTTCCGGACATGGCTAAAAAGCTGAACGCTAGGGGTTTAAAGAAAGAAAAGTGATTAAGCTTCGGCAGGTGCGACCTTATTGGCGACGAAGCCCTTTCCGAGCTCGATCTTAGTGCTGTCAGCGATGCGGACCACGAAACGGTCTTCCTTCACATTCGTGATTGTGCCATAAACGCCGCCACTAGTAATGATCTCGTCGCCAGTTTGCAATTCGGTGAGCATCTTATCGTGCGTTTTCTGGCGCTTGCGCTGTGGCGCAATGATGAGAAACCACATACCTACAAAGAGCAGAATGATGGGCAAAAACTGGCCGAGGCCACCGCCGCCGCCTGTGCCTTGTGCCAGTGGAAGGAGAATAGAAATTTCAGAAATAGTCATAATGCTTGATGGTTGAAAAACCGAGGAAGCAAAGGGAGTCGCTCCTAAATAGCAAGTTCCTATTCGTGAGGCTTGAAAACAAAGGGTTTCCTTAGGCTCAATTCTTGAGATCGAGGAAGCCCTAATCTCGGTGCGCCATGCTAGATGCTCCCCAAAGCAGCTCTCACTCTCCCAGTCCCATACGCCGAATCAAGAGCCGTAAATGCTTGGGAGACTCGCAGAGGATGGTGGCATCTGGGTCGCCCGGAACGAGCTGCACTTCGGCCAAATGGAGGGCGAGGCCGTGAAAAGAGGGGAAATTAAGCCCCGCGCGCTGCTTTTTGGGATGCAGCTCGCGCTGAGTGGGCGCTTCGGCACCGCCGTAGAGGACATCACCCATCACAGGGACCTCGTGGACGGCGGCGTGGGCGCGAATCTGGTGCGGACGGAAAAAATCGACGCTGGCCTCCCAGAGCGCCCAACCTTTGGGCGATTCGGCGATCCGCTTGAAGTCGGTGAAGGCTTTTTTGCCCTTCGCAGTCGAGGGGATCATCTTTGGCTTCACATTATGCTGAAGCAGAGGCGCATCCGCTCGAAAGCTCGCCTCAGAACCGGCAGGCTGCGCTGCTGAGATAAACTGAAAACGAAAACGACAGTCGCCAGAGCCGAAGTGATTACGCAGATCGGCGAGCGCCTCTCGGTGTTTGGCAAAGACAGCAACTCCGGAAATCGCGGGATCCAGATAGTAAACCGAGCCGAAGAGCGTGGCCTCACGGCGCAGCAACTCGGGCTTGCCTGCTCGCAGCTGCGTATTGAGTGCGGCATCCATATCTGGCTCGGCATCCCAAGGATAAGCGCGGGTACCGACGCCAGGGGGCTTTTCCAGCGCGAGCCAAGCCGCCGTCTCGGCGATTACGGGCAGACGCAAGGGCTTTTCTCCGAGTAAGGGTGGCGGAAAACCGATCGCGTTTTTCTTGTTTGGTTTGTCGGGCACGCGCTAGGTAGATACAAAATACCCTCGATTCGACAAGCGAAACCGAGGGTAATTTAAAGGGGTTGTAGGAAATTTAAGCCGCTTTAGGCAGCCAGAAGCTGAGCACAACGTGCCTTGTGGCGTGCAATCTTGTTCGGGTGCACGAGGCCGTTCTTGCCGGCTTTATCCAAAGTAGAAATGAAGTCACGCGCCGCGACAGCCAAGGCGTCCTTGTCCCCCGCAGCGGATGCGGCGTCGATCTTCTTGGCGAAAGTCTTGAGGCGGGTCTTGACCTGGCGATTACGCAGAGAACGAGTCTCTGTTTTACGAATGTACTTAATTGCGGATTTTGTGTTAGCCATAGCTGATAAAAAGTTAGGAGGCGGGAAAGTGCGTGTACCCCACAAGCCTGTCAAGGCGGAAAATTTGAGAAAAAGTGTCGATTTCGGAGTGCTGTAAGCCGGATTTTGTCCACCATGCGCCGAAGCGCTTGGCTGTGCGTTCATTTATCTATCTCGCCGAGGCGAAATTCCCACCGAAGTGAGATGCGACATACCCGGAATCATTGGACGAGCCGCCCGATCCCCTATTTTGCCTTGCACCGGATTGGGTTTATCATGCCTCCTTCGTTACCTCCGGAGCGGTGAGCTCTTACCTCCCCATTTCACCCTTACCTCATGCAAGCCGAAACTTGCAACAAGGCGGTATATTTTCTGCGACACTATCCGTCACGTCAAGTTGCCCTAACGCGCCCCCGCTTTCACAGGGAATCCTGCCCTACGGTGTCCGGACTTTCCTCTCAATCTTACGACCAAGCGAACGCCCACACTCCGAAATCGACTCAGACAAGCTGACCCACCCTTTCTTCGGGCGCAAGCGGTAAATAACTCCTTACACGCGTTGCCAGCAACTAGCCTGCGCGATGCTATATTGAAACTTCCGCGCGTGTTCTCGGATGAGGAAAGGCATATCCCACTGCCGATCCAGCACGAATGCAGGCTCCAACGCTTTACGCAGCCCTTCAAAGGAATCGACCGCCCCATCGCCTAACCAGTTCCCCGGCGGCGTATATTCTTCGAGCCAAGTAAAGGGAGTCGTCATAAAGAGTTGGCCAGAAGGTTTGACCAAGTCTGGCAAGCGCTCCAACAAACGCATAGGCTCGGGCAAGCGGCAAACCAAGTTGCATGCGATCACGAGATCAAACTGACCAATATCAGCACGAACGCACTGCGCATCACCTTGCTCAAAGCTGAGTCGGCTACGATCGATCGCTGGATCGACCGAGACAGATAGTTGCGTCGTGGCCGAACCTTCGTCGAGTCGCGTAGCTGGGTGCCCCCCTTCGACCACAATGCGATTGGCCGCGTCGATAAATGCCTGCGAGTAATCGATACCAATCACCTCCTCGCAGTGCCTTGCCAGTTCGAAGCTTGAGCGACCGACTGAACACCCGAGATCAAGCGCGCGGGCGCCTGCCGCCAATTTTGAAAGATCTGCCCCCTCTAGCGCGCAACGCTTAGGGAAGTCTAAAGCATCCGCTCCCCCAAAAGGGTAAGGAAACTGTTCTTCAGCATTCGCATAATGAAAAACCAAATACTGCTGTAGCAGTTCGTCGGACTCGTAAGGATTTTCGGTATTCATAGGAAGCCTAAAGCAGGCTAAGGCGCCACGAATCAACTAAGCCTCAACAGCAACTTCCGCCTCAAGTAAGTCCACCATGTATTTCGCGGGCTTATAATGCTCAATCAGAATTTCCGTCTGTTCACCACGAATCATCCGCGCTTGCTGCAAACGTATCTCGGGAGTTTTGTGCGGCGCATAAAGGACATCATCATGAGAGGCGTTTTTGTGCTCCTTGAAGAGGTCCGGCGTAATCTTTCCGCCGAGGTGATCATCACGACCAGTGGCTACGTGGATCGTGCCGAGGATTTTTTCGTCTTGGATATCGCGACCTGAGAAAGGTAATACCTGAGTGCCGAAGCCGAGCTCACCGATCGCACCAATCATGGGATCATCTTTGAGGCGACGGTTATGATCTTCAATCTCTGCATAGTCGCCGTAAACGAATTGCGATTTTGTGATCATGCCATCTTCAACATGAAGAAGGCCAATCGTACTCTCGTCGTACTTGAAGGGGAAGACGCCCTCCGCGCTTTCTGGAACAAAGTAAACTTCCCCGGCTGGCAGATTAGCCACATCGCCGCCCTTGCTTGGGGGGCAGAGACCGTGACTCTTCTGTGCCTCTTGGCCACGAGTGTGGAGCTTGAGAGTGTAGACTTTATTTTCGACCTCAAAGTCGATTTCGAAAGAGTCCGCCTTGGTTAGACCGAGACGCAGTTTCTCAGCTTCTTCACTCACTAAGTCATAGTCGACAGAAAGTCCCGTATCCAAAATGATTTGATTCAGGCCGTGGAGCGTCGCACCGCGGAAACCGAATTCCTTGCACTTCGCCGTCAACGGCGCCGTCGCGGAGAAAGTAGAAACAGTCAGGATGATATCATATTTAGTGTAGATATCCTTATCCAAGCTCAAATGATTGCCCTCTGGGTCGAAGCAATCGTCTTCCATATCAAGATTGCTGCCGCCAGTTTCTTTGTAGGCGAAGATTTCGCCGCCCGTCCAGTTCATCTCATCGAGCTGACCATTTTTGAAACCCTTGTAGAAAACCTCGTGCCCGTAATTTTGGATCGAGAGAGTTTCGTCTTCGAGAAATTTGAAGTCTTTTATGTCCGCCGGGTTCGGCAGGTCGATAAGAATACAGACTTTTTCACCATTACCGCGACCGAAACAAGTCGTAAGTAGACGTGTGAGGCTGAAAGGTGCAAAGGTGCGTTCGTTAGCGTTGAATATCATGGGTCTTTGGTGTTAAGTTGATTTTTGTGGAGACAACTACCCCTATTCATAAGTGGACACATGTCAAAGCAGGTTTGACTAAAAGCTGCAGATAAATGAAATCGCAAAACACATCAACACCTGACATAAAGCCCTCAATCTATGAAGCGCGCCTTTGATATAATCAGTAGTCTATTGCTCTTAGCCGCGCTGTGTTTGCCGCTATTAGTCATTATAGTGCTGCAAATCATAAAGCTAGGGCACCCTATTTTTTTTAGGCAAACACGCGCAGGCACAGACGGGCGTGCCTTCAAAATCCTTAAATTCCGCAGCATGCGCAATTGCCAAGGAAGCGACGAAGAACGCCTCACCGCATGGGGGCAATTCCTCCGTAGCACCAGCCTCGATGAGTTACCTGAACTGTGGAATGTGCTCAAAGGAGAAATGAGCCTAGTTGGCCCCCGACCCTTGCCGACAATCTATTTGGAACGTTACTCGCCCGAACAAGCCCGCCGCCATGAAGTGCTTCCGGGCATCACTGGATGGGCGCAAGTCAACGGGCGCAATGGTCTTAGCTGGAAGGAACAATTCGAGCTCGACCTCTGGTATGTAGAAAACCGTTCCTTCTTGCTCGATCTCAAAATTCTCTGTTTAACTATAAATACCGTCTTAAGCCGTAAAGACATCGCCGAAAAAGGCCAAGCAACACGCAGCGAATTCTTTGGCAACTAAGACTGCCCCTTTCAGATACTCCTCATGCCAGACCGCACAGCCATCCAATCCCTAATCCTTGAATCGGTGCAAATGCTCGCTGAAGATTTTGAACTCGAAGCACTGAAGGCTCCGAGCCCAGAGACCGCGCTGTATGGAGTAGACGGTTCGCTCGATAGCATGGCGCTGGTCAACCTGATCGCCGACATCGAAGAGGCCTTGGCCGAAAAGTTCGATGCCTCCATCGCGCTGGCCGACGAAAAAGCCATGAGCGCAAAGAACTCTCCTTACCGAAATGTCGCTAGCTTGACTGATGCAGTCATCGAAAGGATGCCCTCATGAAAACGATCGTTATCACCGGAACGCGCAAAGGAATCGGCAAAGAAATGGCCAAGCACTATCTCGCCGAAGGTTGGCAAGTCGTCGGCTGCTCCCGCGGTGAAGGCAGTATCGAGCACGCCCACTACCAACACTTCTCACTCGATGTGAGCGACGAAGATGCCGTCATTGCAATGGCTCGAAAGATCAAAGCCAGCCATGGCAAGGTAGAGGCGCTTCTTAATAACGCCGGTATCGCATCGATGAATCACGCACTGCTGACACCCGCTAGCACGGTGAACCGCATTTTGCAAACTAACGTAGTCGGCACCTTTCTCTTTTGTCGTGAGATGTCTAAGCTCATGCGCCGCACTAATAATGGGCGTATCGTCAATTTTACTACAGTCGCCCATCCACTCAACCTCGAGGGCGAAGCCATCTACGCCGCCAGTAAAGCCGCCGTAGAGAGCCTGACCCGGATCCTCGCCCGCGAACTGGCCGAGCTAAAGATCACAGTCAACGCGATCGGCCCCACCCCCATCGAGACCGATCTGATCCGCGGCGTACCTCAAGCGAAAATGGATGCCCTCCTCGCCCGCCAAGCCCTCAACCGCATGGGAGAAGTCCGCGACGTTATCAACGCCGTCGATTTTTACCTCCGCGAGGAGAGCGATTTCATCACAGGGCAAGTGCTCTACCTCGGCGGAATCAATTAGGCGCAATCGTGACTCTTATCGAGGCATGCGATAACACCCATTTTCCAGCAGCTTTCCAAAGCATCGAGCAAGCGTGCCCTCAAAATAAACAATGACTTGGATCCGCCAAAAACTAGCCTCCTGCGGCGATCGTATCGCCTGCCACGAAGCAGGCAAGGCGTGGAGCTATGCCGAGTTCATTAAGCTTATTGACCACGCGGCCACGCAACTTCCAAGCAAAGGTGCGGCCGTCATTGAGGTGCAAGCACCGACCACGATCGAAGGCCTCGCCATGCTCCTTGCCGTCGGAGAGACCGGCCACATCGCCCTGCCGCTACCCGCTGAGCTACCCGAAGCCGAGCAAGATAATAGGCGATTAGTCGCCAATTCTTCGCAGCTTTATAATCAACTCGAAGGCAGTGGGCTCGTGCTCTTCAGCAGCGGCACAAGCGGCGAGCCCAAAGGCATGCTACATAATCTCGATGCCCTCCTTGGCCGCTATAAAAATTTAAGTGATCGCAAGGATCACTCCCTCCTCCTGCTACTAATTGACCACATCGGCGGGCTCGACTCCGCCTTCCGTTGTCTTTTTTCCGGATCAACGCTCGTTGTGCCCGAAACTCGCAGCCCTGAAGCGGCGGGCCTAGCTATCGCCTCACATAAAGTTAACGTCCTACCCGCCTCCCCGACCTTCTTAAACCTAATGCTGCTCTCAGGTACTGCCCAAGAGCATGATCTTAGCACCGTCGAAATCATCGCTTACGGCGCAGAAGCGATGCCGCAGAAAGTTTTGAACCGACTCGCCAAAGCTTTCCCCAATGCACAACTTCAGCAAAAGTTTGGCACTAGCGAAACAGGTGCCATTCGGATCAAAAGCATCGGTAATGAAAGTCTCTTTTTTCGTATCGAAGATTCAGATACACAGTGGAAAATCATCGAAGAAGAGCTCTGGCTAAAAACACCTTCACGAGTCCTCGGGTACCTAAATGCTGCCGACAAAGGCCTTGAGGCGGACGGCTGGTATCGCACCGGCGACCTCGTCGAAACAGACGAACACAACAATCTCAGAATCATTGGCCGCGCCAGCGCAGTCATCAACGTGGGTGGTCAAAAAGTGCACCCCTCCGAGGTCGAGAGCCATCTTAAACGAGATCGAAGGTATTGAAGCGGTCAGTATTTACGGCATGGAAGCCCCTATCACGGGGAGCGCCGTCGCCTGCGAGATAGTGGTGAGCGGTGACGAAGGATCGCGGACATGGAAGCGCACAATCCGCAATCATTGCCGAGGCAAATTAGCGCCATGGAAGATCCCCTCATCCGTAAAAATCGTCGATTCGATTAGCGTGAATATCAGGATGAAAAAAGCAGTTCGCTAGAACAGAACAGGAATTCTTAACATAGACCCGAGCGCCCTTGACAGGCTCTCGCGGCACTGAAAAATTTAACGTTTTAATCCAACATACACATGGCATCTCCTACAGACGTTCGTAAAGGCAAAGTCCTCAACTACCAAAACACCCCGCACCTCGTGCTGGATGTCCAACACCGCACGCAAGGCCGCCAGGCTGGCTTCATGCAAGTCACCATGCGCAACCTGAGTTCAGGCGCGAGTACCAACACCAAGATCCGCACCACAGATAGCGTTGAAATCATGCACACCGACATGGTAAAGCTAGAGTTCAGCTACGTCGATGCGGACGGTTACCATTTCATGGATCCCGAGACTTTTGAGGATGTCATCCTCGACGAAGGACTGATCGAAGAGGCGAAGGACTTTCTAGTCGAGACGCAGGCTTACAGCATCCTCCATGTGGACGACAAACCAATCTCGATCGATCTACCCGCATCGATTGAAATGAAGGTCACTGAATCCGCCGAAGGCGTCAAAGGTGACACCGCAAGCAACGTGCAAAAGCCCGCCACACTTGAGACCGGTCTCACGGTGCAGGTGCCGCTCTTCATCAAAGAGGGCGAAACCATTAAGGTAAACACCGCCGACCGATCCTATGGAGGTCGCGCTTAGTCCATAAGTCGCGCAATGCGATGCTGCGTGGCATGACGCGCGAGCGCATGGCCATGAGCGAAGGTGTCAAATAAAAATCTGGCAGAATTTTAAACGTATGAACTCCAAAAAAATCCTCAAACGGCGCTCCTTCCTCAAAAAAAGTGCGGCCCTTTGCGTGACTGCCTCAGTGGCCCCCATGATTCTACGAGCCGAGACCCTTGGCCTGAATGGTCGTGTCGGTCCGAACAGTCGCATTAATCTAGCTTACGTGGGCATTGGCCTACAGATCGGGTCGCACTTCAGCATTGCTAGCCGCCAGGATGTGCAGCCCCTGTGGGTCTGCGACGTGAAGCCCGAAGCTCGGACATACGGCTTGGGTGAGATGAAAAAACGGGGCGGCGAGTGCAAGGCGACGCCGTATCACGAAGACATCGTGAATGACCCCTCAGTGGACGCCGTAGTGGTCTGCACTCCAGATCATTGGCACGCTGCAATTTCGATTGCCGCGATGCGCGCAGGGCAGGATGTCTATGTCGAAAAGCCAATGACGCTGACGATCGAAGAGGGCAAAGCTATGGTGACTGCCTGTGAGCGCTATGGTCGTATTCTTCAAGTGGGTTCGATGCAGCGTTCAGACAGTGCCTTTCGCAAGGCAGCCGAATTGGTGCGCAATGGTTACATCGGGAAGGTCAAAGAGGTAATGGTGGGGCTTGGCGGGTTTCCGCAACCAGTGCTTCGGGCAGAGGAGCCGATCCCCGAAGGCTTTGACTATGATCGTTGGCTCGGCCCTGCCCCATATGAGCCGTATTCTTTCAATCGCGTTGAAGGTAACTATGGCGGCGGTTGGCGCTGTTACTGGGAGTATGGCTCTCGCAAAAATGGCGATTGGGGTGCGCATCACTACGACATCGTTCAATGGGCGCTCGGGCGGGATGACTCCGGGCCTGCGGCTTTCTATCCGAAAGGACATGAAGGGGCGAAGTATCATTCCTATGAATACGGCGATGGTGTGAAAGTGATTCGCGACCACGGCGACCGTAAGGGATATGCGATTCGCTTTGTAGGCACTGAGGGCGAAGTGATGGTAGACCGAGGCGGTCGCATTGCGACGACGCCGAGCGATTTGGCGGGTCGTCCGCTTAAGCCTTCGGATGTACACTTATATGTATCACGTAATCAGCAGGACAACTGGGTCGAGTGTATTAAAAGTCGCGCCAAGCCGATTTGTGATGTCAATATTGGTCACCGGACCGCAACGATTTGCCAGCTAGCTGGAATCGCTGAGCGTTTGAAACGTCCGATCAAATGGGATCCCGTCGCCGAACAAATTGTGGGTGATGAATATGCCCGTCGCTGGCAGGATCGTCCACGTCGTGCGGGTTACGAGTTGCCCGTTTGATCACCTCAATCTATTTTACATGAAATCCAAATTTCTATTATTTGCGCTCTGTAGCCTGATCGTATTGTTGATGACGGCATCTGCGCAAAGTCTCAGCGAGCTGGCCGCTCAGCTTGACTCGGATCAAGTTAATGCACGCACCAAAGCGCGCCAGCAGCATCCAGCAGATACTAACCGACTCAACGGCCCCGACCGCAGATGCGAACGCTCGCATGGTATTGGAGCAGGAAGCTTTGCAGATCTTACAGTCCGATCCCAGTCATCCCGCTCAAGTGTGGCTATTGCGAATGCTGGAGCTAACCGGCAGCGAGGCTTCAGTACCAGTGATTGCAAGCTATCTAAACAGCTCCGATGCCGAGTTGCGTGATTGCGCACGTCGCGCGTTGGTCGCGAATCCCGCACCTGAAGCGACTGCGGTCTTATCTCGGGCAATGCTGCGTGCTAGCGATACAGAAAAGCGTGCTTATATCGATGGCTTTGCCTTCCGTGGGGATGGGCGTGTTGCCAAGGCAATCGTGCCACTGCTAAAGTCCGACGATGCTGGCACAGTCGTACAGGCGGCGAATGCGCTTGTCTTGCTGGACGAGTCTTCAGTCTATTCCGAATTGAAGGTGGCGCATACAAATGCGCCTGAAGGAAGTCGTGCTGCCATTGAATTGGCTATGCTCGCCACAGGCGCCGATGCAAGCACCTGCAAGGCTTTGATTTCGTCGGCGGCGAATGTGGGCGTCGCGGAAGCGGCATTTGTTGCCTTGTTAAAGAAAGACGCCACCGAAGCAGTGGCAGTATTGCAAGCTGCAGTCGACGAAGCGCCTTCACCGCTACGTAGTGCGATGCTTGGCACCGCGATGGCCGAGCCTACTTTGCAAGTGATCTTACTCGATGGCTTAGCTTCACGCGCCCCCGAGGATCAGTTGATCATTCTTTCGGGCATTGCAGAGCAGGAGATTACGAGTGCCGAGGCGAGCGTCATCGCGCTACTTTCGAGTGCGGATCAGGCGGTTCGCAAACAGGCGATTTTCACACTGGGGGTGATCGGGGGCAGTGCGAGTTTCTCGACGCTGTACGCACTATTTTTAAATGAATCTGACGAAGATGCGGGTAAAGCGCTGGCGAAGCTCGACCTCGCGACAATGGATAACGAACTATTTGAAACCGTCGAGGAGTCGAGTGATCTCAAGCAACGTTCCGCTGCCATGCAGCTACTCGCTTTGCGCAATGCCGAGGGCGCTGCAGAGTTGTTTAATCGCACTATCGCGCCAGGTAATCCGGACGATCTACGCGTCGAATGTATGAAGGCCTTAGAAGTGCTTGGCACGGTTGAGAGTTGCCAGGCGATGGCGCAGTTCATCGTATTAGGCGACTCTGTAAAGCGACCTGCACAAAAGAGCCTGAAGCGTTTGTGTCTTAATTATGGCGATCCAGATCTCTTGTGGGATTCGGTTTTTGTGCCGGCACTTAAAGCCGCGGGCAATGATGCGATACGTGGCGATTTACTAGTGATCGCGGATGCGGTCGCAGGTGATAAACTTTTGGCCTACATCCAGCAACAGATTGCCGATACTGGATCGTCCTTGCGACCAGCGGCATTAAAGACCTTGCAGCGTTGGCCGCACATGGAAGCGAGCGAGGTCTGGCTTGAGGTAATCTCGAGGCCCAATGTCAGTGCGAGCGATATTAAAGCCGCGCAATCTGGCTTGGGGCGTATGGTGAAAAGCAAAGAGGTCGGAGGTTGGGATAAGCTCAAACTAAACCAGATCGTGGTCGCTGTGGAGAAAGCGCCAACGGCAGAATTTAAACAGGCGATGGTGAATCTGTATTTAAAGCCAGACGATTACATCCAACACTATCTGCACGATGCCTTTGAACAGTTTGCCAACGATCCGGACATCAGTTTCGAGGTAGCCGCGGTCCTTGCGACTGTGTCTGAATCAAAAGTACGTCGTAAGCGCTAGAGACTGCTCGCGCCTGGCTGGTTTGATTAAAGTGTACGCGTTTGAGCTGACGCGATAATTTACCTTAATGCGCTCGATTGATCCAAAAATTTGAGCAGCATCGCTTCGGTGAGTCCGCCACCTGCATTGTGACCGCGTGTCTTCATTTTATAATGAATCACGGTTCCATCTAAGTAACTAAAGGTGTCCATTGCCTCGCTAGATTCGCTGGGTTGGCTCAATTGCTCGCCCGTATAACCATAGTGCTGCGCCCAGAGAATAGATGGATTTCTCCGCATCAACAAAAGCCAGCTTTCCATTTTTTGCGCGAATCGCTCTGGACGGGCCGCCTGAATACGGCACCAATCTGTCGTCCACACCGGATACATTCAATAAGCACTTTCCTCTCAGCGGGACGACTGATTCGGTATAATTGTTATCACTCCCCTTCGCCTTGAAAGCGGTGCCATCATGCTGCCAGGCATTCAACTGGCTGACGACCGTGATGTAATGACTAAAATGATCCAACTTCGTCTCGATCGCGAATTGATTGACCAAAGCCGCCCCATTGGAACTGCCCATCAATACCGCGCCACTGGCTTGCACATTTGAATACTCTGCGAGCTCCGCAACGATCGCTTCAATAAACTCGCGATCTGGTGCCTGTGAGCGCTCCGATACAATATTCCAGCTCTTCAAATACCCCTGCGCAAAGACTATGTTGTAGCGCTTGGATAATTCCTTGTGCCGCTTTATAAAGCCTGCCATCGACCTCTCTGCATTGCCGCCGTTGCCATGCAGAAAGATGAACAGCGGCAAGGGCTCCACACCATCAGGCGCGTGCACAAAATAGCTGCGCCCATAGTCCTGCTCCTGCGACCAATCTTGATTGATCGTATAGGATCCCGACTCCAGTTCCAAAGCGAAGCCGACTGAGTAGCTCCCAAATAATAGAGCAATGGCGTAAAGTAAGTGTAAGACTTTTGGCATAATTATGGGTGAGAGGGAATGGTAACAATAGTCGTACCGACTAATGCTAGCTGTGATAAAATACATTGATGGCTTTTGGGGCAAGCTCGGCTAATATTTTAAATATTACCTATTTATTCGCGCCTCTAGGCACAAAAAAACCTCCGCTTACGCGAAGGTTTAATTTGGTCGGGGCAGAGGGATTGCGGTGCCATCTTCGTTCGCTGTGCTCTCTACGTCGAACCTAAGGTGTGGCTACGCCACATCGCTGCTAGGCAGCTCTTTTCGAATCCACTGCCCTTAGCGACACAAAAAACCTCCGCTTGCGCGAAGGTTTAATTTGGTCGGGGCAGAGGGATTGCGGGCCATCTTCGTTCGCGGTGCTCTCTACGTCGAACCTAAGGTGCGGCTACGCCACATCGCTGCTAGGCAGCTCTTTTCGAATCCACTACCCTTAGCGACACAAAAAACCTCCGCTTACGCGAAGGTTTAATTTGGTCGGGGCAGAGGGATTCGAACCCCCGACCCCCTGCTCCCAAAGCAGGTGCGCTAGCCAGACTGCGCTATGCCCCGGTACCAAATGAAGATCGGAAGCACATCCTATTTAACCTCTCTGTCAATCTACATTTTCCCAATAAGGAGCCCGGCTTAAAGGCACTCCCGCGTGCTGACACCCTACTGCCCTGCACCTTTAATCAAAACGACTACCACTACCAATAGCACCTTCCCCACCGATACCCTAGCGGTGATCCCAGGGCAGTTGCACGTCGACTAGCTCATGATCCCAGACTTCGAATGGTTCAAAGATTTTACCAGGGTTCAATATACCTAGTGGATCGAGGGCTTTTTTGACAGAACGCATCGCTGCGATCTCCGCTTGGCTATGCTGTATCCCCATAAAGGGAGCCTTGGCCAGACCAATGCCGTGTTCGCCTGTAATAACTCCACCAAGATCAACGACCTTTTGCATGAGCTTATGGATGCCAGCTTTGGCTTTTTTTGCGTCGGCTTTGCTCGCACGGTTATACATGATATGCACGTGCAGATTACCATCCCCAGCGTGGCCAAAGGTGGGCGTGGCGAGGCCGATTTCATTTTTGAGCGCTATTGTGTAGCGAATCAATGCGGCCTGCTTTTCGAGGGGCACGACGACATCTTCATTTAGCTTCGTATCCGCGAGCGAAAACATCGACTGTGAGCAGGTCCGGCGGACTTGCCATAGTTTTTCGGCTTGCGCCTCAGTGCGGGCTTCGCGGTGGGCAGCGGCGAGGTCTGTCATGTAGTCGAGCAGACACTTACGCTGCTGGCGGACTTCGGCAGGACAACCGTCGAGTTCGACTAGGAGGATCGAGCTGCGAGGCTGCCCTTCGAAAATCGCTTTGCCTGTGAATTTTTCCGCACAGCCCACGGACTGGCGATCAAGAAACTCTAGGATGGAAGGGCTCACGCCGACTTTGAAGAGTCCGACCACGGCTTTAAGCGCGGCCGCTTCGCTCTTGAAAGCGAACATGCCCGTCCAGCGTTTTTCTGGCTTAGGGATGAGCTTGAGGTTGGCCGAAGTGATGACACCGAGTGTGCCTTCGGATCCGATCAAAAGGTCGCGCAGATTGAGGCCAGATACATATTTCTTAATGGGCAGTCCAAATTTAAATGGGCTGCCATCAGCGAGGAAGCCTTTGAGGCCAAACACATAGTCGCGGGTGACGCCGTATTTGACACAGCGCATACCTCCAGCGTTGCAAGCGATGTTGCCCCCGAGAGTGGAATACTTTTTCGAGGAAGGGTCGGGCGGATAAAAGAGGCCGAGCGCTTCAGCTTGTTCTTGAAGATTGGCCGTAACAGCACCCGCTCCGACCGTGGCGATGCGTGCGACAGGATCAATTTCGATCTGATCGAGGGCAGAGAGGTCGAGCACCCAGCCGCCTTGAATCGGTACAGCAGAGCCCGTGGCGGAAGAGCCCGCACCTCGCGAGGTGACTGGGACGCCATACTTGTTGGCGATCTTGAGAACGACTCCAACGTCAGTCGGGTCTTTAATCGCAATGACGGCACGTGGCAGTGACGAAAGCCTCAGGTTATCCAAAGAAGCACGGAAACAGCTAGCGTCGTCCTCTAGCACACAGCCCGCCAAATGTTTGCGCAGGTCTCTCATGGCATTGGCTGCCTTATGTATCTTCTTCTGCATCTTAGCTTTCATTTACTGCACCATAGCTTTCTCCTTGTGATAGAAAAGAAAAAGCCACTCGATCTTAAAATCGCAATTCTAGGAGGTCTTTTTGTCGAGTTTTTCTGCGATCAGTGACCCCGCAAGGCTCTCACGCGTGACACTAGCTCCGAGATCGAGGAGCCGGCACTCGTTTCGCTACTTCTATTTTTCATTGCACTGTTAGCCTATGAAGGCATCTTTTCGCGGCTATGCTTCAAGCTGGTATTGTAGGTCTCCCCAATGTGGGCAAAAGTACACTCTTCAACGCTCTTACGCGTACGCGCAAGGCGGAGTCGGCAAACTATCCGTTTTGCACGATCGATCCCAACGTGGGCGTCGTCCAAGTGCCGGACGCCCGATTGGAACCTCTGCGAGAGATCGCGAAGACGGACAAGGTCATACCTGCCGCGATCGAATTTGTAGATATCGCGGGCCTCGTTGAAGGCGCAAGTAAGGGCGAAGGGCTCGGCAACAAGTTCCTCGCCAATATCCGCGAGGTCGATGCCATCGTGCACGTGGTGCGCTGCTTCGATAATGACGACATCATCCACAGCATGGGCTCAATCGACCCGATCCGTGACATCGATGTGATCAATACCGAGCTCATCCTCTCTGACATCAGCTCGCTGGAGAGCCAGCAGGACAAGCTAGTCAAAAAAGCCCGCGGGGGCGACAAAGAGGCCGCTGAGAATCTGGAACTGATTGAGCGTTTATTGCCTCACCTCAACGAGACGAAGCCGGCAATTATTTTAGACATGAACGAGGACGAGCACGCAGTGCTCAAGCGACTTTGCCTGCTCTCCGCTAAGCGCGTACTCTATGCCTGCAATGTGGCCGAGAGCGATCTGGCCGACACTTCTGGCAATCAATACGTCGCTCTAGTTGAAAAGTTTGCCGAGGAACACCACGGCGCAGGCACCTGCACCGTTTCCGCGGCCGTTGAGGCCGAACTGATTGATTTCGATGGCGAAGAAGCGGCCGAATATTTGGAATCCCTCGGGGTCAAAGACTCGGGCGTATCGCTCCTCATCCGTGCGACTTATGACCTGCTCGGGCTGGCCTCCTATTTCACTGCCGGCGTCCAAGAAGTGCGTGCTTGGACATTTAAAAGTGGCATGAAGGCACCGCAGTGCGCAGGCGTCATTCATACCGACTTCGAGCACGGCTTTATTAAAGCAGAAGTAGTCGCCTACGATGATTTGATCGCTGCAGGCAACGTCGCCAAAGCCCGCGACGCAGGCAAATACCGCCTCGAAGGTAAAGAATACGAGTTTAAGGATGGCGACGTCGCCCTCTTCCGCTTCGCTAACTAATCGGCAACATAAGTTGCAGGAATACGAAAACTAGATCGATTGACCTTTTCTATTAACAGAGCCCCTTCGTATTTATGCGACAGACTGCACACATCGTCAAATCCATCCACTCTGCGACAGTTCTCGAGCGTCGCCTGCGATTTTACTGCTTGAGTGTGGTTTGCCTGCTTGGATTTGTCGGGTGCGAGCAAGCCGAGCCCACCAGCTATCTGATCCCTAAGGAAGACCGCACAGTTACGATGCCAACGCCCGTGACTGATTCTGCCGAAAACAAAAGCTTCCGCCCCCCTCAATGGCGCCATGCGCATTCTTCCCGGCATGCAAGCCGCCGCCGACGAAGCTGGCGGGGTCACCTATATCGTGCCTGAAGGCTGGGAAGATCTCCCTGCGAGCGGCATCCGCAAAGCAAATCTGAAAGTAAGCGACGAAAATGGCACTGCCGAGCTGACCGTACTCGTCTTCCCAGGAGACGTGGGCGGACGCCTTGCCAACATAAATCGCTGGCGCGGACAGGTCGGGCTCGATGATGCCCCGCCCGAAGACCTGCCTAAGTTCACCGAAGCCTATACGATCTCCCAACACCCCGGTCTCTATGTGCGCCTCGAAGGAGGTGCGCAAAGCATCCTCGGCGGCCTACTCCCTTTCCACGGCAGCACTTGGTTTTTCAAGTTCCTCGGTAGCAGCGGCACCGTGCTGGGCAATGAAGCCAAAATGAAAACCTTTCTTGATACCGTGCAGCTAAAGGACACTCATCACTAATCGATGAAGCCCCTCTTCCAGTTTTTCAGTTCGCTCAAACTGACGGTGGTATTGCTCAGTTTCTCGCTGATACTCATCTTTTTCGGTACGCTCGATCAAGTTCAATACGGCATTTGGCACACGCAAGAACTCTACTTCGAGAGTTTTTTAGTGGTCTGGACATTTCCCGAACACGCTCCGCTTGGTCAACATCTACACTGGATTCGTATCCCGATGCCAGGCGGCTATCTGCTAGGAGGCATGCTGTTAATCAACCTCCTGGCCGCTCACTTTACTCGCTTTAAGATGTCTTGGATGAAGTGCGGTATCTTCCTCATTCACTCCGGCCTCATCTTGCTGCTCATCAGCGAGCTGATGACGGACATTCTCGCGGTCGAAAGTCAAATGCCTGTCGATGAAGGAGGCACCAGCAATTACTCTCAAGGCTTTCGCGAGAACGAGCTCGTCTTCATTGACCGCAGCCACCCAGAGCACGACAGCGTGCACACCATCCCCGCCAGCCTGCTCAAACCTGGCAAGCGCATCGACGTTCCGAATACGCCGCTGAGCATTCGCACAGTTCGCTATCACGGTAATGCGGAAATCGGACGAGCGACGAGCGGTTCGCCCGCCGAGTCCATAGCGACACGCGGCGCAGCAGTGCGTATGGGTATCATCGTAAATCCAAAGCCGGAGACCTACTCGGAGGACGAGATCAACACCGCCACTGCGTTTGTCGAAGTACTGAAAGGCGAGGATTCGCTAGGCATATGGCTCGTCTGCAACGTAATGGACGAACGTTTCCCCCCGCAAATGGTGGACACTGGCGACCGCTCCTTCGAAATCGCTCTGCGTTTCACACGCCATTACTACCCCTTCGAGATAGAGCTGATCGACTTTAAGCATGAAAAGTATCCAGGCACTGAGGTGCCCTTCAACTTCTCCAGCGAAGTCAAAGTTACCCATCAAGACAGCACCAAAAACCAAAAGGCGCTGATCTACATGAACCACCCACTCCGCTACGAAGGGCTCACCTTTTTCCAGGCCTCCTTCGCAAATCAGGACAAGACCTCCATCTTCCAAGTCGTGCGTAACCCGGGTTGGTTACTGCCCTACCTGAGTGTACTCCTGATGGGGCTCGGCATGTGCGTCCAATTTGGCATGCACTTCTTTAAATTTCTTAGGAAACAGCGCGGATGAAAAAAATAATCTACATCCTCGTATATGGTATCGCGACGCTCGTGATACTGGGTGGATTGCGCTCATCAAAAGTCGATTCAGATTTTGATCTGGCAGCCTTCGCCGAACTGCCCGTTCAAGTGGGTGGGCGGATTAAGCCACTCGATTCGGTCGCGCGCAACACGCTCCTGATTCTCTCTGGTCGGCAAAAGGTCGTGACCGACGAGGGCCTCACTCTCTCGCCGATTGAGTGGTTCATAGATCTAACCATGCGCCCGGAAGTGGCGGACACTTATCCTATTTTTAAAATCGAGTTCCCCGACGATCTCGGGCTTGTCGGCCTCGCGGAGCAAGGGGAGCGCTACTACTCCTTCAACGAGTTACTGCCCTTTTCCGAAGAGCTGCGCCGCCTCCACGGGGAGATCAATCCTGCCCCCGAACTACGCAGCCCCTACGAAAAACAAATCGCCGATATCAACAACGGCCTCATGCGCTACCACCGCGTGATGCACTCGCTTCACCCAGTCGGTGGGGCCGAGAGGCTTGATCGCCTCGTCGACGAATATCAAAGCTACTTGGCCACGATCCAACCGGGAATGGTCGAGCTACGGAAGCAACAAGCGGGCGAAGAATTCGACGCTGCTCTACTCAAACGCTTTATCACTTTTGCCGACGACTATTTAAAACTATCGACCACCGCTTACTTGCGCGTGGTGCCACCCCCGCCGCCCGTTGACCTTCTCGAAGACTGGAAAAATATTGGCTTGGAGTTGCTCGACGTAATGAAGGATGACCCGCTCAGTCCCTACGTGACCAGCTACGCTAGCTTGACCATGGCCTACCGCTCGGGCGATGCGGAGCAGTTCAACCGCGAAGTTCGTGAGCTACGCGAACGCTTCATTGCCGACTTCCCGGACGATATTTCGCGCGTGCACTACGAGCGCGTCTTTAATGGCCTCCAACCATTTTACATTTCGATGCAGCTCTACGTGCTGATCTTTCTCGCTGTCTGCATCTCTTGGCTACGTTGGCCAAAAGAACTCGCTAAGGCCGCTTTCTGGGTGCTTGTATTGGCTTTTCTAATACACACTTTTGGGCTGCTCTCACGGATGTATATTCAAGGGCGTCCGCCGGTTACCAATCTATACTCATCCGCCGTCTTCGTGGGCTGGGGCGCCGTTTTACTCGGTATATTCATAGAAAAATTCTTTAAAAATGGGATCGGGGCAGCCATGGCATCGTTGGTCGGCTTTTGCACGCTGATCATCGCGCACCATCTCGCCATGACGGGCGACACGCTTGAAATGATGCGTGCCGTGCTCGACTCGAACTTCTGGTTAGCGACGCATGTGGTCATCATCACCTTCGGCTACTCGGCCATTTTCCTGGCGGGCGCATTAGCAATACTCTTCGTCCTGCTCGGGGTCTTCAGTAGTCGCTTTAATAAAGACACCGCACGCTCACTCAGCGCGATGGTCTACGGCATCATTTGCTTTGGGACCCTATTTAGCCTAGTCGGCACGATTCTCGGAGGCATCTGGGCCGACCAAAGTTGGGGTCGTTTCTGGGGATGGGATCCTAAAGAGAACGGCGCTTTGATGATCGTAATCATGGGTGCCATTTATCTACACGCCCGCTGGGGTGGCATCTGTAAAGATCGTGGCCTCATGGCGCTCGCGATTTGGGGTAACATCATCACTGCCTGGTCCTGGTTCGGCACGAACATGCTACCAGTTGGGCTACACAGTTATGGCCGCATGGATAGTGCTTACGCATGGCTGATCGGCTTTGTGCTCGTGCAACTCGTCTTGACCGCGACCGCACTACTCCCATGGCGCTTCTGGCGTAGCGAGTTTGGCCAGGCTAATAACCGTAAAGAGAAAAAGCGCAGCTTGATCGCTGCGGAAGACTCCGAAGCATAGACTTTAGCTGAAGCCCATGGCTCTAGCTCTAAACACCAGAGTATGAGCTATCACCGTAGGATTATGAAATGCATTACGCTCTTGGGTGGGCTTGTTTATGGGCTTCTTTGAGCCGAGCGATAGAAACGTGGGTGTAAATTTGCGTAGTCGATAGATTCGCGTGACCGAGTAGCTCTTGCACGGCGCGAAGGTCCGCGCCCCCATCAAGCATATGGGTGGCGAAAGAGTGCCGCAGCTTGTGAGGCGTCATGTCGAGGGGCAGACTGGCGGCAGCGAGGTGGGTCTTGAGTAGCTTTTGAATCTGTCGTGGCTCCATCCGCTTACCTTTGCGCGTGCAGACCAGGGGGGCATTGAGCGCGGCTTCTAAATCGAAGCGCTGCACGAAGGTGCGTAAGCATTGCACAGCCACGGGGCCTAATGGACAGAGGCGTTCTTTGCGGCCTTTACCAAGCACCCGGGCAACCCCTTGTCCGAGGTCGACTTGCCCATGGTTCAGCCCGCAGAGTTCGCTCACGCGCAAACCACCGCCGTAGAGTAGCTCTAAGATGAGGCTGTCGCGGAAGGCTTCAAACTCGCTGATCTGGCCGTCTTTCCAGAGCAAGATGGGTGCGTTGAGCAAAGTCCGCATCTGAGTTTCTGTGAGAAACTTTGGCAGTGGTTTATCCAGTTTCGGTAGAGTCAGGCCAGTGAAAGGATTATTCTCAACAATGCCCTGCCTGCGCAAGTAGAGATAAAAAGCGCGCAAGCCGGAAACTTGATTGTGAAGGGTGCGGCGAGCCTTGTTACGACCTTCTTCAATTAGGAAGGAGCGCACTTGGATTGAAGTCACCGCAGCAAAGTCCTCCTTCCACTTACCGACATCATTGAGATTGCGAACAAAGTTTTCTACTGCCGCACGGTAATTACGCACCGTGTAGTCGGAGACACGGCGCTCATGCGCGAGGTGGTCGCAGAACTTCTCTAGATTTGGGATAGAGGTGGCCATTTTTAAAACCTAGCGCAAGGGTGTTCGCTCGCTGGGCCTTTGCTCATACGCTACTGCTACTTACCCAAATTGAAGCGCTCGATCACTTCGTCCGCAAAATAGCGGTAGGCGTGAGCGCCGTTGCTATTGGGTTCATATTCAAAAATAGACTGTCCGAAGCTAGGGGCTTCGCTCAAGCGGACGCTGCGAGGGATCATACTGCGGAAGACAAGGTCTTCGAAATGATTGCGCACCTCGCCGATGACTTGTTGCCCCAGGTTAGTACGCTGGTCGAACATCGTCATGAGGATACCGCCAAGCTCGAGGCCCTCGTTAACGCCGGCATCGCGAAGCTTATCGACGACCTTTAGGATTTGGCCAAGGCCTTCCATCGCGAGGTATTCACATTGGAGTGCGATGATGAGATAATCTGCGGCAGCGAGGCTATTCATCGACAGCATGCCAAGTGCTGGCGGGCAATCGAGCACGATGGCATCGTAGTCGTCTGACTCGCGGAGGGGCGAGAGGACTTCGCGCAGCTGAATAAGGTAGTCTTCGCGCTGAAAAAGCTCGATCTCAATCGCGGCCATGTCGACTTCAGAAGGAATCATGAAGAGGCAATCGTTAGTGCCGACCGGCTGTACTTTTTCCAGGGCATTGCCCTCCCCGCAAAGAGGGCCATAGAGGCTGCCGCCTTCGAGCTTTTCAAGACCGAGCCCGCTGGTGGCATTTGCCTGCGGGTCGAGGTCGACGAGCACAGTGCGCACACCCTTTGCGGCAAGTGCATAGCTGAGGTTAATGGCAGTCGTCGTCTTACCGACGCCGCCCTTTTGATTCGCAATAGTAAATACGGTGGCAGACATGTATTTGTTATTAGACGATGGGTAGAGATCGTCGAGCAGAAAGGCGATTACTCTAGCCTAGGCTTCTGTAAGCACGGGATTACGCAGCATGCCGATGCCACTGATCTCGACCCCAACTTCGTCGCCTGCCTTAAGAAAGCGCGGCGGATCAGCCGCTACCCCCACGCCCGGTGGCGTCCCCGTCAGGATGACTGTGCCCGGCAGCAAGGTAGTACTGCCGCTAAGGAATTCGATCAGCTCAGCTACAGTGAAGATCATATCGCCCGTAAACGATTCTTGCCTAATCTCAGTATTCAGGATCGTACGGATGGGAAGAATCTGTGGGTTAGGGATACGATCTGCAGTCACGAGTATGGGACCTAGCGGGCAAAAGGTATCGAAACTTTTACCTTTGGTCCACTGGCCGCCGCCGTGGAAATTCTGCCAATCCCGCGCACTCACATCGTTCGCGCAAGTGTAGCCGAGCACATAATCGAGCGCGTCCTTGGCGGCGACGTTTTTGCAAGTCTTGCCGATCACCACGGCCAGCTCACATTCATAATCGACTTGATCGCTGTGCAAGTGCCGAGGTAATACGATGGGGCTTTCTGGATCGAGCACTGCCGTCACACTCTTCATAAAGACAACCGGGTATTCCGGGAGCTCCGATTTCATCTCGGTCGCGTGCTCGCGGTAGTTCAGCCCGATTGCATAAATCGCGGTAGGTTCAACAGGTGCCAATCGGCGCACGGGCTCAAGCAATTCCTTGCCCTGAGAAAACTCGCCGAAGAGATCGCCCTCAAGACGATAGACCTGATTGCCGGCCTCGCATCCGTAGTGGATGGAGCCGTCCCTAGTTTCTACGCGCACAATTTCCATATGTGGGCACCCTCTCCAGCTCACAGGAAAGCGCAAATTTTTTCTTGCTTTGGCCACGCGTACGACCTTTATTCCCGCCCTTTCGTATGGGATACGGGGGCTTAGCTCAGTTGGTTAGAGCGCATCCTTGACATGGATGAGGTCGCAGATTCGAATTCTGTAGCTCCCACCACTTTTAGCCTCTCTAGATTCACTTCTGGAGGGGCTTTTTTGTGCTCTTGTTGGGCGCTATTAGGTGCTGCTGGACCCTACTATTTGCTAGTTGCTCGTAATGTAAAAATTTCATCAATAAGCCGTTAGTATGAGTATTTAAGGGGTTAGCGGTTGATCGTAATGTAAAAACTCCATTAGGTATGGTTATGAAAATTAAATGCCTTCTTATGTTAACGTTGCTTGCAGCCACGCTGCAGGCGGCCTCAGAGGCTGACCTCACATTTGCCCTGAACGGCACTGAGTATATTGTGTCTGACTGCAATCAATCCGCTAGTGGTATTTTAGACATCCCCAGCACCTACGCCGGCAAACCCGTCACCTCGATTGGAAATCACGCATTCCAAAGCTGCTCCGGCCTGACCAACATTACGATTCCCAGCAGCGTGACCTCCATTGGAAGTAACGCGTTTCAAAGCTGCTCTAGTCTAACAAGCATTGCGATCCCCAACGGCGTGACCTCCGTCGGAGATTATGTATTCTACAACTGCTCTAGCCTGACCAGCATTACGATTCCTGGCAGCGTGACCTCCATTGGAATACAGGCATTCTATGCCTGCTCTGGCCTGACCAACATTACGATTCCTGGCAGCGTGGACTCGATTGGAAGTAGTGCATTCTATAACTGCTCTGGCCTGACCAGCATTATCATCCCCAACAGCGTGACCGCGATTGGAAGTAGTGCGTTCCAAGGATGCTCTAATCTAACAAGCATTGCGATCCCTGACGGCGTGAGCTCGATTGAAGATTATATATTCTATAACTGCTCTGGCCTGACCAACATTACGATTCCCAATAGCGTGAACTCGATTGGAGATTATGCATTCCAAAGCTGCTCTAGTCTAGTAAACATTACCATTCCTGGCAGCGTGACCTCGATCGGGAATAGTTCATTTTATGGCTGCACAAGCCTCTCCAGTATTATCATCCCCAACAGCGTGACCTCGATTGGAAATAGTGCATTCCGGAGCTGCTCTAATCTAATCAGTATTACGATTCCTGGCAGCGTGACCTCGATCGGAAGTAACGTATTCCGAAGCTGCTCTAGTCTAACAAACATTGCGCTCTCCGACGGCGTGATCTCGATTGGACCTTATACTTTCGGCGACTGCACTGCTTTGACCAGTATTACGATCCCCAGTAGCGTGAGCTCCATTGGAAATAACACATTCCGAAACTGCTCTAGCTTAACAAACATTGCGCTCTCTGACGGCCTGACTTCGATTGGAGAGTATGCTTTCGGTGATTGCATTGGTTTGGCCAACATTAGCATCCCCGACAGCGTAGCATCCATTGGAAATTATGCATTCTATAACTGCACAAGCCTAACAAGCATTACGATTCCTAGCAACGTGACCACGATTGGGAATAGTTCCTTTTATTGCTGCACAAGCCTAAGCAGCATTACCATCCCCGATAGCGTGACCTCGATTGAAAGTAGTGCATTCTATGGCTGCTCTGGCCTAAGCAGTATTACGATTCCAAACAGCGTGACCTCGATTGGAATACAGGCATTCTATGGCTGCTCTGGCCTGACCAGTATTACGATTCCTGACAGCGTGACCTCGATTGGAAGTAGTGCATTCTATGACTGCTCTGGCCTGGCCAGTATTACGATTTCCAGCAGTGTGAGCACGATCGAAGATAGCACATTCCGGGGCTGCACAAGCCTAGCCAGCATTACATCCCCAACAGCGTGACCTCGATTGGAAGTAGTGCATTCTATAACTGCACAAGCCTAAGCAGTATTACGATCCCCAACAGCGTGACCTCGATTGGAAATAGTGCATTCCGAATCTGCTACTAACCTAACCAGCATTACGATACCCGACAGCGTAACCTCGATTGGAAGTGATGCATTCCGAAGTTGCTCTAGTCTAACCACATTACCATCCCCGACAGCGTGAACAACATTGGAAGTGACGCATTCTCTAACTGCACTAACCTAGCCAGCGCTCAATTCGATGGCGATGCACCAAGCATCGGATCACAAGTTTTTGATAATACACAGGTTTCTTACACGATTGTAGGCGCAGCAAACGCCGCAAGTTACGGAGGCGATGGTGCCACCTATGGAGGCCTCGTTGTGGTTGATTACTCAGAGATCGCAACAAGCTCATACATATACACTCAATCGGAATATGATGCAGTAGTGGCTGAAAGGAGATGCTAAATTGTTTATAGAAGAGGTGCAGGACCTAAGAGCTGGCTCTACTATGATTGAGATAGCAAATGGACAAGCCGCTCTATCTATGGAAGTAGAGGAAAGTAGCGACTTAACAACCTGGACCACTGGAGTCGTATCTACTATTCAGATACCTCTAGATGCTGAGGCGGGTAAGAAATTTTTCCGTTTCAAGATGACGGATTAATTTTTTAGAGGACTATAGACCCGCTTAAGCTTGGCATCACTTTTTAGAAAATCTAGATTTCCTTTATGCGTAAAATCAAGGCTCTCATCTATGCACTTCTCGGCGGCATGATCGCTTGGGGCTATTGGCAGCGGGGCGACGAAGGTTGGGCCATTTTTATAAGCCTATTCACGCTCGTGATTATGGCACTCACACTTTCCTCGATTGGTCGTCTTAAAATCAGCTGGGATGAGAAAGGGATTACCCTGGCCGCCTTTCCGAAAAAGCCACGACTCCTCCTCTGGCAAGATTTAGAAAAAGTATCACTCGATCATCTGGGCTACCACGTACGAGCAAGGAATGGGCGGTTTAAGATACGTAAAAACGTGATGCCGGATGACCTCCTGCGCAGGATCAAGGAAAACATTCGTATCAACGCCAAGGCATACAAGTAGGTGCTGATCTTTAGCGCGCAATATTACGAGGACCGCTCCAGTTTTCCGAAAAGCAGGTGACTGTTAATCCTTAGCGAAGGCGATTCGCTTGACCACCTCGGCCGCCAGAAAAAAGCCTACCGTGCCCGTCAGGTAAGTCGCCGAGCCAAATCCAGTATCGCAATTCAGCCGGTAATCTTCGCCCGCCTCGCGCTCGCAACTGACGGAGCCGTCGGGCATAGGGAAGACGGGCAACTCGTCCGAGTAGACGCAGTCCACCTTGAACTTCTGCCGCTTAAATCCAGGGAAGCCATATTTCTGCCGCAGGCGCTTGCGCACTTGTAAGAGTAGCGGGTCGTTGATTGTCCGCGCGAGGTCGCAGATTTTCACCCGGCTCGGATCAATGCAGCCCCCCGCACCGCCGCAGGTGATGATATTTAGCCCCCGTTTGCGTGCCTCGGCGATCAGGTAGCACTTGAGCCGCGTCGCATCGATGGCATCGATGATATAATCGTAGCTCGGCTCTAGTAGGCGATCGGCCGTGGCCTCGGTGAAAAAAACCTCCTCAGTGGTCACTACACATTCCGGCGCAATCTGACCGACACGCTCGGCCAGAACAGCCGCCTTCGAGCGACCGACATTGCCATCGAGCGCATGGATCTGTCGGTTCACATTACTCAGGCAGACCTCGTCCATGTCGACCAGGGTGAGCGCGCCAATCCCCGAGCGCGCCAGTGCTTCGACCACCCATGAGCCCACGCCGCCTAGCCCGATCACACAAACATGCCCCGCGCGAATCCGCGCCAAACCAGCCGTGCCATAAAGGCGCCCAATCGCTCCAAATCGTGTTTCGTAATCAGACATTTTTAGAAATCAAAAGTCAGGAGACAGAAATCCGAACCGTCCACACAGAAAACACTTCACTCCCCACGACTCACCGCTCACTATTCTTACATGGCTACACTCCAAGAAATCGTCGCTTTTTGCGATCAACGCACCCGCCGGGCAGAAATCAAGGACTTCGACGGCGCCCACAACGGCCTGCAAATCGAAAATAACGGTATCGTTAAAAAAATTGGTGCCGCAGTCGATGCGGGCCAACTCCCATTTGAGGAGGCCATCACTGAGGGCATCGATTTCCTCATCTGCCACCACGGTCTTTTTTGGACGCCACCTACCCCGCTCACTGGGGCGAACGCCCTCAAGGTAAGAACTGCCTTCGACGGCAACCTCGCTATTTATGGGGCACACCTCCCGCTCGACTGCCACCCAGAGATCGGCAACAATGCGCTCCTCGCGAAAGAACTCGGCCTAAAAACGATCGATACTTTCCTCAGCTACGAGGGCAACGACATGGCTACAGTCGCACTCGGCCCCTCGGGTGGTCGCACCGAGATTTCAGAAAAGTTGCGGGCTCTCTTCCCGGACACCTATCAAGCGATCGAATACGGGAGTGCAAAACCCGAGCGTATTGGCATACTCACTGGCAGCGGCCAGAGCGCAGTGCCTCATCTACTCGCCAACGGCATTGATACGCTCATCACGGGTGAGCTACGCCAACATCATTTCAACATGGCGCAAGAGCTCGGGCTTAACCTCTACCCCTGCGGCCACTATGCGACCGAAGTCTTCGGGGTCAAAGCCCTCGCCGCAGAGGTCGCCCTCCAGTTTGATCTCGAGTGGCAATTCATCGAACAGCCCTGTTCGCTCTGATCCGATAAAAACATCCAGATCCTGCGCTCTAGGTTTGCCATCCATTCACAACAAAGCTAGTATTTAAGGTAGATGAAAAAAACGGCTAAAATCGAGCCAGATGGCAACTCATTGCTGCTGCGCGCCTCCGCCAAGCGACTTTTCGAGAGCTTGATGGAACAGACGGCCGACCGCATTTACATTAAAGACAAAAAAAGCCGCTTCATTGCCGCCAGTCAGGCACTTGCGCAGATGCATGGTTTTGAGAACCGCCATGATATCGAGGGTAAGACCGACTTTGATCTCTTCACTGATGAGCATGCCCAACAAGCCTTCGACGATGAGCAAGAGATCCTCCAGACGGAAACTGCCTTGCTCAATAATGTCGAAAAAGAAACTTGGGCTGACGGCACAGTCACTTGGGTCTCTTCAAATAAAGCGCCACTCTATCTGAGTTCGGGTAAACTTGCTGGTATCATAGGTATTTCAAGAGACATTACCGCCGAAAAGATTGCTCAAGAAAAACTAGCCGAAAGCGAACATCGCCTACGCGAACAAAACGCGATCATGCGCTCCGACTATGAGAGCGCGGAGAAGGTTCAAAGCGTGATGATCCCTGGTCGCGTGCCACAGATCAAAAACATCGACATCGCCCACCTCTGGAAACCGATGACGATGGTCGGCGGCGACATCATCAATTTCCCCCGAAACCCCGACAACCGCCTGCTCTTTTTCATGGGCGATGTCTGCGGGCACGGCGTCACGGCCGCCTTTTACACTGTCTTGATTAAATACCTAACCGCACACAGCGCCGAGGTGTATAATGATAACCCGCGCGACTTCCTCAACTTCGTCAACGAGGGCATCACCGGACGGATCAACCGCGGCTTCGTCACGGGACTAGCCGGACACTTTGGCACCCGTCAGAAAAATGGCGATCGCACGCTCATCCTCTCTCACGCAGGGCACAGGCAAGTGCTTGTTTATCGTAAAAAAGAAAATACCGTCGAGCTCATCGAACTGCCCAACGGCACGGTCATGGGTCTTCCTGGCACGACCGCCTCCCGCGCCAAGGCAATCGACCTCCAGACTAGGCGACCGCTTCTATGCATTCACCGATGGCATCGTCGAAGCCTCCAATCCAAAAGGCGAAGAGTTCGGCACGAAGCGCGTAATGGACGCCGTCAAAAGCCTTTCGAGTAAGCCAGTCCAGAAAACCGTCGAAGCGCTTTATGCCAAAGTCGCTAAATTCACTCAAGTGCCCGACCAACAGGACGACATTACCATCCTCGGGTTTGAGTTGAGCTAAATGAAGGGACCCGTGGTAAGCACTTTAAGTGCTCTAGGTCTCCGCCCTTCACGACTAAGTAGCCTCGGCCTTCATAGCCGGGGAGCCTTTTGAGGCACACTGGTCGACCACGCTCAAAATATAAGCGGCCGCCGTTTCTGCCCGGAGCACATTCGCGCCAAGGCGCACCGACTGAAAACCCGCCGTGGCTAGCGCTGCATATTCGCCTGCCGTAAAATCGCCTTCCGGGCCTACTGCCACTACGACTTCATCGAATTCGCCGGCGGCCTCCAAAACTTCGCAGAGCGGACGACTCCCCTCCTCTAAACTAGCCACGATACGGAGTGTTGTTACCCCGGTTTCGGTGACTGAGGATACCCGTCCTTGCGAATTAAGCCACTCCGCCAAGGAAGTCGGCGCAGCCAATTCCGGTAGATAGGCCAAGCCACATTGCTTACAAGACTCGATCATGGTGAGTCGCCACTTCTCAGTCTTGGAGAGCAAGCGCTCACCTTTCATCTGCACATCCCCCTGGTCGGTGAATACAGGCTGCACACAGGTCGCCCCAATCTCGGTCGCCATCCGTAGGATCAGATCCATCGTTTTACCTTTAGGGATTGATTGTAGTAAAGTCACCCGAGGCTTCGGTGCCTGAGTCTTCTCAACCGAATCCACCTCCACTCGCACAGCTTTAGCATCTACTGTCGCAATACGCCCGAGGTATCGAGTGCCCTTGCCATCCAATACCTCCACCGTCTCGCCAGACTTCGCGCGGAGCACCCGCATCAAGTGATGGCTCTCCCGCGCATCCAAAGTCAGTGATCCCGTCTCAACGGAAGCTTCAGCAAACAAAAAAGATCGATAACGTGCCATAAAGAGAAGTGAATAGTGAGGATTGGGTTGTGAAAAGGTGAAAACGCGCTCGCTTCAATATACAAAACATTTCACCACTCACTCTCCACCAGTCCCCGTCCTATGTTACATCCATTCCTTCAAAAAGACTTCCACATTAAGTGGACGACACTCACGCCCGAGCACATCGAGACCGACATCGGTAAAGCACTCGATGAGGCTCGAATAGCCGTCGATGCCGTCGCCGCGCAAGAGCCGCCACTTACTTACACAAACACCATTGCTGCATTAGACGAGGGGCTTGAAACCCTTAACCACGCTTGGGGGCTTGTTAGCCATCTCGACTCTGTCAACAACAGCCCGGAACTACGCGCAGCACACAACGCCATGCTGCCCAAAGTCAGCGAATTCTTCGCCAGCATCCCACTCAACGAAGCCCTCTGGGAGACGCTCAAAGCCTATGGGGTCGAGAGTGGCACCGAAGACCTCTCCCCCACTAAACAACGCTACATCGCAGAAACTCTCGCCGATTTCCGTGAAGCTGGAGCCGACCTCCCCCCTCAACAAAAGAAGCGGGCTGGCGAAATCCAAAGCCAACTCGCCGAACTCACCCAGAAATATTCCGAGAATTGCCTCGATGGCACGAACGCGTGGGAGAAAATAATCACCGATGAGAAGCAGTTGTCTGGCCTGCCAAAATCGGCACTCGACGCCGCCCGCCAAAGCGCGGAGCAAAAGGGCAAGGAAGGCTGGCGTTTCACCCTGCAAGCACCCAGCTACATCCCCGTCATGACCTACGCCGACAGCGATGTGCTGCGCAAAGAAGTATGGTCTGCCTACGCCGCCATTGGGCGTAGCGGCGAGCACGACAACCGCCAGCTTGTCCGCCAAATCCTCGACCTCCGCCACGAGTTCGCCCGGCTTGTCGGGCAAGAAAACTTCGCCAACCACGTCACCGAGCGCCGCATGGCCGCCTCCGGTCAAGCCGCACTCGATTTCGGCGACGAAATTTTCCAAAAAGTGCGCGGTCAATTTGAAAAGGAAGCCGAAGAGCTTCGCCACTTCAAAGCTTCAAAAGAGGGTTTGCCCCTCGATCATCCACCCCTCTTAGAGCCATGGGAAGTCGGCTACTGGGCAGAGAAGCAGCGCAATGCCAACTACGCCTTCGACGAAGAAGCCCTCCGCCCCTACTTCCCGATCGACCGTGTCATCAGCGGCATGTATGAGATCGCTCAACAAATCTTCGGCTTGCGTATCGAGGAACGTGATACGTCCAAGGTCTGGCACGAAGAGGTCAAATTCTACGATCTCTTCGACTCCGAAACCGACGAGCACCTCGGCTCCTTTTACGCGGATTGGCACCCGCGCGAGTCGAAGCGTGGTGGTGCTTGGATGAACTACTTCATCACTGGCAACCGCGACCCCTCCGTCGGCGAGCGAAGCCCCCACCTAGGCCTCATCTGCGGCAACCTGACGCCCGCGGTCGGCGATCAGCCCGCGCTGCTCACTCACCGTGAGGTCGAGACCATTTTCCACGAATTCGGGCACCTCCTCCACCACCTCTGTGGCGATGTCGAAGTTAAGTCACTCAATGGTGTCAACGTCCCCTGGGACTTTGTTGAGCTCCCCTCTCAAATCATGGAAAACTGGTGCTGGGAACGCGAAAGCCTCGACCGCATCGCCCGCCACCACGAAACGGGAACGAAGCGATTCCGCAAGAGCTCTTCGATAAGCTGCTCGCCGCCCGCAACTACATGAAGGCTAGCGCCAACGTCCGTCAACTCGCCTTAGGCAAGATGGACTTAGAGCTCCACATCCATTGGCCAGACTCCGCCGAAAAAGACCTCGATGCCTTCGTTGAAAACGTGCTCCAAGACTACAGTGCCAAATACAAGACCCAAGCTAAGAGCAACGTCTTCAATTTCAGCCACCTTTTCAGCAGCCCGACAGGCTACGCCGCCGGCTACTACAGCTACAAATGGGCGGAAGTCCTCGACGCCGACGCTTTCACGCGCTTCCAAAAAGAAGGTATTCTCAACGCCGAGACGGGCCGCGACTTCCGCCTAAAGATCCTCGCCAAGGGCAACTCCGAAGACCCCGCCAAGCTCTACGAAGACTTTATGCACCGTGCCCCCGATCCCGACGCTCTCTTGCGCAGGGACGGCTTGATCCCATAGCCGCTCTTTAACTTGCAGTTCTCACTCAACGAACTTGAGCTAAATGGATGCAACTACTGATAGCCCATCTTGCTCGATTTCTCTGTTTGCTCGGCATTTGCCTATCCGCCCAGGCCGACTGGTCAGGAATTACCGCCAACAATGTAAAGTAGCTATACCATATGCGTAACGACTGCAGCTTTTCGGATTGCCGAAAATATCGCTACTCACTCCTTCATCGATGGGATGAACTCTTTGAGCGTCGGCGGGCCATCTTTGTCTGCTTGAACCCGTCCACTGCAGATGAAAACCAACTGGACCCCACACTCAGACGAATCAAGGCTTTCAGTGAGCGCCTCGGGGCGAGCGAGTTTCTAATGCTCAATATCTTCGCCTACCGAGCAACTGACCCGAAAGATATGATGGCAGTCAAAGACCCCGTAGGCCCAGAAAATGACGCACGCATACAAGCCGCCCTATCAGAAGCCTATGAGCTCAACGGGGGGCAGTTAGATGTCATTGGTGGCTGGGGCAACCACGGCCTCCACATGGAGCGTCAAGATACTTTCTTAGAGCTACTCGCGCCCTATCGCAAGTGGTCGAAACTCAGGATCGCCTGCCTCGGGAAGAACGCCAACCAAACGCCTAAGCATCCGCTCTATATTGCTGCAAATCGAGACTTCGAAGCGCTTTAGGAACCAGAGCGGATTCATCTTTGAATGACCTGATCTAATCCCCCACTCTGGGTGTTGTCTCAGTCTACAACATCCAATGTTCGTTTGTTTAATTCGAACGCGGCTTCGCCTCTTAGTAGGACGGGAGCGATGGCGGCGGTCCAGCGGTCATAGCCAGCCGAATTCAAATGGAGTTCGTCTTCCATAAATAGTTCGGGCCGGACTTGGCCATTGCCATCCAACAATTGGGGCCAGACATCAATGTAGGTGAATCCTGGTTTGGCGCGGCAATAGTCTTGGATCATAGCATTGTTACGTTGCATTTGTTCAGCTATCGCCCAACGAGCAACGCTTGGCTTGGATCCGATAATATAGAGGCGTAGATCCGGGACTTGTTCTCGGCATTGTTCTACCAGGAATTTGAAGTCTTGGAAGATGCGCTCGGGGGTTTTCCCGTACTTGGCATCATTGTCGCCTTCATATAACAAGAGGGCGCGGGGCTGATATTTGAAGACCAGGGCTTCAAGGTAATGGATAAGGTCGGTGTAATGACTACCCCCAAAGCCGCGCGGCAAAAGGGTGAGTCCGGGCAGGTCGTCTTTGATCCGCGGGTGCCACATCCGCATGGAACTACTACCAGTACAAACAATCGCTCCTTTAGGAGGCGGGTTGGCGGCGTCGGCGGCCTGAAATTCCGCGATGGCAGAAGCAAAACGTTCGGGGTCGGGCTCAAATACTCGGGGATAGTCTGCTCGGTCGTAGGCAGACAAACTATTTGATGCCAACAGGAGGACCATGAAGTGTGCGTATTTGTAATTCATGAATCAGGCAAGTGCCCTTTGTTTTAGGCGGATTTAGTGAAGCCCTGCTACCAATGTTTAAAGCGATAAGGTTCGGGGTCGAAATCCGAACCAAATTCTACTTTCACCACGTCAGTGACTTTGATCGCCTTAAGTGACTGCGGTATTGAAAAACGGAGTTGCCTGTCGCGGTAGGTATATTCGATTGAATCACCCGTGCGCATGAGGGTGACGCGGATTGGTTGCGCAGGACAATCGTTAAGGACCACGGGGTTACTTGCGGTAGCATGGTCTTGCTTGGCGTGGAAATACCAAGTCCGGTCCTTGGCAGTGATGGGGACATTGCACTTTTCTGGCCATGGCCCTCCTCCATTGATATCAAAGACTGAGGCTTCGTTGGTTTCCATCCATTCCGCCATTTCATCAAAGAGGCGCCAGACTTCATCGGGAAAGGTGCCGTCAGGGCGCGGGCCGATATTGGCCAGGAGATTACCGCCCAGGCAACGGACTTCGGCAAGGGCTCTTAAGACTGCGTCAGTCTTGTTAATCTTTTCACCTTTAGCGATATCGTAGTGCCAGGACCCGCCTTGAATGATTGTGCAAAGTTCCCACCACCACCCATTATCTAGAACGGGTTTACGGATAAATCGAGGGTCTGCCATTTGGAAACCTTCGGGGGTAGCGTGGTCGCCGCTCTCCAGGCCTCGGTTATTGATAACGATGGGCGGATGCAGTTCGCGGATGCGATCAAGGCTTGCGCCGTGACCACCGTCGCCCCACCAGATATCAGGTTTGAATCGAGTGATCAGTTCTTCGACTTGGTTTTGGTTGAATTGCTGAAATGCCGCCACATGGCTTGCCGGTTTCGGGGGAAGTTTGTCTCGCTCCTTCCCCTCGAAATCAATGATGGCATCGCCACCGATGGCATAGTTCATGTAGTGGCGATCGTAATACCAATCCATACCCGAATAGTAGAAACCAACCTTCACGTCATTTTTATGGCAGGCCTCAACAAAGGGGGCGATGAGGCACTGACCGCCGAGGGACTGACGGACTCCCATCAAAGCATAATCAGAATCCCAAAGGGCATAACCGTCATGATGTTTGGTCGTGATGACGGAATAACGGAAGCCCGCGCGCCGCGCGCCAGCCATCCACTCATCGGGGTCGTAGTTTGTGGGATTAAAAGTTTCAGCAGCAGCCCAGATTTCCGACTGGGGATGAAATGCGTCTGGGCGATTTTTGCGTAAACGCCCAGACCAAGCTTCGCCGGAAGGCGCGAACTCACTAACGATGCCCCAATGCATAAAAAGGCCGAGTCCAGCATGGGGCCACCATTGAGCGCCAGGGTGGTTCGTGCGTTCCCGATGGACCTGCATCTTGCGGTTCTTAAACTTATTCCACATCGGCCAATTGTAATACCGCTTCCCATTTTTCACCTCGATCGTCGGGGTAATGGTTTTGCCGGTGGCACTATCGGTATAAGCAGCGGCACTGCCATCCTCCTGCGGTTGTTCTACTTGCTGAGCCTGGGTGAAGAGCGCAAGTAACCCGAGGAGGACTGGGATTAAAAAAAGAGGGCTCATGGGGATCAGTAAAATGGTGTTTTGTAGTAGCATGGATTGCGGGGCTTGTAAACCCAGTAGGTGTTTGCAAACGCTCTGAATACTGCTAGATATGTGTCAAAATGAAAAGTGACTCATCTTCTCAGTGCCCCTTCCATGGAGGCAAAACGAATGCTTCGCCGGCTCTCGAAGGCCATGATTTACGATGGGATCTCGCGAAGCATGCTGAGCTCCTAAGCCCGAATCCAAGCGCAGAAATCAGCAGTCTTGATAAATGCGCAAAGGAAGCGTGGCGAAATTCAGTTCGCTGTATAGGAAGACGACTGTGGGCTGGGCTGAATGTAATCGATGCTCGCTCCCTAACTGACCCGGACGAAATATTTGAAGCTCTCATTACTCATCTTAGAAAGGCGACGAACGGGGGGAAAATTGTTCCCGTAATGACTGTCTTCCAAGAATGGCATCCCGATCAACCTGAAATCCGGATTTGGAATCACCAACTTCTCCGCTACGCTGGCTATGAGGCTCCCAATCAGAGGGTCCTCGGTGATCCGATGAACGTGGAACTTACAAAGTTAGCGGTCTCTCTAGGTTGGCGCCCTCCTGTCGAGCGAAGTCAATTTGATCTCTTGCCGATCATCATTCAGGTAGGGGAAAAATTACGCTACTATGAAGTTCCAAAGCGTGAAGTACTTGAGGTGCAGATTAGGCACCCGAAATACCCCTTCTTAGAAAAAATGGACTTGCGATGGTATGCCGTCCCCATCGTCTCAGATATGATTTTTGCGACCGGCTCATCGCTTCACCCTTGTGCACCCTTTAGCGGCCATTATCTCGGGACAGAGATCGGAGCCAGAAATTTGGCAGACTCAACTCGATATAATTTACTGCCTGAAATCGCGACTAAGCTCGGCCTCGATATGACTTCGCCGCGAAGCCTCTGGAAAGACCATGCGCTCGTCGTTCTAAATGAGGCTGTCTTATCATCTTTCGACAATGAGGGCGTTCGAATCGCGGACCACCATGGGGTTTCTGACGAATTCTTAAAGTTCTGTAAGCAGGAAGAGAAAGCAGGGCGCGAGGCGAGCGCAGAGTGGAGTTGGATCGTTCCGCCAATCTCAGGATCTGCGACCTCAGTCTTCCATCGGAATTACAAGCAAGAGACTGTTTACCCGAACTTCCTACTCCAAGTGCCTGCGTGGAAGACCGAGCGAGGGAAGCAAATTCTTAATTCAGAGGCCCCTCACCCTCTATGAAGTCTTTTTGGCTCGTGTTGATGGGTCATGGATGGTTTTGATAGTGCAGATAGCGCTACACTTGCGTTGCAGCCCGAAATATACCTCACCATTTGTGAGCTTTGATAATGATTTGATCCGCAAGGCCAAGAAGATCGGGCTTCATGCCGATTCACCTAGCTTCCATTAACTTCTCCACATGTCTTTTTCTCCTGAAGATCCGCCCACCGGCACCGAATTTATTGAACAGACACTCTCCGCGCCTGAGAATGCCGAAGAGTCGAAGTTGCGTCCGCTCTCATTTGGGGACTTCGCGGGGCAGGATAAAACGCTGGAGCGCCTCAAGGTAATGGTCGGCGCGGCGAGAGATCGTGAAGAACCGCTCAATCACATTTTACTTAGCGGCCCCCCTGGACTGGGCAAGACCACCCTCTCCCTCATCCTTGGTAATGAGATGGGGACGAAAGTGAACATCACTTCGGGCCCCGTTATTGACAAGCCGGCCGATCTAGCTGGGCTTTTAACCAACCTGCAAGAGGGCGACATTCTTTTTATCGACGAGATCCACCGCATCCCAAAAAACGTGGAGGAGTATCTCTATTCTGCGATGGAAGACTTCCGTATCGATATCATGATCGACCAAGGCCCCAACGCCCGCAGCGTGCGACTCAACTTGCCCCGTTTCACACTTCTCGGTGCTACTACTCGCATGGGCTTACTGACTGCGCCGCTACGTAGCCGCTTTACTTTGCAATCGCGCCTTAATTATTATGATCACGCGACACTGCAGGGCATTGTGGAACGCACTTGTGGGATTCTAAATGTAAAATTTGAAACAGCTGGCGCGTCCGAGATCGCTCGTCGCGCACGTGGCACACCGCGGATCGCGAATAATCTGGTCAACTTCTGTCGTGACTTCGCGCAGCAACGCGGCAACGGCACGATCACCAAGGACTCCGCTGCGGCCGCGCTTGAGCTATTAGAGATCGATGCGCGCGGCCTCGACGAAATGGACAAGCAGATGATGCGCGTCATGGCGGAAAATTATCGCGGTGGCCCCGTCGGCCTCGGCACTGTGGCCGTCGCCGTAGGTGAAGAAGCCCATACTCTTGAAGAAGTCCACGAACCTTTTCTCATCCAAGAAGGCTACCTCCAGCGCACCGCCCAAGGTCGTGTCCTAGCCGAAAAGGGTTGGCGCGTGATTGGCTTAGAGCCGAATAAAGAAGGCGGCGGACAGGCGGAATTACTCTGAGGTATCCGCTAGCGACTGACAGATCCTCCGAATTTGCCGCGCCGCCGCATAGGCGCACTTGCCACTTTACCTAGCTGCCGAAAGCCGCTACATTGTTACTTTACTAGGTCTCTTCACCTTCACTTCCGCGCACGTCTACCATGGGTCGCAATTCTATACACAAAATCAAACGTCCGCCTCGCCACTCTACAGGGCCGACTGTTATTTACATCGAAAACGAGGACGATCTCTTCGACCTCATCGAGCGCACGAAAAATCCTCTGATTCTCATACTAGAAGGCGTGCAAGACCCGCACAATCTCGGCGCGTGCTTACGCACGGCCTCTGGCGCGGACGTCACTGCGGTACTCGCACCAGTGAAAGGCGCTTGCGGCATTACGCCGACCGTGCGCGACATCTCTTGCGGTGGCGCGGATGATGTACCCTTCCTAAGAATTAAGAATATCGGCATGCTATTGCGTAAATTCCAGGACCGAGAAATTAAGATCGTCGGCACCTCAGACCGGGGCAACGACTCACTCTACGATGTCGATTTCACGGGGCCAACCGCGCTTGTCGTAGGTAGCGAGGGCTGGGGTCTGCGCAAGGTAACAGGCGATCACTGCGATCACTTAGTCAATATCCCGATGGCGCGCTCGGTGGATTGCTTGAACGTCTCTGTGTCTGCAGGTGTATGCCTCTATGAGGCGGTGCGGCAGCGAATGTAGTGCCGGCGACTGAGCGGCACAAAGGGTCTGGTCTCACTGATCGTGAGTAGTGACTGGCCAGTCTGTAGCGCCTAGCTTTACTCATTCGTATTCTGACTGGAGCAAGCTCAGGAGCTACGAATTAATTGGGTACAAAAAAGCCCCGTCGCTTTTCGGGCGGACGGGGCTTTGGAAGTGTTTTCTGTGATGCTCGGTTCTTAAGGCCGAGAGCACAAACTACTCGAAGCTATAAGCGCCTAGCTTGCGGCCGACCTTTTCCATGTTCAATTGAACTAGGTCGGGCACACCGTTTTCGTAGGGCACTTGCACTTCGCCTTGGATGAGGGGAAGCGCATATTTGTAGAAGTTGAAATTCATGCTGACGCCGTCTTCGTTAATCCAGCTCTCGGGGAGCTTTTTCACGCCGTTGGCAATCTCAGAGAGGTCGGCTAGGCCGGTTTCGCAGGTGTAGGTCTCGCCATCACCGCGGACCAGAGTAACCATTTTATCGGTCTTACCTTCGACCGCAGCAATGACGGCGGCTTGCCCAGCCATGTAGGCTTCGTCGTTATCGGCCTGCGAGGAGCAATGAACCGCCGCTCGTTGGGCCATGCCAAGTTTGACAGACCGAGCTTTGACTTGAAGGCCTTCTTCGGCGAGTCCGCGAAGGTATTCGCCAGCACCACCAAGTTGAGAGTGACCAAAAGCATCGGCACTCGCGCTGTCAGTAGAGACGAAGTTACCGTCGGCATCGACGAGACCTTCGCCTACGACGACGACGCAGTATTTATGCTTCTGTAAAACATGCTGCACGTCGGAAATGAACTTATCCGCAGAGAAGGCGACCTCTGGAAGATAAATAAGGTGCGGTGCTGCACTGGGATCGTCGCGGCGTTTGGCAAGCGCGGCACCAGCTGCGATCCATCCAGCGCTACGGCCCATCACTTCGATGACTTGCACGAGGTCGTGTTGACCCATGCCTGCGTTGTCTGCGGCGATTTCTTTGACCGAAGCCGCGATGTATTTGATCACAGAACCATAGCCGGGGGTGTGGTCGGTAGTGACAAGGTCGTTATCAATGGTCTTCGGGATACCGATGACGCGGAGTGCGTAACCGCGCTCTTGAGCGAGCTTGGAAATCTTGTCCGCGGTGTCTTGTGAGTCGTTACCGCCAGCGTAGAAGAAATAACGTATGTTATGCGCTTCGAAGACTTCGAGCACGCGATCGAAGTCGGCTTGCTTCTTGAGCTTGTAGCGGCAGGTGCCAAGGGCGGCGCCGGGTGTATGGCGAAGGCCACGGATGTTTTGCTGGGACTCAGCGGCGAGGTCGATCAGTTGCTCGTTAAGAATGCCGAGCACACCATTGAGGCCGCCGTAGATTTCTTCGATGCACTCGTGATTGAGCGCTTCGGCAACGGCGCCGGAGAGGCTAGCGTTGATCACGGATGTGGGACCGCCGGATTGGGCGATGAGACAGTTTCCTTCGAGTTCTTCAGACATAATCTATTTAATCTATTGGATGTTAAAATTCGAGTGTGTGATTGTGTGTAAGTGGGTGTTTTTTGAAAGCAATCTTTAAAGAATTTTGAGAGATTTCTTAGAGAATTGCGCCAGGCGTGTAGTTGGTGGCGGCGGGGAAATTTCGGGCTTCTTCGCGAACGTTAGTGCAGAACTTGTCGACCTGAGTGGCAGCGAGACCGGTCATAGCTTGCGCGCGGCTCATCATTTCGGTGAGCTGCTCCAGCGAGAGGCCAAGGCGGCTGTCGCCAGCGAGACGCTCGACGAGGTTGTTAACCGTAATGTCGCCGGCGCGAAGATCGCGAACGGTCTGCACGGCGTGCTCCTTGATCGCTTCGTGAGCTTCTTCACGGCCTGCACCTGCTTTGACTGCTTCCATCAGGACGGTAGTGGTCGCGAGGAAGGGGCCGTAGCGCTGGTTTTCCTGACCAATCATGGCGGGATAGACTTCCATTTGATTCAGAATCGTGAGGAAGGTGTCGATCAACCCGTCGATGGCGAAAAAACTATCTGGCAAGAAGACACGGCGCACGACGGAGCAAGAGACGTCCCCCTCATTCCATTGATCGCCCGCCAGCTCGCCCGCCATGGTAAGGTAGCCCTTTAAGATGACGGCAAAGCCGTTGAGTCGCTCGCAACTACGACTATTCATCTTGTGCGGCATGGCAGAGGAGCCGACTTGGCCTTTGGCAAAACCTTCGCTGGCTAGTTCGTGACCGGCCATGATGCGTAAAGTCTTGGCAAAGCTAGACGGTCCCGATGCAAGACGTACGAAAACGGAGACGACTTCGAAGTCGAGACCGCGAGGGTAAACTTGCCCCACAGTGTCGAGTGACGCGCCCACGCCGAGGTGGTCGAGAATGCGGTCTTCGAGGGAGGCAACTTTCTCGGCATCACCGCCGAAAAGCGTGAGCAGATCCATCTGCGTGCCGACAGGGCCTTTCAAGCCGCGCACGGGATAGTTATCAATAATGCGGTCTAGCTCGTGGACGGCGCAGAGCAGCTCTTCCCCGAACATGGCGAGGCGTTTACCAAAAGTGGTGGGTTGGGCTGGCACGTTGTGCGTGCGGGCGGTTATGACGAGATCCTTCCATTGCTCGGCGCGTTCGGCCACTTTGAGCAGAGCAGCAACGGCCTTGGTGCGAACGACTTCGAGCGCTTGGATGATCTGTAGCTGCTCAACGTTCTCAGTAAGATCACGGCTAGTGAGGCCTTTGTGGATGTGTTCGTGCCCCGCAAGTTCGCAGAACTCTTCAATTCGTGCTTTAACGTCGTGCCGAGTGATGGCTTCACGCTCGTTGATCGAATCGAGGTTGATCGTGCTCTTAACGCGCTCGTAGGCGTCGATGGCTTCTTGCGGGATATCGAGCCCAAGATCTTTTTGCGCGCGAAGCACGGCGATCCAGTATTCACGCTCTAGGGTGATACGGCCTTCTGCGCTCCAGACAGCCTTCATCGAATCCGATGCGTAACGAGTGGCTAAGATATTTGGTATGTTTTCCATGATAGTTTGAAATTGGGAAAACATCTAATGGTACAAATCCCAGCCCCCCATGCGACATAAAAACGGGGAAATTCGTGTAGGACCCCAGTTTATAGCTGTAGGAGATCAAAAATGCCAATTTCCTTACGTCTAATTTCTCGAAAGCCACGCAGGGTCGCTCGATTACAGTGAATCGCTATCGCCAATTACTTGCTCCCCCATGTTTGTGATCCAAAGATGGCCCGGAGGGAAGGCAAGTTGCAGAGTGGCAGTCTAAATATATCTACACAAGCTCTTCAATTCTAAGTCGCTTCATAGAGAATGATGCATTTAGGCAGCTCTTAGATTGTATCCCTATGCCGCATCATGCCTCGCTCTCAGAATTAATGAAGTAGCCCGTTATTTATATTAAACAGAATTGCTTCCGGTATTTAAGAGGGCTCACCCGATACTTGCTTTTGAAACTTCGACTAAAGTGCGGCGCGTTACAGAACCCACAGAGCGCTGCAATATCAGTCATCGAGGAGTGGCCATGTTCTAAAAAATGCTGCGCGTTATTTAGACGAATTTCTACGAGTGTCTCATGCACACTCTTGTGTAACAGTTCTTTAAAGCGCTTCTCAAGGCTACGCCTTGGAAGTGCCGCAGCTAGAGCAATATCGTCTGTGCCAATCGATCTCCGATAATTTGTATTCATAAAATTCAAAGCCTCAACTATGGCAGGGTCAGCGATAGCTAAAGCATCTGTACTCTGTCGCTTCGTCACTCCTGTGGGTGGGATAAGCAGCGCCTCTTCAAAGTAATCTCCATTAATGATCGAATCGAGGCGCATCGCTCCTTCGTATCCAATGCGCTCGAGGTCATGATTGACCGACGACAATGGCACTGGCTGATTTTCACAAATTAACCGGTTATTATCCGTCCCCAAAAGGGCGACACGAGAGGGCACGGACAACCCGCAATCCAAACATAAGTTCAACAACCAAGCCGCATCGTCATCACTCTTACAAAATACAGCAACCGGCTCTGAGAAAGATTTAAGCTGCGCTAGAATCTTTTTGCGGTTGGGTGCACCGCTCGCAGATAGACGGCAAAAATTAACCCCTAAGGGTAGTGCATCTCGAAAACCTTTACAGCGCGCCTCTCCGACTGGATCACGGCTCAAGGCAAACCATGCAAAATTGTGATGACCAAGTATACCAAAGTGTTCTGCTGCGACACGCCCAATGCATTCATTGTCAGCGACCACTCTCGCTAAATCTATATCCGCACGCCATGAGGACAAGTCAACCGTAGGCAATTTTGCCCGTTGGATAAAAGACGCCAGGCGCTGACTTCGATTTAAAGATGTTATAATTCCATCACCGCGCCACTGTGCAGGTAATTGGAAAGTCTTCAGCAAACTTACATCTAAATGCCAATTGAGCACACGAGCAGCCCGTGCAATTCCTGCATGCGCATGAAAATCATAGCTCCCGAGAAGCATAAGGATTTTACGACTTCGACTCATTGCGCAAAAATGCAAATAGTTTATTAATTTTACAATATTAATAAACAAACTTTTCCGCTATTGTGCGAATATGTCATTATTTAATCTGAACGATAAAGTCTATGCCGTGACCGGCGCAAGCGGAGCACTTGCAGGTGCAGCTGCTCGATATTTAGCGCAAAGTGGCGCCCGAGTGGCTTTCATCAGTCGCAACCAATCTAAACTTGATGCAGCGGTGAAAGGCCTAGGTCCTGAAGTGGCTACTTTTCCATGCGATGTCACAGACCGCAAGGCACTCAAAACTACCCTTGCTCTCATACTTGAACGATTTGGTCATATTGACGGCCTTATTAACGGCGCTGGAGGTAATATGCCTGGCGCAACGATCAGTCCCGACGAGACCGTCTTTGACTTAGATTTTAATGACTACGAGAAAGTGCTACAATTAAACCTTTCGGGTACACTACTGCCCTCCCTAGTTTTTGGTGAATATTTTGCCGAATGCAAACAGGGCGCGATCGTCAACTTTTCCTCTGCCAGCTCTCAGCAGGCGCTCACTCGGGTACTAGGATACTCAAATGCGAAGGCTGCAGTCGATAATTTGACTCGATGGATGGCCACAGATTTCGCTCAAAAATTTGGTGACGCAATTCGTGTAAATGCGGTCTGCCCTGGCTTCTTTTTGGGCGATCAGAATCGCTCACTTTTACTCAATGCAGATGGATCCACAACGGACCGCGGTCGGCAAATTATAAACAATACACCCATGGGTCGATTTGGTGATGCGCAGGAAATCTGTGGAGCGATCCACTACCTCTTGACCGATGCTTCACGCTTCGTGACTGGCCAAGTTTTGCACATCGATGGCGGGTTTGGGATCTATTCTGGAGTTTAAACGAACGATTTATGATACGAATTTTACTCACAACAACCTCTTATCAAGATACACCAGGTCCGCACCATGACTTGCTTGCCAGTAGCGGAGCAGAAATTGTCTACGCTAGAGGCCCACTAAGCGAAGAAGATATGCTGGAATATGCCGGCGATTATGATGCTTTTTTATGTGGAGATGATGTGATCAGTCAGGCAGTTATTCAAAAAGCCCTTCCCCGGCTTAAAATTATCGCTAAATACGGCATCGGGGTGGACAAAATCGATGTAGATTATGCCACTGAAAAAGGCATTCCAGTGGCTTTTACGCCGGGGGTCAATCACACCACAGTAGCCGAGCATTGTTTCATGCTCATGCTAGCGCTGAGCAAGAAACTTATCGAGCATGTAGAATGGACTAAGCAAGGTCTATGGAAACGGGAAACGGGAAACGAAATCGCAGGTAAAACCTTAGGTATTATTGGCCTAGGCAGGATTGGTCGAGAGATGGCAATAAGGGCAAACGCATTTGGGATGAAAGTGCTCGCGCAGGACATTTACTGGCCAGAGGCGTTTGCGGAAGAGCACCACATCACACGCATTGAAAATCTTGACCGGCTATTTAGCGAATCTGACTTCATATCGCTGCACACAAATTTGACTCCCGAGACACAAGGCTTGGTCAATAGCGCGTCGATTCAACAAATGAAAAATAGCGCCGTCGTCATTAATTGTGGACGCGGAGAACTCGTCCATGTGGATGATATTCTAACTGCCTTGCGGGACAATACATTAGGGGGATACGGAGCTGATGTGCTCGATGTAGAACCTGCAAGTGCAGATCATCCACTTTTGTCTGCGCCCAATTGTTTGATTACTCCACACATTGGATCCCGCACTCACGAAAGCGTTATCCGCCAAGCGACCAAAGCAACTGAAAACCTCCTGATGCTTTTGCGGGGGGAATCCCCACATGCCCAGGTCAACGATTGCCAGCCACCTAAGGCTCTCATTTAAATAGAAACTAAGATGTCCGAAGAATTCCATGTCATTCAACCAGCCGCTCACAATGCACTAGTCGAAGCTGCCTATTTGCATCGCGGTTTCAATCAAGACGAGTCCGCGGCTGCCGCACGATTCGGGGAATACGCTGCGAGGCATGGTGTGCGCACTCACAATGCGATCAAAGCCCTGCATCTTGATGAGCACTTTGGCAGCTCCGCTGGAGGCTGTATACCCTGCGCTGAGATCGAGTCGATCCCCTCTCGGTTTGCCGCTTGCGAAGTGTGGAATGCAAATAAAAAAATTGGGCAAGCAAGTGCGTATGCTGCGGTCGATCGTGCGATTGAGCTAGCCGACAAATATGGAATTGGTCAGGTCTCGGTAGATAATGCCTTTCACTATTTATGGGGCGGAGGCTACGTCATGGAAGCAGCAAAGCGTGGCTACATTGCTTATACGAACTGCACAGCTGCACTTACTGAGGTCGTTCCATTCCAAGGGAAGTTCCCTACCCTGGGACCAACCCACACAGCTGGGGATTTCCGACCACAGATGCCATTGGCTTTCCGATCGTCATCGATTGGGCTACGAGCGTAGTGTCGATGGGTCGAGTGCAACAATTCATTCGTGAGGGCACACAATTACCCTCTGGAGCTGGGGTCGATTCAAAGGGCCTGCCGACAACAGACCCTAATCAGGTGAGTGCTCTCGTTCCCTTTGGAGCTCATAAGGGCTACGGTCTCTCCTTAATCAATGAACTGGTTGCGGCCCTCATTGGAGGCAGCCTACCGACTCTGCGTTGCCGCGATATCCCAGCGGGGGAGAAATCGACTCCAGCATTTTATTTCCAAGTCATTCATCCAGATTCACTCAATGCGGGCGCCTATGCAGAGGGGCGCGATCAAATTACCAATCTAAAAGCTGTCATCAATGACATCCTCGGTCACGGCAATGAGAACTGCCTGTTGCCCGGGCAATTAGAGGCTGAGTGGGCAGAAAAAGTTGAAACCGCAGGGGGCCTACTTTTTACCGAGGCTGAAATTCAAGCATTTAACAAGATCGCCACTACTTGTGGGGCACAAAAATTAACATTCTAATATAATGTCACTAGATATAAAATCTTCGGAGAACTGCCAGTATGGGTGCATCTCACTCGGTGAAGTAATGCTCAGGCTCGATCCGGGTGACGGTCGGGTCAACACCGCTCGTAAATTTAATGCTTGGGAAGGCGGCGGGGAATACAATGTAGCCCGCGGCTTGCGTCGCTGCTTCGAATTAAAAACTGCAGTGGTGACTGCTTTTGCCGACAACCCAATCGGTCGACTCGTTGAAGACTTCATACTTCAAGGTGGGGTCGATACTACCCTCATACAGTGGCAGCCTTATGATGGACTTGGGCGAAAAGTCCGCAACGGGCTTAATTTTACAGAGCGCGGGTTTGGCATTCGCGGCGCGCGCGGCACAGCTGACCGTGGACATACAGCAGCCAGTCAGATGAAGGTAGGCGATGTCGACTGGCACCACATTTTTGGCGAATTAGGCACCCAATGGTTTCACACTGGCGGTATCTTTGCGGCACTCTCCCAAAGCACTCCAGAAATGGTCATCGAAGCCGTAAAGATTGCACAGCAATACGGTACGGTTGTTAGCTACGATCTGAATTATCGACCGTCGCTATGGAAAGATTTTGGCGGCCTTAAAGAGTGCCAAACGGTCAATCGTGAAATCGCAAAATATGTCGATGTCATGATCGGGAACGAGGAAGACTTTAGTGCTTGCTTAGGTTTTGAAGTAGAGGGGCTTGGTGAGCAGTTAGGTGCAATCGAAGAGGCTAGCTTTAAGCGTATGATCGAGCAGGTCGTAAAGGAATTTCCAAATTTAAAGGCAACCGCCACCACTCTCAGAGATGCACATACCGCCACCCTAAATGAATGGAGTGCGCTGGTCTGGCACGAAGGGCAATTCTACGAACCCACTCGCAAATTTCAGGACAAGGACATCCTTGAGATTTATGACCGAGTCGGCGGCGGTGATAGCTTCGCAAGTGGCCTCATTTATGGTTTCTTAAAATATAACGATCCGTTGAAAGCAGTCAGTTATGGATGTGTCCATGGTGCTCTTGCTATGACAACTCCAGGAGACACGACAATGGCAAGCCTACAGGAGGTTGAGAAACTTTTAGCTGGCGGCGGAGCCCGCGTCGACCGCTAAACAAACGACCGAGACATGGAGTTCATCAATGACAATTTCTTGCTCGAAAGCGAGACTGTCCACGAACTCTATCAAGAGCATGCTCAGGATCAGCCAATTATTGATTACCATTGCCACTCGTGCCCCTTCCAACATTTACGAGTCTCCATCCTTGATTAGGCCATAACTTGTTTTGAATCATCCGTCGAAAGAGATTTGCCAATCGCGTAGCCATCGTGATTTGTTAGACATTCTCACATGCCTCTGCGCCGACAACTTGCCGTTAGCTTTACCGAGAAGTGCCGCCAAATTGACTTTTGGTTGCACTGCGTCTTGTTCGGCCTCCTCGGGCTTAGCACTCTGGCCGCTGACCATGTGGTTTGCGCAGACAGCGCATGACCAGAGTCGGATTTTGCACGCGCTGATCGTTTTGGTGATGGCCTCGCTCATGTTAGTGCGCTTCGGCGGGGTTACAATAACGCGCACGCTGGAGCTGAACGCCTCAGCGCGGCGAGCTCTCTTTGCTGCTTACGGAATATTACTACTTACGTATCTCGCTCCGTTTGTCACCCACTCTAGCCTGGCGGGGCTTCTGGTGATCCCCGCCTATTGCTGCGCGCTAACGGCAGCGGTGCGCTTCACCTTTGGCGAGGGGACGCGTCAACTTACGCGGACGGTGGCAGGCACGCTCTGCGCATTTTTATTGCTGAGCACCTTTATGGCACCAATCGATTGGCCCCTACGCACAATGGCGGGCAAATGGAGCGCTTATGTCCTCGAGCTAATTGGGCAGAGCACTGAATTAGGGCTATTCGGGCAAGCCGGTGAGCCGCCGATGTTAGTCTTGATGGTCAACGAACAACCCTTCCACGTGGCCTCCGAGTGCAATGGTTTTGGCGTCATTATAACAAGCCTGCTAATAGCGCTTCTATTAGCGATTCACCGACGCTTGAACATTTTTGATTTGGGCCTTAATCTGTTAGCAGGTGCGATCATCGGCTTTATGTTTAATATCGTGCGCATCGTGATCATCGTATTGTTGGCACCTTCAATGATGGAACACTACCACCTGATGCACGAGATCGTAGGAGGTTTCACTTATTGGGCATGCTTAATTTTGGTTTGGATCTCTTTGAACGGACCAACAGAACCAGAGAAGGCTCTAGCTAAGTAGCGCTCGCTCAATTTGCGCTTTCCAGCGGAAAGAATTCCTACAGCCTCTAGTAATAATGGAATTAATCGATAGCCACTGCCACTTGAAGGGCTTCAAGGATAAAGGCGAACTAGCGCCTGTACTTGAACGCGCTACCGATGCGGGCGTGCACCGCTTTATAACAGTCGGCACTTCGCCGGAGGACTGGGTGCCTTATCGCGAAATGCATGCGGCCTACGCAGGCAAAATCGACTACACTGTTGGCCTACACCCTTGCTATGTGAACGATGACTGGGAGGGCGCCGTCAGCCAATTGAGTACCTTTTTCATGCCGCCTTATGCCCCCGTCGCCTTCGGTGAAATTGGCCTAGACTACTTTCATCTTCCGAAAGATCCATTACAGGCCGGCGAGATGATACTCATGCAAGAAGCGGCATTTCGACAGCAACTCATGTTGGCTTCGGAGCTTGAGTGCCCTATTATTATTCACAGCCGCGATTGCTTTACAGAGTGCGTCAAGCTGATCGATGAGTCGGGCGTCGACTGGCAACGCATCGTCTTCCACTGCTTCACCTACGGGGCGGAAGAGATTGCACAAATCAAAGCGCGTGGTGGCCGAGCTTCTTTTACTGGGATCGCCACCTACAAGAGCGCCCATGCCGTGCGCGAGGCTCTTCGAGAACAGGGCATTGAACAGCTCATGTTGGAAACGGATTGCCCCTACCTCACCCCCGAGCCCCATCGGGGAAAGTCGAACGAACCCGCCTATCTCGCACCAATCGCTGAGCGTTGCGCAGAAGCACTCGCGGTATCGCTCGATGATTTAGCGGCGAGGACAAGCGATAACACGCGTGATTTCTTTAACTTAAAATAACTACTATGCGTTGGCTATACAGGGTCTTTTTTCTTTTAACAATTATCGGATTAGCGATCTTAGCCGTTCAGCCCTATTTGCCTAAAATTGAGCGTGAAGTGGCACATGTTTACGACACTTGGAAATCAATCCGCGAGGGACGAGGACTAGAAGTCATAAACGGAAATCCTGAGCCGAAAGCAGTTGAAGAACCAGTCTCTCGTGGCCGCAGCTTGGTCACCCCCGAGTTGCCGCATTCGGAAACTCTGAAAGCCGAACCCGCCAAGGACTCCTTTATTCTCGAAGCCCGTCGCCGTGCAAAGGAAGACCCCACTGCCGCAATGGACTGGCTTCAAAGCCAGCACTCTGGTAGCGAGCGCCTACGCGGTATGCTCGAAGTGGTCGCACTTTGGGCAGCCGAAGACTCCGAATCTGCCCTGCTCTGGCTAGAATCGAATGCGCAAGGCCTAGCACGCCTCGAAACTCTTAACAATGGGGTCGAGCTCTGGGCAGAGCGCAACCCCACCGAAGCTTCCCAGTGGATCGACGGCATGGCCAACGACGGCAGTAAAGCCATCGCCGCGAAAGCGCTTGCCGCGAAGTGGGCACAGGCCGAGCCAACTGTTGCCGCCGAATGGGTTGCCGGTCTACCTGTCGGGCCAGTCCAAGAAAAGGCTAAGGAAGCACTCGTCCAATCTTGGGTCATGCAAGACGCCAAGGCTGCAAGTATCTGGGCTTTGGCGGAAGCAGAGTTTAATGGCGACTACGACTTACTCGGTGAAACCATCCTCGAGTTTAGCAAACAATCTCCCGAAGAGGCCGAATCTTTTGTCCGCGATCTAGCACAGGCCAACTACTCCGAGATAGCGGTCGCTTCCCACGTAATGGGCCGCGCAGAGGAAGACCCCGCAGCCACCGCAGAATGGTTGGCTAGGATGGCGCCAACTGATCCTATCTATTCTGCCGAATACGCCAATGAGCTCATGCAAATCTGGGCAGAAAGCGATTCAATCGCCGCCTCAGAGTGGCTGAGTGCTCAGAACCCAGGCGAGCAACGTGATGCCGCGATCTCAGGATTCAGTGAGTCTATCTTGCGCTACGAGCCGGAAGCTGCAGCAGCTTGGGCAAACACAATTAGCGATGCTGATCGGCGTATGGAGCAACTTGGCCGCAATGTCGGGATCTGGGCTGGCACCCAACCAGCCGAAGCACTCGAATGGGTCCAAACTGCAGAACTCGAACCGTCCGTACGGACGCATTTAGCCAATCTAATCAGCGCGGACTAGTCCCCCGCTGACTTCGAGTCTTGCTTGAACAGTCGCCCACGGTAAACGAGGTGCGCCAGGCCCTCCGAATAGACATAGCTATCAAAACCCTCCGTTAGAAGCACGGGACGTCCCTCTTCAATAGCAAAGTGTTCCGCCATCTGGTAGTCGTTGGCACGCTTCATATCAGCTGAAATCCAGACGATGCCTCCGTCGCGCAAAAAGCCGAAGAAGCGCTCCGTAGTTTCACCCGTAATTACCTCTGATTGCAGCTTATCATCTTGAATGAAAGTAAGCGACTTCGCAGTCTGGAGACCATTATTCGTATCGGAAACAGAAATGCCATGGAGCTGGCCCTCTTCCCACCAGTATCGCTGCTCGACAGGAAAAGTCTCGCTATAGCCTGACGCCGTCGAGTGAATCGTAAAGTCCCCGAGCCAGCGGCCTTCATACTGCTTCAAGTAGTCGATCAGTTCATCTGCCCGACAGGGCCAATGAGCTATAAACTAAGAAAGAGAGGGTTTGAATCGACCGATACACGATGCGTGAAATTAAAAAATTCAGAGTAAACTGGAAGAATAAACCACCGGGACATCACAAGTATAGCCCCTACGAATTACAGCTTGGACTCTCCGGTATACCCAGTTTTAATCTGCCACATGATTTACGATCCCGAAAAGCTACTTCTTCTCGCAGGGCCCTGTTCACTTGAAAGCCTCGATACTTGCCGCCCCGTCGCCGATGCACTGGCATCGCTCCAGCAGCAGCACCCAGAGCTGAACATACTCTTCAAAGGCTCTTTTGATAAAGCCAACCGCACATCCATCGGAAGCAACCGGGGCACCGGGCTCGATACTGGCATGGAGATCTTTCAAACCATTAAAGCCGAATATGGTTTCAAGACCATTACTGACATCCACACACCCGAACAATGCGCCACCGTCGGCACGGTCGTCGATGCCCTGCAGATTCCCGCCTTCCTCTGTCGGCAAACCGACCTACTCCTTGCTGCCGCTAAGACAACGTGTGCGATTAATGTAAAAAAAGGCCAATTCCTTTCGCCCTACGAGATGGAATTTGTCACCAATAAACTGGAAGAAGCTGGCGCCAAAGAAATCTGGCAGACCGAGCGCGGCACTACCTTCGGCTATCAGAACCTAGTCGTGGATATGCGTAGCTTCAGTATCATGGCAGGCAACGGTCACCCTACCATCATCGACGCGACTCACTGCGTGCAACTTCCTGGCGCGGCCGGTGGCGTTAGTGGTGGGCAGCGCGAATATGTAGCCCCTCTTGCCCGCGCCGCTCTGGCCGCAGGCGCTAATGGCGTCTTCCTCGAAACGCATCCTGACCCAGACAACGCTATTTCCGACGCCGCCAGCCAAGTGCCGCTCGGCGAGCTGCCCGGGTTAGTGGAGAGCCTCCTCGGTCTGGCAAGCAGCTAGGTAGTTGAGCCTACAGAACACTTAAACGAACAATAGGCAGCATTTAAGGTTCAGCTTTCTAATTATGCGAATCACAGGAGGCGCCGCTCGCGGCATTCAAATCAAGGCTCCCAAAGGCAATGCCACCCGCCCCGCCACGGATCGTTTGCGTGAGGCGATCTTCTCTAGTCTCGGCGCAAGCATCGAAGGCTGCAAGGTAGCCGATCTCTTTGCTGGGACTGGTAGCTACGGCCTGGAGGCGCTGAGTCGTGGAGCGGCGAGTTCAACCTTCTTTGAAACCGATCACACCGCACTCACTTGCTTGCGCCAAAATGTGCAGGCGACCATACGTAGTTGCAATCTAGATACAGGTGTAACCAAAGTCGTTGCCCGCGACGTCTACACACTCGACTCAAATACGCCCAGCTACGACCTGATCTTCCTTGATCCACCTTACGATACGATTGCTGAAAATCTGCAGCGCATCTTCGAAAGAGCGATCAACCCGATCGCTCTTGAAAACGCTCGCGTCCTCGTCGAGCTACCAGGGAACTTGGAGCCTAAAATCAAGGACTGGCAGGTTCTGCGCCGAATTGGTAAGGCCGGGAAAGACAAGCCTACGGCACTCATTTACGAGCGCACTCACTAAGTCCCGTCCGTAGGCATTGGATCTTTCGCCTGAATCGTTGGGTATTTTAATTACAGCCCTCTGTTTAGTTTGTTCTACAATTACAAAGTAAACTTTCCTAAACCTGTGCGAGCTGCTACTTGCGCTGATTAAACCAATGCTGCACTCCTGCACAATCGCGACTGTTGAGCACTTGCTCCTTCTCTAGCCAACCTTTACGAGCAATATTCACCCCAGCATCAAAGTAACTCAGGCCCTCCATACTGTGGGCATCCGGATTAATTGCACACATCAGCCCACGTCCCGCAGCTCGACGCCAGAGCCGCCAGTCCATGTCGAGGCGATGCGGATTGGCATTAATCTCAATAATCACGCGATTGGCAATCGCGGCGTCGATCACCTTTTGCAGGTCGATCTTGTAAGGCTCGCGGCGCAATAGGATGCGCCCCGTCGGATGACCAAGCATGGTTGTCGCTGGATGCTCAATCGCGCGGATCACCCGCGCCGTCATCTCCTCTTCCGACTGGCTGAAGCTAGAGTGGACCGACATCACTGCGTAATCCAGTGCATTGAGTGTCGCGTCTTCAAGATCTAGGGAGCCATCAGGTAGGATGTCGCACTCGATCCCCGAAAAAATGTGCACTGGCGACTCGCCCGATTCATTGAAAGCACGGATCGATTCAAGCTGCTTTAGCACGCGTGTATCGTCGAGGCCTTTGGCCTGAAAGCTCGCCTTGGAGTGGTCCGCTAAACCAAGATAATCCCAGCCTAGCGCCTCTGCGGCAGCCGCCATCTCTTCGATCGTACCGCGACCATCTGATGCGGTGGTATGATTATGAAACACCCCGCGAATATCCGCCGACGTGACTAAATTCGGCAACTGCTGTGCCTCAGCTGACTCAATCTCACCAAGCCCCTCACGTAGCTCAGGTGGAATTTCAGCAAGCCCGAGAAATTCAAATAGCCCCTTCTCCGTAGTGATTGAATCAGGAATCTCAGCTTGCAGTTCTCCCTCTTCTCCCTTCTGCGCCAAGCCCCATTCGCTCAAGCTATAGCCTCGTGCTAGTGCACGTTGCCGCAGTGCCACATTGTGCTCTTTAGATCCCGTAAAATGGTGGAGCGCAAAGGCAAACTGCTCGGCAGGCACCACCCGCAAGTCGGCCTGCAGGCCAGACTCGAAACGGACGCTAGATTTTGTTGCCCCATGCGCCGTGACTTCCTGCACCCCATCCTGCTCGACAAACCAGTCCATGACTGCTTGCGGTTCAGCCGAAGCCACAATGAAGTCTAAGTCGCCCACCGTCTCTTTCAATCGGCGCAGGCTACCTGCGGCCTCCGCTCGTTCGACTTGTGATAAGCTTCGCAAGCCTTCAAGAATCGGCTCAGCCACTTCGCGCGCATTCCACCAATGGTGCCGCTTCGCATAGGCTGCTCGATTGGCTATCCCGCTAAGGATCTTCTCCGCCGATTTTTTGCCAAATCCTTTGAGCGCCTCGACCTCACCCGATTCACAAGCCGCCTGTAATGCGTCGATTGATTCCACGCCGATCGCATCGTGGAGTTTTTTGACCTTCTTACCGCCGAGGCCGGGGATCTCGAGCATCTCAATCAGCCCAGGTGCGACAGATTCGCGGAGCTTGGTATAATATTCCAGTTCGCCCGTGGCATAAAGTGTCTTGATCTTATCAACCAGCGCTGAGCCGATCCCCTTGATCGCATCCAGTCGCTCCTCAGCGATCACATCGCCGAGGTCCTCTTCCATCATCTCCAGCACCCGCGCGCCACCTGAGTAGGCACGTATCTTAAACGGGTTGTCCCCCTTCAGCTCAAGAAGCACCGCGATGTCTTCAAGGATGTCTACAATATCAGCTTTATTCATGGGGCAAAGATTTGCGTCGTTCAATCGGAATGACAAGCACTGGGGCTTCCTTTATGAAGGCCTCAAAAACTTCCCTTTCTCGTCCAGAGGTAAACGGTCCACCCTCAACATTTCCTTCGGTAGTTTATAAGTCGCCAGCTGCTCTTTCAGCCGCTCCTTCCAGTCCACTAGCTCCTGACCCGTATAATAAACTACCAACTTTTGCCCCCACTCGGGATCGGGCAGGCCGAGCGCCATTACTTCTTCGACGCCAACAATTGCGCTCACGGCATCTTCCACTTCGCGGGGATCGATCTTCTCGCCGCCGCTGATGACGAGCCGATCAATGCGCCCCATCACGTGTAGCCGACTCTTTCTCGTCGATGTAGCCTTCGTCCTCAGTTAAATAACCTCGCGTTAAATCAGGCGACTCGCCCCCGTGATAACCTATAAAGAGGGCTGGGCTCTGAACGCGTATTCGCCCAGAAGAATCAATCTCGATATTGGTGTCACCTATGGGCAGGGCACCTGCTCGCGAGTCAGCAAGAAAATCCTCGACTGGGATCGCTGCCACCATGGCGGCAGTCTCAGTCATTCCGTAAACGGGCATCACGGGCAACTTAAGCTCGCGTGCCTCTTCGGCAAGCGACTCGGGCATGGGCGCACCTCCGACGAAGATGACGCGCGTTGTGGTTAATGCTTGAGTGCGCTTTTCATCGAGTAAGGCCCGCCGTAATTGCGTAGGCACATACGACAGGCAGCGACCCTCGACTTCATCTTCGTCAAATCGTATGTATCCGCCAGAGTGATACGCCCGGAGCAATTGCATGAGCCCACTGACATGATAGAGCGGCAAGACACAGCAGCTATCGATGGCGCCGCCGCCCAGAAATTGCTGCACTCCTTTGCAGGCTACTTCGAGAGTTTCCCAGGTGTGGATAGCGAGCTTGATGCCATTCGTTGTGCCACCTGTGGGTATCAGTATCACTTTAGCTTGGCGACCAGATTTTAAACGGGTCGCGCTAGAAATTGCGCCAGGTAGAGGCGGGGAGCCGAGTCCTAAAAGGACATCAAATTGCTCCCTCTCCCGTGCGCCCCAGTTTGGATTAGCCAGAGCAATCGATCGACCTGCCGAGACCGCAGCAAAGAACTCGACTGTAAAATCATGAGGATCTGTTTGATCGATCACCAAGGGCTGATCTTGCCCTTGGATTAATTTGGCTTGGCTTTGCACGCGCGCGAGCAGTTCCTGGCCAGAGATGCCCTCTACCCAGTTACGATCTAAGCTCTTTAAATTAAATTCCATAGTGACTCTGGATCGTATGTGCGGCGATCTGAGGCGCAAATCGCAGGCGCAGCTTGCAGATAATTGAGCCCATCATTAAAAGCAGCGACCGTATCATATCCAATCGGGCGAAAAAGCTGTGGTAATGAATCAGCGAGGCGCAGGCTATTTTCCAAGCCGATGCCTGTTTCGAATACCGACGAGAGCACCACTTGCTCGGCCACGGGTGCGAGTCGATCGGCGAGTTGCGAAAGCTCACCCATGAGCGGCGCTTTAATGACCAATGCCCCCGCCCATGCGTTAGGCTTTAGCCAGCGCTCGCGGTCCGACCCGTTTAGGGATTCATCGAGAGCAATGCATATACCGCTTGCTTCCATGTAATCACCCATCAGCGCCTCCTGGCCGCAGGCAAGCGGTTGTTCGATAAAATCCACACGCGAACGATAGGGGATTAAAAACTCCAGCCATTGTTCTAGCTCACTCGCGACGAGGCCGGCGTTAGCATCAAAGCGAAGGCGAACGGTTGAAGGCAGAGAATCGAGCAAACTACGCGCTGTAGTTATTTCTTTGGCAATGGGCTCAACTCCAATCTTCCACTTCATACTTCGATAACCAGCTTTTGATTTTTCATCAGCAAGGCGCAGCGCAGTAGAACCTGATGGCAACAAAGCCGATACCGAGTAGTCCCGCGGAGGAGCGACTACCCTACTGCTCGAGAGGCGCGGGGCGCTTTGGTTAGGCGCCACTCCATTTCCCAGAGGGTGAAAACTTCCTCTCTCCGTAACAACTTGAGCCGCCGAGAGGGCAAATGCACAGCAAGGTAGGTTCGCTGGCGCAGCGATCTCTGGCTGGCTAACAAGTTGCTCTAAGAACGCAGTCGCCTCGGCTAGTGTCTCACTCCCAAATTTAGGCAAGGGCGCGACTTCACCGTAGCCGACACGCCCCTCTTGCTCTACCCGGACGAGGAAGCCCTCGCGGGTCGCCCATTCCCCATGCGCAGTGCGTAATGGCTGACGGAACGCTCGCCGATAGGGCTTCACTGAAATTTGGCGGCTCATTTACGAGCACATAGTCATTTCCTACTTGAGAAAAGACAATCTTTTGCTGTTATTGGCACATGAAAGCACCTCGAATCGAAGACTACTACCAAACTGCGGATCTGTTCTTCTTGAACAATCTACCCGTCGGCCTGACCTACGACGACGTTTCGCTCGCCACGCTCTACTCGGACGTGCTCCCCCGCCAGACTACCTTAGCTACTCGCCTCTCCGCCTCGCTGGAGCTGCAGATCCCCATCATTTCCTCGGATATGGACACCGTCACCGAGTCAAAAATGGCCATCCAAATGGCACTCAACGGCGGGCTCGGTCTCATCCATTACAACATGAGCGACGAGAAGCAGGTGCGCGAAGTCACTCGAGTGAAAAATCACATACATGGCTTCATCCAAGAACCGATCAAAGTCGCGCCCGATCAAAAAATTGGCGAAGTAATGGAGCGCATCGCCGACCGTGGCTACGGCTTCAGCACCTTCCCCGTAGTCGATGCAGAGAACAAGCTCCTTGGCCTTCTACCTGGCCGCGTGGTTAAAGCGCGTTACGCCGAGCGCCTCGTCTCCGAGGCCATGAGCCCTCGCGATCAAGTCTACACACTGACTGAAAAAGAGATTACCAAGGATCCGATCAAAGTTGCCGACGAATTTTTTACTCAACACATGGGTATCCATAAACTGCTTGTGGTGGATAACGAAGATCGCCTTCGCGGTCTCTTCACCCTATCCGACATAGAGCGTATCGCCGCCGAGTCCCACCAGTCCGTCAAACCCGCACGCGACAGCCACTTTCGCCTAATGTGTGGCGCGGCTATCTCCGCCCACCGGACGCCCGATGGCGAACTAGACCGCGACCGCATCCTCGGCCATGTCAGCAAACTCGTGGAAGAAGGCGTTGACGCTGTAGCCGTCTCTACCGCGCACGGTTTTTCTAAGGGCGTAGGAGATGCCATCCGTATGCTTCGCGGGAGTTCGGCGATCTTACCCTCATCGCAGGCAATGTCACCAGCGCCGAAGGCGTTGAATTTCTCGCTGATGCAGGTGCCAATACCATCAAAATCGGCCAAGGTCCTGGCTCGATCTGCACCACCCGCATCGTCGCAGGTGTTGGCATCCCACAAATGACGGCACTCTACTGCGCCTCGCTTGCAGCCAAGAAGAGGGGCGTCGCAATCCTCGCCGATGGAGGCATCACCAAATCTGGCGACATGGTTAAAGCCCTCACCCTCGCCGACGGCGTCATGTGCGGCAGCCTGCTAGCTGGTTGCAACGAAGCCCCAGGCCAGATCATCGAGATCAACGGCAAACTTTATAAGCAATACCGCGGCATGGGCAGCAGCGCCGCAATGAAAGATGGCTCTGCCGCACGCTATGGCCACGACCGAAAAGACGTCGCCACCAAAGCCGCCGCAGAAGGCATTGAAGCGCTCAAAGAATCCGTCGGATCTCTCAGCGGCGTGCTCCGCGAACTTGTCGGCGGCATCCAGTCCGGCATGGGCTACCTAGGGGCGGCGAACCTCGAGCAGCTTCGCACAAACGCTCGCTACATCCGCGTCAGCCCCGCCGGCCAAAAAGAGTCCGCACCTCACGATGTCATCACGGTCAAAACTTCTGACGCTTCCGGCGAATCCGCTAAATAATTTCGTACTTTATTATTAATGTTAACAGCCTTTCAAAGCCAACTCATCGCCGACACCGGCATCTCAACTGGAGATGAAGGTAAAGGCCGCGTCATCCTAGAAATCATCAACGAGCTTCGTGAAACAACGGGGCGTAATGACGCTGTCGCAGCCGTGATGAAGGTCAACGGCGGCTCCAACTCGGGGCACACGGTGGCTGGGCTAAAGCTTAACCTCCTGCCCGGCGGCGTGGCCGACGATAAAGTACCCTACCTTCCCATCGGCGCAGGCGTTGTCGCAGATCCGCGCAAATTCCTCTGGGAGTCGGCTTATGCCGAGCTGCACGGGCACGTCGCGATCAAGCGCCTAGCGATCGACGAGCGTTGCCTCGTTTCCGATCTCTGCCACCGCTTGCTTGACCTCGCCTGGGAGGACTACCGCGTCAACATCCAGAAAGGCAACGCGCGTGGTTCGACAGGTCGTGGCATCACCCCCGCCTACCTCGACGAAGTCGGGCAGTTTCAAATTTACTACGCCGACTTCCTGGGCCCAAAGTGCGACTTCGCCGATAAAGTGCGTGGCCGCGTCGACCGTGCCCTCCGCGTAATCGAGCACGTCTGCCAAGTCGCACCTGAGCGCTGGCCGAGCTTCTTCGAAACACTCACTTGTGCCGAAACACGTGCCAACGCAGAAGTCATCAATGCTGGCAAAGTCGACGCGATTGATTTCGATTTCGGACAATTCGCTGGCGATGCTCCTTTCACACTCGACGTCGAAAAACTCATCGAAGCCTACTGGGCCGCTGGCCAGGTTCTCGCCCCGCAGATTGTCGACGTGCGCGAACTCGTACTCCGCGAGCAAGACAAGGGTAACTACATCATCGGCGAATTTGGGCAGGCCTACTGGCTGGATAAGCGCCATGGCTTTGCTCCCAATGTGACTGCCTCGCACACCTTCACGCCCGAATTCTTCCAGAGCGCCGGCATCCCCGCACAGCCCATCCACAACGTTGGTTGCTGCAAGGCCTACGATACCAAGGTCGGCACCCACGTCTTTATCTCCGAGATCGATCTCGACCACCCGCTCAGCACCCTACTGCGTAAGATCGAATTCGGTGCGACGACTGGTCGCCAGCGTATGGTCGGCTGGTATGACGCCGTGGAAAAAGGCGATGCCCTGCGCTACGGCGGCTATCAAGACCTCGTGCTTAACAAGCTAGACGCCCTCTCCCACGCTGGTGACTGGCAGGGCGACCTCCGAATTTGTACCGCCTACGAAGACGAGAGCGGCGACACCCTCCACCACGTCCCGCGTAACGGCAAAGTCCACAAAACACTCAAGCCCGTTTATAAAACGGTGCCCGGTTGGAGCGAAGACATTTCCGGCGTCCGTCGCTTCGCCGACCTTCCCGAAGCGGCTAAAGTATACGTCGCATGGCTACTCAAAGCCCTCATCGACGTCGCTAACCACGGCGACCATAACAAGGACAAGATCCCCAACCTCCGCTACATCGGCGTCGGCCCTGAGCCCAGCCAGATCATAAAAGATGTGCCAAGTGTCAAAGAACTTTTGACACTCGCGGTCTAAATATGAACGCGCAAATTATCGCAGCCTGTGAGGCTTTTTCCATGGGTGAATCCTCTGCCGCCCTCGACTTTATAGCCGACGGTATCGAGTGGCACATTGTGGGCGACCGCACAATCGACGGCAATGCTGCGGTAAAAGAAATGTGTGAAGATGCCGCCTCTCAGGGCAAAGCTAATTTCCAAAACGGCCGTGTTATTAAGGGCAAGAACCACATAATCGTCGAAGGCGCTGATCTCGACACCGATATGCACTACTGCGACATCTACACGATCGACGGTAAGCAAATCATGGAGATCACCTCTTACTGTTTGGCGGGTGTGGAGTAAAAATTATTCCCCCTGACAGCTGAGTATGATGCGGCGTTCGTGGCTGTTGTTACGGTGCTCCCAGAGAAAGACACCTTGCCAGGTTCCTAGGCAGAGGCGGGCATTGACGAAAGGAATCACCTCGGCCGTCCGAGTTAGTGCCATCTTAATGTGACTAGGCATATCGTCCGCGCCCTCATAAGTGTGAGTGAAATGCGGGTCGTTTTCTGGGACCAAGCGGTCGATGAAAGCTTCGAGGTCGCGACGTGCAGAAGGGTCGGCATTTTCCATTATAACAAGGCTGCAACTAGTGTGGCAGCAAAACACGGTAACGGTGCCTTCGGTTAAGCCCGACTCGATTAAGACCTCCTCGATCATAGAGGTGAACTCGGAAGTCGATTTGCCCGGTGCGGTGACGACGATCTCTTTGGTGAAAACAGACATGTTAATGGTATGAAAGTTACATGGCGGGAAAGTTGAAAGGATATTCACTCATCAAAACATTCCTACTTTCATACTTTCATCCCTTCGCGTAGCTCGTAACATACATTCTATGCTTCGGGAGTTCTGCATCATACTATTGCTGACCGTGATCGGTGTAGCCTATACGCTATTCAGCGGACTGTCGCCGCTGTCGCGGGCAGAGCCAAAACTCGAAGCAGGCGAGATTCGCTTGGCCGATGCTCGGGCACTCAACGCGATTTGGGTCGATGCGGGGGGGACGAAAAAATTTGAAGAACGCCACATACCCGAAGCGCTACTTTTAGATGAGGAAGATTGGGATACGGGACTTTTTGAACTCATGAATACCTGGCTTATAGAGCCACGCCCTATTATCATTTATTGCGAAAGCGAGAGTTGTGGTACAGAGCAAACGGATTGCAAAGCGTTTGCGGCAGTCTCTCCCCGACGCTGAGATCTATAGCCTGAAAGGAGGTAGTGCCGCATGGCAGGAGTAAATCTAGAAGTGCGCTCCATGGCCTATCTGATGCTAATTGGGCGACTCATCTTATCGGCGGCATTTATCCTGGCGGCACTGCCTAAAATCCAAGACCCGGCGGCCTTTGCGATCTCAGTGGAGGGCTACCACGTAGTCACTGCCAACCTGGCAATGTGGATTGCCTTGATGCTGCCTTGGCTGGAACTGGTGGCTGGATTTGGTCTTTTAATTCCACAAATTAGGCGCGGCAGTAACCTGATCATTGCCCTGTTACTGATCGTATTCATCGCCTTACACGCCAGCGCTTGGGCACGCGGTCTAGACATCAACTGCGGCTGCTTTAACGCGCATGAATCCGAGAAAACACCAGGATTACCTTTGGCTGGTTTTAAGAAATATCGGTCTGCTCACGGCCTGCATCTTTGTGCTGATTCGTGATTGGCAGCACCGGGTCCTGAGAGAAGATACGAGCACTTCTTGATCTTAATCCATTTTTGCCCAACTCTTGTAACAATGTTTACCCGCTCAATACTTTTAATATTTCTCTTTGCTGCGTGCGCCTCGCTTGTCGACGCGTCGGCCTTGGTCTGGGATCAGACTGAGGTGCGCATCGAAATGGAGCCGGATCAAGAAGAAGCCCGTGCTTCTTTTTCCGTAACAAACAAGGGCGAAAAAGTCGTCCGCATTGCGCGAGTGGCAAGCAACTGCGGCTGCACTGGCACGATCCTCAATAAAAAAATTATCCTCCCAGGCGAATCGACCGAGATCATCGCTACTTTTAGCAAGGGCAAGCGCCAAGGGCTGAACCGTAACCGCCTACAAGTCTACCTCGACAGTCAAGCAGACGCGGTTGTAACGCTCAAAATGAACGTTCAAATCCCCACTTTGATCGAAGCCCGACCGCAGATCGTTTACTGGAGCCCCGAGAGCCCGAAAACCTCGCGCCAGGTGCGCCTGGCAGTCGATGAGCGCTATATCGACCAAATCTTGCAGATCGACTACGACCGTTCACAGCTCACCGTTACCCAAGAGCCCGGTGATCCGAAAAATAATGATGCCCTCGTCTTATCCGTGGAACCGAAGGACTTCAGCAAGCTCTATCGCGGCACGATCACGGTCTATGGTAGTGGTCCTGATGGCAGAAAAGCTGAGACGCGCGTGCATGCTTTTGTGCAACCGTAACTCGTAGAGATTAGTTGTCGCCTGCTGCTTTGAGTCAAAGCCCATTCGCTTCCATCTCGGCTAAGCGTTCTGCTTCGCCGCTCCAGTCGTGGGGCAGCTTTTGCATAATGCCCGTATCGTATCCAGCGACCTTTAGCTTTGTCAGTAAGCGGTCATAATCAGCATCACTAACTGTATCGCTACGAAGCATAACCCATGCATACTTTCGACTAGGATGCGCGACGATCGTTTCCGAATAGTCAGCATCAACGTGTAATATAATGTAGTTAGCAGTGAACGGCCAAATAAATTGCATGTGCCACTCCGCGTTACTGCCGACCTTATCGTCCACCCAACCAACAGGTGTATGCGTTTTGATCTCTCCATCGAATCCACCATCGCGAAACTGGTAGGTCGTCTGTATTTTTTTGTCCGAATCAAGGCGATAGTGCTCGATCGCATTATGTGCATTTTTATCGACGATGATTGGCGTATAGCCATGCACATACCAGCGACCCATAAATAGATCGATGTTGACGTTTTCAGCAGTCGGTAATGGTGCGTCGTTTAAGGCGCACCCATTCATTAAACTCATGATCGCGAGGCTGAGGACTGCTGGAGAAATTTTGCAGAATGATTTTTTCATAGAGACTACTTTGTTTAAGTTTCGTTTGGCTCAGGCACGTCCGCGAGCCAAATGAAATAGGCCGCTACGACGAAGCAGAGGCCGACCGTGATCCCGAAGAGCAGGACGATCCCCCACTGCATCGACCCGGATACGGTATCTCGTGACAAGTCGAGACCCATAAATTGTAAGCCTATGCCAATGGCGACAAAGGCGAGCGCTCGCGCTACTTTGAGCCCAGACTTCCAAACCGCAAAATACAGTGACTCTTTGCGGTGCCCTGTCTCGACCTCATCGGCATCGATCAAATCGGTGATCATCGAATCGATCAAAAAGACCGCACCACAAAGGATGCCGGCGATGGCGGATACAATCAGCGACGGCCAAACGAGCCCCGCTGGCAGCAACGGATAGGCGATGATTCCCATGACCCCGAGACCGCCGACTGAAGCGCACGCGGGAACGCGTTTGCCGCAGCGCTTAGAGAGGGCAATCCAGAGCGGGATCGAGAGCACGATGCTGAGCGTGAAGATTGGGAAAATCGCTTGAGTAACTTGCGCCTCCGAAAGTTCTAACACGAAGCGGTAATACATAAGTGCGAGTGCCGCATTAATCGTCCGGCCTATGGCAGCAATCACACCCGCGCAAAGAATGCGCACAAAAGCTTTGTCTCTAAAGAGGCCCTTAACCTCTACCAAGCTAGGTAGCGCTGACTTCACTTCGTGCGAAGTCTCTCGCTCACGAGGACGGAGGAAAAGCGCGGTCAAACTGCCTGTGACTAGAACCAAACCTGCTAGCACCCAAGCGCTTATTCGTCGAGAGTCGGCCAGCTCCACAAGCGTCGGATCACTCGACAGCGTGGCCAAATAAATGCCCGGCAAAGCGCTGCCCACTGCCAGGCCCAGAATCCCAAAACCCATACGTGAGGCGAGCAGCTTATTTCGCTCGTTCGCTCGACGGCTTAGCTCGGCACTAAGACTGCTCTGTGGCAAATCAAGCAGAGTCATCCCTGTATTGACCAGCACGTAGGCGACCAGCAACTGCAGAAAGAGGTAGAGGGTGGCTTCACTTTGAAAAGGCGAGAAAAGCAGCACGGTCGTCGACGCCAGAAGCACCGCACCGCACCAAAGTGTCGTTGTATAAGCGATGCCTCGGCTTCGTGCGGCAAAGAGGCCTGCAGATACCAGCAAATCACTGAGCGCATCCCAAAAAATTGCCACCGCGAAGGCCAAACCAGCGAGGATCGGGCTAAGCCCAAGAATCCGCGTATAAAAATCAAAGAGATAGAGCTGCAGCATCACCTCGACCGCTACCTTACCAAGGCTGGCGACCCCATAGGCGGGATAAACATAGGTTTTGATCGGCGACTGAATCACAAAGATCAAACGTGCGCTTTCACACTTGCTTACAGTCCAAGCCTGACAAACCATCGAAAGGCTCGAAAAGGCTCTTTTTAAAATGATCCGACGTATTTTCAATGTCTCGCTACTCTTACTCAGCGCCTGGCTCTTGACCGGGCCTTTGGCTTTGCTGCAGTTAGGCGCTTGGGCTTGGATGCTAACAAGCTACTCGCAAGAAGGATCATTCGAACAAGCGATCATAGAAACCTTTGGCGATGAGCACCCGTGTGATGTTTGCATCGTGATCGATTTGATCGAAAAAACTGAGTCAAGCAAGGGCGCGACCCAACGCGCAGAAAATAAAGACATTAAATTGATGCTCGGTTTGAGCCGAGCGATCGAAATGGTCGTGCCAAGTCGAGCTTACGAGCCAAAGGTCACGACCGCATGTAAACCTGAGAATGCGCACCAGTTGGTGCCGACTCCGCCGCCAAAAGTAGCGTAGAGTCTTTTTTGCATTCTCTCAATCAACCTAGTGCCGCTCAGGAGGGCTGCGCCCCAAGGGATCACGAGTCTAGGCATTTGCTGCATTCGTGAGCTAGGCAACACACACTTACAATGAACTCTTTTACAAAAACACTTTCTTTTTCTATTACTCTGGCAGCAGTCAGCGCTAGCTACGCCACGCCAGCATTTCCATGCTGCCCTACAGACGAACACTCAATTAGTCGGCCAGACGCCCATGCCCCTATCTCAGTGATGGGCGACCATACTCACCGCGAGGGCGGCTGGATGCTTTCCTACCGCTACATGAATATGCAGATGGACGGCATGCGACACGGCACCGAGCGCGTTGATTCACAAGATGCCTTCGCTGCAAATTATGCCGTCACTCCTGAAAACATGACGATGGAGATGCACATGTTTGGACTCATGTATGCGCCGACCGATCAACTGACGCTCATGGCTATGGCCAATTACATCGATACCACGATGAATCACCGAGGTGATCCAGCGGTAGCCGGAATGATCAATGGTGGCGATTCTGGCTTTACCACAGAAAGCAGCGGCTTTGGTGATATCAAACTAAGCGCGCTTTATCGCTTCTACCTCGAAGGCAACTCGAAGGCTCACTTCGGAATTGGTTTTAGTCTACCCACTGGATCGATCGACGAAAAAGACGATACTCCATCGATGGGAGGTCGCCAACGCCAGCAACTACCTGCGCCCATGCAGCTCGGCTCGGGCACCTTCGATCTTCTGCCCTCGCTCACTTACGTGCAGCAGTTTACGGATTGGTCTTGGGGCGCACAAGCGAAGCGGCGTCATCCGCCTAGAATCGGAAAACGGCAATAACTACCGCCTCGGCAACAAATTCGAACTACTTAGCTGGGCGGGCTATAACCTCGCCGAATGGATCGGCCTAACGGGTGGCCTCAGTTACGGCTACGCCGGCGAGCTCAAGGGCGACCAGAAAGACGTCGGCACTGCCGGACCGGAGGGGCGGCGCTCCGTCACTACCGCCTTTGGCGATAACTACGGCGGCGAGCGTATTGATCTTATTCTTGGCATCAACCTGCTCAAACCAACAGGCTGCCTAGAAGGTCACCGCCTCTCTTTTGACTTACGCCTACCTCTTTGGCGCGATCTAAACGGGTATCAGCTAGAGTCCGATTACGCGCTCACCTTTGGCTGGCAAAAGGCGTTTTAAGTCTGAAACCCTATTTTGACAATTGCGGGAAACTGGATTCTAAAACTAATAGAAAGCAGCGCCCTCCGAACTGACAAAAAGTATACTCCGCCTCAAATATGACAGATCAAAACTTAGGCCCCACAGGTGAAATTTGTTTCGACCTCCCCTCTCCCTATGAGCCGCACCCTTGTGGCTTGCTGCACTTGCCGCGCTTTATCGCCAAATGCCGTAAGCACCTCGCGGACGAGCTACCAAAATCTTACCAGAAAAATTTCTGCAGGGGCTTCGACCGTTTCCTCTGCATGCACCTTGGGGTCGACCCCAAAGACGTTCTAGAGGCAGTCCTCCAAGCCGGTGATGACGAGGATCTACTCGACGAGTTGCTCGACGAGCTCTTTCCCGAAGACCTCAAGCTCGTCGAGTGGAACCGAGAAGTTACTCACAAGGGGCAAACTAAAGCTGGTCGCGAATTCCTCGCTGAATCCCTGACCAACATGGGCACTCCCGAAATGATCGGTAAGATCGATAGCGTAATGGACATGATGGACTTTGACGAAGGCCGTATCGCTGGCTTCTCAGAGGAGCGTCGTCGTGAAGTGGGAAACGGACAAATAAGGCTTTGCGAGGCGCGGTAATAAGAGTAGATAGAATCTGAAAACACTCCCGGGCAAAGCTTTATCAGAAGTCGAGAACTGGGGATTTAGAATATGAGCCACGAAGCACGCTACTCGAAAGATACTTTTCAGACCCGCCTTAAATGGCAGGACCTCGACCCTGACTACTTACGTCAACTCGTTGGCCTCGCTAAAATAGAAGACCTCGCAGGAGCCGGGCTGGCGAATCGCCCTGAACGCCTCGGCGACGTGACGACCGCGCTCATGCCCGAGGGCGCAAAGGGCAAGGCTCAGCTGACTGCTCGCGAGCCGCTCACAATATGTGGTCTCGGTCTTGTGCAGACCGTGCTCGATAGCTATGGCCAAGATTGCCAGTTCGAAGCCAAGGTTGAAGACGGGCAATCAGTCGATCAAGGCGAGGTCATCGGCATTCTTAGTGGCGCCTCTACCGTGCTACTGCAAGCCGAGCGCGTCATCCTTAACTTTCTTCAGCACCTCAGTGGTGTCGCCACCGAGGCCCGCCTCTACGTTGATGCACTTGGTAGCAGCCCCGCTGTGCTACTCGACACCCGCAAAACATTGCCTGGTTACCGCGTTCTCCAAAAATATGCCTTCGCTTGCGGGGGCGGCTATAATCACCGAATTGGACTCTTCGACCGTGTGATGCTTAAAGACAACCATCTCGCAGTGGCTGGCGCAATCGGTGGCAATCGCCTAAGCGAAACTGTCGCTCTCGCCGTCAATACCTGCGAAGATCTTGCTGTCGAAGTCGAGGTCGATCGCCTCGAACAAATCACCCCCGTACTCGAAGCCGGTGCCGACATTATCCTACTAGATAACTTCAGCCTGCCCGAACTTAAAGAAGCTGTCTCTATGATCGAGGGGCGTGCCTTCACTGAGGCGAGTGGTGGCATTACACTCAATAATCTCTCCGCCTCGGCGACCTAGGGCTCGATTTTATTTCAACCGGTGCACCAATCCACCAAAGCAGGTGGAAAGACATTGGCCTAGACTGGCTATGAGTGATACCGAATACCGACAAGTCTTACCTAGCGGGGACACACAAACCATCTTGAGTGCCCTACTCGATGCCCCGGATACCTTTGTCTCGGGTAGCTTGCTGGCCGAGCAACTCGGCGTGTCGCGCCCCGCCATCCATGGGAAACTCGGAAAGCTACGCGAACAAGGCTTTGAAATAGAAGCGATTCGCAACAAGGGTTACCGACTAGTCAAAGAACCGGAAGTGCTCCATGCGGACTTAATCCGTTACTATATGGAAAAGTCCGACGCACCGATCGAGGTTCTCTACTTCCCAGTAATCGACAGCACCAATAGCGAGGCTGAGCGTCAGCTCTCGCGCCGCCGCGCTACCCCCTTCGCCATTGCCTCTAGTTGCCAAACGAAAGGCAGAGGGCGCCTCGGACGCGACTGGCATAGCGCGACCGCCGACAATCTTTACCTCTCCGTCGCCTTTGAGCCGAATATTCCACCGCAAGCGCTTCAGCACTTTACCTTATGGGTCGGCATCCATATCTGCCGGGCCCTGCAGGGTCTCGTGCCCAAGGCGCCTTTAAAAATCAAATGGCCAAACGACCTCCATTGCAAAGGGCGAAAGTTTGCTGGCATGTTAACCGAGGCTAAGGTGGACGCTGACAGCCTGCGCAGCATCATCTTCGGCATTGGACTGAACGTGAATAGTAACCCCGCAAAATATCCCAAAGAAATTCAAAAAACTGCGACCAGCCTCTATGCGGTCGGCGGCAAGGAGCTAAAGCTCAACCAGGTAACCGCCAAAGTAATCGCCGCGACCCAAGCAGCCTACGATACATGCATCCTGGGTAGTGGCTCGGAAAACCTCGTCGATGCTTGGGCGCCCCTCAACTCGCTTTCCGGACAACACGTCACCGCGATTATGAATAATAAAGAAATCACTGGCATCGCTTGTGGGATCGACGAATCTGGCGCCCTACTATTGCTTGATGAAGGCGGCATCCTTCATTCGGTCAGTGCGGGTGACGTAACGCTCAAAAAATGACTGATTAATTATAAAGAATCACTACTCTTAGTCATTATTAATTAATTATTATGAATCATTTATGCATAGACGTCGGTAACACCAACATCCACTACGGGCTGGTCTCTGGGCAGAATGTGCAATCCGCGGGGCACTTTCCCACCCACAATTTTGACAGCGCTCCCTCTCCCGAATTCGCGCAAGCAGTCGCCCCGCTCATCGCTCAAGCCGAAGGCGTCTCCTATTGTTCAGTTGTTCCCGCGATCAATGAAAACCTCTGCGCTAGCCTCACCGAGTTTGCCAAACCGATCTTTCATCTTACTTGCGAGACTTGCGCGGGGCTCGATCTAGCCTACCCAAAACCCCATGAGATCGGGGAAGACCGTATCGCCAACGCAATCGCGGCGCAGGAATTCTACCGCATTCCTGCCATCGTCATTGATATGGGCACCGCTGTTACTTTTGACATTATCAGCAGCCAAGGGTATGAAGGCGGTATCATCGCGCCTGGACTCGCCGTGATGACCCACTACTTGCATGAGCAAACCGCCCTCTTGCCAGAGTTGAAGCCTGAAGACCTAGTTAATGTCGAAGGCGCCATTGGTAAATCCACCGTAGAAGCCATGAAGCTTGGTGTGGCCGTCGGGTTTTCTGGCATGATCCAGTCTATCTTAGATAAAGTAACCGATGGCCTAGCGGAGCGATGCGAATCGAACCCTGTCGTTCTTTCGACCGGCGGCAGTGTCGCCAATTTAACTAAAGAATGGGTGCAAAAGAGCGAGTTCGTGCAAGACCTCACCCTGATGGGTCTTGGCGTGGCGGCAAAACGGCATAAATAGCGCTCTTTATATGGGTCGAAAGACACCCCCGTGTTAGCAGGTGCACCTGTTGTGCCGCTCTACCCAGTGCGCGTCAAATAGAGGTCTTTTTTCAATATTTACAAGCTAGGTAGCTGCTCCATGCTCCGCGATGCCGATGAACCGTGTTTATATCAAAACCTACGGGTGCCAAATGAATGAGCGCGACTCCGACGCGGTCGCGGCGATGCTTCGTGGGAAAGGTTATTCCGTGATCGATAACGAGCAGGATGCCGACGTCATCCTATTAAACACTTGTAGTGTGCGCGACCAAGCTGAGCAGAAGGCTATCGGTAAGGCGGGTCACCTGATGAAGCGAAAGCGTAAAAACCCGAACTTCATCGTCGGAGTGATGGGCTGTATGGCGCAAAACCGAGGCGCGGCTCTCCTTGATAGTCTGCCAGACCTAGACTTGGTAATTGGTACGCAAAAATTTCACCGCGTCCCCGATCATCTGAGCAACATGATCGCTACGATGCAGGGGCAGGGCCCGCGGCCTGAGTCCATAGTCGATTTGGCTGAAGAGCTCGATTCGCAAAATACGATCAAGGCACACCTTGACGATAAACCTCAAATCACTGCCTTTGTTAGTATTATGCAGGGCTGTAACATGAAGTGCGCTTACTGCATCGTGCCAAAGACGCGAGGGGTGGAACGAGCCCGCCCGATGGAAGCGATTATCGAAGAAATCGAGGGTTTAGCCGCCAAAGGCACTCGTGAAGTCACTCTTTTAGGACAAATTGTTAATCAATACGGAATCCGCGAATTTCCCTTTGTCGATAAGAAGAGTCCATTCGTCCAATTACTAGAAAAAGTGCACGCAGTCGAAGGCATTGAGCGCATCCGTTTCACTAGTCCCCACCCGGTTGGTTTTAAGGATGATTTGATCGAATGCTACGCTTCAATGCCTAAACTTTGTGAGTATCTGCACTTCCCGATGCAGAGTGGAAGTGACCGCATTCTCAAGGCGATGCGCCGCCCCTATTCGATTGAGAAGTTTCGCAGCATCATTGATAAAATCCGCGCAGTGCGTCCCGACATGTATATTTCGACGGACATCATTGTCGGCTTTCCTGGTGAAACGGACGAAGATTTTGAATTAACGCGGAAGCATTTTGAGGAGATCGGCTTCGACATGGCCTACCTCTTTAAATACAGCGTGCGCCCTGACACTACAGCTGAACCGCTGGGTGATCCGATCACTAAGGCACAAAAAGAACATCGCAACCAAGTGCTTTTGGAAATTCTCGCTAAAAGCTCTCTGAAGCGAAACGAAAGTCTCATTGATAAAGCCGAAGACGTTCTTTTTGAGGGTCCCGCCAAAAAGGGCGAAGATATGTTCGTTGGTCGGACTCGGGGTAACCGCGTGGTCATCGTCAAAGCGAACCAGCGCCTAGTTGGACAACTCGTTCCCGTACGTTTCAGCCGAGTAACTGCCAATACACTTTATGGTGACTTGGTATTGGAGGGTGTTGAGAGCGAATTGGAAGCGGCCACGTTGTAGTCGCGCGGGTGTCTATGCCCAAAAGGATTAGTTCGCACTAAATCGAACAAGTGCCAGTGCTATGATTTTCTTTGAGGCCGTAGCGACCGTCTTCAAATTTGGTGAAATAACAGCCGATGCGTGGGTGATCGATCGCTTGGCCGCTAGCATCTTCTTTAAGATTGGACTGGGCAACGTAAGTGCTCAGGCCTCCGCTATCGTGGACTAATAAGTGATACCAGGGTTGATAGCGACTGGGCTGTGTTTTGTTAGTTTTATACCAAGTATCTCCAGCCATGCAACTGGGGTCGGCCGCGACGATGACGCCTCGATAGCCGTAGCTCTGATGAGTCACAACAAGGCCGAGATCGTAAAAAATCTGTGGTGATGCGCCGCCATCGATGTCTGAGAGTCTTATTAACACTGCACCGAGACTAAGCAACTTATCTGATTCTTCAAGTGTCTGAGTGAAAAGCTTCTAAAACGTCACTCATGGAGCGAATCTCATCTGGCGGAAAAAAGCTGTTTATGCGGCTAATTACCTGCTGGATGATGCCATCTGGGCAGGAAGCGCCACCAGTTAGTAGTATGTGAGGCTTCTTTACGGGGGCATTAAAAAGGGGGCGTTCTTCTTCGATCGTAGCAGGACCGTGGGGTAGATTGTAAGGAAAAATGTAGTGGCGGACAGTTTCAAGGGAAAGGAGGTTACTCTCAGACTGAATGTAATGAGCACTTTCACCGAAACGCTCGGCACAAACACGGTAAAGCTGAAAGGTGTTGGAGCTATTTTTACCTCCAACTATAAGCGCGGCATCAATCGGTTGTTCAACTGCTTGCTGGAGGGCGTCTTGGTTGACCTGTGTCGCATAACAGAGGGTGTCGCCTTTACCCTTAGACCAAAGGTGATTAGCCACTTCTGACTCCCCGTACTTCGCGGTAATCACATCACGGAGATAATTAATGATTGTGAGGGTTTCATTCCGCAAGAGGGTGGTTTGGTTAACCACTGCGATTTTTTCAAGGTCCCGAGTCGGGTCAAAATCATCCGAGTAGAGACCCGCAAAGGAGGCCTCTAAAAGCGCGGCCTTCTTTGAAGTCTCTGCTTGGATGATCTCAGCTAGGCGGCGTGCGTGCTCCATGTTGCGGATTATTAGAGCGGGACCGTAACTGGAACTATTAGAGAAAGTAGCCTTAGCCTCTTCGTGTTCTGATTTGCCATGTATGATAACGGTGTATCCCTCTTGCGCATACCGGCGTGCGGCCTTCCAGACCTTTTCTACGAGCATACAAGTCGCATCGTTTTCGCGGATGGAAAGACCGCGGCGAATTAGACGCGCCTTATCTTCGTTGGTCGCGCCGAAAGCTGGGATGATCACAATATCTTCCTGCGTTAGTTGGCTCCAGAGGGCTTTTGAGTCTTCCTTGCTGTTAGCTATTTTTCCATCAGCACGCAGGGGGAGACCTTTGTCAGTTTGCAAATAACGAAGCCCACGAGCGAGGAGGTCTTCGTTCACGAAAGGATTGTGGATTAGCTCACTCAGCATAAATACCCGCTTGCTGGGATGAATAGCCACAGTCTCATAGGCGCGCTCAATCGCATTTTGCACACCTAAACAAAAACCGAAGTGACTAGGGATGACATAACTTACCGCACCAAAATCGAGCACCGCGGGATCGCCTGAAGACTTTTCTTTGGTACGTCTCGCCTCCTTGATCGCTAAGCAAAGGGCGCTCTGATAAAGCGCTTCAGATTGCCCATCAATGTAGACAGAACGATTGCGTTCTTTTTTAGTACGGAAGCGATAGATGTATTCGTTTTCTCCCATTCCAAGATAGGGAATCCGGTGAAGTTGCCCGTCGATTGCTTCTAAGACTGCTGCGAGTTTGGGTGTTTGGGGGAGCGAGTTTAGATTAAAAATTGTCTGCCAATTATAGGCGGCTTCACCTGTCTCTGTGAGTGCGGCACAATGGATTGCTTGGTGGCTAAGCGATGCCAGGTTGTGCCATACGTAGTTGCCGACCTCTAATTCTACGAGGTCGTAAACACCGTTGGCTCCTTTTGTCACCATTAGGTGATTCCTGGCATCAAAAAGCAGTCGGATTGGGTCCATCTTATTGGTCACTAACAGTAAAAACGAATGTTTTTATCTGTTTCTGTATTTCGGCTATGGAATGCTAGACAGCGCTTGGTTATGAGATCTAAGCCAAGCTTTTCCATCTTCATGCCAATAATTATGGCCAAGTGTGAACCGAGTGCTGCCACACTGAGATCGGCTGGTGCAAAGGCTTTGCCCGTTCTATTGTTGTTAGTTGAGAAAAAAATAACCGTCGCCACAGTGAATTAATTTGCAGCGTAATGATCCTTCATAAGTGACAGTCATCTCAATCATTTGTAGTAGGTTGTTTAAGAACTAAAGCGGGTCAATGCGTATGCGTGGTAGCAACTGTAAAAGTTGTTTGTCAGAGTAAACAACTCCAAGCAAATATCCTAAATGTGTGCGATACTGCATGGTTAGTAATTCAGACAAAGCTAAACCGTCTTACCGTGAGCATGTATTCTGCGATTGCACAACAAGTGCACGCAGTTAGCATAAAACTCATTTCGAGGTCTACTTCCGCCACAAAAAATATGTTTCAAGTTAATTTCAGCGAACAAAGTATGCATGAGCTCAACCAGCTTGACACGCGATCGCAGATGCTGCTCGTGGAGGTCGTTAGCACGCTTAAACAAGAGCAATTGGAAAACCCAAATGAGGAATTGGGCCGCTTTCATCGTGGTGGTAAAACCTACTACCGTGTTCGTGCGGGCGAATTTCGCATTTATTTCGAGCAGGATGGTGAGGCAATCTTTGCTCACTACATTTTACACAAGAATACGCTTACCGATTTCATTTTTAGATTTAAACTGCCGTTTACGGAGGAGTTCATGCTCGAACAAGAGGACTCTTTTTGGAAATACCTCGATTCACTGCGTCACAAGGATGCAAGTGAGGAATAAAACTTTGTTACCTATGACTGAATTTAAAGAAGAGCTAGAGAAGCCCCGCCATAAGTATGTGGATGCTGGCGAAGCTAGTCATATCTACCTTTTACCTAACAGTTTGACCGCGGGTAATCTATTCTTCGGTTTCCTGTCGATCTTACGCTGCATCCAAGCAAATTACGCGACGGACCCGGAAGTGGTATCTAACAATTATAAGCAGGCTGTTTGGTTCATTCTCTTCGGAGTGATTTGTGATGCGCTGGATGGCCGCGTAGCTCGGCTCGGTGGCCGCGAATCCCTCTTTGGTAAGGAGTTCGACTCCATTGCTGATATTATATCGTTTGGTGTGGCGCCTGCACTTATGATGATTTTCCTCGTTCTCACGCCAACGGTGGACAAATACCCTGTCTTTTTGCAGATTAGCTGGTTGATTGGATTCGTTTATTTACTTTGCGCAGCTGTCCGCCTTGCGCGTTTCAATGTACTTACTCATCCCATGCTGCCTCCTGCTGAGCAATTAAAAGGCACCAATGACTTTCTCGGGCTACCCGTGCCCGCCGCTGCGGGCATGATCGCCTCGCTTGTGCTAGTTATTGTGAGTCTTGAAATTTCTACTTTTGACTCGCGGAGCCTCGCGCTGCTGATTCCTCCATTCATGCTCGCAATTGCCTACCTAATGGTCAGCAATATTAAGTATCCAAGTTTTAAAGATCTGGACTGGCAAACGCAGACTAAATTACGTAATTTTATTGGATTAATCCTAGGGTTTGGCACCGCCTTCTTTTTTAAAGAATTCTTCTTCGCGCTCCTTTTCTTCACATATATCATTTTTGGACCGATACGCCATGTCGTTAAAATCTACAAACTTAATAAAGGGCTCAAAACGAAGAGTGAATAACTCAGGGATAGGTGTGAAATGTTTGTGTTATTAAAAAAAGTTTTTCCCTTTGTTCACCATGCCGACAATCCATTCACCTTGTTTTACACATTAAAAATCCTCCGTAAAAAGCTTTTCATTAGTAAGTTAAAGAGTTTTTCTACCTAATAACCCCCCTTACTGTTATTAAGAGATTTATATATTAAAAAAGAACTCTTATATAAGCATTGCTAGTAAGTCCAAAAAACTAAAAATTTACATCATGAAGTTCAAGATCAACCAAGATCATTTCAGCAATGGTCTCCAACAAGTTCTCAACGTCGTAGCATCTCGCTCGACTATGCCCATTCTGAGCAACGTGCTTATCGAAGCGGAGGAAGGACACATCTCGCTAACGACCACGAATCTTGATCTTGGCATCCGTTGCCGAATCAAGGCCGAAGTCACCGACACGGGTAGTATCACTCTTCCTGTCCGTAAACTGGCTACCATCGTTAAAGAATTACCAGTCAACGAAGTTTTTCTTGAGACGAGTGAAAAGAATCAAGCCAAGATCACATCCGGCGGTTCACTCTTTAAAATTATGGGTATTAGCTCAGAGGAGTTTCCTCCCCTGCCCACCTTTGAGAATCGTAAAGTTTTCGAACTTTCACAGGACGAGATTGTAAATATGCTCAAGAGTGTCTCTTACGCGCAATCGACGGACGAAAACCGCTACATTCTCAACGGTGTCTACTTCAATTTCGCAGACGAAAAATTAACACTTGTTGCCACCGATGGCCGCCGCCTTGGGCTCACCGGACTAGATCTAGAGGTGAGCGAAGAAAATGCTGGAAGTCTCATACTCCCAGCTAAAACAGTAGCCGAGCTAGAGCGGCTCATGGGCAAGGGCGAGAAGGTCAATATTGCATTCAACGATCGCCAAGCAGCCTTTGAGATAGGGCTCGATGAAGCGGGCGACACTGGTCTCGTTGATCACCTTTACTTGGTTTCCAAAATTGTCGAAGGTAACTACCCTAATTACCGTCAGGTTATCCCAAAGGAAACCGAACACCGCGTTAAAATCGAACGCGAACTCATGCTCGAGTGCGTGCACCGCGCAGCGCTAGTTACATCAGATAAAAGTAATTCTGTTAAAATCAAGGTTAGTAAGAACCTCCTTGAAATTTCTGGCCAATCTTCCGAATATGGAGAATCCCACGAATCAATGGCGATCGCCTACGACGGCCCTGAAGTGCAGGTAGCCTTCAACCCTCAATTCCTCATGGAGCCACTTAAAGCGCTGAACAAAGACGAAGTCTTCTTCGAGTTCAAGGATGAGCTAAGCCCGGGTCTATTTAAGACCTTAGATAACTTCATCTGCGTAATTATGCCACTGCGGCTCAACTAAGAGACTGATTTATCTTTGTAATCCCGTGCCAATAATGGCGCGCCATTATTATTTCAGGGACCGCTAGAGCTTATAGGTGAGCTTCCTACACGCACACCCACATGTCGTATTTTACGCCAATATGTCCTACGAAATTATAGAAGTCTACCAATGGCTATTCTTCTCCTTGGCCACTATCACAATTCTACTCCCTTTCCTGGGTGGATATTTCAATCTTCCCATTTGTTTAATACTAGGCCGTTGGTTCCGCTGGTTCCTCTTTGGTGCGCTCTTTGCTTATTTCATTAAAACCTTCGAAGTTTCCCTGCGCCCCGACTGGGTTCACTTTAGCACAGGTATCGCACTTTGGTTTATTATAGAGACGGGCTATAATTGGATCGCAATCAAAGCCCTTAGTTTTAGTGATCTACCCCTGTTTCCTGATTTTTACGAAAATAAAGACGGGGATGAATGGCCGGCAGAAAAACGCTTTATCGACATTAAGGAATGGCTCCGTGACAAAAACTATACTCGGCTTAAGGCGCTCAAATCTGAACTCTTTGTAGACACTCATCTCCGTGCCTCCATCTATGAAAGCAGTGACCAATTAACGCGCATTCAAATTCTCTTTTTGCCCAAGCGTAAGGGTGGCGCCACTGCTTGTTACACAATTAGCACGCGCACAAAAGAAGGCGGCCGCGTTATTACCGACAACCATATTCTGCCCTATGGAGGCTATTATCCCGAAGGCTGGGAGATGTGCCGCAAACCACTGATCGGTTCAATTAAAAGACTCCTATTGCTTCATCATAAAAAAGTTTTGAAGCTTAAAATAGAATCGGTTGTGGTTCAAGATGACGCCCTCGAAGAACTCAACGACCATCAGCGCATATTAGAGCGACTAAATACCGAAATCGGGTTCTTCGTTCCTCGCCCTCGCCGAGAAGAAGAAGGCAGAATATCCCAGGAGGGTCGCTACCGCCTTTGGAAAGAAATGTGGCTTATGGCTTATTTCGGCAAGCCTTACGCATAGTATTGCATCTTGCCAAGTTGTGCACCGCTTTAGACAAGGTAATTGATTTACGGCCTGACCTTTAATCTCCCTAAGTATAACGCAACGAAGCAAAAAAGACGTCTACCCGTGAAAGAGATTTCAAAACTTGGACCCTATGAGCTTTAAGAGGTGTTAACGGCCTCGAACTACATCTTTAACTGGGGGCGGTCAGGCTTTGGCCAGTCAATGTGGTAAAAATTGCCACGTTCTTCGTCAGTACGTTCGTAGGTGTGAGCACCGAAGTAGTCGCGCTGGGCTTGTAAAAGATTCTGCGGGAGTCGTGAACTACGGTAACCATCGTAGTAAGATAGTGCAGAACTAAATGTTGGAATCGCAACGCCATGCTCGGCTGCGAGCGCAACAACTTTACGCCAGCTTTTCTGCGCGGTGTGGATGGCCTGGGAGAAGTAAGGGTCTAGGAGCAAGTTAGCCAGTTTGGCATCCCGCTCATAAGCTTCGGTAATTTTCTGTAAGAAGGCCGCTCGAATAATACAACCACCACGGAAAATCTGCGAAATCTCCCCAAAGTTGAGCTTCCAGTTGTATTCTTCTTGGGCGTAAGCCATAAGCTGGAAGCCTTGAGCGTATGAGCAGATCTTCGATGCATAGAGAGCTTCTCGGATTGCTTCAACCATTTCGGCTATGTTCCCACTGAAGGGCTCAGCTTCGGGACCTTTGAGAATTTTCTCGGCGGCGACACGTTCATTTTTGACTGCCGAAAGGCAACGAGCAAAGACCGCCTCGGCCACAGTTGGAGCGGGTGTGCCCATATCAAGAGCGTTGACAGAGGTCCATTTCCCAGTGCCTTTTTGGCCGGCCGTATCTAGCACGATATCAACGAAGGGTTTACCAGTAACGGGATCGGTTTGCTTTAGAATGTCGGCGGTAATTTCAATAAGGAAGGAATCGAGGTCGCCCTCGTTCCACTTAGTAAATATGTCTCCCATTTCAGTAGGTGTTAAACCTAGCACGTTTTGCATAAGATCGTAAGCCTCGCAGATCATTTGCATGTCGCCGTATTCAATACCATTGTGGACCATCTTTACGTAGTGACCTGCACCGTCTGGACCAATGTAAGCGGTGCAACTGAAGCCACCACTAACGGGCTTTCCTGGTTCAGCGCCTTCGATGGGTTTACCCGTGCTAGGATCAACTTTGGCCGCGATGGCTTTCCAGATCGGTTCGAGATGTGTCCAAGCCTCGGGCGTGCCACCGGGCATTAGTGAGGGACCGAAACGTGCCCCCTCTTCGCCCCCCGATACGCCAGAACCTATGAAATGGAGACCTTTTAAAGTGAGTTCCTTCTCGCGGCGGATTGTGTCGTCCCACTTTGCGTTGCCGCCGTCAATAATGATGTCACCCTCCTCAAGTAGAGGTAGGAGGCCTGCAATTACCTTGTCAGTCGCCCAGCCGGCTTGCACGAGAATGATGATCTTGCGCGGACGCTTTAAGGATGCTACGAAACTTTCCAAGGTCTCGCAACCCTCTAGGCCACCGGGTGTGCTTGGGTTGGACGAAACGAACTTCTCCATCTTGGAGGTTGTCCGGTTATAGACGGAAATTTTAAAGCCGTGGTCGGCTATATTAAGAGCCAAGTTTTGACCCATGACTGCGAGGCCAATGAGGCCAATTTCGGAAGTTGCTTCGGACATAATGTGTAATGAGAGTTGTGTGACGAGAAAATGAACCACTACCCTAGATGCAAGGATAGATGGGCTGCGAATCTGGAATATTCGCCAAGCGAGAGATGTTTAAGTGAAGGTGAAAAGTAACTATCTCTAGCTCGCAACAAAACTATATAATTACAATTAAATTTGCATAAATGCATAAAAATAAGCGAGGGCATTTTTTAGATGTGAAGCCACTCAAATTCGAGTCTAAGGGTATCTACCGCGCATAGATGTCGAGATCCAGTAACTCTGGTAGCGACCTACTATTTGAATAACTGAGATTTAGAATTGTCTTAACTTAGAATGCCTTAAATCGTGGCGTTATGGAAGTAGTGGCTCGTATTTCAAAGGAATGGCGTCGGCGTATGCTGTTTATGTTTTTTATGATCTTCGGTATTGCGGCATGGTTTCTTTACGATGGCTATATTCTATGGCCGGATGAGGCTCAGCGCCATGTAGAATACCAGGAGATTAAAGATACGTTAATTGAAGCTGGCGACGCGGTGGACGAGGAGAGCACATCTGTCCGTTTAGCTTGGGAGCGGCATGCGCGCGAAATGGATTATCGGCGCAACATTCCTAAAGAGCGCATGGACGACGATATTCGTGAGCAGCGCGAGATTGGTTGGGTAATGATTATCGGCGCACTGCTGTATGGGGTATGGATCGCTTGGAACCACACGCGGCAAGTTAGCGCAGAAGGAGATATTGTGATCGGCGCTTCGGGCGAGCGCGTCGACATCAATTCAATTACAGCCATCGATCGCAAAAAATGGAAGGACAAGGGCATCGCTTATGGTATTTATGAGGAAGGTGGCAAGCAGCGTCGCCTTTGCTTGGACGAGCATAAATTTAGAGGCTGCGAAGCGATCATGATCGAAGCCGATCAGCGAATTAAAGCCCGCGGCACACAGGAATAGTTTTCTTTTAGGCCTTCACGACATGTCCATTAATTTACGGAATTAATTAAGCCCTACTACGGGTGGGCTATTTCCTAGAAAGCCGCGATATATCGAACCCCATAATCTGCACAAACTAAGGCGTTGCTCAATCACTACGCTGGAATGGAGCTTTCTGACAGTCATAGGCGGGGAGTTATTGCTAACGATACAATAAGCATTTGTTCTACGAAAGGTCCCCGGTGGCGACCTTTCCCGCGGGCTCTTCTGACTGTAACTTAAGTATATCTCAGTAGACGGTCATTGTTCCTTGGCTAACTTGACGAATCGCGCCCATTATTGTGCAATTAACTCATGTTGTTCAAGCAGCTCATGCAACCATTGGCCGAGGTCTTTTTTCCGAGGAGTTGTTTGCACTGTGGCGACGCGGTGGAATGTTCGGACTACCAATTTCTTTGCAGCGCGTGCAGTCGCGAGCTCTTTTTCTCCAAGCCGCCAACTTGCTCGATCTGCGGATATCCCTTTTTTGGAATACTAGCAGGCCCGCGCGTCTGTCCACATTGCGCAGAGCTTGATCCCCTGTTTGATCAGGGAAAAACTCTCTTTTTGGCAAAAGGCCCCGCACGATCAATTATCCATGTATTGAAATACCAATATGGTTTTTATGCCCTGGAGGATGTAAAAGCGATGATTGCTAAGGCCCCCTATTATAAAAACTATTTTGATGGAGGAATCCTGGTTCCCGTGCCACTCCATCCAACGAAAGAGCGCGAGCGGGGCTTTAACCAAAGCCTAATGATCGCAAAGAGTCTAAACGAGGCCACTTCGGCCAAAGACTTACAAAAGTTACTCGTTCGCACTATGTATACGCAAACTCAGACCCAATTAAGCCGCGCCGCCCGTTACCAAAATGTGAAAAATGCCTTTGCTTTGGCCCCCGATGCCGTTGTAATCCCAAATCAAACCTATATTCTAATTGACGACGTATTTACTACGGGATCGACGCTTAACTCCTGTGCCGCTGTCCTCCTCGAGGCAGGCGCGACGCAAATCAAAGTGGCCACCCTTGGTCATGGCTAACTCTTACCGCAGCTTTTTCTTAATTTAAATTTGTCAAATCATGGCACTCTTCGGAAAACCACAGTACTCGACCGTCACCGTTAAGAAAAAAGACATCCCAAAGGATCTTTGGACGAAATGTCCCAAAACTGGCGAGATCATCTATAACCGCGTTCTTAAGGAAAACCTCATGGTTGTCCCGAATAGCGGGTATCATTTTCCACTTAAAGCGCGGGACCGTATAGCCTCTATGTTGGATGAGGGCACCTTTGAAGAGATGGACATGGGCGTGCATTCACTTGACCCTTTAGAGTTCAACGCCACCTCCTCATATCCTGAAAAACTAAAGCAGAACCAGGATAAAACCAAGGAGACGGACACTGTCATCTCCGGAATGGGTGTAATGGGCGGCATGCCTGTGAGTATCACGGTGATGGATTTTCGCTTCATGGCAGCCAGCCTTGGCTCGGCAGCCGGCGAGAAGATCACCCGTGCCATTGAGCGCGGCATAGAGAAAAGCTGCCCCGTTATCATCGTATCCGCATCAGGCGGTGCGCGTATGCAGGAAGGCATTCTTAGCCTAATGCAACTAGCTAAGACGAGTGCCGCTCTGGCAAGATTGAGTAAGGCCGGCCTCCCCTACTTTTCAATTTTGACGAATCCGACCATGGCTGGCGTCATGGCGAGTTACGCTTCGCTGGGGGATGTAATTATTGCCGAACCCGAAGCTCTTATTGGTTTTGCAGGGCCCCGTGTGATTAAAGAAACTACTCAACAAGATCTACCTGCAGGGTTCCAAACTTCGGAGTTTCTACTGGAACGCGGCCTAGTTGATATCATTGTGCCCCGTCTCGAAATGCGAGATCGCGTGATTAACTTGATGAAGGCACTCTACGGCGCAAAGAAGTATGCTTAAGCTAAGTACGAAAAATATTAAACACGCAGTATTAGATTAGGCGCGATTCATATTTTTCGTAGTTAAACTGCCATGCCTGATTATTCGGACATTCTTGATTACCTCTATGCGCTAAAGAATAGAGGCTCTAAATATGGCATTGAGCGTATGCGCTTACTTCTCGAAGCGCTAGGGCACCCAGAGCGCATGTTCCCCGTTATTCATGTAGCTGGAACTAATGGTAAAGGCTCGGTCTGTGCCATGTTAGAAGCAGTTTATCGAGATAATGGATATAAGGTCGGGCTTTTTAGTTCGCCGCACCTTGTCCATCTAGGTGAGCGCGCCCAAGTCGACCGTCAGATACTTTCCGAGGCCGAAATTGTTCGATACACCGAGCAGCTTAGCTCTATCGCGGGCGAGCTAGGCAGGAGAGACCCCGACCTCCACCCCGCCTTCTTCGAGTTTATCACGTCAATGGCTTTTCTTAGATTCGCAGAGCTGCCGGTAGATATCGCGTGCATCGAGACAGGACTTGGTGGTCGACTTGACGCGACCAATGTTGTCGACCCCGAGCTAAGTATTATCACCACCATCAGCCTCGACCACTGTGATCTGCTCGGAGATACACTTGCGGCAATCGCGGGCGAAAAGGCGGGTATCATCAAAAAGGGAAAGCCTGTTCTAATGGGTAAGCTTCCCCTTGAGGCCGATGCGGTCGTTCGTCGCGTGGCTAAAGAGCTCGGCTGTAAACTTTACGCGATTACCGACCGTTTTCCTGATGAGACGGGGCTTCCTCAGACTAACTTAGCGGGCGGCTTTCAGCGTTGGAACGCAGCGATCGCGACTTATGCGATCGAGATTCTCGCCGACCGGTTTCCTGTTCGATCTACGCAGGCACTCGAACAAGTCGAATGGGCAGGCCGCTGGCAGACGCTCGAACTCGACGGCCGTAAACTTATTCTTGATGCGACTCATAATCCTGAGGGGGTCGCCGTGCTGAAACAAAACCTATCCAGTCTTTCTGAACAGCCCATTATCATCGCAGGCACTCTCGGCGAAGACCGCGCCCAAAGCCTTATGGAAGTCGTTGCTCAATATGCCCGCGAACTCTATCTAGTCACGCCCAAGCAAGATCGCGCGACGCCGACCTCATTTTTAAAAAGCTGCCTAGATCGCGACGCCGTTGAAACCGACCTTTCTGCCCTCTTTCCCAAAGCTGGCTGCTGCGCCGTGGGTGAGCCTGGCGATTCCATCGTGGTTACGGGCTCTATCTATCTGGTTGGGGAAGTTATGGAGCGCATCCAAGGGGTGAGGTCGAATGACGGTGGCAGACTGCAGGATAAGGTTTAAATTTTACAGATGGAAGTAGGCGCATGATTACTTTTTTGGGAAGTGAGCGAACATGCCCCCATTCGGACTTGCACTATAATGGATATGGCTTTGGAGCCAGTGCTACGTGCCGTGCCGTGTTATGTTATGACGCCAAGAAGAATCGCTGGCGCCCGCTGAGGTCTTCGACGCTTTGCCCATGAAGTGAGACTTTTAATGCCATTGTTTTGATTGCGTCTGCTTGCCCAATTCCGGTCTCCAATGCGAGTAAGCCACCTTCGGCCAAATGGCTAGATACACTTTCGAACAAGAGACGTAAGTCATCGAGACCCTCTTGCCCAGAGGCGAGTGCACTGCGTGGTTCGTGACCAATGACCTCTGGTTCGGCAGTCTGCATTTCGGCTTCTGTCAAATAAGGAGGGTTGGACACAATAAGATCAAATCGTGCGCCTTCATCTAACGGCTCGAACCAAGTCCCTTTGATAAAGGTGACTCTGCTGGATAAATTTAGCGCACCCGCATTTTCTTTAGCGAGCGTGATGGCTTCCTCGCTTTGATCGGTTGCGGTGACTTCCGCGTCTGCGTATTTCGAGGCGAGGGCTAAAGCAATGGCACCGCTACCTGTGCCCAAATCTAGGATACGTTTTGGTGGTGTCTCCAGTCGTCTTACGATCAAATCAATTAGCTCTTCAGTTTCATGCCGTGGGATCAGGGCGCGCGGATCTACTTTAAGTGTGAGGCCGTAAAATTCCGTGTTGCCTATAATATACTGCAGTGGCTCGCGCGATGCCCGACGTTTGACTAGAGGGCGTAGGTCTGTGAGTTGCGCTTCAGTTAGTGGGCGGTCGAGATCGAGGTATATATCGAGCCGCTTAATCCCGAGCGAATGTGCGATTAAGATATCTGTATCAAGCTTGGCGTTAGGGACGCCCTTCTCTTTGAAGAAAGTCTCCGTACGCTCTTTGATTTCTCGAATGGTGAGCATTTGATACTGCCTCAGAGGGTCTGCTTTTCTAGGAGATTCTGGATGCGGGCTTCGTAGTCGTAATTTTGAAGGGCGTCAATCAGGTCGTCCAAGTCGCCTTCAACGACAGTTGGGAGGGAGAGGCTGAGGCCGATGCGGTGGTCGGTCAGGCGGCCCTGGGGGTAGTTATAAGTGCGGATACGCTCGGAGCGGTCACCTGTGCCGATCTGACCTTTGCGCTCGGCGGCGTATTTGGCGTGTTCCTCATCGACCTTGGCTTGGAGTAGGCGTGAGCGCATCACCGTGAGGGCTTTGGCGCGGTTTTTGATCTGCGAGCGCTCGTCGGCGCAGTAAACAGTGACGCCAGTTGGTTTATGCACCATCATAACGGCGGAGTCAGTCGTATTCACGTGCTGTCCCCCTGCCCCACTGGCTCGCATGGTTGAGATATCCAGATCTTGCGGGTTGATCTGCACGTCGACCTCTTCGGCTTCAGGAAGCACAGCTACGGTGGCGGTGGAGGTATGAATGCGGCCTTGGGTCTCGGTCGCGGGAACGCGCTGGACGCGGTGGACGCCGCTTTCGAATTTAAGAAACTTGTAGGCCTCTTCGCCCGTCATGTTAAAAATGATTTCTTTAAATCCACCTACATCGGCTGGGCTTGAGCTCATGATCTCGACCCGCCACCCGCGTGTTTCTGCGTAACGGCTATACATACGGAAGAGGTCACCAGCAAAGATATTGGCCTCATCGCCACCGGCGCCACCGCGGATTTCCATAACGGAGTTACGGCTGTCGGTGGTATCAGGGGGGATCATAAAGCGAAGCACGTCGTTGGCGAGGCGGTCGCGCTCGTTGGCGAGAGGCTCGATTTCCTCCTCGGCCATCTCGCGTAGTTCGGCTTCGATGGACTCGTCAGCGGCCATGGCTTGGTTCTCTTCGAGTTGCTCGACAGTGCCATGGTAGGCTTCGAATTTTTCGACGAGCGTGCTAAGGCGCATTTGCTCGCGAGAGACATCGGCAGCGCGGCGCTGGTCGGAGTAGAAGTCAGGATCGGCCATCTGCTCGTTCAGCTCGCTGAGTTTATCGCGGAAAGGGGCTATGTCGGGAATTGTGTGCATCGTTAAGAAACTGCGTTTGAATTATGCGTTGCAGTGAAAGCCATAGCTCATAACAGTCGAGTTCTACCTGCAATGACGAAAAAGAACCTTCATCGCCAAAACATCGTCGCCTGTATTTGGGATTTCGATAAGACACTCATTCCTGGCTACATGCAGGCGCCTATCTTTGAAGCTTTTGGGATCGATGAGGAGCAATTCTGGAAAGAGGTTAACGCCCTGCCCGATATTTATGCCAAACGTGGCACGCGCGTCTCTTACGATACGATCTATCTGAACCACTTGATCAGTTTCGTGAAAAACGGCTGCCTCAAGGGCTTGACCAATCAGCGCTTGCGCGAACTGGGTAAAGAGCTGCGTTTTTACGACGGCTTGCCCGATCTGTTTACCCGCTTGCATGCTGTGACGGAGTCGCGCCCAGAATATAAAAAGCATAACATCAAGCTAGAGCATTATATCATTAGCACGGGATTAGCCGAGATGATCAAGGGCAGCATGATTGCGCCCCACGTTGATGGGATCTTCGGCTGCGAATTTATTGAGGCACCACTGCCGCCAGGCTATTCGAACCAAGACGAGTTGCCCTTGCAAATGGAGTTTGAGATCAGCCAGATTGGCACGATCGTCGATAATACCATTAAAACGCGGTACATTTTTGAGATCAACAAGGGCACCAACAAGAATCCGACGATTGATGTGAACGCTTCGATGGACCGAGTGGATCGCCGCATACCGATCGATCGCATGATCTATACGGCGGATGGGCCGAGCGATGTGCCTGTATTTTCAGTCGTTAAAAGCAATGGTGGTAAGGCTTACGCAGTTTTCAATCCCGAGAGTGAAGCTGAATTTGCGCAAAACGATGCCCTACTTCACGCGGGCCGTATCCACGCCTATGGCCCGGCTAACTATACGGAAAAGAGCACCACCTCCAAATGGCTGCGCATGCACGTGCGCTCGATATGTGACGGTATTGTGGCAGAGTGTGAGGCGAGTCTTAGCAAAAACGTCAGACGCGCGCCTAGGCATTTGCACGAGGAAGATGAGTTGGATGAAACTCCACCCGTGAAAGTGAAGCCACAGAAGGAGTTGTTTTAGCTTAATTGTGGCATGCTCGCTTCCGGGCGCAACGTAAGGCGGGTTGGTTCAAAAGGAACTGCGCGGGCGAACACGCCGCGACTTGAAATTAGCCAACCTCTCTACCTCTTGGTGTGATCTGCCGTTTAATCAAGCAGGTTCGCCTAGGATGAGCCGTACGGCATCTAGGCGCAAGTGGGCCTTCGCTATATGGCGTGTCACATCCGCGATTACTGTTTCTGCAATTTTAATTTCTTCCTGTCGGATGTTGGGATTCACCTTTTGTAGCTCCTTTAAGCGACTGGCTTCTCCGTCGAGTCGTTCGTGGGCTTGATTCATGGCGGCCGTGAGCCGAACTGATTTTTGAGCGTCAGCGTGCTTTTTTGCTGCACGCAGCATTTCTGGAACGAGGGCTTGGAGTAGCGCAGGGTCTTGCTTCAAGCGGAAGGCCTCTTCGTCGCCGCAGAATTTGTTAATAGTGTCGTGTGTGAATTGCTGACTGCAATCCTTGCCGCTGAGATCGACGAGCACGCGCACGGGTGTCGGGGGGAGAAAGCGATCCACGTGGAGGCGTGGTGGCGCGACGCTCTCGAGCACATAGATGGCCTCGATCAAAATAGCGGGCGCTTGGACACTAGGATCTTTCCAGACGACGATAGAGCTGTTACCTTTTTCCGAGCTGAGCGTGAGATCGATCGCGCCGCGGACCATGGGGTGATCCCATGTTAAGAAACCGATATCTTCGCGACCAAGTGCACGAGTGCGGTCGCAAGTCACAGTGGTCCCCTCTTCCGGCAAGCAGGGGAAGGAATCGGTAAACAACTGTCCCGGCGCAAGACGGAAGGTGCGTGTATCGATATCATCGACGGTCACGCCGAAGTGATCAAAGATGCGATTCATAAATTGGTCGAGCGTGCGGTCGGCATCGAGCGTGCGGATGTGCTCGACGAGCTTGGCGGATGCTTCTTTACGGAAGGAGTTAAGCGCGATGAGCCGATCCTGCCCTTGGCTAAGTTGCTTTTCTAGGTCTTCGCGAAATACCTTGCTTCCCTTGATCAGTTGGTCGGCCTCGGCCAGCGTCTTTTTATCAGCGATGTGGTAGCGTGGCCCTAGCGAGCGGAGACACTTTCCAAACTCGTTCAGGTAGGCATAGCCGCCTTTGAGTGAATGCTCGACGCCGTCCAAGCCCTCATGGTGCCAGCGCATGAGTAGTTCTGTCCAACTGTTCTTTAGGAATGGAATGTGGATTTGGATGGTTTCGGTCTGCCCGATTCGATCAAGACGGCCAATGCGCTGCTCGAGTAATTCGGGGTTGAGTGGCAAGTCGAAGAGCACAAGGTGGTGGGCGAACTGAAAGTTACGCCCTTCACTGCCGATCTCTGAGCAGAGGAGAATTTTCGCGCCGTCGGCCTCAGCAAACCATGCCGCGTTGCGGTCGCGCTGGAGCAGTGTCAGTTCTTCGTGAAAAAGGCCAGCTTTGACGTTGATCTCTTCGAGTAGTGCGTCGTGGATCGCTTGCACCTTTTCGCGAGTGCAGCAGATGAGAAGGACTTTCTCATTTTCACCGAGGCCTTTAATTAGTTTGGCCAACCACAAGATGCGTGGGCCGTGGCGAAAATCATAGGCCTCGTCCTCTTCGTTGCCTTTAGACGTATCGAGTTTAAACTCATGGAGTAGGCGTTTTTCCAGCTCTTCCTTTGGTAGCTTCGCGCGCGGCATGAGTGCGGATGGTAGCCCTTCCCTTTTTGGGAAGCCAGTTAGCGAGTCACGCGAGTTGCGGAAAATCACACGCCCCGTGCCGTGTCGATCGACTAGCTCTTCTAGCATGGATTGCTGGTCTTCGAGGTGTGTATTAAACTCGTCGTCGGTGTATTCTTCGAAGACTTCACGAAGATATTTGAGATCTTCAGAGCTTAGCTTTTTACGGGCAAACATCTTGTTGGCCACCGCCGCGACCTTAGAGTATCCCGACTGTTCTTGACGAAATTTATCCAGATCAGGATAACGCTCAGGATCGAGCAAGCGGAGGCGGGCAAAGTGTCCTTCCGCGCCGAGTTGCTCGGGCGTGGCGGTCAGCAGCAACAAGCCGCGGCTCCTTTTCGTCAGACCCTCTACAAGCTGATACTCCGGGCTGACGACTTCGGGCGTCCATTCGAGGTGGTGTGCTTCGTCGACGACGAGCATGTCCCATTTCGCCGACAGCGCACAATCTGCCCAACGCGGATGCTCTAGTAGCGTCTTAATACTGCAAATCACGAGCTGTTCCGCATTGAAGGGATTGGTTGCCGCGTCCACAGAGGTGGCGGATTCACAATGCGCCGCATCGACCAGCGTGAACCACAGGTTAAAGCGGCGCAGCAACTCGATTAACCATTGATGGACGAGCGACTCGGGCAATACGATAAGGATGCGCTCTGCTCGGCCCGTGAGGTGGAGTCGGTGTAGGATCAAGCAAGCTTCGATCGTTTTGCCCAGACCGACTTCGTCTGCTAGTAAGACACGTGGCATGTAGCGGTTAGTGACCTCAGAGGCGATGTAAAGTTGATGTGGAATCAGGTCGATACGCCCGCCCACAAATCCAGCTACGTCCGACTGTTTGGCATGTGCAAGCCGGGCGATGGCCTCGTAGCGCAAGTTGAAGGCAGACGACTGATCAATTTGTCCCCGGATGAGGCGATCTTCGGGTTTACTGAAGCTGATCGTATCCGCGAGATCCATTTCTGTGATCTGGATTGCCCCAGCAAGGTAAGTTATGATCCCTTCCTCCACGTTCACCTCCTCGATCACGATGGTTTCACCGCCTTGAGAGTGAATGGTGTCACCCGCGCGAAATTCGACCCGCTTGATGGGTGCATTGGTTGGTGCATAGAGCCGCGCTTCCGCAGATGCCGGAAAGGCGAGTCGAACCTGGTGCCGGGAGACTTCTTCCACTATCCCGAGTCCGAGCTCTGGCTCCGTTTCGCTGATCCAGCGTTGTCCAATCGTAAATTTAGCCATCGGCGGATGCTTTGGTTCGCGTTGCTTAAAGTCAAGGAGTGGCTCTTCGTATGTTAGCAGTGGCAAAGGTTCTTGCGGCGATGGACGTGCTCGCGCTAACCTAATCTATGCATGCGGATATCGATCTCTTTATTCCTGACCAGATCAGTGCTCCCGAAGCGCAGGCGCGCACCTCCCACCTCGGCATTGGTGCGCACCAAGATGACTTGGAATTTATGGCCTTTCATGGCATTGCCACCTGTTATGGGCAAGATGGTGCGTGGTTTAGTGGCATCACCTGCACAGATGGTGGCGGTAGCGCTCGTTCTGGAGCCTTTGCCGGTAAGACGGACGCCGAGATGCAAACGATCCGTGCCGACGAGCAACGCCGTGCGGCGGAAATCGGTGAGTACAGTTATGTGGGGCAGCTCGGCTTTACTAGTGCCGCGATCAAGGACCCTGCCACCCGTGGCAAACTGGTCGATCAATTGGAGCAACATCTAATCTGCACTCAGCCCGAAGTGCTCTACACGCACAATCCCGCTGACAAGCACGCCAGCCACGTAGCGGTATTTCACGCAGTGATTGAAGCGCTACTCAGGATTCCCCCCTACTCTCGCCCAAAGAAGGTCTACGGCTGCGAAGTTTGGCGTGATCTCGACTGGCTCGAGTCGGAGGATAAGATCGCGCTTGATGTGAGTTCCTACCCCGAATTGGCTGAGAAACTCCATGCATGCTTCGCTTCGCAGATTGCTGGGGGCAAAGACTACGGAAAGGCCGTCATTGGCCGCCGCCGTGCGAATGCGACCTTCTACGACTCTCATTCGGTTGATACGCTTGATCAGTTGTGGTTTGCGATGGATCTGACGCCGCTGATTGAAGACGATGCGCCTACCGTGAAGGCATTCGTCGAAGCGAAAATGGACCGATTTCGTTCATCAGTCATCGGTCAATTGTAGCGCCTGAGCTTATTCGAGTTAGCCTCGCCTCTTGGCCAATTGTAGCGCAAGGAAGTTGGCGCGCTACGTACTCACTTGACGCAATCGCGGATTCGGTGAATTTAGCCTGTCCTATGCCCGCCGCTGACACAATTGTAGCACTCTCATCGCCTGCAGGCGAATCTGCCATTGCGCTGATTCGCTTGACCGGGCCTGCTTGTGCGGAACTGGCTCTTGCGATCACGCAACGCAGTAAGCCGCTCAAAAAGCGCTTATGCGCATTTTGCTAAGTATATCGATGTAATGGAATACAAATTGACGAGTGTGTTTTTACTTATTACACTGATGGTCAATCATTTACGGGTGAATCAATGCTAGAAATAGCGCCTCACGGCAATCCCATGATTGTGCAAAAAATCCTCGCGGATTTAATGGCGCGGGGATGTCGTCCCGCGGAGCCAGGTGAGTTCACGCGCACAGCGTTCTTGAATGGTCGCATGGATTTAAGCCAGGCAGAGGCTATCTCTGATTTGATTCGTGCACGCTCTGACCGCAGCCTAGAAGTTGCGCAACGCCAGTTGCACGGGTCGGTTGGTCGCAAGATGAGCGAACTGACTGAGCGCCTACTCGGCGTAATGGCGCAGCTTGAAGCCTACATAGATTTCCCTGAAGAAGATCTGCCGGGTGAGGATCAAGTGGGCCCTGCTTCCGAACTCCGAAAACTGATTGAAGAGATGGGCGATTTGATCGAAACGCAGCGCTACTCCGCCCTACTTCATGAGGGAATTAAGACCTTAATTATAGGCGAACCTAACGTAGGTAAAAGTAGCTTAATTAATGCACTAACAGGTGCCGAAAGGTCGATTGTTAGTGATATCCCGGGCACAACGCGTGATTATATTTCTGCCTTTATGATGGTGGGACCATGGCGTATCGAGATTCTGGATACAGCGGGTTTACATGAGGCTGGCGACGCGATTGAAAAGATCGGGATAGACCACACGATCGAGCAATCTGAGACGGCGGATTTCTTTTTGCTCATGCTCGATGCCAACATGCCCTCCCCCACCCTGCCGGATTCCTTGCTGCGGCGAATGAATCCGGCGAATACGATTGTGGTCGAGAACAAAACTGATTTACCAAGTGCCCAATCATTTGCTGATTATTTACCAGATTTAAAGCATGTGCGCACTTCCCTTCTCAAGCGGACGGGTCTCGCCGAGTTGCGCGAAGCCTGGCAGAAATCCATCGATGATAGTCTGACGCATGGGCAGAGCGATGGCGTGGTGGTTAACGCACGCCATGCCGCTTCACTTGGAGAAGCTGTTGATGCACTGGAACTTGCATCATCAAAGTTGAAATCAGGCGATCACTCTGAGCTGATTGTGGCCGACATGCGTGACGCAGTAGAACACATTGGGCAAGTAGTCGGACGTGTTGATAATGAGCGCATGCTTGATAGGCTTTTTAAACAATTTTGTATCGGTAAATGAGCTCAGGATTAAAGTTTGGGAAAGATCATCCCTACGACGTGATTGTCTGTGGCGCCGGTCATGCGGGCTGTGAAGCCGCCCTAGCCTCTGCGCGGCTTGGTGCAAACACGCTGATGCTGACTGGCAACCTCGATACGATCGCTCAAATGAGCTGTAACCCTGCAATAGGCGGCCAAGCCAAAGGCCACATGGTGCGAGAGATCGACGCGCTTGGCGGAGAGATGGCAATCAACACAGATACCACGGCGATCCAATTTCGTTTACTCAATGCCTCTAAGGGGCCAGCCGTTCAGGCGCCTAGAGCGCAATGTGACAAGAAAGCTTACCAATATCGCATGAAGCATGTGCTTGAGTTGCAGAAGAACCTAGACTTGTTCCAGGCGATGGTTCAAGGGCTTATCTACGAAGGCGGCAAGGTAGTCGGCGTTCGCACTAACCTAGAGGTTGAATTTTACGCGAAGACCGTGGTTGTCACGACGGGCACATTTCTTCGTGGGCTGATGCATGTAGGCAAGAATACCAATAAAGGCGGGCGAATGGGCGATTTCTCAGCGGAAGGGCTTTCTGGTTCATTTTTAGAGGCAGGAATTGAGCTAGAGCGCCTGAAAACGGGCACGCCAGCGCGTATTCTTGGCAGCAGCATTGATTTTAGTCAGTTAGAAGAGCAGAAGGGCGACATAGACCCGACGCTCTTTGCGTTCTACGATACGCGTGGAATTGACAATGTGTTCCACGTGGAACAATCGGAGAAGAATGTGCGGAACTCGGAACACGAATTGTTCCACGTGGAACACCCGCACCAACGAAAGTTAGGGTGGTTGCCTGGTCAGGATCAGGTTTCTTGCTGGATGACTTATACGGGTGCAGGCACGCGACAGGTGGTGACGGATAATCTGCACCTCTCACCGATGTATTCTGGGCAGATCGAGGGCACGGGACCGCGTTATTGTCCTAGCATCGAAGATAAATTCGTCCGCTTCGCTGATAAGGAGCGCCACATGCTTTTCCTAGAACCCGAAGGGCGGAATACTAACGAATGGTATATCAACGGTCTCTCCACGAGTTTGCCTTTTGGTGTGCAGTTGGACATGTTGCGAAGTATCGAGGGTTTAGAGGGTGTCCACATGATGAGGCCCGCTTATGCCGTGGAGTACGATTTTGCGCCGCCGACACAGCTTTTTCCTTCATTGGAATCCAAGAAGGTAGAAAACCTTTTCTTTGCGGGTCAGATCAACGGGACCTCTGGCTACGAAGAAGCGGCAGGGCAGGGGCTGATCGCCGGCGTCAATGCCGTACAAAAGATTCGCGGGCAGGAAGCCTTGGTTTTGAAGCGCCACGAGGCTTATCTAGGAGTGCTCATTGATGACTTAGTGACAAAGGGCACGAAGGAGCCATATCGTATGTTTTCCAGCCGCGCGGAACACAGGCTCTTGTTTAATCATCCGAGTGCAGAATTACGCTTAGTTGACACAATAGAAAGACTGCAACTTGTTGATGGACAGAGGCTTATGAGAATTAAAGAGAAGTCCTCTAAGGTGCTTGAATGGACGGATCGTCTCGAGGTCGAGCGCAGGGCAGGGGAAAGCTATGCTCTACACCTGCGGCGATCTCATTCTCAGGAGGACTTCCCCGAAGCAATGAAGGCGGAATCTAAGGAGGTTCGAGAAGAGGTGCATTATCGTGTGGTTTTTAAAGGCTACTTAGATCGTGAACTGAAGCAGATCGAGAAACTAAAGCACATTGACAAGATCAAGTTACCCGAGGGCTTCGATTTTTCCGAAGTCAAGGGGCTGCGCAGCGAGAGCGCCCAGAAGCTGATCGAGATTGCTCCGAGCTCCTTAGGGCAGGCGAGTCGTATCAGTGGTGTGAACCCCGCGGACATCAGCATTCTAATGGTCCACCTGGAAGCCCGCTACGGCAAAAGGGCGCGCTAACGCATCTACTTGGGCGGGAGGTTTCCTGTCGATTGTTTCAGCTGTGTCACGATTGCGTCGCATTGAGGTTAAATCGCCTGTAGAAGGGTTTAGAGCTGGCTTTAATTATTGACCTGCTATGACTTGTGTTAGGTTTTCATCTGCATTATTCAAACCTGACACCTTAAGAATCTACGAAAATCAAAATAGTGGTTGAGACGACCACATTGCCAAGAATGAGCGCGCAAAAAGTGCATCGCATTTTAGTTCTAGACGACGAGCCTGATGTTACCGAACTTCTGGAGTTTCAGCTAGAGCAAGAAGGGTATCGTGTAGCGGCATTAAACGATCCCTTGGCCTTTATTGCCAAAGTGCGCGAATTTGAACCAGATTTGATGGTCTTGGATATAATGATGCCCGAGCTCAATGGTTTACAGTTATGCCGCATCGCCCGCGCTGATCCTACGATGAAGCATATCCCGATCATATTTTTGAGTGCGCGCGCTGAACCCGAGGATCGAATTAAAGGCTTGGAGACAGGCGCGGAAGACTATTTACCTAAGCCATTTAACAACAAAGAGTTACTGATTAGAATAAGCAATCTGCTCAAGCGCGCAGAATCGCTTTCAAAACCCATTGGGCAGTCACGAATCGAGATTGCAGGTGTGGCGATTGACGAAGATCTGCACCAGTTAGAGGTTGATGGCGAAAATGTTGTGCTGACGGCGACCGAATTCCGCCTATTGAAACTTCTCATGGAGCGAAAGGGGCGTGTGCAATCGCGAGATCATTTACTGGTTAATGTGTGGCATTACGATACGGATATTGAGACGCGCACTGTCGATACCCATGTGCGCCGTTTACGTGAAAAACTCGGCCATTACGCCCATATGATCGAGACAGTGCGGGGCGTAGGCTACCGAGCGGTCGATATTAAGTGCGAATAAGCTAGGGGACCATAGCTTTAGTTGCTTGAGCTTAGTCAGCTGCTGCTTAGCTTGCCCTATAATTTGCCTTTTAGTGGGGCGATTTCGCTCTTCTGCCTAACATGCTCTACCTATTAACAATTTTATTACTGGTTGTTTCATTTTTGCTTTTTCGCCATGTCTTGCGATTGCGTCGCTTCTTGCGTGAGCTCCAAGATTCGGTGAGTTCGCAAAGGCGCTTGTTGCCAGCCGACTTCGCGACGACTTTGGGGAAAATCGGAGTAATTGGTCTTGTGGATTCGATAAACGAGCTCATCGATTCAAATGATCAGACCATCATACAAAAGAACGACTATTCAGGGCAGATTGACGTAATACTCGGCGCAGTCCAAGAAGCAGTGATTGTATTTAACGAGGACCATGTGGTGGAATACGCCAATCGATCTTCGGAAAAGCTTTTTCGCGATGGTCTTCCGATCCAAGGCCTGCACTTGGAGAGTGTATTTAGCGCGTCTATTTTGCAGGAGCTTTTAGACTCGGCAGCAAAGCAGGGCGGCGACGAATCAACACAGGTAAAGATTGAGCAAGGAGCGAAAAAGCGATGGGTTGAAGCTTCCTGCACGAAGGTTCAGAGTATAAATTTGGAAGGCGGTCACTCGACGCTTCTTGTCATGTATGACATTACTAAACTAAAAGGCTTAGAAGTCATGCGGCGTGAATTTGTGGCCAATGTCTCGCATGAGCTTCGTACGCCACTGACCATTATTAAGGGTTTCGCTGAAACACTGATCGACGACAAGGCGACGATTGATCGCAAGATGCGGCACCGCTTCATGGGAAAAATCTTAAAAAACGCGGAGCGACTCAACCTGCTGGTCGAAGATTTACTAACTATTTCAAGATTAGAGTCACGGCCTGACCAGATCGAATCCGTGGAGCAGCCTTTTAAATCTCTTTTGAATGAAGTCGCCGAAAGCTATCGTAATCGGATTCATACTAATGAGCAAAAAATTGAAGTAATTGTCGCCGCCGCCGTTGGCTCGTTTCCTTTTGATCGTTATCGAATCAATCAAGTTTTGGACAATTTGATTGAAAACGTTTTTCGCTATGCGCCAGAGTTTACATCAATCAAATTGGAGGCCGTGCTCGAGGTCGATTTAGGACTAGTACGCTGTTCCGTTATCGATGATGGATCTGGTATTCCAGAGAAGGATCTACCGCATCTTTTCGAGCGTTTTTATCGAGTGGATAAAGGGCGCTCACGGGAGACCGGCGGCACCGGGCTTGGCCTAAGTATTGTGAAGCATATCGTGCAGTTGCACGGCGGCACAGTCGAGGCCGAGAGCAAAGTGGGGGAGGGCACGCGCATGTCTTTTCGACTGCCGATCAAACAAACTCAATCGCTAGGACAGGCTTCGGCTGACTTGGAATACGCTGGTAACGATACCCATGGCGATCAGCGCAACCAGTATGAAGGCACAGATCAAGGCGCCGGTTGAAACAAGTGTAGTCAATTTAGCTAGGCGTGCCGTTAATTCATTGCGAAATCCCTTCGTAATTTCGTTCATACTGTGGGCAAGGTTACCAGTATTTTCACCGACTGTTAATATGTCGACTGCGAGGTCGGGCATGAATTGGTTTCGTTGAAAGGCTTGTGCGATTGAGAGCCCCTCGTTGACTTGCCCTCGTGCAATGTTGAAGCGTTTCCGCAGTGCAGTGTTTTTTACTGTACGCTCGGTCAGGCGTAAAGTCTCGGTTGTATTGATGCCACTTTCTAGCAATGTGCTGATCAAGTTACCTACCTGGAAGAGGTCGCTGAAGTAAAAGATTTTACCAAGCAGTGGCAGTTTTAAAAGCCATGAGTCGGTGCGACCTAATCCAGACTCAGTGCTCCGCCATTGTCGAAAACCTATAATGCCAATAACTAGCCCAAGTAGAAGAAAGGGGCCGATCTGTGCGATGAAGGATGAACCATCAATCAAGATGCGTGCGCTCCAAGTCATTTCGCCCCCTAGTCGATCTAACATGCCTTGAATTTGTGGTAATAGCACCGTCATGAAAAGGATGACAACTGCTGTAGCGATAGTGCAAATGAAGGCAGGGTAAGCCATACTCGCGATCATCTTCTTGCGTATCCCTTGCTTTTCTTCGAGGTAATCAATGACTTTGCGCAGAACAGGGGCGAGGTTGCCAGTCGCCTCGCCCGCTTCGATCACGTAGCTGATCGAGCTTGGGAAGCAGCGAGGTTGGCGCGACATAGCCCCTGCCAATGTAGAGCCTTCACTTAGGTCGCGCCAGAGCGTTTGCGCGATGGCTCCTTGCTCCTTGTCGCTGAGCCGCTGGCTGAGTATGCGGATCGAGTCGCCTACGGGTAAGCCAGAGCCGTGAAGCTCCATCAAGCGTTTTAGTACGAGGAGACCGACGCTTTCCCGCTTGGCGCCTCGTTGCTTTTGAGAATTTTCATTACCGCCTTTTGCATTGCGGTTGCTTCGTAGTGCCTTTGCGCGTTCGCCTATTTTGGCGAAGACAGAAGGTGCTCCAGTGGCGCCTTCCTTTAAAGTCACTGGGCTGAGCCCTTGCGCTTGTAGGCGCTGCATGGCGAGACGGCGCTCGGCAGCTTCGATCGTGCCGCTTACAATCGTGCCATCCTTCTCACGCGCTTTATAGTTAAAAACTGCCATTTATAATACCAGAGGAGTGTCGCGTTGAGGACAGCAAGTCCACTATTTTCGTTTTCAAAGGATCGATCGAGCCGACGCCGATTTGTTACAGAGCTTAGCGTGAGCAAGGAACAATGCCTGCCCGTCTATGACAAATAGGGGGTTTACATTGAACTAACATGACTCTGAAGCGAACTTATGCCTTATGCTAGGGACGTTTAAGATGAGCCATTAGACTCTTTTATTGTGACCATCCATAAACCGGTTACCTAATGCCACTTACTTTGGCTCGCTACTCGCGGCAAGGCTTGGCAGGTTATGAGCCTTCTAAAAGATACCTTCTATCACTCTAGCTAATTACGATCATGCCCGTCACCGATATTTTCGACGTCGTCGATAGAAGCGACAATGTCCTTCGGCAAGAACCACGCTCGGTTGTGCACCGTGAGGAGCTTCTGCACCGCGCAATCCATGTCTTTGTGTTTAATAAAGCGGGACAAATTTATCTACAACGTCGCTCCATGGGCAAGGATACTGCGCCGGGCAAATGGGTGAGTTCCTGCTCCGGCCATGTCGATGCTGGCGAGGACTACGACGAAGCGGCTGGACGAGAACTCATCGAAGAGATCGGCTTGCGCGGTCCTGTCGATCTGAAGCGCCTCTTTAAAGAAGCCCCCTGCGAGCCGACTGGTAACGAATTTGTCTGGGTCTACACCTGCCAGTCGGAGGGGCCATTCATATTGGACCCAATTGAAGTGGTCGAAGGCCGCTGGATTGATTTAGAGGAATTGAAGAATTGGCTTAGTAATCGCCCGCGTGATTTTGCATGGTCCTTCAGTTATCTCTGGGCGAAATATCTCGATGGCAAATACTAGGATTGCGGCTAGTCCGGCAAGTAGGTGGCCGAGTTTTTAGAATCTTCCTCGATCTCGACTTGTGTGACCCAGACGCGATCTTCTGTCTGCGCGCGCACCATGGGGTTAAAAACTCCATGGAGATGTTGCGCGAGGCCTTCACAGGAGGTGTTGGGTAAAATGTAAGCTTTAAAGAGGTGCCCAAATTGAGCAAGGAGGGCTTCGCTCTCCGGGTCGCTCTCATTGAAAAGACAGGCGTGGTCGAGATTTTGGGCGATCCAGGTTTTGAGATATTTCAAGTCACCAAAGTCGACGACGAAACCGTTGGCATCAGTTTTCTGACAGGCGAAGGTGAGGGTGATTGCCCAGTTATGCCCGTGTATGAGGGAGCAGTGGCCATTGTGCCGGTGTTGGCGGTGGGCGAAGGGGATGTCGCGGTAGGTTTTGCTACAGGTTAGCATGATATTTAGGAGATGGAATATGGAAGATGCGCGTTGCTAGAGATAGACAGATTCTGATGCTCAAAGTCGCCAGTCGTTTGCGCGAAGGTTCGCGATGCTTGGGGCGTTTTCGGCGTAGGGGGTGGGGTCGTTGACCTTGGCGAGGTCGAAGGCTTCGCGGCGTTCGATGCAGGTGCCGCAGCGACCGCAGTGGAGGTCGCCGCCCTTGTAGCAAGACCATGTTTTAGCAAAAGGCACACTGAGTTCGGCACCGCGGCGCACGATGTCAGCCTTTGTCCAGTCGACGAAAGGGCGGATAAGCTCGACCTTTTCCCAGTCGGCGAGCCTAATCGCGTTGCTCATAGCATCGGCAAATTCACTACGGCAGTCGGGGTAGATTGCGTGATCACCAGAGTGAGCGGCGTAGGCAATTTGTCCCGCCTTGATCGAGAGAGCATGACCAGTCGCGACGGAGAGTAAGATCATATTACGATTCGGTACGACCGTACTCTTCATATTCTCTTCCGTGTAGTGCCCTTCGGCGACTTCGATCTCAGATGAGGTTAGACTGCTACCAGCAAGGAGTGGTTGGAGCGCCGAAAGATTCGCGACGGGCTGGGGGATGTCTAGTTCCTCGCAGATCGCGGCGGCGCGCTCGAGCTCGCAACGGTGGCGTTGACCGTAGTCCACAGAGAGAGCGTGGAGGTCATGACCTGCCTGACGTAAGTGATAGAGGAGGACGGTCGAATCGAGGCCTCCAGAATAGACAATGACGGTTTTCATGAATTCAGTGGTGTGCCAGAATGGCGGAGCCCTGGGAATTCAGCTAGCAGGGCGAAAGTTAATTGCGGAAGATGTGTATGCATTGGATCGCTGCAAGTATAAATGAATGGAGTGCGCTTCGATTCTCCGAATTTAATTCCTCTATACAGGTACCTTGACAAGGGCTAAGCGCACTATATTCTGCCAAATTCACTTTTAAATCTAGTAACACTTTAAAAGCGGGCCTCATGCCTGCTTTTTTTATTTTTAGCACCCAATGAGCCACGAAATACTATCAGTTTTAGAATACATGGAAAAAGAGAAGGGGATCAGTCGCTCAGACATGATCGAAGCCATCTCTAGTGCGATCGCGAGCGCTGCCCAAAAGGGTGTCGGTGTGGGTCAAGATATCCGTGTTGAGATTAATCCAAAGACCGGTTCTCTCAAGGCATGGACTGTATTACAGGTCGTGGACTCTGTGGGAGATGATGATCTCGAAATCCACGTTGAGAAGGCACGCCAAGTCAACGCGGACGTTCAAGTCGGTGAGACTATCGAGAAGGAAATCGATCCGGCCTATCTCGGTCGTATCGCCGCGCAGACTGCCCGCCAAGCGATCATGCAGCGCATACGCCAGTTTGAAAAAGACCGTATCTACGATGATTATAAAGACACTGTTGGCGACATCGTCACAGGCATCGTCCGTCGCCGCGAGCGCGGCGACTTGGTAGTCGACCTCGGTAAGGCCGAAGCGATCTTGCCACCTCGCGAGCGTGTTCCCGGCGAAGATTATGCCCCTGGCGAGAGCATCCGATGCCTACTACTTAAGATCGAGCAGACTAATCGCGGTCCCGATATCATTCTTTCCCGATCTAACCTAAACTTCGTTCGTCGTCTTTTTGAACTTGAAGTCACCGAGATCGCAGATGGCACTGTTTCGATCGAAGCGATGGCTCGCGAGCCTGGCTATCGCACGAAGATCGCAGTGAACAGCAACGACCCTAAGGTTGACCCAGTCGGCGCATGTGTCGGTGCCCGTGGTGCGCGTGTCAAAACAATCGTCCGTGAACTCGGCGGCGAGAAGATCGATATCATTCGTTACTACCAAGATCCGCTCCAATTGCTCGAAGAAGCGCTCAAGCCTGCAGTCCCTAAGAACATCAACGTAAACGAAGGCGACCGTCGTATCCACTTCGAAGTGGCGGAAGACGACCTTTCTATCGCGATTGGTCGCCGCGGCTTCAATGCTAAGCTCACCTCTCGTCTTCTAGGCTGGAAGCTTGACATAGGCAAGGAGGAGAAAGAGGCCGTCGGCTTCGACGAAAAGGTCGCTAAAGCCGTCCAAGGACTCAATGCCATCAGTGGATTGGATCCCGAAGTGGCCTCGCGATTGGTCGCGATTGGTTTTGCCAGCCCCGAAGTATTTGAAGGCGTCGAAGCCGACGACTTAATTGACGCAGGCTTCACCCCTGAAGAGGCCGCAGATGTGATCTCCAAGGTAGCCGCATTTTTCCAGCAACAAGGCTAAGCGAATGTGCTGCCATCCCTCCCGCAATAACCAGACTTAAAAAATATCTCATCTATGAGTGTTCGCATACACCAACTTTCCAAAGACATCGGAATGGAGAATAAGGAGCTAATAGCCCTTCTGAAGAGTCGTGGCTATGAGGTGAAGAGCGCTTCCAGCACCGTCGACAACATCTCCGCCGATGCCCTCCGAGAGGAGTTTGCCGCGCAAGCGCCTCAGGCTCAGCCTGTCGAGGCCGAGACCGCAACTGAAGCGCCAGTCGCACCGAAGTTACCCGAGGGCGCTTTCGTCAAATCCGCTGCTGACATAGAGCGTGAGCATCAGGAAAAATCTGATGCCGAGGAAGCAGAAAAGTCGACTAAAGCACCCAAGCTGGTCGATCCTGCGAGCCCCCAAGCGCCCGCCACATCGTCACCAGCAGGCCCGCCAAAGCCTCCCACAGTCGGTCAACCGGAGCCATCACCCGCGCAGACCGCATCGACACCTATTTCCGCTACGATTCCGCCAAAGGCACCCAGTCCGACACCCGCAACTTCTACTCCGCCTGCCGCACCGACGCCTACTGGTCCTCCCAAGCCGCCCTCTGCTTCCAAAGCAGTTGATGCGGACGAAGCACCTGTTGCCGAATCTGCTGAAGATCTCGAAGCTCCTGCGACTGAAGCCGGAGCGCTGAAGAAGATCCACGTCAAACCCCCTATTGTCGTGCGCGACTTTGCGGGCGAGATTGGACTTAAGCCTTTCAAACTCATTTCTGAGCTAATGGAGATGGGCATTTTCGCATCGATGAACCAAACGATCGAAGAGAGCGTCGCGGTGCAAGTCGCAGGCCGACATGGTTGCGAACTAGAGATCCACCACCGTGGCGAGCAGGCCGAAAAAGGCGGGTCTAAGCCAAAAGTTGAAAAGCCCGACGACGACGACCCTAAGTTTCTAAAACCCCGCCCTCCCGTCGTCTGCATCCTAGGTCACGTCGATCATGGCAAGACCACACTGCTCGACACTATACGCAAGGCCAACGTGGTTAAAGGGGAAGCCGGCGGGATCACTCAGCACATAGGTGCTTACCAGATCGATCACAAGGGGCAGAAGATCTCCTTTATCGATACACCCGGTCACGCCGCTTTCTCCATGATGCGAGAGCGCGGTGCCAATGTAACCGACGTCTCGATCCTTGTGATCGCGGCCGACGACGCCTTCAAACCACAGACCGAAGAAGCGCTCAAATTTGCCAAAGAGGCCAACAACGCCATCATCGTAGCCATCAACAAGATTGATTCGAAGGGGGCCAACATCGATCGCGTTAAGCAGCAGATGCAGGAGAAGGGCATCGCTCCCGAAGATTGGGGCGGTGAAACGATTGCTGTCGAGGTTTCCGCCCTCAAGGGCACGAATATCGACAACCTGCTCGACATGATCCTACTCCAAGTCGAACTTCTTGAGCTCAAGGCCAACCCGACTTGCCCCGCATCTGGTACTATTATAGAATCTCAGATCGAAATGGGTCGTGGTGCCTCCGCTACGGTCATCGTCGAGCGAGGCACCCTGAAGAAGGGTGACGCATTGCTCTGCGGCGAGGTTTACTGCCGAGTCAAAACAATGACCGATGCCGATGGCAAACAGCTTAAAGACGCGCCACCTGCGACGCCAGTTAAAGTCACTGGTTGGTCAGATGTACCCGCATCCGGCACCAAGTTTTCCACTGAGAAAAACGAAAAAGTGGCTAAGCGTTGCGCCGAGGAGAACATGCAAGTGCGTAAACTCCATGAGGCAGCCAAGACTCAACAGAAAAACACAGAAGGTGGCGCTACTACCGTTGAAGACCTCTTCGCTGCGATCGAAAATCAGCAGAAGAAGTGCCTCCGCGTCATCGTAAAGTCAGATGTGCACGGTTCGACTGAAGCACTGGTTCAATCGCTCAAAGCTATCGAGAGCGATAAGGTCGAACTCGACGTGATCAGTAAAGGTGTTGGCCATATTACCAAGAACGACATCACTCTCGCTAGCGCGGGTGGAGCGATGGTTGTTGGTTTCAATGTCAAACTCGATAACGGCGTGCAGAGCCTGGCTAAACATCACGATATTCGCATCGTCCAGCATGCGATTATCTATGAACTCATCGACCAAGTCGAAGAGGCTATGACTGACATGCTCGACGCGGAATACACGGAGAAGAAGACCGGCGCAGCCGAGGTTCGCCAAATATTCTCCGTTGGTAAGACGCGCAACGTTGCTGGTTGTATGGTGACAGAGGGCGTTATCCAGCGCAACTGCATCGCGCGTCTCATGCGAGGCGGCGAGCTCATCCACGAGAGCAAAATAGACACACTGAAACGCTTCAAAGACGACGTCAAAGAAGTCCGGGCAGGCTACGAATGTGGTATCAACGTGGCAGGCTACGACGACTATCAAGAAGGCGATACGATCGAATGCTTCGCCGTTGAAGAGCAACGCGCGTCCTTATAATTTCCGCGGCGAATCCGCTTTCGAGCACTTGCTTTACTTGCTGCCAGGATTGGCATCTGCAGGCAAGCACGCCCCGAATTAACTACTTCTCGCCTTAAGTTACTAGCTATCATGTCACAACGCATCACACGCATTAATGCACTACTTCAACGTGAGATCAGTGAACAAATGCGGCGGTATTATCGCGCAGATACTGCAGCGATCACAATTAGTGATGTCTCTGTGTCTGCTGATTTACGTAATGCCAAGATCTATTACTCAGTGCTCGGCGACGATGCCGAGATCGCAGCCAGCCAGAAGCTTTTTCGTAGGATCGGTAAAGACATCCGCCAGCGGGTGAGCCGCGAGATCACGCTTAAATACTTCCCGACTTTTTATTATGCCTACGATCCATCCCTAGAACGCGGGGCGGAGATCAACGAAATCCTCGATCAACTCGACCAAGAATCAAAATGACAGATAAAAAATTCTACCCCGAAGACAGCGCGCGCTTCGCTGGCGAGATTGAAAAGTTGAAGGGGCAAAGAGTCGCCGTGCTTGGTCACCAACGCCCTGATGGAGATTGCATTGGTTCTACCGTTGCCGTCGTTCGTGTATTAAAGAGCCTCGGCATCGAGGCCATTGGTCTAAATCGCGACGCCACGCCAGCGACCCTTGAAGCTTTTGTTGGCGAGACTCCGATGGTCCTAGCTGCCGACTTTACACCCGATGGTCACGTGGCCGTATCTGTTGATTGCGCAGACTTCAAGCGCGTGGGCGATCGCCTTAATGAGCTCTTTCCTGAAGTCGCGCTGAACGTCGACCACCACATTTCTAATAAGCTGTATGGTAAGGAAAACCTAGTCATAGCGACTGCTTGTGCCACCGCAGAGATCCTAGCGGGCTTCTGCCTAGACAATGGCTACGAGGTTGACGCCGTCACCGCTCAGGCACTCTATGTAGGCATAGCGACCGACACGGGGCAATTCCGGTTCCCCTCAACCACGCCCGATACCTTCGAGATCGCGCGCCGCCTTTGCGAGTGTGGCGCAAATCCCTCTGCCGCGGCGCATGAACTTTACGAGCGCGAGAGTTTTGCCAAAATCAAACTGTTACAGAACTTCCTTGATTCCCTTACCATGGAGTTTGAGAACCGCGTTTGCGTTGGCCTAATCGAAAATGGCGTTTACGAAGAAACTGGCGCTACGATTGACGATTCTGAAGGCTTAGTCGACTATGCTCGTGCCATTGATGGCGTCGAAGTGGGCGTGTTAATCGAAGATCGCGCCGGAGCCCTCAAAGGCAGCCTCCGCGCGAAAGACCCGAAGTATCGTGTCGATCAAATCGCCAAACAATTTGGCGGCGGAGGCCACGCTTGCGCGGCCGGGCTCAATGTCGAAAACAGCTCGATCAAAGAATTTTATCCGCAACTCATGCGAGCCATCGGGAAACATTTGAAGAATTTATAATTTCATTTCTTTAGGACTCGTGCTAGCGCGATCCTTTGCCACCTCGGCATCTCGCAAGGTGAAGCCCTACGAACAACCAACCATTTCATCATGTCCCAGCCAATTACCGACGCGCCGGAAGGCATCCTCCTTGTAGATAAGCCGCAAGGCATTACCTCACACGATGTCGTGTCAAAAATCCGCCGTGTCTACCACATGAAAAAGGTAGGGCATGCCGGGACGCTTGATCCGATGGCCACCGGCTTGTTACTTATCTTGATTGGTAAGGCGACAAAGACTTCGCAATATCTGATGAGTCTCGGCAAAGAATACACTGGAACCGTCAAGCTAGGTGTGAGTACTGACTCGCAAGATGCTGAGGGTAAGATTACAGAAGAGCGCCCTGTGCCCGAACTGACAGAAGAACAAGTGAAAGCCGAGATAAAGACCTTTATGGGTGATCAATATCAGACACCCCCTATGTTTTCGGCGAAGAAGATTAATGGCCAAAAGCTCTACAAGCTAGCTCGTCAGGGTAAGGTCGTTGAGCGCGAGCCACGCGTTATCCACATTAGCCGTTTTGAGCTAACCAAGTATGCGCTGCCCGAAGTTTCCTTTATAGTCGGCACGAGTAAGGGCGCTTATGTGCGCACGATTGCGCACGACCTTGGCGAAAAATTCGGCTGTGGTGGCCATTTGAATGAGCTTCGCAGGACCGCCGTCGGTCAGTTTCGCATCGAGAATGCTGCCAGATCGAAGAGCTAGAAGTGATGTCCCCGTCCACTCTGCGTAAGCAACTGATCCCCGTGATTCAAGCCGTGCCTACTCATGCGCTTTAAGGGCGGAACTCCAACCTAAGCAATTCTCATGAACTTCCCCGCCGCCGTTGATAACTTTGAAGCTCTTTCTGGGTTAAAGGGAGAACTACATCTGGCCATTGGTGTCTTCGACGGTGTGCATCTTGGTCATAAGGCTGTGATTGAATCAGCCGTGTTTTCCGCACGCCGCTCAGGTGTTGCAGCAGCCCGACAAAAATCACTTCAAGAAGGCTCAGGGCGGGGTGGTATTGCAGGTGTGCTAACTTTTGATCCGCACCCGAGTCGTCTCTTTCGCCCCAAAGATCCGACTCGCCTCATCATGCCGATTGAGACAAAGACCGCAATGCTTCACGAAGTAGGGGTTGACTGCGTGATTTGTAAGCACTTCGACCATGCCTTTGCCTCGATTCCTGCCGACCAGTTTCTTAGCCAGCTGAAGGATGCCTTACCCGCACTCAAGTCAATCTATGTTGGCGAAAACTTTCGCTTTGGCCAGAAGCGTGCGGGTGACGTAGCTACTTTGATTGAATCTGGGCGAGCCTTAAACCTCGGTGTGTTCAGCGCCGAACGTATTAAACATAACGGCGAACCAATCAGTAGTACGCGCATTCGTAAAGAACTTGAAACGGGCGAGATTGAGGCAGTTAACGATTTGCTCGGCTACAATTATACCGCAAGGGGTAGGATTGTCGGTGGCGCGAAGCTGGGTCGTACAATTGGCTTTCCTACACTGAACCTTCCTTGGCAACCAGAGTGCCTGCCGCGCTACGGAGTTTATCTAGTAAGCTTTCGTGAAAGCGGATCAAAGGTTTGGCAAGTCGGAGTGGCCAACTACGGCGTCAAGCCGACTGTGGCTAATGCTGATCAAGTGCCTGCGCTCGAAGTCCATGCCTTGGATACGACAGAGCTAAGCATGAACGATGCGATTGAGGTTGAGTGGTTAAAGTTTATCCGTCCTGAACAAAAATTTGCTTCAGCGAAGGAGTTGAAAGCCCAGATTGCTAAAGATTGTGTGACGGCGAAGGAGTTGGCTGAGTGATTGCTCGATCAAGCGCTGCGTGCCCCTTCAAACACCCTGGGCAATATCTTCACGCAACTAACCTTCCCATCCAAAAAAGACTTCCTGCAAGCAGACTCAGCACAAACCATTATGCCTGACCGGATCATAAAATTTTCAGTGCCTTCTGGCGCTAAAGCAGGGCGCGCAGATAAGATCTTCGCGGCCGAGTTTGATGATGTCAGCCGCGCTCGCTTACAGCGCGCCTTTGATGCAGGGCAAGTCACATTTGACGGCAAGACCATCGACAAACGCTTTAAGGTGACCCAATCAGGACTGCTCCGCGCCGCACTCGAAGAACCGACCTTTGATACTGCGCCGACCGCCGTCGATTTGCCGCTCGACGTGATTTATGAAGACGAGTCGATCTTAGTGGTGAATAAAGCACCGGGGATGATTACGCACCCCGGCAGCGGCACTGGGGATAATACGCTTGTTCACGCGCTGCTATATCATTGTGGCGAAAATCTCAGCACGATTGGCGCGCCGGATCGGCCTGGGATTGTTCATCGTTTGGATAAAGATACCAGTGGCTTAATCATAGTCGCAAAAAACGACACGGCACATCACAAGTTGGCTGCTGCCTTCAGCGAAAGGAAGACCTACAAGCGCTATACCGCGCTGGTTTTCGGCATCCCCAAGGTAGGTCGTGGCACAATTAAAGAAGCCATCGGGCGCCATCCCGTAATGCGCACTCGGATGGCGGTCGTGCATAGCGGCAAACCTGCCCATACCGATTGGAAGGTCGAAGCGCGTTACGGCCAGAAGGCGACACGCATGAGTTGCATTATACACACTGGGCGCACTCACCAGATACGTGTTCACATGAGCGAGATTCGCTTCCCCCTACTCGGCGACACGACCTATGGTTTCAAGCCCGGGCGCTTGAAGGACATTGAAGTGCCCCGCGTCATGCTTCACTCGACAGAGCTACGCATCGAGCACCCCGACCGCGGCGAGCTGATGACTTTTGAGGCTCCGCTTCCAAGGGATTTCGAGGATTTGACAGTGCAGCTTGGGTAGGAGCGACAAACATGCTTTGTGCTCAGCCAATCCCTTGTGGTTCCAAAGGTAGAGTAGCTTGAGCATGTGCTCCGGTGGAGACAAAGAGTTGTCAAACGAAGATCAGTCATGCAGACTCAATGCATCGCTGTATTAACAATCGTTAATGATCATAAACTTGGTTAATTATTTACAACCCATACCTCTATGAATTGTTGCATCTTAGGAGCCGGTGCTTGGGGCACCGCAATGGCTCTTCACCTTGACCGCTGTGGCCACTCGGTAACCTTGGTTCCGCGTCGTATGGAACACGCGCTCGAGATTGCCTCGTCGCGTGAAAATTTCGACTACTTGCCGGGCTACAAGTTGCCCCACACGATTCAAGTCGGCTGTGAAGTAGGCCCGGTTCTCATGGAGGCAGAGGTGGTCTTCCTTGCCTGCCCGTCAAAGGCGCTGCGCTTGCTCTGCGAGTCGATCAAGCCACACCTTGAGGGCGCTTGGCAGCTAAAACTTTGTTTGATTATGTGCAAAGGCCTCGAGCTAGAGACCTTTAAAACACCTGCCGAGATCGTGGGTGAAGCCTTGCCGGGTATCGCGCGCGGGGTGCTTTCGGGACCTACTTTTGCAGGCGAGGTAGCCGAGGGTAAACCGACAGCCGTCGTACTCGCCGTGAGTAGCGATTGCGAAGACCCCGAGCGATATCAAAGTGCTTTTAGTAATGCGGGGCTACGCGCCTACCTTTCCGATGATCTGCGTGGCACGGAACTGGGTGGAACTTTAAAAAATATATACGCTATCGGTTCGGGTCTCTGCGATGGATTGCAGTTGGGGGATAATGCAAAAGCAGCCTTACTCACGCGCAGTCTGAATGAAATGGTGCGCCTGGGTGTAGAACTGGGCGGGCAGAAAGAAACTTACTTCGGCCTCAGTGGGTTTGGTGATTTGGTGGCGACTTGTTCCGGCGAGTGGAGTCGCAATCGCACCCTTGGACAAAGAATCGGGGAGGGTGAAACGCCGACCGCGATTGTCGAAAGTCAGAAGTCGGTTGTCGAAGGCTACCGTGCGACGAAATGCCTTCAACAAATCTGCGCGGAGAAAAAAGTGGACGCTCCGATACTTGGCATCATCCATGCGATACTTTATGGCGGCCTGGATCCCTTGGCTGCGATGCAGGAGTTAATGACCCGCGACTTGAAATCGGAATAGATATTTTCTACTGAACGACTCATGCCAAAACCACTTTGCAAAGTAAAAACATCTGAGATTCATGGGCGCGGACTATACGCCACGACTGACATCGAAGAGGAGACTCAGATCATCCAATATGTCGGTGAAAAAATTGCGAAGGAGGAATCAAAGAAGCGTGCTCTCGAATGGGAGGATGAAGCTCGCGAAACGGGCGAAGGCCTTGTTTACATATTCGAGCTCGATGACAAATATGACATAGACGGGCGCCTCGGCGATAACCCCGCCCGCTACATGAACCACTCTTGTGATGGGAATTGTGAAGCGATCAATTCGGATGGTGAAATTTGGATCGTAGCAATCCAAGACATCAAAAAAGGCGATGAACTCGTCTATGACTACGGCTACGACATGGAGCACTTCCTTGACCACCCTTGCTTGTGTGGCTCTCGCAATTGCATCGGCTACATTGTGCGCGAAGATCAGCGCACGAAAGTGAAGAAGCTACTCAAGGGCAGAAAGAAAAAGCGCGGCAAAAAAAATAAGAAATAGCCGGGGACTCAACCCGCTGGTTAATAAGGGCTAAGTGTCAAAATGCCCACACCTCAATAAGTCATGCCTAATTCACGGAGGCTGACGTAGGAGGCTTCTTTGTTAGATTGTAATGGAGGTCTAGCTTTACTCGTTTTGCCAATTCCCGGGTTGAAGGTGTTTGTGGGATCTAGTTCTTGGTAGAAAGATTTCAGATGCGGCTCCGCTTCATATAGGTGTCCGACGTTGTGCTCAGCAGGATACTTGGCTCCTTTATTATCTAGGCATTCAAGGAGCTTGGCCTTCATCGCTTGGAGGTCCGTGCCTTTTTTAAAGATGTAGTCGCGGTGAAACACGTGGCACATGAAGTGACCATAATCAAGGGACAGATCGAGTTGCTTTTGAACTTCGGGCGGGATGGATTCGATCCAGTTGGGGTCGTTGCCAAGCAGCGCAATGTCCAGCGCGAGGACTTCCTCGGTTGTTTTTTGATGCAAGGCTTGATAGCGTATGGCAGCTCCAGCGGCGGCAAAGCGGTGGAGCAGCGCAGCCTCCTGCTCTTTGGGTGTGCACTCAAAGAAGTCGCCCTCGCCGCGCGGTTTCCATTCTTGGCCTAGGTATTTACGTGCTTCCTCGATGCCGTCGTCGGACATGCTGAGTATTAGGTAGTAATTGAAACGGTCGCGATACTCCAGCAAGCGTTGTGGTAGATGTTGCGGGAAGAGACGGCTGAGATGGTAGAGCAATAAGTCGGGCAGGAACTTGGGTAAGAACTTAAGTTTGTTGAGCCGATACTCCATGGCTGACTTAAGCGCGTAGGCTTTAGGTAGGTGGCGTGTGCCGATATGTTTGATCGAAAGAAAGACGTCTTTTCCGTAGCGCTCAGCTACGTTGAAAATATCCCGGTTCATATACTCGCACATCTCAGGCAACTCTTTGAATTTAGTTAAAATTTGCCGACGGAGTTTGGTAAGGTCATCGGGTTGATCAGAGCCGATGAAGAAGACCTGCTTCTTTTTGGGGAGCGGGTAGGTGTCGACTCTTACAGCGAAGGCGACGACTTTGCCCGCGCTACCGCTGAGCTCGAAAAGGCGTTTCGGGTCGGCGTTGTAGCGGTTGGGCAGGTCAGCTTCGAGATCGCGAATACGGTTGGGGCATATTCTCTGTCGGAGGCGGGAGTATCCTGCGCTTCTAGGTCGGCGCTATCAATCTGTCCACGTTCGAGACGCTCGAAGATTTGCTCAGGGGTCTTTCCTAGGTTTCGGATGCCGAGGTGGTCGACGAGTTGGAGCTTACCGGCGGCATCGACCTGAGCGAAGAGTGATAGTTCGGTGTAGGACGAGCCTCGTTTGCAAAGCGCTCCTCCCGCGTTGTTCGCAATGCCGCCCACGATGGTTGCACCAATGCTCGTAGAACCGATTACGGAATGGGGCGCGCGACCGAGAGGGCGCAGGAGGTTTTCCAGTTGGTGGAGGCTGGCTCCTGGTAGGGCCAGCACCTGTTTGCCGCCATCAAGAAGGACGAGCTTGGTCAGTCGCCTTGAGTTGATGATGATTACGGGGCGGCCGTAGCCACCTCTGCTAGGGCAAGAACCCTCGGTCAGCCCGGTCTTAGCACCTTGCATGATGATCACGCATCCGCTATCGACGCAATGTCGTAAGATGTGCCATTGCTGGAGGAGGGTCTCTGGAAAGATTACCGCGAGCGCGCCTCCGAGCCCCGAGCGAAAGCCTGAACGATAGTAAGCAGTTTTCTTTTCGCCCGTGAAAACGTTCTTCGCCCCAACTTCTTCTCGGAGTTTTTCGAGTAGATCAGGGTAGGGCATAATCGAAATGTTGAATGCGTTTAATGCTCTAACTCGTAAGTTAGCGTTTTGCCCGCATGCTTGATGGTGACGTGATTCTGTCCGTCTGCGCGCTCGGTGGCTTCAGTGCGGCCAATAATTTGTGCGGGTATACCAAAAGATTCGCTCTGGGCAATGATGGCTTCGGCAGCTTCGGGATCGCAATAGATTTCCATGCGATGCCCCATATTGTAGACACGGAACATTTCCTCGTCGCTCGTGGCACTAGCTTTTTGAATGGCTTTGAAGATCGGAGGGACCGGCAGAAAGTTGTCTTTGATATGATGCACGCCAGTGCCGAAGCGGATACACTTTGTCTGGCCGCCTCCAGAGCAGTGAACCATGCCGCGGATACTGTCTCGATTTTCAGTGAGCAGCTTTTTGATGATGGGAGCGTAGGTCCGGGTCGGACTGAGTAAAGCGTCGCCGACTGACATATTGGACTCAGGCAGTGGGTCGGTCATCTTATAGGGTCCACAGTAGAGGTATTGCTTGTCAGTGGTGAGGTCGACGGTCTCGGGATACTTTTTTAAGTAGTAATCGCAGAGCAAATCGTGGCGGGCGCTGGTTAGACCGTTACTGCCAATACCGGAATTTTCGAATGCTTCGTAGTTTGCTTGGCCGGATGATGCGAGGCCGACAATGGCTAAACCAGGACGGATCTTGGCATTGTCGATCACATCGGTGCGATCCATAACGACGACTGCGCAGGAATCGACGGTCACGGTGCCAGTCAAGTCTCCGACGTCGGCTGTTTCGCCCCCACCGCTGTGGACGCCAACTCCGTATTCACGGAGAGTAGCTAGGAAATCTTCAGTCCCGGAGATCAGCTGGCCGAGTGCTTCGCCAGGAATTGCGCGGGCGTTGCGGTTGACTGTGCTTGAAATAAGAATGCCGTCGATAGCGCCGACGCAGAGCAGGTCGTCGATGTTCATTACGAGGCTGTCTTGCGCGGTCTTACGAAAGCCCGCGGGGTCACCTGTCTCACGATAGTGCAGGTAGGCGAGGGTGCTCTTGGTGCCAGAACCGTCCGAGTGGATAATGTTACACTTATCTGTGCTGCCGGTGAGGATGTCGGCACCGATCTTGCAAAACGCGCCAGGAAATATGCCACGGTCAAGGTTGTCTACGACGGCGTGGACTTCGGACTTAGAGGAGGAGACGCCGCGTTGGGCGTAACGATCGGATGAGTTCATTATGAAAAATGGGAATCTTTGGCGCGGCTATTTAGAACCGTTAATTTATGTTATGACTAAGAAGTTTATGCATGGGGGCAGCTTGTTTTGGTAAATCATGAGTTCTGGGCAACTATGTGCCACTGTAAACTGGGTTGTTTGAAGTGGAGAATGAATTCCTTGTAATTGTTAGTTGTGGCCAGGGCGCTAATTAAATTAGGTTAAAGGTCTAAAAGATCGTCTGACTGGGGGCTTGAAGTGCGGCGATGCGTGCCATGATTCTGCGTGAGGCTTCTAAGTATCTGTCGGGGTGTGTTTTGCCGGGATCGATCTCGGCAGTAGCCATGGGTTGGCCGTAGGTGATGTGGATGTGCCCTCCGATTTTTGGGGCTTTGTCGGCGCGGCCAAAGACTTCGTGGGTGCCAAAGAGGCGGGTGGGTATAACGGTAGCTTTTGATTTGCAGGCGATCATACCTGCACCTGCCTTGGGCTCCATAAGTTGGCCGTCCATTGACCGTGTGCCCTCTGGGTAAATAGCGACAATGCCTTTGCATTTGAGTGCTCGGAAGATGGCTTTTAGGGATTTAATATCAGCATTTTCGCGGGCTACGGGGATGGTGCCGATCTCGCGTAGGGCTTTGCCAAAGAGTCCTTTAAATAGAGTATCGCGCGCAAAGTAGTTGATCGGCCTGTGGATACAGGCACCGATAGCGGGCGGGTCGTAGAAGCTAACGTGGTTGGCGGCGAAGATGACGGGACCGCATGTAGGCACATTTTGAAGGCCGCTCTGGGTATAATCGTAAAACGTAGTGAAATACCACGACGCAAGCACGCGTACGAGTTCGTAAAGCTGTGGGTTTGGAATGGAGCTGTCTGACATTGAACAATGACGGAGGACGAATACCTCTTAAGATCCTATAAGGTGGGTGATTTTTTCGATGACTTCTTCGAGGGTGTGGTGCGCGGTGTTGATTTGGGTGGCTCCCTTGGGGCAGACGAGCGGGGCTGCCTGGCGGGTTCTATCCATTTTGTCACGGGCAGCAATAGAGTCGGTTTGCCCTTCTTTAGCACGGCGAGCGGCGCGTGTGGCCTCGTCGGCGTCGAGGAAAAAACGGTAAGTAGCCTCGGGGAAGATGATGGAGCCAATATCGCGTCCTTCCATTATCAAGCCGGCGTATTGTTGCTCACGAGCGAGGTCGGCAAGCGAACGTTGATAGGCGAAAAGTTTTTTGCGCACTTCGGGGATCGCGGCAAATTTGGATACCTGAGCATTCACCTCGGGCGAGCGAAGATCCGAGTCTACGGGGACTACGTCGTTTATACCAAGTCTGGCAGTACGGCCATCGATTTGAGTACTGAGCTTAAGTTCTTCTAGGATTTTTGAAATGGTCTCGCTTTGTCCGGCGTCTGCCCCAGATGCAAGAATCGCGGAGGTTAGAGTGCGGTAGTGCGAGCCAGTGTCCACGTGCATGAGCTCGAGGCGCTCGGCGAGTCCTTTGGAGGTGGAAGATTTACCTACCGCGGCGCCTCCATCAATGGCGATGATTTTGAAAGTATTGGAGCTAGACATGGCGGAGTGAGTCGAGGGCATCGAAAAAGCCAGGATAGGTTTTTGCGCAACATGTGGGGTCTTTGATCGCGAGCCAGGGCTTGCCATCGCCGAGTAGATCGTAACTAGCGAGCACGGCAAAGCTCATTGCGAAGCGGTGGTCCTCGTAGGTGTCGATACTGAGTAGTTGGCCAGAGTTGCGTGCCTGCATCGCGCGGGCGCGAAGCTCGTTGGGTTTGGGCTGAATGGTGAGGGCACCTTCTTCTTCTTTAACTAGCTGGCCGAGCTTGGAGAGTTCAGCAGCCATACCTGCGATACGGTCAGTCTCTTGGTGTCGGGTATGGGCAATGCCTGTGATGCGGACGGAGTCGCCCAAGAGTGGCGTAATTGCGGCGTAGGTAAGGAAGGTGTCAGAGATGCTGTTAAAGTTAATTTCGCGGTGGCCTCGCTTGAGGTCGTTGGCTTCGCTGCATGTAGCCGTCCATTCGTTGTGGGCGGCATCGACTTTAAGGCCGTGTTGGGCGAGCACTTCGACGAAGTGGGCGTCGCTTTGGAGCGGGTCACCGCTCAGATTTGGGATACGCAGACTGCCCCCGTGAATGAGGGTGAGTGCTAGAAAGTAGCTGGCCGCGGAGACGTCTGGCTCGATTGCGTAGCTTCCCGAGGCGGGGGCACAGTATGAAGTAAGGGGAAGGGCGTATTCCCCGGATTCGGTGGCCACGACGGGAGCGGCGCCGAAGTCTTCACGCATTTTCGAAGTAATCGCGACGTAATGCGGACGGACCTCGGGGCAGATTAGCTTAATGGGGCTTCCTGCTTCTCCTGTGCCTGTTGGATTACTTGGCGCGGCAAGGAGCAGTGCGGAGAGGATTTGACTGCTCGCGCTCGCGTCGACAGCGACTTTGCCGCCTTTGTAGCCTTTGGCATTGAGCGTGAAGGGGAAATGACCGGGCTCGCCGTGAAATTCGAAATCGGCGGCCTCGAGAGAGACGAGGGACTCGAGTAAGCCGGCCATTGGACGTTGGCGCATGGCTGCATCGCCATCTAAGTGGTAGACTCCTCCATCCCTGAGTGCGAGAAAGGCGGTTAGGAAGCGCGCAGCGGTGCCTGCGTTACCGACATCGATGCGGGCGCTATTGCAAGGTATGCGACCACCTTGGCCTTGGACTGTGATCCTGGCGCTAGCTTCATCGGATGTAGTTTTGAAGCCTAATAGATCGAGCGCGGCTAACATGATCCGAGTATCTCGACTAAAAAGGGCACCTTCAAGCTGAGTCTCGCCATCTGCTAGTGCGGCGAGGATCAGGGCCCGGTTAGTGATACTCTTAGAGCCGGGAAGCGATAAGCTGTGGTCGAGGGCGCGGGCGAGTGGTTGAATCGGAAGTGGGGCGGGCATGTTTTTGAAAACTGAAATTTGTGAATGCTACTAATTAAAACTAGAGGCTATCTCGGAATTGTTTGCCTCGTTCTAAGCGAGCGATCAGTTCGGGGGTTTTTTTATCGAGTAGAGCGCCTTTAAGAGCTTGGAGCTCGCTCTCAAAGCCATCGATTGCCCGGAGCACTTCTTCGCGGTTTTGTTCGAGGATTTGCTTCCAGAGTGTTGGGTCGCCTGCTGCGACGCGGGTGGTATCACGAAGTCCGCCCCCAGCTAGGCTCTTCCAGTCAGCATCCATTCCCGCAAGGTAGCCGCACAAGCTCGAAGCCAATAGGTGGGGCAGGTGGCTGATGTGCGCTACAATTTCGTCGTGCTTCTCTGGGTTAGTGGTGACGACTCGCATGCCGATGGCTTGCCAGAGGTTTTGTAGCCGCACAACCTCAGAGTCGCGGTCACCGTCTAGCGGAGTGATGAAACAAGCGGCACCATCGAACAAATTATGGCTGGCGTGGCACATACCCTTGCGTTCTGAGCCTGCCATGGGGTGGGAGCCGATGAAGTTAACGGCGATGCCTTGCGCCTCCCGACAAATCAAGCTCTTTGTGCTGCCGACGTCAGTTACTAGGGCGTCCGGTCCCAGTGAAGGCGCGATTTGCTCTATCAAAGGAACAATCGTTTCTACAGGGGTGCAAACTACGACTAGGTCACTGCCCTCGCAGGCTGCACTTGCTTGATCGAATACCGCATTGCACCAATCCGCCTGCATCGCCTCTGCGCGCGTCTCTGCGCGTCGTGACCAAGAATGCACTCGCTGGCAGAGCCCGCGTTTTTTCATTGTCAGAGCAAGTGAAGCGCCCAGCAGACCAGGGCCGAGTATGGAAATTTGTTGAAACATGTACGAATAGAGAAAATTTTATCCAGAATGCGAGTCGCGATGAGCGCGCTTACGAGTCTTTAGCCTTGCGACATTCATAGCTGATATTCATTTAAGGCAGGCTACTTTTGTAGCGCCAGCCTCAATTTACCCATGGCAATTTTTAAGAAGTCCTCTCGTAAACTCCTTCCCCACGAAACAAGTGGCGCTAAAAAGTTCTTTAAAGGACTGCTCATCGCTTTAATCACTGTGGTGGTTTTAGGCGGATTTTGGTTTTTGAGCCAGCTAGGACCCAAAGATGTCGATTTCCGTAATTTTGATTTTACTGTAGAGCTGTCTGATTCGATTAAAGCGATTCAGCAAGAGAGCATTGAACTGGAAGCGCAGTTTGAGGAAGTGCTCGTTTTGCGGGAGCCACTTCCTGAAGATATTAACTTGCTGAAAAAGTCTCTAGATAAGCAGAAAGACTATCAAGCCGCGACCACTGGGGTCGATTCCGAGGGCTACAATCGACAAATGAATCTCGAAGAGCGCTACCAGAATCTAGCAGCGGAGTCTCTAAGATTAGTTAGTTTGGATCTAGAGTTCAAGGCGGAGGCACTGGCTACCCGCCAAGACTATGAGAGCGCTCGCGCGAAATACCGCGAGGCCTATGAGCAACAGAAGCTGATCAACGAAGATTTCCCCCTTAGTTTGGCCTATAACGTGGCTCGCGCGGCTCGACTGCAGCGGCAAGCCCTTTACTTCATGGCAGAACCTTTGCTCCAGCGTAGCCTCGCTTATGAGAACGAAGCAAACCTTCTCATCGAAGCCAAGGAGTGGGGACAAGCCGAAGAGCGTCTACAACAAGCGCTGGATTTGCAGGATAAGCTAAATCGCGAGTATCGGAGTACTAATCAGGCTAGCGTGTCGCGCCTTGAGGTCCTACGCGTTAAATTAGTCGGCATTCGCTCTGGGCAGAGCTATATGGAAGTGCAGCGAGTCGCAGAGCTTGCTGATGAACGCCGCGCTGTGAGCGAAAACCTTGAAGCAGCTGCCCTTTACCAAGAAGCGGCGCGCCTTCAACGTCAGCTTAATGAGGCCTACCGCGACAGCCCTAACGCTTCGTCTGAGCGTGTCTCTGAATATCAGCGCAAGAGCCAGACTTCAGAGAGCTTCGAACTCGGCTTAGAGATCGAGCGCAACCGTGACTTTATGCAACAGTTGCTCTCCGAGCGGCGCACCTTTGAGGCCGCTGAGGTGATCGCATTGCTCCGCCGTGATATCCGACAGATGCAAGATGCCTTTCCTCGTAGTTCGCTGAATGACGATGATCTACAACTCAAAATCCGCTATTTAAACCTCGTGCAGAACGACCTCGGCTTCATACAAGACCGCATTTACGGCGCGTTGTTGCCCATCCCCGAGATCGAGGGGTGGCGCATGCTCCGCACCGAAGTGCCACAAGCGCTCTACTCCTTAATCATGGGCACGAACCCAAGCCGCAATCAGGGCGATGTTCGCCCAGTCGACTCAATCAGCTGGATCGAGGCGAAGAATTTTTGCGAGCGCCTTTCATGGATATTGGGGCAACCTGTGCGCTTGCCGACAGAGAATGAGTTCCGCCAAGCGCTTGGTCGCCTGCGCTACGTTGTGCTCGAGGATCACGTATGGAGCGCTGCAGATGCCGACGGCGTGCCGCAAGCTATTGGCACAAAAGAGCCATTTGCTAGCGGCTTTTACGATTTGTTGGGCAATACAAGCGAGTGGCTTGAGTCAATCGATCGCTTCGAGACTGAGAGCGCATCGCACATCGGCGGGCACGCGCAAGACCGTATCGAATCTATCTTCACCGTTCCTTCACGCGAGGCACCGCGCGGCGAGCGTAACCGTCTTACTGGTTTTCGAATTGTTGTTAAAGTTAATTGAAGCGACCCATGGCAGTAACTTGTGGTTCCCTCTATTAGTTTAACTTCCTTGTATTATATGGAATCGCCAGAAGAGCCTCCTACCCCCGAAGAGCTACCGCGAAGAGCGAGGCGAGCGGTGCGTATTATCTATCTAGGAATGGCGATTTTCATTCTGCTACCTTTTCTTTTAGTGTGGCTCACTGGTTCCATTCGCTTCTAGCTACATTAATTATTTTGACCGAGGTTATGCTTCGGGGCACTCAGTGCCACAGATTAGCTGGCTTCGTGAAGAATTGGAGGTGGACTTGAAAATTTGCGAACCCTTGATCTGCATAGTTTTTGTTTTGAATTGCCGCGCTAATGTTCTAGCATTAGTGTGCTGGGGAAATTTCTTCGTGATATTTTAAAACGCTAATCTATAAAAAAAGAGAATCAATATGAACGCAAAAAGCAAAAAAGGCTTCACTCTCGTGGAAATTATGATCGTGGTTGTTATCATCGGTCTTCTCGCAACAATGGCTATCCCAGCCTTTAAAAAGGTTCGTGAAACATCACAAGAGAAAGCGATTCGTAACAACCTTCGCCAGCTAGCCTCGGGTGCGGACCAATATTTCATCGAAAACGGTGTCACTACAGTGTCACTAAGCGATATCGTTGGCGCTGATGCTTACGTAGAGTCTCTCGATGCAGTCGCGGGTGAAACATATCCTGCCACAATCACCCAAGGCACAGATATTACCGTGACTGGCAGCCCACTCACTTCGCAGCCTTCAATTGATTTCTAGTCCGAAATCAATTACAGTTTAGCAACAACCCAATACAAAAGTGCAAGTCGCCGGTTCGCTGGGCGACTTTTTTATGTCTTCAAATGGAGTGACTCGCTCCGCGCATCCGTTTCACTGCAGTCACGCAGAAACTAGCTCACATGCTATATTATCACTGCGAGAGCGGCAGCCAAAAGTGAAAGCTACTGCCTTCGGGCGAGGAGTGAGCTAATTCGATATCTCCGCGGTGGCCGCGAAGGATGCGCTTACTGATGGATAGGCCTAAGCCCGTGCCATCAGGGCGGTCAGTGAGGAAGGATTCGAAGATATCCGATTGAATCGATTCAGGGATACCACCGCCATTATCGGCTAATCGTGAGGTGTGCAGTATTCTCGTCTGCCGAAGTTTCAAGTCGGATGTGGCCGCCCTCAGGCATGGCTTGCGTAGCATTGAGCACGAGGTTGAGCATCACCTGGAGAATTTGTCCTTTGTTTACGTCGACATAAATACTGCTCGCGAGTGGTTCAAACTGCAGGTCGATTTTTTGTTGATGCAGCTTAAGGCGCATAAGTTTGAGTGTGTCATCAACCAGCGCGTTGAGATCTTGCCGCGTATGCATGCCTTCGCGCGTACGACCAAAGCCCAGTACCCGCTCGACGATTTCTTCTAGTTGGTTTAACTTCTCGCCGATAACTTGGACATCCGTATGGCGCGGATCTTTATTGGTAAATTGTAGATCAAGCGAATCAAATAGGAGTTTGATTACGGTCAATGGATTGCGTATTTCGTGCGCGATCTCCGCTGCGATCATTCCTAGAGTGGTCAGCTTCTCATTACGCCGCAGAGACTCTTCGCTTGCGAAGATTCGTGAGTAGAGTCGCGCGTTCTGAATGGCCAGTGCTCCAATCTCAGCTAAGGTCTGGAAGACTTTACGTTCTTCGTTATTAAAACGGTGCGGGTGCTTGGTATAGGCAATGATAACGCCAATGATCTCGTTTCCAAAAACGATCGGCGATGCGAGCATCGAAACAAAGCCCTGCTTTTGCAAAATAAGCAGAAACTCATTTTCTTCAGTGAAATTTAAATCCGCGACCTCGACTTGTTTCCTTCGATAGATGACCGAACCTAGCGCACTCTGACTAAGTGGAATCGTGGCAGTTTCTTTGATCGTTTCATCTCCAGCGATCAAACTATGCAGGTGCAGCTTTTCACCCTCGGGGTCGAGCTCGAAAAATGCGCTACCATCGGCATCCATAAGGTGCCTGGCCTGCCGAGCGAGTGTTTCCATTAGCATATCGCTGTCGATTTCGCCAGCCAATCGCTGACTCATCACGACAAGTGATTCCAGCTGGTTAGCCTTTGTCCGTAGCTGCATGATTAGCCAGAGCCTAGAGACTACGCGGGTGGCTTCATTGGTTAGCAGGGTGAGAATTTTAAGCGACGATTCGCCATAGGCATCCAGCTCTTCGCTGTCGACGTTTACGACCCCGATGACCATTCCGTGATCTTCCATCGGCACGGCCATCTCGGAGCGTATATTCCGGCGTATAGAGATGTATCGAGGTTCGTCCCTCACATCGTTAGCGATCAGTGCCTGCCCGTGCAGTGCTACCCAGCCTGTGATGCCTTGCCCGAGCGAGAGCTTCATTTCTTGCCAGTCGTCGGGCAGACCAAAGGAGGCTTCAAGCTCAAGGACTTTGTTGTCGGGATTGATCAACGAAATGGACGCGCTGCTAGGCTGTAGCACTCGAACGATTTCGTCGAGAATCAGCTGCAAGGCCTCCTCTGGTTCGTCGGTATCAGATACGAGGCTACTGATCCGGTAAAGCGAATCGATTGCCGTCTGCTCGGTAAGGCTAGGGTCCATTTACGCTTCTAAGCTTCGGTGGTTTCGAATCGCCAGGTCGAACCCCGATTTTACTCCCTTACAATCTTATCGAGCTGTTCGCGGAGCTCTATCAGGGCGGATGTATGCGCGTCTTCTTCGCTTTTCTCGTTTTTTATGTAAAAAGTATCCATTGCTACGCCCCGCTCGGTCGCGATGCGGGCGAAACCGATATCGAAACCCATCTTAGTGATCAGTCGTGAGATTCGATAAAGCAAGCCGATGCGATCGCTGGCTTGCACCTCGATAATTGTTTGCTTGAGCGAGAGTTCGTGATACACATCAACACTCGGCGGGAAGGGCGCGGGGAGCATATCCTTATTCTTTGTTTGCGCTGCAATTTTGGCTTCGCGTTCATTAATTGCGGGCATGAGCTCTTTTTCTTGGATCAAGGCTTCGTCGAGACGTTTTTCGAAGATCTCGCGTGCCTTTTTGTCACTGACTACTCCCCCGTCCGGATCGATGATGTAGAAAGTATCGATAGAAATGTGGTCTTTGCGAGTGATTGCCTTCGTGCTAACGATATTCACTCCCGCAAGGGTGAGTGCGCCAGCTAATTTGTAGAAGAGTCCTGCGCGATCCCACGTGACGACATTAACCACCGTCATGCTGAGGTCGATATCGTCATGCCAGTGGATGATCGGCGTGAGTGTACCCATCGAATCGGCAGTTTGAATCTGGGTCAGCAGGTTGTTGACCATGCGTAGATGTAGTTCGATGTCTTGCTGATCGGTATTTATAAAGTAACGCTCAGGAAGTAGGCTGAAGTGCGCCTCGATTTCTTCTTCCGAGATGCCTCCGATCTTCTTTTCGAGTATTTGTTGGTGCAGCATGCTAATTAGGTCTTTTCGTTTTTGTTCGATTATCTCGTCATCCTCAAACTGCTCTAGAGTTCGAACATACAGTGTGCGGTGCATGGCGTCTTTGTAACTGTTCCAGAGCGTAGGAGCAGTTCCGCGCGCATCGCAGTAGGTGTGAACGTAAAGAAATCTGAGTTTTTGCGGGTCTTCGATAAATTCGGCGAAGGAGGCCGCCGTTTTGGGATCGTCTAAATCAAAACGTTGCCAGAATCGTGCCATTTCCAGATGGTTGCGGATAATAAATAAAATTTGTTCCTGTTGCTCGCGACCGATGTTGAATCGATTGAGTATGGGTTGTGCAATACGCACGCCAGCGACATCGTGGTTTTTGACACCCTCTGCTTTACCTATGTCGTGTAGTAACAAGATCAAATAGAGCAGTAGGGGGTCATCATTTTTCCGCAGTTCCTTTTCGTAGCGGCCGTATTCGTCGTCGTGTTTACTCAAGACTCGGTCGAGGTGGCGGATCGTACGTAGCACGTGTGCATCGGCCGTGTAGCGGTGGTAATACTCGTGCTGCACCATGCAGGTTAGCTCGCCAAATTCTGGCAAATAGCGCCCAAGCACGCCCATTTCGTGCATCTGCATCAAGATCGGGTAGACCTCGCCAGGGCTGCGGAGGATAGAGCAGAAGCTCTTGGCCGCCGAGGCGCTGTTGATGATCGAGTGGTCGATCAGAGGAATCGAGCGCGTAATTAAGAAGCGCAGGTCGGAGTCCAGCTTGGCGCCGAACTGTTGAGCGAGGCGGAAGATGCGGATCAGGCGAACTGGATCGTCTTGAAAAACGTTTGGGTTGTCGGCTGAGAGCACTTTTTCGTGCAGTTGAAAGCCTTCCACTTTCTTGACTGGTAGATGTTGGTGCGCACGCAATGCCTCACGAAAGCTGATGCGGCCTTTGCTGCCAGTGGATGCTTCTAGTGCCATCCGCTCTTTCAGTATTTCGCTGCTCTGGTAAATCGTGCGGGCTGCGGTATAGTAATCCTTCATGAAGGATTCGACGCGTTCGAAGATATCCTCTTGGGGATAGTTTAAATATTGGGCAATGTTGGGTTGCTGTTCTAGGTCGAGCTTATCAGTCGGCCGACGATTTTGCATGTGTAATTCTGTGCGCGTGCGCAGTAGGAAGTCGTAGGCCTCGACCATCGCCTCGCGCTCGTCGTCGCGCATTAGTTTCGCTTTCACTAAGTCGCGAAAAGATCGAAACCCGTATTTGATATGCGCCATCCATAGAATATTCTGGTAGTCACGTAAGCCGCCGACCCCGTTTTTAATATCCGGTTCCTGCAGGTAGATGGTGTTACCCGATTTAGCATGGCGAGCCAGTTCGTTTTCGAGGCGTTCTTGGATGTAAACTTTAGAGTTCTCCGATTTAACGAACTCCTCGAAGTGGCTACGCATACTCTTGTAGAGAGGCTCGGAACCACAAATCACGCGCGATTCCAAAATAGCGTTCTTTGATTGTATCTCTTTGCCGCACTCGTCGATCACCTCCTTCGCATTGCGCGAGGCGTGGCCTACCTTCAGCCCTAGATCCCAAAGAGGATAGAGGATTTCTTCAGTCACAACCTCTTGGAATTTTTTAAAGGCTTTACCGCCTGCCTTTAGCGGGTAGAGGAACATTAGGTCGACATCGCTGTGTGGGTTCAGCTCCCGCCGTCCGTAGCCGCCTGTCGCTAGAATTGCCATTTTACAGGGCAGCGCGCCGTGCTCGGTCGTGTAGAGATCGAGAGCAGCTAGAAAAAGGTTTTCGACCACCACATCGATCATCGCGGCGCGCGCCTGGCAGACCTTTAGCCCCGATTCTCCTTTCCGGTGCATGCGCTCCAGCATGACATTTTCCAGCTCCACGTAGCGCTTGTAGGCGGGCAGTTGCTTACTGCGAGAAACACCAGGATCGAAAAACAGCCTCTTTTGGGCGTGTTGGTGAAGGCGGCGGAAGAGCGAGTTATCTTGAATAGGCATATGCCGTAAAAGTGCTTGAGTGGCTCAAAGAACCTCATTTTTGCGCTTCGCGTCAAGTGAGTTCGCTAGCTTGTTAGGCCTGCGGTAAATAAATCGCTTTCGCTTTTGACCCCGCATCGCTTTCTGTTACCGCTTTCTGTTCTCCTAAAATAAGAAAATCAAAACACTAAACATTATGCAAATCGCAGACGGAACAGTTGTCGCAATGGACTATGCGCTCAAAGACGACGATGGAACATTACTCGATCAATCTCAACCCGGCCAACCGCTGACCTATCTACACGGGCACAAAAATATCATCCCCGGCCTAGAAGCTTCCCTTGCTGGAAAAGCTGTGGGTGAAACTGTGGAAGTGCGCGTCGCTCCTGAGGATGGCTACGGTGAGCCCAATCCTTCACTCGAACAAGTGGTGCCCCGGGACCGTTTTCAAGGGGTGGAATCGCTCGCTGAGGGCATGCAATTTCAAGCTAGCACAGAACAGGGGCCTGTATCTGTTCGCGTGGTCAAAGTCGATGATGATGACGTCACCGTCGACGGGAACCACCCGCTTGCGGGTAAGCATCTTAACTTCAACGTCACTGTGCTGGAAGTTCGTGCGGCGACTGAAGAAGAGATTGCCCGCGGCCATACCCAAGAAGGTGGCGGTTGCTGTGGCGGTGGCGGCGAAGGCGGCGAATGCTGCAGTGAGGACAATGAACGCGCAGAGGGTGAATGCTGCAGTGAGAACAATGAAGGCGCAGAGGGCGAATGCTGTTCGAACTAAATTAGCCTAACATTTAAAGCAGAAGAGCCCCGCCTATTTTTACAGGCGGGGCTCTTTTTTTAAAGGGCAGGGGTGCAAGTTGCTAAAACTGATCTGTGACTAAAACCGTCGCTGGCTCGTCAGCGCTCAAGTTTGTGCCAGTCACATATGGCTGCAGGTAGTTCCGCCCCTTCTTAAGCTTGGCCCTACTTTCGCTGTCGGTCACTTCGCCAGTCACTACGTGAATGAGGCGCGCACTTTCGCCAGCGTTTAGCTTCAGTGGGCAGTCGCCAGGTTGCAGCTCAAATTTGCGGATCCGAAACTCCTTGCAGTCGACCAGCGTTTGCGGTCCTGGCACGGGCTTGAGAGCTTCTGGTTCGTAGTCGTTGAAGTCGATCGATTTGAGCGCTTCTTCGACGTGCAACTGACGTGGCACACCGTCTAGCCCCACACGACCCCAGTCGCAGACGCGGTAGGTTGTGTCCGAGTTTTGCTGGATCTCTAGGATTAAATTACCCGCATCGATCGCGTGCACGCGACCGCTCGGCACATTGATTGAGTCGCCAGGTTGCACGGGGAAGCGATGCGCGCAGGCTTCTGCTTCATCGTTCTCAAGCGCTTGGGTGAACTGTTCGCGCGTGACGCCTTGCTTCAGTCCTACAATAAGGGAGGCGCCTTCATCACAGTCAGCGACGTACCAATTCTCGGTTTTAGGTTCGCCGCCCAGTAAGGGTGCAATCTCGGCAGGCGGGTGAACTTGGAGCGACAGGCGATCTTGGCAATCAAGCCACTTAATTAGTATTGGAAATGGTATCGAACCCTTGCGGCCTGGCCCAAGAATATCCGCCGGGGCGCTTTCCAAAAGCTCGCGGATGGTTTTACCTTTGTGAGTGCCTTCGGCGACGATTGACTGCTCACGCTCTCGGTCGACCAGTTCCCAGCTCTCGCCGATCACTTTGCCTTCAGGGAGCGTGCGCCCCAGTTTAAGTTCGAGGCCACGACCGCCCCAAACGCGTTCCATATAGATTGGGGTGAACGACATTAATTCCATGTAAGTTTTATTGCTGAATTTTCAGGTGGATGCGATACTCAATCGAACCTTGTTATTCACGTATTCGCGCGTAATTTCATTCCAATTATATGGCACTCAAAGCAAAGAAGAAAGTCGCAAAAAACAAAGTAGTCTCCCAGGAGCCGCGAAAAGCGCAGTCGCGCCCAGTCTGGGCCCTGCTCGTCTTTACGATCGCTGCCCTTGTCGCGGTTTCGATTTTTGATTATAATTCGGGTCAATACAACACGACCCCTCCCTCTGACATCAACGCAGTCGGTCTTGTAGGCAGCGGTATTGGTTTCCACGGGTTTCACTATCTCGGAGTCGCGGTATTTTTAATTCCCGTCTTTTTATTCTGGTTTGGTGTTCGGCTACTCATCCAGCAGGAGCGAGGCAAGCGTGCCTTGGTTGCGATCGCTTCACCCATCGCCATTCTCTTTGCGGCAGGACTCATCGAATGGATCTACCCCTCCGCTAACGGAGTGGGCAGCATCTTCGAAGATCAAATTTCAAATTATTTAGGAGGCATCTTTGGCGAGTTCCTTTATCAAAAAGTTCTGTTCCCGCCGCTTGGTGACTTTGGCTCCTTCCTCATTATGATGATGGGCTTTATCATTGGCTCGATCCTAGTTTTTACTGACAACCTCGGGCGTTTCCTAGACTACCTGCAAAATACTTACCGCGACTTTTTAGCCGGTCGACTTGATTCGAAAGGAGAACGCAAAGCCCGCAAGGCGAAACTCGCAGCGGCCAAACTTGTCGCGAAAGAAGAGGCCGCTCGCGCTAAATCGCAAGCAAAGCTCGAACGTGCTGCCGCGAAAAAAGACAAATTGGAGAAGTCCGCACAAGAAGTAGCCGAAGAGCTGCCCGAGGATGCAGAGGAGAGGAAGCCCTCGAGGACGGGCGCAAACCTTCACTACTCAGAGGCGCACCCACGCCCTTGTCCGCTACCAATGTTGCCCCAGTCGCTAAGGCTCCGGCCAAGAAGAAGCTCATCCCCAAGCCTCAAGCTCCAGAGCCAGAACCCGAGCCGAAGAAACCCGCTCTAGACCCTGCCACGATCAAGATCATCTCTGGTGAAAAGGCTGAAAAGTCCGTAGCTAATATTCCTGAACGACGAGGTGACTACATCTTTCCGCCGCGCGGACTTCTATCTGAAGCGCCCGACAGGATCGATGCCTCCCCCGAAGATCATGCTGGCACGATGAACGCGCTCGTGCGCACGCTCGAAGAGTTCGGGGTTAAAGTTATCCCTGGCGAGATTCACACCGGCCCGGTCATCACCCGCTACGAAGTCACACCTGCGGCGGGTGTCCGTGTGGAAAAGATCGTCAATCTCGATAAGAACATCGCCCTCGGCCTCAAAGCGATGTCCGTACGGATTCTTGCCCCTGTCCCGGGAAAAGGCACCGTTGGCATCGAGGTGCCTAACAAGATTGCGCAAGCCGTCTGTATGCGTGACATCATTGAATCGAAAGCGTGGGACGATGCTGGAGCCGAGATCCCCATCGTATTAGGGCAGGATGTGACAGGTAAGCCCATGGTCATGGATCTAACTAAGATGCCTCACGTGCTGATCGCTGGTTCCACCGGTTCGGGTAAGACCGTTTGTATCAATGCCGTCATCGCGTCGCTCCTTTACCACTCCGGGCCCGAGGACCTTCGCTTCATTATGGTCGACCCCAAGGTAGTGGAAATGCAGATGTATAACTCGCTGCCGCACATGCTCATCCCCGTGGTGACCGAGGCCAAGAAAGTGCCTGCTGCCCTCAAATGGCTGATCGCCGAGATGGAGCATCGCTACCAGGTTTTTGCTAAGACGAACGTGCGCAATATTGCAGGCTTTAATGCCAAGCTCCTGAAAGATAAAGCGGAGCAGGCTAAGGCTGAAGCGATGGAGTCGGACATGAGTCCCGAAGAGCGGAACGCCCTCCAGCAGGTCGAAGTCCCCCGCGATGATGATGCCTTTGAGGTCCCACGTAAAAAGCTGCCTTACATCGTCTGCATTATCGATGAGTTGGCCGACCTAATGATGGTCGCACCCGCAGATATTGAGACCTGCATCGCGCGCATTGCCCAACTCGCACGCGCCGCTGGCATCCACCTTATTCTGGCTACCCAGCGCCCGTCGGTGAACGTCATCACAGGGGTGATCAAGGCGAACTTGCCCAGCCGCATTTCTTTCAAAGTAGCGTCCAAGATCGACAGCCGCACCATTCTCGATGGCGGTGGCGCCGAAGCTCTGATTGGCAAGGGCGACATGCTCTTCATTCCACCTGGCACTTCGAATCTGGTGCGCGCTCAAGGCGCCTTCGTTTCGGACGACGAGATCGAAGCCATCGTCGAATTCCTCAAAGAGAATAACGACCCGCCAGAGATCGCTCAAGAGGTGCAGAAGCAAATTGATGCTGGCAGCGACGATGGAGCAGCGGGCGACGACGGTGGCCCCACTGATGGGGATGAACTCTTGCCCGGGGCTATCGACGTACTTCGCAGTACAAAGCGCGCCTCAACCTCGATGCTTCAGCGCCGTCTACGTATCGGTTACAACCGAGCGGCTCGCCTCATGGAGGAGCTCGAAGAGCGTGGCATCGTAGGCCCCGAAAACGGCTCTAGCCCTCGCGAAATCATGGTCGATCTCGACGCGATGTAGCCGAGATACACAAAAAAGCCCGCTGAGTGATCGGCGAGCTTTTGTGAATCAATTTGAGCAATCTGCTACCAAGTGAAGACCGGTGAGCTGATGGAGGTGGCACCCTTGGCTACGATGATGTTGTCACCTTCTGCCCAGAGTTCATCGTTGATGAGGAACTTGAAGGCCACATCACTCTTAGCTTTTGTGGTGGCAAAGGCCCATTCGTAGGCGCTCACGTTTTCGAGCTGCAAGCCCTTCTCCCAAGAGAGACCCGCGCCAGCCCCGCGAATATAGAGTTGGTTGCCAAAACCAACGTCAACGCGAGCGATGATCGATGTCTTTAAGGCCTTTTTGGTGGGGATCTTTGCTTTCGAGGGCGACGGCCTTTTTTGGTGCCTTTTTAGCGACTACTTTCTTCGTAGCTTTTTAGCGGCAACTTTTTTGACCGCTTTTTTAGTGGTAGGTTTCTTAGCCATAATGACTGAATTTTTTCGAGTTTATATATAGATGATTAAGTGCCCGACTCAGCCAGATGCATTCTGGCAATATTGGTCGACGTAAATTACTTAGCATAAAAGAAGCCAAAATGGGAGAACTGAGTGATCGCCCTCTGAACCAGTAAATAGCCAAGCCAATGCTTATAGAGTAGGTTTTATTTATTCACCAGTCAGTAAGTAAATGACTTCCTCGGCCATGTTCTTGGCATGGTCGGTTAGGCGGGCGATTCGCCAAGGAAAGCAAGTTCAGCTGCAGCGGGTATTGGTAGTTCAAGGCGATAGTTTACGCGATTGTAACATAAAGGAGACGAAGGTGTGACATAACATTTGTATCTTAGTGTAATCGTCTCAACAACTCGTTTAACGCACTCAAACATGAAACTAAATAAACTCATAAGAATGACCGCTCTTTCAGCTGCTCTTGTTGGCTCTGTTAGTTATGCAACATCAAACGACGCGCTTCTCGACCTCTTGGTTAAAAAGGGTGTTTTGACCGACTCGGAAGCGACTGCAGTTGCCGCCGAACTTAAAGAAGAAAACAAGGGCGTTACTTTCTCTTCCAAGGGCAAGGAAACAGTGAAGCTTCGCTTTAACGGCCGTATGCACTTCCAATATGATAGCTTGGATTCTGAAGATAATGGGGCTGACGTAGCCTCTACGAATCACTTCTACTTCCGCCGCCTTCGCCTCGGAGCTAAAGCAACACATGAAAACGGCCTCTTCGCCGAGACCGTAGTCGACTTCGCTGAAAACGATCTCTCGATCGATAAAGCGGTTGCGGGTTACGAGTTCAGCGATGCCTTCACTGGTATGGTTGGTTACCAAAAGGTACCTTTCGGTTTCCAAGAGACGACTTCATCTTCCAAGATCAAGACGATCGAGCGCTCGGCTGCCAATCGCTTCTTAGCGGATGACATCGACTTTGCCGGCCGTCACACAGGTCTCCATGCTAAAGGTAATCTTGGTGGTGGATTCAGCTACGCAGCGGCCATTGTAAATGGTGCGCAGGGAGAAGGTTCGCGTCTTCTTGGCACTGCTCAAGCAAGCAATGATCTCGCTGCTTTCGGGCGTGTTCAATGGGCTGGCAATGATTTAACGCTAGGTGTTGATGCTGGTCACCAGTCAATAACAACGACCAGTGGTTACGACGCTTCAAGATGTAACGGCCTTCACTGCTTATGCTAATTATAAGTTCGAAGGTTTTGATATCTTGGGGGAATATTTTTCTGCTGACATGGACGACCAAGAAGATGCTGAGGGTTACTCACTTCGTGTAGCTTACAAGTTCGACAAGTTTGAACCTGTTTTCCGTTACTCACACCTGAAAAATGATGCCTTTGAGATTGATGCAGATGAGTTGATTCGCCGTGCGCCTAGTGATGGCGCAAGAGCAACTGGCGGCGACAACGAAATCGATTCCTACTACTTTGGCTTAACTACTACTATAACAAGGCAGTCAGCTCTGATGGCCGGTTACGAAATGGCTGAAACTGACTCTGATGATGGTGACGAAGTTGAAATCGATGGCCTCCGTGCGCGCCTTCAGATTCTTTGGTAGGCCTGTATTTACTGTTAAACGCTATGCGTAGTTTGTTTTTGCAAATTGAAATAATTAAATAATAGATAGAGATATATTATGACTGAAATATTCATGATTCTGGGCTTTGCCCTCGCTGCCTACGCGATCGTTGCTAACGACTCGATTCAAACGCTGGGGACCTTTTTGGCTTCCAATTCAAAGCGCCCTTGGTGGTCGCTTTGGATCTGGATCTCAGGCATCATGGTGGTGACCGTGACCTGGGGCTGGATCGCCAACGGCGGTGACCCTGCCTTCGGCCGCCTTGCGGCGGCGGGTAAAAACATTCCGCACCCAAATGATTTTGGGGGGCTCATTACTTGGCTCTTTGTTATTCCCCCGCTCTGTCTGGTTATCCTGACAAGGATGGGGATTCCGGTTAGCACATCGCTACTGGTCTTGACTGCTTTCAAGGGCTTAATCGCCGCACAGCAGGGGAAGTCGCCTAAGGCGGCGGTCGATCTTTTTAACTCGATGATGCAGAAGTCGCTCGTTGGCTATGCGATTGCTTTCGTCGTGGGGTTGGCTCTTTTCGCCTCAGTGATCTATCTCGATGGAGCGAAAAGTCGCGGCAGAGAAAGATGGGAGTAAGCCGGATAACCGGCTGCATCCGATTTGGATGATCTTTCAGTGGCTCTCCACTGGCTTCCTTTGGTCGATGTGGTTGGTGCAAGATTTGGCGAACATCTTTGTTTACTTGCCTCGCGAGCTCTCGCTCTTCGGTTTGATTTGTGCCCTCGGCGGCATGGTGCTTTTGCAGGGTTATATCTTTCGCGAGAAGGGTGGCAAGATTCAGCGCGTCGTCACAACCAAGACCAATACACTGGACGTCCGATCGGCCACTTTCATCGACTTGCTCTATGGCCTGGTGCTCCTCTTTTTCAAAGTGGACTACATCCCGAAACTCTTTGCAGCGATGGATCTGGCAGTGCCTTGGCCTGAAAAGATGCCCATGAGTACGACTTGGGTCTTCCTCGGCCTATTGGCCGGGCGTGAGGTCGGTATCTCGCTTCGTCTGAATCTTCGTAAAAAGAACAAGGTTTCCAACCTCATCTTCCGCGATGCGGGCAAGGCCTTCTTTGGTTCTGCTATTGCGGTGGTACTTGCTCTCTTCTTGCCGACCTTCATTAAGCCGGTCGTCCAAGAGCGTCTTGATAATGAAGCAGCCGCGATCGTCGAAACTGTCGAGGGCGTCGAAGAAAACATCGAAGCAGTGATGGAAGGAGCTCCAGTTCAACTGCCCGAGCTTCCAGCCGCGGAGTAACTGACGTCAACTTTCACGAAAGCCTCCGGTCTTTAGGGACCGGGGGCTTTTTTGTCTACGTTTTGGTCGCGCTCCAGTTCTAACTCGGGAATGTGATTGAAGGCGATGCGCATCGGGGCCGCTTCGCGACTACGCTGAGCTTCCATTGCGTCCGCATAATAGATTGTGCGCCCTCCGAAGCGCTTATTGACTCCATCCATGGCGTGTTGGAGCTCCATCCGGCGAGCTTGATTATCCTCTACAAAGAGCGAAGGCGTGTGCACACCGACGTGCTCCAGCCGGGAAAGTGTAATGCTGACCTTCGTCGGCTCGGGCGCATCCCCTGGGTGCTCCGCCCAAATTTGATTCAGTAATTTGCCTAGCACCACGCTGTCCTGCGTCGGAAAGCAACGTGTCTCTGCCCCCCATCGTAGTTCAAAGCCGAATTTTACCCCGACCGAGAGCTGTCCAGTGAAATGATCCATCGCCCGCAACCGCAAGCAGGCCTTTTGTAACATGCGGTGGAGTGTGGCGTGCCCTCCGTGGAAGGTTCGCAAGCGTGGGGGCAAGACATGCGAGTGCCCGATAGTGCTACGCGTCGTCTCCACCGCGGGCACCTCGACGCCTCGTAGCGCATACCACATTCGGTCGCCCTCGACAGATCCCCAGATGCGATGGAGCTTGCGCCGGCTGGCCGTGCAAAGCGCCTCCATATCCATGATTCGCGCAGTGCGCAGTCGCTGTTCGATACGCCGCCCGATCCCTGTGATGTCGCTCAGCTTGAAGCGGTAGAGCTTCTCTGGGATTTCCTCAAAGTCCATCGTGGTCAGTCCGTTTGGCTTTTCCAGCTTACTCGCCAGCTTGGCAAGAAAGCGGTTCGGCGCTAAGCCGATCGAAGCGCGAATGTGCTCACCGATTCCAGCGGCCAGAGCCGTCTTGATCTCCATCGCCTTAGCGCGCGCTACTTCCAGCGGCTGCCAGTGCCGAGGCAGACGACCATACATTTCGTCGATCGAAAGCACCGCATCCACGTAGATGATCTCGTGGACCAGCTTCTTTATCCGCTCATGCACGCGCACATAGTTCGAGTGCCCCGCCTCCACGAAGACGATCCCGGGGCAGAGGTAGCGCGCCTCGCGAACCCCAGTCCCGGTTTTAACGCCGTAGGCCTTCGCCTCATAACTCGCCGCAATGCAGCAGGTGGTTTCTACTCCAAGAGAGGGCACGATGCCCACAGGCCGACCTCTCAGCTCAGGACGCATCTGCTGCTCGACCGAGGCGTAAAAGCTGTCAAAATCTATGAATAAGTAGCGGAGAGACATTCCTCCAAGGGGTACTAGCGGTCAATCGAACGCAATAAAAAGGTATACCTATGTTCACTATTATAAAAAAATGCGCCTATACTTGCTATTGGCGGTTCGCTGCATATATCGCTGAACGCTTATGCAACTAAGTCTCCAAAACCGCCGCTACATGATGGGTGTAGTCATGTGTCTGATGTTCATGCCGCCGGGCATGTGGGTGACTTCGTTGCCGAATATATTGGAGACGCATGATGCGGGCTGGCTACTGCCCTATGCGACGGCGCTGCCTCCCTTTGGTATGCTTGTCTCCGCCTTGATCTTCGGGGCACTCTCCGATCGGAAAATGCATGCCGAGAAACTGCTCGGAATATTAGGAATTTCCGGTGCGTTTTTCCTCTGGTTTGGGTTTTCCTCACTTAAGTGGGGCTGGCATCCGGGGTGGTATTTGGTTTTCCAGGGTGTCAATGCGGTGATCTCTGGGCCGATTTTTGCTCTGATCACTAAGGTCAAGTTGACCAATTTACCGAACGCATCGAAGAGCTTTCCGATCTATTCGATGTTCGGAACCATTGGCTGGATGCTGGGGGGTCTGCTCACGAGTCAACTAGGCCTCGACCGGTCTGCTGACGCGGGACTGTTTGCTGCTTACATCCGCTTCATTATGGGGGCGCTGTGCTTTCTTTTACCAGCCACTCCGCCCACGGACTTTGAGAGCAGGGGCTGGCGCGCGCGCTTGGGCTTGAATGCATTTGGGCTACTCAAGATTCGAGAGCTGCGCGTCTTCTACATCGCATCGATGCTCTTCGCGATTCCCTGCGTGGCCTTCTTTATGATCGTGCCGATTATGCTGGTTACCTTCGGCAGCGAGCACCCGACTGCACAAATGACCTTTGGGCAAATGCTGGAAATTTTTGCGATGCTGTCCCTGAGTTTGTTAGGCAGTCGTTTTCGTGTCCGTTGGTTTATTGTGGCCGGACTTATTCTTGGGATATTGCGCTTTGGCCTCTTCGCACTTGCTGGCGAGCTTGGCTCACTATCGGTGATCTGGGTCGGCATCGCGCTGCATGGACCGGTCTACACCTATCTTTATGTGACGGGCCGAATGTTCCTCGATAAGCGTGTGCCCGATACCATGCGTGGCCAGGCGCAGGCGCTTTTCCAGCTTTTAATCGGCAGTGTTGCGGGGATCTTGGGCGCGTTTTCCTGCGGGTGGCTCTATCAGGGGGCCGTCAGCGATGGTGCTGAAAATTGGACCTTGTTCTGGTTGGCGCTAGCTGTGTTTTCGGTCGTCCCCTTGGCCTACTTTTTAGTCGGCGTAGTCGGTAAGCCGACGTCTGCAAAGATTTAAAACAAATCCAGCTGATCGTCTTCTTTGCTGGTATCGCCGCCGCTGCTTTCTTTCTTCATGCGCTTGCGCAGAAGATTGTGCGAGGAGTCGTCGGCTTCAAGGCGCTCGAGGATGGTTTTTGCTCGGTCGATCACCGTGCTGGGAAGCCCTGCTAGTCTGGCGACTTGAATGCCATAAGACCGGTCGGCCGCACCTTTAATCACTTGGCGGACGAAGACGATCTCGTCGTTCCACTCCTTCACTGCGACCGAGTAGTTCTCTAATCGAGCAAGGGTTTTAGCGAGCTGCGTGAGCTCATGGTAGTGCGTCGCGAAAAGTGTGCGGGCGCCGGCAGCATCGGCAGGATGCAAGTGTTCGATCACCGCCCATGCGATGGAGAGGCCATCATAGGTGCTGGTGCCTCGGCCGATCTCGTCTAGGATGACGAGGCTGCGTTCGGTCGCGTTGTTGAGAATGTTGGCCGTCTCGTTCATCTCGACCATGAAGGTGGAGTTGCCTCGAGCCAGTTCGTCGCTGGCACCGACGCGGGAGAAAATGCGGTCGACCACTCCTAGTTGGCAAGCACGAGCCGGCACCCATGCGCCAGATTGTGCCATCAGGACGATCAGGGCGACTTGCCGAATGTAGGTCGATTTACCAGCCATATTGGGGCCGGTGATGAGGGCGATCTGCGGAGCGTCTTCTGTGTTGCCGGAGCTGGATAAGCGGCAGTCGTTGGGCACGAAGGCGTGAGTACCAGCGAGGCCAAGGCGTTGCTCGCGCATCATTTGTTCAACTACTGGGTGACGGCCTTGATCGATGAGGCAGACATCGGTGTGGTCGAGCTGTGGCTTGCAGTAGTCCCATTCGCGGGCGAGGGTGCTCCAGCCGATGAAGACGTCGATCTCGGCCATGGCGGCGGCGGTTTCTCTGAGCGCATCGGCGTGTTCGAGGATGGCTTCGATGAGAACGTTGAAGAGAGCTTCTTCGCGCGCGAGGGCTTTTTCCTCGGCGTGGAGGATTTCACGTTCGCGCTCTTTGAGTAGGTCGGTGGTGTAGCGCTCGGCGTTCTTCATCGTCTGCTTACGCACGTATTCTTCAGGGACGAGGGCGATGTTGCTCTTAGTCACTTCGATGAAGTAGCCGAAGGCACCGTTATAGCGGATCTTTAAGTTTTTGATGCCGGTACGGGCTTGCTCGCCTAGCTCAAACTCGGCTAGCCATTTTTGGCTGTCGCGGGTCAGGCTGCGGGTGTGATCGAGGGCTTCGTCGAAGCCCTCGCGGATGGTCCCGCCGTCGGCGATGTTGCTGGGTAATTCTTCGGCGAGGCTACGGTCGAGAGTCGCGGAGATCGAACCAAAATCGTGGATGCGTTCGGCGATGGCGGCAACGGGCGAATCTGGAAACTCGAGAAGATTCGTGGCTATGGCGGGGAGCGCCAAGAGGGTGTCACGCACGCCGCCGAGCTCGCGGGGGTTGCGCATCCGGTTTTGTAGGCGGCTGAGGATGCGCTCGATGTCGCGCACGCCTTTGAGCTAGATTTTGCAACTCGGTTGCGAGACCGGGGGCGGTGACGAATTCGCCTACACAGTTTTGGCGGCGCTTAATTTCGTCGAGGTCAAGCTCGGGCGCGCAAAGCCAACGCTCTATTAAGCGGGCGCCAGGGGCGGTTACAGTGCCATCCATTGCGGCCAGAAGAGAGCCTTGGCGGGTGTTGGCGGCGGACTTGAAAATCTCTAAATTACGGAGTGTAGCTGGGTCGAGTAGGAGGGTGCGCTCACTGCTGTATTCTTTGATCTTTCGCAGATTCTCGGGCTTGGCACAAAGGGTCTCGGTGGCGTAGTGGATGAGTGCACCAGCCGCGCCGAGGGCGGGGTGATTTAGATCGATACCGAAGCCTTCAAGGTTCATCACCCCGAGCGCTTCCATCACGGATTGGGCGCCACCCGCTTCGTCAAAGTGGTAATCGGGGATGGGGCTGATCGTTCGGCCATCGCCAATGTGGGTGTAGAGCTCACGAAAGCGCTGATCGGTGTGAGGAAGGCTCCACTGCTCGGCAGCGTTTTCGGGCACAATGATCTCGCGTGGGTCAAGGCTTTCGAAGGCGGCGAAGAGGTTTTCTGGCTTCACTTCAGAGGCGAGAAAAAACTCGCCGGTGGTTAGGTCTAGCCAGGCGGCGTTAAGCGCTTTTTTGCCAAGCGAGAGAGAGAGTAAGAAGTGATTGCGCTGGGCGTCGATCTGAGTGTCCGCCAGTCGCGTGCCAGGGGTAATGATGCGGGTGAGTGCGCGTTTAACCAACTTCCCAGGCTGCGGCGTTTCGACCTGATCGCAGATGGCGATTTTGATGCCTTGATCGAGGAGCTTTTGAATGTAGCCGTCGGCGGCATGAAAGGGGATGCCAGCCATGGGCATGCCGTGGCGGTGGGTAAGAGTGATGCCGAGTAATTTTGCGCCCCATTCGGCGTCTTGCTTAAAGATCTCGTAGAAGTCCCCGAGCCGAAACATGAGCAGCGTATCGTCTGCAAGCTTGGCACGGATCTCGTGCCATTGCTGCATCATGGGGGTGAGTTTCTTTGATTTCTCGGAAGACATGAAAGTGTTGATACAAGTGATTCAGTGCCACAGATCAACCCTGATGCACACAGAATTATAAACATGAGGTTGAATCTGGGCGAGGATGCCTCCATCTCTTCTCTTGTCCATGGCAGTTCCCTTACATTCTTTACGTTTTGAAAACTCTGCTGCGCCGGCGCTGGTCATCCTGCATGGTTTACTTGGCTCTTCGCGTAACTGGTCGACGATCGGGAAGGCGCTACAAAATCGCTTCGATGTCCATGCGGTCGATTTGAGGAATCATGGTAGTTCACCCCATGCGGGCAGCATGCGGTGGGCAGAGATGAGTGCCGATTTACAGGCTTATCTTGATCGGCAAAATATCGAATCGACGATCCTAATGGGGCACAGCCTCGGCGGCAAGGTGGCCATGCGCTACGCCTGTGAAAATCCCGCGGTGGTTAAAAAACTTATTATTGTCGATATTGCAGCTAAGCTCTATCCGCCGTATCACGATAATGAGTTTCGCGCGATGAAGCGTATTCCGGTCGCCGAACTGACCAGTCGAAAAGAGGCTGAAGAGTTGCTCAAACCCATGGTAGAGGATTGGGCGATGCGCCAGTTTTTGCTCACCAACCTCGTGCGTGCCGAGGCTTCTGATGGGTTTAAGTGGCAGGTCAATTTAGAAGCGCTCTACGCCAGCTTACCGCACATTCGCCAAAACTCACTCCTCGAGACCGACCGCTACGATCAGCCTGCGCTCCTCGTGCGTGGCGCTAACTCAGACTTTATCGATGATAATGACGCCGAGAAAATGCGATGCTGGTTCTCTCATTTGCGTGAAGAGATCGTCCCGAGCGCAGGTCACAATGTGCATGTAGAAAACCGTAAGGGCTTCCTGAAGGCTCTCGACACGTGTTTGCGGTAATTCGAGTGTTTGACTTTGCGCCTGGCCACCTTCTGGCTTTTGTTACTTTAAATGATGACTCGTTCCCAGTCCGAAGCTGACAAAGTGGCCGCTGCTGGCTTCACCGATGTGTATACGCCGGTGAAGCCCTATCTCGATGAGCTCGACGCTTTCTTGCAATTGCAAGTCGCCAAGCTGGAGCCAGAGATCCAAGAGCATGTGCGCTATGTATTTGGGCACAGTGGCAAACGCCTGCGGCCTATGCTCGTCGCCTATAGCGGTTGGGAGGGTCCTGCGGAAAATCGCGCCGACGCCCTCGTGCGCCTAGGGTCCGTGATCGAGCTCGTTCATCTTGCCACGCTTGTGCACGACGACATTCTCGACGAAGCCGACACGCGCCACCGCCAGGAAACCGCGGCCAAAAAGTTTGGCCCTGCCGCCGCCGTGCTGATCGGCGATGTGCTTTTTTCTCATGCACTTGAACTAGCTGCCGAATTTGATACGAATGAGATCTGCCGTTCCGTTGCACAAGCGACTGCACGAGTTTGCGCCGGTGAGATCGCGCAGACCTACCAGCGCGGCGAGGTAAACTACAGTCGCGATTTTTACTTTCGCGTGATCCAGCTTAAGACAGCGGAACTTTTCGAAGTGGCTTGTCGCCTCGGGGCTACAGTCGCCGGCTACCCTGTCCAGTTTAGCGAGGCTGCGGGGCTCTTTGGCCGCCATGTAGGCATCGCCTACCAGATATTCGACGACCTCGTCGATCTTTACGCCGACGAGTCAATGATCGGCAAGACACTCGGCACTGACCTGACTAAGGGTAAGTTTACTCTTCCGCTACTGCTTTTATTGGAAAAACTCCCTGCCGAAGAACGTGATTCCTTGATCGCCCGCTTTAAAGATGGTGACAAGACCGTGGCTGCAGATTTTACCGCGCGGCTGCACGACTTTCCAATTTTTGACGAAGTGGTGGCTGTATTTGAGGTCGAACTGGCCAAAGCGACCAGTGCGGTCGCGCCTTTTGCTGATTTGCCTCCGGTATCCGCGATGCAAAAGATTGCAGAGTTAGTGCGTGCTCAGCTTGGGCGCATTCGCTAATGGAGCGACTACGCTTGGTGGGCTCCGTATAGTTTAAGTCGTCACGTTTTTGGGACTAGACCCTTAAAACCTCCGCCGATTTCCATTGCCAGCGGACGCCGCTCCGATTCATCTATTAGCAACATTTCATTCTCGCATGCGTCACTGACGAACCCCAATCGGGCGTTCTCCGTTTGCCGAGTCACTTTCTTACAGTTTATGGACATTGCAATTGTCACAGGCGCCGAGACACCTCTCGGGCTAAGCCTTATCCAACGTTTGGTTCGCCAAGGTTATCGCGTTCACGGGATCGGAAATAACTTTTCCAAAGTCACTTTTTCGGACCCTCAGTTTTTCGCCCACTCCTGTGGATCTGACTGACTTGAATGGAGTCACTGAGACGCTGGGAGAAAATCCTCAAAAAAGAGAATTCGCTCGATCTTTTGATCCACGCGATTGATGTCACCCCTGGTGCTGCCTTCGAGAAACTGCCCATCGGCAATCTCGAAGCCATCCTTAAGATCGGCTTACTCGGGCCCGTTATGTTGACGCGTCTCTCTTTGCCTAATCTCCTGCGTTTCCGCGGGCAGTTGATCAACGTCATCCCTGCCAACAAGAGTGGCGCTCCAGCAAGTGCGGTTAACGCGCTACTCGAAGGCGGCTTGCGCGAGATGAACCGCGCGCTCTTCGACAGTGCCCGCGACGCTGGCCTGCGCGTGACGAATCTGATCCTTCGTCAAAATCCTGAGCCCGACGCGCTTTCCGTGCAGAGCAGCGAACAGACTCATATCGATCTCGAAGATGTGGCGCGCGCAGTCGAACATTTGCTCGACCCTAATTTTGCTAATGTGCCCGCGGAGCTGGTGCTGCATCCGCGCAGTAGTGCGCACTCCGCCCGTGTTCTGCCAGAAGTGGCCGTGCCCTTAGATCCTTACGCCGAAGTCGTGCTGCCGCCGACTGCCTACTGCCCGCCCGAGCAGCCGAAGATTCCGACTCAGGAAAAAGTGCCAGTTGACCGGACGATCCCATACACCGACGACGAGATGGAGTATAAGATTGCCGCAGCCATCGAAGATTTTGAGTCTAAGCCGCAGAGTCATGAACGTAAGGAGAGGAAGCCCTTGCAGCAGGACAATCAGGAAGACTCGGAGTCTGGTGGTAAAAATAAGCGCCGCCGAGGTCGCCGCCGGGGCGGGCGCAATCGAAATCGTGACCAAACGGCGGATCAAACAGAAGGCGCACAATCCGCAGGAAGTCAGAAGGGGGATTCCAAGCCAAAGCAGAGCAACCGTAAGCCTGCAGAGGAGGGCTCTAAGCCAGACACCAAGAATCCAGAAGCCTCAGTTCGGTCGAAGCAGAAGACTATAGAATCGAAGCGGAAAGGCAGTTCTAAGAAAGAGCCGATAAAAAAGACCGCCAAGAAGCTTGCTAGGAAAGTAGCGCCGAAGCCTCCGACAGAATCTGCTCCGAAAAAGACCGCGAAGAAGGTTGCTACGAAAAAGGTGGCAAAAAAGTCAGCGAAGAAGGCAGTCAAGAAGGCAGTCAAGAAAACGGCTGCCAAAAAAGCTACGAAAAAGAAAGCAAAGGCGAAATAATTAGAGTGGCGCACGTGCTTTTCGGCATGCAGAAAGAATGGCTCTGTGCGACGGGAGTAAACTCGCACCTTACTGGCTCAGCGCCTCATCGATCGCCTTGATCGCTTGGCCAAGGCGCAGGGGCTCATCTCCGTTGAGCTGGAAATAGGGCAGCTTTAATTTTTCCAAGCTCTCCTTGAACATTGAGTGGAGCTCTTCGCGTGCACTTGGGCCATCGCGCTGACCAGGATCCTCTTCCCATTGGATGCCCTCAGGGGAGCAAAGTAAGTAGAGTGTGTATTTGCGCTCTAGTAAGGCCTCGTTGACCCAATCGAAAGTGGCTTCAAAGTAGTGATTGGCGTAGATGATCGACGATAATAAATTGGTGTCGTGGATGACGAAACGTTTCGACTTTGCCCGGCCAGCATCTTCGGCGGCGATCTGTCCGCAAAAGATTTCTTCTAGGTCTGTTTGAATTAATTCGCGGTCGAGCTGGTCAACATAGCTACGCACGAACTCAGCCGTCCAAGGCTCTCCGTAGTAGCCCGAGAGTGCTTGTGCGAGAGTGCTTTTACCCGTGCACTCAGCGCCCGTTAAAACGATACGTTTCATGGCTTCGATTAGGCGGTCTCCTTGATAATTGCCTTCCATTCGATCCATCCTTTGATCGCCAGAAAGATGAATGCGATAAACAGAATCACGCTTGGCCATATGCGGTCATTAAAGAAAAAGCTTAGGTAGACCATGTCAGCGAGTATCCAAAAAATCCAGTTTTCAATATACTTGCGGCTCAGCATCCATTGCGCGGACAGCGCACACGTAGTCGCGAAGGCATCATAGTAGGGGAGCCGCGCTTCTCCCGTTGATTCCAGTAACCATCCTAGCCCGAGGGTGCCCACGCAGATAAATGCCGCCACGATCCAGAGATGCGTCGGCGCTAGATGTGAGATGCGGATCTCGCCACCGCTCTCGCTTGATGACTTAGACCACTTAAGCCAGCCATAGGCAGCCACAAACACGAAAATAACATTCATGGCCCCAAAGGCGTAGTAGTTGCCGCGTAAGCTTATATAAACGTAGGCGGCATAGCATAAAATGAAGAGCGGCCATGCCAAGATTCTCTCCTTAATACTAAGGTAGACACCAACAATGCCTGCAATCATAGCGAACCAGTCTATGGGACTGATTGCATTGAATTGAGTTAAAAAATTGTCCATGTGAACGCTTTAATCAGCGTCGTAAACTTTGACTTTTTGCCACTGGTCCTTGTGGGCGGCGATAAAGTTCTGGTGTTTCTCGTGCGCTTGGTAGGCGTCGTGTGCGGGCACGTCTTTTAAAATAACGGTCAGGCAAAAGTCGTAACTGCCGTCGCACACGGGGCGCTCGGCTACGGAGGCAGGCCTACCGATGAAGACCGAATCGGCGTGCTCGATTTCTTTGAGGCTTTCAAGCCCCATGCGAAACTTGGTTATCTGCGCGTCGTCGAGGTCTTTGCGCAGCCAGAATAATACAGTGTGAACCAGCATGGCTTGTCGTCGTTTTATGGGGGGGGGTTACAGAATACCTTCAATGATTTGGCGGAGCTCAGCATGGGTGCGCGCGACGGGGAGCTCTGGACGTTCAATGGTGAGGCGCTCGGGCGGGCAATAGAGTGCGCGGTTGTCAGCCACATCGATCATAGAGAGGTCGTTGTAGGAATCGCCCGCCGCGAAGGTGTCAAAATTGAGTGCCTTGAAGGCTTCGACTGCCTTGCGCTTATGGTCTTTGAGACGCAGAGAATAGTCGGCGATGCGACCCGTATCATCGATCACTAAATCGTGGCAAAAGAGAGTCGGGTGCCCGAGCTTGGCCATGAGGGGCCCTGCGAATTGGCGAAAAGTGTCAGAAAGGATTACGAGGCGCGTCTGCGAAGTGACCCATTCGACGAATTCCGAGGCACCGGGCATTGGGTCAAGCGTACCGATGACTTCCTCGATATCGGCTAACTTGAAGCCTTCCTTGTCAAGAATGTCTAAGCGGTAGCGCATCAGCACGTCGTAGTCTGGCTCATCACGAGTCGTGCGCTTTAGCGCCTCGATTCCAGTCTTTTCTGCAAACGCGATCCAGATTTCGGGAATCAATACTCCCTCCAAGTCGAGACAAACTATATTCATACCTTAAATCCGTCAGAAAGCTCTCTAGAGTCAATCCCTTATGACCGTAGTACATACTTGCCACTCATTGGGTCTTTGACCATTTTGGCGACCTCATATATTCTGGATGTCCTCTGTGAATCCGCAACGCACGCAAATCTTATTTTCTAACGCAGTCAATAGGTCTTATGATCTCCTCCATTTTAAAGAAATTCTCTGGTCGTCACTATGGTAAATACCTCAAAAAGTGTCAGCCCATCATCGAGCGCATAAACGCCATCGAACTCGAATACCAGTCGCTCTCCGACGCGCAGCTTCGTGACAAGACTGCTGAGTTTATGAAGCGCAACCAGGAGGATGGTGAGAGTCTCGACGATCTTTTGCCTGAAGCCTTCGCTAGCAGTAAAGAGCGCTGCCCGCCGGATGTGTGGCCAGTCCTACGATGTTTGCGACCACCAATTACCATGGGAAATGGTCCATTATGACGTTCAATTTATCGGTGGCATTACGCTCCACGAAAAACGTATCGCGGAAATGGCAACTGGTGAGGGTAAGACCCTTGTCTCGACTTGCCCGCTCTACCTCAACGCGCTGACGGGCCGTAATTGCCAGCTCGTCACGGTGAATGACTACCTTGCCCGTCGTGACTCCGAGTGGATGGGGCACCTTTTCCGCTTTCTCGGGCTGACTGTTGGCTGTATCCAAAACTCGATGGACCCGCAGACGCGCCGCGAGATGTATGCTTGCAACATCACCTACGGCACCGCCTCTGAGTTTGGCTTCGACTACCTGCGCGATAACGGGATGACCAGTCGCAAGGAAGACCAGGTTCAGCGCGACCATTACTTCTGTATCATTGACGAGGTCGACTCCATCCTCGTCGACGAAGCGCGCACGCCGCTCATTATTTCGGGCCCAATGCAGGACGATAACCCGCTGCCCTTTAACGAAGTCAAGCCCACCATCCAGAATCTGTTTTCTAAGCAGCAAGCTTTCTGCAACAAGCTCGTGGCGGAGGCTAAAAAAGTGCTGGAGGGTGAGAGCTCTAGCGAAGAGGACAAACATGCCGCCGTGGCTAGCCTCTACCAAGTGAAGCTTGGGATGCCTAAGAATAAGCAGTTCCACCGTCTGAACGAGGTGCCCGCCTTTCGCCGCGCGGTCGATAAGTTCGACCTCGAGATGAACAGCGACTTCAACAAAGAGGAGCGCTACGCTCTGAAAGAAGAGCTCTACTACGTGATCGACGAAAAGCAGCAGCAGGCTGATCTCAGTGAAAGGGGCCGCACCCTTATGAGCCCCAACGATCCTGACGCCTTCATGCTACCCGATCTGCCCACCCAGTTTATCGAGATCGACAAGCAAGAAGATCTCTCCGCCGAGGCGAAACAAAGCGCCAAGCTTGAGGCCGAAACTTTTTTCCAGACCACCAGCGAACGCATTCACTGTATAAGTCAGTTGCTTCGCGCTTACAGCCTTTACGAGCGTGATAAGGAATACGTGGTGCAAGCTGGCAAGGTTAACATCGTCGACCAAAACACTGGCCGCGTGATGCCTGGGCGCCGCTGGTCAGACGGCCTCCACCAAGCGGTTGAAGCCAAAGAGAACTGCACCATTGAAAAAGAGACCAAGACTTATGCGACGGTTACGATTCAGAATTATTTCCGCATGTATGATAAGCTCGCCGGGATGACGGGTACGGCGGAGACGGAAGCCTCCGAGTTCAACGAAATTTACGGCCTCACCGTCATGGTGATCCCGACGAATAAACCTAATATACGTGTTGATTTGAATGACGTCGTGTTCAAGACACGACGGGAAAAGTTCAGTGCCGTGATTGAGACGATTCAAGAGGCTAATAAAGAAGGTCAGCCCGTCCTCGTTGGCACTGCCTCAGTCGAAGCCTCCGAGTTACTCTCTCGCATGCTCAAACGTAACAAAATCGTGCACAGTGTTTTGAACGCCAAGTTTCACGCGCAAGAAGCCGAGATCGTGGCCAAAGCCGGGCAGAAAGGTTCGGTCACCATCGCTACTAATATGGCTGGCCGGGGAACTGATATTAAGCTCGGTCAAGGCGTTGCCGAACTGGGCGGTCTCTTCGTGATTGGTACCGAGCGTCACGAGTCTCGGCGGATTGACCGTCAGCTCCGTGGTCGTTGCGCCCGTCAAGGCGACCCTGGTCTCTCCAAATGTTTCGTCTCGCTTGAGGATGACCTTATGCGTCTCTTCGCTAATGCAGGCCCTATCTCGCGAGTCCTCGAAAAATCTATGACTGAGGGCGAAGAGCTTGAGCACCCCGCGCTCAATTGGTCGATCGAAAATGCGCAGAAGAAGGTTGAGCAGCAGAATTTCTCCATGCGCAAACGGCTCCTCCAGTTCGACGACGTGCTCAATACACAGCGCGAAGTTATCTACGGGCTACGTAATGATGCAATCCATTCGGAAACGCCTCGTGAAATCGTCTTCGAGATGATTGAGGAAGAACTCGAAGAGCGCCTCAACGAGCTAGATGAGGCCAAGGCAAGCGACACCGAAGCGATGGATCGTTTTCTCGGTTGGCTCAATGCCTACTTCCCTATCTCGCTCAAGCCCGAGGAGATTGAAGCCCTCGAAGCACAAGCGCAGCACGAATATATTCTTGGTAAGATCAACGAAGCTTACGATCAACGCGAAGAGTTTGAGGAGCAAGAAGCCCTCATCGGCCTCGAACGCTATCTCATTATTCGTTCACTCGATCGCCGTTGGCAGGATCACCTTACCGAGATGGAAGAGTTACGCCGAAGCGTGAATCTTCGCAGCTATGGCCAGAAGGATCCGCTTAACGAATACAAGAGCGAGGCTTACGTCTTCTTCCAAGAGTTAATGACGAATGTGCGTACGGAGATTTGTAATTCCGTGTTCCGTAGCGCGACGAAGCCAAGAAGCCTTCAGCAATATGCTCGCTCGCATGTCCAAGGTCGCTCAAGTGGCAGGGCCGGGCACAGGCTCAGGGCAAGGCGCCAGCGCTCTTACTGCCGCCGCTGGGCAGCCTCAAGCCACCGCGGCACAGGCTTCGACGGTTCAGCTCGGGGAAAGCCAGTCGAACTGCCAAAGATAGAACCGATTCGTCGCGAACTGCCCAAGGTCGGTCGCAATGATACTGTGACCATTCGCAAGGGACCTGAAGAGAAGACCCTCAAATTTAAAAAAGCCGAAGCCATGATCCAAAACGACGGCTGGGATCTAGTGCAAAAGTAGCGCGAAGATGGGCATCTCACCCATGCTCGGCGTGCCCTTTGGAGTACTTCGCCCAAAGCTGCTTACATTAGCTTTTGTTTCGGTAGCTACCAGGTTGCTTGCTCTTAGCTCGTCGCTTTAAAAAGAGTGGCAAGATTTTCTGTTCGATAAAGTCAAAGGCGGCGTGTAGTCCATCTGTTTCATAGACGACGCCGATTTCGGCTTCCATTGAGGTGGGCTCACCGAGAGAGGCTAGGAATTGGTTCGAGGTTATCTGGATGAAGACCTCGGCGCGTTCTTTCACCGCGATGTCCGTTTGCTTCAGGATCCATTCGCGGGCGAAGAGCCCTAAAACGGCGTCGCCGATCCATGCTTTGGTGCGCTTCTCTTCTTCGGTCATGCGGATGTCTTAGAGGCTTCTATTCAGATGCCGAGTAAATTTATATTTGACTAATAGAATCATGGACTTTGATTAATCAAAGTATGGAGTATAATAAAAAATACAGTCGTTTGATTACCTTCTTGTTTATCGCCGCAAGCGGCATTGCGGGCGCGGAGCCATTAGTGACGGATCGTCCCGACGCGACGGAGTCGAGCTCGGTGATTGCGCCGAGATTCGCTCAATTTGAAGTGGGGATCACTACAGGAGAAGACCCGGAAGGGGAGTCGTATTCCGACTTCGGTGGTTCGCTATTGCGGGTGGGCATCAAGGAGGATTGGGAACTACGATTCGGCTGGGATGGTTACAACGATGGCCATGGAGCGTCTGGTGCGGGCGATGGCCTATTGGGTTTCAAATATTATATTGCGCCGGAAGTGCGCGACGACTTTTTCCCCGAGATGGCATTGCTCGTTCATACCACGGTGCCATGGGGCGACGATGAGCTTTCGTCGAACGAATGGGACCCGAGTTTCTTGCTCTCGTTCTCGCACACTTTGAATGATCGTTGGTCGCTGGGCTATAATGTGGGCGCGGAATTAGCGACGAGTGAAAAGGCGAATGGAGACGACACCACGCGTGCATCGGCACTCTATTCGATCGCTCTGGGCTACGGTGCCACCGATCAGTTGGGCTTCTTTATTGAAGTCTTTGGCGACGTCGGACTGAGCGCGGGGAGCTCTTTCGCTTCGCTCGATGGCGGCGTCACTTGGCTCTTTAGCGATGATAGCCAGCTCGATTTATTTGTCGGCACCGGCTTAGATGACGATGCCGACGATTGGTTCGTCGGCATCGGGTATTCGATTCGTTTCGGATATTAGCCCAAGCTAGATCTTATCAACAATCGCGTCGGCGAGGCCGTAGGCGATGGCTTCGTCCGCAGTCATGTAAAAATCACGATCGGTGTCCTTTTGGATCTTTTTAAGCGACTGGCCTGAGGAATCAGCGAGGATCGCGTTGAGCTCGTCACGGAGGCGCTCCATTTCTTGGGCTTGGATGTGTATGTCGACGGCAACGGCAATCATCTGACCAGAAATGAGTGGCTGGTGGATGAGTACCCGAGAGTGCGGGTAGAGGAAGCGCTTACCTTTATCCGCACCGCAGAGCAGAATCGAACCCATACTGGCAGCCATGCCAGTAACGACGACTTTGATCGGCGAGCTAATCAACTTCATTGTATCATACACGGCCATGCCAGCAGTGATGGAGCCGCCAGGGGTGTTGATGTAAAAAGTGATCTCCTTGCCAGGCGCATCCATTTCTAGGTAAAGGAGCTTCTCCGTGACATCGCGTGCGGACTTGTCGGACACTTCGCCCCAAAGAAAGACTTTACGCTCTTTGAGGAAGGTCTCTTGGATTTTGATGGATTTTTCTTCTTTGTCTTTCGACTTATTTTTATCGGCCATAGGGAATTTGTGTTAAAATAAACTTAATGTCTTAGAAGAGCACAGCTAGCGTAGGTTTCAAGTCGGGACTGAAATGAATTAGCCTTCGATCTTGGTGACGCGGCGTTCGTGTCGGCCGCCTTCGAAGTCTGCGTCAAGCCAGATGCCGACGATCTTTAGGGCTAAGACTTCGGGGACGGGGCGGGCGCCCATAGAGATACAGTTGGCCTTGTTATGAGTTTTGGTCGCATTCGCTGACCACTCATCCCAGCAGAGACCGCAGCGAACGCCTTTAACCTTGTTGGCTACCATAGCTTCGCCGTTGCCAGAGCCACCGAGCACGATCCCGCAGTCGGCTTGGCCGGAAGCGATTGCTTCGGCGGCGGGACGGATGAAGTCAGGGTAGTCGCAGGGTTCGTCGGAGTCACAACCAAAGTCGATGACGGTGTGCCCGCGTTGTTTTAAGAAAGCGATGATCGGTGCTTTAAGTGGAAAGCCCGCGTGGTCGGTCCCGATAGAAATGGTGAGGGGTTTAGCTGACATTGTGTGGAAGATAAAGCGGGAGATTTTGCCCAGAGCAATACGGAATCTTTTAATTTGCGCTAGCAGAGAGTCTATCCCTCGGCCGTCTCGCGCAAGCGCGTATGTCCGCGGATGAGTTCGAACAGTATGATTGATACTGCAATTAGAATCATCCCAATGATGGCAACGCTAGCTGGGCTAGAGCGGCTGAGAATGGCATAGCCAATAAAAGGAGCGAGCGAGCCGCGCAGGCCGGTCAGTGCCATGTGGATGCTCATGTAGGACGAGGCTTTTTCTTCAGGCGCTATTTTGGTCACCCAGAGGCTCCAAAAGATTTTACCACCACCAAACGCAAGGCCTTGGAGAGCCATTGCAAGACCGAGAACATATATATTAGTCGTAAAAAAGAAGAATCCGATGCTGGCGAGAAAGAACAGGTTGAGCAGGTTGCGCGTTGTCACAAAGTGGAGACGGTCGAAGAAGCGTCCCCACATACGGGTGCTGAGCACGCGAGCGACAGCGGGCACCACTAGCATGAGGACGGCAATCGTGGTATTGCTAGCGTTCACGCCGAAATTTGGATTAGCTAGATACTCTATGCGAATGGGGAGGGCGATAAGGTTACCCATCCCGAGGAGCATCCAGCAGCCAAGGATGAAGCCGAAGAAGCGATCTTTCCAAATCAGGCTGAAGCTTTGCCAAGGATTCCCTACATTATTGCGAGAGAGGGGGCTGCTAGGAATTTTGATGCAGGCGACTGCCGAGATGCCGCAGGCGACGACCATGACAGCGAAGATCCAGTGATAGGCTTCGATCTTAAGGTCAAGTAAGCGCCCCCCTATCACGGCGAAGCCAATTGAAAAGAGCGCGGTCAAAATGAATGGCCAGGTCATACGACTGCCCCTCTCCGCGCGGGTGTAGTTCTCCGTGTAGATTTGGAGCATAAGAGGCCCTTGCTGTACGGCAGCGACCTGACTTAAGACGGCGAAAAGCGTGAAAAAGAGGAGCGATTGAACGATGCTTGCGCCTAACAGCAACAGGGTCGCCGTAGCCAAGACAAAAGTGCAGCTGAAGCTCGGGCGGGCACGGAAGCTGGCGGCGAGATAGAGCGTGATCGGCGTGAGGAGGAAACCAATGGGGGCGGCTCCCGCGATGAAGGCCTTGTGCGTTTCGCTCGCTTCGAAGTAGCGGATGGCGATGACAAGGGCGAAGGTCGCCCAGCCTGCTTCTAGGATACCCGCAAGCGGTGCACGCAGCAGGTCGTTGCGGTAGGTCGCAGTCGCTTTTTTTGCGGTGGTCATGCCATGAAATAAGACTGTATTTGTCCTATAACCAAGTCTGTATACTCGAAAACGGTGCAGTTCTCAAAGCAACCGATTTTGATGCCACGCGCTTTGAGGAAGAGAGTGCACTTATGGCCGGATTCGCCGGCGATCTCTGAGTCTTTTGCGAGCACTACTTGCTCCACTCCAGCATACGCTTGATCGGTGCATAGGCTTCAAGGCGGATGTCTTCGGGCATCTCGATTTGGGGCGACATGTCGCGAAGGCAGTCGCGTAACTTTTCGATAGTATTCATTTTCATATAGCGGCAATCGTTGCACGCACAAGTATCCGTGGGGCCGGCGATGAAAGTCTTGTCTGGGATCTCGCGCTGGAGGCGATGGATCATGCCGGTCTCTGTCACAACGATGATTTTCTCGGCTTCACAATCCCGGCAGAAACCGATCATTTTTTCTGTGCTGCAGACTTCGTCCGCATTATCGCGAACAGTTTCAGTGCACTCTGGGTGAGCGACGACGAGGGCGTCGGGAAACTTTAACTTTAGGCGTTCGATAGCTTGCTGAGTAAAGAGCACATGGGCATAACATGAACCTGGCCAGAGCTGCATGGCGCGGCCAGTCTGCTTACTAACCCACTGCCCGAGGTTTTGATCGGGCACGAAGAGGATGTCGCGATCAGCAGGCACCTTGCCGACGATTTTCATAGCGTTTCCGCTTGTGCAAATCACATCTGAGAGTGCTTTAACTGCAGCCGAACAGTTGATGTAGGCGACGACGTAAACATTGGGATGGGCCTCTTTGTAGGCGGCTAGCTTTTCGGCAGGGCAGGAGTCAGAGAGCGAGCAGCCTGCGGCCATCTCAGGAAGGAGCACTGGCTTGTTCGGATTGACGATTTTGGCGGTTTCCGCCATAAAATGGACGCCGCAGAAAACGATGCAATCGGTGTCGGCTTGCTCTGCCTTGTAGGCTAGCCCGAGTGAGTCGCCCACATAGTCGGCCACGCGCTGGATCGCATCGATCTGGTAGTTGTGCGCGAGGATCAGTGCGTTGCGTTCTTTCTTAAGAGTAAGCACTTCTTCTTGGATCGCAGTGAGTGGTGCTTCATCGCCCTGCTTTGGGGCGAAGACCATTGGTTCGTAGTTGAGAGTCGCGGTAGCCATGGCTGTTAGATTAGACGAAAGTCAGGCGCATCTGCGGCGAAGTCAAGCAGGCGAATAGGAGACAAGGTTTGCATCCCCCGTGGTTTTGCTTAGACATAACAAGCACGCAATATATGGCCAACACCTCTCCTACCTATGGATCCTGTAACTGAGCCTCACAAGCCACTAATCGCCGTCGCAGGAGCTAGTGGCTTTGTCGGTTCTCATTTGCGTGATTTCCTTAAAGGCGATTATCGGTTTCGCGCACTCACACGCAGCGCCTCCGTGGCCGAACAAAGCCCCGATGCGACCAGTACGGAGTGGCGTGAGTGTGACCTTTATTCGCTCCCAAAAGTCACCAAAGCATTGGTTGGCTGTGATTGCGGTATTTACCTTGTGCACTCAATGGCACCTTCCAGTCGACTCGTGCAGGGTAGCTTTGAAGATACCGACTTATTACTCGCGGATAATTTCATTCGGGCTGCCGAGGCGGCAGGGCTTAAGCACGTCGTTTACTTGAGCGGGCTTATCCCAAAAACGGGTGAGCCTCTGTCGCCGCATCTCCGCAGTCGACTTGAAGTGGAAAACGTTCTGCGTTCTCGTTCGGTCAAAGTCACTGTATTGCGCGCGGGCTTGATTTTTGGTCCGGGTGGTTCCTCGTTCTCATTGCTGATTAACTTGGTTCGCAGACTCCCTGTCATGCTAATGCCGGCTTGGGGGCGCTCCAAGACTCAATCAATAGATATCGAGAATGTCTGCCAAGCTTTCAGGCTTTGCTTGCAAGAGGCTGAACTGGCGGGGGAGACTTACGATCTGGTCGGACATTGCGCCATGACCTATCGCGAGATGATCAGTCAAACCGCCGACCTACTTGGCAAGCGCGCTCGCTTCTTTAATTTTCCTTATAATTGGTTTGGACTCTCAAAGCACTGGGTCTCCGTGTTCGGCGGCGTGCCGCCTGCCCTTGCGGGGCCATTGCTAGAAAGTCTGCAACACGACCTCGTAGCGCAGCCTAGCGTCCTGAGCGCGCGACTAAAAAATAAATTTGTTAGTTTTGAGGCCTCTTTTCGCAAAAGCGTAGATGGCGAAGGGATGCCAAAGCCAAATCCGCGCAGTGCGACCCAAGCGTCGGATCGTAAGTTTATTAAACAAGCGCGCCGAGTGCGTTCGGTACAGCGCATGCCGCTGCCTGCCAATTGTAGCGCACAAAAGATAGCCACGGAATATGGCGAATACCTCAGTCGCCGTTTCCGTGGACTGATCGACGCCACTAAGGATTCTGACGGCGTTGTGCGTTTAGCCACCCTTGGTGGGATCGTCCTTCTAGAACTCACACCTTCACCCTACTCGCAAGGGAGTGAGCGGCGCTGCGCGTTTTACATATCAGGGGGTAAACTTTCGCGCGATGTCGATCCGCCCGGGCGATTAGAGTTTCGCTTGTTTCCCGAGCAGGCTTGTTTGATCGCCTCCATCCATGGTTTCGCACCGACTCTCCCTTGGTGGATCTACGCGAATACGCAGGCGCGCATCCATTTAGGAGTGATGCGTGCTTTTGGCAGACATCTAGAGCGGAAGTCGGGACAAAGTAAGCTCTAAGTCATGGCACTTGGTGCTGAGACTTAGAACTACCTTACTTCTTTAGCACAATGAGATCTGCACGGCGATTTTGCGAAGACAGCTCTCTGGATAAACCACTAGTTGCTTCAAGGCTGCCCTTGGAGAGCTTCTCTATGCGCTCTGGCGTGATCCCTAGTGTGTCAAGGTAGTCCCCAATGCTGTTTGCGCGGCGATCACCCAATACAAGGTTATACTCGCTGGTGCCGTGCCAGTCGCAGTGACCTTCAACTAGAAGGTGGTGTTCCGAGTTCTGCTCGAGATACTCGGCTGCTTGCTGAAGCTTTGATCGCTCTGAAGCGCCGACAGAGGAGGAGTCAAAGCCGAAGTAAATAGAAGGCAGCACGCCCCCAACCATCGTGAAGTCGCCGTATTTATCGTTGCCGATATCATCGCCTTCATCGCGCGCTTGGAGACCAGTGTCGTTAGGCTCCCATCGAAAGGGTCACCGTCTGGGATGAAACCCATATCACCAAGGCTACCAACTCCGTTACTGTATTGCGATGGCGCTTGCTTGTTACTGCAACCGCTAAGGGCGAAAACTGCTAAAATTAGGGCTAGGAGGATGCGGACAGTATTAATCATAATAATAGTATGTGGCAGTTTGATTTGTATCTCGCAAACATTTTCCTATCCCTATGAATAGATTTTCATCCCCAGTTGCATTTTTCTATGACCACGCCCATCGTATTTCTGGTTGATAACGGCTCGCTCCGCCCGCAAGCCACAATCGGCTTGCGTTGTTTAGCTGAAGGCTTAGCTGGACGCACGGGGTTGCGAGTTGAGGCAGTGAGTCTACTGCATTCGCATAAGATCGCTGCGGATAAACTAAACGGCGTTCCTGCGACTATCGTGAAACGTCGTCTTCGAGAATGCTTAGCGGCGGGACACCACGAGTTTGTCTGCCTGCCACTATTCCTCGGGCCTAGCCTAGCCATTGCCGATTACCTGCCAGAAGTCGTCGATGAATTGTCAGGCGAGTATCCCGAACTGAAGGTCCGGATTGCGTCTGTTCTTGCTGGTGAGGACTTCGACGCACCGGACCCTCGTCTTGCGCAGATGCTAGCAGATCAAATTCGCGCTTTGCGGCCTTCACCAAGTATGAAGGTGGCACTGGTCGATCACGGAACGCCAATCATCGAAGTTAACCGTGTGCGAAACGCGGTGGCGCGGCAACTATCAAGCGAACTAGATCTGCCCTTAGTGCTGCCTTGCTCGATGGAGCGGCGAGAAGGTGGAGCCTACGCGTTTAATGATCCGCTGCTAGAAAGGCTCGGTTCGGTCGAAGATTTCGCGGGTGGGCGTCTAATTCTCGCGATGTTTTTTCTACTCCCTGGTCGCCACGCGGGGGAGGGAGGTGATGTGGCCGAAATCTGCGAGGGCTTGATCGCAGAAGGCACTTTTGAGCAGATTCAAAATACGCCCCTCTTGGGGGAGCACCCCATGTTGCTTGAGATCTTAGAAGATCGGCTGCGAGAGGTAATATCGCGTAAGATTTAACAATCAGGTTGGCCTGCGAGGACTAGGCTCTTACGAGCCCATCGAGATCAAGCCATTGTTAATCGCATAGCGTGTCAGGCTGGCCACATTGTGCAGGTCGAGCTTACGCATCAGGTTTGTGCGATGGTTCTCGGCGGTTTTGACGCTGATTTCGAGCCTTGTGGCGATTTCCCGCGTACTATGACTTTCGGCGATCAACTGGAGGATTTCACGTTCTCGCTTAGTCAAAATATTGACGCCTGAGTCGTTCGACTTAGGGTTGGCCATGGCCTCACGCAATAGCAGTGCGACCTCGGGCCCGAAGTAACTGCCGCCGCTAGCCACGATCTCGATTCCCTTCCGTAGCTCGGAGAGCGGTGCGGATTTTTCTACAAACCCGTGCGCACCTGATTGCAGAAGCTCGCGCACAAGGCTTGGGCTTTGGTAGCCGGAGAAGATTAAAATCTGCGTATTTGGTAGCTTTTCGCGGAAAACTCGTAAGATCTCGGTGCCGTTGAGATTGGGCAACATGACATCTAGGATTACAAAATCCGGCTTTTGTTCGAGACAGGCCTCGCAGCCCGTCTGACCATCTCCACTCTCGATGATAACATCAAAGTTATCTCTATCAATCACTGCCTGGCTAACCATCTCTCGGATAGCGGTTTGATCTTCAATTATGGCAACAGTCTTCATCGTAGTCAGCAAAAGTCTTTCAAGTATGGCGGGCTAGGCATCGCATATAAAGCTTTAGTTTTAAGAATATGAGGCCTCTTTGAGCTTCTCGATAGAGGCCTCACTTATTTCGCAGTTCGCAGCTTTCAGTGCCATTAATACAGCACCTGCCGTAGGGCTTAAAATCGGCTGAGTTATAATTGCATTTGGGATGCGAGCATTCAGTGCTGCTTCCAGCGAGTTAGAAAAATAAGTGTGCTGGAGAAGGCCACCTGCCAACAAAACGGTAGGCGACTTGATGCCTAATTGGCGGCTCGTAATAAATACGCAGCTAGAAAGGGCGTCCACACCTTCGGCCACGATCGCAAGCGAAACCTCGTCGCCCTTGCTGGCCAAATCGAGGATGATCGGAGCGAGTTGAGCGCGCCCGCTCCGCGACAGGCCTGAATCGTGGATGCGCGTCTTGAAGGCACCCATGTGCTCAATCTTTAAAAAATCCATCACCGCTTGTTTAAGGGGACTCTCGGGAAGTCGGCCATCAGTTTGGCGGACACATACTTGTAGCGCGCGCAAGCCGATCCAGCTCCCGCTACCCACGTCGTCTACTAGATCACCCCAGTCACCGCACTTTGCGCTGCGGCCATCGCAGGTCCGTCCGTAGCAGGCGGAGCCTGTTCCCGCGACCAGAACAATGCCTGCGTTGCTTCCAAGTCCACCAGCTAGGGCGATTTCCAGGTCATGTCCGATCGTGCGGGTGGTTTGCTCGCTGAGAAGTTCCTTGGTAATCGCTTGGACCTTAGCCCTTGTCCTGGCGTCTCCCGCCCCAGCAATACCGAAGTGTGCGGCAAGGATTTTTGAGCAATCGATGGATCGAGTGGCTTGCTCGATCGCCTCCTGCAGATGTGCCTTTAATTCTCCGGCGGAAGAGGTTCTTGGATTTGTTCCCCCGCTGAGGCCTTGGCCGATGATTTGTCCATGGGTATCGCAGAGGAGTGCTCGAGTACGGCTGCCTCCGCCGTCAATGCCTAGAGCGTACACGCTAGGACCACTCGGGTGGATTTTGAAGTTCGGGACGAAGCACGCCAATACATGGCAGTTGGCGGTAGCGCTCGGCGAAGTCGAGGCCGTATCCGACTACGAATTCGTCAGGGATACGGAAGCCTACAAAGTCAGCCTCGAAGTCGACACTGCGGGTGGTCTTTTTATCGAGTAGCACGCAGGTCTTTAGTGAGGCTGGCTGCATTGCTTTGAAGATTTCAGTGACGTGCGAAAGAGTCCTACCCGAGTCGAGGATGTCGTCGATGATGAGCACATCGAGGCCTTTCAAGTCGAGGCGGATCTTATCAATGATCTCTGGCTTCTGCATCGACTTATCATCATCACGATAGTTAGCGATACGTATGCAGTCGAGTTTCATTGAGATGTTGAGCTGACGGATGAGGTCAGCCACGAAGATGATGGCTCCGTTGATAATTGCAATTACCGCGACATCGCGCTCCTCGTAGGCTTCGTTGATTTCCTTGCCTAGTTCAATCAAGCGCGCTTGAATCGAAGCCTCATCGACGATAATTTGGTCAATATCTTCGAGCGGGTTGTAGGCAGGGTCGTCGTGTTGCATCAAAAGTGGTCTACTGAATTAGTAGCAAATTTCAAGCCGCTACTGCAAGCTTCCTCCAAGGTGAGAACAAATCTAGTAATAGAAACGAAAAAGCCGGATACGCACATACGTATCCGGCTTTGAAAATTCAAACGGCTGCGCTCTAGACAGTGCCGCAGATTGTCTTACCCGTAGAGCAGAGATCTTCGGCTGCTTGGATCAAGCGATCTGCCATGTTCTTCTCGGCCTTTTTGAGGTAACCGCGAGGATCATAAACCTTCTTGTTGCCGACTTCGCCATCGATCTTGAGCACGCCCTCGATGTTCTCGCAGATGTGAGTGACGACCGGGCGAGTGAACGCATATTGTGTATCCGTATCGATGTTCATCTTGACGACACCATACTCAAGTGTCTCGCGAATATCGCTAAGCTCGGAGCCAGAACCACCGTGGAATACAAGATCCATAAAGGCATCTGAACCGTGCTTATCAGTGACAGCCTTCTGTCCGTCGCGAAGAATCTTGGGCTGGAGCTTAACCGAGCCGGGCTTGTAAGCACCATGCACGTTACCGAAAGTCGCTGCGAAGATGAAGCGGCCGATAGGCTGAAGGGCTTCATATACTTCGACCATATCTTCAGGCGTTGTGTAGAGCTTTTCGATGGGAAGGCCGGAGGTATCGTGGCCGTCTTCTTCGCCACCTACGCAGCCAGCTTCGACTTCGAGGATGATGTCGAGCTCAGCGCACTCTTTGAGTAATTCTTTAGAGATCTTTAAGTTCTCATCAAGTTCGACAACAGAGCCGTCGAACATGTGTGATTGGAAGAGAGGACCCTTGCCTTCGGCGATACGTTTGCGCGATGCCTCAAGGAGTGGTTTGAGAAAGCCGTCGACCTTTTCTGGGTGGCAGTGGTCTGTGTGGAGAGCGACGAGCACATCATGCTTTTCTGCGAGAATGTGCGTCGCCTCTGCAAGTACGATGGCTCCAAAGGCTGCGTCATTGACGTTCAGGCCAGATGCGAACTGGCCGCCCCCAGTGGAAACTTGGATGATGCCGTCAGATTTCGAGTCGGCAAAAGCCTTGAGCGCGGCATTAATTGTAGTGATCGAAGTCACATTGACGGCCGGATAGGCGTAGTTGCCCTTTTGGGCGGCGTCGAGCATCGCTTCGTATTGTGTTGGTGTGGCTACTGGCATTTTTAATTAATTTGAGTTATCTATCTTTCGATTTAAGCAAGCGCTCCAAATGAAGCAACTTAGCGAATGACTAGTTAAATCGGATGCCGATTGTTTTTCAACCTTCTTATTGCACATAGATTTTTGGGTTTTGCTTTGCGTGCCCGTCAAAGATGTCCAATCTAAAACTCTTGGGTTTTGGGCGGCCATACGAGAACGCCTCTCCCATATTTTTCGATGCATCGTCTTGCGCTTGACCGGAACTAAGCCTTCTCTGGCATTGTGGATTTCAAAATAAAAAGCGACTACACGCCGCAGGGCGACCAACCGGAAGCAATTCGGCAGCTCGTCGAGTCTATCCGTGCGGGTAATCGCTGCCAGACGCTGCTAGGCGTCACTGGTTCGGGTAAAACATTTTCGATGGCCAACGTCATTCAGGAGCTGCAGCGCCCTGCGCTCATCATCTCCCATAATAAGACGCTGGCTGCCCAGCTTTACTCCGAGTTTAAAGCCTTCTTCCCCGACAACGCGGTCGAATACTTTGTTAGTTATTACGATTACTATCAGCCTGAGGCGTACATCCCGCAGACCGATACTTATATCGAAAAAGACTCTTCCATCAACGAAGAGATCGAGCGACTTCGCATCTCTGCCTCGTCTTCATTGATTAGTCGAAACGACGTCATCGTCATCGCAAGCGTGTCCTGCATCTATGGTGCCGGTTCGCCCGAAGACTTTAAGGCCATGATGATACCCCTCCGTGCCGGTCTCGAACTGTCACGCGACGACTTTCTGGAAAATCTCGTTACGATTCTCTACAACCGTAACGACATCGATTTCAAGCGTGGCACCTTCCGCGTGCGCGGTGATGTGGTTGATATTTATCCTGCCTACATGGAGTCCGCCATTCGCGTCGAGTTCTGGGGCGACGAATTGGAAAGCATCCGAGAGCTAGATCCCGTAACTGGTGAGACGGGCGAGGCGCTGGAGATGTTTGATTTATATCCAGCCACTCAATACGTGACACCCAAGGATAAGATCGACAGTGCAATAGGAGGCATTCGAAAAGAACTCGATGAGCGTATCGCCTATTTCGAGTCGCAGAACATGTTGCTCGAAGCGCAACGCATACGCATGCGTACGGAGTATGATATAGAGCTACTCCAAGAGATGGGCTTTTGCACCGGCATCGAAAACTACTCCCGTTACTTTTCGGGGCGTAAGCCCGGCGCACGCCCTTTCTGTTTGATCGATTTCTTTCCTAAGGATTCCCTTCTTTTTGTCGACGAGAGTCACGTCACACTTCCACAAGTTCGCGCCATGTATAACGGCGACCGCGCGCGCAAAGAGCGCCTCGTCGACTTCGGCTTCCGCTTGCCCTCGGCCATGGATAACCGTCCGCAAAAAGAAGAAGAGTTTAAGCAAATTACTGGGCAAACAATTTACGTTTCCGCGACACCCGCACAGCACGAATTTGATGTATCCAAAGTGATTGCCGAGCAAGTCATTCGCCCGACTGGCCTCGTCGACCCCGAGATGGAGATCCGTCCGATCAATGGGCAGGTTGAAGATTTTATTGGCGAAGTCCGCAAAGCCTCTGAAGCGGACGAGCGTACCCTCGCCACCACCCTGACTAAGCGCATGTCCGAAGACCTTAGCGACTACCTGCGCGAGGCTGGACTCAATGTTGAATATCTGCACTCCGATATTGATGCTATCGAGCGCGTGGAGATTCTCCGTCGTCTGCGCAAGGGCGACTTCGACGTGCTCGTCGGGGTCAACCTTCTGCGCGAAGGCCTCGACCTTCCCGAAGTCGCGCTCGTAGCCATACTCGATGCGGATAAAGAAGGCTTCCTCCGCAGCGCCACCAGCCTGATACAAACCGCGGGTCGCGCCGCTCGGCACGAGAAAGGACGCGTCATTCTCTATGCGGATGTGGTTACCAAATCCATTCAAACCACACTCGACACCACCAGCTACCGTCGCGAGAGGCAGCTTGCCCACAATAAGGAGCACGGCATCACTCCCGTTGGCGTGAAGCGGAGCATTGATGAGAGTCTCCAAGCCCCCGGGAAACGCTACGATCGAAACGAAGAAGATGCCTGCATGCTTGCCGAATCTGATGACCGCGACGTGGCGGAAGTCATCGCGGAGATGGAAGAAGAAATGCTTGAAGCCGCTCGCGAGCTACAGTTCGAAAAAGCCGCCCTCATTCGCGACCAAATCGAAACCCTGCAGAGCGGTAAACACGGCGGCGGCGAAAGCGGCGCGGCCAAGAGCAAACCTTTCAAAAAACGAAAGTCTAAAGCCGTCTACAACAAGAGCGGGTTGCCTCGGAAAAGGTAGTGCGCTTGCTCGTAAGTCGCTTCTACCCGATCGAGGGCAGTCTCTTCCGCTCAGGAGATCGAAGATATTCAGCTTCAAGCTGATCGTATTGGAGTAGTAAGCGGAGCAACTTTTACAGCCTACTTTATTACGACATGTTCTCGTGGTCTTCCTTAGACTCTCCTTTGATGATGTAGACCTCTGGGAAATTTGAATTATGGTTTTTGTCTTCCATACCATAGCCAGCAAACCACTCGGAGCCGGTATATTCAAAGCCGACGTAATCAGGTGTGTAAACGGATGCCTCGTGGTTGCGATGAATCAGGACAGCAGTTTTGACCATCGTGGCCCCGTTCTCGAGCGCGTAGGCGTGTAAGTTTTTCAAAGTGACGCCGCTATCGCAGATGTCGTCGATCAGCAAGACGTGGCGCCCTTTCATCTCCGCGGGTTCGACCACGAGCCGGAAGTCATTGCTTTGGGTATTATTCTCGGACGAATAGCTCATCGCTCTGCAAAATGAGGGCTCGACGGTATAAGGGATTTCTTTGAGCAGGTCGGAGAAAAAGAAAACGCCGCCTCGTAGAATGCAGATGGCGAGCACTTGTTGCCCATCATTTCGGTGGGTGTCTTTGACCCAGTGCCGTATTTTACCAGCCATTTTATAGACAGAGTAGGCAATGTCTTCTTTTGAATAGATGAGCTTAAAGTTTTCCGGTATTTGGCGAATAATCATAATGAATATCTAGTTTCGTAGACGGACTCCGGATTTGTCCATCTTTTATGGAATCGTTGAATAAAAGTACAGCTGGGTCGGGGTGAGTTAATACTTAGTCGCTTGCGTTCTGATTCAGGTCGGCTAATTCAAAGCTTCAACAAATAGGACGAAGACTATGGCGCGAAACATTTTAGGAACCGAATTGATCGAGTGTAGCTTCGATCCGATGACAGGCTTTTACCGCAACGGCAAATGCGATACTTGTGGTGACGATGCGGGGCAGCACTCTATATGCGCGCAAATGACGGAGCCCTTTCTCGAATTCAGCGCATCACGCGGGAACGACCTGATGACGCCGATGCCAGATTACAAGTTCCCGGGGCTTAAAGCTGGCGACTTTTGGTGCATTTGCCTTGGTCGCTGGATCGAGGCTCACGAAGCTGGCGTGGCGCCCAAGATCAAGCTCGAGGCAACGCACGCTTCGGTGTCGGAATTTGTCGACATGGAAACCCTCAAAGACTTCGCAGTTTGAGGGGAGTATCCCGTAATTTAGCCATCCTCTAGCGTGACTTCGAAAGCCGAAGTCTCGCTAGCTTGAGCGGCAATCGCATTGGCTGTCGCCAGCGCGTTGCTTATTTTACAGCTTCGGGCGCCTCTTCCTCACTATCGCCGGTTAGCGATTCGCCCGCTTTCGGGTGAACCATTTCCATGATAAGTGCAGTTAATTCATTCGCTAGCTCGGGGGTATCTTTGATATGTTGCTTGGCGGCTTCGCGGCCTTGGCCGATCATCTCGCCCTTGTAGGAAATCCAGGAACCCTTCTTTTCGAGAATCTTGTGTTCGACGCCTAAATCGACGAGTGAGCCTGAGTGGGAGATCCCTTCGCTATACATGATGTCGAACTCGCTCTCGGTGAAGGGAGGCGCGACTTTGTTTTTCACGATCTTGATTCGGGTGCGGTTACCCACGACCTTGCCATTACTCTCCTTGATCTGACCGATGCGGCGGATGTCCATACGCACGGAGGAGAAGAATTTGAGGGCGCGACCGCCGGGCTGTGTCTCGGGGCTGCCGAACATCACGCCGATCTTTTCGCGGATTTGATTGGTAAAGAGGACAACGCATTGTGATTTGCTGATAGCGCCCGTCAGGCGGCGCATGGCCTGACTCATCATGCGGGCTTGCAGGCCGACGGTGGCGTCGCCCATTTGGCCGTCGAGCTCGTGCTTAGAAACGAGGGCGGCGACGGAGTCGACCACGATCAGGTCGACGGCACCCGAACGGATAAGGGTTTCGGTGATGTTGAGTGCGTCTTCCCCGCTTTCGGGCTGTGAGACCATAAGGTTGTCGAGATCAACGCCGACCGTCTTAGCGTAGCGGGGATCGAGCGAATGCTCGACGTCGATGAAGACGGCGTTGCCGCCCTCGTTTTGAGCCTGAGCGATGGCACTCAGGCAGAAAGTGGTTTTACCAGAGCTTTCGGGGCCGTAGATTTCGCAGATACGCCCGCGGGGTAGGCCGCCAATTCCGAGTGCGAGGTCAATCGCAATGGAGCCGGTCGAAATGACGTCGACCTCCATTTTAGTAGCTTCACCGAGCCGCATGAGCGCGCCAGGGCCGAATTGCTTGTTGATGCCAGAAATCGCGAGATCGAGGTTTTTGCGATCACCCTCTGGGGTGCGTTTAATTTTTTGGATTTGTGTTTTAACGGCCATAATAGTGTTCTTTTGATTAAATTTTTGTAATTGCAATCTACATTGGAAGGCGAATCAAAGATGGCAAGGCTAAATGATAATTTGTTCACTACTTTCGCCAATTACACCATTTCGTGAGAATGGGCTGTTTCTTCGTGGCGCGCTTTAGATGGGTGCATGTTTAGTTTACGAAAAAGCGTTTGTAGATGCTCCGCGAAGTGGAGCTACCCTGACCTAAAGAGCACGGAGTTTTGGGCCCACCTTTTGCAGAGCTTGCTTTCTCTCAATTCTCAATAATACATAAGTGCCCATTTAATTTATAAAATGAACGACTCACAGCAACTCGACGCCGATCGTCGCGCCTCCACTGCCCTCGGGCTGCGCTATGGGCGTATCGCGGGCCACGTCCTTACCTTATTGCTACTAACGCTAGGTTTATCGGCTTTGGTTAAGGGGTCGGGGGTCTTTGAAACCTTTAAGGGCGTCTACTTTATCGCCTATGGTATTGTGCTCAGCCTGCCATTCGCGCGCTTGTCGGACAAGTCCTGGCGTTGGTGCTTTGGGCTGCTTGCGGGTCTTTCAGCTCTGTTTGTCTTCTTGATGGTGGTGGTGGTTATATTTGCCTATATGGCTTCGGATGCCCGAGGTGAGCGACTTGGGGTGCCTGGGTTTGAAGGGACCCTCATCTTCCTCGCGCTGTTGCAGGTGCCCGTCGTGCTCTTTCAGCGTAAACCTGACATGCTGGACTGATGATTATTCAGTATTCAGCAGCGTGTGGGCTTGCTCTTGCCAATAGTGCCTTTTCGGGCGGATGGGCGCGAGCAAGCTCGTATGCCACAAGTATGTATTTAACCCATTAAAAAATGCCCTATAAACACGCAATCTGGGACTGGAACGGAACTTTGCTCAACGATACTTGGCTCTGTGTTGAAGTGCTCAATGGTCTACTCGCTCGACGTGGACGCGCACCGATTACGGCGAATGATTATCGAGAGAATTTTGGTTTTCCAGTGATACACTTTTATGAACACCTAGGCTTTGATACCGATGTGGATACTTTCGAGCAAGTCAGCCGAGAGTTCATCGGTGACTATGAGAAACGGTGGTTTGAAGAGTGTATCCTCCATTCAGACACGCATGAAGTGTTGAGTGCAATGACCCAGCTAGGCATGACGCACTCGGTACTTTCCGCAGCCAAACAAGAGGCGCTCGAATCCGGCATCCGGCACTATGGTATCCGCGAGCATTTCATGGGCTTAGTTGGCACCAACAATATATATGCCGAGGGCAAAATAGCTCGTGGCAAGCAGTGGATCCAGGAGCTTCCGTGGAAGCCAGATGAAGTTGTGATGATCGGCGACACCTTGCACGATCACGAAGTGGCTGAGGCAATTGGCGCCGACTGTATTTTGTTAGCGCATGGGCACCACACGCCAGAGCGCCTTGCGACGACGGGGAAGCTGGTTGTCCATTCGCTGCGAGAACTAGTGGATGTAGTGCGGTAACTAGGGCACGCTGTAGCGAGTCCCTCCCTTGTTACCCTTCGACCTTAAAGCCGAGCGCTTCTTCGTCGAAGTTCATACTCGCCACGCGGGTTGCGGGGCCAGTCATGCGGATAGCAAAATTATCGTCGATGTGGATGGCGATTTTACCGCCGGGCATATGCACTGTGATGTCCCGGTCGCAGAGGCCGATGCGGTGTGCCACGGCAGCAGCGGCGCTGCTACTGGAACCGGAGGCGAGGGTGTAGCCTGCGCCGCGCTCCCAGATTTCGATTTGGATGTTACTGCGGTCGATGACTTTTAGGAACTGCACATTGGTACGGTTAGGGAAGGCTTCGTGCACTTCGATCAAGGCGCCATCTTCGTGGGCTTGCTTAGCGGAGATTTCGTCCTGCACCAGAACGCAATGCGGGTTGCCGATGTCGGCGACATAAACGGTCTGCGTCTTGCCGTTAAAGCTTAGCGACTGGCCGATGTTAGGACCGCTTTGTTCGCTGCCATCGGCTGGAGTAGGAGCTATGCCGAACTGGACTTCCCCCATGTCCACTGTAATAGATTCCGCGCCATCGGCGATCTGGCAAGTGACTACGCCGCCGAGTGTATCGACAGTGAAGGCGTCGTTTTTTACTGCGCCCGTGTCGTAAAGATAGCGGGCAAAAATGCGTAGGCCGTTACCGCTCTTTTCCGCTTCGCTGCCATCCGGATTCAAGATGCGTAAACCGAAGTCAGCTTTTTCTGTCTCAAGCGGGCCGTAGAGGATGCCGTCCGAGCCAAGCCCAAAATTGCGGTGACAGATGCGAACGATGGCTTCCTCTGCCGGGAGTTCGCTACCGCCTTTAGGATCAAGGACGAGGTAGTCGTTGCCGAGTGCGTGGTATTTCAAATAATTCATTAATGATGAATGAAACGTGCTCCCAAATGGTGGCAAATGTTTAGTCGGAAAATTGTAGCATTCCACCTGGATTAGGCAAGGGAGCGGATGCGACATGTTTCGCTCTCGGCCTTGTTGCTTTACTTGAGATGTGTGGCAGGAACTTACTCTTCGAGCAGCTCTTTGGGCATTTCCTTGTCGCTGAGGCGCTCGATTTTTGCACCGATGCCGGCTAGCTTGTGTTCGAAGCGCTCGTAGCCGCGGTCGAGGTGGTAAATGCGTTGAATCCAGGTGTCGCCTTCGGCAGCAAACGCAGCTAGAATGAGTGCGGCTGAGGCGCGTAGGTCAGAAGCCATCACGGGGGCGCCAGAGAGTTTGCTCGCGCCTTTAATGATAGCACTCGGGACCTTCGATCGAAATATCTGCACCCATTCGCTGTAGTTCCGGCACGTGCATGAAGCGGTTAGGGTAAATGCGCTCGGTGATGATAGAGAGGCCTTCGGTCTGAGTCATCAATGCGCCAAGTTGCGCTTGGAGGTCGGTCGGGTAGCCGGGGTGCGGCAGGGTGATGACGTCGACTGGTTTGAGCGAGCCAGTGTAGGGCAAGACGCGGATATAGTCTTCGCCCAGCTCCAAGGGTAGACCTGCTTCTTCGAGCTTATCTAGGAAAGCGCCGAGTAGTTTGGGCGCGATGCCCTTGACCGTGACGTCACCTCGAGTGATGGCTCCAGCGATGACGAAGGTGCCGGCTTCGATCCGGTCGGCGATCACGCTGTGTTCGCAGCCTTGGAGTTTCTCAACGCCCGTGATGACGAGTTCAGGGCTACCGATGCCTTCGATTTTTGCACCCATTTTGACTAGCATCTGGCAGAGATCGATGACCTCTGGTTCACACGCAGCGCACTCTAAGCGGGTGGTCCCGGGGGCGAGGGTAGCCGCCATCACGATGTTGGCTGTTCCAGTGACGGTGCTCCCGCTGCGGCCACCGAGAAAGATGGGGCCGCCTTTGATATCGGACGCGTCGACGTGGACGTATCCGTTAGAGATATCCACTTGGCAGTTGAGTTTCTTGAGCCCTTTGATGTGAAGATCGATAGGGCGGGGACCTATCACGCAACCGCCAGGAATGGAAACCTCGGCCTTGCGCATGCGCGCTACCAGTGGGCCAAGCAGGCAGACGGAGGCGCGCATCTTGCGCACGAGCTCGTAAGGTGCGATGTGAGTGATCTTTTTGGAAGTGATTTCCCAAGTGCCGGGCTCTGGCTGGACGGTCTCTGCGCCGACGTGACGGAGGATTTCTAACATGAAGCGCATGTCGCTGAGGTCAGGGACATTGCGCAGCACGACAGTCTCTTCGGTCAACAAGGTAGCGGCGAGGATCGGAAGGGCGGCATTTTTCGCACCACCGACCTCGATTTGACCGTGGAGAGGGCCGTTGCCACTAACTTTAAAGACGTCCATGAATGGTTTTGTTCAACTGAGTTTAACTGTGTGCCGCATCTGCTTGCGGACGGGTTGGTTTCGTTCGGCGCTTACGAGCGAGAATGCCACTTAGGGTAATGGCTAAGATTCTGAGTTTTCCTTGGAGCGACCGTTGTTCCGATTACCGCCTTGTCCGCCGCGCCTGCGATTTTGTCCGCCGCGTCCGCGGTTTTGTCCCCTACGGTCGCCACCTTTACCTTGGGGGCGCCCGCCTCTGCCTTTGTTGGGACCGCCACGATTGCCGCCGCGCCTCTTAGCAGGCTCTGTTTTGGGGCCGAGTCCAAAAATACTTAAAATGGATGCGAGTAAGCCCTTCTTCTTGGAGGCTGGTTTGCCGCCGCCTGGTTTTCTTGGCTTGCGCGCGCTGCGCTCAGTTTTAGCGGGGCGGGATTTGTCGCGTTCGGCACGGCGGGCATCGCGTTCGGCACGGCGCTCGGCGACCTTGGCCTCTACGCTGGCGATGGCAGCAAGGGTTTCGGGGCTAGGCTGAGGGTTAGCGTCAGTGCGCGGCTCGCGAGGTGCGCGGGGCTCACGCTCACTACGCGGTTGACGAGGCTTGCGTTCGCGACGTGGTCGATCTTCGCGGTCGCCCTGCGATTCACCTGTTTCGCGCGGCTCGTGGGACTGGGTAGCGCTTGGCGTGCCACTAAGTTTTTCTTCTTTGAGCGCCTGGTTGGCACTGACTTCGCCGATGTTGGCATTGCTCACGTTGGCGACTTCAGTTTTGAAACCACCGCTGCGGCGGCGAGTGCGTGGTTTTTTAGAGGCGTCGGTGCTGGGCGTGTAGCTCTCACTGGGGGAGGCATTTACGTTTTCTTCTTCGAATTCTGGCATGTTTCGTGTGTGTTGGTTTTTATTCGTGACCTGTCGGCTAGAGCAGTCATAGCCGTGTTAGTAGTGGGTCATGCGGAAGGCGTCGCCCGAGTCGGGGCGATTTCTGCGGCTCTAGCGGCACGGAGTGCGCAGGCGTTTGATCGCATCGGAGGGACGACAAATGGTAGTTAAAGAAGTCGATTTTTTTGGGCAAGGGTTAAGTGAGAATAGTTGCTAGTTGTTGGTAGAAAGTTGCTTGGTGGTGGAATGCGCTTGCTAGAAGAGGCATCGACTTTTACGAATCGTGGCATGGATAAATTTGATGAAATTTTCTCGATGCAGGATACGCTGAACAAGCGGATTGGGGTGAATACTGACGGCATGTCGGACGAAGATAAGGCCAAATGGGTGCTCAACTACACCCGCGCCATGCAACAAGAAATGTCCGAACTGATCGATTCGGTGCCTTGGAAGTGGTGGGCGAAATACCAGGAGTTCGATGAGCAAAACGCGAAGGTCGAAGTGGTGGATCTGTTTCACTTCCTTATCTCGCTTGCTCAAGTGCTTGGCATGAGTCCTGAGGATGTACACGAAGCCTATTTGAAAAAGAACAAGGTGAACCACGAACGCCAAGACAGCGGCTACGTCAAAAAAGACGAAGACGATTCGAGGCACATCTAGTCTGGATAACTAGCCGCAAATGGATTCGTCAATAGCCATGGCTCATCCGCTATCGCGCAGGCTATGAACGAAAATCCCCTAATGATACTCCTTTACGTCGGCGTTGCTGCCTACGTGGGGCAAATCTATTGGGGTGATTATAAGGCGGCTAAGTCGGGCGAAGCGAATGCCGGAGCCATGCCAGGTTCGGTGGCAGCACCACTCGGCGCCTTTGTCATTGGAACGCTCGGTGCGCTGCTCCTGCTCGGAGTGGAAACCAGCGGCGAGATCGCCCTCGGTGTAGTTGATGAGCAGAGTGAGATGGTCTGGTTCTTCGTCTTTGCGATCATCGCTGCGGGTGTGGTCGAAGAGGTGATTTTCCGCGGCTACCTCGTCATTGACAATAAGGGGAGGTCGCTTTTGATCGCCAGCGCAGTGGGATTTTCACTGATTTTTGCGATCATCCATGGGCACCTTTGGAGCCGTGAGGATGGCTTTGAGTGGACTTTGACGGGTAAGGCATTTTTCAGCACGGGTATCCTCTTTGCCAACTCGCTCTGGTTTTACGCCGTTCGTTTCGGCCCGTGGAACCCGAAACGCGCCCTCTTTCCCTGCATGTTGGCGCATGCGGCGAGTAACCTTGGGGTTTTCTTCGTTAAATGGGCGCAGGGCTACGTTATTTTTTGAGAGCTCTCAGGAACTTTACCGGCGGAGTCTTAAAATGACGCTTCGTCGCTCAATCCACTCGAGCGCATTTGCATGTAGCCTTTAGCTGAGGCATCTCCCGTCTTGCAATCTTAGATAAGGAAGGGTTATCAATACGAAGAGTTCTACTAATCTACCATCACCCTGTTGCCCCATGAAAGATGCCCCTTCACACCCCCATCGTCGAGCTTGCCTCAGACTTGTTCTCGGTCTTTTGGCCGTTTGGTTTAGCGTCAGCTTCGGCTGCGGTATTTTATTTCGTGAGTGGCTCGATGCCAACGCGCCGCAGATCGGCAGTGCGCCGTTTGGCTTTTGGATGGCACAGCAAGGAGCGATCATCTGCTTCGTCATTTTGCTCGTTGTGTATGCGTTCTTGATGAACCGACTCGATGCCAAACACGGCTACACTGAAGACAATTAACCCTAGCTACTTACGATGACACAAGATCACCTAAATTTCATTTTCATAGGTATTTCTTTCGCGGTTTACATAGGCATAGCGATTAAATCTCGAGCGGGTTCGACCAAGGAATATTACACGGCAGGCGGCGGGGTTTCTCCTCTAGCCAATGGCATGGCAACGGCGGCTGACTGGATGTCAGCAGCGACCTTTATCTCTATGGCGGGGACGGTAGCCTTGAGTGGCTATGATGCGTCGCGCTTCTTGATGGGTTGGACGGGTGGCTTTGTGCTGTTGACGATCCTGATGGTGCCTTATTTGCGTAAATTCAACAAGGCGACCGTCCCTGATTTTGTCGGCGATCGCTATTACTCGAAGTTGGCTCGAGGTGTTGCAGTGGGTTGCGCGATCTTTATCTGCATGACTTACATCATGGGTCAAATGCGTGGAGTGGGCGTGGTTTTCTCGCAGCTCTTTGGCATTAGTATTACCTCAGGTGTCATTATCGGCGGAGCGATTGTCTTCTTTTATGCAGGCCTTGGTGGTATGAAGGGCATTACCTACACGCAAGTTGCGCAGTATTGCGTGATGGCCTTTGCCTATACGATTCCGGCAATCTTCATCGCGATGGCGATGACGGGCAATGTGCTGCCTCAAATTGGTTTAATTAGCCATTACACCGCGGGTGGTGAGGCGGTGCCTTTTTTGGAGAAGCTGAACAATATCAACACTGAGCTTGGATTTGCTGAGTACACCTCGGGCAAGCTTTCGACGATCAATATGTTCTGCATTACGGCCGCCTTAATGTGTGGCACCGCCGGATTGCCCCATGTGATTGTGCGTTTCTTTACCGTAAAAAATGTCAGTGCGGTTCGTAAGTCGGCTTGTTGGACATTACTATTTATTGCGGTGATTTATCTGACTGCTCCCGCAATCGGAGCCTTTGCCCGAGTGAACCTTATCGAAAAGCTTCATGATACGTCTTATCAGGAGGCGCCTTATTGGCTACAGGAATTTGAAGAGACTGGTCAGATGGCTTGGATCGACAAGAATGATGATGGTAAAATTCAATACTATGGTCCCGCAAAATCAGTCGCAGGCACTCATGCGGTTTTCCAAGGAAAGAAGCCGAGTTATCCGACTCTTGAAGCGACGGATAGTCAGTTAGTTGGTAAGCACGGTCAGCGCCTACTCGCAAATAAAGTGGATACATCCAACCCAAATGAACTTTGGTTTGGGAATGACATCATGGTCATGGCGAATCCGCACATGGCAGGTTTGCCCATGTGGGTGATTGCTTTATTAATGGCCGGCTGTATCGCTGCTGCGTTGTCGACTGCTGCAGGCTTACTCTTAGTCTTATCCACCTCGATTTCGCACGATCTAATGAAGAAGATCTTGAAGCCTGATTTGAGCGATAAAGATGAGGTGAGATACGCGCGGGTCGCATCCTTTTTGGCGCTGGCAGTGGCGGTCTATTTTGGCATCAATCCCCCATCGCAATTCATTGCTAAGACCGTGGCGTTTGCATTTGGCCTCGCCGCCTCTTCGTTCTTCCCAGCCCTACTCATGGGGATCTTTTCCAAGCGCATGAACCGAGAAGGTGCGATTGCTGGTATGCTCTGCGGGATCCTTTTCACTTTTGGATATATCACCTATTTTCAATTCTTAGACGGGACTCCGGATCAATACCTTCTGGGCATTACTCCTGAAGGAATCGGATTTGTCGGTATGCTGATTAATTTCGCTGTCGCATTCTTAGTCAGTGCATTCACGCCGGCACCGCCGCAAGTAGTGCAGGAGATGGTTGAAAATATTCACATCCCGAGTGGGTCGGGCGAGGCATCACATCATTAGCAAATAGTCTTTAAACTCGTCTGATTAACTTCCTCGTTGTTTCATTATTGCTGGGCAATGTGGATATAATCTGATACGTTTACGTTCCGTAATATCCAAAATGATGACTCATATTCTCGCACAACCTATCAGGGTATTTGTAATACTGATAGCGTGCTTGATCCAATTTAATTTGGCCGCCGCGCCTCTAGCCGAAGGCAAGGCGCGCTTTCTTGGTTGTATCTTCTCGCCCACCAGCGAGCCCAAGCTAGAGAAGTATTGGAATCAGGTCGTCCCCGAGAATTCCGGCAAATGGGGCTCAGTCGAGAGAAGGCGAGGTCAGATGAACTGGACCAATCTGGATAATGCTTACGACTTAGCGCAGACACAGGGCTTCCCCTTCCGTTTTCATGTGCTTATCTGGGGCAATCAGCAGCCCAGTTGGATGAATGATCTTTCCAGCTCAGATCAACTCGACGAAATCGAGGAATGGTTCTCCGCCGTGGCCACGCGCTATCCGGGAATCGACTACCTCGAGGTCGTGAACGAGCCACTGAATGCCCCGCCAGACGGCAACAATGATAGAGCCAACTACATCGACGCCCTCGGTGGCACAGGACCCAGCGGCTGGGAATGGGTGCTAAAATCCTTTCGCCTAGCGCGTCAATACTTCCCTGGAACTCAACTAGTACTCAATGAATACAACGTTATACGCAATAACGACAAGACCACCGACTACCTCGCCCTAATCGGGCTGCTCCAGGCTGAAGACCTCATCGACGTCATCGGCTTTCAGGGACACGCATTCACGACTGGCCCCGCATCTTTAAGTGCCATGACCACCAGCATCAACCGATTCGAAGCCACTGGTTTGCCAGTTATGGTCACGGAAATGGATATTGACGGTGCCGTATTCGTGGACCCTGACTGGATTCAAAACGACGCCCTGCAGCTATCCGAATACCAGCGCGTTTTCCCCCTCTTTTGGGAACACCCCGCCATCGTCGGCGTTACCTTGTGGGGCTGGCGACCAGGGCTGTGGCGCGACACAGAAATGGCCTATCTGCAGGACACTGACGGCACGGAGCGTCCCGCGCTGCAATGGCTCAGGCACTATGTGGCCGGTGAAGAGCCACCCATGAACTTCGAAACCTACGCAACCATCGAAGGACTGCTCGACACTGAGCGCCTGATTGATGGTGACTCGGATGGCGACACATTGCACAACGTTCTAGAATACCTAGCCGGCACAGGCTTTGATAGTTACAACCCGCAGCCTGTCATCTGGGACTTCACCGACGATTCAGCGGATATGACATTCCCAGTTTCGCCGCTGGTCAACTCGGGCAAGGTTTACATAGAGCGAAAAGCCAACTTATCGAATGCTAGTTGGAGAACCTCAGGCTCCTACAACTGGGACTCCCAAACCGCCACCAATACCACCTATTCTGGTCAAGAAAGTAAGGTGCGAAGAACGTTCGACACCGATATCGCCCATTTCATTGAGTCCGCCTCTGTCGATAACGGCGATATCTTTTACGAAGCTAACATCGGTTGGGGCTCTGTCCGCTTTGAGTGTGTTGAGGATAGAAAGGCGGCAGTAGCCCAATATCAGGTCCAAGCGGACGCAGCCCTACGGGCCGAATTGACTGATGCCGTCGCCAACAATGGCACTGTAAGTTTCGATGTAACGATACTGGCAGCAGACTACGATCCGGCAGACAGGCCTAGCCGTTTTAATCTCATCCTAGCGGGCAACACCTCCGTAGACGGTTTCAGCGAATCTATCGAAGTCGATCCGGGCTTTGATTTCTCGACCTTGCAGGCAGACGTTTCGCAGTTGGCTCACATCACGGTCAATATCGCCGACCTGAATTCTTTCACAGACGTTGCCGGAAGCACTTACGTGCAACTCGCGTTCGGATCATGGGTGCCCGCCGATGAAATCATTGGTAATGGCGACGTATCAGGCAAAATAGTCACCTTCTATATCGACAACCTTACCATAGATAGTAGGCCAAATTCCTCTCCTCAAATCAAGTTCAGCGGGAGCGGCACAAGCGCCAGACCCCAACGCTTCTACCGCCTTCGCTATGAGCAGTAATTTCCCTAATGTGCTTCATGGGAGAGAGATCATTACAATTTTTTTTACTTGCTAGCGAAGTCCTCGGCGATGCCAAGATTGAGTGAGTGACTCATGGGTCCTACTCCTCGCAATTTCCTTGAATCTTCGGCAGGGCTAGCCTTGTTTCATTAACCATAATTTCTGGTTCATGAATACCTATTGTTCAGTGCGCCCAGATTGTTTAAAATCACCTATGAAAATTACGCCCTCCTTCCATGCGCAACACTCACCCATGGGCGCGCACAGTTCATTTACAATTGGTATGTCTGGTGCGCCAGGGGGCATGGCATTAGAGCGAGGTAGTCCGGCAGACAGTGCAGTGTTTGTTGGCTATAAGACTGCTTCAGGCCGCATTCATTCGATGCCTTTTTATGAGGGGGTTGATAACGATGCAGAGCGCTATAGCCAAAGCAGTGCCGAGGGAGCTAGTAGTGCCTGCGTATTTGATGAGGAAGTCATCGCGCGCGATTATCGTTGGGGCACAGATACCTTTCAAGCACCTGGGTTGCGGCTCAAAGTGCTGACTCCCTTTTTCTCGATCCCAGACCCTCTTGTTGCAGATCAGCCTAAGCTTAAGTTTGCCAGTTGCCCCGCGACATTCCTTAGCTGCGTGATTGAGAATGACAGTGACGAGGAATGGTGTGGATTTTTTGCATTAAAAAATGATAAATATTGGTCGCCCTTGTCGAGTCGAGGCGAGGGGCGGTTACGCGGCGCGGTGAGCCGAGATTCCATGGGCTTTGCCACGGATGCCGAGGTCGAGGAATTTTGTGATTTTAGTGTCGACCGCGCTCTAGACGCTCAACACACGACACCAAATTTCTTATTGGGGCCTGTGGCGGGCATTCGCTTTAAAGTGCCTGCTGGAGAGCGCCGAGAAGTTCGGATCGCGCTTGCTTACTACGTGCCTGGCGTTGCGACATTCAATCATACGGCGAGCTACTGGTACACGCAATATTTTGATAGTATCCAGTCGGTTTTCTCATATGCAGTTGAGCATTTTGATGCATATGCCAAAGAGGCAGAGGCTCGCGATGCTGAGCTACTCGCATCGGGCTTAACGGAAGCGCAACAATTCATGATCGCGCATTCCACGCGCAGCTATTATGGATCAACTCAATGGCTTGTTGATACGGATGGAAGGCCTGTATGGGTGGTGAATGAAGGCGAATATCTGATGATGAATACGCTCGATTTGACCGTCGACATGCTGTTTTTCGAATTACGTTTTAACCCGTGGACAGTGCGGAATGTGTTGAACCAATTCGTTGACCGGTATTCGTATGATGATGAAATATTTTCTCCTGAGGCGACAGAAAATCTTCTGCCCGGTGGAATTTCTTTTGCCCACGACATGGGAGTGGCGAATCACTTTAGCCCGCAAGGTTTCTCCAGCTATGAGTGTAGCGGTTTAGATCGGCTCTGTTTTTCATACATGACCTGTGAGCAGTTAACTAACTGGGTGCTCTGTGCGGGCGTGTATATAGCCAAGACCAAAGATTTAGAGTTCGCGAGAAAACATACGGATGTCTTAAAGCGCTGCTTTGATAGTTTGCTACGCCGTGACCATCCAGATCCTGAGCGCCGCAATGGACTGATGAGTTACGAGAGCTCGCGGACTAATGGCGGCGGCGAGATCACAACTTACGACTCATTAGACCATTCGCTCGGGCAGGCGCGTGACAATATCTACCTCGGTGGGAAATGTTGGGCTTCGTATCTAGCCCTAGAATATATTTTTAATGCTTTAGGTGATCCCCAGTCCGCGGAATCGTGCCAAGTGGCTGCCTTGCGTTGCAGTGAAACCTTGGCAAATGCCTTCAACGAATCAGAGGGCTTTATACCAGCTGTTTTAGACGGTGAAAATAGCAGTGCCATCATACCCGCCGCGGAAGCTTTAGTTTATCCTTGGGAGATGGGCATCAGAGATGCGATTTCTGACAAGGGCGCCTATGGGGCTTACATCAGTGTATTGAAGCGCCACTTGTTAGGCATCTTGAAGCCCGGAGTGTGCCTCTATGCCGACGGGGCATGGAAGTTGTCAAGTAGCGCCGATAATTCTTGGATGAGTAAAATTTGCCTGAATCAGTATGTAGTACGCGAAATCCTAGGCATTACTTATGAGGGTGAGGACCGCGCGGATGCAGCCCATGTCCAATGGCAAGTTGAAGGGTCTAAATTTTATGCATGCTCGGATCAGTTTACTTCCGGTAAGCCGATTGGTAGCTTGTATTACCCACGCATTGTAACGAGTTTGCTTTGGATGTCAGAAAGTCGCTCAGCTTGCTCAGTAGAGGCTGCTCAAGTCGCTACGGCCACTCAGTAGCAAAGACGCCGCATCTCACTCAATAGCTTCCTGCCCGCTAGAAAGTTGGTTTTAATTTAGGCGATGCCAGCGGCGAGCTTTTTCATATCCTAATGTACTTGCCCGGCCACTTATTAAGTGGACCCAATTGAGAGGACTGCGGGACCTCCGGGTGATGTGGGCCATCTGAGTGGCTAGTTTCACTTTCCTTCATAAATAGGTCATTTATCGCAGTATGCTAAACTGCCTAGAATGTGCTATAATTAGGGTGTATTCTCTATAAAAGATTGCCCCAGCATGTGCATGATTTATGCATATACTATCCCCCTTTTTTCTGCACCCATGCCACGCTTACCCCGGATATTTTGTTTTTTAGTTCTTATGTCGCTTTCCTCGGTAGCCGCGCAGGCACTTGCAGTTGGTGCTTATTGGGCGTTTCAGACAGAGCAAGATGCAGGGCCGACGAATGCTGGTTACAGCACTTTTGGTAATTTTTCTGAGGCGGTGAATGTCACTAACTGGGCTAATGGAACACCAAGCTTCGCCTACAGCGGCAGCCGTAGAACACCCTTTGATAATTATGGCTCAGACTACGTTGCATACGATGGATCAACATGGGGTCGAGGGAAAGCGCTTGGATGGAATGCAAATGCTGGTTCGTCCGCAGGTAACAGTTTTCAAGTCACTCTAGACACTACAGGGGTTGAAGACATCTCTGCGCGTTTTGAATATCGCCTCAACGGAGTGCAGAGTAGCGCGGGCTTAGTTACAGCCTTAAGCGCTTTCGAATACAGTGTCGATGGCGGCGGGTTCATCTCGGTGCCGGGAGTCAGCCTAGTGCTCAATAATAATGGCACCTATAATAATGAATGGAGCGCTGATTTAAGCGCGGCCACCGCGATTGAGAATGCAGGTTCTATTACCCTACGTTGGACCTTTCCTGACCTAATCCAAACGAGCGGGAAGCAAATTCGAGTGGATAACCTTGAGTTAGTTGGCTCCTACAGTTCGGGCAATTACACAGACTCAAGCGTTGAGCTTCTTGAGTTACGCACTTTAGTGGGGAATTATACGCCGAGCACCTTTGCTGCCAACGCAGTCAGTTATAGTTTGTCAGGCGCCGATGCGAATGATTTCGAAATCTCAGGCGGGGCACTTACCTTCAAGAGCGCCCCCGTCTATGCAAACCAGTCTTCATACTCCGTGGTGGTCGAGATGACAGACTCGCAAGACCCTTCTAAGTTTGAGCATGAACCTGTGACTGTGAGTATTCTTAAGAGCGCTGCAATTACCAGCCGAGAGCGGCATCATCCTGCCGGGCAGTATAACGTGCTCTTTATCCCAGTGGATGATCTGCGCCCCTTACTCAATGTTTACGGCGAAGACGATCCACTTAAGCCAGTTACAATTAATGGGGAATCAGGCACGCCAAATTTTGACCGGCTGGCTGCATCTGGAGTGACCTTTCTTAATGCCCACTGCCAGCAGGCAATTTGTACCGCATCTCGAGTGTCGTTTTTAACTGGGCTGCGCCCGGACACGACTAGAAATTGGAGTCTTGAATCAAAGTTCAGGGATATAATGCCTAATGTGGTCACGCTTCCCCAGCACTTCAGTGACAATGGTTACAAGACGTACGGTGTGGGTAAGATTTTTCACGGGCAAACCAATAGCCAACAAGACGACGACCACAGTACGGGGGCGGACTCATGGAATGAAGGCTGGCAGAATCCCGGCAATGGCCGTTTTAATTTCTATGAACGAGGTAATAATCTTAATGTGTGGAACACTTGGGACAAAGCCGCCATGAGTAATTCTAGTAGCGTCTCAGCCACAGACGTAGGTGAGTATAAGAGAGATGGCGTAACTAAGATTGAAGATAGTGACTACAAGGATGGTTACGCCGCGGATCTAGCGGTCGGAAAAATCGCAGAATATGCGATCAGTGGTGAGCCATTCTTTTTGGGACTTGGTTTCCAAAAGCCACACCTGCCTTTCAATGCGCCGAAAGACTATTGGGATTTATATGATCCCAGCGCCATTGATATGAGTAATTATTTGGGCGTAAGAAGCATGCCTGTCGGCACTAATTCTTTTACCTCTCCTTATGGAGGTGAGCCTTCTTCATATGGCGATGGCGAGGCCTATTTGCCAACAGTCGCAGAGCCCGACTTGAGCATTTTCTTTGAAGATCGCATGCCATCCTTGGACTCAGCTCGACACCTCATACATGGCTACATGGCCTGTGTATCGTTCATCGATGTCCAGTTGGGTAAAGTCTTGGATGCGCTCGAGGATCCCAACGGGGATGGGTCAAATGCCGACTCCATTGCCGACAATACGATCGTAATTTTATTTGGCGACCATGGCTTCCACCTAGGAGACCACGGTGCATTTTGGGCAAAACATAGTAATTATGAAATTTCAACTCGGGTGCCTTTTATCATTCGATCCCCGGGTATGAGCGCTTTGGGGACAAGCGGAACAATGACTAATGCGCCAGTTGAATTGGTAGATGTTTTTCCAACACTGCTCGATCTCTGCAGCTTACCGGTTCCTGATGAAACGACCAGCGTTACAAACGATATTACACTTTATCAGATTTTAGAAGGGACTACATTGTTACCTTTATTAGAAGATTCTCAGCAGCCATGGAAATCGGTGGCCTTTAGTCAGTATCAACGTTACATTTCTTACAAATCGAGCTATGATTCAGACAGAACATTATCTTCCGCCGGAGGTGGGAAGGGAATGGGTTATAGTATTCGGACGGACCGTTATAGATACACCGAGTGGTGGAAGACCAACGGGGACTACGGGAAATTTGGATCGGCTACGTATGATCCAGATGCGAGCCGAGTGGTCGCTAGCGAGGCTAGTTTAGTCGAGTTATATGATTACCAGAACGATCCAGGGGAGACCGAAAATTTAGCTTACACTCAAGCCGCAGCGCATGCCGCACTTATTTCGGAATTGCAGGCACTACTACATGATTCTGATAACAGTGATTATGTGGGCGATGGCTGGAAGAAAGATCTTCAGGCTTCGCCATATAATGTCCCCGCTAGCTATCCAGTGACGAAGTCGCAATGGTCAACGCTGCACCAGACACCAGGCCGCAGCGTATCAGACTTTGCTGATGCAGCAGATCCCGACCAAGATGGGATTCCTAACCTGATGGAGTATGCCATGGGAACGCATCCACTTGAACAAAACACCGCGCAAGTCTCGATGAGTCATTCCGCAGGCGCTATAGCAATCCAATATCCAGAAGTGACAACTCGGAGCGACGTATCGTTGATCCCCGAAACGAGTGCATCGTTAGAAACCTCCGGGTGGTCAACAGTCAGCGCGACTACGATAGATACAGCTGGCTCGAAGCGTATGAAGGAAGCCTCACTGCCGACCTCTAATGCCAAAGGATTCCTCAGGCTACGTGCTGTCGGCGAGTAGGTCGCAGATAACCAGAAATAAATAAGGCCCACCTTCACTCCATCGATTTACGTCTACCTTCGATATACTCTTACATTACCCTCAAATAACTAAATGGATCAAATCGCCCCCACCTCCTTCGGCACAACCCGTGTAAGAACATTATTACTTAGCGTATTATTTCTGTTCTGTGCGCAAGCCCCCGTCTGCTTTGCGCAGCCTAATGTGATCGTAATTATTTGTGATGATTTAAACGACTCGGTTGAGGGGATGGGCGGGCACGTCGACGCCAAGACCCCTCAGATTCAAGAGATCATGCAGGCGGGTGTCCGCTTCACCAACGCACATTGTAATGCTCCAATTTGTGGGCCCTCGCGAGCGAGTTTGTGGACCGGGTTATTGCCCAGCACCAGCGGCTTCTATGGATATGCCCAGCAGCAAAACGACTGGCGGGACTTTGATATCCTAAGCGATGCCATCACTTTGATGGAGCATTTTAAAGCGAACAACTACACAGTTTGGGGCAGTGGTAAGATCTTCCACAACGGTCATGACGACAACTCTGTCTTCAGTGTGAACCCAGCAGTTGATGGAGCTGGACCATCTGACTTTGGACCATTCCCTTGGGATGGGGCGACTTTGGAATACGGCAAGCCCAAAGGGTATCAGCACCCCGATATGCCCACAAGCAATTGGGGTTATTATTCCAGCACGACCTCATTAGACAACAAGCCCGGAGATACTCCTGGCTATGAAAGCTACCAGTGGGCGCTAAAAGACGACTCTACTTATGCTTATACTAGTGAAGGTGGACCTTTAGGTATTGAAGGAGATGATCCGAGACCCCATGCCTGACGAGATCAGTGCACAATGGGCCGAGGGCAAGTTGGGGCAGACCCATAGCGACCCTTTTCTCATGGTTGTGGGTATGAACCGGCCGCACGCACCGTTCTATGCCCCTAAGGAGTTCTTTGATCTCTTCAGGGACGCAAACGGTAATAATACGGTGAGCTTGCCGCCCCTCCCAAGTGTGGATGACTTAGCCGATCTCCCTGATATTGCAAAAGGTAGTCCTTATGGTGATCTGCTTGATAGGGGCTACCAGAGTGGCATGAATAAGTATAAGCAGAACTATGGCAACGGTGCGAATGAATGGTGGCTTAATTTTGTCCAAGGATACCTCGCCTGCGTGGCATTCGCCGATCATCAAGTAGGTGTTATTTGGGATGCCCTGCAGGCCAGTGATTACGCTAACAATACAATCGTGATTGTGACCAGTGATCATGGCTACCATTTGGGCGAGAAAGATCACGCCTCCAAAACGACCCCGTGGGAAGAAACGACCCGAGTGCCGCTAGTCATCTACACCCCAGAGATGCGCCCAGGTGGCAGCCTCGCCAGCGTGGCGGGACTCGAGTGCAGTGCGCCGGTTTCGCTGATCGATCTCTACCCGACTTTGAATGCACTCTGCGGCATGCCAGCGGATCCCAATGGAGGAGTCGGCAAAAATAATATGGTTCTCGATGGCAACGATTTGACTTCGCTCCTCGAGGCGCCTGTCGCAGGCCAGTGGAATGGCCCAAGCGTCGCGCTCTCACACCTACACAACGCACGCGTGGACTGGCCCGCGGAAACAAAAAGTCCATGGGCGCTCAATCACCACGCGGCCCGCTCTGAGAATTATCGCTATATCCGCTACAGCGACGGATCGGAAGAATTATACGATCATTCGGTAGACCCGAATGAATGGACCAATCAGGCTGGCAATGTGGCCTCTGCCCCCGCGAAAGCTGTGATGAAACAGCGACTTTTCAGATCACTCGGATTAGCTAATACAGAAAATCTGGTAGTAAACGGTAGCTTCGAAAGTGACCTGAACAATTGGGTAGCAGCTGGCTCGGCAGTGGCCTCACTCAATACATCCAATTCATTGGCGGGCGATCGCTCCGTATTGGTCACCAGTAATGGCACCGTGAGCGGCGGGGCATTCGTGGACTACCAGTTTAATGGTGCCGACGGAACGCAGCTTAAGATAGCGCAATCCAATGATGGGAGTGATACTGGCTCTTGGAACTTCTGGGAGGTTGAAGTGCAAGCTGGTGCGCTCAATGTAGGCTACACGCAAGAATTTAAGCTCCAAAGGTAGACGATAACGTATCGCAACAGCAGAGCACGTCTACCTAGAATTCATACACCCTGAACTCTGCCATGGCCTCTGGCGATTTTGAGTTCGTAGTCGATATTGCTGAATGGGATCTTCGCCGCGAGTGGGATACTGCTGCTGCCTCGGCAGCAGGAAAGGGATGCAGTTTTCGCTCTTGGGGAACGGCACCGTCAATGTGCGCTTGATGACTACCGGAAGCTACTGGCTTCCGCGCCAATGTCTCAGGGCTGGCGAATGGCAGTCGTCTTTGGCGGAAGTTTTGACAGCCCTTTATACCGACGCGAGGTGAATGGCGGCTTCCTACGAATTACCGGAAATCTCGATAGCGGGGCATGGACAGCTTCCGCAAATGATGGAGAGGGCGGTGCCTATAAGACAATTGCGAGTGGTTCTGGTCTAACTAGCATTAGTGGCATTCGCTTTAATACCCTCTCTCCATCTGATGGATCTTGGGGCGGAGCGGGCGCAGGCAACGCGACTGATCCAACAGTTGATGGCACCGCTGGCGACTACATGCGGATAGATAGTATCACTTTATCAAATACTATTACTACCTCAGACGGAGGGAGTGTCTCAGGCGGGGGGCTAGAACAGAATATGTTAGCAGTGCTCGAGCCGGGTAAAAGTTATCATGTTTCTGCGTGGGCTAGAAGCAGTAGCTCAGGCGCAGTTCAACTTGATATGAGAGAAACGATTGGCTCTGGCCAGGCGACCGATGTTGCCATCGGCAGCGTCGCAGCAAACAACACCGAGTTCCTGCTGATCGAGGGCGACTATACGGTCCCTGATAATCTTACAGGACTCTCACTGATCGCCCAAGGGCGCAAGTTTTTCCCTCGATCATGTGCAGGTCTACGAATATCAAACTCCAAACATTGTCGCCTCCGTGGTGATGGATGATGGAGATGGTCCGATCTCGCTCGGCTGGAACGCTGAACTGGGTGTTTCTTATCGCTTGGAGCAGTCGTTAAACTTAGCCAACGGCTGGACGGTATTAGAAAGCAATTTGACTGCAGATAAATCCAAGATGATTTGGGATCTTACACCAGATCCGAGTCTCAGCCGTGTTTTTTGGAGGGTAATCAAGAACCCGTAGGCAGACGCGCCCCCATTCGTTGGCATCTCTTCGCCGTTAAACTGTCGCAGCCACTTGTCTGCGGCATGCATTCGCAATCTTTTGGACCAGCGACTGATTCACTCCTCAGCGTAATGGGCTCAACTCTTCGATGCCGATTTGAGGCGTTTACGATAACTTCCTGGCGTGGTCCCATGCTCCGCGCGAAAGCTATTGATCAAAGAATTGACTGAGTAGTAGCCGCAATTTTTAGCAATCTCGTCCAAGTTGGCCTCGGTTGTTTGGAGCAGGTGAGCGACCGCATGCGTGCGCTGATAGCGGATTTCTTGCCCAGGTGATTTACTGTAGCAGTTGGCAAATGCTTTTTGCAGGCCTTGCTGAGTGACGCCCATGGCTTCAGCGACATCTGTCGCCTGTATGCCATCATAGAAATGGTTTTTATCCAGTGCAGAGCATTGGCAACTAATGGGTTGGCGACTGCGTAGGAATCCGTGCTGAGCCTTGATACGACTCCCTTTGGGGGGTGACGCACGATGGAACCTGAGCTTGCCGTAGAATTAGAGGCCAGTAATTTTTGCAGTGCTCTTGCTGCTGCCCGGCCGAGTCCTTCCTGGTCGCTATCAACACTACTGAGCTGAACGCTTAGGCCCTGGTTGACCAAGTCGTCATTGTCGACTCCCAGCACGGCAATATTTTCTGGGACGCGGAGATTGTTTTTAAGACAGATGGAGATCATCTCAGCGGCCGCAGTATCTTGGAAGGCAAAGAAACCCACCGAGAGTTCTTCCACTTTACGACCCCGTGTTGAGCGAGATTATGCAACTCCTTCATGACTTTGCTTTCTCTCCTGCCCGCGGAATCAAACACAGTGACATTGCCACCATCCGCTTCCATGTGGGTGATAAACGCCTGCAAGCGCTCCTCGTACATTTTAATACCCTCTGCCGTTAAGGCGAAGACGTCTTTATAACCATGGTCCCTAAAATGTTCGGCAGCAAGTCGGCCGATTGCGTCATTGTCAGTCACAACCCTTGTAACTGGAAGAGTGTGATCGCCGAGGCCGAGGTCGACCAAGGGCATTTTATGTGTGCGAAAATAATCGAGTGTTTGGGGGCGGTTCAGAAGGGCGATGCAGCCATCACCTTTCCAATTGTTAAGAATACCTTCGGAGTGGCTGGAGCTCTTTGCGCAATTCAGCTGCCAACCGTTTTCACGCGCAACCTCCGCGACACCGCGGTGAATGCGGTAGTCATACCATTCAAGCAACAGCAGGATGTGTTTGCGCCGTAACATTTTGGATCGGTTTTTACAGAGAGGTGATCTAGTCTAACAGACTAATCTAGATAGAGAGTTTATTTAAGAGGTAAATTTGAACTAAAAATAGCATAAAATGAAACTATTTGAAGGCAGCATGTTCATTATATTGTAATATTTCAAGTGTGACGAGATGTTTTGCTATAAAAATTCTGGCATTGCGCCGCAGATTCGTTTATTTGTATTTTTAGTCACTTTTGTATATATCAAATATAGCAATTTGTGATACATTCTGAAGTGCTTTACACACGCGAAGAATTGATTATTTTGCTACTTTGCAGTACTCAGTTACATCACTTCCCCATAAGTGGCTTCGCGTAAGTCTTCCTTGTCTATCTTTCTCCTTCACCAAATGAAATCTCGTCCCGCACCGAATCATGGTTTTGCACTAGTCATCGCATTGTCTTTGATGGCATTCATACTATTGCTGATTCTGAGCATCACAACGCTTGTCCGAGTCGAAACCCAAAGCGCGAATATCCAGCTTGCTCAGCTTGAGGCGCGCATGAATGCGCAGCTCGGGGCAATGGTTGCGCTGGGTGACTTGCAGCGCTATACGGGGCCCGATCAGCGGGTGACGGCGCGTGCCGACATTCTACTAGCGCCGGGTGATGCGACATCGCCGGACAATCGCGTTGGACGGGGGTTTGGTCTTCTAAAGAAATTACTAATGATCAGCTTGATACGGCAGACGGATTGGATGGTCGCCAAAGCAAGATGGCTGGTGAGCGGGAATGATAACGAGTGCCAAGCACTTGACCCTAATGTGGCACTTAACAGTCGAGACAGCTGACCTAGCCACACTCGGTGGCAGTGTGACCGAATAAAAGTAACAGATCAGGATGACACCGTCAAAGCGCCGAAGGTTGAAATCCTTGGGGAGAATAACGTTCCAGAAGGTCATTATGCTTATTGGGTGAGCGACGAGGGGGTGAAGGCGCGCGTGAACATGGCGGACCCACATTTAGCAGTGCTAGACCCAGAGGCGGAGTATTACAGAACCGCGATGGCTCAAGTGGCTGATCCGACGGCGGTCAGTAATTCAGATGGCGTACAATTACTGACGGGCACCAGTTCTCGGTGGAAAGATGAAGCCCAAGACCCTGGCAAGATCAGCAGCCTAAAGAATATCCCTATGTTTTTAGAGGATGATTTAGGAGGTGTAGATTTGAGCAACGTGTCCCGTGAATTTTTCCACGACTTCACCGTGCATTCGAGTGGTGTCCTCGCCAATACCAAGGACGGTGGCCTAAAGCGCGATCTTTCTACCGCGCTGCTATAATTTACCTAGTCGATATGCAAGAGGGCGGAATGAATTCCCCGATGTTCCCGCCTGCAAATGGGTCTTCAGGCCCAGGCCAGATGGATCCGGGAGGGCCCAAATGGGAGCAATTGAGCGACTACTATAAATTAGCATACGACAATTCTAATTTGCCTAGTGATGCCGATATCAACCTACGTATGCCGACTAACGAGCAGGTGGGCTTCACCCCAGTGATTACCCGATCTAATTTTTTCGTCCAGGGTTTTGCCGAGCGAAATCCTGCGCGCGAGGCTTCTGGTAATTGGTGCGTAAACACGGATCCAACGTACATTACCGAGGATCAGATTGGGCAGGGACTGAGAGCAACTGGTCCGACTCAGCGGTGATTGGTATTATGCAAAAGGCTATCGTTACAGCTTAGGGATGTTTCCGCTTATTACTTTGTGGAATCCATATGACCGCGACATGGTTCTGGGCGATTAGGCTTGGAATTTGAATTGCCACAATCGACATCGTCGATGGCCCAGGATCCACCACTAGCGTAGCTGCCACAGGTCATACACGTCTAAATGGAACGGCTCCTCGGCAGTCAAGAGGCAGACAGTCAAGATTCGTCATTCGGGGAATTACTTTAAAGGCAGGTGAGGCGGTGAATTTCTCTCCGCCATGTAACTCCTTTTACGATAAGAATAATCCCACTGAAAACGTGCTAGTAGCGACGGGCAAGTGCGCCTTTCGTTAATGGGTTTTTCACGCCAGCCTGTTGCATCTACTTCTCAGATCAGCTTTTTGGGATAAGCGGGAGTATGGGATCTCCAGTGACCTAGCACGAATGGATGTGATTGCCAATGATGATACAAGGAGCCAGCTTAGTTTAAATTTTAGCAACGGGGGAAGTCTTTGGAAGCAACAGGTTATGCTCTACAGCTCTCCTGATTTAACGGGCTCCCAGTTTAGCCCAGAAAACCGGTTCAAAGCCATTGATACTATTGGAATCGGGATATTCGTGGACTAGAAGACGTGGCACAAGCCGAGGGTGATTTTGACGAACCGCTTGATGGGTATTAGCATGTACCGGCTTATGACTTGCACATCAATGAAGTGTTGGATCGAATATAAATTACCAGGATCCTTTTACCTTGTAACGGTAGGGCGGGACTTCTTATTTTGCTGATTTCATAGGCCCTGTAGGAGATAGCAAGAGGACTGATCACACCTATCCTTATACTGACCTGATCGAGGGAATACTTTATCATGCAGATGCATTAGCGAGTTTGAATCCTTGGGGTAATGTTGGAGCGATGAGATTCCCTAATGTGCCTAATAGGACGTGGGCTAATACGGAAACGAGTCGGAGATTCATCTTTTTTTAAATATGAACCCAACGGCACCTGTTATTCATAAAGAGCCAAACATCACTTGGGATAATGTAAATCAAAGTATGGCCCAGTCAAACGTCTACAGCCAAGGGCACGTACAGCCATGGGAATGGTCCGATGCAGACATGTATTATGATGAACACATCGCGGCTGGAACAGTACGATTGCAGGCTCGTGTTGGTTTTCTAACACTCAGATGATGGTAGCGAGCGCATGGTTCTATTTGAGGTGCCCGATAATATCCCGCTTAGTATCGGGCAGCTTGCGCATGCGAATTTGATGAATTTTGATGTTTTTTCGGCTGGCTCAACCTCGCCTGCAATTGGCAATCGTGTAGAAGGGGTTGGCGGCAAATGGAATTCGCACACGCTCCAAACTTACGCTACACCCACCTACGCGATCGGTAATTCATTGGCTAATCCCTTTTTGCCCTTAGCCAGTACGGAGGAGTGGTTTTCTTCAGTTCGAAAGCCGGTGTTAATGTGCCGGCAGCACATTATGATTATTCCTACAAGCTAAACGATGCGCTGTGGGACGAATATTTCTTCAGCGGAATCACCGATGGTAACCCTACTTTCCCGCTTCCGAATAGTCGCCTTAGCCCCTCAAATTCGACTTCGAGCAATTCAGACCTAACTACGGAGAATCGTGCCGCGGCAAACTTACTGCTAGATGGGGCATTTAACATAAATTCCACTTCGGTTGCAGCCTGGGAATCGGTCATTGGGGCCATGCGCGATATCGAAACATAGGGCACAGTATAGATGCCTACGCTGCGCCACAATTTTGCTCGTTTTAACGAGCCTCTGATGGGAATGGCTACAACTGGGGAATCGGTGCCTCAGCTCTCGAATAAAGATCAGCTAGTGGCTGGATATCGCAACTTGACGGACGCTCAGATTGCTAGCCTAGCCTCGGAGATCGTCGACGAGATACGCCTGCGGAGCGCAACGCCAGACCAGAACGGCGATAAATATCCCTTCCTGTCTCTTATCCGAATTTATTAATCGGTCGCCTCTAAGTACAACACAGGCACTTTGCTTTGCGTGGTGCCCTGCAGGCCGCTATCGACAAGGCTAATTTGAATGGGCTTGAGTCAGCCAACACCGGGCTCTGGGCTGAATCGGCAGAGTATCCGCTTTACTATGAAGCCTCTGGTGATACTCCTATAATTGATCGTCCAAAAGCAGATGGGATGCCGGGTGCTTTCATGCAGTCGGACCTTTTGGCAAAGATCGGTGCTTTCATACAAGCACGCAGCGACACATTCACCATCCGCAGTTACGGAAGTTCGCGAGAGCAATTCGGATCCGAGGATGGGAGTCGTGCTTATTACGAAATGGTCGTACAGCGCACGCCCGCTTATGTCGATCTTGGTAATGACGCTTATGAGGATGCCGCGCTTGACGTGAATCAAGAATTCGGGCGGAAATACGAAATAAAATCACAACGCTGGGTGGCCGCAGATGAGATTTAAACAGAACCGCCTTCGCTCCTTACAGAGTCTGCGCTTATTGTGTGCGTATGCCTTTCCCTTTTTGATGCTTCTCGGGGCATCTCCGATTGCGCGGGGCCAAGGAGCGCAGGATGCAGCAAGAGAATATTATTTCAACATAGTCTACTTGAGTCTCGCTGATTCAGGAGGCATGCGAGAGGAAAAGCCGCTTAATGTTAAGTTTTTTGCTGATCAAGAACCGATACACTTGAGCGTGCGTTCCGGAGGAATCAGTAGCTACTTCAGCCATAAGGGTGCCCCTGTTTTATATTTTTATAACGAAAATGGAACCGACGAAGAGGGTGAAATTATTTATAAGCCTGTCCTAAACGTTGCCCTCGGGGCCTCCGGGCAGAAGCTTATCTTTGTGATTGCGAAGCCAGACGGTAGTTTAGGCGCTAGAGTATTTGATACGAGCGTAGAGTCCTTTCCGCTCAATACTGCTCAACTGCTTAATTTCTCAAAACAACCCCTTCTGGTGCGGCTCGGCAAAGAGGCTGGGGGTGTAGCTCCTTCAAAAAGCAGGAATTTCTCAATTGAAATTGAGCAGCGTAGAGCAGCGATTAACTTCGCTCTTGCCACAAATGCCGGTGGGCAGCCTGAAGTAATCGAGATGAAGCGCATCGCCTTTACTAAAAATGGGCGACGCTTAATCTTGGTTCATAACGACCCTAGTCAGCCTGCTAAGATTCGACATCGTATCTTCCCGATCGCTCGACCGGTCGCTGTGGAGAATCGTTCTAATGATGAATTAGAGGCGGAAAACTACGAGAAATACATGCGCGAATTCAGGTCGGGCGAAGAATAATTTATCTTAGCGTCTCGGCAGGAAGATTAGCCGAGCATCCTATACGCCGCCACATTAGCGCCATCTTTCATCTTTGCGAACTGTATCCCATTTTCGGCCTCGCCGATAGCCTGCCAAAAACCACAGTTCCAAATTCAAAAAGCCGCATTGCGGCGGCGGGCGTATTGAGCTAATTTGCGGCATGTCATTTTTTAAAAAAATCGCTCTTCTAGCCTCCGGGCTTGGATGCATTCTGAACCAAAGCGCGCTTGTCCGCTGAAGACGACCTGCGTGGCACACGTCCGAATATCGTCTTCTTCCTCGCGGATGATCAGAGTTTCCCTGACCACGCCATCAATGGGAATACTAAGGTGCCTGCGCCCACTACGCTGGCGTTTTCGAAGGAGGCCTTGGTCTTTGACCGCGCCTACACCGGGCAGGCTGTTTGTGCGCCGAGTCGCTCGATGCTCTACTCGGGGCTCTATCCGATTCGTAATGGCTGCTTCCTCAACCACTACTCGGTTCGCTCGGGAGTGAAGACTATCGCGGCTTATTTGCGTGAGCTTGATTACCAGGTAATCCTCGCGGGCAAGTCGCATGTGAATCCCAGCTCCCAGTTCCCTTGGAGCGAGCATATGAACCCCGTGCGAGAGCCAGGCCTTCCGCGTCCGGTCATTCCTCTGGCAGAGATGGATCGATTTATCGCGAATTCCGGCGATCAGCCCTTTTGCATGATTGTGGCCAGTGAATATCCACACGGGCCCTACATCAAGGATACCCCTTTTACCGCGAGTGATCTCCAGATGCCGCCCTATCTGCCGTCGACCGAAGGGAATCTCAGGCGTGCCACGCAGTATTACGCCAGTATTGCTCAAAAAGAGAAGGAATTTCAGGCGGTCCTGAATTTATTAAAGCAGCACAATCGCGAATCGGACACCCTTGGTTTTATATGCCGATGACCATGGCGCGGACATGGGTAAATTTTCAGTGTCTGACCGCGGCTTGCGAGTCGCCTTCATGGCGCGCTGGCCTGGCAAGATTGCGACGGGTCGCACCGCGGCGCTGACAAGTTTTGCCGATTTTGTTCCCACCGCGATTGAACTGGCGGGCGGCACGGTCCCCGAAAATCTCGATGGCAAAAGTCTACTTCCGGTCTTGAGCGGCAGCACATCAAAGCACCACGACTACGTTTATGGGGTCTCGCACAATCAGGGCATCCTGCGGCGTAGTGTCTTTCCGCAACGCTCTGTCCATGACGGGCGCTATCATTATGTGCGAAATTTTAACAATATGGAGCGCATCGAGCGCGAGCGAGCCGCTGGGAAGGCGATCAATTACTTCCTAGAGCGCGGCGCTAAAGAACACGGCCTCCCGGAAGAGCAACTCTTCGATACTCAGGCCGATCCTTTCGAATTTAAGAACCTGGCCGAGGATCCTCTACAGGCAGAGACCAAGGCCCGCCTCAAAGCCGTGCTCTTTGCCTGGATGGAGCAGCAAAACGATCACCTCAGTGAGGACGGGGCGATCACTCTTTTTGCGGTTAAAAAGCACTCACTCAACCAGACCGAGAAGCAATTTAATTACATCGTACCGGAGGAACACTCCGCGCCGGTCGCCGGCTTAGTCGATCCTCACGCAAGTACGCAGCCCAATCCTTGATTTTTAGCCAATTTGGCCAAGAATTGACCGATTTTGCCTCAATTATAGGTGATTTGTGCCTATTTCGGCCAATTCGAAGGTTCCTAAGCGGCTGGAGGTTCATAATTGTGCACGAAATATTCAGTACAATGGATTGCGTTAATGATGTAAAAAAAGTATTATATTGACCATAAACAAGTTATCCCGTCTATTCTGACATTAATTCTCTATTACCCTTATTACACACACCCCAATATGAATAAATTACCCAAACTACTAGCCGCACTGATTGCACTTAGCTCTTATGCGAACGCCGATACCATTTTTAATGTCTCAACCACCAACAACCCAACAGCAACTGCTGCTATTTTCGCTGGCAGTGCAAATGATGTATACGGCACGACAGACGTTGGAAATGGAGCCGGTTGGGGGCAGGCTTTTGGCGCAAATCTCACCCATGCTAACGCTACACTCACCCCGGGTATGCAAAAAACACAAGGAGCGAACACAACAACATATTTTGGACCAACAGTCTATATTGGGACGAATCGCGACGGCTATCAAGGAGCTGGTGGAGTTCATAACACAGGTGGTGGCGGTTACCGTATCCGTGTGAATAATGTAACTCAGGCTCAGTACGATGCTGATCCATCAGGTGGTGGTATAAACTTTAAAACTGTATTCATGTTTGATGCAGTAAATCCAGATGTACTTAATTACGGATTTAGTGGAACTGACACTGTGTCAGCTACAGTAGGGACTCCTCTCTCTATGGGAAACACTGTAAATAAGTCTTCTTTCGCTAGTTACCGTGCAGTGGTGAAGGCAGACGGCGGGTATTATGCAGGCAATCTCAATACTTTTAACTTAACCTCAGTGGTTGCCACAACTGATTTTACAGAAAATGCTGCAAGCACTAATTGGATATCATTGGGGAATATAGAGAGCAGCGTTGGTGCACTCCAACATGCTGGTAACGCCCCGAAGAACTTAACGGTAGATGAAAGCGGTACCACAGTAGTTGGTTCAGCTCTAACAGGCATCACACAAGTAGGCTTTCTACTAGATACAACCGCAAACATACAAACAGGTGGTTACAACTTTGGAGTTCGCGAATTTAGCGTGGACGCAACCGCAGTGCCTGAGCCTAGCTCGTATGCACTCATCGCCGGCATGCTCGCACTAGCCAGCATCATGATACGTCGCCGCAAGTAAGCGATTCTATCAAATTTTACTCTGAACCCCACGTTTTGCGTGGGGTTCTTTTTTTTGCCCCAAAGCAGTTTTTTTCTGTTAGCTAGAGCCTATGCCACTGCAAAGAATGGCCTTACATGAGCTCCTTTTTTGTAACATGGCTAACTGGATTTTCCTATTCTGAAAGTGGCGGGTGTGCTTGAACTCGATCGATTAAAATAATATGAAGAAGAGTCTTTTAGTAAGTGGCTTCAGTTGCCCTTTCATGGATTTTTAATTCCTCAGTCTCCGCCGCGCAGTGGCGCCAGCCTGATGCACAATGGCTCTACAAGACCGTAAATGATACTGAGTTGAAGCTGCATGTTTTCACACCAGAAGGACATCGCACTTCCGACAAGCGCCCCGCAGTGATCTTCTTTTTCGGAGGTGGTTGGAATGGTGGATCACCTGGGCAGCATTATTCTCAGTGCGCTCATTTGGCATCTAGGGGCATGGTGGCGATGTCGGCAGAATACCGAGTCAAATCACGCAACCAGACCACACCAAAGGAGTGCGTCGAAGATGGTAAATCGGCGATTCGTTGGGTGCGCGCGCATGCGACTGAGCTTGGGATCGATCCGAATCGGATAGCCGCCGGCGGGGCTTCGGCTGGCGGCCATGTGGCGGCGGCGGCAGGCACGGTCGATAGCTTTGACGCTACGAGTGAGGATTTGAGCGTCTCGTCTCGGCCCGATGCACTGGTGCTATTTAATACAGTATTTGATAATGGCCCTGGCGGCTTTGGGCACTCCAGAGTTAAGGCTTACTGGCAAGAAATCTCGCCGATTCACAACATTAGTGGATCCGCACCCCCAACCGTAGTCTTTTTAGGCACAGAGGACGAATACATTGGGGCAGAAGTGGCCGTCCGCTACAAAGAGCTAATGGACCAATCAGGTGTGCGCTGCGACCTACATTTATACCCTGGGCAAGATCATGGGTTTTTTAATCCGGACCGAAAAAATGGTTATTTCGAAAAAACACTCGAAACGATGGACGACTTTTTGACTTCACTGGATTTTTTAGACCCGAAATCAGGGGAATGAATGGAGCACTTGTCCTGGTGGCGCGCTATCGTAAAAGCATGCTTTGATCAGACAAGGCACCGGAGTTTCACTATACGTGATTCTCAGGTCATTACTGCGGGTTGATGGCACCACCTCTATCAGCTATTATATTTCGTTTGGCTACAAATGAATTATGAAAATTAGCAGTTCCTTTCACGCACAGCACTCCCCCATGGGAGCACATAGTTCATTTACCGTCGGCATGTTTGGTGCGGAGGGAGGAATGGCGCTTGAAAAAGGCGGCCCAGCCGATGGTGGCTTACATATCGGCTATCGAACGGAGTCGGGGAAATTTTATAAACTTCCATTTTATAAGGAAGCAGCGAGTGAGGCGGAGCGCTATAGCCAGTCTGATGGCGCGGAGCAGGAGGGGGGGGACGTTATTTTCGGCGAGGCGGATATTCAGCGTGATTATAAGTGGGCGACCGATCGTTTTCATGCACCTGGCATTGAGTTTACGATCCGCTCGCCATTTTTCTCCATACCTGATCCAGCGAGTGCCAGCGAGGAGGACTTAAAATTTGCCAGCTGTCCGGTGACTTTCCTAGAGCTAAGCGTAAGGAATGACAGCGACGAGCGCTGGGAGGCATTTTTCGCTCTGGAAAACCGCACTACGTGGATGCCGATGTCCGGCCGTGGCCCTAATAAGGGAGCAGTGACGCGCAATCAGATGGGCTTTGCTTGCCAAGAGGACTTCGTTGATGAATTTACCCATTTTGATATTCCCAAAGGCTTGGATATGCGACCGAACGGAGCGAATTTCCTGCTGCCGCCGATCTCTGGTTTGGTCTTTGATGTCGAGCCTGGGGAAAGTCAGACGATTCGGGTCGTGCTGGCTTATTATTTGGCAGGTGAAGTGACCTTTAATCATGCCGCCAGCTATTGGTATACGAAGTATTTCAAGAGCATCGATGAAGTCTTTAAATATGCTTTTTCCAATCAGGAGCGCTACTTGGCTGAGACGGCGGCGCGTGATACAGAATTGGAAACAAGTGGTTTAAGTGAGGAACAGCAGTTCCTCATCGCACACGCCACACGGAGTTATTACGGTTCGTCGCAGTGGTTGGATGATGGGAAGCCACTTTGGGTCGTGAATGAGGGCGAGTATCTGATGATTAATACCCTGGATCTTACGGTGGATATGCTCTTCTTCGAATTGAAGTTTAATCCGTGGACGGTGCGCAATGTCTTGGAGCAGTTCGTGGATCGGTACTCCTACGTAGATCAAATATTCTCGCCGGAAGATCCGGAGACATTGTATCCGGGGGGGATTTCATTTTCGCATGATATGGGAGTCGGAAATCATTTCAGTCGCCCGGGGAATTCATGTTACGAGTGCCCTGGACTGGATCGGAAGTGCTTTTCCTATATGACTTGCGAGCAGCTGACTAATTGGATTCTTTGCGCGGGGGTTTATCTGCACAAGACAGGGGATGCAGAGTTTTTGAACAAGCACCATGAGCTCTTGCTCCAGTGCTTGGAAAGCCTCTTGAATCGTGACCATCCAGATGCGAGTCAGCGGGATGGGGTGATGAGTTTTGAAAGCTCGCGCACTGAAGGAGGCGGGGAGATTACCACCTATGATTCGCTTGATCATTCGCTGGGGCAGGCTCGCGGCAATGTGTATCTGGCCGGGAAATGCTGGGCATCCTATTTGGCGTTGGAACAACTTTTCGGGCAATTAGATGAAGTCGAGGCTGCGGCTAGTGCACGCGCTGGCGCGGTTCGTTGCGCCGAGTCGCTCGAGGCTGCATACGATGAGTCGCTAGGTTTTATTCCGGCAGTTTTGGAAAACAATAATCAAAGTGCCATTATCCCTGCAGCGGAAGCGCTTGTCTATCCTTGGCAAATGGGGCTAAAGGACGCAGTCGATGAGGAGGGTCCATTCGGTGGGTATATTCGGATGCTCAAGCGCCATTTACAGAATATCCTTAATCCTGAGATGTGCTTATATGAAGATGGAGGATGGAAACTTTCCAGTAGTGCGGATAACTCATGGATGAGCAAAATCAGTATCAGCCAATTCGTTGTCCGCGAAATTCTCGGTATGTCTTATGAGGGGGAGGAGCGAGCGGATGCGGCGCATGTATCTTGGCAGGTAAAGGGCTCGGAGTTTTACGCCTGTTCCGATCAGTTTGGTGCTGGTAAGCCCATTGGTAGCCTCTATTATCCACGAATTGTCACTAACATCTTATGGATGGAAAAAACATAAGCCAGAACACCCAATAATTCACTTAATATACATCCAAATATGAAACCCCTAAAAAAGAAAGAAATCTTTAATTTCAGTATCGGTGATTTTGGTATTAATCTAAATTTCCAGTTGCTAGGATTTTTCCTAGCTTATTTTTATACGGATGTTTTTGGAATAAGCGCCTGGCATGCGAGTTTTATTTTCCTGATTGCTCGAGCCTGGGATGCAATTAACGACCCCCTAATGGGATATATTGCCGACCGAACTAGAAACAAATGGGGCACTTATAAACCTTATATATTATGGGGTGCTATACCCCTAAATTTAATTCTTATAGCTTGTTTCAGTGTGCCTGAATTGTCCGATACAATGAGAGTAGCTTATTGTTACTTCACTTACATTGTTCACGGTATGGTCTTCACGGCAGTCGGACTGTCATATAGCGCATTAGGTACGCTCGTTACGCAAGATCAGCAAGAGCGAGCGAAAATTTCTACTATGCGAATGTTCTTCGCTGTCGTTGTAGTCATTACAATCGTAGGATCGTATGTAACCCCTTTCGTTAATAGTCAGCCAATTGTTATTAATTTTATAGGAGTAGACTTATTAACGCTTAACGGACCTCAATTTAAGGATGAAGCGCAGGGTTGGTTTTATGTAGCGGTCATATTTGGAATAATATCTACAGCAATTTTATATTATTCAGCACTCACCACAAAGGAGAGAGTTGATGAGCCAGTGCAAAAGTATGACCTAAAAAAATTACCCAAAATAATTTTTGGCAATGATGTTTTGCTAGTACTATCCGCTTCGATGTTTTTTAATACAGCGATTTGGGTTATCCAAAACACCGTGTCACTTTACTACTTCAAGTACGTAGTGGGGATTGAGAGTTTGCAAGCGGTGTTTTTCCAATGGATGCTGCCTGCAAATATTATAGGCGTTATATTGACGCCAATTTTAACTGGTAAGCTAGGCAAGAAAAACGTCTTTATTATGGGAAGCTTGTTAGTTTTCGCAGTTAATATTGTCCGCCACTTTATACCTATCCCAACTGCCGAAGCTCATACATTATTTATTGCCCTATCAATGGTTGGTTCATCATGCATGATGTTCTGTTCAATTTGTCAATGGGGCATGGTTCCTGATACAATTGAATATGGACATTGGAAAACGGGAATTCGCTCTGAAGGTATTCCTCTTTCCTTCTTCAGCTTTATGCAAAAGCTAGCAATGTCTTTTGCGGGATTTTTTGCCCTTCAAGTTCTTGCTTTCACAGGTTACGAAGCGAACACAGAATTAAATCAATCAGCGTTAGATGGCATTGAATTGCTGTATAATATTGTTCCAGGCCTATTCTCACTCGCATGTTTAATTGCATTGCTCTACTACAGTCTGAGGCAAAGAAAAGTATGACCAAGTCCTGGCAGATTTAAAAGTGCGCTCCCAGAACGAGTCCGAATCCTAGCCGAAGGCATGAGCTTAAATGTCCGACGACCTTAGACCTAAGGCTTCACTTTTTTAATTCTGCTTCACAATGCATCCTCCGCCCCTAGCCCCCATAGGTCAGCGCCAAGTACACTTAGATTTTCATACTTCTGAACATCTTGAGAATATTGCAGATGCATTTAGTAAAGAAGGTTTTCAAGCGGCCTTAAAAATAGGGAATATTGACTCCATTAATCTATTCGCGAAATGCCACCACAGCTGGAGCTACTACCCAACAGACATCGGGCGCATGCACCCGAATCTAAATTTCGATTTACTCGGAGCGCAATTAGAGGCTTGTAGCCGAAATAGGGATTAAGACTCAGATTTATTACACTTTTGGCTGGTCCGCAAACGATGCGCAAGCGCACCCCGATTGGTGTGTGCGGGATCGTGAGGGAAACTTTGTTACTAATGGTAGCTTGCCTGAAGACATCGCTCCGAGCGACCCACTCCCAGGGTTCCATTGGAAATTCTTGTGCCCTAATACAGGCTACCACGATCATATCTTAGCTCAAGTAGCGGAATTATGTGAGCGCTACAAGACCGATGGGTTTTGGTTCGATATTTATCAAGCGCATCGCCATTGCTTCTGCGACGCTTGCCGTAACGACATGAAGGAGGCTGGTATCGATCTCGACGATACGGATGCCGTAGAGACGTTTAATGCCAGCAACATGAAAGCGCATTGCGTGGCTCTAAGTGAATTGATCGCAGGCTATCATCCAAGCGCTCGAGTCTTTTTCAACGGAACGACTGCGATAGATGGGGGCATCAATTTCCGCCAAAGGATGTATGCGCAAAATACAGTCCAAGACCTAGAAGACCTTCCTACCGTTTGGGGTGGTTACGACAAGTTGCCTTTGCAATCAAAGTATTTTTTAAAGGCGGGCTATCCGATCACTGCAATGAGTGGCAAATTTCATACCGCATGGGGAGAGTTCGGGGGGTTTAAGCATCCGAATGCGCTACGTTACGAAGCCGCATCAATGATTGCTTGGGGAGCGAATTGTAACTTCGGGGATCAACTGCATCCTTGCGGAGAGATGGATGTCGCGACGTATAAAAATATTGGTGAGGCGTATGCTTATGTGGCGAAAATCGAGAACTATGGTGTTGGGGGTATCCCTGTGGCACGGGTGGGGCTCTGGCGCAGCCTGGATGAAGTGCGCGACGAAGGCATGGCGAAAATGCTACTGGAAGCACATATCAATTTCGATGTAGCCAATTTTTCAAAGGACTTCGCTGAATTTGAACTTGTGCTGATACCCTCGGTTGCGTGCCTAAGCGAAGCCGACGCGGAGCGCCTTAATACATTCGCTAAAAACGGCGGCAGCCTCGTGGTGATGGGCGCGGGGGCATTGAATAAGGAAGGCACTCGTATGCTCTTAGATGTGGGCGCAGACTATATCGGCGAGGCAGCTTATGATGTCGACTATTCGCTGGTGAGCGCCTCGATCAGCGAAGGCTTAGTCGAAACACCTTTTCTTAATTTTAAGGCGGCTCTGAGGGTGGCGCCGCATGCAGATAGCGAAGTGCTGTCCAGTATTCGTGAACCATACTTTAGCCGCAGCTATGAGAAGTATACTTCGCACCAGAATACGCCTTACCAGTTGGAAGATGCGCCGCATCCGGGAATTATCCGCAAAGACCGCGTCATCTATATCGCTCACGACTTGGACAAGATGTATCATAAGCATGGTGCACGCCTACATCGTGATTTGTTTGTGAATGTGTTAAAGCTGGTCAATTATCATCCGATGGTAAGCACCGAGTTGCCAAGTGCAGGACGAATCAGTTTGTTACATCAAGCTCAGTGCCAGCGTTATGTTGCCCATCTAATGTATGGACCACCCATCCAGCGGGGTGAGTGTGAGGTGATCGAAGATCTGCCTGAGCTAAGGGAGGTGCCGCTGACCGTCGATTTCCCCGAAGTGATCCGGCGTGCATTTCTGGTGCCAGATGAGGTCGAGTTGCCCTTGAGTGATGTGGATGGTAAGCTTTCTCTAACGATTCCTGCCTTTTCATGCCACTGCGCAGTCGTGTTTGAATATTAATTGAGGAATGTGACCATGGCTTCTTACACAATAGGACTGGACTACGGCACTAATTCGGTGCGGGCGATTGTCGTGGATATCACGGATGGAACGATTTGCGGATCGCAGGTATATGCTTACTGCGCATGGTGACATGGGAGTGATTACCGATGTTAAAGATCCGAATGTCGCCCGACAACACCCAGCGGATTATCTTGAAGGTTTGGAGCTGACCGTGCGAGGCGCTTTATCAGAGGCTGGCGTTGCGCCAGCTAAGGTGGTTGGCATCGGTGTGGATGCGACTGCAAGCACGCCGTTACCAGTGGATGCACAGGGCCAAGCGCTGGCTTTGACGGATGCTTTTAAGGAAGATCCCGATGCCATGGCTTGGCTATGGAAGGATCACAGTTCGCTTGCCGAAGCTAATGAGATCACTGCCAAGGCTGCGGCGCTGCGCCCGGAGTATTTAGCAAAGTGCGGGGGGACGTATTCATCCGAGTGGTATTGGTCCAAAATCTTACACTGTGCCCGTGTTGCACCACAAGTATATGCGGCCGCGCACGATTGGATCGAGCTGCCCGATTGGATTCCCTTTGTATTAACGGGTCAATTGAAGCGCTGCCTTTGTGCTGCTGGCCACAAGGGGCTCTATTGCCCAGATTGGGGCGGCTATGCAGATGCGGAGTTTCTCGCAGCGGTTGATCCGTGTTTGGTGCGTATCCGTGAAGGCCTGCCGGATCAAGCATACCATATAGGCCATGCAGCTGGCGGGCTCAATAAAGAGTGGGCGAACAAGCTCGGCCTGCCTGAAGGAATCCCTGTCGCGATGGGGATTATCGATGCGCATGCCGGTGCGGTAGGGTCAGGCATCCAGCCTGGCACAATGGTGAAAATTATGGGCACTTCGACTTGCGACATCGCGGTCGCTTCGCTCGAAAACAAGCTGCCTGATATTCCAGGTATTTGTGGAGTGGCGCATGAGTCGGTCTTGCCTGGGTGCTATGGCCTCGAGGCCGGTCAAGCCGCAGTCGGCGACATTTTTAATTGGTTAGTCCATAAGATTGAACCGGGGCGCGGCATGTCACATCAAGACTTGGGTGATCGAGCTGCGATGCTTCAACCCGGAGAATCTGGTCTTCTGGCACTGGACTGGAACAATGGCAATCGTTCAACATTAACTGATCCTGAACTGACGGGAATGATCCTCGGACTGACCTTACATACGACACCAGCGGAAACTTTTCGGGCTTTGGTGGAAGCGACGGCATTTGGGGCGCGGGTGATTATTGAGCGCTATAAGGAGTATGGGGTGCCGATTGAGCGGGTCATTAATTGCGGAGGTATTTCAATAAAAAGTCCGATGACAATGCAAATTTATGCTGACGTGCTGGGATGCCCGATGGAAGTCTCCGCGAATGAGCAGAGTTGCGCGCTTGGGGCTGCGATGGCCGGCGCTGTGGTGGCAGGGGTCTATCCAGACTTTGGAGTCGCCGCGCAGGCAATGGCGTCTGTGTCGGATACCGTTTATGAGCCAATCGCAACGAATCAAGAGATCTATGGGCGCTTGTTCGTATTGTATCGGCGCTTACATGATCTATTTGGAACGAAGGAGTATGCCGAAAATCAGTTCGATTTAATGAAGGAACTCATCGCAATCCGAGGCGAGGTGCGCCGCCAGACAGACTAGTCTATTTTGAAACTCACATGAGATCGTTCTGCGTAAATTCAAAAACCCATTTAGCTAATTCACAAATTCATATTGTCGATCCGCTGGCCGTATCCTATACTCTCAATTATAATGTCTAAAAGTTTATTACTACCCCTTGTCACTGCATTCTGTTTAAACCTAGCTTCTGCAGAGTATCTTCCGTGGGAGCTTGATGGCGCTCAGGATCGCATTGAAGCGATTCGTAAAGGTGACTGTCAATTGCGCCTAGTGCTGCCAGATGGCCAAACTATCCCGAAGGAGTCGGTCTGCTCATTAAGCCAAACTCGGCACGCATTTAATTTTGGCGGATCCCTAGCATCGGATTGGCAGGCTCCAAAGCAAGATTGGTATGATGATTTTAAGGCGCAGTTTGCCAACTTGTTTAATTATGCGACGATAGATTTTTACTGGGCCGTCCATGAGAAAGAGCCTGGCGGATGGAGCTACAATACTGATTCTAGGGAAAAGCTTAACTGGGCAAAAGCGCAGGGTATGACTCTGCGGGGGCACCCCCTGATGTGGCACGAAGTATTGCCTGATTTTATTACTGACTCGGAGCGCGACACCTCGGCAATAGAGGCTGACATCGTGCGCCACGTAGATCGCTTGTTGACGAGCTTCCCTGAGATCGACGAGTGGGATGTCTACAATGAAGCCCCGGGCATCAAATGGCGCGGCAAGAAAGAGGGCGTGAGGCGCTGGTTCGAATCAGTGGGCGGCCCTTCAGAAGTGACTGAAAAAATGCTTCGTATGGCGCGCTCCATCCATCCGGATGGGCGCTACATTCTAAATCACTACACCGACCTTGACGTGGAATACGAAGAGTCGATCGAACATTGCCTCTCAGTGGGAGCTGATTTTGAGGTTATAGGAATTCAGACTCATATGCACACAGAGATGGACTCCATTGATGAAGATCGTCTCTGGAAAGCATTGGAAACGTATGGCCGTTTTGGGAAACCCCTGCATCTTTCAGAAATTAGTATTTTAAGTTGTGAGCGTTTTAGCGACTGGGATAGCTTCAACGCCTGGAAGGATAAAGTGGATGCTTACGACGCTAGAGGGCAGGACCGCCCGACGATTCCAAGCACCCCTGAGTGGGAGCAATACCAAGCCGACCTAACACATGATTTCTACACCCTGGCTTTTAGCCACCCCGCGGTTGAATCCATTATCTGGTGGACGATTACCGACCTAGAGCCGTGGCGAGGCATGCCCGCCGGACTGCTTGATGCGGAAGGGAAAGCAAAGCCAGCTTATCACGCACTGGATCAGTTGATCAACCATCAGTGGAACACTCAAATCGAAGCGACTACCGCGCAGGATGGCAGAGCGCAATTTCGAGGATTTTACGGCTCATATACAGTCACGGTGGAACACGAGGGTGAAACCTTGACGGGTGAATTTGATCTGCGGCGTGGCTCACTCGACGTGCAAAATATCGTGCTCCGAGTGACTCCGGATCGTGGGTGATTGCCATAAATTTTAAACAAATAACTTAATCTCTAAGACATAGAAAAGAATGAATCATTTACTGGGTATTGTATGTATGATGGCAGCCTCGACGGGTGCCTTACTTGCAGAGGTCACAGAGCCAAAAGAGCGTCCGAATTTTCTCATCATTATGGTGGATGACCTAAGCCCAGAACAGTTTGCTTGCTACGGCAATGAGGTGAACCATACGCCGAATCTGGATGCGCTTGCCGCAGGTGGCGTGAAGTTCAACACTGCATGGGCCACGCCGATGTGCTCGCCAACACGTGCGCTCTTAGTGACTGGACGTTACGCCAGTCGCACCGGCGTCTGGCACAATGACTTACGCCTCAATTGTACGAAGCAGACACGATGGAACTGGGTGAGTAAGCATCTAACATTCCCACGGGTATTGCGTGAGCATGGTTACCGGACGGCGATCGTGGGTAATCCAATGGCATTGGGTGGCTCCATCTATTCGAAGAATGTTGGCTTTGACGAGCAATGCGTCCGCGCGCTGACTCTGCAGGATGTGCCAGAAGGCTCGACCTTTACCGGGAAGTTTGAAGGTAAATACAATTTCCCTGATGCGAAGCCCGTGCCCGCTCGCTACTGGCACCCTTGTGTGATTCGTAATGGCGAGTTGATGGAGACGACCGCCGAAGACTTTGGGCCAGATCTTTATGCAGGCTTTTTGATTGATTTCATCAAGCGTCACGAGGACCAGCCATTTCTCGCCTACTATCCGATGAACCTGGTGCACGATATGGCAGGCGGGGGGATACCCACGACTCCAGTTGACGGGACTCCGGGGAGTAATAAGGGCGGGAGTCTTCAGGGATTGGTGGAATACATCGACATCTTGGTCGGTCGCCTGATGGATGGCTTGGAGGCTGCTGGACTGCGTGAAAATACCATTGTCATCTTCACCTGCGACAATGGCGAAAATGGTAAAAAAATGCATGCGAGCGAAGACGGTCCGCGTGTGCCCTTCATAGTTAATTGCCCGGGCCTAATTCAGCAGCGCGGGGCGACTGACGAGTTGATGGAGTTCTCTGATATTTATCCAACGCTGATGGAATTTTCTGGGGCGAGTGTCCCCGATGGCTATGCCTTAGATGGGCAGAGTCTAGTACCTTTCTTGACGGGAGCCACGGACATCCACCGGGAGTGGATCACCAGCTATATTGCGACCGCACGAATGGTGCGGACTAAGCGCTGGCTGCTCGAAGCCGTGGACCCGGTATACGGTGATTCAGAAGGCCGACTCTTTGACTGTGGTGATGCGCACCTACGTAGTGACTATAAAGATATCACTGGTTCGCCCGAAGCGTTACCAATTCGCAAAAAGTTGGAGGAATTACTCGAGAATAATCCGTGGCCAGATTTGTCCGATCCTGATGTTGCCGCGGAGGTTAATAGTTACGACACGATGCCTTATAAGCATTTCGTCAATGGACAGTTAGTAAAGGAACAAAATGATTAGAAATAGGAAGCAATACATTATGAAGGGAATATTAAGCAAATTAGCCGCACTCTTGCTTGGCGCAGGACTCATACAAGCAGAAGGAGATGGACGCTTTCAACTAGGTAAAGTAAACGGGCGAGATTGCCTGATCGATCCTAGTGGAAAGCCCTTCCTTAGTCTGGGAGTGAATCATATCCAAAACGTGTTTCAGGGAGAGGGCGCTTTGCCTGGAGACCAACGGCAAGCCTGCGAGGATATTCTGCAAAAACTCACATCCTGGGGCTACAATACCGGTGGCTACGGCACACCAGAACCTTTGTGCCGGATGCTGCCCAGCTTCGCCCCAATGTATCTAACAATGAATGCCAACTACCACTCGGACGAGCAGTTTGAATATTGCGATGTCTTTGATCCTGTGGTGCAGCAAAAAATGCGCGAAGTCATCCAATACGAAATCGGCAAGCAAGCGGGTAATTCTACTCTGATTGGCTACTACTGGACCGATACGCCGCAATGGGACTTGGAGCGCTCGCGCAAAAAACGTGGCACGGATTGGGTTTCCATGATCCGCGAGTTACCAGCTGGCGCTCCGGGAAAGATTCGCTACGAGCAATTCTTAGCCGATGGTGGTGACTCGGATGAAGCCTTTCTGCGGTTGATCGCTCGTCAGCTTTATCAGGTAATTGGTGAAGAAACGCGACGCCTAGCCCCAGATGTTTTGATTTTTGGGGAGCGTTATTTGGTGCATGACCATCCGGATTGCGTGATTGAGGAAGCCTTACCTTATATCGATGTCCTGTCTATCCAGCCGGGAGGCGTCCAATTCGAGTCAGCCTATTTCGACCGCATGCATGCGAAGTTTAAAAAGCCGATTTTAGTTTGCGACCACCAGAACAGTTTCCCAACGCCGAAATACCCAAAGACGATGTGGCAGCAACTCGAAAGCGAAGAGGCAGTGGGGATGGCTTATGAGCAATACCTGAACGATGCCTTTGAAAAAAGCTACATCCTCGGGTATCAGCGTTGCCAATACATCGACCGCTATGCTGATGGAGCAGGAAAGCTAAAGCAGGGTATCGTCCGAGAGGATGGAACTGCTTACAGGACTTTGACCCAGGCAGTCCGCCAAGCCAACCTACAGGCGCTTGAGCGCTTTGAACTACATTGTAAACTTAAATAAGAAAATACAAAACGACTATGAAAAAGATACCCGTAATACTTTTCGGAGCGTTTACTTTGAGCGCACTTTCCACAGCTGTGGAGCGGCCCAATATTCTGTTTATTTCGGTGGATGATCTGCGCCCGGAGTTGGGTTGCTATGGAAGTACTGCGATACAATCACCTAACATCGACCGCTTGGCAGAGAGCGGCATTGTCTTTGAGGAAGCATACTGTCAGGTGCCAGTCTGCGGGGCGACGCGCGCCAGTTTGATGACGGGGCTCTATCCCACAGAAAACCGGTTTGTGACCTATTATACCACCGCCCAAACAGATGCTGCTGGCATTCAGGACATCCCGAGTTGGCTTAAGGACTTTGGTTATACTACAATCTCCAATGGTAAAATCTATCATGACCGTAACGATAACAGCGCCTCCTGGGATGATGTCTTCCGCAGCAAGGATTTCAAAATTTACCATAATCCAGAAAACATCGCTTTGCCCGATAGCGAACAGCCAGCCTACGAGGCGGCAGATGTTGGCGATCTGGATTATGCGGGTGGCCCAGTCATGCAAAAGACCATTGAGGATCTGCGTCGCGCGAAAGAAATGGGAACGCCATTCTTTATCGCTGCGGGATTTACAAAGCCACACCTGCCGTTCAATGCACCTAAGAAATATTGGGACTTGTATGACCGTGAGACCTTAGAGCTGGCGGATAATCCATTGCCACCCGCGGGGGCGCCCAAGGAGGCGATCCACCAGTGGGGGGAGTTGCGTAACATGTATGGCGGGGTGCCGGAGCAGGGAGCCGTGTCGGATGATTATGCACGCACTCTGATCCATGGCTATTATGCCTGTGTCTCCTACACCGATGCGATGGTAGGGGAATTGCTAGATGAGTTGGATCGTCTCGGAATGCGCGAAAACACCATAGTGATGTTATGGGGCGACCATGGTTGGCAACTCGGTGAGCATTCGCTTTGGTGTAAACATGCGCTCTTCAAAACCTCGCTCAATGCGCCTTTGATTATTAGCGCTCCGGGATATGAGGCGGGGCAACGTTCCACCTCCTTGGTAGAGTTTGTGGATATCTACCCAACCCTATGTGAGTTGGCTGGTGTCGAATTACCGGCTCACCTCCAAGGTAAGAGCCTAGTGCCGATCCTAGAGGATGCTTCGACTTCGATTAAGGATGCGGTATTCAGCCGCTACCACTCTGGGGATGCGGTAAAAATGGAGGGCTACCACTACGCTGAGTGGGGCAATGGTGCTCAGATGCTTTATGACCATTCGCGAGATCCGGACGAAAATCTAAATGTCGCGGACAATCCAGAATATGCCGAAGTCATTGATAGGATGTCGCGCCGGTTAAAAGAGCACCGCGATGAAATTTTGTCGCTGGAGCCTGCGATTCGGGCGGCGGCAGGTGTCGTCGGCGATAACAGCCCGCCTAAGTGGCAAAGCCGAACCTTTGAGCAGGAAGGCGCAGTCGTGGGGCAAGCGCTAGAGATCTATGCGAACTGGCGTGCCTCGGATGCTGATGGCGATCGTTTGATGTATTCCATGGTCTCTGGTCCAAGTTGGATCAAGTTGACCAACAAGGAGTATGGTCGATTCGATGGCACCCCGCCCGCCGATTATTTGGGAGAGAATGTTGTGATCGTCAGTGTATCCGATGGTTTCAACCCTCCAGTGCAGGCACGTATGGTGCTCAATGTTGAAGCCAGCGCCCTAAGTTTAATTTGCTAACAAAATGCACATGCGGATCATTCTGATTCTGACCCTCAGTGGCTTGGCTTGGCTGACGCGGCGGCCAAGGATCCGCAGCCCAATGTCATTCTGATCATGGCGGATGACTTGGGGCAGGAGTGTATCGAAAATTATGGAGGTGAGTCTTATCATACCCCACGCCTCAGCCAACTAGCGCAAGAGGGTGTGTGGTTTTCCAACGCTCACTCCCAGCCGATTTGCACGCCTTCGCGAGTGCAGATTATGACGGGCAAATATAATGTGCGTAATTACATCCGCTTCGCGACGCTAGATCGTAGCCAGGATACCTTCGGGCATGCATTTAGAAATGCCGGATACCGCACTGCGATTGTCGGGAAATGGCAACTGGGGGGCACTTCAGAAACCATCCATGAGTTCGGCTTTGATGAACATTGCCTTTGGAACATTCGCGGCGCTCAAAACGAGCGCTATGTCAGTCCGACACTTTTGACTAATGGCAAGACGGAGGATTTTCGCGGACAATATGGCCCCGACCTGCAGCAGGCATTTGCCAAGGATTTCATCAACCGCCATCAGGACGAGCCGTTCTTCCTCTACTATCCAGTTACCTTGCCGCACTACCCCTTCCAGCCGACTCCAGATTCGCCAGACTGGGATCCGGATCGTGATCCATGGTTCAACGATACGCGCTATTTCGGTGATATGGTCACTTACCTGGACAAACTCGTCGGCGAACTCGTCGATTTTGTTACGGGTGAAGGCCTTGCAGATAATACTTTAGTCATCTTTACCTCGGACAACGGCACGGACCACAGAATCATCAGCTTGCAGGGCGGCGTATCGGTGAAGGGTGCGAAGGGTAAGATGACAGTGGACGCCACGCATGTGCCGTTCTTTGCGATCTGGCCTGGTACCGTGCCAGCGGGGCTCCGAATGGAGGGCTTAATTGATTTCAGTGATGTCTATGCCACCCTAATTGATTTGGCGGGTATTTCGATCGACCCGAATGAGGAAGCCGAGAAAGACGGCATCAGTTTCCTACCCTTGCTCAAAGGAGAGCCCACTGCGACGCGCGATCACAGTTTTTGCTGGTACATGGACCGCACTGACATGACGGACATCAAAACCTTTGTCCAGAATACCCACTACAAATTGCACTCCGACGGACGCTTTATCAATAAGACCGAAGATCGCTTCGAGCAGCACCCCTTATCTGCAGCGGCAATGTCTGAGCATGACCATGCCCTCAAAGGGCAATTTTCTCAGTGGATGTCGCAGTATGATGCCCTCCGCCCTGAACGGATTCCCTACAACAACGGCCAGCCGGTTGCGATTCCCGGCAAGGTGGAGGTCGAGCGCTACGATTACGGTTATCCTGGCGTCACTTACCGCGACACTACTGAGGGTAACTCAAGCAAGGGATTTTATCGCTCTGATGATGTGGATATTGTGTCAGAGAAGGGGCGACATCGTGTGACTAATACGGAAGCGGGAGAATGGTTAGAATATTCGGTCGATATTAAGCAGACTGGCACTTATATTATCTCAGTCAGTTATGCAGGCACTCGTGCGGGTGCCATTCGTTTTGAGCGCACAGGGCAGAACTTGGTAGATTCGATCGCACTAAAACCGACAGGAGCGATGGATCGCTATGAATCGGTTAGGGTCAGGCGGCGTGCCCCTTGAAGCGGGAAGACAGGTGCTCCGACTCCACATTGAAACAAGGGGGGATGCAACTCGACCATTTTACGGTCATATCGAATTAGAAAAAGCAGGGGTCACCGCCTGGCCGACCTTTTCGTAGTGAATGGATTACTCATGAAAAAGTCCCAAGTAATTGAACCATATTTTGAACAAATAGGCACTTTAGGTTTCATTATCCGGTATTTTTAGCTCACAAGTTATCATGGACGTATACCTGTGAGTGCATTATTTTACACCACCTTATAAAACTATTATCCCTATAAAATGTCTACAAAACGCAAGCGCAGCCATTCCATGGCACTTTCTCTCTCCATTTGGCTCTGCAGCTTTTTAAGTGTTTCGGTCTTGAGCGCTGAAGATACGGACAAGCCCAATGTGTTGTTAATTATTGTCGATGATTTGCGTCCGGAGTTGGGCTGTTATGGCAATGATGTGATCATTACGCCGAATATAGATCGCTTGGCACAATCAGGCACTTTGTTTGAACAAGCTTATTGCCAGGTGCCTGTCTGCGGAGCATCGCGAGCGAGCTTTATGACTGGTCTCTATCCGACCCCAGAGAGGTTCGTGCGCTATTATGCGCGAGCCGATGAGGATGCGCCAGGAATTCCTGACATCCCTACATGGTTTAAGCAGAATGATTACACCACGCTTTCTAGCGGTAAGATTTATCATCACAAGAATGATAATCTGGCATCATGGGATGAGGTGTATCGGCCAAATGACTTTAGGGAGTATTTACTACCTGAAAACCAGGGGCTGGAGCATAATCAACAAGTTGCTTGGGAGGATGCAGATGTTCCAGACGTAGGCTATGCCACTGGCCGATTGGCAGAGAAAGTGATTGCTGATCTAACGCGTGCCAAAAAAGAGGGCACCCCGTTTTTCATCACCGCCGGTTTTTCGAAGCCACATTTGCCGTTTAATGCGCCTAAAAAGTATTGGGATATGTATGACCGAGCTAACTTTGAGTTAGCGTCCAATCCTTACAAACCCGTTGGTGCGCCACACAACGCTATGCATAGCTGGAATGAATTACGTAATGGCTATAGTGGGATGCCCAATGAAGGTATGATGCCTGACGAGACGGCGCGTACTTTGATACATGGCTACCATGCCTCGACAACGTATACAGATGCAATGGTGGGACGTTTGTTAGATACTTTAGTGGAGCTAGAGTTTACTGACAATACGGTCGTAATACTGATGGGGGATCACGGTTGGCAACTAGGGGAACATTCGTTGTGGTGTAAGCACGCCAACTTCAAGACTTCGCTGCATACTCCACTTATGATCTATGCGCCCGGGCAAAAGGGAGGACAGCGCGTTCAGGGCCTAGTCGAATTTGTCGACCTTTACCCCACATTGTGTGAGCTAGCAGGATTGAATCTGCCTGAACACATTCAAGGTATGAGTCTTCTGCCGTTAATGAAGGACCCAAGCGGCGAAGGTAAAGATGCCGTTTTCAGTCGTTATAATTCAGGGGAGTCGGTTAAGGTGAATCGCTATTTGTATACTGAATGGAAGAATGGCGCTCGCATGCTCTATGACCACCAGAAGGACCCGGACGAAAATACCAATATTTCAGAAAACCCAGAAAACAAAGTGATCATTGATAAAATGTGCTCACTGTTGAACGCGCACCGAGATCAATTATAATGAAGAAGTATCAGAAAACAATAGGGGCATTGAGCCTTACTTACGCTTGTGCCGCACTTTCGGCTTGTGCTCAAGCGACCCTTAAAGATGGCTACGCTAACGAGTTCCTGATTGGGACAATTATGCCAGGCGGATTGGATCCAGATGCGACTTTTACTGATGATCCTACTGAGCTCGGAGTCGTGGCGCGCGATTTCAATGCATTGACTGCAGAAAATTGCATGAAGCCGATGTTCATGCAGCCTAATGAAGGGGAATATTTCTTTAAGGCGAGTGACTATTGTGTCGATTTCGCGGAAGCAAATTCGATGGTCTTAGTTGGGCACACCTTAGTCTGGCATGCGATGACTGCAGACTGGGTTTTTAAAGATGAAGCAGGGCAGTTGCCAGGGCGTGAGCTTATGCTAGAGCGGATGCGGACACACATTGATACCGTAGTTGGTCGCTATAAAGGGCGCATCCCGTATTGGGACGTGGTCAATGAAGCAGTTCTGTGTGAGGGCGCGGGTAACTCAGCGAAATGGAGGGAATCCCCGTGGTTTAAAGCGATCGGCGAAGATTATATAGAGCTCGCGTTTCGTCATACACATTCGGTTGATCCAGATGCAAAGCTGTATTATAACGACTATGACATGGTCAAAAAGGAGAAGGTCGATTTTGTGCTGGAGATGGTGTCTGGAATGCGGGCAAACGGAGTGCCCATCCACGGTGTGGGCATGCAGGGGCATTGGATGTTAGATTGGCCGTCCTTATCAGACATTGAATATGCATTAAGCACGTTTGCAGATGCAGGTATACCAGTCAGCATCACAGAGTTGGATATTACGGTGCTGCCTGATCCTCCCTCGCATAGCGGAGCCAATGTTACAGATAACGTGGAGTATGCGGAAAAGTATAACCCATATAGCCAATCAATTCCTGCCGAGGTCTTACAGAAACAAGCAGATCGCTATCAAGAAATTTTCGAGCTGTTCCTAAAATATAAATCAAATATTGAGCGAGTGACTTTTTGGGGCACTTCGGATTCTCAATCCTGGAGGAACAGCTACCCGATGAAAGGTCGGACCGATTACCCTTTACTCTTTGACCGTAAATTTAACTCCAAACCCGCCTATCACTCTTTGCTAAAACTTTCTAATGAGCATTAAGCATACAAAACTTTGCTCATTATTGAGGGCCTACATTTTTTCGACTGCGGCATTTATCGCCCCAGTTTTACTTGAAGCTCAAAATACACCAAATATTTTGATCATTGTTTGTGATGACCTCAATGACTCGATTGCTGGCATGGGGGGGCACCCGCAAGCGAAGACGCCAAACATCGACCGCTTGGCAGCGCGTGGAGTCACCTTCATGAACGCTGCTTCGAATGTACCTTTGTGTGGCCCTTCACGTGCGAGTATGTGGAGTGGCTTACTGCCGACGACAACGGGTTACTATGGCTATAATCAGCAGGTCAACCATTGGCAGCGAAACCCAGTATTATCCGAGTCCAGCTCTCTGTTTGAGGTTTTCACGGAAAACGGATACCGGAATTTTGCCACGGGGAAGATCCACCACAATGGGCACGAGGTGCTAGAGATATTTGAAAATCCGGATGGTTATCCTGGCTATGGCACAAGCCCAAATTTTGGGCCGATCCCCAATGACGGGAAGCCCGCGAATAAAAAACACGGAGTTCTGCCTCCCTGGATGCCCGATGGTGTTCGAGCAAATGGTAGCTGGGGGGATGGGTTTGGCCCCATGCAAGATCTAAAGCAATATGGAGATGAATATGGGTGGACTTTATTTCACTCTGGCGAGCAATGGGAATATCGAGAAGGACACAATCGGGATCTCATGCCAGATGAATTGTGTGCACAAGATGCTGTGCGCTTCCTTAAAGAAAAACACGCCAAGCCATTCATACTTACAGTTGGTTTTAGCCGGCCGCATTCCCCTTGGTATGCCCCGCAGGAGTTTTTTGACAAGTTCCCCTTAGAATCTCTTGAGCTCACTCCATTACTTAAAGGAGACGCGGATGACGTGTCGAAGATCTTGTCGGTTGAGCAGGACATCGCTCAGCCGTGGGGTTGGTCGAAATATAAGAAGATCGCTGACAATGGTGGTGACCAGCAGTTGTTAAAGTGGACGCAGGCGTATCTCGCATGTGTGGCCTTTGTAGACCATCTAGTGGGAGAAGTTTTAGGCGTGCTTGAATCGAGTGAGTATGCTGAAAATACCATCGTTATATTCACGGGTGACCATGGCTATCATATGGGCGAGAAAGACTATTTGTTTAAGTATTCTCCGTGGGAAGAAAGCGTGCGTGTGCCCCTCATTTTGGCGGGCCCTGACATCGCCGAGGGGGCGATTAGTCGCACGCCAGTCTCGCTCGTCGATCTATATCCGACCTGCATTGATTTTGCTGCGATCCAAGCCCCCCATGATCTAGATGGGCATAGCTTACGTGGATTACTTAAAGATCCTCAGACTGGCACATGGGATGGCCCAGACTTCAGTCTGAGTGCTTGTGCTTCAAAGGTGAAAGTAGAAAAGAATGAGCCAGCTAACGCAGTCGATCAGCATTTTAGTATTCGGACTGAGCGCTATCGCTACATCCACTGCCGCAACGGCGAAGAGGAATTGTATGATCATCTGCAAGATCCAAACGAATGGAAGAACCAAGCCAATAACCCTGAGTATCAGTCCGTGATCCGCGCAATGCGAGCTCGTCTACGAACCGCTGCGGATATTGGCAGTTAATTTAGCGGCCAACAAGTACGGCCATTCTCGATAAAAACGATTAATAAAAACAAAACTATGAAAACTGTTTCTTTAGAATTCAAAACCCTTGCTCTATTTCTTTTAGCGACGACTAGTTTATTTGCCGCAGACGCGGTTAATTTTAATGCGAATGCAGTCACGAAGGCACTTTACAGGAACACGGCGATTCCTTTCTTCGAGACAGTCCCTACCATATCTTCTAACACCAGCCAGGGATACACGGGACAGCCTGTCTATTGTGCATTTCAGCCCTCAGGTGAATGCTTGCTGTCTGCCGGTGAGTATGACGATGCCGGGTTGAAGATTCGTTGGAGTGCCAATGGAGGATCTGCAGGTGACCATGCCTCTGCATTGTTTTTATTTAAAAAGGCAAATTTCTTGAACGGCTTAAATGGAGGGTCAGTTGCCTTGATGGATGGCAATGATACAGTGCGCATACTATTTGGGTACATGAATCCAGGAAAGACGGGGCCAAATCAGCCAGTAGCTGCAGCTAGTTTACGCTTGGTGATTAAGGATGATCTTGGATATCACATATCAAATAGTATGCCCATTGGATCGGCTAGTGAGCTTAGTGTTAAAGCCACCCAGCAAGTCTATTATCAATATAATCCTGCATCTCATGCAGTCAATGAAGCCGGTACTACTGGGCAAGCATCTGTCCCATCATTCAAAAATATTGAATTTTTGGGCTTTCGGATCGACGCGGTCCGTGGCAGTAAGGTAACTAGAAGGTGCTAATATTGGGGTCGTAGAGTTTTCTGTGGCTGCGACTAGTCAGCAGTAATCTTGAGCATCACGAATAACGCTTCGATCATAATTATTTTTGTAATGATAAAAACACACAATACCCCATCTCGTATTTCCTGTTCTCGAGGGTTTACACTCATTGAGCTACTAACAGTCATCGCGATAATCGGGATTCTGGCTGCTATATTGATTCCCTCTATCGTAGCGTTCGTGAGCGTGCAAGAGAGACTTCGAAATTATCAAATTACAGGCAGATGTATATTGCCAATACAATGTACGCTTCAGATAACGATGGATTTTCAGTCATGTCTAAAGACAACAGGGACCCTGAATATAGGACGACGCCATATCCAGAAGACGCAGAGAGGTAAACCCCATTGGCAGTGGTTCTTGGCTCCCTATGTCGGTTGTTCCCTGATAATGATGTCAACGTAGCGCGTGAGGCAGAAATTTTTCATAAATCCATATTATGAGGGCTACGATTCTAATAAATTAGCGCAGACCGGCATGGGCATTAACAACAAGATGCGGTTACCTGAGCAGAACACTATTAATGCGTATTATGGTACTGGAGCGCAAATAAATGGAAATCAAAAGCCCACACTGCTATCAGCAGTCACCTTTCCTGAGTATCGTATATTTATCGGGGACACTACCCAGACGTGGAAAATCGATAAGGTAGGAGTTATTAATACTACGCAGCACGACGGGAAAGGAATGTTCGTACTATTCGACGGAAGTGTTGTCTTCTATGACCAAGCAGAGGCGGAGCTCGCGTTCAGTGATCCATTTAAGCTGCGAGGTCGCTGATTCTTTTACCTTACTGTGTAATCTAATCGTAGCGCGCGTGCATCAAAGTTAGCGGGAAGTGCTTGCCCGGGCAGACGGTTTGCTCGCCCTTGAGTTCACGGTGGCCCGCAAAATGGACTTTCTTGCCTAAGGCGACTCCTTGGAGCCAATCCATCAGTTGAGTAAACGCGGCGAGCTGCTTTTTGCTGGGATGCGTCTTTTCAAAGTTACCAATCAGGCAGATACCAATGGCTGTTTGGTTGATTAGGTGGTTTTTAACGTGCCCACCAAGTTGCTGCTTCTGCCAGCGCGGCCCGATTTCAATTTCGCCGTCCCCGGAGTCTATGCCGTTCCCGATTAGAAAGTGATAAGCGAGACCATTTTGCATGCCGCGGCGGCGGTGCGCGGCATCGTATTTTTTGACATTCCCATATTTGATGGCGCTGTGGTGGACGACGATGCGTTGCCATTTATCGCGCTGCACCTTGATACCTGCCGTGCCTGCACGAACCTGTGCCAGGAAGTCGTATGCCGGAGCAGCTTGCGTGAATGCATTCCCTGGGATCCGTAAATTTTGACCAACGAGGATGAGGTCGCGGCTTAGATTGTTCGCGGCTTTGAGTTCGCGAATACTGATGGCATGGCGTTGCGCGATCTTGCCTAGGGTGTCACCCTTGACGACAATATAGGTGCGCATTGTGATGTGGCTGGTCGCGGCTATGTTAGTATTACCACCTGCTGGGATCGTGAGCTTCTGCCCGACTTGGATAAGGTCACTGCTTAGATTGTTTGCGCGTTTGAGCTCACTGATGGAGGTATTCAGACCGATTGCAATTTTCCCCAGTGTATCGCCTTTTCTGACCTCATAGGTGGCTGTTTTTGCCCATAGTGATGGGGGGAGTAGCATGCCTCCTGCGGTGGCGAGGAGTGCGGATCGAGTAAACTTTCGGCGGGTGCTGTGCATGCGATTGATACGGGGTCTTGCTTGATAGGTTTGATCGATAGTGACTTTTGGCAGTCTCGGCACTGGTGCAATTTAGTTTTGAAGAGGAATCGATTAACGCATTCCGAAATATGAGGTCAACATGCTTCTTAAGGAAGAATACCGCGATCGTCTCTTTCATTTAACTGGTGCTGATATTTGAGATGCTTGTCTGTGCTAATCATGGTGTCGTATTTCAATGTCTCGAAGCTCGCCAAATCGAAATTATACCTTTTCAGTGCGTGCATACCATGAATTCACTCCGTCATTTCTCATTGGGCGAGCCTTGCCCCGCGAGCCCACATGCTGTGGTCAGCAGTCTGCCAACGATGGCGGATGTGCATGCTTATGAGCAGCATGACCCGCGCGTAGTTAAAGCGCTGGAGTCGGGTTATCCTCGGTTCGTGGAGCATCCTTTCATCAAGGAGCTAATCTATTTTTACCTAAATCGTGCGGGGCTTGAGGGCTGCGGTGCGGTCTTGATTCCGGGTCGCCGAGCGACGCAGGACCTGGTCGATTATATTGGACAAGGAGTATCGACGCTGAAGGTTGAGGACGCCCTCTTTTTGGTTTATTTTGATAGAAGCGATGAAAAGCTAAGTCACCTCGTTCGAAAGTTTGTGCAGCATACGGGCTGTGGCATCTCCTCGCGGCAAGCCGAAGATATCACGGTGGGGCATGGCCTGCGTGATGCGATTTTTGAGGAAGCTTCCATCAATTTGGGCGCGCAAAATAAAGTGGAATCGGATTTGGCTGCGCTAATAGGTTGTGCAACGAAAGACGTGCTGGTTTGCGCCTGCGGGATGAATGCTTTTTACGCGGGCTTCCGCGCCGTCCAAGAAGCACAGTTAGCCAAAGGGCGCACCAAGTGGCTTCAGCTGGGCTGGCTCTATCTGGA
>CAJJBI010000004.1:0-52500 GCA_905182465.1 Opitutaceae bacterium BACL24 MAG-120322-bin51 | reverse complement strand
ACTTTTTCAAATTACTGGCGAGCCACATGCGGCGCTCTTCAGTGAGTAGTGCAACGAGTGCCCCGCCATGATCGGTACGCACGTCGACTGTTTGGTCGAAGCGCTCGTCGCCGCTCTTCCATCGAGCTTGGCCGCGGCTATCGCGCTGACGTAGACCACCAAGTGGGCCAGCGGTGGTTAGCTGGGCGCTCAGTTGGCTGCCTTTGAGCTCTAACTTGAGCACACTCTCTATTTGGCGGGTGTTTTGTAGGCCCTTTCCAGGGACGGAAATGGACATTTCGCGGCCCCGATAAATGCCGTAGACCGAAGGCTCGGGGCGGATAAAACCTCTCATTTTTGCGGCAGACTGGTTGAGCGCTAGCTCGAAACGCGCAGCTAGAAGCTGGTATTGAGTGGCGATTTTTTCGGCCGAGCTTTTTAGAACAATCCAATAGACCAACGCCACCGCGATGATTAGAGCAATGATGAAGATGATTTCGGATCCCATATCAGCAAGCAAAGCCGGTATATCTATGAGGGCGAGTCTTTAAGCGACAGGTAGTTCAATGGCTTCAACGATCTTTGCATAGATCTCGCCGACGGTCATTTTTGCCAGTTCGCTGGAGTGTATGCGGGCTACATTAAGTATAGGTAAGGTTTCCAGTGATTCGGAGAGGCAGACATCGCGGTTGGCTTCCACTTCTTCAACCCGGTCGATGCAGGTAAAGTGAGGCGCACTGATGAGGGCTTGCGGATGCTCTTTAATTAGCCGGAGGATCGCTTTGACGGCTTCGGCGAAGCGGTCAAGCTCGGCTTTACTGTAACTCTCAGTCGGTTCAATCATGAGGCCGAGGGGCTCTGGCCAAGCAACGGTCGGCGCGTGAAAACCGAAGTCGAGAAAGAGCTTGCCGATCCGTGGTGCGGCGTCGGTCTTGCGCAAGCCGACACTTTCAAGGGCGGCGAAGTCTTCGGTTTTTAAGGTAAGAATAAACTCGTGCATGCGCGGTTCAGCGTCGGAGCCTGTGGGCAGCGTGGCGTAGTCTTCGCGCAGCTGCTCGTGGAGGTAGCGGGCGCTGAGCACGGCAATGGCCGACATGCGGCGCACGCCCTCGCGACCGAGGCGGAGCAAATAGGCGTAACAGCGCACCTTATGGGCAAAGTTACCCCAGTGGCGATGAAAAGAGCCGATGCTTTTCCCGGGCTTAACTGGAGTGTAAGAATCGCCGTCAAATTCGATCTGATAGCCGGGAAGAAAAGGGATTAGTTTTTCGCTAACGGCGACGATGGCATCGCCAGGGCCGCCTCCACCATGGGGAATTGTCCAAGTCTTGTGTAGATTGTTATGCACCGCATCGACGCCGAGCTCGTTGAGGTTGATCCACCCTGCGATGGCATTCATATTGGCGCCGTCCATGTAAACGAGGCCGCCAAGGGCGTGAATCTTCTCGGCGATTTGCTTAAAGGAGGTCTCGAAGATACCCGATGTGTTGGGGTTGGTGATCATGATACCAGCAATACGCTCGCCATACTCTTCGATGCGCAAGTCGAGGTCTTCGTTCAAGACGCGGCCTTCGTTATCGGCTTCGAGATAGACGATTTTGCCCTGTTTGCCGCCGAAGCCAGCCATGGTGGCTGTGGCAAAGTTCGTGCCATGCGCTGAGCGGGGAATTAGAATAATATCACGGGTTTCGCAATTGTCGCGGTGGTATGCTTGGAAGAGTTTGAGGCCGACGAGCTCTCCCTGTGCTCCGGCGAGCGGTTGGGTGGTGACTCCAGGTAAGCCGGTAATGCCTTTGAACCATTCTTGAATCTCGTGTAATACCATGAGGCAGCCTTGCGAATCCTCGATTGGGGCTTGCGGGTGAAGATCCGTAAACCCGGGCAAGGCTGCCGCCCAGTCATTGACCTTCGGGTTATATTTCATTGTGCAGGAGCCCAGTGGATAGCAACCGTCGTCGGGGCTGACGTTCAAGTGCCCAAGCTCTTTGTAGTAGGCAATCACTTCTTCGGCGCTGTAGCTTGGTAGACCAGGGGCGACTTGGCGTTTCTGCTGGGCGGCAACTTCAGGGACCGATTGCGAGTCGTTCTGCGGGGCTCCAAAGACAGATTCGAAGGCGGCCAAGAGGCCGTCGAGCGGCTGATCCCGATTGGAGAAAGAGAGTTTTAGTAGCTGACGCCCTCCTTCGATTCGTGTGGATACATCGACACCCGCGAGGACGCCTGATTGTCTAGCAGCAGCGAAGACGGCCTCGGTAGGCTTCGAGAGCTTAAGGGTCACCTCATGGTAACTTATGGAATTAGGAAATGCCAGCTCGACGCCTTCGAAGCGTGTCAATTGCGCGATAGCGGTCGCTAATTTATCGCGCAGCTCGACCAAGATTTGTCCTAAGCCTTCGTCGCCGCGATGGAGAAGTGCTGCCCCGACTAGGGTTGCGATAAAGGCTTGGTTGGAGCAGATATTCGAAGTGGCTTTGTCTTTGCGGATATGTTGTTCACGGGTCGAAAGCACGCCGACACGGCAATCGCGACCGGAGCTATCTTTTGCTTTCCCTATGAACCGGCCAGGTGCTGCGCGCACGCCGTTACGATCTTTGCTGCTGAAGCGCACGCCGAAAAGCCCGAGACCGGGGCCACCGAAATTGGGCGCGAGCGCGAGGTGGTGGGCTTCGCCTACGATGATGTCGGCACCGTTTTGGCCAAAGTCGCAGGGAGCTTTGAGCCCACCGGGCGCAAGAAGTAGAGGGTCGATCACGGCAATGGCTTTGAGCCCACGGGCGGCGGCAAAATCGGCTAGTGAGTCGACGTCTTCAATGAGGCCAAAGGTGTTGACCTGAGGGAAGACGATCGCAGCGAGTCTATCAGCGGCTTCGCTGGCGGCCGCTTCGAGCGCTTTGCGATCGATCAAGCCCGTCTCCGTATCTGTAGGTACGCGGATAAGCTCGATTTCGGTGCCTTTGGCGAGCGTCGCGAGTACCTCTAGGTCCCCAGGGTAGAGTGTTTCGGGAATGAGTGCTGCGCTCTTGCCACGGCACATGCGGAGTGCGGCACAGATGCCTTCGTAGATTGATGTGGAGCGGTCGTAAAGCGAGGCGTTGACCGCCTCAAATCCGGTCAGCCGCGCCATTGAACATTGGTAGATCCAGTGTGCGAGGAGGGTGCCTTGACTTAGCTCGGGCTGATAGGGTGTGTAGGCCGTAGTTAGGTTCCGAATGTCACAGATCGGCGCCACCACGGGCGAAGGGACGAAGTCAGGCACACCATCGCCGAGAAAGCTGGTGCCGATACGGTTCTTCGATGCGATCTCGGCGAGCCGCACTTTAAGTTCTTCGTACCCGAGCTCCTCTGGAAGATCGGCAGCTTCTGCGAAGCGTACATCTTCCGGGATGTGGTCAAAAAGATCGTCGAGGCGCTCCTTCCCGATGGCGTCGAGCATGGCTCGAATGTCGGTCTCGCTGGCAGGAATGTAGTGGCGTGCGTGCTCACGCTGGTCGGCTAGTGTACTTGGCATAACTGTATTTAAAAAGATGCTGTAAAACGAACGATCCAGACTTGTGCCGCTCGTAAATACTATGATTGTCAGTCAAGTCTTCTCAATCGCCTTCGCAAGTTTCTTTGCGAAAAACTAGACACTTTCACTTTTTTAACAGACCGATTTTTCAACCATGGCTGGCGCATTACAGATTCCTCTTCACGATTTTCATTCCCAACAAGGTGCACGTTTCGTCGCTTTTGGCGGTTGGAATATGCCCGTGCAATATACGAGTATCCTCGAAGAGCATAAAGCCGTGCGCAATGCGGCTGGCCTCTTCGATGTGAGTCACATGGGGGAGTTTCATGTTTTTGGTAGCGAGGCAGCTCTCTTTCTGGATCGGCTCGTGGTCAATGCCGTCGCCAACGCACCTATCGGCAAGGCGGTCTATTCCCCAATGTGTAATAGCGATGGTACGGTGGTCGACGACTTGATCATCTACCGTAAGGCTAACGACGACTTTCTTGTCTGCGTCAACGCGAGTAATATCGAGAAGGATTTTGGCTGGTTTCTTAAGCAAGCCGAGCGTTGGAGATTTGAGGTCGAGATAGAGGATCATTCCGACGAGTATGCTTTACTCGCGCTTCAAGGCCCTAAGGCCGAAGCGATCCTTACAGCAATTGGCCTGGGGGAGGTCAAAGACCTTAAGCGCTTTTGGCATCGCCTGGTAGCATTTGGTGGCGAAAAGATCCGCATTGCCCGCACTGGCTACACGGGCGAGGACGGATTCGAAATCTACAGCTCGCCAAAGGCAGCGGAGTCTTTGGCTAAGCAGGTTTTGGTTGAAGGCGCGGTGCACGGGGTCAAACTTTGTGGCCTAGGTGCGCGAGACAGTCTGCGCCTTGAAGCAGGCCTCCCGCTCTATGGCCACGAGCTCAGTGATAGCATTACGCCACTTGAGGCTAGCCTCGATTGGACGGTGAAACTGAACAAACCCGATTTCATTGGTAAAAACGCTCTGGCCGAACAGAAAGAGAAGGGCGTCCCGCGCCGTGTGGTCCATTTTAAGCTCGAAGGTCGCCGCATTGCTCGAGAAGGCACCCCTGTCGTCGACGTCGCCGGTGAGTCCGTTGGCAAAGTACTCTCTGGCACCCAGTCGCCGATTCTCAATTGCCCGATTGGTAGTGCCATTGTGCTTGCCGAAGCTCAAAAGGCGCCGCTTTTTGTCGATTTACGCGGGAATCACTTGCCGCTACAGCTTGCGAGGCCTCCGCTGCATAAATTGTAATGCAGTGAGAGCATTCTGCTCCCGTTTAGTTGGCTTGGAGCTAGCGAGAGCTTTCGTAGATGGCCACTAATGCAGTGAAATCTTCTTCACGAGTGCCACTTAGGATCGTGTGGTCGTAGTGCTTACTGCACCGCATTTCCTCCACGGCGACCGCCATGCGGCGTTGGATCTCGTCTTCAGCGTCTGTGGCGCGTCCGCGTAAGCGAGTAGCTAGCACTTCGATCGTGGGGGGCATGATGAAGATGGTGACGACTTTGCCCTTGAGCAGCGGGTCGTTTTGCGCGGTCTCGCGCATTTGAGCGGCACCTTGCACATCTATATTTAGTAAGAGGTCGATCCCTGCAGCAAGTTTGCCTTGCACCTCACTTTTGAGGGTTCCGTAGAGCTTGTTGTGAACCTGGGCATACTCGTAAAACGCACCAGCGTCAATTTTGGCTTGGAAGGTGTCGCTGTCGAAGAAGTAGTAATCGACGGTGTCGACTTCGCCGCTGCGCGGGACGCGCGTTGTCGAGGTAACTACGCGTTCGATGCCAGGCACTTCTTTCAGTATGCGGTCGCAGACAGTAGTCTTACCGCTACCGGCAGGACCCGATACGATAAAAAGAAAGCCACTTTCTTGCTTAGACATTAATAGGTGAAAGCCACGACCGAGAGAAGGAGGCCGGAAACTACGAAGATCCCACCGAATACGCGTGGGCGAACTTCTTTTTTATAAAGCCACTCGAAGAAGTCGCGTAGCTTGTAGGGGTTCGCGCCAAGGATGAGTGCAATGACGATGGAGATGTATACGTAGGCCTTTAGAAATAAGGCGCTGCCATAATGCATGTAGCCTACATCGAGCAGCGCGCCTGCGGTGAGTAGTATGAGGGCAGCCAACCCACGAACGGCGAGAAAGTCAGGCACAAAGATGAAAGAGCCGACGGCCACGACGAAGAACAGTACAAAGAGCAGGTTTTTATATTGCCCAAAGTCAGCGGGGCCTAGTTGGGTGACCTTAAAGAGGAACCAAACGGCTGCGGACCCGAGAAGGATGTAAGCAGCCGTCTGCGAACGTGGAAATGCTTGCACGCTTTTAGCCGAGCGCATGCCGTGCCAGAGAAAGTGGGCGCCAAAGGCGAGTAATAAGATTCCGGTGAAGAGAGTGGCCAGGAAAAGGGTCATAATGATTCTAGGATATATCCGGTTTCTGCAAAATACGCCGGGATTGTATTGTTAGTGGAGAATGACTTTTGGGGAAGGAAAAAGCGCAATTTGGATTTGTTTGATTATAAAAGCGGTTTTATCGAGGCGCCCTTTTTTGCGTCGCCGCACCCGCGCCAGCGGTAAGTTTCCCTTGATATTATGGGCGATTTACGCATGATTTTTCCATCATCGCCGGATTATGTCACCCCTCGGTGCTTAACCTACAGGAACAAACTTTCAGAGAAGAACCCCGCTCAGATAGTTTGTGATCATCAAACATACGTATGAAATTTGACTTTATTATAGGGGGAATTGCAGGTGCCTTTGTCGGCGCGCTATTGCTATACATTGTGACAAAACGTCGACTCGCTCGTCGGGAAGAGGCTTTACGCACTCAGCTTGATGTGGAGCAGCGCGAAGCCAAGCTCGCACAGAAAGAGGCTCATTCTGAGTTGGAGCTCAGTTTTAAGAACAAGGAAATCGACCAGAGTCGCGCCCTATCCATACGTGAAGACGAGCTCAAGGTTCGCGCCCGCGAGCTAGATCGAGAAAAGGAACGTCAAGCAGAGCAAACATTACATGTCGATATTAAGCTGAAAGCACTGACCCGAGATCAGCGGCACTTGTCAGACGCTGAGCACGAGGCTGAAAAAATCCGCCGCCTCTATCGCCTCAAGCTTCATCAGATCACCCAAATGGAGCGCGACGAAGCTCGACAACTCTTGATCAAGGCGACCGAGCAAGAGTGCGAGCAAGAGATCCGTGATCTACGCCGGAGCAAGCTAAACCGTGCTGAAGCTGATGTTGCTGATGAGGCTAGGCGCATTCTACTGGCCGCCATGCAGCGCATCACCAGCCAGCCCATGAATGACGCCACCGCGACCGTCGTCAACTTGCCCAGCGCCGAGATGAAAGGCCGTATCATTGGTCGCGAAGGTCGTAACATTCGCACATTTGAACATGCCACAGGTACGACGCTTATGATCGATGAGACGCCGGACTCAGTGCTCATCTCCTGCTTTGATCCCGTGCGCCGAGAGATCGCCCGTATTGCGCTGGAAGCCCTTCTACGCGATGGTCGGATTCATCCTTCTAGTATCGAAGATGAGATCGTCAAAGCCGAAGAAGAGATGCATGCCAACGTCATTGATCTGGGCGAAGGTGCCTTGCATAAGCTACGTCTACACGATGTTCATCCCGAAGTGGTGGCACTACTGGGCAAGCTGCACTATAGGCTGTCCAATAACCAAAATACGCTAGCACACTCGGTTGAGGTAGCCAATCTTTGCGCGCTCATTGCATCAGAAATTGGGCTAGACCCAACGATCGCCAAACGCGCAGGGCTCTTTCACGATCTCGGTAAAGCAGCTGATGAAGAATACGAGGATAGCCATGCAATCGTCGGTGCGGAAATTATCAAGCAACACGGCGAAGATGCGCGTGTGGTCAATGCCGCTGCCGCCCACCACCAGGAAGTGCCGGCGGAGAGTGCTTATGCTGGGCTCGTAATGGTCGCCGATGCACTCTCTGCCGTGCGCCCGGGTGCCCGCGCATCTTCGATTGATGGTTTTATTCAACGCGTGCGGAGTATCGAAGAGATCGCTGCCGCCTTGCCTGGCGTGAACGAAGCTTACGCAGTACAAGCTGGCCGTGAGGTGCGAGTCATCGTCGAGCCAGAGGTCGTCGACGACGAAGAGGCACGCCAACTCGCGCGCACAATTCGCCAGCGTATCGAAGCGCAATTGAACTATCCCGGTACAATTGAGATTACCGTGATCCGCGAAAAAAGGTATTCTGAAACAGCGGTATGACAAAACTCCCTCTCACACTTCTAGCCCCTATTTATTTTTGCCTTGGCTTCAGCCAATGCCACCCTTTCCGTTGTCGCCCTTGATACGGGCGAGCAACTCATTGGCGAGATCCTGACGCAGTCGTCCACAATTACGGTTATGATACGCTCTCCGTTATTGGGTGAGGTTAAAGTGCCGCGCGCCCGAGTCATCTCGATACGGGCGAAGGATTCGAAGCCGCCACTGATTAAGTCCAGCTCTGCGGCGAAAGGCAAACCCAAGAAGGCAGAAGAATCAGCGATCAACGAAGAAACGCTCCTCGAAACACTCCTCGACCTTAAAGCCCCCGGCTACTGGTCGGGTAACATGCGTCTGGGTATCAACTTGAGCCAAGGTGATCGAAAGTGGCAAGAGACCTACGCAAGGGGTAAACTGGAGATTGATCCAAAGCAGAGCCCTAACTTCTATCGCTTCAGTGGTTCATATACGTATCGTCAGAGCGAACGAGCAAACGGTGATGAGTACAAGTCTACGGATAAATACAATGCAGAGTTTATTTATCGCCGCTCGTTCTTCGAAAACTGGTTTACTCAAAATGCGCTTGGATACCGTGCCGATCGGGTTAAAGGGATTGATCGTGAAGTTCAAGTCAGCGCAGGCATTGGTTATCAATATAAGCCTTCAAATCGTTTCAAATTCCTCTTGGGTGGAGGCGCGGGTGTTGAGGAGCTTGATGCCAATTTTGGAGACTCCCGCGCAGACTCGTCCCCATTTGCCAATATTTTTCAAGAAGCGACTTGGCGACCATTTAAACGGACCTCTGTTGTTCAGAAGTTTAGCTACTATTGGAATCCGAAAGATTCGAATCAGTTCAATTATGTACTAACAGCGGCAGTTCGAGTGCGCTTTACTGACCTGCTAGGTTTTGAGTTCTCTTACAACAAAAGTTTCGACAACGATTTGGGTAACAGTGAAGCCAAAGACGACGCGCAGTGGCGCAATGCGCTTGTTTTTTATTTTTAGAAGGAAGTGAGTGGTATATCTGATCTTTGGATACGAATTTTCTTTAGAGAAATTTCAACTTTCATCCGTCTAAGGAATACCTGTTTAATGCGGTAATCTAGTTTAGGGAATGTATGTAGGAATGGCAGTGCGTCTGCCTCAATATACCAGACGCCCTAGACGAGAATGGTTGCCAACTCAGGTGCGTTTGGGTCTTTCTCGACCTGCGCAGCGTTAGTCAGCGGATAGCGATACTCGTCACCATTGAAGTTACGCATCACGATCGCTTCGTTGGTGATTTCTTTCACGTAGTCAGGATTGATTGGGATCTTACCACCACCACCTGGGGCATCGATCACGAATTGCGGGATCGAGTAACCTGTCGTGTGGCCGCGTAGGCTTCGTATGATCTCAATGCCCTTCCGTGGGTCCGCGCGTAAGTGAGCGCTACCCGTAATCAGATCACATTGATACAAGTAGTAAGGGCGCACACGCATCATCAGCAAGCGGTGTATGAGTGATTGCATCACTTCAGCATTATCGTTCACATCACGCAGAAGAACGGACTGATTGCCGATTGGTACGCCTGCGTAAGTCAGTTGCTCGCACGCGTCACGCAGGGCGTGCGTACATTCATTGGGATGGTTGACGTGGATACTCATCCAAACAGGGCCATGCTTTTTGAAGATCTCGCAGAGCTCTGGCGTAATCCGCTGCGGGAGGAAGACAGGTATGCGCGAGCCGATGCGGACGAATTCTACATGGGGGATTTTGTTCAGTTCGCCTAGCAAATAATCGATCTTGCGATCCGAGAGGAGCAGGGGGTCGCCCCCGCTCAAGAGAACGTCGCGGATTTCTGAGTGATTACGGATGTATTCGAGGCCACTTTCAAATTCTGGGTGGAAGTTGTAGTCCTGCGCGTTAGAAACTAGACGACTTCGAGTGCAGTAACGGCAGTAAGCGGCGCAACGATCTGTGACTAGAAAGAGCACGCGGTCTGGGTAGCGATGAACGATGCCATCGACGGGCTTGGTGTTTTCTTCACCCACAGGATCGAGCATTTCCTCGGGCGCGGTCTGCATCTCGCCCGAACGGGGGATGACTTGCCTGCGCACAGGGCAGTTAGGGTCTTCTGGGTCGATCAGATTAAAAAAATAGGGAGTTATGGCCATCGCCAGCTTATCCTTGGCAAAAAGGCAGCCTGCGCGTTCTTCGGCAGTCAGCTCCATGTATTGCTCCAACTGCTCTAACTTGGTAATACGGTTCTTTAGTTGCCACTTCCAACTATTCCAGTCATCGGCAGGCACATTCCTCCAATGGCCTTGGCCTTCGTGCCAGTTTTCGAGTGAGTCGTTTGGATACATCTTTGAGGAGGTGAGGTGAAAGGTGTGAGGCCGGGCAGGGGGATGTCCTATCCGTCGCCGTAAATAGTGGATGGGCAGAGAGTCTCGAAAAAGAGAATCTTCGGCAGTTGACCTGTTGATATATCTATATACTTAAATATGTCAATGTCATCGATCAATGCAAATAAAGATATTTCAGATCTGGCTAAACAGCTCTGGGCACTGGGTGATCCCGTGCGTTTGCAAATATTGCGGCTCTTGCCAGCTGGGCCTACCTGTCATAACGCATGCAATGTGTCAAAAATAGCTGAACAAATCGGCCTCTCACAGCCAGCCACCTCCCATCATTTGCGTATTTTACGGCAAGCAGGCGTTATTTCAAATCAGAAAAAGTGCCGCGATATGATCTACTGGATCGATCAAGAAGCTGCCAGTGCAGTGAATGCACAATTGAAGGAAGTGCTGGGTTGATTATTTTGAATTGCATGGCGCGAGATTCTCGTTTGGCTCCTGCGCTAACATGGCTAAAACGATTCGCACAGGACTCATTGCATTTGAAGACGGAACCGTCTTTCGTGGGCGCGCCTTTGGGGCAGTCGCAACCAACGTAGGCGAGGCCTGCTTTAACACCAGCATGACGGGCTATCAGGAGATTTTAACGGATCCTTCCTATTTCTCACAAATTGTTACAATGACTGCCGTGCAAATCGGCAATTACGGCATCTGCCCCGAGGACCTAGAATCGGATGGCCCTAAGGTTAAGGGCTTCGTTGTTCGTGAGCTTAGCCAAGTAGCGAGCAACTGGCGCAGCAATATCTCGATCCAAGACTACCTCGAGGAAGCGGGTGTCCCTGGTATTGAAGGGGTGGATACCCGCGCTATCACCAAGAAGCTCCGCGTCTCTGGCGCGCTCAAAGCGTGTATTACAACCGAGGAGATCACCGAGGAAGAGGCGATCAAACGAGCCAAAGAATTCGGCGGCCTCATCGGAGTGGATTTTGTTAAGGAAGTTACCGCGAAAGAGTCTTACCGTTGGGATCCTGAAATGAAGGAATCGACCCCCTTCACTGTGGTCGGCACAGATCTTAGACTAAATGATGATAAGACCGAGAAGCCGCGGTTCAAGGTGGCTGCACTCGATTTCGGCGGAAAGCTTTCCATCTACCGCAAGTTGCAGCATCATGGATTCGACGTGCATGTTTTCCCTGCGAGCACAACAGCGGCTGAGATCAAGGCCTTCAAGCCAGATGCGGTCTTTCTCTCCAACGGTCCAGGTGACCCGGGGGCGGTCGATTATGCGCACGCCACGGTTAAAGAGTTGATCGAAGACTACCCGACTTTTGGCATTTGCCTTGGGCATCAAATTATCACCCATGCATTGGGCGCGAAGACTTTTAAGCTCAAGTTTGGCCACCGCGGCGGCAACCAACCTGTCAAAAATCTGGAAACGGGTAAGGTGTCGATCACAGCACAGAATCACGGCTTCGCTTCGACTCGCGAAGAGCTGGAAAAAGCTGGAGCCATCGTGACTGAGATCAACTTAAACGATCACACAGTCGAAGGCCTCCGCCTTAAAGATAAGCCCGTTTTCTCCGTGCAGTATCACCCTGAAGCAGCGCCGGGTCCAAACGATGCGGATGCCCTCTTTGTAGATTTCTACAACATGGTCGCAAAGCACGCAGGCTAAGTATGCAACCTACAAGTCCTTTGATGTCTTGGGCTTGTCCAGCGCTTGCACCCAGTCGGTCATAATACGGGCACTTTCACGTAGGTAGATGTCGTAGGTGGGTTCGTCTTCTTCCTCTTCAATCTCGTCGATACCCGCGCCTGCGGCTACTACGCCGACTGTCGAATCGGCGATCTCTTTGATTGGCTCCGAGAGGATTTCCTTTGAAAGCGCATCTTGATCTTCGGTTACTTTGAGGAGGAACTCTTCCATTGCGTAGTCGTTCTCACTCAAAGCCTCGTAGGTATCATCGAGTTCATCGATATAAACTCTCTCGTTAATTTTGCGCTGGATGCGATTATCTAAACTGATGGAAATGGCTTTCTCTTCGTAACGCTTCTTGCGCCAGTTGATTTGCTTTTTAAGAAATTTGAATTCTTCGAGCGACTCCTGGCGTGCTTGGCTGGCATCGGCGAGTGCGGCCACGAGTTTGGGGTGCTCTGGGCTATCTACTTCCAGCTTTGCCCAGTCGTTAAACCAGTCGACGGCTTTGACTTCACCCCAAGGTAATGCGTGCGGTAGATCGTCCTCGCCGATGGGAAGGAACTCATTAACCGATGGGAGTGCGATATCAGAAGGTACGCCTTTGACTTGAGTTGAACTGCCATCAGGCAGGTAGAATTGCTTGATTGTGATCTTCGAAGCGACTGGGCGAGCTTGTTTTTCCGCGTTGCTGAAAAAGGAGAAGGGCATGCGGTTGTTCATATGGTAGACTTCTTGCACGGTGCCTTTGCCGTGGGTGGAACTGTTGCCGACGATCAGTGCCCGGTCGTGGTCTTTTAGTGCACCAGCGACAATCTCGGAAGCGGAGGCACTGAAGCGTGAAGTCAGCACAATGAGTGGGCCATCCCAGAGCATACTAGGATCACGGTCGGATAGGATATCTTTACGCCCGGAGCTGTCGCGCACTTGTACTATTGGTCCTATCGGGATGAAGAGACCCGCAAGGCGAACCGCCTCGCTGAGTAACCCCCCACCATTCATTCGAAGGTCGAGAATGATACCTTCTGCACCGGCGGTGCTTAATTTCCTGATCAATTCGGACACGTCGTCCGTCGTGGTGGTGAGGGTGCTGCCTGCGCCGATGTTACCATAAAAGGAGGGTAGCTCGATCACACCAACGGGGACGGTCTCGTTGTCGCCAGCGGGGACGCTGATTAACTTACCCGTGGCTAGATTGGCGGTCAGTTTGACCTCGCCACGCACGATGGGCACGATCTTGCGAACGGAGGGATCCGCCGCGTCACCTGAGCGGATAAGGAGGCGGACGGTGGTGCCCTTCTTCCCCTTAATCTTGCGCACGATGTAGCGTAGTTGCATGTCGACGACGTCATCAAACTCTTCGTTGCCTTGAGCGACCCCTAAGATTTGGTCTTCTGCTTCAAGTAAGCGCGAGCGCTCGGCGGGGCCACCAGGGAGTATTTCTTTGATCGTGCAAATGCCGTCGTCGTCTTCGAGAAGAGCGCCGATGCCAACGAAGGAGTTTTGGACTGCAGAGTTGAAGCTCTCTAGGGTGTCGGAGGAAAGGAAGGAGGAGTGTGGATCGAAGAGTTGTGTCATCGCATTGATGAAAGACTCTTGCACCTCGGGGGCTTCACGGGCGAGGGTGTGGTTTAAGTTACGCTCGTAGCGACGGCGGATTTTTTCGCGAGCTGCGTCGATTGTTTGAACGAAGAATGCTTTGTCTTCGATCAAGCGCAGTAGCCTCGTAGGGTCGAACGCTTCATCGTCCTCGCTTTGATCGGGATCCAGTTCTTCGGGATTGCTCACTGAGAGCGAAGCATCGCTCTTTTCGTTATCCTCGGATGCGAGCGAGAGCATTTCGTTGAGCAGCTCATATTTTAGGCGGCGTAGCCAGAGTGCTTCAGCCTCTTCGGGACTCGCCGGCCACTCCGCATCGCGGCGATCTGGGGTGAAGGTTTCATCGACGGTAAAGTCAAAGTCTTGCTTCAGTCGCGCAAACGCCCATTCGGTGCGCGCTTCAGCCCTTGCCTTAAAGCTTTCATAGACTTCGAAGGCGGCGTAGAGGTTGCCTTGTTGCAGGAACTCCTCCATTGCGTTGCCAAAGCGAAATATAAAGTCGTCGATTTCAGGGCGGGTGAAGTAGATACGTCCATAGTCAAAGGAGGCGATGTAGGCTTCGACCATCTCAGCACCGTCGAGTTGCTCCATCGTGCCGCGCAGGTAGTGGCGTGCGTTGATCGTATTAACGACCCAGCGCGTCTGTGACGCCATCTCGTTAGAAGAGTCAAGCTTGGCGTTCGTCGAGAGGGCAAAGGCGAGTATGCCTGCCGCAACAAGTGCGATCCGAAAGATTCGTTTATTCATATGTGATTTAGAAGTATTGTCGGACATCTAAAATAGCGCTGGTTTAGCGGTTTAAATTATCTTTAGCACGGTCGAGCGTTTGTTTCTCACTTGCGCTGAGTGATCCGAAGCCGGAGATGTTAATTTTATCGAGTATGCGGTCTACCTCGATCTGCAAGTCGTCGCGCTTGCCACGGTTGACCTTGTAGCTTATGTGCTGCCCTTTCTTCTCGCGGCGTTTAAACCATGCCGGCTGCTCGACCGTAGTCTGGGCGCTGCCCGAGCCAAAAAAGCTGATAGAGCGGTTATGAAAGTAGCGGTAGTAGAGGATGCCAGCAAACATGCCGCCAAGGTGAGCCGAGTGAGCGACATACGACTTGTTGGGTAGCTCGTAGAATAAAATGCCACCTGTGGAAATTGCGAGCATGCCCCAGAATATCCACTTCGGCTTCATCGTGACAGGAATGATAAAAAAGAGTAGCAGCGTGATCGGACGCTCAGGATAAAGTAAGCAGAAGAAAGCTAGAATAGCCATGAGCGATGCAGAAGCACCGACCATGCTTTGGAAGATTAGCTCGCCATTTATTTGCCCAAGCGCCGGATCGTTAAAATGTAAAAGCAGGTAAACTGCGCCTCCGATCAGCGAGCCTGCTACGTATAAACCAAGGAAGCGTTCTCGACCGGTTAAAGGTTCGACCATGCGCCCGATAAAAAAGAGCCCCATCATGTTGCCGAGTATATGATAGAAGCCCGCAGAACTATGAAGTAGGCCGTAGCTGAGGATCGTCCACACCTTTAACTCACGGAAGTTATGACCGCTCAGGGCGAACCAATCAGTTAAAAAACTGTTTTCACGTCCACCAGCACCGGGAAAGAATGTATTCATGACCTGCTGTAGCACGAAGACGGAAATCGTAACGACCATAAGAGTCGTGACCATCGAAGCCTTCTGCGGAGCGCCACCATTTGAGGACTGGTGCATATACGGACGGTCGTAGAGCATGTTCTATAAAATAAAATTTCTGCCGCGGATTCGTCCGGGAGCTAAAAAAGAGCTTACTATGGTAGCCTCAACCCTAGGGGCAAGTGTTGAGATGGCTAAACCTCCTTTGGGCGCTTATACCAAAAGCTACAAAGTTTGCGCGAGCGTACGGCAAGGGGCATGAGTATCATCAGCGCGATCCACCCGAGTATCTGCGGGCCGCTATACCAGTTAAGTTTACGGGCGGAGGTGAGAGCTGGTGATTTGTCTAGGATGACAAATTCGAGGCCATAGGATTTCCCCCATTTTTTGATCAGGCGAGAGAAGCGAACTTCTTCGCTGGCGTAGAGCGATTCGTCGTAGCCTCCCACGGCCTGAAAGGCTTCGCGGCGACAAAAGATAAAACTGCCCGCTGCAATGCGAGCGAACCTAGAAATATGCTCCCACAGCCCTATGCCTATACGGCCGAGGGTGCTAACTTCGCTTTCAAATTTGATCACAGAGCCGCCTCCCACGCAGGGGGTTTCTTCGAGTCTGTGGAGCGCTTCTGCTAGCAGCTCGGGCTGGATACGTGTATCCGCGTCTATGAAGATGAGGGAGCGCCCGCTCGCTTTGGCTGCCCCCGCGTTGCGAGCTCGAGCGATCTGGTTGATCGGCTCTTGCACAACAAGATCGGCGCCATGTGATCGAGCTACCGCAGTGGTCGAGTCGGTCGAGTTGTTATCTACGACAATGCACTCACCCTCAAGAGAAACAGCCTCCATCGCCCTGCGGATCGAGGACAGCGTGCTTGGTAGTTCAGCCGCCTCATTGTAGGCAGGAATGATGATCGAATAGTCGAGTGGCATGAATTATTCTTTGACCAACTGGACGGGGATGTGAACTTCAAATCGCTTAAAAAAGCCCGGTATAAACGGACCATTCCAAAAGACGCCGCGAGCCTCGCCTATAGCTTCATAAGTTGGGTTTTTGAGCAACCACGCACTGAGTTTGGCCGCCGCTTTGTTAAAGTTACGTTCCTTGTAGCCGCCGCGAACGCCAAGACTAGCTACTAGACGCTCTGGGAGTCCGTGCACGCTGACGTTATCGGTAGCATCCAGCGCGTCACTGCTCACGTTGGCACCGATGTAGAAATACATCACGCCAGGGTTGATCTCTGCCTCGACGGGTGTCGTCATAGCGATATCGCGCGAAGAAATGTAACGAAAAAGCGGACGGAAAAGGCGGTTGTTCTCATCAAAGTAAGCGGCATCCGTCTGGCTCGCGATGAGTCGAGCGGGGGGTAAAGCTTTGACTTCAAATTCGCCCACATCGGTTTTCGCGAAGGCTTGCTCGTAGGCAGAACTCATAATTGGGATCAATGCCAGACAAAGGTAGAAAGTTAGATGTAGCACTTTTAATTATCTCGAATTAGCAAGAATACTTACAATCTAGGTAGTTACACTTAATCTGGAATAATCCTGTCTACACTGCTATCTATTCTCTACACATGTTGAACCTGACGACACGATTTTTAGTTTTTTTGCATTTTATTCTCCCCCCCGCGGTGTTCGCGGCGCCGATACAAGCCGACTACGCGACGGTTGAGCTGATCTCTGAATACGATGCCGTCGTGCCAGGACAGAGCTTCGATCTCGCGGTGCGTTTCGATCTTGAGGAGCATTGGCACATTTATTGGAAAAATCCGGGCGCTAGCGGGCTAAGCACGACAATTGATTGGGTGCTTCCCGAGAGCATTGAGGCGGGCGAAGTACAGATGGCCGGCACCTGAGCGAATCCAACTGGGCGGGCTGATGAATTACGGCTACGAAGAGGAGGCGGTTTTTATCGTCACTCTGCAGGCCCCTGAAGATTTGAAACTGGGCTCCGACTTGGCGATCACCGCCAATCTCTTTTGGCTGATTTGTAAAGAAACCTGTCTGCCGGGAGAGGCCGCGCTCGATCTAGTTTTGCCTGTCGCGTCCAAAGCGGAACCAAGCGCTGAAGCCACTGCTTTCGCCGAGGCGCGGAATCGCCAAGCGCGGGCTGCGCATCCTTGGGTAACTACTGCATATCTAGAGGAGGAAGCGCTTGTCGTTGTGATTGAGGGGGAGGAGCTGGCGGCAGATTTTTATCTTTATGTCGATTCGGAAGGCCTCGTCGATCCCAGTGCGGAGCAGGTGCGGAGCACCCCAGCGCCAAACCGAGCTGAGCTACGCCTCGCGCTAGATGCGCCGTTTTTTGAGAATCAGCCATTGGGTATTTCGGGCGTGCTACAATCGGGTAATGACTCTTGGGAATTCAATACGGAAATTTTGGACACGCCGCAGCTATTTGCTCGGACTGCTCCTAAGCCTGTCGGTTTTGAACAGCGCTTGCTTGCGTTTGGTCTACCTGGAATTTTGGCCTTAGCTTTTCTCGGCGGCCTGATCTTAAATATCATGCCCTGCGTCTTACCGGTGCTTTCGCTTAAGGTGTTTTCGCTTTTGAAGCATGCGGGACAGACACGGAGCGATGCGCTACGGCACGGACTGGCCTACACCGCCGGCGTGGTGCTCAGCTTTATTGCCCTAGCTGGTGCGCTCTTTATCCTGCGTGCCTTGGGCGAGCGTATTGGCTGGGGCTTTCAGTTGCAGAGCCCTGGTTTCGTTGTGGTGCTATCGGCGGTATTTTTCTTATTCGGCCTCAATTTAATGGGGGTCTTTGAACTGGGTGGTCGTCTCGTCGGTGCCGATAATAAAGTAGCAAGGCGCAAAGATGTGCTTGGCTCTTTTGGTATGGGTGTGCTCGCCGCGGTGGTCGGAGCGCCGTGTATGGGGCCGCTCGTCGCGGGGGTCAGCGGGCTGGCGGTGCAGGCCAATGTGGCGACAGGGCTCCTTACTTTTGGCATGATGGGGCTCGGGCTGTCCTCGCCTTTTCTCGTGTTATCGGTCTTTCCAAAGCTAGTCGCTTTCTTGCCAAAGCCCGGTCTCTGGATGGAGTCATTTAAGCAAGGCATGGGCTTTTTGTTGATGGCTGCGGTCGTCTTTCTTGCGCTAGTTGTTGGGCGGCAAGGTGGCGTCGACGGGATCTTTATTCTGCTTGTCGTCATCCTGTTGAGTAGTGTCGCAGCGTGGATTTTTGGACGTTGGGGTGCTGCTGCACGTTCAAGGCGCTCGCAATGGGTCGCTCGACTGCTGGCTCTTTTTTTAATTGGAGCATCTCTGTTTTACGGTGTCCGCTCAATTAAGGAGGCTTATCTCGATTACGGAAATCAGGAAACCATTGCCGACAGTTCGGGACAGTGGGGCGCATGGTCTTCCAACAGGGTGGACGAACTCTTGGCCGAAGGTCGCCCCGTTTTCGTCGATTTTACTGCGACCTGGTGTTTGATTTGTCAGGTGAATAAGAAAGTCGCACTCCGCACCGATGCGACGGAGTCGCTTTTTACCAAAAAAGGCATCGTCGCAATGGAGGCAGACTGGACACGCTACGACTCCGACATCACTGATGCGCTCGAGGAGTTTGGGCGTTCCGGCGTGCCGCTCTACTTATTGTATACCCCTGACGGCGCGGTGACCGTGCTGCCGCAGAGTTTGACCAACGGCATTGTCCGTGACGCGGTAGAAAAAGCATTACCTTAGCGTGCGAGCTTGAACATGCGGAATGTTGATTGGCCTAGATAAGTGCAGAAGCCGTCCTGCGGAGGTGTCGAATCTGCGGGGGGATTAGATTTGCAATGCGCGTGGACTACGCTGAAAAGAGGTCATGTTTTACGACGAGGTAAAAGTAAGTTTCAAGGCAGGCAACGGAGGCGATGGCTGTTTCAGCTTCCGCCGAGCCAAGTATGAGCCCAAGGGTGGACCTGATGGCGGCGACGGTGGTGTGGGTGGTAATGTGTATATAATAGGTGACACCAATGTCGCTGATTTGACCGACTTCCACTTTAAGCCCGGCTGGAAAGCTAAAAATGGTGAACCAGGACGCGGGAGTGACCAGCACGGCGCCAAGGGGGAACACATTACTCTCCGTTTACCTGTTGGAACCATCGTCGTGGACCGCGACTCGGGCGACCCCATCGCCGAAGTACTTGAGCACGGCGACGAAGTATTACTGCTCGAAGGCGGTGTAGGCGGCAAGGGTAACGAGCAATTTAAATCCTCGATCAATCAAGCACCCAGGCAGTTCACACTTGGCAAGCCTGGCGAGGAGGGCGACTTTCGACTCATTATTAAAACAATCGCCGATGTCGGGCTGATCGGTTTTCCTAACGCGGGTAAGTCTACTCTGCTCAACATGATCACAAATGCGCACCCTAAGACCGGCGCGTATCCTTTCACTACGATTTTCCCCACCGTTGGGGTACTTGAGTTTCCCGAGCAGTATGAACGTATCACCGTGGCTGACATACCTGGTCTGATCGAAGGTGCGAGCGAAAATCGAGGTCTCGGGCACCGCTTCCTCAAGCACGTTGAGCGCTGTAAAGTGCTTATCATCATGCTCGATATGGAAGGTACTGATGGGCGTGATCCGCTCGGTGACTACCGCGTGCTTAAGAGCGAGCTCAAGCTTTACATGCCTGGCCTTGTGCGTAAGCCCGAACTAATTTGTGCCAATAAGATGGATGAGCCGAATGCAGCCGAAAACCTTAAAGTCTTTCAGAAGAAGGTAAAAGACAAGGTCTACCCCATTTCCTGTGTATCTGATGAGGGCTTTGAAGCCATCACACAAGCGATGCTAGTCGAGGTGCTCAAAGTAAGAGAAGCCGAGGCCGAAGTGGAAGTCTAGGCGAGCCATATCTGGAAAAGAGTTGAGGCAAATAGTAGAGCACTATGCATTAGTCGTATGATCGACCTTGATGAAGCCGCCTTTCAGCAACGACCCGAGCTAAGGAGCCACTTGGCTTACGAGAGTTTTGTCTCGCTCGCGAGTCGCCCGCGTCAAGAACTGATCGTCGACCGCAGCACACAACGTCGCACCATGAAAAGTGGCTTCCTGCTCGCCGTTTCCTTCATGCTCTCGCGGCGCTTGACTGATTGGACGTCTAAGGCCCGTGTCGGTATTTTGTTCCCCCCGGGTTAGGTGCCTATATTGCGAATCTTGCGGTCGTACTCGCGGGTAAAGTCCCGGTCAATTTGAACTTTACCCTAGGCGCTTCCTGTGCGGCGGCTTGCCTACAAAAAGCAGATGTCGATTGTTTGCTTACGACGGAGCGGGTGCAGCATAAGATACCACATTTCCCGTGGCCAGAGAGTGGCATTATCGACCTCGTCGAAGAAATGAAATCGATGCCCAAGGCTAAAGCACTAGCGCTGCTTAGTTGGATTCATCTATGCCCCGCAAAACTACTCGCGAAGATACTTAAGGTCCCCGCTAAGGGTGGCGAACTTGAGGCCGGCTTGCTCTTTACTAGTGGCAGTTCTGGCGAACCTAAGGGAGTCGTGCTGACACATCGTAATATTCTGGCCAATTGCGCACAGATCGATGCAACAGGGCTCTTGCCCGCCTCTGAAAAGGTCATAGCGAACCTTCCTATCTTCCACAGTTTCGGTTTCACCGTGACGCTTTGGTATCCACTCTTGCGCGGCTGTAGCGTGGTCACACTGCCTAGTCCGCTCGATGTGAAAAAAGTCGCTGAAACGATCAAGGCGGAGTCGGCTACTATCCTGATCGGCACACCGACCTTCCTTAAGCCCTATATGAAGCGCATCGAACCTGAACAGCTGGCTTCGCTTAAATATGTAGTCGCGGGCGCGGAGAAAACCCCCGAAGGCTTTGCCGATGCATGGGAAGCGCATTTTGGAAGTTTGTATTTGGAAGGCTATGGTCTGACGGAAACCTCGCCCGTGGTTAGTATAAACACGCCTTGGATGCCAAAAGGTGTAAACTACCCCGGTGGTTCAACGGAAGGCAGTCGTCGTGGCTCGGTTGGTCGTATGATGCCTGGGCATGCTGCGCGTATCCTAAATCCAGATACGATGAAGGATATCGAAGTGACCGCGGTCGGTCTATTGATGCTCAAGGGGCCGAATATTTTTAGAGGCTATCTCGGCGAGCCAGAAAGAACCGCAGAAGTGAAGCAGGACGAGTGGTTTATCACTGGTGATCTTGCGCGTTTTGATGAAGATGGGTTTTTATTTATTGAGGGGCGACTTTCCCGCTTCTCCAAGATCGCTGGCGAAATGGTGCCGCATGGCACGGTGGAAGAAGCCTTGGTGGAGGCCTATAATTTGTTAGATGCAGAACAGCCCATACTCGCTGTGGCCGGACGACCTGATGAAGCAAAGGGCGAGGCCTTGGTCATCTTGGCTACGATGGACTTAGAGCTCGATGATGTACGAGAGAAACTGAGTGCCGCAGGGCTAACGAATTTGTGGATACCTAAAGAGATCAAGCGGGTAGAAGTTATTCCGACACTGGCAACGGGTAAACTGGATCTTCGCAAGATTCAGGATTTGGCTTCGGAGTCTTGATGCTCGCAGGCCTTACGCAGGCGAGTCTGCAAATGGGTCCGGCGGATTTGTTGTTCGTTGTTTTTAATCGCCATCGCGTAGGCGTCGATCGAACCGACGATGTAGACCTTACTTCGCGCGCGGGTAATGCCAGTATAAACAAGGTTACGCTGAAGCAGTAGGAAGTGCTGTTTGAGTAATGGGATAATTACGATAGGATATTCACTGCCTTGGCTTTTGTGGATCGAAATGGCGTAGGCATGTTTGATTTCCGACAGTTCTCCTTTCGTGTATTCGATGGCTTCGTCGAATTCCACAGTCAGGCCAGAGCGGTCGGCTGCGATAGCTCTAATGATGCCAGTATCGCCGTTGTAGACGTTTTTATCGTAATTATTGCGGGTTTGGATGACTTTATCGCCGATCCTAAAAGTGCTACTCCCGTATTCAATTTCTACGGGTAACGGCTTGCGTGTCTTCTCGCGAAAGTGAGTCTGGGCAGCCGGCGCGTAGTCGGGATCTGAGCGTAGTCGGGAATCAGCCTTGCTCTTGGGGTTGAGCGCTTCTTGTAGCTCTGCATTCAGAATCGTGATGCCGCCACTACCTCGGTGAATGGGCGACATGACTTGAAGGTCTTTGATCGGGTCTACATCGTGCGCCTTTGGGATGTATTCTTTGGCGAGGTACTTGATCGCTTTCACGCACTGCTCAGGCTGCTCTGCTTCGATGAAAGTGAAGTCCTTTGACGGGTCAAGGTCGCGGAGGCTGCGAATGGTCATGCCTGGATGCGTTTCACCCTTTAGGATCGCATGCGCGGTAGTCACGATGCCGCTTTCTTTGCCTTGTCGGTAGATGGTTTCTAGGCGAGTGACTTTTGCTGGCGGCGCGGCCATCAGATCGCCCAGTATATTACCCGCACCGACCGAGGGCAGTTGGTCAGCGTCCCCAACGAGGAGTAGGTGAGCGCCACTGGGGACAGCTTGAAAGAGGCTCGCGGCGAGTCGTGTGTCCAGCATACTAGTTTCGTCAAGAATCAGGAAATCGCAGGGCAGGGGGTTCTCTTCGTTGTATTTGAAGCGACGGGTTGTTGCGTCGTATTTGAGTAAGCGGTGGATGGTACTTGCGGGTGCGCCAGAGGCCTCGGAGAGCCGTTGTGCAGCGCGGCCAGTCGGGGAGGCGAGACAAAGGCGGGCGCGCTTAGCGCGGAGGATCTCGACGACCGCGCGAAGGATAGTGGTCTTGCCCGTGCCAGGACCACCAGTGATGACGGATACTTTAGCTCCGAGGGTATGGTGTAGCGCGGCGATCTGCAGCTCGGCGAACTCGAAACCGGCACGGCTTTGCGCCCATTCGACGGCAGCCTCGCTTTTGATTGGAGGAAGAATAGAAGCTGTCTGCGCGATCCGGGTGATGGCTTTAGCGATAGTTTGTTCAGCTCCTGCTGTAGAGGGCAGTTGGTAAGAGGGACCGAGCGCCTCTTGATTCTGGTCGTAAGCTTGAATGCTAAAAAGGCGCTCCCCCTTGTCGAGTTCGCAGATGCGCTGCTGGATTAGCTTAGGCTCTAGCGTGAGCAGTTGGGTGGCCTGCTCCAGAATCATAGTTTCTGTCCCGAGGGTGTGACCTTCGTCTTCAAGCTGGCGCATGGTGTGCATGACACCCGCATCAATGCGCTCTTTGGAATTGGTGGGAAAGCCAAGGTTAAGTGCGATCTTATCAGCAGTCTTGAAGCCGATACGTTCGATGTCTTCTGCGAGCCGGTAAGGCTCGTCTTGTAGGATGCGCTTGGCGCCGCTTCCGTATTTTTTGACTAAGCGCACGCACTGGGAAGGTGTGATGCCGTAGGTCTGAAGAAACATCATGACATCGCGCACGGCGCTTTGTTCATCCCATGCGACCTTGATTGATTTTGCCCGTTGCTTGCCGATACCGGGGATCTCGTGGAGGCGACCAGAATCTTCACTGATGACCTTAAGGGTATCGGCTCCGAAGTGATCAACGATTTTTTTGGCGTAAGATTTTCCGATGCCGTGGATGAGGCCACTGCCCAGGTATTTACGAATGCCGTGGACGGAGGCAGGGAGCTGAGATTTGAACTGGGCGATTTTAAACTGATCGCCGTGTTGCGGGTGGCGTGTCCATTCGCCGCTTAATTGGAGCGTTTCACCGCATTGCACGCCAGGAAGTGCCCCGAGCACGGTGACGGGTCGCTTACTGTCCGGCACCTGTAATTCGGCCACACAGTAAGCATTCTCCTCATTGAAGTAGATGATCCGCTCTAGAACACCGGATATGGTTTGGTCGCTTTGTGGGAGAGGTGGCATGTGTCTTTATTAAAGATGTAGTGCCTCAGAGTTGATTAGGTCGATACGAAAAAGCGGCCCCGGAGTAGGAGAGAGCTTTTCAAAAGCAGATACTATAATTGATCTCTCGTTGGAGGTGCCGATATGCGGGTCGATTGGATGTCCCCATTTTTGCTGTGAGTTTTAGGCTTTGTTAGACGTCTTTTAAGTCGAATGATAGGATTTTCTGGCTAAGTGTCTAGAATGCGACTAAGCACTACCTGTAGTTAGCCTCTAGGCTTTTTTATTTCCGAGACGTAATGGGTTCCAGATCAGGTAAGCATCGCCGTAATTCGGTGGAACGGCGACAAATTGGATCTTCGTCCAAAGGCAATCATGCCCGTTCCAAGTCAAAGCGCAGTCCAGCGCCGACTAACTCCTTTACATCGGCTTCTGTCGGATCGCATGGCAGTATCCGGTTACCAAAAATAAAGCGCGAGGCTCCAGTCTACAAAGTGTTTCTTGGCGGATTTTGTGGGGTATTCTTATTGGTAATCTTCGGTGGCAGTCACCATGTGGCCGTGTTGGGGCTTGCGCTAATCCTATCTGGAACGGCTTTAGTGATTCATCCGCCAAGTCGGGGCCTAGGTAAGCTAGGAGACCTCGGCGTTCTTGGCTTGCTGGCTTGTCTATTACTTGCATTTGTTCCGCAATTTTATTGGCCTACGCCAGATTGGCGAGTAGATGCAATTGAGTCGGTCGGACTGGAGCTGCCTTCGAGTTTATCGGTGCAGCCTTGGATTAGTTTTGAGGCTTGGCTCATGGCTGTGGCTGGTTTCGCATGGCTTTACGCGGCTCTACAGTGGAAGGTAAATCTGCGGGGGCGTCGCTGGTTATTCTTCTGGTTATCGATACTACTTTCAGTAATCGCCGGCATCGTAGTTTGTGGCAATTTGGTCGGTGCTCGCTACACAGGGGCGGAAGAGGCTGGGGCATTTAGCTTTTTCCCGAGCCTTCACCAGACCGCTAACTTTCTTCTCTTGGGGGGCATTGCGACCTTTGCCTACGCGATGGAGGGGGTGCGTACTCGCGACCCCCTACCTTTAGTAGGTGTGCCTGCGAGTGCGCTTTGCTTGGGGGGCCTTTTTTTGCTTGGTTCGCCTGTGGTCGCCTTACTCTATTTTGCTGGTAACGGGCTCTGGCTTCTGGCCAGCCTGCGCGTCCGCTCATGGCCTAGGCCTTTTAAGATAGGTCTACCTTTAGCGATAATCGCCTGTAGCCTTGTTTTGGTTACCAGTGACCGCGCGAGGGAGCTCATCTCGAATTTCGCGACCTCTGACTCTCAAATTAATCAAGGTGAGCACCTAAAGATTTTTCAAGATACCACTGAACTTGTGCTTGATGCGCCGCTCAGTGGATTTGGTCTGGGCTCTTTCTCTGCTGTGTTTCCTCAATATCGGGAGGCATCTACTAGTCATCTGCCGATCTTGCATCCGCAAAGTGATTTCTTATGGTTAGCGTCAGAAGGCGGCTTGTTAGCGGTCGGGTTTTTGATAGTATTTCTGATAGGTTATGCCTTGCGGTGTCGTGGAATAACGGAAGGCGGTAGCGGGAATTATCGTCTCTTCGCTTTAGTCGCGGTGATCATCTTTTTACTCCACGGGCTGGTCGATGTATCTGGGCATCGTCCAGGCACGGTTTACTTTGCCATCCTTTTCGCGGCCTTAGCTTTGCCTAGTCGTGGTCACCCTAAAATTAGCCTACCAATTGCTTTTTGGAGAATCCCTGGTGTGACACTCATCGCTTTCGGGTTGATGTGGCTGGGAGCGGGTGCCTTTAATTCCCCATGGCACTCTTCTGTCCGGGTGGCTCACTATCAGGAAGAGATTCGAAGTCATGTTTCGGCCTTGGACTCTATTGCTGCCAGTTCGGCCATCAATGATTGGCTGGCGCTGTCTCCTTTTGATTGGCGTGGTTATTTCCAGCGGGCGGAACTGATTCTTTCGAATACTGGAGATCAAGAGGAGGCGGCTGCCGATTTCACTCGAGCTCGTTTCGTTGAGCCAATTCTAGGCGTGGTCAGCTATGAGGAGGGTATCGTTTGGTTGCCCATAAATCCAGCAAGAGCCATTTCAGCATGGCGCGAGACCTTCCTCCGCGAAATGGGGGACATGGACTCTACTTTTGATCGCATGCTCGAGCAGGCCGTATCCCTCGAAATGCGTGAAAAAATGGCGCGCCTTTCTGAAATCAACCCACACTTCCGCGCTCGGTTTTTAAGTTCCCTGAAGGGAGAGGCACTCATCAGTGAGATCAGTTATGAGCTGTCAAAAGATCCCCTGCTGAGTGATTTTGATCGAGTGCAGCGTAGCAGAATTGTCGAGAATTGGATAACCAACGGTGATTTAAGCTCGGCGAATACTTTTCTTTCAGAATATGGAGAATCGCTCAACGACAGTTGGTGGTTAAGGTCTTTATCGCTTCAGAGGCAGGCTAATTTACAGGAGGCGATTGATCTTATTCGTAAGAATATTGATGCGCCGAACCTTCCCAAAATACAAAAAAACGAGGCGGTTTTCATACGGCTCATGCGGGAGCATGCAGTCGCACCCAACGACGTCGAAAAGGGTATTGCGCTCATTTATATCTATGTGGCGCAGGGAGATTATGGAAAAGCACTGCCAATTATAGATAGACTACTAGAAGGTGACACTCCGCCCTTGAATCTTTATTACTGGCGGGGTGAATGTCTCTACAGGTTGCAGGAATACGCTGAGAGTTGGGATGCCTTCGGAGACTACCTTGAGGCGCTGTAGCTCTCGTTCATAGTTTGCGAATATCCGCGTAGCTCCCACTCTCGACTTGCAACAGTTTCGGGAACACTCCGATCAGTCTGCGGGCGCAGGTCTCACCGTCGGGCATGATCTCAGTCCCTTTGGCTGCTTTCAAGATATCGAGTGGTTTATAGCGTGGATCTTGGGGTAGGCTTGTCAGGTAGTCCTGCATGGCCGTATCGATAAGTCCCGGTGCCAGTGATGTAAAATGCGTCTGAGAGCGCTCGCCCGCGTAAAGTTTGATCAGCATATTTAGGGCTGACTTTGATAGGCTGTATCCGTTCCAGCCACGACTTCCTGATTGGGATGCGCCAGATGAAATAGCGACAACTTGTTCGATACTTCGTTCATCCGCGAAGAGGCAATCGAGTAGCCACTTGTTAGACCAAACGTTGATTTCCATCGTCTCACGCAGATCCTCCAAAGATGTCTCTTTCATGTCGCGGATTTGTCCGAGCTTGCCTGCATTGAGAATGACCAAATCAAAGTTGGGCACGTCATTAATCAGTTTACAGAAACTCCTCTTCCCTGCTACTGAGTCGTTAAGGTCGATCCCCGCAAAGTGGAGCCCTTGTTCCACTAAATCTTTGGGCTCGCGGCGACTGCAGCCATAAACTTCGTAGCCCATTTCTAGATAAACTTTGGCTAGGCCATAGCCCAGTCCTGAACTCACACCAGAGATAAAGATCTTCATTTAGTTCTACCCGAGTAGTTTGGTATTCGTTTCCATGAGATAAAAAAATACTTATTCTCCACGCCATGTAAAGGCGTGACAAAGTGCCACTGCCGCCGCATCTGACTCGTCAAAGCGTAGCTCGAAATCCGTCCCTGTGATGTTTTGTACGGTGCGGGCGACTTGCTCTTTACTCGCCCGCCCTTTGCCGACGACCGCTTTTTTCACCCGTAGCGGAGCATACTCGAAAATTGGCAAGCCGCGCATCGCTGCCGCGGCAATCGCAGCCCCTCTAGCCGCCCCTAGAATCTGGGCAGTCTGAAAGTTTTGCACATAGATCGTCTGTTCCACTGCGACGTGATCGACCGAATGTTGGTTCAAAAAATCGTCTACTTGGTTGCCGATCGCGCCAAGACATTCAGGCATCGAAAGCTTACGGTGCAGTTTGAGTGTAGCGCTTTCAATTATCTGCGCCGAGTTGCCGTCTCCATAGTCGAGCACGGCAAATCCGCTGCCACGCAGGCTAGGGTCTATCCCGAGGACACGCCCACGGAACTGCTTGCCCAGCGTAACGCTGTCCGTCCCCCTTGGTGCGGCCTTGTGCCCACCTCTAGCGATGTGTGCCGCCCAGAGTTTACGTGTCGATTGACTACCCATGGTTCTATGTAATAACAAGTTTCAAGCCGCCCACGATCACAAAGAACCAGATCAAAAATTCAAAGACCTTTTGATTAATATGCCGCACAATGAAAGGCGCGATTACGGCGCCCAGCACCGAAAAGAGCATAAAGCTAGCGCTGAACCGCATGGATGCGAAGTTGATGATCTCCAGATGGATCATAAGAGGCACTTTAAAAAGATTAACCAACAAGAAAAACCAAGCTGCGGTACCGATATAGGCATATTTCGGTAGCCCTGAGGCTATAAAGTAGAGCGCTGCGACAGGCCCTGCTGCATTGGCCACCATCGTAGCAAAGCCACTAATCATCCCTGCACTACCTATAAACGCAGGGTGCTGAGGAAGTGTGTCGCCCTCCGATAGTTTGCGGCGCGTCCATTTTCGATAGAAATGCAAACCCGTCATGCTGAGTAAAATAAAGCCGATTAAGAAACGCACCTGTGCATCGTCCACTCGGCTGAAAACGAAGTAACCGATCGCGATTCCGATGATCACCCAAGGGGCGAGTTTCCATATGTAGCGCCACTCGGTATGGCGTCGGTAAACGAGCACCGCGATGATATCTGCCGAGATCAAAATCGGCAGTAGAATGCCGACCGATGCCTTGGCTGGGAGTACGAGCGCCGCCAATACAACTGTTAGATTACCTACGCCGGGAAGGCCACCTTTACCCAGGCCGACAAGAAACGCGCTGAGGGCGATCAGCACGTATTGCCAGAGTTCGAGATTATACATCGTTGCAAGCCTTGCATTCGTTCGCGCTTTGGCAAGAGTCCATACCCGATGCGATGGAAATGCACATGCGCCTACGACGGCACTGATTTTGACGGTTGGCAGCGCCAGCCTGGTGGCGGTGCCGTACAAAACCATATTGAAGCGGCACTCACGCAGATCTTCGATCGACCGCTTCAGTTGCACGGGAGCGGGCGGACCGATGCGGGCGTACATGCACGTGGGCAGTGTTTCCATTTCGATGCGGAGTGGTTGCACGAACCGGAAAAGCTAATCCGTGCACTTCATTCTATTTTGCCCACGTCGATACGCATCAAGTCTGTAAAATCTGTCAGCGACGATTTTCATGCCCGCTTCTCTGTGTCGGGGAAGCGCTACCTCTATAACTATTACCTGGGGCGTGCCGACCCCGTTGATGACCCTTACGTATGGGCCTGCCGCGATCTGCCGCTCGACCTCAAGGAGATGCAAGTAGCCGCGGATCATCTCCTTGGTAGGCACGACTTTTCCGCCTACAGTGCGACGCACGGGAAAGAGAATGACCCGAATCCGGTAAAAACTGTAACTCGCCTACAGCTCAAGCAGCGCGGCAAGTTTATCCGCTTAGATGCAGAGGGTAGTGGCTTTCTTTACCGCATGGTACGCAGTATCGCTGGGGCACTCTATGCCGTCGGGCGTGGGCGCCTCACGCCCGACGACATCGCCGAAATCCTCGAATCGAAAAAGCGGACGCACCGCATTGTGACGGCCCCAGCAAAGGGTTTGTTTCTAGATAAGGTTTTTTATACTTGAGCGTCTATGATTGTGAGTAGCGATGCACGCGCTCCCGCGAACCTAAATCTATTTCGCCTGTAAAGATGATACAGTCGCTAGGTCTCCTGAGTTATCTAGGGGGTTCTATTGAAAGGAACTTGCATTTGCTTCGTTCCCTTATTAGTAAGACTACTGAAAAATATGGAACGTTCACAAGCAACCACCTCACGCAAGCATGGATGGCTCGATCACTTTGCGATCGGAATTGCTTCGGTGTGCGCTGTGCACTGTTTGCTAACACCGATTTTAGTCATTGCCCTTCCAATCGTCGCGACGAGTTTTTTTGTGCACGAGGATTTCCACCTCTGGATGATATTGTTTGTGCTCCCGACTACCGGCGTTGCAGTTTTTATGGGCTGCCGCGGCCACAAAGATAAGTGGGTTGCTGTGCTCAGTGCGCTAGGCATTTCAATTTTGATTTTTGCTCTTGTTAATGAGCGGATGCAGCATGTTGCAGATGCCGAGTTCAGGTCACACGCCGCTCATTGCGATTCTTGTGCACGAGACTTATCCGAAGAGCCGATCCCCATGCATGCGAGTGCTTGGTTCAACACTCTGGGCGGCTTGCTCCTAGCGAGTGCGCATATTCGCAACTTCCGTCTTTGCCGCAAAAGCCACTGTTCGCAATAGCGTGACTCAACCCACTTGCTCGCAGTCTTCGCAAACCCCGTAAACTTCCATTAAGTGGGCGATTTGAGTGTAGCCATGCTTTTTTGCTTGGTTAAATACCGTATTGTTCACGCAAATATCAAGGCGCTCGGTCTTATGGCATTCACGGCAAATCAGATGATGATAATGTTCATCGGGGGCTGTTAATTCAAAGAGCTGTGTGCCATTTTCTAGGAGCACACGTTGAAGCATACCGATATTTTCAAAGGTTTCGAGATTCCTGTAAACTGTGACTAAGTCAGACTGGGCCAGTTCGGCTCTTTCGCGTATCTCTTCGGCCGAAGCAGGACGGTCGAAGGTTAGTAATGCGCCCAATAAGACCTCGCGTTTTTTTGTCATGCGTCCCCCGCTGGCTTTAAGGCGATCGATGGCTGTGACAAATAATTTACTGGAGTTGTCTTCAGGCATAAAGTTACGCAAATGTCTTTTAGTAATTGCGCAACACTTTATAAGGCGAAGACGTTGATTGGGAGTCCGGAATTAGTCATATGGGAGACTAATTTTGACCTTAATGACAGCGCTGCGTCCGGTAGCTGTAAGAACAAAAAAGCCCTGCGAGGTCTGAGACCGCCGCAGGGCTTGGAGATTTATAATTAGTGGTTTCTAGAACTTGTAACTTATACCGACATTTACACTTCTTCCCGGTTGGGGCGCTTTATCCTTAATGAATGATGTGTGGCGGCGAATGTCTTCATTAAGCAAGTTGCGACCCTGTGCAAAAAGTGTAAGTTCGCCCCCTTCAAGCTCGAAGCTATGCGAGAGGTCAATTTGTAGCTCAGTGAATGAGCCTGTTTCATCTCTCCTCATTGGCCGCGTTGTTCGACTGCTTGAAGTTTTGGCGTAGCAATGCCCCGACTGCCCACGGCCCATTTTCTATACGAAGCTTACCACCGATCCGCATGGGTGTGATTCTTGGCAAGTTAGTGTTATCATCTTCATTCGTCGCCCGCACATAATCAGCCAAGAGCCCTACGGTAACGGTGCTTCCTTCAGATTGGTAGGCGATGTAATTTGCCTCGGCTTCAAAGCCCCAGAATATTGCATCAACTGCCTCGAATCGGTAATCGTCGTAATGTGTTTACACCTGCCGGTCATCGTTTGGTATGCTCCGTTTCGGTTCCAAGATTTCGAGAGTAAATATAATTGTCAAAAGTGGTATAAAAAGCTGAAACTGCGGTCGACCAATTTCCCGCACTGTAATTGTGGCGGAGGTCTATTCCGTAAGCTGTTTCCAGTCCTAGGTTTGGATCGCCTATCTCATATTGGTCTGTTGCAATATGCGCTCCAAGTGCGTAGAGTTCTGTTGAAGTAGGGTGCCTTTGAGATCGCTGCAAAGAAAGAGTCAAAGATTGGTTTTCTGCAAAATCCCAAATGGCGCTCACGGCAAGGCTCAGGGCGGTATCAGAATAACTGCCAAGATTTCTAGCCTGGCCAGCAGTAGGCCGGCCAGCAGGAACAACAGCTTGATCATCAGGATCAACAGTTTGATTTTCTACGCGTGCTCCAAATTCCCAGTGAAGGTCTCCATTATGTATATGCTCGCTCATAAATATCGCTTGATTCTGGGTATTAGAGTCAGGAGTGAAGGCTTCTTCGCCTAATGCAGAGAAGTCGCTATCAGCAAATTGTATTCCGACTACACCTTCATCAAAGCTAGCGAATGAGTCATGTGCGATCTCACCTCTTAGTTCCCAGCCTTCGTTATCATACCTAGTGGCATGGTCGCCTTCAGACTCTACGTGCATGTAGTCGGTATATCCAAGTCGGACGCGAGCAGCTTTGATCCAGTCAAGGGGCTCGATTAGGACTAGTTCGGCATCGTAGCGTGTACGTTCAAGGTCCACGATAGTTGGAGCTTCTTCTTCTTCTGGCGCTCCGGGTACCTCTACATGTCCATCTTCATCTTCATGCGAGTGACCCGCTACTCCGTAGAGGGAATTGTAATTAGAATAAGAGAGGCCGAAGTAGCTACCCTCGTTGAAGAACCAAGTATTACCAATAGAGTAAGAGTCTGTTTCGACGAAACTGTTTTCTAAAATGCCATTAGCTCTTCTTCGTCGTCATGATCGTCATGATCGTCATCATCGTCTCATCGCTATGGTCGTCGTGCCCTAGGTCTGCATATCCAGGGATCTCATAGTCGTTGTTATCGCGAGTAAGGCCTGTTACGCTCATCGCCCAATTTTCGCCCCCAGCTTTAATGTAGCCTAGGGTAGTTTCGCCCGAACTGGCGCTGTCGTAGCTGGTCTTGAATCCTCCTTCTACTTCACCAGCTTTCGAGACCGGAGACCTCGGTATTTCACGGCCGATCATGTTGACGACTCCGCCAATAGCGGAGCTGCCGTATAGTAAGGTAGACGGGCCGCGTAAAATTTCGACGCGGTCTAAAAGTAGAGGCTCCGTCGCCACAGCGTGGTCGACGCTGATACTGGAGGCGTCAAGCGCCTCAATCCCAGAGTCGAGTATACGCACGCGCGCACCATCAAAACCACGGATAACAGGGCGACTGGCAGCACCGCCGAAGCTAGTGGAACTCACTCCCGGCTGTCCTTCTAAAAGCTCGCCGATGCTAGAACCTGAGTTCTGCTGGATCCCTTCAGATTCGAGTGAGCTAAAAGGGCTAGCAAAGTCATCGACTGATCGAGCGACAGGCCCGGCGGAGACAACGAAGTCCTCAAGCTGGTAGATGGGTTGTTCGACGCTAGGCTCTTCGTTGCCGAAAAGCACCGCATGCGATAATAATGTGACTGCGCAAAGTGGCGCGCAATAACGTAAATAGTGTTTCATAGTATTCATTTTGTTGTTTATATGGATTTCAAATGAAAGTCATTTACTATAAAAATTCACAATGCAAGTTAAAAGAAGTAACTTTCAATAAGGAAAGGGCAATATTTAGGCACAGTAGCGCTGATTTATTATAGATAACGGTTGCCTGAGTTCGTATTGTTTACTGAATGATTTTATGGACGTTTTTTTAGGAGCTCTTGCCGGATTACTCATTGGCGCTGGGATAGTTTACATCTGGCTTCAGCAACAGTTATCTGAAAAGCGTCAGCAATTGACGGCTTTGGAGGTGCGACATGTTTCCGACCAGAAGAATGCTGAGGAAAAACTCGCCCTTCTTGAACAGGCACGCGATCAACTCAAAGAGAGCTTCCAGGCACTCTCCTCAGAGGCACTTTCTAAGAACAATGAGTCCTTCCTTAACCTCGCCAAGACCACGCTCGAGAAATATCAGGAGGGCGCAAAGGGCGATCTAGATAAACGGCAAGAAGCGATTAATAAAACCGTCGAGCCTGTTGGCATTGCACTGAAGACCTTTAACGAACGCGTCGAAAAAATCGAAGAGCGCCGCACTCAGACCGACGCTTCGCTCAAACAGCAGCTTCAGCAACTCGCCGAGTCGCAAGTCCAACTTAGCAAAACCACGGGCAGCCTCGTGCAAGCACTGCGCGCACCACAAGTCCGCGGGCAGTGGGGAGAGATGCAGCTTCGCCGCACGGTAGAAATGGCCGGCATGATCAACTACTGCGATTTTGAGGAACAGGCCTCGGTTGAAACGAGTGACGGTCAGCGCCAGCGCCCAGATATGATCATACGCTTGCCTAACGAGCGGGTAGTGGTGGTTGATTCTAAGGTACCGCTTGCCGCCTACCTCGATGCCCTTCAGTCCGAAGACCCCGATCACCAAAAAGAGCGCATGGTCGCACACGCCCGACATATACGTGATCACATAAAAGCCCTTTCCGCCAAGTCATACTGGACTCAGTTTGATAACACGCCCGAGTTTGTTGTCCTCTTTATACCCAACGAAACTATATTCAGCGCAGCATTGGAACAAGACCCACAACTCATCGAACAGGGGGTGCTCAATAAGGTTATTCTGGCTACACCGACGACCCTGATCGCTCTGCTTAAAGCGATCGCATATGGCTGGCAGCAAGAAGCCATCGCTCGGGAGGCCAAGGAAATAGCGGCTCTAGGCAAGGAACTCTACGAACGGGTGAGTGTTGTCACTGGTCACTTCACCAAGCTAGGCAAAAGTCTCGACCAATCAGTTGGCTGTTATAACAAAGCGGTCAGCTCTCTAGAGAGTCGCCTCCTCGTCACCGCCAAAAAGTTTGATGCCCTCGATAGTGCCTCTCCAGACGCCTTACCCGAGCCGTCATTAATCGAGAAGCAACCTTCCCTACCTAAGCAGGAAGAGCAGTAGTACTTCCTGGGCAGGCACTGACTGGTAGTTTCGCTAAGTGAGCGCGTCCATCGCGACTTCTTTACTTGAGGACGATCTCTAGCTTCGCGAACTTTTTGGTTTCGTTAGTTGGAGAGATGGTAATTTTGGTTTCGACTAGGCTGCCGTTAAGAGCGCTGTCGGTAGCAGTTAATCCATTTGTCGTGCTGAACGAGTTGCCCTCGTAGCTGACAGCTATGGGAGTCCAGTTTTCTAGGTCGTCAGATACAAGCAGGCGAAGAATAAGGTCTGCGTTAGCGCTGTCTCTTCTTAGTGTAAACTCTCTTGAGTCGGCGTCTAGACCTATAGAATCACTACCATCTTGGGTAAGGCTTGATCCTGCGACTAAGTATTCGACCAGATCGATGAGACCATCGCCATCAGTGAATCATCTGTGCCGCCATCGCTGGCGCTATTGGTGCTAGACCATTCTTGATAGCCACCGTTTTGATCAAAAACAACCTTGTCGACCCAGGCTTTATCCGATCCTGAGTCCACGTAGTTATCTTTGGTATATCGCCACTCAAAGGTGTGAGTCGTATTACTCAGTGAGTTGTCATTGAATTGGGTCCAGCCGACTTCCCCGCTCGTTCTAAGCCTGCGTGAGCCATCTATATAAAATTCAAAAAAATCATAATTACTTTCGGAGCTTACTTTATACCAAAAACTGACGCTGGTAGTCTGCTTAGAGATAGAGAAGCGACTTGATTCACCCGCAAATACAGAACCTGATTCGACCGCATCTACGCCATCGTAACTGGTCCCAGTTTGTGCGACCCAGTTGGCGTCTCCAGTCAGGGTAATAGTGTTATACTGCTCGATGGCATCGCTAAAACTAGGCGGGTCTGGCAGGAAGTTTAACTGATATTGCCCAAGACTGCCGTAGGAGGACCACCCAGTAGCAGGATTACCATTAGGGTTACCGCTGGAATCACCTTGGACTCGTATCTGATAAGATCCTGGCTCAAGGATAAGTTCGGTTATTGCGTCGTCTGAAGTGTCACTGGTTTGTGTATAGATTATGATTCCGTCCGCATCTAGAATACTCATGTTTACGTCGAGATTTGACTGCGCTCCCTCTCTACCGAATCCAGAGATTTGAACTTTCCCTAAAGAGGAGTAGGTGACGTTGAAAACGTCTATGTCTGTGCTTCGCTCGATGATTCCGTAGCGGGTTGCGGGCATGTTACTAATAGAAACATTCTCGCCCGTGGCGCTGTCGTTACCATAGTCGTCTGCTCGGTAGGAAAGCCCATAATTTGTAATTAAGTCGAGGTCATCCTGGTTATTGTTCGTTGCGGATGTGTAATTGCCGTCACTCCATTGCACCATGCTCGCTTCAAAGGCAGAACCCATGATTGGTCCCCAGTCGCGGCTTTCAGATGCGTGACCATCGTGATACTCGGGTGCGTTCTGCGAGCTGTCACCATGGTGATCGAGATTTAAAGTATGCCCCACTTCATGAGAGATGGTATCCCCACTTAGATTGAAATCCCAGCAAACTAAATCATCTACGAAAGTATCTAAAAATGCGACCCCACCAGAACCGGGTGAGGCCGTGTCAGTAGGAGTCGAGATGCACATAACACGTTTATTAGAGGGCGTGCTATCATAGACACTGCGATCGTTGGTTACATTGACATCGAAAGGGGCGAAATCTTCTGCAACTAGTTTTAAGATCTCTGCCACTTCACCACTAGACAGACCCGAGGGTGCTGCATTTATAGTAGAGGTACTCCAAAGTGCTTGGTTCACTACTTCGCCCTCAAAATTGCAATAAATGACGGCGGGCGCCCCTGCCTTGCTTTCAAAGTTACCGGAAGCGTTTAGCTGAGTACTGCGGGCTATCGTTCTGGCGGAATGGCTTACCTCGCGTGAACGGCGTGGGTATCCACCACTTGATGCGATTATCGGATAGGTGGTGCCAGCGCTCGCGCAGATCTACGTCATGGTAAGGCACCTCTTCGATCGTCCATTCGTTTTCATCGTTAGAGCTGTGGCTAAACCGGTGGACAGCATTTCTCTTGTTAAAGAAGATTATCGCCCCTGCGCGTGCTTGATTTTCGTAATAAACAAAGCGTCCTACATCATTTTTTAAAGTCACTCCGAATGACTTGGAATTGTCGCCACGCTGGATAGAATCAACAGTTCCTTCTATAACGTAGCCGTCAAGTGGTGACCATCTATATAGATCGCCTTTATTTTGAGGAAATGTCGCGCGGATTGCGCTAGAGGAAAGCGCGAGCTTAGCTTCCTCGCCAATGAGGGTGCCGCCCTGTTTTTCTAGATCAAATTCTTCAGGTATTGAGGCTTGGGCTTCCCCGCCACTTGCTTTTCCCGCTTCGATTAACGGATTGGAGGTTTCTGGCTTAAGGAGCGCAGCGGCATTAGTAATTTTTGAGTCGCTAGCAATTTTTTTTGAATAGTGCTTACCTATAAAAAATATACCTACGCCGGCGAATGTAAGAATCGCGAAGAGGTATAATTTGTTGAGGTTAGACATTGGTAAAAATCACATATACACTGTATTACTCTAGATACTTTCATACTACACAGATGCAAGTAATGATTAATTAGCAGCTGGCACCTGCGCTTCACCCAACAGATTGATTTACCATTTATTTACATAAAATTAATCGATCAGAATCCTCGTTTATAAGATTTAGAACTCTACAATAGCATAAAAATATGGACCAAGAGAATTCTGAAGAACCGATTGAATTTAAGATCAGCGATGAGCTAGACCTTCATACGTTTCGCCCTAGTGAACTTGGCGAGCTGATACCTGACTATATTGGGCTGTGCCTGCAAAGAGACATTTTACGCATTAGGATCATCCACGGTAAAGGAATCGGAACTTTACGCGAGACGGTGCACGGACTCTTAAGAAAAGATTCTCGGGTATTGCGATTTGAACTCGCAGGTCAGGAGGAAGGAGGGTGGGGTGCCACGATCGCCTGGCTTACTCATACCCTAAGCATCTAGGCAGTCGTCGTCCTGCTAAATCACTTAAGAAAATCGGCGCCATACACTAGGTATGAACAATACCATAACGGCGAAGAGTTCGAGACGTCCGAGTACCATCAGTAGGCTGAGGTAGATTTTTGTAGTGGGTCTCAGAAAGTGGAAATTTTCCGATGGGCCAATCGCATCGAAGCCAGGACCAATATTAAAAAGCGTCGCTTGTACGCAGGAAAAGACGCTAATAAATTCCAGCTCTGGTTCTAGGGTTGAAACGAAAAGCATAGAAAAAATCTGAAGGGCAACCAGCAGCAGTAGAAATAGTATCACATTATGAATTGCGCGTTCACTCAAATATTGGCCCCCCGTCCGCATCGGTATCGTGATGTTGGGGCGGAAGGAGAGCGCGACACTGCGCACCGCGGCACGTAGGGCGATAACGATACGTATGACCTTAACTCCTCCCGCGGTTGAACCAGAGCATCCTCCGACAAACATTAGGATCATCAGCAGCATTTTAGCGGGCGGCAACCACTGGTTGAAGTCGGCTGAGGTGTAGCCGGTGGTAGTCATAATAGAGACCGCTTGGAAAGTAGCGCTACGAATTAATTCATGATCTGGTATCTTTCCAGTCAGTTCGACGAGATAGAGCGTTAGAAGGCCGATGCTGGTCGCTAGGATACCGTAGAACCAATAGACCTCACTGCTTTGCCGCATCATATGAGTCTGTCCGCGGATCAGACGAATCATATAAATGAAGGTCGTTGCACTAAGCGTCATGAAAATGATGGCAACCCATTCAATCGCGGGGTTCTGGAAGTGCTTTATGCTGTCTGTTTCGGTGCTGAAGCCTCCTGTCGCAACAGTAGTCATCGCATGGTTGACTGCCTGAAACCAATCCATCCCAGCGATCTTGTAGGCACACATGCAGGCTAAGGAAACGCCGAGATAGAAAATCATTAAATAGAACGCGCCGCTCTGAATCCGCCCGTGGTCGAAGTCGGTCGATGTGCCGGATGATTCATTACTAAATAGGATTTTGGCACCAGCGCCTAGAGAGGAAAGCACCGCCACGAAAAAGACGACTACACCTAAACCGCCGACCCATTGGCTAAGCGAGCGCCATAGAAGTAGGCTCTTGGGGAATTCAGCAAAATTAGCGTATGCGGTCGCGCCGGTTGTGGTCAGGCCGGACGCGCTCTCAAAGATGGCGTCTGATAGATCGCAGTCGGTGGTCAAGGTATAGGGTAGGGCGCCAATAATAATTGCTAATACCCAAGAAAGACCGATCGCACAGAGTGCCTCTCGCTTGAAGAGTTTGGTTTTACCTCGGCGGCCAAGCAGATGGAATAATACAGCTAGGCTGACCGTGATTACATTCGTGATCAGGAATGCTCGTACCGATGAATCATAAATAGACTCCCCTAGGTAGATGCCGGTGCACATGCACAAAGCGAAGGCACATGCTAGGGCGAGCATGACCATGCTCAGTAATCTATAGATGATCGTGGTATTCACGGGAGTTAGCTCTCTTTAGATAAAGATTTTTACGGATCGCGATCGCTAGATTAGACTCGCGAGCGCGGTTTTGCGCTCTGCCTCACTCACAATCAAAACCACGCGGTCACCTGCGAGTATTACATCGTCCGCACTGGGCACTATGGCCTTGAATTTATGGAGGAGTGCTACGAACAGCGCATCGGCAGGAAGATGAATATCTTTTACTTTTTTGCCTACACAAGGGCTTGAATGTTTGATGCGGACTTCGACGATTTTTCCACTTCCTCCGGGTAATTCGGCAAGCGTTGAGCTGGAATCCGCAGATAGGTTGCGGAGCATGAATTCAGCTGTGGCTTGTCGAGGCGAGACCACCACCTCTATACCTAGCATCGTCTTTAAGATGCCAAGGAGCTGATCGTAGTCGCCCTTATTGATCACGAGTTGGACCTGGTTAGCTCCTAGCTTGGCGGCTTGCAAGCAGGTTAAAATATTATCCTCATCGTCTTTTGTGCAGGCCACGAAATAGTCGGCGCTTCCGATCTGCTCTTCTTCTAGCAAGCGCAGCGATGTGGCGTCTCCGTGAATCACAGTAACGTCGGGAAAACGCTCCGACAGTTCGCGGCACTTAGCTTTGTCTTTTTCGATGACACGCACTTTAAAACGTGGATTCGATAATAGACGAATTAGGCTGATTGCGGTCTCGCTTCCACCAAAGAGGACCACGCGGGACTCGTTAATTTTTTGCTTGGGATCAAAGCGTTCACGGAGGGAAAAAAGTTCTTCGGGGTGCCCGAAGAGAGTGACTAAGTCATTTTCTTCCAACACCGTTTCGGCGCTGGCCACTGCAGAGTTACCATCGCGGTGGACGAAGCCGATGCGCACACGCGGGTCGAGTTTTAAATCTTGTAGTTTCTTTCCTATAAAGCGCGATTTGGCTGCGACTTGATGCTGCTGAACTTCTATCTGACCGCGGGCGAAATTTTCCACCGCGACGCGGCCAGCACTGCGAATTTCTTTGGCTAGTTCCACTGCACAGATGGCTTCGGGGTTGACTAATAGATCGATGCCGAAGTGAAGTTGATAATTAATTACCGAGTTGTCGCTGTAGGTTTCATCGTGGATCCGCGCGATCGTATTTTTCGCGCCGAGGCCTTTAGCGAGTGAGCAAGAAATCACATTCGTGCGGTCGTCACTCGTCATGGCAAGGAAGGCGTCGCACGATGCCACGTCCACATCGACCAGTTGCCGAGCCGAGCTGCCGTTGCCGGTAACAATGCGCGCATTCTGCTCCTCGTCCAGCTTCTCGCAGCGCAACTCCGATTGCTCGATCAGTGTTACATTGTGCCCAGCCGCTGCCAACGTCGTGCAAAGATTATGGCCGACTTCCCCGGCACCTATGATAATAACTTTCATATTAGAAAGCGTCCACTGTGACGCCTCCGCGCCGCATTTCCAGAGTTAAATACGTGGCTTGGCCGTGCTAAAGCAGGGCCACTTCTACACCAAAGGTCGCACTGTCTCCGCCACCCACTGAGTGCAGTCCCTTTTTATGTTCGGGACTATTGGGAGGCCCCATCCACGGCTCTAGACAATAAAACGGACTACCCGGCGCCTCTGTCCACACCACAAAGGCATTCCAAGTCGAGTAGGTGTTCGAGTCGCTTAAAATACGGATACCCACGTCCTCTTCGCCGCCGTTGGGGCCGAATCTTGCGGTGTCACCTTTCAGGCGTGTGTAGATGCGGTCACTATTTGCAGGGTTACCAAAAGAGGTATCCTTATCCCATCCTTTATCAACTGAGAGCAGAGAACCATCAGGCGCGTGGGTAAAGCACTTCTTCGCGGGAATCTCAAAGCGGTAATCCGAACGCTTTAGCCCTGGGTGCCAAGGAAGAGTAAAATAAAAGTGATGCCCGGCCGACCAAGGGATCGGCTCGTCGCCGAGATTGTCTAGGCGCAGATAAACTTTAAAAGAAACCTCTTCGAAGACGTAACGCACCGTAAACCGATAATTAAATGGGTAGGCTGCGGCAGCTACTTCATCTGGTTGCAGTTCAGCCGTAAAGCCGCCCTCATCGACCGAGACGATTTCAAACTGCCCATCCCGTGCGAACCCGTGCGTTGGCATCGGCCTTACCACGCCGCCGGCATCTTTCCATTGCCCGATCTTACCCGCATGAAAAGTACGCGCCGAAAAAGGAAACAAAATCGGGTTTCCCCCATGCACCTCCGCAAATTTACCATAGTCCGCGTTTTCTGGCCAATGGATCACATCCCGCACCGACCCATCCGCCATACGAAGATTCCAGTTCATAAGTCGTGCCCCTAGCTCTGGCCTTACAAGATAGGTCGAAGAGCCACAGCTCCAGCGGTGCAAGGTCACTCCGTCAAAATCAATTTTTTCCATCTTCGTATTTTTTAAGCATACCACCCTCCAAAGGAAAAGCCGAATCTCGAAACGTTGAGCTCTAGTTGGGCTCATTGTAGATAGTAGGGCGGCACTCTCTAGTGGCAGCAGTCGTAAGAGGCGCCGAACATTGCTGTTCTCACCTTGCCTTTACCCGCAATCCTACCAGATTATTAAATACATGTCGCTCCCACGCATCACGGCTCTAATCACACTGCTCACGCTTGGCCTATCTGCGGGTGCGGAAGAGCCGTCGGCGCCTGCGGCCGCCGCATCAGAAAAGATCGACGTCTACGTGATCCCAATCACCGACGCCATCAGTCAGCCCAACCTATTCGTCCTACGTCGCGGCCTTAAAGAGGCCATCGTCAACGATGTAGAGATGATACTCCTTAATATGGACACCCCCGGTGGGCGCGTCGATGTCACCCTCGAAATGATGGAGATGCTCGCTAAATTTGATGGCATCACCGCCACTTACATCAATCCCGATGCCATCTCCGCAGGTTCTTTCATCGCCGCGGCCACTCAAGAGATTTACTTCGCCCCTGGAGGTAAGATGGGCGCCTCCGCAGTTATTCAAGGGGGCGGACAAGAAGTGCCCGAGACGGCACGCATGAAGGTCGAGAGTTATCTTCGCGCTAATATCCGCAGCATCACTGAGGATTATCCTTTCCGCTCGGAGGTCATTCGCGCGATGCTCGATGCCGACTTCGAGCTCAAAATTGGTGAAGAGGTCATCAAGCCCGCTGGCGAACTGCTAACGCTAACCGCCTCCGAGGCCATGCGCGAATATCCCGAGAGCCCCGACGGCCCCACTCGGCCACTGCTTGGTAAGGGTATCTACGATTCTACCGGCGCGCTCCTCGACGCCCGCTTTGGCGAGGGCAATTACGAGATCAAAGACTTCCACCTTACCTATTCTGAAGTCATCGCCAAGTGGATGAGCACCTTCACTCCCGCGCTCCTCGGGATCGGGATGCTCATGCTCTTTTTCGAGTTCAAGTCCCCCGGCTTCGGCGTCTTTGGTATTCTAGGTATAGTTCTTCTCGGCGTCTTTTTTATTAGTCAGCACATTGCTGGACTTGCGGGCAATGAAGTCATCCTCTTCTTCGCACTTGGCATTATATTAGTGCTCGTCGAGCTCTTCTTCTTTCCAGGGACCCTCATTTTTGCCCTCAGTGGCCTCGGCTGTATCTTCGGCTCCCTCCTCTGGGCGATGCTCGACATCTGGCCGGGTGAGCCCATCACCGTCTCGCCCGAGGTGTTCGCTCAGCCAATCGTTAATCTCGTCTTCGGCCTTTCCATCGCCGTCTTCGGGGCGCTCTTACTCTCACGTTTTTTCCATGGATCTTGGATAGAGCGCAAGCTCGTCCTCGCCGAGGCTGCTGGCGGTGATAGTCAGACCCTGCGCGTCGAGCGCGAGTCCCACCTCCCTCTGCCCGGCAGCAAAGGCACTGCGATCACCGATCTCTTTCCCAGCGGCCGCGTCGAGATCGACGGCCGTCGCTACGAAGCCCGCAGCGCACTCGGCACCATCGATAAAGGCAGCCCCATCCGCGTCCAAAAAGCCGTCGATCTCAGCCTAATCGTCGAGCCTGATTAGCACTCAACGTGGTTGGCTCTCCTGCGAGCTCCCCCATCCACCACCAACATCAATCATTCGTCATCCTTTTATGAGCACTATCATCGGCCTCCTAGTCGCCGCCCTCGTCCTCGTCTTCTTTGAAGTCATCCTACCAGGCGGCATCCTTGGGATCATCGCCGCGCTCTGTGTCATCCTCGCCTCATGGATTGCGGGAGATCAATATGGGGCCGGCATCGGGATCCTTACCTTCGTCGGTTCTGCTACAGCGATTGCCATACTCGTTTTCATCGAGTTTAAGCTCCTTGCGCGCACCTCACTCGGCAGCGCGTTTTTCCTAAAATCCTCCGTCACAGGCCATTCCAATATTGCCCCTGCAGAAGCATCCATTATAGGTAAAAAAGGCATTGCGTTAACTCGCCTCAATCCCAGCGGAAAAGTTGCAATCGACGAACAATCCTACGAAGCTCACTCTCAAGATGGCTACATCGAAGCCGACCAACCAGTTCTCGTAGTCGCTCAAGACAATTTTAACCTCATCATCAAAAAACTATGACATCCACATTCCACTCCTCCTTCCTCGCCCTCGCAGGCTGGCAACTCGGCGCTGCCGCCATCCTCGGACTCATCCTCCTCATTGGCGTGTTCATCACGATCACATTTTTTAGCATCTGGCTCCGCGCCTTGCTATCTGGTGCCGCCGTCGGCTTTCCCACGCTCGTCGCCATGCGCCTACGTGGCGTCCCCGCTTCACTGATCGTCGATGCTCGCATCACCTCAGTGAAGGCAGGCATCGAAATCAGTGCCAACGACCTTGAAGCCCACTACCTCGCCGAGGGTAACGTCATCCAGACCGTTCAAGCCCTCATCGCCGCAGGCAAGGCCAACATCACCCTCGACTGGCAACGCGCCTGCGCCATTGACCTCGCCACTAAAGGCACTGGCAAGTCGGTGCTCGAAGCCGTCCGCACTTCCATCAACCCTAAAGTCATCGAGTGCCCCGCATCTGGTAGTGGTCGCGCCACCATCGATGGCGTTGCCAAAGACGGCATTCAAGTCAAAGCCCGCGCTCGTGTTACCGTGCGCTCCAACCTCGACAACTATGTCGGCTCCGCTCTTGAAGAGACCATCATCGCCCGTGTTGGAGAAGGTATCGTCACCACCATCGGCTCTGCCGATTCCTACAAGACTGTCCTCGAGTCGCCAGATAGCATTTCTAAAGTCGTCCTAGGGCGAGGCCTCGACGTAGGCACCGCCTTCGAGATCCTCTCCATCGATATCGCAGATGTCGACGTCGGCGAAAACATCGGCGCCAAATTACAAGAGTCCCAGGCCGAAGCCGACAAAAACGTCGCCCAAGCTAAAGCCGAAATGCGCCGCGCTGCCGCCGTTGCTCTCGAGCAAGAAATGAAGGCCAAGGTCGAAGAAATGAACGCTAAAGTCGTCGAAGCCGAAGCCCAAGTGCCACTAGCTCTAGCTGAAGCTTTCCGCAGCGGCAACTTAGGCGTCATGGATTACTACCGCCTAAACAATATTAAGGCCGACACGGATATGCGCGATAGCATCTCTAAAGGTGAGGAGAAACAGTAGATTCAATCTAAATTCGGAGAGTCGATAAATACGGAATGATTAATTGGCAGCGCCTATAATTCCTCTTCCTCATGGACAACATCCTAGAAATCCTTATTCCGCTTATCTTCGCGGCCATCTACTTCTTCGGAAACATACTTTCGGGGAAGTCGGATGGGGATAGCGCGCCGAGCAGTGGTAGCGGTCGCCAGGAAGAAGACCCTGATGTCATCGAGCGCCAGCGAAAGATTCAGGAAGAAATCCGCCGTAAGATAGCCCAACGCCGAGGCGGGGAGGACAGTCGCGCCCCCCTAGATGTGCCAAGCTCCAGCCCAGCGCCGCGCCAGAGTCAGCCCGAAACCGCCAGCTACGAATCTCAAATACAGGAGCGCCTCCGGCGGATCGAAGCGACTGAGAAAAGGGCTAAAAAGTTAAAACAGCAGGCTGGTATCACCCGAAGCAATACCACTTTCGCGCAAAATCCATCTCGGCGCGCACGTGGCAGCGCGCGGTCTACCCTCCGCGATCCCTCCGCGGCGCGCACCGCCTTCATCTACGGCGAGATTCTGGGTCAGCCCGTCAGTCAAAGGAAAACTCAAACCATACCCGGTCTCATCAAATAATAGTGGTAAAAGGATGAGTTTCCGCCGAGGACCTCGATGCCGAGCGCTAAAGATACCCCAAAATTGGACTATATACTCAATCAATTCCGCGATTTAAGCGCTAAATTTGTAAAAAATATCCTAAAAGCCAAATTTTGAGCTCAAAAATCAAAAAAGTAATACTTTTGTACTTGCCCCCAACTAGAAACGGAGTAATAATGTTCCTCACTTAACTATGAATATACCTCAAAAAACCCTGTCTTTGCTAGCAATAGCTTCTCTTTCTACCTTTTCTAGCCTTTCCGCGGTCGAGACCGATCCGGTTGGTTATGTGACTGAAACAATCAGTCCTGCTGGCTTTAATCTCATCGCTAGTAATCTTTCTGGACCAGTTGCAGCCTCCGGCGCCTTCAGTTCTGCCGATTCTACAACAGCCACAGATGCCAATGCATCATTTACTACAAGTCTTTCTGGTAGTTCTGATTACGTCTTAACCCTCACAAGTGGTGCCAACGTTGGTGTCAACACAGGGGCAACTGCTTCATCCGCAACTGCAGTCGCTACAGGCGATGATTTGTCATCACTTGTATCCGATGGCGACACTTACGAAATTCGGAGCGTTCTTACAGTTGCTGACCTTTTTGGATCTGACAATTCAGCTGAGTTAGCTGGAGCCACAGCAGGTAACACTTCTGCCGCTGACATTGTATGGGTACAAAACGATACCGGCTATACTAAGGTTTATTACAATGCGGTCGCGCGTCCTTTCCCTCCTCTATCTGTCGGATGGAAAACCACAACTACAGGCAACGCGGATGCGTCTGCCACTGCAGTTTACTTTACGGATGCCATTTGGGTTCAAGTGCAGCGAAGTGCTTTCTCCTCTGATGAAGCAGGTGTAGATGCAAGCGATCTCACATCTAAAGGTATTGTATTTGCAGGATCTGTTGTAACTCATTCTAGCGAAGTAGCTGCAGAAAATGGATTCAATTTTATTAATCGCATTTTTCCTGGTGACATGTCACTAGGAGAGTCTGGAATGGAGAGTGACATTGCCCTTGCCGCAGCAGGAAACACTACTGACGCTGACTTAGTTTGGGTTCCCAACGGTTCTGGTGGCTATAACAAATATTACTACAACGGAACCGCGCGTCCTTTCCCCCCACTTTCAGTTGGATGGAAGGGCACTACTACCGGAAACACTGACGCATCTGCTGAAATTCTGAGTAGTGCTTACATCATAGAACGTAAAGCCTCTGGCACTATGGTAACTTCATCTTTACCTGCAGGAGTAAATCTCTAATTTAAAAATAAACAAAAACAACCCAACCCAACCCTAAATTATGAAAACTAAATTAGCATTAAGCTTAATCTTCGCAGTTGCTAGCGCAAACGCAGCAACTATCTCATTCAGTAATTTTGACTCTGGCACTTTTGCTGGCCTCGCAATTGTTGATTCTAGCAATAATATGCTGGGCACGTCCTCAACTGCTGAAATTGGGTTTTTCTCTGATGAGGCTCTAGCCGGTGCAGGCGACTTCACCACTTGGAATTCATTCGGTTCAGCTGCAAATTTCGGAGGCGGCTACGGTCTCACTGGAGTTTACGGAGGTGATGCTTCGTCTTCTACTGCAGGTGCCAGCGCATTCATCGGACAGAGCATTACTACACTAATTACTAGTGCTTCTGGCTCAGAGTATTTGGTTGCTAAATCAGCCCAAACATTCGGTCAAGATAACCCACTCTTCACAGCTACTGTGAACCTTTACAGTGATTCAGACATCACTTATTTGTTCGGTGGAATTGCAGGTTCTGCAGCCGATTACGGCACAGGCCCTCAAAGCTCGATCCAAACTAGCTGCAGTTCCAGAGCCATCAGCTTACGCTCTACTAGGTGGTCTCCTTGCTCTTGGTTGCGTAATGCTACGCCGCCGCGCATAAAGGAAACATCCTTACTATTTACAAAAGCCCCAGCATTGTGCTGGGGCTTTTTTGTGCGACTAATCAGAAAGTCTAGAAGCTAGCTCTTCCTTAAGACCCAAAGAACCGGGGGAGAGTTACTTGATTCTGGCTCATAGTAATCGACTGTATGTCCCTCAGTTTTGGGATTTACGCATAAAAGCCTCTACAGTCTCGGCTTCAGCTGTGCCTCCACTATGTCCGCGGTAAGCGGTCACGCAAAGGTATCCGCCAGGGTGAGTAATTGGATCGAGGCAGCGAGTGCCTCCTCAGTGCTTTCTGCGCGCGTCTGGATGCTCTTGTCGCTGCCGGGCAGATAGCCTAAGTTAAAGGTGATCGCGGCGACGTTCTCATGATCGTCTTCAATGAGCTTCCTCAGGGCGATGGCATGGTCATCGGTCACTAGTCTGACGCGATCGATCAGGCCAGCTGACTCTAACTTCTCTCGTGTCGATCGGATCGCGCAATCTTGAATGTCGATCGCGATGACCTTTCCGGATGGCCCGACCTGTTCGGCGAGGAATAAGGTATCATAGCCATTGCCTGCAGTGGCATCGATGGCTCGGTCGCCTTCTTTCAGGTGATTCGTGAGGATGTGATGAACTTTTTCGGTGAGCCGCATATTTTCTAATCGAATCGTGTTAGGTTCACTTCGTCCTCTATCGGCGACTTTTTAAGAATATAGTCAGTGAGTTGTTGAGTCATTGATGGCGCAGTGGAGGCTCCTTTTGAGCCTAGACCGTTAATCAAATAAAGCCCTAAGTCGGTGGGGTGAGCGCCGATGATGGGACGACTATCGACTGTGCCAGGGCGGATACCTGCTAGATGGGCAGTGACTTCGACTTGATGTGGCTCTTTGAGTGCTTCGCGGGCGGCCGTGAGAAGCTCGTCCTTTTTACCTTCGGTCGGGGCGTCGCTTAGGTCGCTTTCATCGTAGGTGGCACCTATGCGGAACGTGCCATCAGGATACGGGAGAAACCACTTTTTGTGATGATAGAGCTTCTGCGGGAGTCTCAGTGTAGGGCTTTGGCAAAGGAGTGTTTCTCCTTTGGCTGGTTTCAGAGGTAAATTTTTGAACCATGGGTTTTCTTGCATGGCGGCTCCTTCGCAGAAGATCACTTTGTCAGCATGGAGGTCTCGGTATTGCCAGCCAATCGCGCCAGGCTGTAGCTCAGAGTGGAGGAAGGCTTCGTCGCGAAATACGCCAAGCGTGGCAAATGAAGCCCTGAGCGTATGAACGACTAGCGGCAGGTCAACGTAGGCGGCTTGGTTGATGTGGAAAGTGCCGAAATCGTCGTTAAATTCGGGTGCGGCTTCACCGGCTACGGCCATGTGGCTGAGCACGTCTTGGTAGCGAGGGTTACGCATCCGTCTGCCGACGCGTTTGAGGTCTTCTGCGTTTTGGCAGAAGCGAATCTCGGGGATGGGGTGGTAGACCTGAATGCCGAATTGTTGCTCGATAGCGCGATAAGTCTCGACTGCTTCGGGCAGGAGTTGGTCGAAATTCCAAGTCTTCGTCATCCAGCGCCCAGTGACAGGATTGATCACACCTGCGGCCACGCCGAAGGCTGAGGGCATGGCTGAGCTGCCGATCAAGAGAAAGCGCTGGCCGGCTTGCTGTAATCGCCACGCGAGCAAGCAGCCAGCGAGGCCAGCACCGACGATTAAGTGGGGGGTGTTGTTTGAGGAAGTAGTGATGGTGCTAGTTGAATGTTGGGCGTGACGGGGGGCAAGATTTTGTAGTGCGCGTTATCTACATCAGGCTAGAGTTCCGCACATATGTGACTGTGGCATTCTGGCACAGAGTGCACGAGCCGCGCAAATGTGGAACTTCAACAATCTAGGTTGCCTGTCGTGATCTCTAGCTAGAGACTCTTTTTAGCCGATGAGTATTTTTAATAAAGTACGTGAGTTGTTTTACGGGAGACCTGAAAAGCTGGCGTCGAATAGCACTCGGGCCGAGCGGGGCCAGTATGGGGAAGACCTTGCTGCAGCCTACTGTAAGCACACTCTTGGCTTTCAGGTGATCGCCCGTAACTGGCGCTATAAGCGGGATGAGCTGGATATCGTCTGTGTGGATGCTGGAGTTTTGGTCTTCGTCGAAGTGCGCGCGCGAGCGGCGAACGCACTGGTTGGTGGCTATCACTCAATCGATGCGCATAAAAAGCAAGTTTTGCAACGGGGCTCGAAGGCGTACATTAATCAATTGCAAAATCCTCCGAAACACGTCCGTTTTGATGTGATAGAAGTTTCGCTTTCCGATGACGGAGAGGGAGATGTTCGCCACTACGGCAATGTGCCACTCTTTTCTAAACACTATACTACCCGCCATGAGTCCAGATACTGATGAAGCCAGACACCCCTTTTTGAAGGGTTTGAGTAAACACCGTGGTGCACCGCCGACTGTGGTCGTCATCTTTGGCGCTTCGGGCGACTTGACCGCGCGTAAGCTCATACCAGCGATTTTTAATCTAGGTGTGGATAATCTACTGCCAGGCGAATTTCATTTAATCGGCTACGGTCGCAAGCCTATCGAGGACGATGATTTCCGGGCGCTGATGGACGAGGCGATTGAGGAGCACTCACGCCGCCCGCTGAATAAGGAGATCTGGGAGCGTGTGCGCCAGAACATGTCTTACTACTCAGGGGGATACGATGAAGCGGCAGCATTTGATTCTCTCGCCGAGAAGATTGATGAAATCGAAAAGGGCTTGGGGCGCGATGTGCAGCGCATGTTCTATATCTCTACCCCACCTAGCGTCTTTGAGCCGATTATTAAAAACCTTGGAAGCAGTGGTATGGCCAAGGCGCATGTCGGCACTAAGCTTGCCTCTAAGGTTGTCATCGAAAAACCTTTTGGCAGGGATTTGGAGTCTGCTCATGAGCTGAATGAAGTGATCAGCAGCGTCTTCGAGGAACCTCAAGTTTACCGTATCGACCACTACCTCGGGAAGGAAACCGTGCAGGATTTGCTTGTGCAGCGTTTTGGTAACTCGATTTTCGAGCCTCTCTGGAATCGCGAATACATTGATTGTGTGCAAATCACGGTGGCGGAAAGCCTCGGGGTAGGCACCCGCGGTGGCTATTATGATACAAGCGGTGCAATGCGCGACATGATCCAGAATCATACGATGCAGCTCGTCGCATTGACTGCGATGGAGCCACCTGTCTCGCTCGATCCCGAGTCGATCCGCGATGAGAAGGTCAAGGTGATCAAAGCGATCCAGCCCCTTAAGCTCGACTCCGAGGGTGGGGACGTCGTCCGTGCTCGTTATACGGATGGACCCGTCAAGGGAAAGCCAGTCAAAGGCTACGCAGATGAGCAAGGTATACCTGATGATTCTTCGACTGAAACCTATGCGGCGATGCGCTTGGCAATTAACAACTGGCGCTGGCAGGGCGTGCCTTTTTATATCCGCTCAGGTAAGCGCATGGCACGACGTGCGAGTGAGATCGCGATTCAGTTTAAACGCCCGCCTGGTATTCTCTTTTCAGAAGGCGACAAGTTCAACGTGGCAGCGAACACTATGGTAATTAGTATCCAGCCAGATGAGGGCGTGACTCTCGTGATGAACTCGAAAATTCCTGGTTTGGAGACACGGACTCAGCCCGTAAAAATGCACTTTAGTTACTCCACAACCTTCGGCTCAAATACGCCCGAGGCCTACGAGCGCCTAATCCTTGATGCGATGGTGGGCGACAGTACGCTCTTTATCCGTGGGGATGAGACGGAGGCCTCTTGGAAGCTGGTAACGCCTGTTCTTAAACACTGGGAAGACTCCAGGAAGCAAGGACTCAAGGAATACGCAGCCGGATCTTGGGGCCCTATCGAAAGCGAACGCTTGCTCTCTGAGCGTGGGCATCAATGGCGTTACTCGGGTTAATTCAGAGCCACTGACAGGAATATTGAGTATGATTCTAGCACCTTCATCTAAGGTCATCTCTCTCCTATAAATCGGAAATAACTAATGAAAGATTTAATCGACGAATTGCCAGGCTTGGACTTGCCGGTGGGAGAGGTGACGGATCGCCTAGAGCTTATGTGGGACAGCGATGCTTCGGGTTCGCCGTCGGCCTTTCGCGCTTCGCAGATGAATGTCGTGCTTCACTTCGGATGGGACGTGACTGCAGAGCAGGCGCAAGAACGTTTCACCACCTTACTGACTTTTGCCCAGCGCTATCCCAGCCGTATTATCGTGCTCTGCCCATCGCGTTCGATTAAGGATGGTTCGATGCGAGCGAAGTTGTTCAGCCAATGCTACATTGGTGATTCACATCGCGAGATGTGTTGCTGCGAGGCGCTACTACTCGGCTACGAACCTGATAATTGCGGCTACTTAGCGAATCAAGTTTCAGTGTGGTTAGAACCGGATCTACCCAGCTACCATTGGTTCTGTGGGGTGCCTAGCGCGCGGATTGAACAATACTCTGATAATCTACTGAAGGGTGTGCGTCGCTCAATTTACGACAGTAGCTTTGAAGGTGAAGATTTAAGTCAGCTTGATTGGCCAGAGCCATCACGGGTAGGTGATCTTGCCTCGGCTCGTTTACTACCAGTGCGTCAAGCGCTCGGGCAGTTCCTAAGTGGCTATGAAATGCAAGGACTCTGCGAGAATCTTGATTCAGTCACCGTGCGCCACTGCGAGGCGATGTCGGGCGAAGGAACTCGACTGATGGAGTGGCTCCGTGATTGCCTCGGCGAATGCGAAAAGTGCGAGGACTCTACTGCACTTGAGGCAAAATACATCGTCGAAAATTGCGGCGAGTGCGAATCGGATTGTTCCTTGGCACTTGAGTTCAAATACTCGGATGGACGCTACTTCAAGTGGCGTAAATTTGCCGAAGGCTCTATGGGAGAAATTGAAGCATCGCTCGGTAAGTCTGAAGAAAAGATATCGACTCGAGTTAAACCACTGGGCGCGGAACAGATGATCGCCGAGGCACTATTTTTCTAGGCTACCAAGTGAGTTTTAACCGAGTTGTAGGAATCTCGAAACGTAGGTATGCCCCAGGTTACTTGGAGGCTTACGAATTAGGCTCTAACTCATCCAGCGCGGCGAGTATTTCTGTGGCTTGCTTTGAGGTGGCTGCCTTGAGGTCTCGCCAGACGAGGATGCCGTCTTTGAAAATGTAGGCTTGGCGGCTCCAACGGCTTTTGCTGAAAGCATCTGCGATCTGGCCATCAGTATCGGCGAGCAGCGTAAAGGGGAGTGTGTATTTATCTCTAAATTGAGCCTGCGTCTTGGCGGTATCGGAAGAGACGCCGAAGATGCTTACATTTCGCGATTGGAGTTCATCCCAGCCATCGCGAAGGCTGCAAGCTTGCTTGACGCAGCCTGGCGTCATGGCTTTCGGGTAAAAGAAGACCAGCGTGGTACCCACCGACAGTGCTTCGCCTAGATCGAGGGCAGTGCCCTGGTCAGTGAGCACTTTAAGTTGTGGGGCAGGGCTACCTAATTCGAGTGAATTGGCTAGTAAGAAGGATGTGATGAATGAGAAGATCATAACTAATACGAATAGCTTTTTCATATC
>CAJJBI010000003.1 GCA_905182465.1 Opitutaceae bacterium BACL24 MAG-120322-bin51 | reverse complement strand
AAAAGCCCCTCCGGTTTCTCGGAAGGGCTTTTGTATAAGATTGAATCTAGTTCAGGCTATTTGAGCGCTGATTGCGCAGCAGCCAAGCGTGCAACTGGAACGCGAGGGGGCGAGCAGCTGACGTAATCGAGTCCAGCATTGTGGAAGAACTCAATGGAGGCTGGATCGCCGCCGTGCTCGCCGCAAACGCCGAGCTTGAGATTCCCCTTTGTGCTACGACCCTTTTGAACACCAATTTCAACAAGCTGCCCAACGCCCGCCGCATCGATCGATGCGAACGGATTTTGTGGAAGGATATCGAGGTCTTTGTATTGGCCAAGGAACGAACCCGCGTCGTCACGGCTCATGCCGAGACCAGTCTGGGTGAGGTCATTGGTACCAAAAGAGAAGAACTCTGCAGTTTCAGCAATCTCATCAGCAGTCAAAGCACCACGAGGTACTTCGATCATTGTGCCAACCAGGTATTTGAACTTCACACCCTTTTTCTCCATGACTTCAGCAGCCACGCGGTGAACCACTGCTACTTGATTCTTGAGCTCGTCAGCGAAGCCGACGAGAGGAATCATGACTTCAGGGATTACCTTGATTGGCTTCTTGAGCTTATAGCAAGATGCCGCCGCTTCGAAGATCGCACGTGCCTGCATCTCAGTGATTTCCGGGTAGGAAATACCTAGACGGCAACCACGGTGACCAAGCATTGGGTTGGATTCGTGTAGTGCGTGCACGCGGCTCGATATCACGTCGACTTTGACGCCGAGAGATTTAGCTAGCTCGCGCTTGGAAGACTCGTCGTGAGGAAGGAACTCGTGGAGAGGTGGATCTAAAAGACGAACTGTGACAGGAAGACCACCCATTGCTTTAAAGAGACCTGTGAAGTCCTTGCGCTGGAATGGAAGAAGCTTCCTGAGTGCTGCTCGACGCTGTTTTTCGTCTGCGGCCAGAATCATCTGACGCATGAATGTGATGCGATCACCTTCGAAGAACATGTGCTCTGTGCGGCAAAGTCCAATACCTTGCGCGCCATATGCGATCGCAGACTTAGCTTGGTCCGGAGAATCAGCATTGGTGCGAACTCCAAGCTTACGGTGCTTGTCAGCCCACTTCATGACTTGGTTATACATCTGGTAGGTATAGCTGTCCTTAGCCTTGAGCTTACCGTTGAGCACTTGGTCAACTTCAGAGGGTGCAGTTGCCACTGCACCGGCGAAGATTTCACCAGTTGTACCATCGATAGAGATATCGTCGCCGTTCTTGAATGTCTTCTTGCCGATCTTGAGTGTTTCGGAACCGTAGTTGATGACAACCTCAGCAGCGCCACAGACACAGACCTTGTTCATTTGACGAGCAACGAGTGCGGCGTGAGAAGAAACACCACCACGAGATGTGAGGATACCTTCCGCAGCGATCATACCACGTAGATCTTCTGGTGTGGTTTCAACGCGGCAGAGGATGGCACGGCCACCCTTAGCAGCAACTTTTTCAGCTTCTGGAGCTGTGAAGCAGATCTTGCCGGATGCAGCACCAGGACCAGCGGGAAGACCCGTTGTGAGTGTCTTAGCCTTCGCGACTGCCGCTGGGTCGAAGACCGCAACGAGTAGTGAAGAGATTGAATCTGCAGGGATCTTAAGGAGTGCTGTCTTTTGGTCGATCAGTTTTTCCTTAACAAGCTCAACGGCGATACGGACGGCTGCGAGACCTGTGCGTTTGCCGTTGCGAGTCTGTAGCATCCAGAGTTTGCCGTCTTCAACGGTGAACTCGAAGTCTTGCATGTCCTTGAAGTGCTTCTCGAGTTTCTTACGAACTGCTTCGAGGGCAGCGTGCGCCTTCGGCATTTCCTTCTTGAGTTCAGCAATTGCGTTGGGTGTGCGGATGCCGGCGACAACGTCTTCACCTTGAGCATTGATGAGGTATTCACCGTAGAATACTTTTTCACCGTTTGCAGGGTCACGAGTGAAAGCAACACCAGTTGCGCAAGTATCACCCATATTGCCGAAGACCATGGCCTGAACATTAACAGCGGTGCCCCATGCAGCAGGGATGCCGTATTTCTGGCGGTAGAGCGTCGCACGCTCGTTCTGCCATGAGTTGAATACGGCGCTTACAGAACCCCAGAGTTGCTCGTAAGCGTCTTGCGGGAAAGCTGTGCCGGTGCGTTGCTTGATGACTGCCTTGTAACGCTTAATGAGCTCTTGGAGGTCTTTAGCAGTGAGCTCATTGTCGAGTTCAACACCCGCTTCCTTGCGGACTTTTTCGAGGATGCCTTCGAACGGGCAGTGATCATTTTCGTTCACAGCTTGAACCCCCATGACGACATCGCCATACATTTGGATAAAGCGGCGGTAGCAATCGTATGCGAATGCGGCATTGCCCGACTCTTTAGCGAGTGCCTTTACAGTCTTGTCGTTGAGACCAAGGTTAAGGATTGTGTCCATCATGCCAGGCATCGACTCACGAGCGCCGGAACGAACAGAAAGCAGAAGCGGGTTTTTGTCTGCACCAAGTTTTTTGCCGACCTCTTTTTCGATTTGAGCGACGGAAGCTTTCACTTCAGCTGCAAGTGTCTTGGGATACTGACGACCGTTGTCGTAGAAGTAGGAGCAGACATCAGTCGTGATGGTGAAACCAGGAGGGACGGGGAGGCCGATACGGGCCATCTCTGCGAGATTGGCACCTTTGCCGCCGAGTAGTTCCCGGAGTTTAGAGCTTCCGTCGGTCTTTTGTCCGAAGTCGTAGCTGTATTTTACCGCTTTAACGCTCTTGCGTTTGACGGCCTTCTTGGTGGCTTTTCTTGCTTTTTTAGCTGGCATAAGATTGCGATCTTTCTGGTGGATCGAGTTGTGGTAATTTCGCCGCCAATGGGCAACGACATGTTAGAAAAGCTGGTAGCAAAGCCATTTAATGCTGTCTGTCAATTGATTAGGCTGGTCGTTTGTAAAGATTGTGGTGACCGACATTGTGGGAGTTTATTTTTTGAAATATTGGTAATTTTCAGATTGGAGTTTGCCCGATCACCTAAAAATTGAATAGGAATTCATTTTGAGATGACGGATTACCAAAACGATGATGACGAAGTTGAAGAGCTGAATGACTCTGAAGGTGGAGGCATGAGCTTTCTTGAGCACTTGGAAGACTTCCGCTGGACGGTAGGGCGTAGCTTGTTGGCCTTTGCCACGGGCATTGTTCTGGCTACTTTATTTATTGGGGATATTGCTGCATTCCTGAAGATGCCGATTGTGACTGCCTATGGTTCGGCTGAGATGGCTGATGAAAACCTGATCACCTATCGACCAATGGGTGTCATTTCAGTCTTTATTCAGATTGCATTTTTATCCGGCTTAACGCTTTCGATGCCCTTCGTACTTTACTTCCTAGCTGCTTTCGTGGCTCCGGGGCTGACGGATAAGGAGCGGAAAGTCGTAAGGCCTGCCTGCTTTGCAGCTTTCTTACTCTTTTTAACCGGAGTGTCTTTTGCATTTTTCGTTATTCTCCCGCTGACTCTGTCGTTTTCGGTGCGGCTAAATATGTTCTTCGATTTCGACCTCTTTTGGGCGGCTTCCAATTATTACAGCATGGTCGTATGGTTTTCTTTGGCTACGGGTGCATTCTTTCAGTTCCCATTAATAATTGTAATACTCGTCTACCTTGGCGTCATAGCTGTCCAGAAGCTTCAAGACATACGCCGAGCAGTTCTTGTTGGACTAATGGTCTTCGCTGCATTCATGACTCCAGGTGGCGACTTTGTATCCTTACCGCTTATAACTGGTTTCATGTATGGTCTCTACGAACTAGCGATCTGGGTTGGTATACGGGTGGAAAAGAAGCGCAAAGATGAACTAGAAGACTGGGATGATGAATAGGGCAGTTACGCACTCTACTTAATCGCTAAGTTGACAGGTAGATTTTTTGCTAAATTAACCCCATCTCTGGATGTAACTGCGTATTCTACAGAGGCTCTCTCGCAAAAGCCCTAGGCAGCGGGAGCGATAATTTACAACATTGCGCAATGATTTCACGGTCGCAACGAGACTACATGGAATATGTCCAAGAAAAAAGCCGTCCATAACGGGCGGCCTGCAAATGAATTAGTGAAATCTAATACCTGCTTACTTTTTTTGCTTTTTTTGGTCGAGCAGCACCACCATGAACATGTTGTATGCAAACCAGAATACGGCAGTGATTGGGGTTGCAGTCAGGCAAGCCTGGCCTTGTGCGATCAAAGTATTGGTCGAGAAAGTAAAGGGGACGAGCAAAATTGACATCAATACAAATACTAAAAAAGTAAGAATCAAGCCGATGATGTGGTGCACGGGTGTAAGCAATTTTTGATAAGGAGTGTTGTCCATATAACCTTAGGTAGAATTAGCCGAGCACGTTCTGTCAAAGCGAAAGTTCTCCAAAAAGCTTTTCTGCTTAATTATGACTTTGAGTCTAATTTTAATGAGACCGACTGGGTATCCCCTTTAATAAAGCGGTCACCGCACTCTATGACTCTAGTTTATGCCTATTTATTAGGTATAGCGCAGACCAATGGTTTCTTTCGGGCACTATTGTTTGGCTCAGTGCAAGCGGAAGCTCAACTTTTGCCTTTTTGCATGGTTCGTTAACTACTAGCTCGGTTTTGCGTCGCTGCGGCTGAGGCCGAGGAGAAACTCGCGATTGCCATCTGTACCCTTAATTGACGATTCCATTGTGCCGAGGAGCACTGCGCATGGCAACTGCTCGAGGGCAAAGTCCTTTACCTGGGCAAGCACACGATTATGAATCGTCTCGTCGCGAATGATACCACGCCCGGCGTCGACTTCGTGCTTTTCAGCTTCAAACTGAGGTTTGACAAGCGCAATTAAGTAGCCGTTGGGTTCGAGAAATTGCCAGACGGCTGGTAATACTTTGGTCAGTGAAATAAAGGATAAGTCCATTACGATGCGTGGGTAGGCGTCGCAGGGTAGGTCGCCCAGCTGTAGGTGGCGGGCATTCGTCTTCTCAATGTTAGTCACTCGGTCGTCTTGGATCAGCTTATTGTGCATCTGCGCGCGACCAACGTCGACGCAAGTTGCGTTGACGGCTCCGCGCTGCAGAGAGCAATCAGTAAAGCCGCCAGTCGAAGCTCCCACGTCAAGGACATGTGCCCCTTCCATTGTTATTTCGAAATGATCTAGAAAGCCTTCGAGCTTTTCACCACCGCGGCTCACGAAGCGGGGCGGCGACTCCACGGTGACTTCGCTGTCCGCGGGCAGGCTACGTCCGGGCTTGTCGAGCCGGTGGGTGCCAATTTTAACCTTGCCCGCAAGGATCAGGGCTTTTGCTTGCGAGCGCGTGTCGGCTAATCCTTTAGCGACAAGAAGTTCGTCTAGGCGGGCTTTCTTAACAGCTGCCATTATCTGTTTATTCTGGGTCGGGGTTATCTCGTTTCACGTGCAGAATCTCGCTTGAACGGATGTGGAGATCTCTTTGTGGGTAAGGGATCTCGATATTATTTTCTTTGAAAGTATCCCAAACCTTAAGCAATAATTCGCTACGGACTGCACCAACGCCGTTGGAAGGATCTGCAATCCACATGCGAAGCTCTAGATCGATTGAACTATCTCCAAAGCCAAGCAGCAGGCAATTCGGCGCGGGAGTGTTTAATACACGATTAGTGGAAGCTGCGACCGCTAGGATGAGTCGGATGCAATGGTGTGGGTCGGCTTTGTAAGATACTCCGATAGGGACTCGCACGCGGACTAAGTCGTCCGTGAAAGACCAGTTTATGACTTTTTGCGTGATGAGATCTTCGTTTGGTATGAGATGCTCAGTGCCATCGCGAGTGATGACTGAGGCGTAGCGAGCGCGTAAATTATTGATCCACCCATAGGTGCCTTCGATCTCGATGACGTCACCAGGTTTGATCGAATTATCCATCAGCAGAATGATACCGCTGACAAAATTAGAAACTACTTTCTGGAGACCAAAGCCGAGGCCGATGCCGATGGCGCCACCTAGAAATGCGAAAGCGGATAGATCAATGCCTATGGATCCGATCGCTGTTACCACAGCCACCGTGATGAGTATAATTCGAACGATCTTTGAGATGAGCACTTTGAGTGAAGGACTCAATCGAGGGATCAGTTGGATCTGACTTTCAGCGATCCGAGCTAGAGCCAGGCCGATCCAGAGGGTTAGGGCGAAGGCGAGTATACCGGCTAGGACAGTCCATGCAGAGAGTGAATGAGTGCCCAATTTGAAACTTAGCCCACTTAGCAGCGCGATGCTGTCTTCGACTAGTGCTAGTCCAAAAAATCCGCTTATTATGTAAGCTGTCGCAGCAACTGATTGCGCCCAAAAGCGTTTTTTTAATAAACTACTAGCTAAGCCAATCAGTATCCATGCACCTCCAATATAAGTAAAAAAGCGTATGACTGGCACCTCTAATTCGATCAGTAGTTCAAATACAAAAAAGACTATGAGTAACGCGATCCAATGCGTAATGAAGCCGAGGTTTTGTTTAACCCAATCTTTGGGAGTAAGATCGCCGGTATCCGAGACCTTGTATTTTTTCCCAAAGACCCGAGTGCACAACCAAAGAAGAATGATTACTATTAGAATTTGCCACGAATCGCTGTAATGGAAGCCTTCTTCAGGTGCGAGGAAGTTACCCCAGTTTTGCATGAAATTCATTGGGCTATTAAGTTCCTTGTGTCTGATTCCGCAACCTTTTTGATCAATTGCAATAATCGCTAATTTGTAAGCATGGAAACCTCTACAACTTTTGTTAATATTCTGGTGCTAAGTTGCGTGGCGGATCACGTGCTCAAGCAGAATCGTATCGCCCGTTTGGTGCCGGTTGAGATTTAGTGGCATTGCCAATGTGGCGGGTCTAGTTGCCGTACGTCCGAGTGAATCACTGACATAGCGCTCGACAAACGTGCAAGTCACGCCATCAATTTCTATGCGACATTTTATACGCAGATTTAATGGGCAAGCCCCTAGATTTTGAAAGCTTCACTATTAGTCATTCTTTGCCCAGCAAAAAAGGTTCAAGCGCAGTTTCTCGCTGAGCAATTTTCAATACCAATTGTTGATGGCTCGCACTTGGCATTTGCTAAGCCGCGTGAGATCGAAGGTTTCGTGCGCTCTCACGTAGAATCTAATCACAGCGAACCGTGCTTTGTATTTTTACTTTATAAGCAAGGTCTCGCGCTCGCGCAGGTCGCCGAAGATAATCTACTGAGTGTACGCGCCGACTTTTCTAGTTCTACGGTAAATTACCGTCGCCAGAAAGGAGGCGGTAAAGGTCAGATGATTGCCAAAGCAATAGGTCTGAATTCTACTACTGCACCACATGTATACGATGCCACTGCGGGCTTGGGTGGCGACTCCTTCGTGCTAGCAAGCTTAGGTTGTTCTGTTACTATGACCGAGCGCGTACCTGAAGTGAACGCCCTGCTTGCTGATGGTCTTCGCGTTGCACATGAGTGGGGTAGCGAAAAGGACCAATCGCTTGTAGCAATACTCAAAAGGATGACACTTGTTGAGTCTGATGCGGCGGAATACATGCAAACACTTGAAGATGCCGAGAAGCCAGAAGTCGTCTATCTTGACCCCATGTTTCCCCAGCGCACGAAGAGTGCCCAAGTGAAAAAAGAAATGCAGGTTTTTCATCAATTAATCGGCACAGATTCCGACGCTGACTTGCTCCTGCAAATAGCCCAAGAAAGTGCTCAGAAACGCGTGGTTGTTAAGCGCCCTCGAATAGCACCATTTCTAGCAGGCCAAGAGCCTAACTATATATTGGAAGGTAAGAGTAATCGTTTCGATGTCTATTTAAGTCACTAGGGTAATCGTTTTACTTTTTAAGCAGTTTTTCCAAATGAGGGTTTGGGTAGCGTCGTGACGCAGTGATCGCGTAGAAGTTTTCGCGGATCTCAGGAATTTGGTAGAGTTCGACTAGGCGACCGTTCTTGAGCTCGTCTTGCACTACGACTGGGAAACATGGAGTCTTTCCGCCGCATGCGTGAGAGTGCCCTCGCGAACAATTGCATGAAAATATCGGAGATGATGGTGGTTGAGCTCATCCATATATATATTAAATAGAACGAAAGTAAAATTTAATTATATTGGATAAATTCAAGGAAATTTGTTATGATAGATTTATGGATATAATTATCAGCAGTCTTGTACTGTGGATCGCACCTGCATCGCTCTTGTGGGTTGTGCTTACTTCTAAGTGGCTTAACGCCCGAGCACTCGCTGCTGGCCGTGTAGCTGAAGGCATTGCTTGGGTAAGTTTAGCCAGTGCTACAGTTGCCACAGCGCTATGGGCGTTATTTGAAGAAAGTCCTGTCGAGGCGACTATCACAAGTGCCCATTGGATAGGTATACGTTTCGATGCGCTTTCTGCGATCATCCTCTTATTGGTCTGCTTTATGGGTGCCATCATTCTGCGCTACTCGAAAAACTATCTCGCTGGAGATGAAAAGCAGGGGCATTTCTTTAAATGGATGTGCGTCACACTTGGGGCGGTCATTGCCATGGTGCTCGCGCCGGGGCTTGTCCAGTTCTCCCTAGCTTGGGTCGCTACCAGTTTAGGTTTACACAAACTACTAATTTATTTCCCTGATCGCTTGGGCACGCTTCTTTCGTCGCGTAAGAAGTCGCTATTTAGTCGGGTGGGAGACCTCTGCCTGATCGTAGCCTTCTCAGGTATTTATACGATCTACGGAGTGCAAGACTTCGGCCATATCTTTGAGGCGGTACGGTTCGAGAGTAGCTTGCTTGGTAACCACGCTTGGATCGGCTGGTTGATTATTTCTAGCGCGATCCTTAAATCGGCTCAGTTCCCTTTTCATGCTTTGCTGCCCGACACGATGGGCGCACCCACACCTGTGTCCGCGCTCATGCAGGCGGGTATTATTAATGGCGGCGGCTACTTGGTGGTTCGTTTGAGTCCTGTGCTTGTGCATATCCCCAGCGCGCTTCACATGCTGGCGATAGTCGGTGCCGTTACTGCAGTCTATGCCTCCATGGTCATGCTCTCTCAGACCAGTGTGAAGCGTGCACTAGCTTACTCCACCATCGCGCAGATGGGTTTTATGCTTCTGCAATGCGGTCTCGGTGCCTTCCATCTTGCGGTGCTCCATTTGGTCGCACACTCACTCTATAAAGGACACGCTTACCTTTCATGTGGGTCTGCTGTAGAAACAGCAAAAAAGCTCAACGCGGGGCCGCATTACGCGAAGTTAAGGCCGAGTCGTATTTGGTTAGCGATTGGCGTCTCTTTTGCCATCGTCGTTGTCCTAAGTATTCCTTTCAATGTCAGCCCATCTGATAAGCCTGGCATGCTGGTGCTCAGTATGGTGGTTGTGATGGCGCTCACACAGCTTCTTTGGACAGCGATGCGTCGGGGCCAAGCTGGCATAGCCTTCGCGGGGACTACAGGGGTCGCTGTCAGTATCGCCGCGCTCTACTACTTACTCGCGATGGTAACTGAAATGATGCTCTACTCCACTGCTGCCTGCGAAGGTACCTGTTGCGCCAATCTTCGAAACGATTATTGCGGTGCTGTTACTTGGTTTCTTGGTTACTTCAATTCGCTTCCAAGACGGTGAGCCCGGATTTTTAACGGTCGCTTGCAAGCGCCGTCTCTATGTTCATGCGCTCAATGGTTTTTACATGAATACCTTGGCTAATCGTCTAGCTCGTGCCATCGGCCTAATGCCAAGCAAGCGCTAGACCATCCAGCTAACTTCATACCATGGATAACATTGAAAACGCAATGCCACACGCACTCTTCGAATCAGATCGACTCAGCTAGTTCAAAAATCGCACCGCTTTGGCCGCTCACTCACTTTGTCGCGGTCAATCCTTTCGTCGGTTTTGCCGACCAGAACTTTGCCCGCACCGCCGAGGCGCACAAGCGTGTACAAGGATCAGATATGCTCATGCCGATTGCTTGGTTTAAGGGCAAGTTTGAATCAGGCGAGATCGAGCTAGAGAATCTTCGCGCCGTCGTCGCAGTCGCCTCTCCTGAACTCGTTGAGAGCTTCGAATTAAGCAGATCAAGCACTTACCGCTGAGAATTTAGTGGCACTGCTTACTGAATCCCCAAAAGAGGCTGATCCGATTTACCAAACTTGCTCTTTTAGTGCGTATCTCGATTCGCGTGAAGATACACAGTGGCAGCATGTGATCCGTGAGGAAGTGGCTAAGTGGGTCGCTGCTTACGAAGACGAGGGCCAATCGTCCTGGAAATTTCCATGGAAGGAACTCAGTCTCTTTGGAGGATGGAAAGCTGCCGCTCAGATCGACCGCAATCTAGAGCTGCATGGGCTGACTGGTTTTCGAAAGTTTGTAGCGAGATTGCCAGACGATCCGTATGCCGTGATTGATCAAGCCATCGAGGCACTCCAAATACCAGATGACCGCATCGAGTCGCTGCTCTACCGCATCATGCTGACACTGCCTGGATGGGCGGGGCACCTCCGCTATAAGGATCGCGAGCTTGAGATTCGTGGTGAGTCTGGAGACTCCTTGCTTCAACTTCTAGCTATTTTACTCAGTTACGATATGGCGCTCTATGCGAACCATTCGGAAAATAAAGACCGCGTCCTCGGTTGGCAGCAAAACTTAATGGAAGGCCCTACAGAAGATGGCTCGCTTTTGTTAACAATTGATCTAGCACAACGCCTCGTCTGGCAGTCGGCAATGGAGCACGCCTTTGAACAAAAACTCTGCGCCGATATTACGCCAAAAGCCAAAAGTGAGACTAGCTCCCGGAGTCCTGACGTGCAGGCGATCTTCTGTATTGATGTGCGCTCCGAAGTTTTCCGCCGCTCGCTCGAGTCGACTGGTATGAAAATTCAAACTTTTGGTTTCGCTGGTTTCTTCGGCTTGCCAATCGAACACAGAATACCCGGTCTCGGTGGCACGCAAGCGCGCTGCCCAGTGCTCTTGGCCCCACCTTTACGTAGCTCCGATAGCAAGTCAGGTATTGATGTTACCGAGTTCGATCAACTTGTTCTTCAGCGCGTCGAAGCACGCGAGAGCAAACGCAGTTGGAAGCGCTTTCAGGAAGCCGCTTCTTCCTGCTTCACTTTCGTCGAGACAATTGGCCTCAGTTACGGAGTAGAGCTAGTTAAAGATGCTTTTGGACTCTCTTCGAAATCTAGCCACGATAAAGGCGCACCAGGATTTTTGGATAAACTGTCAACTGCGGATCGTGCGAGCTTGGCCGAAGATATCTTAAAAGGCCTCGGTTTGTTGGCAAACTTCGCTCGTATCGTCCTCTTCTGTGGGCATGGCAGCGCGACTAAGTATAATCCCTACGCCTCTGGTCTCGATTGCGGCGCTTGCGGCGGTCACGCTGGTGATGCGAATGCGCGTCTTGCCGCTGCCTTGCTCAATCAAGCCGACGTCCGCACCGAACTGTCCGAGCGCGGCATTTTGATTCCTTCTGATACCGTATTTATTGGTGGTCTCCACAATACTACAACCGACGAGGTCTCTCTCTTTGACTACGAAGCCGCCGACGCGAGACTGATCGAACAACTGACTGTATCGCTCGACCAAGCTGGCTTACTTTGTGCCACCGAGCGCTCCGCTCGATTCGGTGAAGCCGCCGAACAAAGTGACATTGTATCTGCTGTCCGCTCGCGTAGCCGCGACTGGTCACAAGTCCGTCCTGAGTGGGCGCTCGCAGGTAACGCTGCCTTTATCGTCGCGCCTCGCACATGGACAGCTGAGGCCAATCTCCAGAGCCGCGCTTTCCTCCACGAATATTCCGCCAAGAGCGACCCAAAAGGAACCGTCCTCGAAAGGATTATCGCTGGTCCTATGGTCGTCGGTAGCTGGATCAACTTGCAATACTTCGGATCCTCGACCGACAACGCTCATTTTGGTAGCGGCCACAAATCGATCCATAACGTAGTAGGCGGCGTCGGAGTAGCGCTCGGTAATGAATACGATCTACGACCTGGTTTGCCCTTTCAGTCCGTGCACGATGGCGAAAAGCTCATCCACGAACCACTTCGCCTCCACGCCTGTATCGCAGCCGACACAAAGATCCTTGACGATATCCTAGAGCGGCAGGACCACGTGCGGCATCTTGTCGAAAACGGCTGGGTGCACCTTATCGCACTCGGCGAGGATGGTAAGCAGTGGGCGCGCCGCCAATCTGATGGCACCTGGAAGCAGTGCGCAGAAAACTCGGCGGATTTAGCTGATTAAAACTCTCAGGGGAGGACATCTAGTCTTCTACCATCGTATTGATACTGAGACCTTCTGCGATTACGTCACATTCGTGCGCGCAGGCTTGCAAGCTGCACCCACATATTCTTTTTTATAGGTATGCGTTTTTTCCTCAGTCTCACTGCTTTCTATTTTCTGGCCTTACATGCTATTCACGCAGTTGAGATCGAAGGTCGTGTCCTTAAAGTCTTCTCGGATGCACGTTCGTTCGAACTTGAGTTAACGCAGTCGGGGGATGCAAAGCTCGAAGTAGGTAGTATGCGTATCTTTCGCGTTGGTGCGGGCGATCTTAAGATTGGGTATGCAGGCCGTATGATCAAAGCCAACGCCGCTTATTACGGCAAGCAATGGCACTTGGAGCAGATATTTCCTATTGATGGCCTCGGGGCGAAGGCCGCGCGTGATGTTAATCATCAGCTTCATCAGGCTACTGCTGCGATGAGCCGTCGTAAATATGTGAAGCAGGGTGAATACATTCCCAACTTCGCTATGATAGATCAGCATGGTGAGTTTCTCCAGATACGACAGCTTCAGGGTAAGCCCTTTGTTCTCAACTTCATCTTCACTCGCTGCACAATACCTAATATGTGTCCTGCCTCCAGTATACGTATGGCGGACATGCAAGACGCCGCCCGCGGGGCGGGACTCAACGGCCTCCATTTTGTCAGTATCACTTTTGATCCTGCTTTCGATTCGCCCGGTATTCTGAATCAGTATGCCGACGGCTACGGCATGGAGTCAGAAAATTTTCACCTGCTAACGATGAACCAAACTGTGGTCGATGATCTCCTTCGTCAGTTTGGCATCCTGACAATGGAAGAGGATGGGACTATTAACCACACGATGGCGACCCTCTTGGTCGACGCCAACGGCCGCGTGGCCTACCGCAAAGAAGGCGCTACCTGGTCGACCCAAGATTTCATGGAAGCAGCGACTAAGCTCTAGTGTAAATGTTGGAGTCTCGCCATTAGGCGATACATGGGCTCAGTTCTCGGAAATCTCTAGGTCCATTAGTGCAGTAATATAAGAAAACCATTTGGTTTTTTGGTCTTATATTGAGCATGCTCAAACAAATCGTCTTCAAGCACTTAACGCCAGAGTAGGGACTCTCAACCCATTACTCCTGAGTGGGCATTAAAAAACCTTCGGGATGTTTCGTGCCGAAGGTTTTAAAAATGGCCTCCCGTAGGGGATTCGAACCCCTGTTGCCTGGATGAAAACCAGGTGTCCTAGACCGGGCTAGACGAACGGGAGGGAGGAGGAATCACGGAAGCTACGTTTCGACTTAGCCTCTGCAAGCCCTTTTTTCGGAAAACGCCACTTTTTAGCCTTGGGCCTCCAAAATCCGTTTGCGCAGAGCACCCATGTCATTCATCAAGATTGCATGGCTGTTTTTGATTTACCATTTCCCATGCCCAAGCAAGCGCTCCAGAAGGTGGAGAGCTTACCCTATCCCCTCGTTGCGACGGGGAAAGTACGCGAGGTCTTCGATATGGGCGATGCGCTCCTGATGGTGGCGACTGACCGCGTGTCGGCATTCGACGTTGTGATGCAAGAGGGCTTGGCGGGGAAGGGCATCCTACTTACGCAGATCAGCCTCTATTGGTTCGCACGAGCGGGTGCTATCACACAACACCATCTGGTGGACGACCACGCCGCGAGAATTGTGGCGCTGGGCAAAGACTACCCCGAACTCCAGTATCGCAGCATGATCGTGAAAAAGTTAACCCCACTGCCGATTGAAGCAGTGGTGCGTGGGTACCTTTCTGGTTCTGGTTGGAAGGCCTATCAGCAATCAGGTAAACTCTTTGAATATGACCTAACAGAAGATTTGCTGGAGAGTAGTCAGTTGCCGAAGCCTTTGTTCACACCAACGACGAAAGCGGCCAGTGGCCATGATATGCCGATAGATTGTATCGATGCGGCAGAGCTGATTGGCGAAGATCTCTTTCGGCGGGTGCACGACCTGAGTATCGAGCTTTACCAGATGGGTGTGGAGCGTGCGGACGCTTCTGGCATTATCCTAGCCGATACGAAGTTTGAGTTCGGCACAGATGCGGAGGGGCAGCTTTACTTAATTGACGAAATTCTGACGCCTGACTCGTCCCGCTACTGGCCGAAGGACAACTATTTGCCAGGCGGAGCACAGCCCTCCTATGATAAGCAATTCGTGCGCGACTATCTGGAGTCTCTGGACTGGGATAAAGCACCGCCTGCACCTGCACTGCCCACAGAGGTGCTCGCAGGGACTTTGGATCGCTATGTTGAGGCCTATGAGAAGATCGTTACGGCATCGACTAGCGAGTGGCCACGGTAATTTTTGTATAGTGAAGAACTATCGACTCGAAACTCACTGCTCATAATTTGGTTAGCGTTATGCCTATTTGGTTCATCGAACTATTCGGAGCGGGTGATTTGGATGTCACGTTCATGGTCATCACGCTGATGACGGCTCCATTTTGGATCGCTATGATTGGTTTTCCGAGTGCGCCTTATTTACGGAAGGTTGCACAGCCTTGGCTGGTGGTGCCGCTATTTACGGTGATACTCCTAGTATTAATCTGGAAGTCATACCATGCGGCGTATTTGCCTGAGACCATATCAATGGCAAACTATGAATCCGCGCGAAATTTCGCCAATCACCCGATTGCCTTTTTGATTCTGTTTTGTAATCTGCAGATTATTAATTTGTTTATGGGAGTCATGATTTATCAAAAAGCGATGCATAGCGGATTCCGTGCGCCAATTGAGTTAACGCTCTGCTGGTTTTTGGGTGCGCTTGCCTTGATCCCGTTCGGCATACGCTTGATCGTCAGGAGGCAAGCTACGCTATGACAAGGGGATTGACGGAACTAGGGATGACAGATGTGGCCTCACGTTCACGTAGCGGCTTTATCTTTAAGGCAGCACTCTGGCTTGGTCTGGCGATTGTGTTCTATGTGATCACTCGTAATTATTTCTACGTGCAGGACGGTATGCTCGATCCCTAATTTTACGATCATTCACCGAGCCTATAATTTTAATTTGATGGAGCTCCCGCTGATTTTACTTGGCGTGGCGCTACTCTGCTTAGGCTTGGCCGTGACTTGGACGAATTCGCGCAGGTCGCTGATATGTGTAGCGGGCATCTATGCCTTTCTTGGGCTAGATCTCTTCGCTCTGCGTTATTATGTGACCTACGTCGAGCCCGAGCGCCTTGTCATACGCCAAGTACGTTTGGAAACGCCTAAATTGGATCAACCTATTCGTATTTTACACATTGCCGATATTCAGGCTGGGGCAATTGAGGCTTACCAAAATGAGATCTTTGAGCGGATCGAGTCATTGCAGCCAGATATCATCATTAACACAGGCGATTTTCTTCAAGTCGTTCCCCCCGCAACTTTTGAGAGTGAGTGGGCTAAGCTACATGCACTCATCAAACGAGTGAATCCGCGCCTTGGAACTTACGCTGTTTTTGGGGATACGGAGCGAGAGCTCTATCGTTATAAGGCGGATGCGCTGGAGCCCTTAGTCATGCTTTCGTCGCGCGATCAAAGAATCGAGCTCGGTGCAGGTGCGCTCAATCTTCATGGTTTGAGCCTTTACCAATCGAAGTCAGAGGAATGGGCAATGCGCTCGATCGAGCAGTGGTTAGAACATTCTGACCCGAATGATTTCCGTATTTTGTTAGGGCATTCGCCAAACTATGCCTTGGCGGTGGCGGAATCGCCCATCGACCTCTGCCTCGCAGGGCACACGCATGGAGGGCAAGTCAATCTGCCCTTTTACGGTCCCTTAGTAATCGACAGTGATGTGCCAGCTGAATGGGCGAAAGGCTTCCGCCGTGTAGGAATTCCTTACCTAAATGTGTCCGCTGGTGCCGGTTCGAATCGGCGACATGGACTGCCTCCACTACGGTTTAATTGTCCAAGCGAAATGACGATAATTGAGCTAATACCGATGCGGCCAATCTTGTGAAATTCGGCAATAATCGGGTAATAATTTGGAAATAGTCCCAGAATCCCCATAAACACTAAGCGAAATGATGGAGGTGGCGGGAGTCGAACTAGCTCACTGCCTTATGCCTCGATGATACCTTCGGCGAAGTTGTGGTAGGCCTTTTCAAAGTCCTTGGCCATGCGGTCAGGAAAGAGGTGGAAATCGCCTTCTTTGAGCGCCTCGACAATGCCTTCGCTCACGACATGGGGTGGGTCGGTGTCTTCGAGTCCAGACGCGGCAGCCATGTCGGTTGCAATGGGGCCGGGGTGGACGCTGAGTACGGCTGTGCCTTGTTCCTCGAAGACGTGACGAATTGCTTGGGTGAATGAATAAGAAGCCGCTTTACTGGCTGGATAAGTAGCAAAGCCAGGAAAGCTACGTAGCGAGGCGATGGAGTTGATTTGAACGAAGGCACCACCACCGTTGCGCTTAAGCACGGGAGCAAAAGCCTGTGCCATACGAATTAGGCCGTAGACGTTGATGTTAAGCTCGGTTTGAAATTGCTCGATGACATCCTCGTCCATGACGCCGCACCGATGAGGACGCCTGCGTTCGAAACGACGACTTGGACGTCGTCCGCAGTTTCTGCGGCGGCCTTGATGGAGGCGGGATTATCATAGTCGATCTCAATGGGAACGACTTTTTCACCAAATTCCGCTACGAGTGCCTCGCCTTTATCTAGCGAGCGTACGCCTGCGTAGACTTTAGATGCGCCGTGCTTAATGAAGCTTTCGACGATGGCTTTACCGATGCCGCGATTGGCACCGGTCACGAGGGTGATTTTGTTAGAAATGTCGTAACTCATATTTCTAGCGATAAACCGCTCTGGGCAGAGCTTCAACCCCAGAGACTATTAATCGGAGAGGGCGTCATTGGAGCCATCGCGCCGTGCAATACGTCGACGTATGCGCTCGCTGAGGAAGTCGAGCACGGTGACGACTATTAAAATACAGCAAAGCACGGTAGCGAAGCGATCCCATTGGTGGAATTCTTGGTAGGCGTGCAGTTGTAGACCGAGGCCACCTGCACCTACATACCCTATGATACTGGCCGAGCGTATGTTGTATTCCAACATCCAGATACAGTGACTCCAAATGAGCGGCTTGGCGTGAGGCCAGATACCGTATTGGAAAGACTGAAGCGGATCTGCGCCGATTCCGCGTAGCGATCGTGCCACTTTCATGTCGACTGACTCAAAGGCCTCGCTGAAAAATTTACCTAGGTATCCGGTGCTGTAGAGCGTCAAGGCGGCAACACCAGCCAAGGCATTGGCACCCATTGCAGCGACTGCTATAACCGCCCAGATTAGGCTTGGGATGGTCCGAATGATGTTAAGCAGCATACGCATGCTAAAGACTAGCCATGTCGGTCCAATTGTCTGGGCGGCACCCAGGGCGATGATCAGAGAAATGATAATCGCGAAGAATGTAGCTAAAATCGCGATCTCTACAGTTTCAATCAGGGCAGAACCAGTTGACTTCAGCACCGATAGGTCGGGCGGGAAGAAGTCGGAGAGGAAGCGTCCCAAATTCTTTAGAATATCGAGATCGCGTTCGTTACCCTCGATTTGGCTACCGCTAAAAATGACAGCCAGTACAAATATGAGTAGTGTGGTATTGAGAAGGTTGAGCCGCCGATACCAAGGTAATTCAGCGAGTGGGGGAACCTTCTCGTGCTCAGGCGTAGGTGTTGGACTCATACTTGGGCCTCCACATTTAACGGCCTGACACGGCGCATCTTGTGTGCCTTCGGGTCGTTTTGGTTTAAGCTAAGTGCAATGTCTGCGAAGCGCTGAATATGCTCAGCATTATGGAGTACGCAAAGCACAGGTTTCGCTTTTTCGTCGGCTTCTTGTCTGAGTAAGCCGAGCACGCGGCCTGCATAATAAGCATCGAGACTGGATACGGGTTCGTCGGCAAAATAGATCTTAGGCTTCTGGAAGAGCACACGTGCTGCGGCGACACGTTGTTTCTCTCCGCCTGACATGTGCTTGGCCCATTTGTGTGGATTTTCACCAACTCCCAGTTCGTAGAGTAAGCGGTAAGCCTCTTGCCGCAATTTTTTCGGGAAACCGAGTAGGGTATTTAAGGAGTTAAAGCGGCCTAATCGCCCGCAGAGCACATTAGTGAGCAGGTCCGCATTAGGAATTAGCTGGAGATCTTGGTAGACGATGCCGAAATGACGCCTTAATTCCACTGGTTTACTATCACTCGTGCCGCTGAGTTTGAAGCTCACGCTGCCCTCGCTTGGCTCGAGCATGCCACAAAGACAGGATAGAAGTGTCGTCTTCCCAACCCCAGAGGGCCCTACGATGGCGAGGAATTCGCCTGCATACAGGTCAAGGTCAAGGTCCCGGAAGAGCCAACGGCCACCTCGTTGTAGGCCGATTCCTCGCGCGCTTAATATGGGCTCTTGTTTTTTATCCTGCATCAAAATTTTAGCTTAAGCCCCACTGGATGAAATCTAAATACAAGTAGGTAGCCGCACATGTCATTGTAATTCTTAGCGAACATTGGATGCTTCTTCCTCATCCTAGCAAGTCAAGGTTACTGAAATCGATTAAAACTGCATCGTGCGGCTGATTTCGAGTGCTTCAAGCGTGGTCTTCAAGTGGGTCTCGGCTTTGGCGGGAGCCAATTCAGCGCCGAAGATACGGTCCCGCAAATCACTGGCCTCCGTATTCATTACAAGAAGCGCTGCTTTGAGGGCAGTCTGGTCTAGGCCACTTAGCCCCTTGCGTACGACGATTACGTGGCTGGGCACGGGGCCTTGACTATCGAGCATGCGAAGTCGCTCGCGTTGTTCTTTGCTCAGGTGCTTATCCTTATCGAGTACGTAGTAACTGACAGCAGCTGCGAGCGCTTCACCCCTGAGGACGCGTTCTGCTGCTGAAACATAACCAACTCCATAGAAAACATTATCTTCGCCGAAGAAGCCTTCAGGGCCGTTTTCTAGATCGATTAGTCCCTGGGTGTAGAGATCCCAGACGGGTATAAGAAAACCTGAGGTGCTCGTGCGACTCGAGAAAGCAATGGGCTGGCCCTTGAGCTCAGCGATATTTTGGTAGGGAGCATCTTTGAGTGTGATCCAGTAACTTTGATAGTAGGGCTTTCCGTCGATGAGTTCGGCCAAAAGAATATCAATGATGTCTTGCTCAATCAATTTGGCTGCGGCTGTCGCGCTGAGGTAGGCTAAGTCGATTGTGCCATTACGAAGGCCCTCGTAGATGACGGCAGAACTCATGGGCACAATCGCTTCTACAGGCTTGCCCGTAGTCTCGGAAAGATAGCTTTCTAGGGCAGCGCGATCTTCGAGCATGGCGTCCGGGTCTTTATCCGGTTCTAATGCGATAATAATTTTTTTGACAGTGCCTGCAACTGCTTCGTCGCTCTGCTCCGCACAGCCTACGAGTAGGCTGACTGTGACTAAAAGGGAAAGTTTAAGATAGGTGATGAGTTTATTCATAAAGTGTGGATAGTGGATGGAAGAGTGGTCTAGACGCAAGAAGGGATCGGCCAATAAATGGCCGACCCCGAATTTGCTACTCATGTTATGAAGTAATTACTTCTAGAAAGTACCTTTGATTGATACGGTCGCGTTTATAGGCGCACCCACAGTAAATTGGTGGCTGCTATAAGCGTGTGGGTAGTATTCCTCGTCTAGGAGGTTCTCTACATTAAGCTGTAAGCGTAGGTTCTCGCTGAGCTGGTAGTAAGCAGCTGCGTCGATACGAGTGAAGCTGGGTACTGTTCCTTTTGAAGCACCACCTTTGGGAGTGCTCTCACCCTGATAGATGCACCTAGGCCAAGACCCAATTTTCAGTGAGCTGGTAGCTGTTCCAGATAGAGAAGGAGGACTTGGGTAGCTCGCCGGGTCTTTCACCTTATTCGGATCTCACCAGGTGAGGTAGGTATAGCCAGCGCTTACTGTCCAACGGTCGGAAATTCGACCGAGGTATTGAGCTTCGAAGCCTTCGATTTCAGCTCTTCGAATCTTGAGACCACCTGCGCCATCTCTTCGACTAGATCTTGTTCGATTTTGAAAATAGCGCAAGTGACGCTTTGATCAGTCTGCTAGATCCCATTTGATACCAGCCTCGAGATTAGTGAATTCATCTGGGATCAAGGCCTTAGTCGCCTAAGCTTGCAAATTGATCGCCACTTTGTGGGAAGAAGGTTTGGCTGTAGCTAGCATAAAGAGAGATATTCTCTTCTGGCTTGTAGATAATGCCAGCACGAGGCGTGAACTCCTCATCCTTTTGGCTGCCACTTTAGCGCCCGAGTCTTATTGTCAGTAACTTCGATATCGAAACTGTCGAAGCGAGCGCCTAGAACGACCGAAAGCTGATCGGATAGCTCGATCTCGTCTTGGGCGTATAAAGAGAAAACCGAGAGGTCTGTAGCAGTGTCGTCGTTTAGGTTAGCAAGCACCAGCAAAGCTAGCTGTAGAAACAACACCATGTAATATTTGTGACAACTCCATTACTCATTGTAGCAAGGTTTGCCAAAGTCACGGTTTGTTTATCGGTTGCGCCACCAGCATCGGAGTATTTGAAAACCCAGGATTGTAGCGGTCGTTTTTCGAAGAGCTATCGATAAACTCAGCACCAAAAAGCAAGGTGTGCTTGATGTTGCCGGTTTCGAATTCTGCAACAAGGTTACCAGAAAGAATTAAGTTTTGGCGCTGAGTAGTGTCTACGATAACCGTCCAGTGTTACTTGATCAGGCGTAGTTGTTCGTCTGTAAGAAGACGCAGTAGAAGTTCTGATACATTTTATCGTAGTCAGTATACGAGGCGGTAAAGATACCCTTTAGGGTGTCAGAGAATGAATGCTGCAAGCAGCGCACGGAAAGGAGATCGACTCAAACTCAGACTTATTCAAATCTGGATCACCGAACACGATATCATTGAGTGCATCCACAGGTTTATCATCAAGACCTTTTGGGATACCGCGATCGATGGAACGATCATAATCGATCGCCTCTACAGAAACATCGAGAGTTGTTTGATCACTGAGCTCAAACTTGAAGCTTGGGTTTACCCCGTAGCCGCTACCATCTGAGAAGTCGCGGTGATTTTCGAATGTGTCAGAGTAGGCGTTGAGGCGGAAGGCGCTAGTCTCGTTAATGGCAACATTACTGTCGATTTGCAGATTCACTCGCACCGAAGCTGTCTGAGCGACAAAGAGTATGCATTGAAATCTTGACCGATTTCAGCCTTCTTAGTCACACGGTTGAGAACACCACCGGCACCACCACGTCCGAAGAGTAGGGCGTTGGGGCCGCGAAGAATTTCGACCTGTTCTACGTTGTAAAGAGAACGGTAGTATTGCACATCGTCGCGCACGCCATCGACAAAGAAGTCGGCGGTTGAGAGCGATGCCACGGAAGACGACTGCATCGCGGTGGCCTTCACCTTGGTTCATGTTTACTCCAGGAGTGTAATCAACAATGTCACCTACGCTGTCAAAGCCGCGTAGTGAGATGTCGGCCGCACTTGTGATTGAGAGGCTCTGTGGCACGTCAATGACAGGTGTTGGAGTTTTAAGAGCATTGACCTGATCGGAGAAGAGAAACTGGTCTGTAACCACGAATTCATCTAATTCGTAGACCTCGTTTGCTGGCATATCTTGTGCCAGTGAAGACACAGGATTGATTGTTAGGCAAAGAATGCCACATCCCATAAGTTTGATGGGCAGCATCTTCAGTTGTTTTGTGTATTTTGTGTATGTTTTCATTAGTTTGTTGTTGGTGAAAAATTTATAGCAGGAATGAGTCTCAATAGCTTTTTGGATAAGTCAAGTATTTATTGATACTGAGTATCATTAGCATGCTAATCTCATGTATTAAATTTAAAAGGTGGTAGTTCTCTAAGAACTAGTTCCCGTTTGATGACTGATTAGGGCACAGTTCCGCTTAATTAAGCTCATGGACTAGTACGGAAGGTCGCTCAATTGGAGGCTCACCTCGCTAGCACCCCATAAAAAAACGCTGACAGGTGTCAGCGTTTTACAGAAATAGACTATTATAAGACTCTACCTAGGTTCCCATGGGTTGAGCACCTCGTCGGCAATTCGACGCGCTAAGTCGCGGGTGAGGCGTGGCATGGCTTGGTATTCCGATTGTAGGAAATCTTGTGTCTGGCTGTCTCCGGATTGGCGTATGGGTCTTCCACGTAAGCGATGGAGATTTTCGGATCTATGCGCTCTTGGAAGTAGTAATCGCCCTTGTTTTGATTGAAGAGTGAGACTTCGCGGCGAGAGGAGGCTGAAACTCGCGGCCACTGTTGTGTCGACACTCTGGCGCGCGGCAGCGCGGCGATTATATTCGGTCAGATTTACAATGAGGACTGCATCGGCGGCTTCACTACTGGTAACGAGCTTTGTGCGCCCATCATGGATGAATACGTCACGAATCTGCGAGCTGAGTATAGCTTGCGCTTGGGGAGCGAAGCTATCATTGGTGACTGGTTTGATGTAGATCGACTCGAAGGGCTAGCTCGGCTGGGTTACCAAATTGGTAAGAATTGCAGCCGCTGATGAAGGCGGCCGTAAAATCGCGAGTATTGCTAGTATGCTGGCTGCGAGCGACGTGTGGGAGCATCTTCATTTTAAGAGAGTTAATTTCACTGCTTAGAGAAGAAATTAGTCTGCAAGGAGGAGCTTGCGAAGAATGCTGGCGCCAGTGGTGGGTTGGACTCCTGCTTCAATATCGGCGATACGGGCACGGGCTTCTTCGGCTGCCTCCGATTCTGGCGCGATCGTAATGGTCTCGTTATAGAAGGCTAACGCGCCCGTATTATTTGAGCGATAATTATAGAAAAAGTCGCCGAGGTTGAGGCGACTGCGCGCAAGCAGATCTTCCATTGTATCGAGGTTGCTCTCAACTTGGCCTAAGTGGCTACTCTGAGGGAAGAGAATGAGGAAGTCTTCGTAGTAGCTGATAGCTTGGCGCGTCGAGCCTTGATCGTATTCCGCTCCATTGACTAGGTTGGAATAGGTCTGCGCCATGTTATAATAGGCGTCGGGCGCGAGCATGCTCTGAGGGTAATAGTTGATCAAACGATCAAGCGCATCGATGGCATCTTCGGGTCTTCGTTCTGCCCAGAGACGATTGCGATGTTCATAAGTGCGAGGGGTGCGTAGTCGCTGTAGGGTGCGTTGCGAACGATCTGTTCAAACTGGCGAGCTGCTTTGTCGGGTTGCTCGAAGCCTGGAATAATCCAGAGGATTCGGCCACGGGCACCCTCCATAAGAGCGGTGGCACAATCAAACTGAGCGCTGAGCACTTGATTGAAATTTTCGTAGTTTGGATGCTTGAAGATAATCTCCTGTAAGCTGACGAAGGCTTTGTCCCATCGACCCTTGCCCATGAGGATTTGACTATGGAGGAAGCGGGCATCCCCACTGGCCGCAGTCTTTGGGTATTTCTTAATAATTTTCTTAAAGCTGCGGTCAGCCGAGCCAGTGCTGCCAGCAGCAAGTTTTGCCTTCGCAGTTTCAAGTAGGGCGGATGCTTCGGACTCTTGGGCGGCGCTCGCTATATTGAGTTCGACGAGGTCTTTCGTCTTCGCGGCGAACCATTCGAGCGGGTTGAGCTGGGCATGCAGCGAGGTGGCTAGTATTAGCCAGATAGCGAGGATGGTAGCGGTCGTATGTTGCATAGTGATTTTTAGAAGATTATTGCCATTTAATCAATGAGGCACCCCAGGTCAAGCCCGCCCCGAAAGCGACGAGAAGGATCAGGTCGCCAGATTGGATGCGGCCCTTGCGATAGGCCTCGTCAAGGGCGAGTCCGATGGAAGCGGCAGAGGTGTTACCGAAGCGATCGAGATTGTTGTGGAATTTTTCCATTGGCAGCTTCATTCGCTTCGCGAGGCTTTCAATGATGCGCATGTTGGCTTGATGCGGGATGAGAAGGTCGATTTGGTCTGCCTTCAAGCTGTATTGCCCTAGGATGTCGTTGCTGACTTGTCCCATGACGCGAACGGCCTGCTTGAAGATCTCCTTACCGTTCATCTTAATGAAATGTTGACGCGCGTCGATCGATTCGTGAGAGGAGGGAATCTTTGAACCGCCGGCAGGTTGATGAAGTAGGCTGGGGTCGGAGCCGTCGGAGCCAGTGATGCTACCTAACACGCCGACTTCGGCTCTATCGGAGGCTTCAATGATGATCGCGCTTGCCGCATCGCCGAAGAGCACGCAAGTGGCTCGGTCTTGGAAGTCTAAGATCGAACTCATCTTCTCCGCGCCGATAATGAGTGCTTTCTTGTAGGCACCCGAGCGTAGCATATTACAGCCCGTATTGAGCGCGTAGATGAAGCCTGAGCAGGCAGCTTGAATGTCAAATGCGGTAATGTTACCCAAGCCGAGCTTGCTCTGGAGGATGCATGCGGTGGAGGGGAAGGGCATGTCGGGTGTCATCGTGGCCACGATGATGAGATCAATGTCCCTGCGGTCGATACCTGCTGCTGAGATAGCCTTCTCGGCGGCGGCTACAGCCATGTCGCTGGTTGTCTCGCCTTCAGCTGCGAAACAGCGTTCGCTGATGCCAGAGCGTGTGCGGATCCACTCGTCTGAAGTGTCTACGATTTTGGCCATGTCATCATTTGTTACCACGTTGGCAGGCGTGTAGGCACCAGTGCCGGTTATGATGACGGATTGAGTAGGCTGAGACATTGAGAAAAGTTGGTTCTACGTGGATGATCGATCTATACACTGCGCCCTAATCGATGGGCAGTTTAGACTAAGTCATTAGCTTGATTGATATCGGAGCTGATTGAGTCAATCATATCATGCCTCACAATTTGGCGAGCAATGCGTAAAGCATTGGCAATCGCTATGTAATTTGAAGAGCCGTGTGATTTCAAAACATTACCTTTGAGACCGAGGAGCGGGGCGCCAGCGTGCTGGTCGGGGCTGAGTCGCACTTTCATGTCGTGGAAGGCTGACTTGGAGAGCGCTGCACCGATGATCCGCTTGGGATTACGCACGAGTTCTTCTTTCATGGTACTACCGACGAAGCCGAAGACTGCTTCGCTTGATTTCAGAACAACGTTGCCTACAAAACCATCGCAAACAATTACATCGACGTCTCCATCGAAAATCTGGAAGCCTTCAATTGGACCCACATAGTTGATCACCTTCTTGTCGATCGCTTGCAGATAAACTCCCGATGCGTTAATTAGGCTATTACCTTTGCCTTCCTCGGTGCCGATGGTGAGCAGAGAAACACGAGGGTTCTCAATGCCAAGGGCCGCTTTGGCGTAGTTTGAACCAAGCACCGCATTATGCATTAGATTGAGCGAACTAGATTCTGGATTCGCTCCGACATCGATAAGGACAAAGGGCTTTTTTTTGCTGGGCACGATGATGCCTAGAGCAGGGCGATCGACGCCGTCTAGTGGGCGCATGCGCAGTGTGCCACCAGCCATCAGGGCGCCTGTATTACCGCAGCTGACGACTGCATCGGCTTTGCCAGCTCGGAGTAGCTCGATGGCTTGAGCCATTGATGAGTCTTTTTTCTTGCGCAGCGCTTGGATCGGCTTGTCCGTCATGCTGACCACCTCGCTTGCGTGGTGGACTTGGATCTTGGCCGGATCTATGCTGAACTTGCGAACCTTCAAAAGGCGCTCCAATAAGCGCCCCTTACCCACGAGAGTGAAGTCGCAGTCGAGACCAAGCTCCTCAGTCGCATACAAAAGTCCACGTATAAATTCCGTGGGCCCAAGGTCGCTTCCCATTGCGTCGACCGCGATGGTGCATTTACCGTCGGGTGCGACCATTGTAGTAAGTCAAATTAAAGTAGCAGGAGGCAGGAGCAGATGGCTTAACTAGAGTCTTCTAGACTTCAACGTCGAGCACTTGGCGGCCACGATACATGCCGTTTGCAGGATTTACGCGGTGAGGGCGGAAAAGAGTGCCGTCCTGTGAGTCTTTCGAGAGTTGTGGCAGTGCGAAAGTAGTCGCGCCGCGGCGTTTGCGGCTGCGTTGCTTAGATTGTTTGCGTTTTGGCTGTCCCATGGAATGTGTTTTATTGAATTAAAGTGTCGAAAGCGTGACTGGATTTGAATTGGCGGATTAAAGGCTACAGTTTGGCTCCGTCAAGCTCGCAATCATCATAAATTTCACCTTACAGGCGCATGTTTAGCACGGCCTCGACGAGTTGATTTATCCCCAGCTCTGCCTCGGTAATCGATTGGGCAAGCATGTAGGCTGGGGTTGTTACCACACGATTGGTTTGGTCGACCACAATCGAGTCGACTGAGCAGTCGACGTGATGAGCCCCTTTGGCCTCTATTGCGGTGACTGTGGTAGCATCGTTACCAATGGTCAATTTGACGTGCTGCTCTCCGAGTGCACGCGCCGCGAGGATAGGCGCGATACACATAAAACCCTGCGGTTTACCTGCTAGGTGAGTCGCCTGAATGAGATCGATTACGGCGGGATCAACATCGTAATTGGCGCCGTCGAAGGCGTAACTGGACAAGTTTTTGGCCACGCCGAAGCCACCCACGTAGATAAATGCGTCAAAATCGTCCGCCTTTACGTTGTCTAGCGGCAGAATTTTCCCTCGCGAGATGCGTGCCGCCTCGACCATTACGTTACGATCTTCCTCTTCTAGTTCATCACCACTCGAATGATCAATCACTTGCCTTTGGGTAATATCAGGCGCTAGGCAACTCACCTCTGCGCCAGCTTTTTCCAGGGCGAGTAGTGTTAATACAGACTCCTGGATCTCGGCGCCATCGTAGACGCCGCAGCCGGACAAAATAACAGCAACCTTTGTTTTCATGATCCAGATTGATAAATACTCCATACTCTTCTGCAATTCCAATAGAACGAAATATTTCTGAGGGGTTGCATCCAATACGATATTTTGTCCGTTTCTAACAGGACATGCCACTTCCCCTTAAACCCGCACCTAGCTTCGACCGCAGCTTCCTCATTGAGTTGGGCGGGGGTATCGTCTTTCGGCAGGCTGAAAAGCTCTTTGAGTCCCACTTTGTTGAGTCAGCCGAGTGGGAGAGTCCCGTATTGACGGGGCTCGTCGACGGGGGTGACGGTATTTACACGCCAAAACTAAATCTTCGCTCCACTGTGTTCGCTGAAAATACCTGCACCTGTGCTGACGGTCGTAAGCGTAAAGTGTGCGTACATGCCCTCGCCGCCGCGCTCCATTATGAAGCCCTTAAAAACGAAGCGGCGCATATTCCGACAGCAGGAGAGGTTTTACCCCCAAAATCAGAACCTGCTTCCAAGCCCGAAAAGCCAAAAGTCCCCCGTGTAAGCTCCATAAAAATCGGTGAAGATGGTCTCCCGCTACGCTTGCTTATTTTCCTCCCGCCTAACTTGCCAGAAGCCGCTGATCGTGGAGGGATTGTCCTCAAATTTGATGCCGCCGCAGGCCGCGAGATCTTACCGCTGAACAAGCTCAACCCTCGCCAGAAATACAAAGTCGCTTCTAAACAAGTTGCTGTGCTCAAACTCATCGAGTCGTGGTGTGGCGGTAAACTCGCCAGCCTGGTCCAGCTTACAAGCGCACAAGTTCGCAAGCTCCTTGATGCCGTCGTAGGTGAGCCTATTGTGTATTGGGTCAAAAAGCCCAACGCGCCCATTGATTGGCAAAATGGCCAACTAACAGGCGTCTACGAATACCTGAGCGAGCTGGAAGCCGAACACGCAACTCCCGAGCCAGAGCCAGTCGCCCTTGACCTGAGTCCGGCGAAGCGTCTCGACACCAATCCGAGTAAGCACCAGATCCGTGCTGACATCAACTTACGCGCAAAAGCTAAGCCAAATCTACGTGCGATCGCTGAGGCCAAACGCCCCAAACTCTGGGAAACAAAAAAAGGGGATTACCCTATTGCGAGCGAGGCTGCCGCTTCTATGGAGGGTCACTCGACTAGTCGCGTCGTCGTCGACGGGTCCACTCACTATATTGCCATACGTTTGCCGTCGGGTGAGAATGCTGATGTCCAAGCCTTACGTACTATTCTCAAGTCTGAGGGCTTTCTACTCGAGCCTAGTAACCGCAAGTGGTGGTTGCGCGATCGCCACAAGACGCTCAATTTCCTCGCAGCTCACTGGAAGGCACTCAAGGACGAATGGGAGGCCGAGTTCACGGATAACTTCAAAGCTAAACTCAAAGAAGTCGAAATCTCTGCCCTCCAAATCGAAGCCAAAGAAGACGCGGGTAAATTCGCCCTCGCCATCACCCTAAGTGAGCAAACTGACGAGACGGATCTACGTCGCGCCCTAGCCAGTAGTAAAAACTACGTCGAGACCAACAGAGGTGGGATTACCTTGCTCGACCGCAACTCAATCGAGCAACTGCACGAGATCGAGCGCGCCGTTAGCGGCCAAGCCGACCGTCCCTTTACTCCCACTTTTACAAAACGTCTCGACACGCGTGAGCTCTCTGATGTCGAAGACCTACTCGACGAACTCTGCGAAGGTTGGCAACCTCCTCAAGCTTGGCAGTCCCGCAGTCGAGCACTCAAAGAAGTCGGCGCCCTCGAACCTGCCCCGGTCCGCCCAGGCTTTGACTCGATCTTGCGGACTTATCAACGCATCGGCACCGCATGGCTCTGGCACCTCTATCGCCACAAGCTCGGTGGCATCCTTGCTGACGAAATGGGGCTGGGCAAAACTCTTCAAGCGCTCGCTTTGATCGAGTGTATCCGAAACCAGGATAGCCATTTGACGGTGGCAGGGCAGGAGCGGTATCCCGCACTCGTCGTCTGTCCAGCCAGTCTTGTAGAGAACTGGCAACGTGAGTCTGCCCGTTTTACCCCTAAGTTAAAAACTCTTAAGCACCACGGAAGTAAGCGCGCTAAAGAGCTCAGCGTGCTTGAAGAGTATGACACCGTGATCACCTCCTACGGCACACTCCGCCAAGACGCTGAAATGCTTGGCTTGATGGAGTGGTGTGTCGTGATCGGGGATGAAGCGCAGCACATTAAAAACCGTCGCAGCCAAAATGCTAAAACATTGATGAGTCTCCACGCTGGAGGCCGATTTCTTCTTACTGGCACGCCCGTCGAAAACTCTCTCGACGACCTTTTCTCACTCTTCAGTTTCCTTATGCCAGGCTATATAGATAAGCCCACTGGAAAGCTCAGCTTAGACGATAAAACATGGCACAATAAACGCCAGACTGAGCGCGCTGCTGCTTACATCCTCCGCCGCACGAAGACTGAAGTGGCGCCCGAATTACCTGATAAGATTGAAAAAACTTTTTTCTGTGAGCTTGGCAGTCAGCAGCAACGCTTCTACCAAGAAACTCTTGAGAAAACCCGTCGTGATATTTTCAATTTGGAAATGTCTGGTGCGAACCGAGGTCGTGTTCAATTCGCCGCTTTTACCGAACTGCTCCGCTTACGCCAAGCTTGCGTCGATCCACGCATTCTAGATGAAGACTTTCCTTTAAAGGAAAGCGCTAAACTCGCCGCATTCGACGAAGTTCTCGACGAGTGTCTCGATGCTGGAAGCCGTATTCTCGTCTTCTCCAGTTTCGTCACTGCGCTCAAACTACTCGCCCAACACTTAGAGAATAAAGACCACAAGTTTTGCTACCTCGACGGAAGTACTAAAAACCGTTTGGCGATCTGTGATCAGTTTAACGAAGACGAAAGCATTCCCGTATTCTTGATTTCACTCAAAGCTGGCGGCACTGGTCTCAACCTGACCGGAGCCGACACCGTTATTCACTACGATCCATGGTGGAATCCCGCTGCTGAAGCCCAAGCGACGGATCGTGCTCACCGTATCGGGCAAACAAAAGTTGTGACTAGCATCAAGCTAATCGCCGCCAATACCGTCGAAGAAAAAGTCTTAGAGCTTCAAGCCCGTAAAGCCGAAATCTTGAAAGAGCTTTTCGAAGAGTCTGAAGCTGCGAATGCCAAAGTCAGTCTCGACGATATCAAGCAATTGATTAGCTAAAGATAAGGCCCCATATAACCTAACTGCAATAGATCGTGATTCGATCTTTTGCGGTCTCTAGCTCATTCTCTGTCATGAGTAGACAAGCTGTCGACCAGGCGTCTGCGCAAGCGGCTTCTTCGTGGATCACCCTTACCCGCGCGTGGGCGTAGTGTGTAATTTCTGTCTGACGCGGGGAGACGATGTGGCTACCTTGTATTTCAATTCCGGATACACTTAATGCTTGGTTCTGAAGTTCTACAATGGGCATATCAGTTGAGCCCGAGAGTTCGATCTTCCATGCACTTTCTCCGAAGGCGAGCTGTGTGCTGGCCCCAGCGGAGGCGAGACCACTTTTGATCCCTAAGCCGCGAAGGAGTGGCGCGATACGGTCGAGCGCATAACCTTTTCCAATGCCACCGAGATCAATTTCACGGCCCGCTTCGACGCAGTGGATGGCAGGTCGGTCTGGATCGACCATTAGTTGCCCCTCGAGGGCAGGCGCGATGCCTTTTGATTTGTTTTTTTGATGCTCAATTTGCCGTCCTAGTGTGATGTCGAAGAGGCCATCGGTATCGATATAAATTTTCAGGGCGATACGCATGCATTCGTAGCAAGTCTCGCTAATAAAGAGGGACTGCCCGCTCTGCATGCAGTTAATTTGAGAGACGTCGCTCCCGGATATGTAGCGGCTCAGGGCATTTTCAATTTCATCGATTAATGCAAAGGCTTGATTCGCGGCATCGCGCGCGTGATCGACCTGCGAATGCATAAGACGCAGGGTAAAGGTCGTCTTCATTGCCTCGTGTGTGAAAGTATGCGCGTCGATCATGCCTGAGTTTCGATCCATTTTTCCCAGAGATCCTTACGTAGATAGAGAGTCATGGAGACATTAGTCCGTAGTCCTCGGGGAAAGGCGACATGGCTATCGCTAAGGAGGGCATTGGTAGGTTGAGCGGAATCTTGTATGGCAAAGACAAGTGGAGCGTCTATCATATTTACTTCGGGTAGATCCCAATATCCGATGCTATTAAACATTCGTAGATACCACGGCAGTGGCCAGTAACCGTTGCCGACTACTGCGACAGTTTGGTCTTTGATTTCGGGAGTCATCTCGCCAAGTTGCATGAGCCAAGCTTCCAAAGATACGAGATCTCGGCTTGTTGATACGTATGCGTAGGGAGATCGAGCGTCATTCTCAAATGCTTGGCTTGAGGCGATACTTTGCTGAGTTTGAAAAACAAGTGTCATCAATATGAAACATCCGAGGCAGATTTGAGTGATACGATGGTAGGACCCAATCATACTGAGGCAGAAGCCTGAGAGCAGGCAGACATGCACCCACGGTAAGAGCATCAACCAAGGAGTTTTATAATCGATGCTGCTATAGATCCCGAGTTGTATGATGGAGGCTAGGGCAATTAGTAAGATGGCGCTGCGTAGTTTGGGCCAGCGCACAGCGTAGATGCACGCCGTGACGCGCTAAAACGAAGACTAAGCCTTCTGTCCACCATTGGCCTAGCAGGTGCTTAGGCCATAAGAGTAAGCTTAAATAGTAAGTGAGTGGTTTATCGTGTCCGAGTGTCGTTTCGTAGACTAGATAGGTGCGAAAAGCATCGGTGATGCCCTCTGGGTCACGAAAGCCGTTGCTATAGAAAAAGGCAGATACTAACAAGGCGCTCAAGCTGGCGAGGCCAGCGGGGATGAGATAGTTCGTGAATTTTGGTTTTCCTGAATCTCGACTGAGATGGATGAGGGAAATACAAGTGACTAGGCCGATGATCCAAGCGAATAGCGTGATGACGGATGTCTCTTTGGTGGCGAACATACAGCCTACGAAAATGCCAGCGAATAGGGCATTTTTTATGTTCGGATCTTTGTATAGGCGGTAGGTAAAGGTCAGCCCGAGTAGTCCGAAAAGAGCTAGCCAGCTTTCGTGAATATACATGCGGCTGTAGTAGACAAGTAAGGGTGAGGTGGCGAGTAGGGCAGCACTCAATGCGGCTCCATAATCACCCATTACCCGCCGCCAGAGCAGAGGTGTGAGGCATAGTAGTATGCCAGCTATTACTGGGCTGAGGCGTAGTGTTTCGATTGAGAGACTCTGCCAAGTGTTTTCATCATGCAGTCGCGCGAGTGGCTCGGTCAGCAAGCTGAGTAATGGGCCATGGAAATGGTTTGGATTGAACTGATAGTCGCCTGCGAGTCGTTGCGATAGGATACGCGCGCCGGTCGCCTCATCTGCATGGAGGGGGCGTGTCTCTAAGTTACTCAAGCGGAGCACGCCCGCAAAGGTGATGATGATGAGCCAAGTGAGGCATACGAGAGTTCGGTGGTGCATTGATGATGATTGAGGCGGACTTGTTCGCAGTCTGCAAACCTGCTTTGCTGTTGAGCTATTCCGTGTGGTTGTTTTTTGTGATACGATATGTCTTGCGACGCTGCCAAAGTTTTTACTCGTGACTCCCGTCTGGAATGATTCGGTTCGTCTAGAGCGCTTTGGGGTAAGATTGGCAAAAGCCTTGGCCGCATCAGGTTTGAATTTAACTTGGGTGATCGCGGATGATGGTTCGGATACTGAAGAAGTTGAGCAATTGCAGCGGCTCAAGGAAAAATTCAGTCAAATTTATTTAGACGTGGTTTTACACCTCCACCCAGAGCGTAGCTTTAAGGGGGGCGCCATTTATCAAAGTTGGCAAGCAGTTCCCCGATGCTGATTTTTACGCCTTCGTCGACGCCGATGGAGCTGTCAGCGCGGATGAGCTCATACGTATGTTAAATTGCGCAGGTGATAGCGAAAATCCAGATATGAGCTTTGTCGCTGTGCGTCAGTTTGCTGGCCCACTGGCTGTGGAGCGCTCATTGCTTCGTAAAGCAACTTTTCACCTTTTTCGAACACTGGTACGTGGCATTGTCGGCTTGAAATGGATGGATACACAGTGTGGTGCTAAAGTGATCTCAGGTAGGTCTTACCGTGCAGTCAGCGAGCGTCTCTTTGAGGGTGGTTTTGTCTTCGATGTGGAATTACTGGCGACTTTGCAACAAGATGCGTGGCCTATCACAGAGCTACCGATTATGTGGCAAGAGATATCTGGTAGTAAGCTGAACCTTTGGAGGGATCTTTGGACTATGACGAGGGGCTTGATACGTATCCGAAGACGCTTGAATGCTTCTGCTCTCTAATTTATCTTTGTAATTACCAATGTGAAATTGGCTTAATCATCCCTTACTCTAAATATGATGTATTCCTTTAATTCCCTATTCAGTCTTTTGCTTACGGTTCAGTTCGCTTTTTCTGGCGTAACGACCTACGACTGGAAGCCGTCCTTTAATGATGAGCCTGTCCCTCAAGAAAGACTCGAAGCTATTGATGCTGCATTGCCGGACATTGCCTTGGCCGTGCCTGATTCGCCACGCAAGATTTTGATCTTTAGTGCCACTGCGGGTTTTAGGCATGCCTCCATTCCCACAGGCAAGGTAGCTCTAGATCGGATGGGAATTAAGACGGGTGCCTATCAAGCATTAATTAGCGACGACCCTGAAAACTTCGAGATCGATGTATTGAAAACGTTTGATGCGATTGTATTGCTTAGTCCCACGCTAGATTTTTTCATGCCGTCGGATAAGTTGCGGGAGGACTTCAGTGATCTGCAATGGAATTGGCTCCATGCGAGGCATAAGCGTTTGATCGCTAATCTGGTCCAGTTTGTCCATGCTGGTGGTGGCTTAGTCGGTATCCACGCCGCGACGGATTCTTGTTACGAAGACGAAGACTACGGGGATATGATCGGTGGTTATTTCTGGGGGCATCCCTGGAGCTGGCGTCATAATGTGACCGTCTTGATTGAAGACTCAGAACACGCGCTCATAAAACCTGTCTTCGGTGATATGTCTGATTTTCGGATTCAGGACGAAATCTACCAGTTTAAGGAAGAGCCTTATTCGCGTGAAAAGCTGCGTGTGCTTATTGAGCCTGGATGTTGAACGTAGCGATGAGCCGATGGCAAAGTCGCCATTACGCAGAACCTGCGGCGATTATGCAATTAGTTGGGTGCAGAGTGTCGGTGAAGGACGTGTTTTCTATACCAGCCTTGGGCACAATCACCATATTTATACCGATCCACTGATGCTTAAACACTTTCTTGCTGGCATCCAATTTGCCACTGGCGACATCGAGGCAGATACCAGCCCGAGTGCATCTCTCGGAAAATAAAATTTACTTTAATATAAGAAACATGAAAACGACCATTAACCGCCGCACTTTTCTCAAAACGACTGCAGTGACGACTGCGGGGGCTTTTATTCTACCCCGGTTCTCGATTGGGCAGGCGGGCCCATCGGCCAATAGTAAGATTAATATTGCGATGATTGGTGCTGGTGGAATTGCACGTCTGGCTTACGACGGGTGTGAGGGGGAGAACATTGTCGCACTTTGCGATATTGATCGCCGCCATTTTCCAGAATGGGCAGCAGGGAAAGGCACGCCCACCTATTCTGATTTTCGTGTCATGCTCGATAAAATGGGAAACGAGATTGATGCTGTCTGTATTAATACACCCGACCACACGCATTTTGCAGCTACGATTGATTCGATGCAGAGAGGCAAGCACGTTTGCACGCAAAAGCCTCTCACTCATAATATTTGGGAAGCGCGCACCTTACGTAAGGCGAAGGATAAATATGGCGTTGTCACGAACATGGCTAATCAAGGTCATACTAACGATGGGATACGCATAATGCGTGAGTGGTATGAAGCCGACGTCTTCGGTCAGATTACTGAGGTGCATTTAGGCATCAACGGGCCGAATTGGGATAGTAGGTTTTTCAAGAAACCAGTTCAAATGCCACTTGAGGGTCAGCCCATTCCTGAAGAAATCGACTGGGATCTTTGGTTAGGTCCTGCCCGAGAGACTGCTTACAATGATATCTACCATCCTCTCACATGGCGTGGTTTTAATGATTTCGGTACGGGGCAATTTGGAGATTGGTTTTGCCACACAGGTGACGGCCCAGTCTGGATATTAGATCTTTACGACCCGATTGTGGTCGAATGTGTGGAGCGAGGGCCCTGCGCTCGAAGGTATGATTCCCGATTATAGCGTCGTGCGCTACGACTTTCCCGCTCGTGGCGATAAGGCAGCTTGCTCCATGTATTGGTATGAGGGGGCTCGCAATGGGGGCACCCCCATTAAATCACCGCCAGAGTGGGATTTGGGTAAGATACCCGACAGGGGTTCTTTCTGGTACGGTGAGAAACAAAATGGTTTCTTAGATCATCGATCCAACAACCCTCGCCTAACGAGCAGAGAGGTTTTTAAAGAATTTAAAGAAAATGCCACTATCGAGGAAAGATACCCTCGTATAAAGCAAGAGGGACCTTTTGCCGAGTGGGTGGCTACGATCAAAGGCGATCTCTCCGAGTGTGGGTCAAACTTTGACTATGCCGCGCCCTTGACTGAGGTTGCGCTTCTCGGGGTATTAGCGCAGCGCTTCGGCGGACGCATCGAATGGGATCCAGCCAAGGGTTGTCTGAACCGTCCAGAGTTGAATGCATTCATAAAAGAACCTGCCCGCGAAGGGTGGCAATACGGGGAAGATCTTTGGACATAACCTTGGCCAATTAAAAGATACGTTTCATTTCCAGTGATCTCGCAATCCAGCAAGGCTGGAAAGCGGATAAGTAGTCGTAAGATAGAGCTAATGTATGGCTAAATATCTTTATCAAACTTTTCGGTAGGCTAACGAGACGAGTTCCTTGAGTCGGTCGACTTCGGCGGAAGAGGTCTTCGCGATGAAGCCACGGGCGTGAGCAAAGTGAACGTCAGCTTCTTCTTCACATTGGGTGAATTCCATGCGTAGGTCGTCATTGAACCGGCGCATGCCGTAGCCAGTGCCACGACTGTCGGGATAGACGAGAGCGAGGATTTCGTTTTCTAGCCCGAGCTTTCCTACGTGATAGCCGAGGCCGGAAGAGGCCTCGTCAGGCATGGGATCTGTACGCGGCATAAAGAGGGCTTTGAAGCCATCGAATGTCCAGACTTCCGCGTGCTGGGCGACAAAGTCGAGGCGGGTGCGAAGATTGGTCACGTAATCGACCAAGTCTTGGCCAATCATGCGCATAATCTCCCAGATCGGTTCGCCTGGTTTGTGTCTGTCTGACTGCCGAAGCGGCGAAGGATGGTGATGTCGAGCGGTGAGTTCAGCCTGCCTAGCGTTTCGCGATCCATCTCCAGCCACTTTGCTGTATCCACCGGACCTCTGCAGTCGAACCATTCAGCAACTTCAAGCCAGCTGCAAAATTCGCGGCTGTCTTCGTAGATACCGAGATGCTGAAGAACGAGAGAAAGTGCGCAAGTGGGCACATGGTCCCGAGGAAGCTGATGGTGATCGAAGTTGTGGAGTGAGGCGTCATGTTGATGACCGATGTCGATCACGGCGACGGAGGTGTCAGTCAGATCCGCCTCGGTAGGATCGCGGCGTTGGATGGCGACAGGCGCTTGTGTGAGTAGCACTGCGCAAGCGAGGAAGTCGTCTTTATGGGCACCGCCCGGGTGCGTGACAATCGATGAAATCATCGGTCGAGTGGGGCGTGGAGAGTGAGGCGTGGCAAGTGTATTTGGGGTAGCATGAAAAAGCCCCGTTCGATTGAACGGGGCTTTGTAAAATGTAAGTTGATAGCTTACCAGCTGTAGTTAGAGTGTCACGCCGAATGTGCGCGGTCGGCGGGAGCTTCGAAGCGTTGTCATCGCCAGGTCGGCATTGTTCGAAGAAGAAAACGCGTTTCTTCATATTCTTCGTCAGAAGATATTACGTCCCCATAGAGTGAGTGTCCAATTCTCGTAACGATAGCCCACAGCACCGTTAAAGACTGTGAAAGCACTGCGAATCCGCTGATCACGATTATCCGGATTGTTCGATTCGAAGAAATCATCACTGCCAGTCACTTCAAGGTTAGCAAAGAAGCCATTCTTAGTAACATAATCGACTCTCGCGTTGTAAGTATAAGAGGGTGCGCTGGAGAGCTCATCACCCGTTGTATCGAGTTCGGTGTCGAGTAATCCTAGGCCTGCCGAAATCGTCCAGTTTTCATTAATATACCAAGTGGTCTCTAATTCAGCACCGTAGTGTTCCGCATCGCCTGCATTGGTGGTGCCATAGGTGAAATCGACACCGACTCCTGCGGAGCTGCGGAGCTGGGCATCTTCGCGATCAAGATAGAAAAGAGTTAGTTGAGACACAAGCGCTCCATCAAGCAAACTCGAACGTAGCCCTAGCTCATAGTTCCAGAGGTCTTCAGTGTCATAGCTGGTAGGGAAATTTCGTTCTACTTCCGGAGAATCTGGGTCGTCGCCCTCTAGACCGGGGAAGATATTTGCACCACCAGCCTTATACCCCTTAGTGACCGATGCAAAGACGGTCGACGAATCACTCAAGTCGTGCTCTATTGTGACCTTTCCACCAAACAGCCAGTCGTCAAAGCTAGGATTGTTATCTGAATCTAAGAAGCTGTCTGCTTCGTAGTCGACGACTGTATCCAAGTCGTAATACTCGGCGCGCAGACCAACAATCAGGCGAGTCTCATCATTGAATAAGTGTATACCTTGCCCGTAAAAGCTAAGGGTCTGTGTTTCGTAGTTCGTTTCACCGACCCCGAAGACATTGTATTCTGTATCTTCTTCGAAATCCTCAAAATAGATCCCTACAGTCCAGCGATCAATAAGGCCGAGAGCGTCTTCCTTATCGACCGAGGCGAAGCGGATTTCCTCACTCCAGCGCTGACGTTCGCGCTCGGTTATTAAAAAGCTACTGAAGTCAATCGGAGTGGAACATCCGGGGTAATGGGGTCATTGTCGTCATCAATGGGATCACGAAAGTGGAGCTAGCTGCATCTGCCCAATCGCCGTCGGCACTGTTGAGGAGTCCGTAGTCTGTGAAGCTAGTGATTGTCGTGATCTCGACTTTATCTAAGCCGGTCCATTTGCCCCGAAGACTTGTGGCGAAAGCTCTGCTGTTCGTCACGCCCTCAAAATCTGAAAAGGTATCGAAGCCCGTATTCTCGAGCGTCCACTCATCGTAGCCGTTGTCAGTGTCAGCGTAGAAAAGAGTCGCATCCCACTGCCAGTCCTCATTCGCGATCCAACGAACCTTAAGGCGAGTATTCAACTCGTCGCGTTCGTTAGTGTCATCTTTATTGAGGGATTGGTTTTCTCGAAGCCATCTTGTTGAGTTGATAGCAGCAGAAACGGAAGGTGAGTTTTCAGGATCGTTTTCAAGCAAGGGCCACCTACTGCAAAGCCGCCTGCAAATAGACTGTCGTTGCCTAGGGTGCCTTCGACCTGGCCGGTCCAGTAGGGAGTCGGATCGTTCGTGACGATCTGCGAGACACCACCAGCTGCATTGGCACCGAATGCACCTGCTTGTGGGCCACGGAGAACTTCGACTTGTCGTACATCGAAGAGATTGCCTATAGTACCGACTCCAGTGAAATCAAGGTCGTCTACCAAAAAGCGGACCGTAGAGTCCGGCGTCTCGCCTTCGAACTGTGAATTTTCGCCGATACCGCGTATTTGGATGTAAGCGGGGGCGGGATGTGCCGACCCGTCCACGTGAGGTTGGGGATGGCGTTGATCACATCCTCGAAGTGTTGAACGCCTTTGTCTTCAAGCGAGGCTTGATTGATGACAGTGACGCTGGCAGTCGTCTTTTGGAGTTCAGATTCCCAGAGTTCGCCAGTGACGATGGTCACGGGAAGTTCGGGAATGGCGGAAACGACACCTTCTTCAGCGAAGAGTGGTGTCGTGGCGATGCTAAGAAGCGCAAGTGCGCTGATTGTGTGTTTCATGTTGGATCTCAATTTTTGTATGTTTGAGATCCGGTTTTGGGCGATTGAAGGCGAATCGCTCAAAGAGCGATCCGTTCCTTTTCCTACGCCGGTGTCAACCGGATCAGGTTCGAAGGGATCGCTTCTGTTGAAAGAAGGAAGCGTCTCAGACCCATGCCAGGTCACCCCTAAGGAAGACCGCTAAAGAAGGTGGGTGACATCGGCTTGTCAAGAGCGGGCACAAAAAAACTCCACCAGGAGTGATGGAGTTTTTGAATAAACTGTTTTCTGCGACTACCTGCCGCCCATGCCGCCCATGCCGGGTGCGCCGCGTTCCCATTCAGCTGGGCGGCTCCATGGGACGGATTGATCGTCCGGGTCGCTGTCGAAGCAGCCAGTCGTGGAGAGTGCCATAAAGGCAAGGGCGAGGAGGAGTGCAATGCGACGATACATAGTAAATTTTATTGTGATTGATTAGCGGAGTAGACTCACTGTCGTGCCTGCGATCATTTCTCGCGTTTTAGCACCAGGGAGGAGATTAGCCAAGACTAGGTCATCCGTGACTTGAGAGACTTGTATTTTGCCCAATGCTTTGAGCTTTTTGATAATGGTCACTGTGGTGCCGGGACTCAGGCCTAGCTCTGGACTGTTGGCGAGCGCGATGAGCCCATTGGCAGCACTAAGCGACTCAATGGTAGTCTCGGACCCGATTGATGCGGTGGGTAGAGCTTGCGACTTGGTTGCAGTGAAGCCACTGCTGTAGGTAGAGGTAGCAATGGAAGCTATTTTACTGCTGCTTTCTGGATATTCAGGCGCGCGCGATGTGGATGAGGTGACTTTGGCGTCTTCCAATGACTCCTTAAGGTCTGCATTGCTTTCTTCTAGCTCAGCGACGCGCTCGATCAGTTGCTCGACTTCGTCTTCTTTACTAGAACTAGCGAGACTCTGCTCTGACTGAAGGAGGTCTGTGCGTAGGCGTCTAGCAGTGCTTTCGAGTTCTGCGATACTTTTCTTGGCTTCGCTAACTTGCCGTTGTGTGCGACTCACTTCTTGACGAGCAGTATACATTTCAGAGCGCATACTTTCGAGCTTTCGCTTTTCGTTGGCAAGGGCATCGCGCTCGTTACTTAGGCTACCTTCTAGTGCGCTAATTTGTTCATTCGCAACTGTTAGCTCGGCTTGAACAGCCACCGTTGCTTTTTCGGCTTTTTGGGCGACTGCTTGCTGCTCGGCTAGTTTACCTTTGCTGACGAAGAAAAGTGCAGTCGCAGAGATGGCTGCGACAACTGCTAGTATGCGGAGTATCATGGATAGACTATTCATTCTGAATTATGGGGAGGGATGATAAAATTATTTAAAATAAAAGCGAGACTTGTAAGCGGGGTCCTTCGCTTCGAGGAGAGTCCGCGCGGATTAACGGCTAGGCGATTTAATAATTTAAAGATCAATTCAGTCTGAGACTCAAGGTTCAAGTTTTGAGCAATTGTCACAGCATCTAGCTTGGTGCCTGCTTGTCCTCTTAGGTGAGCGATCACCTTTTGCTCAATATCGAGGACGGTGGCCGCGGCTTCCTTGCCCGCTTCCACGCCTGGTTGATGGTAAGCGTTGATATTAACGAGACTGGCGTAAAGACCGACGGTGCGCTCAAAGAGCGCGATGAGTTGGCCTACAGCTTCGGGTGTGACCTCTCGGATCGTGATGGTGATCGACTGGCGGCCATTATCATAGAGCGCGTCGCGGGTTCCGAGGAAGAAGCCTTGCAGGAAGTCACCTGAAGTGGTGCCATCTTCTACTTCGATTGAGTCGCCGTCGCGATCTTTCAGCACTTCGATAAAGGTAGCAAAAAAGTTGTGCACGCCTTCGCGGAGCTGCTGCACGTAGGCATGTTGGTCGGTGGAACCTTTGTTGCCATATACGGCGATGCCCTGATGGACGACCTTGCCGTCGAGATCGAGCTCCTTGCCCAAAGACTCCATGACTAGCTGTTGCAGGTATTTTGAAAAGAGCATTAGGCGATCCTTATAGGGCAGGACGACCATGTCTTTTGCGCCCTTAGCGTCGGTGGCAAAATACCACATCAGTGCGAGCAGGGCGGCGGGGTTTTCCGCAGTCACATTACTGCGTGTAGTGGCATCCATCGCTGCGGCACCCGCGAGGATTCGGTCGATGTCGAGTCCTTGAAGTGCGGCGGGCAGGAGACCGACAGCCGCGAGTTCGGAAGTGCGGCCACCGACCCAGTCCCACATGGGGAGGCGGTCGAGCCAGCCTTCGGATACTGCGACCTTGTCCAGCTTGGAATCTTTGCCGGTTATGGCGATGGCGTGCTTAGCAAAGTCTAGGCCAGCGGCAGAGTAAGCTGATTTGGCTTCGAGCATTCCATTCCGTGTCTCGGGTGTGCCGCCAGATTTTGAGATGACGATGGATAGTGTTTCAGCGAGTTGACCATCGATTGAGGCGAGGGTGCGGTCGAGGCCGTTGGGGTCTGTATTGTCAAAAAAGTAGAGCGCCAACTTGTCGGCTTGCGGATCCCCGAGTGCATCGGCAACAAATTGAGGGCCGAGCGCGGACCCGCCTATACCGATAATTAGGCAGTTCTTGAATGCTCCCCCTGCTCCGGCGATCTTACCGCTGTGGACATCGGCTGCGATCTGCTTGATTTGCGCGAGGCAGTTTTCGATTTCAGTGGTCAGCTCGGGCTGAGGAGCGAGGGCGGGGTTGCGTAGCCAGTAATGACCAACCATACGGCCTTCGTCTGGGTTGGCGATCGCACCTGCCTCTAACTCGGTCATGGCCAAAAAAGCAGATTGTATTTTGGGCTCCATTTCGGAGAGAAAATCGTCGCTAAAATCGATGCGGCTGATGTCGAGCGCGAAGTCGAGTTCGTCGATGGAGAGGTAGTGCTTAGTGAATTTTTCCCAGGACATGATAGTGTGAATTAAGAATTAGATTTTGAACAACGAAAGCAGATTGCAGAATAGCAAATATATGAGGCTCGACCAGCGCGCGCGATTACAGGTTTTTATCGGTTACAGCTCCTTCGGATGCAGTTGCGACTGTGGCGGCATATTTACCGAGCACACCACGTTTTTCGCCTGCGCCCGTCGGCTTAAAGGCTGCCATACGGGCATCGTATTCGGCATCGTCGATTAAAACGTCGATCGTATTTTTGACGGCGTCAATTTCTATAATGTCGCCATTCTTGACGATACCGATAGGGCCGCCTTTGGCTGCTTCGGGCGTGATGTGGCCTACGTCGAAGCCATGGCTGCCTCCTGAGAAGCGCCCATCGGTGATGAGGGCGACCTCTTTGATTAATCCGCGTCCAGCGACCGCACTGGTAGGGGAGAGCATTTCGCGCATACCGGGGCCACCGACAGGTCCTTCGTTACGTATCACGACGACATCGCCTGCGACGACATCCCCCCGGAGGATCCCGACGAGCGCCGATTCTTCGCCTTCGTAGACTTTTGCGGTGCCTTTGAAATATTCGCCTTCTTTACCAGTAATCTTACCCACGGCAGCACCTGGAGCTAGATTACCCCGCAAGATGCGTAAGTGGGTGCTACTTTTGATCGGGCTATCCCAAGGGTAGATGATGTCTTGTTCGTCAGGAAAACGGCCGTAGGCTTGCACGCCTTTGAGAGATTCGGCCACGGTTTCACCGGTCACGGTGAGGCAATCACCGTGCAGGAGTCCGCGGTCGAGTAGCATCTTCATCATGGGGCGAATGCCGCCGATGCGGATCAAATGGTTCATGCTATATTTACCGAAGGGTTTGACATCGGCCAGAAGCGGGATTCGGGCACCAATCTCGGCGAAGTCGTCGATGCTAAGGTCGACCTCGGCTGAGTAAGCGATGGCCAGTAGGTGCAGAATCATGTTAGTTGAGCCACCGAGCGCGAGGCAGGTCGTGATTGCATTTTCGAAGGCCTTGCGCGTCATGATGTCGCGCGGTTTAATGTTTTTTTCGAGTAACTTAAGCACGGCGGCACCCGCCATTTCGCAATCTTTACGCTTTGCCTCACCCACGGCGGTCTGTGCAGAGCTACCAGGTAGGCTCATCCCGAGTGCTTCAATCGCGCTGGCCATGGTGTTCGCGGTATACATGCCCCCGCAAGAGCCGGCACCTGGGATGGCATATTTTTCGACTTCTTTGAGTTCCTCGTCGGTCAATTCGCCCTTGGCGTGTTTTCCTACTGCCTCGAAGACGGAGACAATATCCATTGGGTCGCTCTCTTTTTTATCGTGCGGTAAGAGGCCCGGTAGAATGGTGCCGCCGTAAACAAAGACAGCGGGTCTATTAAGACGTGCGATTGCGAGCATGCAACCGGGCATGTTTTTATCGCAACCACCGATAGCGACGAGGCCGTCGAAGCCCTCGGCGGCTACTGTGGTCTCGATCGAATCAGCGATGACGTCACGCGAGACAAGGCTGTAGCGCATGCCTTTTGTGCCCATACTGATACCGTCGGAGACGGTAATCGTACTAAAATTAACAGCTTTGCCTCCTGCATCGTTGATTCCTTTGGTCGCATGCTCGGCGAGTTCGCTGAGGTGCATATTACAAGGAGTCAAATCACTGGGTGAACCGGCTACCGCGATTTGCGGCTTTTTAAAATCTGCGTCTGTAAAGCCTACGGCCCGCAGCATGGAACGGGCGGGCGCACGGTCGTTTCCGTCGACGACTACGGAGGAGTGGGGGCGTTTGGATGTATCAGCCATAATGTTTTACAAATAAAATTTAGTTGAAAGGTGTTTCTCGTTGCAGAAAAGCGCAGAAGTCAATGAATAGTAGAACAAACGACAACACCCTTTTTGCTTTCACACACGATATTATACGACCTAGCTTCATCTATTCTATGGATTTTGACCTTAAAAAGACCCTCGAAGCCTTGCTGCTTTCGACTGCCGAGCCAATTACACTCAAGGATGTAGTTAAGATTTTTGCCCGCTACCACCTGGAGTTGAGTCAAGCGCTGGAGGATGCCAAAGATGAGAAAGACGAGGAGGCTGAGCTCATGGAAGTGCCGAGCCTTGTCACCCAGGCGCAGATTCGCGACATGCTGATAGTGCTGACCGACGAGGCTGAAGTGCAGGATAAGGCCTACAGAGTGGTCGAAGGACCGAACGGCTACCAGATCGTAACGGCACCGCAATTTGCTGAGTTTGTTCGACTCTTACGCGGAGAGCCGCGCCCGATGAAGCTAAGCCCTGCAGCGCTAGAAACTATGTCGATCATTGCCTACCGCCAGCCAGTGACGCGTGCCGAGATGGAAGCGATTCGTGGCGTATCCGTGGATAGTGCGCTTAATAAATTGATCGAACTCGAACTCGCTTTAGTGACCGGCCGAGCTGAACTGCCTGGCCGACCCATCCAATACGGCACCACGGAAAAGTTTCTTGAATTTACAGGAATCAAAGAGCTCGACGAGCTACCTGCTTCCGACGTACTCACGAACCATCAGATCGACGATTGGATGCGCCGTAGCGACGAAGAGCCTGAAGAAATCTCGGACGAAGATGTCGGCCTATCCAAAGAGCCTAGGCCAGATGAGTTGCCGCTCGACGAGAAGTTTGTGGAAGTTGATTGGCAAAGGGAAAACGCGGAGAGCGATGCTGCGCCTGATTAGGAAGCCGCCATTGAAATCGAGCCTGAATTTGATTTAGACACTAACATGCCTACAACCTAATGTCCGAAGATATAAGCACCAAGCTACAACGAAATCGAGATGCGATTGACGCGATCGATCATCAGGTCGTCGACTTACTCAACAAGCGTGTCGTGAGTGACGGTGGTGCCGATGAAGCGACCGTGCTTGCAAAGGTCGCCAAATTCAATCAAGGGCCTCTCTCCGATGCCACTTTGCAGGCGATTTATTGGGCGCTCATGATCGCGGGGCTCGATCCCGCAGCCCAAGCGATTGAACCTAGCATCGTCGATGAGCTCGATCTTGAGATTGTTAATCTTTTGAATCAACGCGTGAAGCACGCTGGTGAGATTGGGAAAATCAAGCATGCCAATGGTGCCGATTATTACGATCCCACACGCGAGGCACAAGTGATGGCAAAGGTCTGCTCTCTCAACCCAGGTCCGATTAAAAACCCGACAATTCGATCCGTTTACCGAGAAGTGATCTCAGGGTCGATTGCCTTGGAGAAGAAATTAGTTATTGCTTATCTCGGGCCCGAAGCGACCTACACGCATCAAGCAGCCATTTCTAACTTTGGCGTGAGCCTCGATTACCGGGCGATCAAGACGATTCACGATGTCTTCGGCGAGGTGGAGTCGGGCGCAGTCGATTACGGAGTTGTCCCAATCGAGAATTCGACCGAAGGCGCTGTTTTCCACTCTATGGACATGCTGGTCGAGTCGGATTTGCATATCTGCTCTCAGGTTTACATGCCAATTGAGCATTGTTTGATTTCGCAATCACCATTGGAGGAGATTAAAAAAGTTTGCTCCAAAGACCAGGCGCTCGGGCAATGCCGAGAATGGCTGCGTGCGAACCTTCCCAATGCGGAAGTCGTCGATGTTGTGAGCACCGCAGAGGCCGTGCGTATTGCGAAAGAAACGGAGGGCGTTGCTGCTGTGGCAAGTGCACTTTCGGCACAGCGTTACTGTGTTAAGATTCAAGCACGCGGCATTCAAGACCGTGACGATAACGTGACTCGCTTTTTAATTATAGGCAAAACGCACGCGAAACCGCTCGGCGATGGGCGGGATAAAACGAGCCTAGTTATTTCACTTCACGACGAAGTCGGCGCATTAGAAAAGACCCTGCAAGCCTTCGCCAAGCGTGGCATTAACTTGAGCAAAATCGAGTCTCGCCCTAGTCGTAAGAAGGCTTGGGATTATTACTTCTTTATCGATCTAGTCGGTCACTACGAGGACGAAGCAGTTCAATCCGCGCTCCAAGACCTGAAAGGACATTGCCCGTTGGTCAAGTGGTTGGGAAGTTACCCGAATCTGGGTATCTTGGATCTTTAGACATCTCCGCTAAGAGAGTAAAAGCTACAATGTCGACACTCGCCACCTAGGTTACGTCCTGATTCTACTAAAAATTGAAATTGTCAAATGCGTGGGAAAGTCCCAACCTGCGCGGCTTTTGACAAACTGAACATTCGCCTACATATTATTAAAATGCAAGTTACGCTTCTAAAGTCTAAACTACTTCGCGCAGAAGTCACTGACCGTGCCCTTCATTACGAGGGGAGTCTCGCGATTGATTCTGCGCTGATGAAGCAGATCGGTTTGATACCTTATGAAAAGATACTCGTGGCCAACATCGCCAACGGCGAGCGTCTAGAAACCTACGCAATCGAAGCGCCCAAAGGTTCGCATACTATTTCCCTCAACGGGGCAGCGGCGCATAAGGGGCAAGTCGGTGACTTGCTCGTCATCATGTCTTTCGCTCAGTTCGAAGAGGCTGAGGCCAGATCTTGGAAACCTAAAGTGCTCGTGCTCGGCGATGGTAACAAGACAGTCACCCGCGCGGATAATGTCCTCGTTGCTGAAGACGTCTTTGTTGATACCTCATTGTAGTTGAGCCAGTAGTTGGGCACCCCCTGCGTCACTTGGCCATTAGCTTGTTAGCTTGCAGGTCGTCTTACCTCTGCATTTGATTGACTATCGAGTGCATCGCTAATATGGGAACAATCGACCCAGTATAACTCCCTCAGCATGAAGCAAATACTCATTTTCGACCGACGATGATTCATACCCGCCAACGTGAAGTTATCTTGGACGTCCTGCGAGAAGCAGGGCGGCCTTTGACGCGTGATGAGATCTTGCGTTTCGGTCGACGTCAAATTGATCGTCTTGGGTCCGCGACGGTGGACCGTGCAATTCGTGAAATGACCGCCGATTTCTATGTCATTGGTGTTGAGTTCCCTGGACAGCCCAAACGCTATGAATTGCCTGCTGGGGTTGAGCACCCGCATTTTATCTGCCGTAAATGCGAGCGGGTATTTGATCTACCTATTAAGATGCAACTGCCTAAGATTAAGTCGCCCGAAGGCTTTGAGATTAGTGGTGGAGAAATTATTTATTCGGGCCATTGCCCTGATTGCCGTGATCGTTCCTTCGGCGTGTAATGCCTGTTTGAAAAAGTGAACCAAAAATAGGTGTAACTTGCTTTGTATTAGCTTAACACATCTATCGTTAGAGGATCACTTTTATTATTTGAGAGTGATTCGCATTAATCAAATAAGGCTTGCTGCCTCTTTTTCCTTATGGCTACCTGAATATCAGGTCACTAATTGACCTATCTAATAATAACTAGGAACATACAGCTGCTGCGGGGCTTCATACGCTCCATTCGATCCATGAAAAACGTCATTTCTCTCAGTCTTCTTTGCTCGCTTGCTGCCTTACCGGTGAGCGCGAATATCTACAGTTTCGCGAGCCATACGCTGTCTGCCGAAAGCAACTTTGCAGTCACTGGCTCAGGAGCCTCTAGCTTCGGTGACTCCAATGTAACCTTTCAGCAAAGCGATAATAATGGTTGGTGGAATGGCTTCACCTATTCCAATCGCACGGATGCGGCATTTGGCAGTAGCTCCGTAGGTTATACAAATGATCATACGGCTATTACAGGTGCGGGAGCTGGAGATACCAACTACGGGATCTTTTTCAAATCTTCTTATGGTGGGGCTGATCGTTTGCAGTTCAGCTCCAGAGCAGATTTAAATTCGATCGACCTCACGAATACGACCTATGCATATTATGCCCTGCTGTTGGGTGCCGATGGTTGGTCGGGAAGCGCTCCCACTAGCTCGTTTGTCGGCAAAAATGCAGATAACAGCTACGAGGGAGATTTTGGTAAAGTGCTGACTGATTTTACAGCGGGTGATTATTTTCGAGTCACTGCCTCTGGCTACCGTGATGGTAGCATGATTGTGACAGATACTTTCGATCTTGCTTATTGGGACGGTGATTCTTTTGAGATCAGTTCAGATTGGGAGACTTGGAATTTGGGTTTCACAAACATAGATGAGGTGGACTTTGCTTTCACTGGAACAGATCTTGGCGACTATGGCTTGAATACGCCAAGCTACATGGCTGTGGATAATATCAACTTTACGACCGTTCCTGAGCCCTCTGCTTTCGCGCTGCTTCTAGGTGCAGTGGCGTTGGGCTGCGTGGCTCGCCGCAGCAGGTAGTTTTTCCTGCTTCGGATACTAGCCGCTGCTCTAACCTATGGGAGCAGCGGTCATTATCCGATTATTAAATGTGAATTCTACCTACCAGATCACATGGGTTCTTTTGTTCTTTGCTTTGATGACTGCGCAAGCAGTTGAGCTATTGCCTGAATACGTCGTCCGTGCCTGGCATTTCGAGTCGGACTCCTTGGATATACCAGCCGATGTGGTCATAATTGGACGTGAGACGATCGAAAATTCTGCAGCGCCCAGTTTGCCCGACCTGTTACAGACTGAAGCGAATCTGGTGTTTCGTAGTTTTAATGGAAAGGGCAATAAGGGCGAAGTCGCGATGCGAGGCTTTGGCGAAGGCAGTGGTCTGCGGGTGCTCATTCTCGTTGATGGCATTAAAGTGAACCGCGCCGATATGAGCAACGTTGAGTGGCAGCAATTCTCTTTGCGCGATATCGAATCCGTCGAGGTTTTGAGGGGCGGGAATAATGTGCTCTATGGAAATCACGCTCTGTCTGGAGTGATTAAGATCACGACACGTAAAGGGGGCGAATCGCGATCCTCATTTTCCGCTTTTACTGGAAGCTACGGATATCGGAATTTTGATGCATCCCAGTCGGGGAACATCGGCGATTTCTATTACCGACTTAGTGTGAACGACCAGCAGGACGAAGGCTACCGTGATCAATCACTAAGTGACTCTCGTGGGGGGAAGTTCAACTTAGGTTATTTTCTTGGGGAGGACGACGAGCTCAATACCAGTTTCGCTTATAATGAAGGCTATGTTGAATTCCCCGGACCGCTCACTCTTCCCGAGTTTGAGGACGACCCCCAGCAATCTCAGATTGGTCAAGAATCCAGTGAGTCAGAGAACTACCGCCAAACCTTTAGTTGGCTAGCACAGCGTGTGTGGGGCGAATTTAAGCTACACGGGGGCTACAATCGTCGTGATTTAATTTGGGATCTCGATGGCATCTATGGCGATAACGAGCAACAAGGCTTCAGTTTTACACCGAAGTTTAAATTTGGAGATGAGGAGAGCTCTTTGATTTATGGCTTTGATGTTCTCTACGATACGATCGATTTTTTGAGCTACACCGATCAGTCTCGACAATATGTAAAAGCGGATGCCGCGCTTGCTCGCTCTACGAGTGGTGTCTATGTATTCGCGGAGCACGAGCTCACGACGCGCTCGCAGATCAGTGGTGGAGTTCGCTACGAACGTGCAACCACCGATTACGATTACCGTAAATATGATGAGTCGCAGTTGGAGCCTTACGACCAGATTCTTACGGATCCCTTTAACCCCAATCCTAATTTTAAGAACCCTGCGGATCTCGTCGTGGCAGATTCCTACAAAGATGATTTGGCAAAAGATGGTTGGGCTGGTGAACTTTCGTTGAACTATCGGCTCACGGATGATTTCAGCATTAGGGTGGGCTACGACCGCGTCTATCGTTACCCCGTTTTGGATGAAGTGGCCGCCTATCAAGGCTTTCCATTAAGTAAGCCATTGAACGCTGATCTTGAGCCAGAGGAGGGGGATAACTTTGAGATTGGTGTAAAATATTTAAATCAGCACTGGGAAGCCTCGGCGACGTTCTTCTATCTCACCATGGATAATGAAATCGCCTACGATGATACGATTCAATTAAACACAAATATCGGTGCGACCTGCCGTCTCGGTGCTGATTTAATGGTTCGCTATACGGCCAAGTCTTGGGGGGCATCAAGCCAGTGGTCGATTGTGGATGCTCGGCTGCAATACGGTGCCGTTGCCGGTAATCGTGTGCCGCTTGTTTCGGAGTTTAACATTGTCTCGCAGGCTTGGGTGGCGCCGATCGAGGACCTGCGCGTCTCCCTTTCGATGAACTATACGGGGGGGCGTTATGTCGGTGGCGATTACGATAACTCCGGGAGTCTGCTACCCTCTTATGTGACTTTTGATTCCCAGGTGGCTTACGACTTTAAGCAGTATTCGAAGTTGTTCGTGCGCGTGAATAATTTGTTGGATCATCAATATGTATCGACTGCTTATCAAGGTGGCTATTATCCCGCGGCTGGTAGGAGTTTAATCGTTGGACTGAGTGTCGGTTTTTAATATGAAATCTTTTTTTCTATTCGTCCTTGTCGCTTTCACTGCCGCTCAGTGTGTCTTTGCCGAGGAACCGAGTTTCAATTTTCCACCCTCTTATCCCTATGCAGATGTGGTGGGAACTGCCACTACAACCGCGATTGCGAAAGATGATGTGGCCATCGTAGCGTGGGCGACGAGGGTAGCCAGCTACTCTGCGGGGACGAATGTCGACGCTGTCTGGCAGGATACCACTAAGGGGCTTGGAGCGGCAGAAGGTACATCATCCAATATCGTATGCCTTGGGCGTGGAGGACAAATTACACTAGAGTTTCAGCAGCCAATTATCGATGGTATAGGGGCTGATTTTGCGGTGTTTGAGAATAGTTTTAGTGATCAGTTTTTAGAATTGGCTTGGGTAGAGGTTTCTTCGGATGGTATTCATTTTGTGCGCTTCCCTAACTTCTCCCAGACCCCGAGTCCCGTGGGCGGCTTTGGCACGGTCGATGCCAATAAAGTACATGGTTTTGCTGGTAAATATCGCGCGGGCTATGGCACATCATTTGACCTTGCCGAGATTCGGGCGGCACATGCGGCCAGCTTGCTGGATTCGAGTTTGTTTCCTTCCTCCTATAGCGTCGATTTGTTGGCGAATTTTGATGAAGTCGATTTTGACAACATTCGTTACATCCGCCTGATCGATGTCGTCGGCGATGGCAGTCAGTATTCCGCTCTGCGTCTTGGTGCAGACCAGGGCTTGGTTATCTATGATCCGTATCCGACAACGGGCAGTGGTGGTTTCGACTTGGATGGGGTCGGTGTGATCCACCAACTAGATACGTCGGGGGTATCACAGACGATTGATTTTTCGCCAATTGGAAACCAGCGGTTCGCCGATGTTGCGGTTGACCTAGAGGCCACAGCGAGCAGCGGGTTCGCAGTGACTTTTGAGGTGGTGAGTGGCCCGGCGCTTCTTGACGGGGCAGAACTTAATTTTACTGGCTTGGGTTTAGTTTCGGTGCAGGCGATTCAGTCGGGGGACGAGAGCTATTCGGCAGCAGTGCCTGTCGTTCAAAACTTTTACGTCGCGGACGAGCTTCAGCACATTTTTATTGTGCCACCATCAAATCAGTTAGTCGCAGCTACGGGCGTCGCATTCACGGCTGTGTCCAGTAGTGGTCTGCCAGTCAGCTTGTTCGTCGAAGAAGGTCCCGAGGATGCGCTTTTGGGTGAATTGTCTCACTTGTTTGCCAGTGGCCCCTTTGCGGGAGAAGTGACGCTTCGAGCCGTTCAAGACGGCGGCATTCAGTCGGGCATCACTTATGCTCCTGCGGATGAAGTCCTAGTCGATTTCTCGATTGTAGCAGTCAATTCGGAGGATGCGCCGCTTAGTTTTGCTAGCTGGCAGTCGCTCAATGGAATCAGTGGCTCTGCGTCGCACGACAGTGATCTGGATGGGCAGACAGATCTGGAAGAGTATCTGGCGGGCACGGATCCTAAGCGTGCGGATGATTATGTGTGCTACCCACTCGTGGCTGTAGAAGATGCATTCGTGTGGACGATTCGCGTCGACCGTCGTGCACAGATAGATTTAGCGGTTGAAAGCATTAGCGACTTATCGGACGTCAATGGCTGGACTGAGTGGGTGCCGGAAATGCTAGAAGTTGTTCCAGTTTCAGAAGTGAACGGAACGTGTTATGAAATGCGACTACGTTTACCGCTGGACTCTCAGTCGTCACGGTTTTGGCGCTTAAATTTGCAAGCTGAATAGGGACTGTGAGTTCTCAGCGAGAAGAGCGAGTCTGCTCACCCTTACTTTCGTTCGTAGCTCTTTAACGTGGCGTGCGCCCTAAGGGCATTGTATCCGACACTATTTTAAATCCGCCAATCAACTGAGCGTATCCACTCGATCAAGGATTCAATATCTTCAAAATTTTGAATGAGGCCGAATCGTTCGACCTCCCACGCATCCTTATGAACTTTAAGAGAAAAGGCTGCCTCTCCATCATCCTCTGAAATTCCAAAGCCTAGTCGCTCCAATGCGCGCTGTGTCCACACTCGCGCTATGCCTTGGCCTTCTAATCTCACCTTTAAGCACGCTACCGGGTGAGCACGAAAGCTGCCTGAGCTTGCATCCCAGTCTAAATTCTCACTGGCAAAAACTTCCGCAAATTGTCCGTTCAGTGCCAGTGCTTCGGGGGCACCTTGCAACAAGTCACCTCCCGGTGTCATCAACCAGAGCCGGTCCGCAAAGCGTAGCGCCAGATCTAGATCGTGAGTTGAAAGTAGTAGTGCTAGATTCTCGCGATGCGCCAGATCACGCAGGATAGACATCAATTCAACGCGACGCGGCAGGTCAAGGAAGGCGGTCGGCTCGTCGAGCAGCATCAGTTTTGCTTCCTGCGCCAGCGCGCGAGCGATCGATATTTTTTGTCGTTCGCCGTCACTCAGTTCGGACACTTGGCGATTGGCTAGAGGTTTGGCACCAACGGCGTCGATAGACCATTCGATGCGCTCACGATCTTGCGCGGTCAGCCCTCCAAACCAGCCAGAGTAGGGGTGTCGTCCGAGAGAGACTAGAGAGTAAGCGTCCATCATGCCTGAGGGCATCGCTTCTGTCAGCACCACACTGACCGCTCGTGCGCGTTCACGCGGTGCGATGTCGCTCATTGCTTTACCTGAGAGTCGTAGCTCTCCCGCCAATGGTTTCTGCATTCCCGCCAGCGTGCGGATTAAGGTCGATTTACCGGCTCCATTGGGGCCCAGCAAGCAGACGAACTCACCACCACGTAGCGAGCAGTCGAGCCCGCTAGCCACTATCGTCTCTCCCGCACTATGTTGATAGCCGATACTTAGCTGCTTTGCTGTGAGTTTTACTTGTGCCCCCATCTTAGAAAAGTCGCTTCATTTTACCTTGTTTGACCAGCGCCGCTATGATCACGGGTGCACCGATGAGCGCCGTGATTGCATTCAGAGGCAAGACCACATCGAGGCCTGGACCACGTGCTACAAAATCGGCCGAGACTGAGAGAAAGGCGCCGACTAGAATGGAAGCAGGGATCAGCACTTTGTGATTATTGGTCTGGAATAGATAGCGGCTGAGGTGCGGCGCAGCGATACCGAGAAAACCGATCGGTCCACAGAAGCCCGTTACCGTACCTGCCAGTAGGGATGCGCCGAGTAGTACAAAGAAGCGCACTTGTTTCGTCCGCGTACCCACGCTCTCTGCGTAGCGATCGCCCAATAGTAGTGCGTCGAGCGGCTTCATAAATAAAGAGCTGAGGGCAATCCCACCTAGAATCGCGGGTGCGAAGTAGCGCATCTGCGACCAGCTTACATTACCATAGTCGCCAAAAGACCAATTAATGAAGGACTGCAAGCGCTCCGCCATACTGAAAAACATGAGTATGCTGACTAGGGCCCCGATCGTGTAGCTAATCATAAGGCCAATGATCAGTACAGACATGATGTCCACCCTGCGTGAAAGTAGTAGCACGATAAAGAGCGTTACCGCCGCGCCGCCACTTGAGGCGAGGATCAAGAGCATCTGCCCCGAGCCAGCGAGGCCGTCGGTTAAGCTCAAGCCAATTGGACCTAGTGCGAGTAGTACGATGGCCACCCCTAAGCTTGCGCCTGAGTTGACTCCTAGGACAAAGGGGTCAGCCAAAGGATTTCGAAAGACCGTCTGCATCAGCAGTCCGGCCGTGCCGAGAGCCGCCCCAGAGAGCAACGCGGTGAGCACCTGTGGCAGACGAAAATCGAGGATGATTTGACGGTGCACTGCATTGGCATCGCCATGGCCGAGCAGAGTCTGCAGCACCTCGCTCAGCGAGAAGTTCACACTACCCAAGCAGATGCTCAGTAGGAACATGGCAAAGGTCGCCACCGCAATAAGGGCAAAGCCCCCAAGCCTCTGGGAAGTCGCTGTTTTTATCTGTGTCACGATAGTTGGCGGAAAGTTTACAATCTGATGCCGAGGTGCTAGTTGGCCAATGAAAACTCACATTTATTGCAAATTCTCGTAGTAGATGAGCTCATGTTCAGGCAGCAGGTCGGGATGAAGAATTTTAATGAGGTCGGCTAAGACTTCTTCGGGGTGGACGATGCCGCGCTCCCAGATGTTATTGCCGCCGTTTTTGCTAACTTGGCGGGTGTTGTTAAATACTTGGCTGATCTGCGTGGCACGAAATTTAGCGAAGCGCGGGTCGGCATTGAAGAGCTCACTGAGACTGCGGTAGTGGCTGGGGTGAATCCAGTAGTCGGCCTCTGCGGCTTTGAGGAAGACGCGCTCGGTATCAAGCGGGAGGCTGCCTCGGCTGCGATCATCTGCCCAGAGGTAGTGAGCACCCGCATCGTGGATCGCTCGAGCAATAAAGCTATCGCCCCCCGGCACGTGCCATGAACCAGAGTAGGGAGCCCCGCAGAATACACTGGGTCGCTCGTCGATGCCTTTGGTTTTGTCTACTAGGCTAGTATACTGAGCTTTGATCGTGTTGAAGATCTCGTTACTGCGATCCTCGCTCTCGAAGAACGCTGCAAGGAATTTTAGCCACTCAGTACGAGCGAGTGGATGGTGCTCCATGTAGTCCGCAGTCAAGACGACGGGCAGGCCAGCACGTTGCAGTTGTGGGGAGACATCTATCTGCCCCTCGCCGAGGCTGGTGGTGAGTATTAAATCTGGTTGAAGCAGAAGGAGTCGCTCGATGTTTAGCTTTTGCCCCGATTGGATGCTTTGTATGTCGCCCGATTCGACGCCCTGGATAACTTTTGGGTGGTTAATGTAACTTGCGCTTGCTGCACCACAGATCTGATCGAGCTGGCCGAGGGCATCGAGGTAGCCGGCATAGACTGTTTCCATTATGACTACTCGCTGCACCGGCGTGCGAATGACGATCACATCTCGGGGTAACCATTAGGTAATGTAGCGCTATGCGGTATTAGAGCGTAGCGATATACATTTGTTGCATTCCGGTAGGCGTTACTGACGGTTAACAGCTTATAGTCCGCATATTCTTCGATCGTAAAGTTTTTGGCATAGTCGAGTTCGCGCGCTTGCGGCACATCAGCATTAGCCGCTGCTAGCGCATGAATGCATAGCATAGCCAAGAAGGTGGCAAAGGTGCGTATTTTTTTACTTACAAGCATATCGGAGGGGGTTTCTATCTTTTGATATGACGTCCGAGGAAAAAGACTTAATCAACCAAATCCGTTCAGAAGATACTGAATTGAAGAGCCGCGAAAATGCGCTTAGCCGCCTTGGTGAGATTCTAGAGGAAAGCTTCATCCTCGACCTTTTGCCATCTAAGGCTATCATCCAAGCTCTAGATAAGATCGCCGCGAGTAGGGTCGCGCCTGCTAGCGTGAGGCGTAAAGCCAAGGCATTAGTCCTAACATATAAGATTTAAGACGATGCTACCTTGGTTTCAAAACGGGAAATTTCCCCTCTATCTAGCACCGATGGCGCGCTTCACGGATATCGTTTTCCGCGAGTTCTGCAAAGAACAGGGCGCGGATGTCATGGTGACTGAGTTTGTTCAAGCAGATGCACTAACGCGTGATGATCCTAAACTCTGGGAGACGGTCGACTTCACCGAGGCGCAGCGCCCGATGGGGGTGCAAATCTTCGGCTCCAATCCAGAGTCGATGGCGAATGCCGCGCGGATGTTAACGGATCGCTTACGACCAGACTTCATTGACATCAACTTCGGTTGCCCCGCTGACCGCGTAATTTGTATGGACGCTGGATCATCGATGCTACGAAACCCAGAGAGACTCGGCCAAGTTACATCAGCCGTGGTCAAGGCCGTGCCCCAAACACCTGTCACGGTAAAGATTCGCACGGGTTGGGACGATGACAACATTGTGGCGAAAGAAGTTGGTCACATTGCGGAAAGTGAAGGGGCGCAAGCATTGGCTATCCATGGTCGCACGAAAGAACAGGGTTACCGTGGCGACGCTAACTGGCCTATCATAGCTGAGGTGGCCAATGAGTTAACGATCCCCGTGATCGGTAACGGCAATATCGCATGCGCAGCAGATGTGATCCGTATACAAGAGCAGACTAATTGCGCAGGTTTGATGATCGGTCGCGCCGCTTTAGGTTACCCGTGGATTTTTCGTGATATTAAGCACTATCTCAAATACGGCGAAGTGCCTGAACCACCAAACATCGCCGAGCGCTGGGAGACTATTATCGAATATACGCGCAGAATTATGGCACGGCCTTTTCGTGAGAAAAAACATGGCGACCTCCGCTGGATGCGTCCAAAATTTATTGCTCTAACTAAGGGGATGGAGGGTTCGCGTAAAATTCGCGGTTCGCTCGGTCAGGTCAACCAGATCGAAGACCTTGAACGTGTCGCGCATGCACACATCGCACAATATGGGCTTGTCAGTTAATAGTTGTTTGCTGGAAGCTGAGCGTTGAACACTTGTCCTATTTCTTAAGCGCTATTTTTTCACTTAAAAACTATAAATATCCAAGCAATAACTCCTACAATGCACCGTATCCTCTTCCTCTGTATGGGCAATATTTGTCGTTCTCCTGCGGGCCATTGTGTCTTACAACATTTGGTCGATGAGGCGGGACTAAGCGACCAATTTGAAATTGAGTCAGCTGGAACAATTGGTTTCCACCATGGCGCCCCACCGGATAGACGTATGCAAGAGGTAATGCGTGAGCGAGGTATCCCTGTAATCGGCAGTTCGCAACAATTAGAGAGCGCGGATCTAGATCACTACGATCTGATCCTCGCGATGGATCAAGATAACTCTCTCTGGTGCGCGCAGTCTGGATCACAAGGGGCAATATTCAGACAAGATTAAACTCTTCTGCGATTATTGCACTGAGCACGACGAGACTGAAGTGCCCGATCCGTATTACGGTGGTGAGCGCGGTTTCGACCACGTCATGGATCTGATTGAAGACGGTTGTCGCCATTTACTCAAGGAACTCAGAGCAGGGTAGTCATTACGTATTCAGAGCATCGACGGCTTGTATTCTAAACAAGCTTCGTATGGGAGCTACAGCCTGACGGGTAAACCTTTGGATTTCAGATGTTCTTTGGCTTGTTTTATTGTAAAGGTGCCGAAGTGGAAAATCGAGGCGGCTAGCACGGCGCTAGTTTTACCATCGCTTATGGCCTTGGCTAGGTGATCAAGTGTACCAGCACCGCCGGAAGCGATGACAGGGACTTCGACGGCTTCACTGACAGCTCGGTTGAGTGCATTGTCGAAACCAGCCTTAGTGCCGTCGCAATCCATGCTGGTAAGGAGTATTTCACCTGCTCCGAGGGAGACGACTTTTTTTGCCCATTCCACGGCATCGAGTTCGGTTTCTTTTCGGCCGCCGTGTGTGTAAACCTTCCATTTGCCATCCTGTTCGGGCACGCGTTTGGCGTCGATCGCGACAACGATACACTGGTTCCCAAAGCGGGAAGCAGACTCCTTGATTAGGTCGGGATTGAGGATTGCGGCAGTGTTGAGGCTGACTTTGTCGGCTCCGGCGTTGAGCATGTCACGGATGTTTTCCACGCTTCGCAGTCCGCCTCCGACTGTGAGTGGCATAAAACACTCAGAGGCGGTGCGTTCGACAACATCTATCATGGTATTGCGTTCGTCGCTGGAGGCGGTGATGTCGAGGAAAACGAGTTCATCGGCACCCTGTTGCTCGTAGGCCTTGGCTTGTTCGACGGGATCTCCCGCATCAATCAGGTTTACGAAGTTCACGCCCTTGACCACACGCCCTTCATGGACGTCGAGGCAAGGGATGATGCGGACGGATAACACTTTACTAGGAATTAAAAATTAGAGATTGAGAAGAAGGAATCTGGTTTTGATTCCTTAATTTAATTCTTTCTCAATGGAACCCTATTCATCCGCAAAGGTAATGTCGGGCTCGAAGGAGAGCGCTAGGCGATATTGTGTGCCTGGGCGCATGACGAGGGGTCGGTCGCGTTGGAGGATTTGCAGATAGTGCATGTTGCCGTAGTAAGTGCGGAACTTCGGATCCTCAGTGACGACGTCGAGTTCTTTCCACTCGGCCTGAAAGTCATCTTTGGTCACTTCAGTGCGGTGGCCGCCTTCGCCGAGCGTGAATGAGGTGGCTACGCGATAGCGACTGTGAGGCGATGCAATGCCGAGGACGTAGCGCATCTTATCGAGTGTGACTTGTTGTTTTACACTAAAGCAGAACTCACAGCTAATCTTTCCTTTTAGGAATGACCAGACGACTTTGCAAGAACCGAGACCGTTCACAATTTCCTCGTCCTTGGTAATGAGCTCTGGCTGATCGTATTTGAAGTTAAGAGCGTTTCGCATGCCCATGCTAGTGGTGCAATTTTTGCCGTAGAAGGAGGGCACGATAACCTTGTCACCAAAGGTGAGCTCAGGCTGCATGATGGGTAGATACTGATCGACTGGCCAGTCGAATACTCCAGGGGAGTGAGGGAAGGCGAGGTAGTCGGAAGTGCCTTTGCCTAACTTACTAGAGCCGACGAGTGGCAACTGAATGGCTAGCCCGGAATCAGGGTCTTGGTAAACGAAAAGGCCTTGTTCCTTGCGGTGTGACTTGTCGAAACTGACGTAGCGCGCAATTTTGCGTGGAGCGACTGGAGCCGAGGGCGCGGCATTGCCACCGATTGACCGAGCGAGACGCGACCATTGGCAAAGGTAGCGCGCGGCATCAAAGTTGGCCATTCGCGTGGTATGGTAGGGGACAGTATTACGCTCCTCGTCTCGGATCACGAGATAGCCGTGCTCCTGGTCGAGGTAAGTAACGAAGAAATTCATGAAGAGGCGACGAACTGTATCAGTGTAGAGGTCACGTTGATCAGAGGGCACCCAGCCATCGCGAAGCGCTTGTAATACTAGACTGATGCAATGCATCTGGCCATAGGCGCCGAGCGAACGACCGTAAGCCCAGCCGACACCATCCTGACGAGCCAGATCGGGGATTAATTTGAGGTATTTCTCTGAATAAGAACGCAGGCTGGGAAGCTTACGCTCGCGCAGGTGTAAATTAGCATGGAGCTGGAGCGACTGGCGAATGAATACGAAACTGTGCACGCCGTAGATGTCGAATGCACCACCCAGACGGGCTTCCTCGCCAGCGGCATCATCGATATAGCCAGTAGAAGACTTAGTGTCGATACGTTCAAGGAAGCGGTCGATGAGGCGGCCGGTTTCGTCTTTCTTGGATAGTCCAAGACTGAAACGCGTGACAGCCTTAGCGATGTTGAAGGCTTGGTAATGATTCTCGTAATCGCTGCGCTCTAAGAGGAGCTTATCGAGTTGCTCGCGGGTAGGATCCATTAGGCGCTCCCAGACAGGGTTGCGATCTTTGGCCGGGCTGAAGGAAAGGAGACCAAGCGCCGCGTAAGCGAGACCGTTTTCCATCTCTTCGGGGGCGAAGGCCTGCGCGGTCACAGTGCGCGCGGCGAGGTCAATTAGATCGTATCCGCCTAGTGTCGACTCGTTGGTGGCGCGGTAGTATTCGCCGATGGCGAGGGCGGCGTGGCCGGGCTCGTCTAAGCGACTGTCTTCGCCGGAGACAGGAGCAATAGCACCCTGTTCGGTGATGGATTCTAAATTGTGACCCAATATAGATTGGGCCATGTCGAGGCATTGATCAGCAAAGTTTTCCATTGTCTAAATACGCACCCTCTGGCGCGCAGTAAGCAGTGCATGAAGTTGCCGCCCACTATCCTTGTCAATAGCTTTCAAGAAAGTTGGAGAATATCTGAAAATCGGCTGATCGAGTCAGGGGAATCTTGGCTTTGGCCGTCTTTTGTAGCTCTTTAATGCTGACCTTATGGGCCCTAACCTCCCTCTTGATGTACAATATCTCGATCATGAATCTTCTGCTTCGTTTCTACAGTTGATTTTGATTATTATCTTATCGGATGCAATTTAGAGTTTTAAAGGCTTCTTCACTTAATTCTCGCTGGCGCGCGGCCATTTCTGGCTGTGTCAGGTCTTCATCATAGGAGGGCACCATTGCCTTCATACGTGCGTGCCCTTCTGGCGTCACGAGGGAGTCGGCGAAGCAGCGTTTGATGACTTCCAGTATAATATTAGTTGATACCGATGCGCCAGGTGAGGCGCCGAGCAAGGAGGAAAGGGAGAGGTCTTCAGTTGTGAGAACTTCGGTTCCAAAGTGGACGATACCAGCGTCACCGTCCTCCTTTTTGATGGCTTGCACGCGGATACCTGCGTCGATGAGGCGCCAATCTTCTCCTCTTGCGTCAGGGAAGAAGGCTTTCAGCTCCTTCATGCGTGTCTTCATGCTTTGAGTGCCTTGCTGGATCAGATAGCGAACGAGTGGTATATTATGCAGGCCCACTTTAATCAACGAGGCGATATTGTCGGTGCGGATGGAGCCGAGAAGGTCGGTGAGCTTGCCCTCGACATGGAGGAACTTAGTGGTCCAAGCGGCGTAGGGGCCAAATAGAATTGATTTTTTTCCATCAATTATCCGAGTGTCGAGGTGCGGCACAGCCATGGTAGGCGCAGCACCTGGAGAAAGCCCGTAAACCTTTGCGAGGTGCTTATTGACGATCTCTGGTTTGTCACAAATTAGCCATTGGCCCCCGATAGGGAAGCCTCCGAAGCCCTTGCTCTCCCTAACGCCCGATTTCTGAAGTAGTGGTAAACTGCCGCCGCCTGCACCAATGAAGACGAACTTGGCCTTGGTGGTTAATGTTTGTTTTGATATGAGATCCTTAACTTCGACCTTCCAGCCCGCACCGTCTTTGGTAAGGTTTGTGATTCGGTGACTCGTCGCGTAGCCGCAGCCTTCTTGCTGGCCTAGCCACTCGATAAGTTTCGCGGAAAGGATGCCGTAGTTGATGTCGGTGCCACGTTCCATCTTAGTGAGTGCCAGTGGTGTGTGGTCGCGCCCTTCGAGGAGTAGGGGTGCCCACTCACGAATCTGCTCTCGGTCTTCGGTGTAGGTCATACCTTCAAAGAAGTGATGCTTTTGCATTTGCGTGAATCGCGACTTCAGGAAGTCGACCTGTTTTTGTCCGTAAACGAAGCTGAGATGAGGAACTGGGTTGATGAACTCTTCGACTTTATCAATCATGCCAGTCCGTGCCGCGTAGCTCCAAAATTGTTTTGAGTGCTCGAACTGGTGAAAAATTTCGAACGCTTTACTGACATCAACTTCGCCGTCGGATCCGTAGTCAGGGGTGTAGCTGAGCTCGCAGAGACCAGCATGGCCTGTGCCCGCGTTGTGCCAACCGTTGGAGGCTTCTTTGCCAAATTCTTCGGTCATCTCGTAGAGTTGGATGCTAAGCGCGGGGTTTAACTCCTTGAGCATCGCTCCGAGAGTGGCTGACATGATGCCGCTACCGATTAAAATAACGTCGGGATCTATGACCTGATTTTTACTTTTCATGGAATCTATATGCGTCAGCTAATTACTTGACTCAGCTCGTGGCGCAAATCGCAACAAAACGTTCTTTGGCCACATTCCAGGCAGAGGTATCAGTGGGTTCATAGCTTTCAACTGGGAATGAATCGGCTACCATTGCGCGACCTTCGGCGAGCGTATTGATAAGATCGTCGGCCATCATTTGCGCCATAATGTTACCTAGGCTTGTGGCTTCGATAGGACCTGCGTGGACTTTGGTGCCGAGGGCATTGGCTGTGAATTGATTGAGCAGTTTATCCTGACAACCGCCGCCCACAACATGCAGACTGCAGGGAGGAGTCTCGGTGTAAGTGATTAGCTTTTCCCAGACCGTTGCGTAGCGCAGTGCCAGACTCTCGTAAATTGTGCGGATGATTTCGCCTTTTGTTTCAGGAATGGCCTGACCCTTTTCTCGGCAGTAAACTTGTATTTTCTCGGGCATGTCACCTGACTTGGCAAAACACGCGTCGTCGGGGTCAATTAACGAACGGAAGGGTTGGGCTTCAGTGGCGAGGGAAGCCATCTGGTTATAAGGAAGGTCTTCGCCCTGCGTCTGCCAATGCCGTTTACACTCTTGTATAAGCCACAAGCCGCAGATGTTTTTCAGGTAGCGAATCCTACCGTTGACGCCGACTTCATTAGTAAAATCATCGGTATAGGAATGATCGTTGATCACTGGATTTTCGAGATCCAAGCCCATCAAGGACCAAGTGCCGCTACTAAGGTAGGCTGGCGTTTCAGCCTTGCTGGGCACTGCAGCCACGGCACTTCCAGTATCATGACCGGCAACCGTGACGACTTTCACACCGTGCAGTCCCGTGTGTTCTGCCACATGGGCACTCAGTGCGCCTAACTCTGAACCAGGGTCGCTGATGCTCTTGAATAGTTTGCACGGTAAACCCAGCGACTCGATTAATGGATAGTCCCAGTTTCCCTCGCTTGGATTATAGAGCTGGCTTGTACTCGCGATACTACGCTCCTGTGTTTTATTGCCGGTCAGCCAATAGCCGATGATATCTGGCATAAAAAGTAAATCCTCCGCTTGTTCCAGTGCTGGGTTTTTAAGTATCACTTCCGAGTAAAGCTGAAAGAGGGAATTAAAGAAAATAAACTGGATGCCTGTGGCTTTGTAGATCTGGTCTTTTGGAACACGCTCAAATACTTTTTCCATGATGCCGTCTGTTCGGCTGTCACGGTATTGGTAGGGCAGACCCAACATCCTGCCGTCCTTATCGAAGAGACCGTAGTCAACGCCCCAGGTGTCGACTCCTAGGCTGACTATAGCATCGCCATAACGCTCGGCCGCGAGTTTTAAGCCCTCTAATATATTCCGGTAAAGCTCTGTGATGTTCCAGTGCCACCCAGTCGGTAACTGCACAGGCGTATTATTGAAGCGATAGACATCGTGCAGTTCGATCCGCTGCCCATCAAATACCCCCGCAAGTACCCGACCGCTACTAGCTCCTAAATCAACAGCGAGGTAAACTTTCTTTTGTTTCATAATTGGGAGTGCTTACTCATGGAAATATCTGCCTTAAGCGGGCTCAGCTATAGTTAACTTTATTCCCATCGATCGAATCTTTTGTTCAAATTCGATGGAGATACCATGGTCACAAACAATGTGATCGATATCCTGAGTTGCGGCAAAAAAATATTCCGAGCGTACCTCAAATTTACTGGAATCAACCAAGAGTATAACTTCCTCAGCTAATAAAGTGAGACGTTCTTTATAGCTAGCTTGCTCCTCAAAGCCTTCACTCGCCCCACGCTCCGCATCAAACCCAATGCAGGAAACGAAGGCAGCGTGAACTTTGTGGCGGCTCAGTGCTTGCATGCTGTCACCTCCAACATAGGTGTTCGTTTTAGGATGATAACGCCCACCAGTTGAGACCAGCTCAATGGCTTCTTTGTTTTTCAAATCTTCCATGACAGCGTGCGCGTTGGTAATGACGCGGTAGGGTTGATCCGGGAGTAGGGCAATTAAAGCAAGAGCGGTCGTGCTGCTATCAAAAGCATAGGTATGCTGCGGTTGTATTAAAGATAGGGCTGCCTTAGCGATTGCTTGCTTAGCACCGGTATTTAAATTTCTGCGTTCATTAAAGGAGCGAAGCTCAAAAGGGCTTTTCTGATTGCTGGCCCCACCGTGTATCCTAGTCAGTTTGCCTTCGGTTTCAAGGATCTGTAAGTCGCGGCGAATGGTTTCATCGGTCACCTCCAGTGCTTTGGCCAAGGCTATTGTTCTTACTACGCCCTGCGCCTCTAAACGTCCAAGTATTTGTTGATATCTTTCAGGGGCGAGCATGGCATTAGGTTTGAAGATTTATCATAAATGGCAAGAATTATCTTGTAATTTGTTGGTTTAATTGGTTTTTGTGATGAATTAGTAGTGAATTAACCAAATATAACCAAATATATCCAAATTTGTGATGAAGCCTGAGTATAAATACGTAAAGAACAACTGGGACAACAAATACGCTGATACGCTATGTGCCAGGGAACGGTTGGTCTATCGCTCAAACATACTGGGCGATGACCAACGCATAACTAATACCGGCGGGGGAAATACATCTTCTAAGCTGATGGAAACGGACCCACTCACCGCCGAGCAAACTGAGGTATTATGGGTAAAAGGATCCGGCGGAGACTTGCGGACCTCTAAGTTGGCGAATTTCTCGTCGCTCTATCAGGATAAGCTCATTGCGCTTCAGTCTATTTATGGGACTACTGAACCGAACGGAGTGAAGACTCCTGTTGAAGATCAAATGGTGCACATGTACCCACATACGACCTTCAATTTAAATCCACGGCCGTCTTCGATAGATACCCCCTTGCACAGTTTTATTGGCGCAAAGCATGTCGATCACATGCATCCAATCTCCTTCATCGCGATTGCGGCCTGCAAAAACTCGGAGGCATTAACCAAGGAAATTTACGGAGATAGCTTGGCCTACCTTCCATGGCAGCGTCCTGGATTTGATCTGGGTTTAAAAATGCAAGCCGTCTATCAGGAGAACAAAGCATGCGTTGGTATTAATATGGGGCAGCATGGTCTCATCAATTGGGCAGATGACGATAAGGCTTGTTATGAATTAACCCTAGATTTGATCGAAAAGGCAGGTGCTTTCATTGCTTCAAAGGATCGCGGAGATCAGACTTTTGGTGGTCAGAAATATACCTCACCCAGTGATGCCGCTGCGATAGAAATGACGACTGATCTCCTCCCATTCTTGCGGGGCGCGGTTTCGCAGAGGACCCGCTTTATCGGAACAGTGCATCGTGACGCAGCGGTGCTTGAATTTGTGAATTCAGTTGATGCCCAACGTTTGGCTGAAATCGGCACATCCTGTCCGGATCATTTCCTGCGAACAAAAATAAAACCAATGTTCGTAGACTGGGATCCTGAGAGTAACGACCTCAGCTCGTTGAAGTCTCTGATCATTGAGGGCTTGGATCAGTATCGAGCGGACTACGCCGAATATTACGAGGCCTGCAAGCACGCAGATTCTCCCGCAATACGCGACTGCAACCCCACCGTTATTTTGATTCCCGGTTTGGGTCTGATCGCCTTTGGTAAAAACAAATCTGAATCACGGGTGACCGCAGAATTCTACAATTGCGCCATTGGCGTAATGCGTGGTGCCGAGGCCATTGATTCCTACATTGGTCTGCCACGACAGGAGGCCTTTGATATTGAGTATTGGTTGCTCGAAGAAGCAAAACTGCAACGCATGCCAAAAGAAAAGGAATTTGCCCGTAAAGTGGTTGTGGTGATTGGAGCTGGTTCAGGGATCGGTAAAGAGACCGCTTTACGATTTGCTCGTGAGGGTGCCCATGTGGTTTGTGCCGACCTAGATGGCGATGCCGCACAAGTCACCGCTAATGAAATTGAAGCTGAGATTGGTATAGGGATTGGCATTGCCGGTTCCGGAATATCTGGTTGCGGCAACGTAATCGCCTCCGGAATTGATATAGGCGATACAGCGAGCATCGAGGCTTGTTACCAATCTGCTATCTATGCCTTCGGTGGTATTGATGTCGTTGCCCTAACTGCAGGCATTTTCCTCGCACCTAATGTCGACGGGGAATTTTCTGTGAAACAATGGGAGTTAGTTTACCGGGTTAATTCAATCGGCCCCTACCTGGTTGCCGATGCAGCCAAGTCGATTTTTCAATTACAGGGCGCGCACTTAAAAAGCTCAGTCGTCATCACAACCTCGGTGAATGCTGTCGTTTCCAAGAAAGGCTCGGTTGCCTATGATTCTTCCAAAGCTGCTGCCAACCATATCGTGCGTGAACTTGCTGTCGAACTCGCGCCTTACGCGCGCGTGAATGCCGTAGCGCCGGCGACCGTTGTTAAAGGTTCGCAAATGTTTCCGCGCGACCGCGTCATGGCTTCGCTCGCCAAATATGATATTGATTATTCCGAGGAGGAATCAACAGAAGACCTCCGGATTAAATTGGCGCAGTTCTACGCAAGCCGTACTCTGACCAATGAACCGATCACTCCCGAAGACCAAGCGGAAGCCATCTATTTCATGTCCAGCGATAAATCATCCAAAACAACAGGCACAATCTTCAATGTTGACGGAGGTCTGCACGAAGCCTTTCTGCGTTAACACCTTCAATTCCACGCCTTATGTCGAACGATAAACTCGAAAAATTAGTTGAACTCTCACGTGAATTTGGTCGCGAGGATCGTGGCTGGGCTATTCTAGGGGAGGGTAATACCAGTGTCATGGGTGATGCCGATAGTTTTTATGTTAAAGCATCCGGCAGTTGTCTAGGGCTTGCGAATCGAAGTGATTTTACTGAGGTCAATATAAGTCAAGCCCTCGGATTTGTTGCGAAACCCTCAATGACCGACGCAGAAGTGCAGGACGCTCTTGAAGCAATCAAAGTGGATCCGAATGCAAAACGGCCTTCTGTTGAAACATTTGTCCATGCGGTTTGCCTAAGTATTGGAGACTGTAATTGGGTCGGTCATGGCCATCCAGAGTCTGTCCTTTCGATCCTGTGTAGTCAATCCGGAGCAAAACCTTACCTAGAGCATATTTTCCCTGATGCCATTGTGGTATGCGGCCGCAATTTTGCGGTTGTACCTTATGTCGATCCCGGCTTCAAACTAGCCCACGGTGTTCGCGATGCCCTCTTGGAATTCAAGGGAAAATATGGAAAAGCTCCAAAAATCATTTTCCTTGAAAACCATGGTCCCTTTATACTCGGGCAATCGGATATCGATGTTATCAATACCATGCAGATGCTGGATAAATGGTCGAAGATCATTCTTGCGAACCAACTCTTCGGAGGCTGCAACTATCTCGCAAAGGCAGAGTCGGACCGTATCGAAAATCGCCTTGATGAGGCCTATCGGCGTAAGCGTCTGCTAGAACAAGGGCGCTAGTTCTACCAACTCATTCAAGTTTGCCAGTTATGACCTGTGCTCAGTGCCGTGTTCTTTGCCGACTTTGTTAGCTGCCTAGCGGTCGAAACGAGTTATGTCTTCTGAGATGCCTTGCTCGCAATAGCTGCTCACCGTTTCAACTGCGTCGTGATTGATTTAGCAAGTTGATCAAGTCGCTTCTCGGAAACTTTTTGAGCTGTGCCGAGTTCTTGTGCGTAGATCGACACTTTGAACTCCTCGAGCAAAATACGATAGGGCTTAATTAGTGTGGTGTTAGCTTTTCCCGTAAGGGCTATTAATACTTTTAGCTTGTCTTCAAAGGGTGCGACTCGCTGAGACTTTTCAATATCACGTTGGGTGCTTTCTTTCGCGCGTTGAGCACGACGCGTCATTGCTTTGAGGTAGCGCGCGACATGTTCTAGTTCTTCAAATTCGTAGTGGTCGAGTAAGTCTGGAGGCGCTACCTGCTCTAAGTGCGCACGCATGCCGGGGTAGACGATTGCTTGGCGTGTCTTTTTTTGTTCTAATAAAAGTAAGACGGCTTCGCGGGCTTCGAGTATCGTTTTAAGGTGTTCGAAAAGTTTTAACACAATGCCTCGAGATATATTAGCGGCGTATTGAAGTGTCTTTTGGAAATTTACTTCGCGTAGGGGTAAGAGCGTTTCAGTTTTAAAAAGGTGCTTACGTAGATGTTCCCAAGCGGGGTCCTTGATTACTTCGTAGCCACCTAGCTGAACGAGGAGAATGCCGAGTTTTTTTAGCTCTTTAAGGTCACGGTGCAACCATGCGATGTCGCGACCCATTGATTGTTCGGCTAGTTCTGGCCAGGCTTGAGTGGTGTGCCGCAGGGCTAGGTCGCGGTCGGGGAGGAGGCGTAGGTGAATCTGTCCACGTTCGGAAACCAGTGCTGGATAAGCCTTGAGTGGTAGTCCGGATTCACCGCTTAAGTCAATACTCTCGGGTGGCTCGCCAAAGTTCCAAGAGGTCAAATTTTCGCGTTCGTATCTCGAGGCTGCTACTTGCCATGCTGGGATGGCATCAAGTCCATCGCCAACAGCGGCTTGCTTTCTCATCGATCGTAACTGCTGACGCAAGCCATCAAGGTCACGGCTTTGCGCGAGGGTTTCACCCTTTATATTCTCAATTTGGATACGCGGTTTGAGATGTTCGGGCAGTTGCGCTTTATTCCAATGGTCATTGTAGGTCTCAATGCCGTAATCACAGCGTAGTAGTTCGCTAACTTGTTCAGTCAGTGGTCGCTCGCTAGGCATAAGTTTGGCTTTCAGCTCACTGGCACGTTCTTTGAGCGGGTGTAGGCGGATACGAATATGCTTAGGAAGGGCGCGGAGGAGGCACTCGATCTTTTCTTTAAGGTGGCCAGGCACCGCCCAGTCGAGCGTGCCTTGGCCGATGACATCGACCTGCGACAAAGGTAGGCGCAAAGTGACACCATCTTCTTCCGTTCCGGGTACGTTGCAGTAATGGAGCGGGATTTCGCTGCCGCCAAGTTCTAGGGCGCGGGGGAAATCTTCGGTCGTCAGGCCACTATCGTCGGGTGGCAGCAGGTCGTCTTCTTCGGCTTTGAGGAAGTCGAGCGAACCGCCGTGGTGTTTCTTGGCGTAGCCTTTCAGTTCAGCGAAGGAGCCGACGGCTTGGATCCGTTTTTGATAGAATGCAAAGAGATTGTCTTCGACCCAAACAGCAGAACCACTACGGCGGCGTGCGAGCTCGGACTCGGCGGCTTCTTTTAGCTTTAAATTATGCTCGAAGAATTTTGGGCGCTCTTTGATCCCACCTTCGATTAAGCCGTTACGGATGAAAATGTCGGTCGCCTCTTCGGGTTCGATTCGACTGTAGTTGATTTGACTGCGCCTGATCTCGAGGCCAAATAGAATGCGGCGCTCTTTGCAAAGCACGGAGGCAAGCTTGCTGCTCCATGTGGGCTCGGAGTGGCGGATTTGCAGAAGATCGCCAGCGAGGTCTTCGATCCATTCGACATCGATCTTGGCCGCGGTGCGCGCGAAGAGTCGACTGGTCTCCATCCACTCACCACAGACGATCCACTGGGGAGCGGTTGTTTTGGCGGGCTTAGGCTTTGTCTTTTTGGCGTAGGAAGCTTTGCGCTGTTTTTTAGCCGTCTCGTGATCAAAAAGAGCTGAGCCAGGAAAAAGGAGAGCCTTACGGTTTCGGGAGCCGCGGTAATTGTGCTCTTCTTCTTTGTGCGCGACGTTGCTTAGGAGGCCGGTGAGGATGGAGCGATGGATGGCGACGTAGCTTTGAAGTGCTGATTGGTGAGTGGTGGGTGGTGAGGGCTTAATTTTAAGACTCTTTAGCACACGCTCCAGTTGCTTATGGATATCTTGCCACTCGCGCATGCGCTGATAGGCGAGGAAATGGCTTTTACAGAATTTGCGCAGTTTATTCTGTGTGAGGGTATCTAGCTTTTCGTGGAAGGTATTCCAAATATTGAGTAGTGCGAGGAAGTCTGACTCAGGATGGTTGAATTGCTTGTGCATTTCATCAGCTTCTTTTGCTTGGTCGGCAGGCCGTTCGCGGGGGTCTTGGATTGACAGGCCTGATGCGATGATGAGCACTTCGCTTACTGCGTCTTCTCGCTGGGCTTGTAGAAGCATGCGACCAACGGTGGGGTCGACCGGTAGTTGAGCAAGACGACGACCGAGTCTGCTTAGCCGATAGTCATCGGCATTTGGGCTTTCGTCGTCAGCCACTACGGCGCCGAGCTCAGCCAGTAAGCGGTAGCCACCTACAATCGCATTCTCTGCGGGTGGATCAATGAAGGGAAAAGTACGAATATCGCCCAGCCTAAAGGCCATCATCCGCAGGATGACAGATGCGAGATTGGAACGGTGGATCTCGGGCGTGGTATAGCGGGGGCGTCCGAGGAAGTTCTGTTCATCGTAGAGGCGATAACAAACACCGTTGCTGACACGTCCGCAACGGCCTTTGCGCTGTTCGGCGCTGGATTGCGCGATGGGCTCAATTGGCAAGCGTTGAGTGCGTGAGTGTGGGCTGTAGCGACTGACGCGAGCTAGGCCTGTATCGACAACGTAGCGAATACCAGGCACGGTGAGTGATGTTTCGGCGATGTTTGTCGAGAGGATGATGCGGCGCCTGCCACCAGGGTGGAAAATGCGCTGTTGGTCGGCGTTAGCAAGGCGACCAAAGAGCGGCAGTAAGTCGCACTGTCTGGCTGGGCTGTCTTCGAGTTGACGGCGTAGTTCGTGGATGTCGCGCTCACCAGGGAGGAAGACGAGGATATCACCCTCGCGGTTATGATCGATGATCTCGGTGATCACCTCGGTAGCTACGTCGATATAATCGCCATCTGCCTTATCGCTGGATGGGTGGTAAAATGTTTCCACAGGATACATACGCCCTGATACTTCGATGACTGGGGCATCGTCAAAAGCCTTAGCAAAACTAGCCGTATCGATGGTGGCCGAAGTGATGATAATTTTAAGGTCGTTGCGTCGCTCTGTGAGCTGACGTAAACAGCCGAGTATAAAGTCGATGTTGAGACTACGTTCATGCGCTTCGTCGATGACGATTGCCTCATAGGCACGTAACATTGGGTCGTCTTGTAATTCATTTAGCAGGATCCCATCGGTCATTACTTTAATCACGGTGTTGGCCTGCGTCTGGTCGGTGAAACGAATTTTTGCTCCAACCTCGTGCCCGTAGTTTAGACCTAGTTCCTCTGCGATCCTTTGTGCGACTGATAGTGCTGCCACGCGGCGGGGTTGCGTGCAGCCTATAAAACCCTTTTTTCCAAGCCCACATTCGAGAAGAAACTTGGGTATTTGCGTCGTTTTCCCCGAGCCCGTCTCCCCTGCGATGATGACAACTTGGTTCTCTCGAATTGTTCGCACAATCTCCTCCCGCCTCAAATGTATTGGCAGGTCATCAGAGTAGGTAGGAACTGGGAGTGTGCGGTGGATAAAAAATAAAAAACACAGACATCGTGCCTGTGTTGGAAGGTGATTTTGGTGAATTATTTATTCTGGCTGCTTCGAATGCCCAGAGGCCATGGGCTTAGCTAGGATTTAGGAAGAAAGAATCCGCGCTGTTGATCACTGATTTTTAAGGAGCATTTCTCCATGACTTGAAGCATGTCCTCCCAAACCATCCGCTTGGTCTTGAGTGTGCCATTGCGGAGGAGGTAAGAAGGATGGAAGGTTATCATAACGGGAATAGTCTCGAACTGATCCCAAGTGCCGCGGACGGAGCCCATCTTGCGCGCTGGGTCATGGCCGAGGAGCCCTGACACGGTGGTGTTGCCGAGAGCGACGATGACCTTCGGCTGGATAATTTTGATCTGGGCTTTGAGGTAGGGCAGGCAGAAACGCATTTCGTCGAGCGTGGGTGGACGGTTGCCGTAGGGTTTATTGTGCTCAGGGCGCCACTTCAAAATATTGGTGGTGAAGACGTTTTCGCTAGAGAGCCCCATCGCGCTAGTGATTTTGGTCAGTAGTTGACCAGGCTTGCCAATGAAGGCTTCGCCTTCGCGCTCTTCATCAGCATCGGGGGCTTCGCCGCAAAAGAAAATATCGGCCTGGGATGAACCGGTGCCGAAGACGATTTTCCCGTCATCGCTAAGGTGTTCTTTGCAGACTTCGCATGCGAGCACGCGGTCTTTTAGCCATGCTAGTTGGCTAGCCGCGTCGCCCTCGGGGAGTTCGATCTCTGGAGACTCAGGAAGTGGGGCCACTTTGGGAGTCGTAACGGTTTTAGTGACACTTTTTACGGGGGGAGTAGGGCTGTCTTTACCTTCCTCTGGTAGTTTAGGATTTTGAGCGGGTCGACCCGATTGTAAGTCGGGCAAACGACTTCGTGCGACCACGTCTTTTTTGGGCACGATCAACTGCATCGTATCGTCTTCAACGAAGACTCGATTCACGCCATCGCGTTGTAATCGCCGTAGCTCATTTGCAATTGCTTCCAGACCTGAGGACATAAAGCTAATGTTGTTGATGGGCTTGGATGCGTCGAGCCACTTTTCAGGACTTTATTATAATTGTAGCAAGCAAAGTCCTTTAACTGGCCTGGCTATCGAGTTTGCCTCGGCGAAGCGCTACAAACTGAGCGAACCTAGGGAGAAATGAGATAATACAAATACTGATAGCGAAAACAAGAAAGGCCAGTGGCTGAGCTGTATTTAGGATAGCTACCGCGGCTACAAACCAACTTATGGAGATGCCGATTGATCGTGGTTTTAGGTCTTTGCCGTGTATCAATAATTGAATGATGGAGAGTCCCGTGGCAGCCAGCGCAAGACTATGAGAGACTCCGTCCTTTGCTAATAGGCTTTTTACGACTAAAATAACTATAAATAAGGCTAATGTGAGGATTACCAAGAAATTAGGGTGCTTGAGAAGCTTAGTGCGCACTTCAGCTTGTATATTCGCATATACAGCGGTCGCGACACCCGCCATGGCGATCGAAAGTGCCCAGACATAACTTAAGCTGTTGATCGGTGCCTCATAGTGCCGGACTAAATACTCTAATGTGAAGCACTTAGTAAAAAGTAGACTCCAGAGTGCTAGAATGAAGATTGAGCGGCTGCTAGTGTTAGAAGAGTGGATCATGTCTAGATGGTATCTGTTATTAAATAGCGTGTTTTTTGAATTTGTTCAAGTGAGTGCCGTTTATAATTCCTAGATGATTATTTAATCATCATTACGTATTTAGTTTCCAATCACGCCATCGGCTTCTGCGCTGCAGGAGGGTTAACTTGCTAAACACGCTTGCCCTTAGTGATTTAGGTCTTTGCTTAATTGCTATGACGATGGAGCAATTAAAAAGTGATTTAGAGTGTATCACTGGCAAGCGAACGATCGAACCAACTGAAACAATGGCGCAAGTCTTGGCGAGGCTAGATGAGATGGCAAAGTCCGTAGATGCGCCTGAACGACTAAAGCACTATTTAAGCAAGCGAAGCTATGTTAAGGCCCTAGCATGGATCGAAGACCCTTCAACCCCGCACCATGCATGAGTAAGAAGCACAAAATTAACACCGGAGGTGGCGACGCATTAGGTGCGAACCCATTTTCTACTCTAGATGGGGCCGGATTACCTGACGGCGAAATAAGGCCTCGCGCTCCATCGTCGCAAAAGAGGTCTGCGCAAAAGAAGTCGAAAGGTCGTGTTGAGGTTCGTCGTGAAAAGGCGGGCCGAGGAGGAAAGACAGTGACTACGCTCAAAGAGTTCCCTTCGCATATTCCCTTAAGCACGCTGGTGGCGATGACATTTGAGCTAAAGAAAATCTGTGCCTGTGGTGGCACATTGAAAGGCCGCGTTGTCGAACTACAAGGCGATGTCTGCGACCGAGTATCCGCGGAACTTAAGCTTAGAGGCTATCAAGCCGTTCGAGCTGGCGGGTAATCTTTTAAGTTCAAGTTGAATTTTGAAATGTAGAGGGTATTTACAAATATAAAAATAGGGGTTCTTTGATGAGGCTGATCCCTATACTTTTATATTCTGAAATAAAAAAGCGCAGACCCAATAAATCTCTATAAATTGTGTTTGGGTGATAGACTACTTACGCTTGCTTAGCCGGCGGTAGAAGTTGGGGCCATGAACCTCGCGCATCATGTTTCGGCGATGTTCAACAGCTAATTTAAAGGCTTTCTTTTCGCCGTATTTCTTTATTGAGAAGGAGGTGCACTTCTGCACGCCAGGTTCTGGACGCCAGCTGACGGAGAAACATTCATGCTTTGTGCCATTGGGCCCCATTTTAATCGTGCGAGAAACCCCTAGTTCTCCACTTGTGTTGCGAGAATCAGAAACTACGATTCGACGTTGACGCGGCTTCTTCTGAATTGATTCAAGCTCATGATTAAGTTCATCTCGATAAGACTTTGCTAGATTTTGTGCCTTTCCTTTGCCTCCAGATTTCCGATCGCTAAATAGTCTGGAGTAGGTCTTGCCGTTGCGATAGCCGCGAACAAACCAGCCGTGAGTAGAGCCAGAATCGATCCGGCTGATCCCTTTATTTGCTTTTGAACGTGCCATAATTTTGCCTCTAGGTAGTGAGAAGAATCAGATGTATTGTTTGTTTGTAGTAAATTGTGCAGAAAACTTCGCCAACTTATCGAGTAACGGCGTAGCGATCGCGACTCATTCAATATTTAAATGACCTTATTGCTAGATTTACTTGAATTTAGCCAACGGAAAAGGTCCTCATCCTTAAGTAGTTGGCAATCACTTTGATATTCAGGGGCGAGTTCGCGCTGGTAGGCATCTTCGGCAAAACGCTTACAATGGAGCAGGACGCGCGCGGTATGTCCAGGTGCACGGACTATACGCCCAAGTGCTTGATGAATACGTCGCATGGCTGGGCGGATGTAGATATCGCGAAAGGCTTCGTCTCGCGATAGGCTAACATGGTCTTCCATTTTCTTTTTTTGGATGAGGTTTACCTCTGGAAGTGCGGGCCCTACGATCATGATTTGTTCGACACGTCCGCCTAGTTGATCAATCCCCTCAGCATAACTACTACCAAGAATTAGAAAAAGTGCGTCGGCCATCAATAACCCTTCATCGATGAAGGTAGACTGCTCGGTAAGATTCACACCGCGTGGTTGTCGCTTTATTCGAAGCTCAGGAGCGAGCGCTTCAATATAGGCCTGTATGTTTTCTGCATAGAGGTAGGATGCGAAAAATACGGCGATTGTTTCGCCCGCATTATATTGGATAAGCTCGACAATTGTGCGGGCGGTCGTCTCGTAATGGCTTTCTCGCTTGCTGAGGCGTGTGTCGACACGGCAATCGATGGCTACATCGTAAGCTTCGTCGCGCCAAGGAGTCTGCGCTTGGGCTATGGTGACGGACTCTTTATCTAGCCCGCAGCTTTTCTGATAGCTCTCAAAAGGCGATAGGGTAGCCGACATCATTATGCTGCCCCCAAAAGGCTTAAGGCACTCAGCTATCCATTCGCTGGCGTCTAGGCAGGTGGCAGCGACGACTCCGCTGCGAGGCACCCAGTGCAGGTATTGTTGCGAGGGCGAGGAAAGCGTTTCGCTTAGTTTAGGGATGCTTCTTATTAGTTTGATCGCGAATGGAGCAGTGGCATCATAATCGAAGGCTGCTAGTTTTAGCTGTTCAGAAAAATCTTCGCAGAGATCTTGGCCGGCGTAGAAGTGGTTGCCAGTCAGTGTCTGTTTCGGGCTAAGGCTTTCGATCCAGCGGCAGAGTTCTGTCGCTGTGGCGAGTAGGCGGCGAGAGGCTCCATGGGCACGTAGCTCTTCGATCGCAAAGAGCAGGTCGGCACTAGCGAGCTCTAGACTCAAACAGTCGGCGGTGCGGTCTGGCAAGTTATGGGCTTCGTCGACGATTAGTAAGGTGCGCCCTGGGTCAAAGCCCTGAGCTTCCATGAAGACGGGTCGGCTATCAGGGGAAAAGATATAATTACTATCGCCGATCCATATTTCGGCAAAGGGTAAGCATGCTTTGGTCAATGTGTAGGGGCAGATGCCTGTGGTTGCGCCAATTTCTTGGGCGCGGGCTATTTCTAAGCTACCATCATCGAACAGTTCGGGTGCTCGAATGTCGGCTTCTCGCCAGTTTTGGCCGAGCTCATCATCACAGCGCTTATCGCCTGTGCAAGTGTGGCGTTCGCTGTCGATCCGATGCTCACTGCGATTTCGCATTTGGATGTAGCGCAGGTCATGGCCAATCATTTGCTTGAGTTGACGGATCGTCTCAAGCTGACCAGTTGATTTACTGCTTAGGTAAATACAACGCTCGTAGAGGCCACTTTGCATGTGTTTCAGCGCATGTTCTAGGACGATTCCAGTTTTACCAAAGCCCGTGGGTGCCTGCGCGAGAACATGGCGCGATTGGAGCGCTGCACTGTGCAGTGTTTGAAAAAGCTCGGCTTGACCGACTCGTAGGGCATCAAATGCGGGTTTAATCTGAGCCCCACGCAAGCGGTTTAGGCTACCACGGCGCTCATCTAGGAATGGGATTAGTTGATCGAGTTGCTGTTCAAAGATGGCATGCTCTGATGATTCTAGCGAAACGGATTGGAGTGCCCCGTTTTCGATGTTGATAAACTGCACCTCTGCGGTAATTAACTGGCCCGCATACTCGGGGAGCACTTCGAGCATCGCTTGATAAGTCGCCGCTTGGGCAAAGTAGGCGGGGTAGTCCGCGAGCAGAGTCTCGTCAGGCGCGGGTAGGGGGCTGCGTATAGTTTTGACCTCCCGGACTAGAACGCCCTCCGAGGTCGGTAAGAGTTGATCGATGCGTCCATTGAGTTGAAAGAGCCAGTCGCTGTGTCGCCAATCGGCGCTCACGGTGACTTCGAAACGCGCCTCAGGATGCTCGGCTTTGATTAGGCTCTCGGAGCTCTTGTGCCATTGTCGGCCGACCGCTGCCCGCCAAGGGCTACTGCCGTGACCACTAGGGCTCGGTCGGTTTCGGAAAACAGCCAGTTCACCCACGCTTAGGCGCACACTGCGTTGGCTTGCATCGAGCTCCATTACTTTAAAGTGGTAGGGCGTGGGCGCAGCGTCGCACCCTTTGATCGGGGTCTTGAGAGGGAGACGCCGTTGAACTTTTTATTGGTTTCATGTCTTCGGTCGCAGGCGACTCTTCAGCTTGCTCCTCTTGCGCGTGCAATAATAAAGGGCACATACTTAAAATAAGCAGGTAAATAACGATTCGATATATTAATAAATTTTCAGTTTTCATGTCCAAAAATAAAGAGAATATCGTTGTATTCTTCTAAATCACAACCTGTTTTAAGCCTATGCGTATTCTGATTACTGGCGGTGCCGGATTTCTAGGTAGCCACCTTTCAAAGCGTCTCCTCGAAGAAGGCCATGAAGTCATCTGCATAGATAATTTCTTCACTGGGAATAAGCGCAATATACAGGCGATGCTTGAAAATCCAAATTTCGAGTTGATAGATCACGATGTGATCGATCCGTTCAAGGTTGAGTGCGACCAGATCTACAACCTAGCCTGCCCCGCGTCACCCGTGCATTACCAGTATAATGCAATTAAGACGATCAAGACTTCGGTCATGGGGGCGATCAATTCCCTGGGGCTAGCCAAGCGAGTGAATGCTCGTATTTTCCAGGCTTCCACCTCAGAAGTTTACGGCGATCCTTCCGTCCATCCTCAGCCAGAGGCTTACTGGGGCAACGTTAACCCGGTTGGTATTCGTTCCTGTTATGACGAGGGTAAGCGCTGTGCGGAGACGCTCTTTATGGATTACCGCAGGCAGAACGGCGTCGATATCCGTATCGCCCGTATTTTTAATACTTACGGCCCTAATATGTGCCCTGGCGATGGACGCGTGGTCTCTAACTTTATTGTGCAAGCCCTCAAAGGTCAAAATATCACCGTCTACGGAGAAGGTCAGCAGACACGGTCATTTTGTTATTGTGATGATATGATCGAGGGCTTTATCCGCTTTATGGATCAGGGCGAAACTGAAGGCCCCATCAATATAGGCAATCCTAGTGAGTTCACCATTTTAGAACTTGCCGAAAAAGTCATCAAAATGACCGGAAGCCAATCTAAGATCATCCACGAGGCACTACCATCCGACGACCCTAAGCAGCGCCAGCCCGATATTACACAGGCTAGAAAAGTCCTTGGTTGGGAGCCGAAGTATTCACTAGACGAGGGTCTCAAGCCGACGATCGCATATTTCGACAAACTGCTGGCAGCGGGCGAGTCCCATTGATTACTCTCAAATAGCTAGAAAAAAGGGTTGCTTCATCTTGGTAAGCACCTAACTTCCGCTACTTTTTTCAAACCACCAACCAATTTTATTTATGCCCAGAGAGCACATCATTTTAGAATGCACCGAAGCCCGCGCTGAGGGTAAACCTGTCTCCCGCTATATGTCCTCTCGTGACAAAAAGCAACAACCTGACCGCATCGAAAAGAAGAAATACAACAAATTCCTTCGTCGCCATACACTCCACCGTGAGATCAAGGGCTAATCAAGCTCGGCAGACAATTTCATTTTTCCTAAAACCCGCTGTAGTAGCGGGTTTTTTTGGTCGATTTCATTTGTCAACTACGTCCTGATCTAAACCCTTAGCGACTACTTGATGGATAAGTCTCATTTTTTTCAGCGTCTACTTGCGACTCTTCGCGAGGAACTATTGCATGCCGTCAATGCGTCCAAAGATGCCGCGGAGTATGCGACCAATGAGGAATCGCGTGCCGAATCGCAGTGGGATACGCAGGGACTGGAAGCCTCCTACCTCGCGGCAGGGCAAGCTACCCAAGCGCGACAATGGGCAGAGGCTGTCGAAGAGCTCCAATCGGAGCGCGAGGATTTGCTCAAGCCCAATGAGCAGGTCTCTCTTGGAGCACTTTTCAGTTGTGACTTTGGAGAGGGAGTCGAATGGTTCTTCTTTGCAGGCACCGCGGGTGGACAGACGATTTCTACGGATGGGTATGAAGTCACTGTAATCACGGCGCAATCACCACTGGCGGGGCGCTTGTTAGGTCGTAAAGCGGGCGATTCTTTTAAATTACCCAATACGTCACTCGGGCAGGTCTTGACGGTCGAGTGATCCTGCATCCATCTCTTGGCAGCATGAAGATCTACACCTATAAAAACTGCGGAAGCTGTAAAAAGGCGACTAAGTGGCTTGATGCGCAAGGGATTGACTACGATGAACGACCCATCCGCGAGACGCCTCCATCTGAAAGTGAGCTTAAGCAAATGCTCGATTTTCAAGGCGGTGATTTACGTAAACTTTTCAACACCGCCGGTGGCGATTACCGTGAGCTAGACATGAAGTTAAAGCTGCCACAAATGTCTCAAGCCGAAGCCCTCAAGTTACTGGCTGGCTGTGGTAATCTAGTCAAACGTCCATTCGCTTTGGGTGATTCTGTTGGCCTAGTCGGTTTTAAGGAAGACCTCTGGTTAGACACTCTGACTTGAAACCATTATTCTGAATACTTCTATGAGTGCTATTGAAGATTTAATCAAAACCGTCGCCGCCCTGCGTGAACCAGATACTGGTTGCCCATGGGACATTGAGCAAGACCATCAATCGATCGCCGAATGCCTTGTCGACGAATGTTGTGAGCTATTGCAGACGATCGACCGCCTCGACCTCGATCATATGCAGGAGGAGTTGGGTGATGTCCTCCTACAGGTAGTCATGCATGCTCAGATGGCCCAAGAGGCTGGGCATTTCGACTTCGAGAGCGTCTGCCATGTGGTCAATGAAAAATTGATACGTCGTCACCCCCATGTCTTCGGAAAGGATAGCCTCAATTCCTCGGAAGCCGTACTCGTACAGTGGGATCAGATTAAGTCAGCCGAGCGTAAGCGTGGCCCCGCACAATCTGGTATATTTAAAGATTTGCCCAAGCAGTTGCCCGCACTAATGTTTGCCAAGGATGTTTATAAGCAGATCCAAAAGATGGGATTGTCCGCCGAACCAATCATTGATCAGACAGCAATTGATGCCGTTTCGGACACTTTCGACGAGGTAACTCTTGGCAAACAGCTATTCGAGATCGCCGCGGCCTGTCGTGCGAAGGGGATCGATCCTGAGTCGGTTTTACGTCGCTATACGCAAAAGGTCGTCGATAGTTTAGAGGAGGCTTGAGCCGAATTTGCAGGTGCATGGACTTTTTAAGTACGAATGGTCAGATTGTTCCTGTCGAGATACGTCGTCGGAAGAACACTCGGCATCTTCGACTCACCTTAGGTTACCAAAATCAGATTGTAGCCTCCGTACCCTGGCATACCAGTGAGCGTGGCTTGGGTAAGTTTATAGAAAAGCAAAGGTTCTGGCTGGACGAGCAGCTCTCGAAAGCACCCCATATTTACACTTTGACTGAGTGGTTGAGCCTTCACCCACAAATTACAGCGAGTGGCGATGTCTTTGAAGTAAGGATCGAGGCGACAGGAAGTTTTCAGGCAAATTATACATTTGATCAGGGTGGAGCGGTGCTTGTTCTTCGCCTGCCGGAGGTGGATGAGGCATCGCTAGTTCAACTTTTGCGCCGTTTTGCTAAAGATGCCCTTACTTGTCGCGTGGCTTATCATGCCAAACGTTTCGGGCTTAGTTACAGTGTGCTCTCCGTGCGTGATCAATCGAGCCGCTGGGGCTCTTGCTCGGCACGTCGAGGTATTTCCCTGAATTGGCGCCTCGTATTGCTGCGACCCGAGTTACAGGACTATATTATACTTCACGAGTTAGCTCACTTGACTGAAATGAACCACGGCAAGGGTTTTTGGGCGCTTCTTGATCGATACGACCCGAATCGTATAACGCACGAAGCTGCTATCGATAAGACCAGTGCCGAACTAATGCGTGTGGCTCGCATTTAATATGTACTTTGCTCTAAAGCTACTGTGTAAGGTCTTCGCACTAGTTTAGGGGCATTGCTTATTATTATCTTAACCTTGCAATATAGGGTATATACACTACTTTGTGTTTATATAGTAGCCGATCTAGACGTTTTTCAATGAAACCACGCGACAGCCAAGACTTACCTTTAAGTGCATTTATTTTAGCGCTTTTTTTAGGTGTATTTTCATCTCTTGCGATTGCGACAGGATTGATCTTAATCGACGCTCCCTCATGGGGAACATACCTTTTTGCTGCCCTCGGCGGCGTCATGACTGCTAGCTTCGTTTGGATTGAACGCAGCTTGGTTTTTCAAATTAAAGAAAAAGAGTTGATGCTTGGTATCGAAGTTACCCGGCTACAAGAGTTTCAGGATTACCTCTATTCTCATTCGATGGCTTGTCTAGTTCGTTTCGATGCGGGCACTCTCATGATTGACCGGACCAGTCCTGGGTTTATCAAGATGTTACGGATGCCAATGGAATCAGAACTGCGTGGTCAGAGCCTCGAAGTGTTACTCGGCGTAAGTAGCCTTAAGCTGGAGTCCATGGTCGAATTGATTAAGGAAGGAGAAGCTTCGGGCAAGGAACCCAAGCTTGAGATCATGAGTGCTGACGGTTTTTCTACGAATGCTGTTATCAGCGGACAATATTCTCCAGGTGATCATATTGTGGAAGCAGCCTTTTTTGTGCATCCAGTCAATAATGCTGAAAGAGTCGCGGATTTAGGGGCAGCTCAAAAGGATCTTGAACGCTTTCGCAAAGGTATGTTTCGCCGTGAGACGCGTATTTTAGAGCTGAAAGAAGAAGTGAATGGAATCCGCCGCGAGGCGGGACTACCTGCACGTTATGAAAAAGTCTAATATCTGTATGTCATTCTTTGTCAATTACCTAGTATAACATGCATACTTCTAAAAGTGGTCAGGAGTATTCCACATGAGTAAGCGCAAGCGAAGTATCTCACGAATGGTCTACCTCTATGCGGCGCTCGCCATCATAGCGGTCGTGGTCGTTGTGGTTGGATGGATGGCGTCTGATAAATTTGGCCAATACATTGAGGAGCGGACTCAACTTATTGAGCAGGTAAATACCATGATCTCCAATATTGATTTTAATCCAATCGAACAGATTGACGAGATTGAGTTTATACGTGAAGAGCGCTCCAAGATTCAGCAGCAAGAGTTTTTCCGTAGTGCGGTGCTGGCGATCTCTGTCCTTCTTTTTGGAGTCACTTTGCCTATTTTAGCCACTCGATATTTTGTGCAACGCCTACAAGCGAATCTTGATTTACTAAACGACTATCTTTCCAACATAGGTAGAGGTACTTCGGCGCTTATGCCGCAGACTTTCGAATTCAAGGAATTTGATGACATATCAGAAACCTTACGCCAGGTAACCAGAGATCACGGGGAAACAGAGCAGCGTTGGAAGCGGGCGGAAATAGAGCTAATTTCATCGAATTCAGATTTGATTGATCAAGCGAGCGAGTTGTCTAAAGGGCGTAAATTTGCACTCAGCATGATGGAAGATGCTGATAATTCCAGAGAAGAGCTAGAGGTGACCAACGAGCGCCTGAATCAAATGATCGAGCAGGCCACACGATCGACTCTCGAAGCTGACACTGCAAACCGTGCAAAAAGTGATTTTCTTGCTACGATGAGCCACGAAATCCGTACCCCACTCAACGGAATAATCGGCTTCGTTGAGATGCTTGACGACACTGCGCTGAACGAGGAGCAAGATGATTTTCTTATCAGAATTAAAAGTAGTAGCGAGGCGCTTATGTCACTTATTAATGATGTACTCGATTTTTCTAAAGTCGAATCTGGTCACCTAAACCTAGAGCTCCGCGACTTCTCGATCCTACCCATGATTAGTGGCTTGAATTCAATGTTCTCGTCTCAAGCAACGGAGAAGGGTTTGAGTTTAAAAATTAGCGTAGATGATAATGTTCCTCGGGAGATTAAAGGTGATGAAACCAGATTAAGGCAGATTCTTTTGAACCTGCTTTCGAATGCAATTAAGTTTACGAAGTCAGGAGAGGTCTCCTTGCATGTGAGTATGCACAGCATTGATTCAGATTGTAATTTAGCGGAGCTGGAATTTGAAGTTCGCGATACTGGTATCGGAATGTCACGCGAGGAGATTTCACGCCTCTTCATGCCATTCTCGCAAGGTGATAGTTCGACGACTCGTAAATATGGAGGTACTGGTCTTGGGCTTGCTATTTGTAAGAGTCTGAGTGAGGCGATGGGCGGTAAAGTTTGGGCGACCAGTCAGCTCCACAAGGGCTCTAGCTTCTTTAGTCGAGTCCGGGTTGATGTTGTCTCGATGGGAGATACTCGTCCTCTGTCGTCCGATTTTGATAAACAGAAAGTGTTTTCTGCCGAATCAAAGAACAATAAAGAGGAATCCGATAAGCCCGCAGATTCCTTGCCTCTTAAGATAGCCGTTGCTGAAGATAATATGGCTAATCAACGAGTGATTATGATCATGCTTCGTCGTCTCGGCTGGGAGTCTGAATTTGCTGAAAACGGCCGAGAGCTTTTAGACTTGGTTCGCAATAAAGATTACGACCTCATTTTCATGGATGTGCAGATGCCTCTAATGGATGGGCTTGAAGCTGCACGTCGACTACGGGCGGGCGATGCTGGCGAGGGAGTCAAAGATGTTAAAATCATCGCTCTTACGGCAAATGCCCTAATCGGCGACGAAGCTCGCTGTCTTGAAAGTGGGATGAATGCCTATATGACTAAACCACTCAAGTTAAGCACCCTCAAGCAAGCCATACTGAGGCTATGCGATAAGTAGGGAGTAGGTCGTTTACCAGAAATACTTAGCTTTGATTGTGTGAAATGCTAAGTTATTAGGACCTAGCATTACTAGATGGTGCCTGAAGTAAGGCTAACAAATGTATGCGTAGATCAGTTCCCTCTGTTGCGAAATTAACGCTAATACAGAATTTAAGCCCATTGCGTCGTCAGCTATTCTTTTTAGCCTCAATTTTAAAACTGAGAATAAGATAGAGGATCGTGCCGATAACGATGCCGCAGTCTGCTATGTTAAACGAAGGGTAGCGGCCAGTCGGTATAAGCCAGGGAATCGTGAAAGGGAAATGGAAATCCAAGAAGTCGATAACGTGCCCGTGAACCAAGCGGTCGGTCATATTACCCAAAATTCCTCCAGCGAGTAGACCAAACGCGTACTGCATCGACTTGCGATGTAGCTCTAGCGTATCTCGCAGTAAGTAGATCGCAAAAAGCGCGATCAAAGCAAAGACTGCGAGTAATCCGCCGTAGCCAGAAAGCATGCCCCAGGCCGCGCCTTCATTTCCGATGTGCACAATGTAGAAAAAATCATCGATCACCGCAATCGAATCAGGTGGATAATAGCTATCCAAATCCAGATTACAGAAAATCCACGCCTTTGTGATTTGATCGAGAACGAAAACTAAAAAAGCCGCTACGAAAAGTATTCGGTAACGAGCGATTTTGGAAGTGATTGTAGACTGCATAATTTAAAAATATTGTATAGGGCTGTTCCTGCCTTGTGCCTGTATTGTCAAAGTTAAGCTTATTCTGGCATGTCTCGGAAGAATATACCTGTCCTGCCGACCCCTCCGATGTATTCACAGTTAAGCTTCTCGGGAATATCATTGCAGTAATTTTTAATCACTTCGCGGTCTGCTTCAAAACGAATTTTGATTAAACCGTTCTTCAGGAGCGCTCTATCGATCTCTTTAGATGCGGTTACACTGAGGCCTTGTTTGCCAATATGAAGGTGTGGCTTGAGTCGCTGGCCTATGCCGCGGAGTTCTTTTTTCTCTGCACTGGTAAGTGGATCATTTTCCATGATTGGTTTGTTAAGCATCAAGATTGTGCTAAGCAAGTAATAAGCTCTAGCAGTTTAGCTACTAGAAATTAATGAAGACAGTTGCTTTGCTAGCATAAGAGGATCAAAAATGATAATATAATTTACGCTACCAGTGTCCTCCGCCAAGCCTAGGTTTTACAACGTGTCCGTCACAAAAAATCCACCTCACAACTCGCTCGTTCTTATTGATGCAAAAACCTATTGAAGTCCTCAAGGAGTATATTCGCTTCCCCTCTGTATCGACGGATCCTGCCTATGCTGAAGGTATGCTTGGTGCGCGTAGGTTCGCCACTGGCTTATTAGAGCAATTAGGATTTGTAGTCGAAGTCGTCGAGACGGAGCTGCATCCAATTCTGCTGGCCGATCGCATTGGTGACCCTGCTTGGCCTCATATTGTTATCTATGCCCACTACGACGTTCAGCCTGCTGATCCGTTCAACCTATGGACGGACGATCCATTCGATCCGACTGAGCGCGATGGTCGGCTTTATGGACGAGGTGCCGCTGACAACAAGGGGCCGACGATCGTGCACATGGCGGCGCTCTCCCGAGTTTTGGCAGCGAATCCCGACCTGCCGCTCAACATTACCTACGTGATAGAGGGGGAAGAGGAAATTGGTAGTCCTAGTATGCCAAAGTTTTTCGATCAGTATGCTGAGCGTCTCTCAAAGGCTGATTTTATGCTCGTCTCTGATACGGGTAGTCCAAACAGCGAGCAGATCGTCATCACCACGGCACTACGCGGATTGGTTGACCTCGAGATTAAGCTAAGGGGTTCCAAAAGTGACCTACATTCAGGTATTCACGGGGGCGCAGTTTATAATCCAAACCAAGCTTTAATGGAGATCTGCGCCTCTTTGCATAATCCTGATGGTAGCGTCAACGTGCCTGGATTCTACGATGATGTCGTGCCCGTTTTTGCTTGGGAGCGCGAGGAATTAAAGCGCTATCCAGAGACGCTTGATAGCTACCGTGAGTTGCTCGACGTGCCCGCGTTTTATCCAGCCAACGGGCTCAACCCACTCGAAGCTGTTCGGTTTGGACCCACTTTAGAGTTTAATGGTATCGGCGGTGGCTACCAGGGTGAGGGATCTAAGACCGTCATCCCTAGTGAGGCTTTTGCCAAGATCACTTGCCGTCTCGTTGCTGATCAAGATCCTGTCAAAATCCAAGCACAGGTCGTCGCTGCGATTAAAGAGCGTTGCCCTAAAGGGGTCACTCTCACTGTGCGCGAAGGGGGTATTGCAGAGGCCTATCTCGTTGTACCACCCGATCGCCCGAATGCGCCAGATGATCAACCTGCTTCGTTCGCTCGGGCGTTCAAGGCCGCAGATGCTGCGATTGGTGCAAAGTTTGGCAAACCCCCGATCTATCTTCGCGAAGGGGGTAGCATCCCAGTGATTGCTGATTTCAAAAAGCGTGCTGGCCTCGACGCACTCATGATAGGGCTTTTCACGCCTGTCGATAATCTCCACGCACCTGATGAGGGCTTCAGCTTACCGCTGATGGAAAATGCGATCTCGGCCTTTGAAGAGATCATCCAAAACATCGCCATTGGAAAATAAATTCTTCGCCAAAATCGTAGCTGGTGGATCAGCACGTAATCTGTAGCCCCAACTTTCTTGTGTAAATTGTTAATGGTCGTCGTTTATCCATTCACTATGTTTATTGAAGTTTAATGGAATTTCAGGATTCATCCCAACCAATTGGCCTTTATTGCCATGTGCCTTTCTGCGCATCGACCTGTGACTTTTGCGCTTTTTACCAGGAGAAGCCACGTCGTGGCGACCTAGATCGCTATCTATTAGCAATGGATCTGGAATTTGCCCAGTTGCCTCGCAATCGAGTCGTCGATACTGTCTTCTGGGGCGGTGGAACCCCTGGCTTACTTTGTGCCAGAGATTTGGAAAGACTCGGACGTTCACTCTTAAAAAATCTATCAAAGCCGCCCGCAGAGTGGACGATCGAAATGGCACCCTCGACCGTCAAAAGCGACAAGCTGGAAGTCCTCCGTGAACTTGGGGTGACGCGCATCTCAATGGGCGTTCAGAGTTTCGATTCAAAACTATTGGAATCGCTTGGACGACTGCATAGTCCAAAACAAGTCTACACCGCCTGGGAGCGAATAGAAGCCGCAGGCTTCCCGCAGACTAACCTTGACCTGATGTTTGCAATACCTGGACAGAGCATTGCGCAATGGGAGGCCGACATCCGTGAAGCTGCTCGTCTTGGGCCTTCGCACCTTTCCACGTATTGCCTAACTTTCGAGGAGGATACGGCACTTTATGTAAAGCTCTCGCAGGGCAAGGTATCCATCGATGAGGAAAAAGAGCTACGTTTCTATGAGCGCGGCTGGGAGTTGCTCGCCGAGTTAGGTTATACGCAATACGAGATTTCTAATTTTGCTAAGTCAGATTCTGAGTGTCGCCACAACATGAATACGTGGCAAATGCACGAGTGGATTGGGTGCGGTCCCTCGGCTGCCAGTCAGTATAATGGAGAGCGGTATCAACGGCCCGCAAATCTCGAAGAGTGGTGCCTCGGCATGGAGTCTGCAGTAACACCGAAAACAGAACGTGTTCCCTTGGATGATGACTTGCTGCTCGCTGATGCGGTGATCTTCGGATTACGCATGAATTGCGGGGTCGATTTACAGTCGCTAAGTATACGATTTTCCCGAGCCACCAAGCGAATGGATTTGGAAGCGAAATTAAAGGTGTTTGAGCAAGAAGGGCTATTAGAGTTAAACGACACCCATCATAAGTTAACTCACAGAGGCCGTCTCTTATGCGATTCGGTAGGGAGTGCTTTGCTGGATGTCTAAATCTACGAAAATGTAGATCTACTAGGAGACCAAGTGAGTATCAGCTTGTGCACGTTCTAGTAGCGTAGGGTTACTCACAAGTAAATGCGCTAAGGTTGTTAGTCGTAACGCCTCCGAAGATTTGTCGGTAAAATACCTAGCTCTTCGCGATACTTGGCCACAGTGCGACGAGCGATCTTAATGTCTTTCGCTTTGAGCTGATCGACGATGCTTTGATCGCTAAATGGTTTGGCCTGTTTTTCTTCATCGGTGATTTGGCTGATCATATCTTTGATTGTTTTGTTCGAGACAGACTCCCCGTTACCTGCCTTGTAGCCAGGTGTGAAGAAATACTTAAATGCAAACACGCCATATGGAGTTCGTATATATTTATTAGCGATGGCACGACTCACAGTAGTCTCATGCACGCCAACTGTCTCAGCGATTGTATTCATCGTCAGTGGACGTAATTTGGCGACACCTACTTCAAAAAAATCGTTTTGGAATTTTAGAATCTCTCGGGTAATGCGCTCTATTGTATTTTGCCGCTGTTCGATTGAATTAATAAGGAACTTGCCCGAGCGCATGCGCTCTATTATGAAATCCTTTTCTTTTTTGCTAAGCGTGCCCTTTGCTAACATCTCTTTATAGGTATTACTGATACGCAGGCGGGGAATGTAGTCGCTATTTAACATGACCTGCCACGCGTCGTATTCGTCTTGGTAGACGGTGACGTCTGGTTCGATCACGCTATTACTGTCTGGGCTGAAGCGTTTCCCGGGAGCAGGTTCGAGGGTAGAAATCTCCTCGATGGCATCTTGGATGTCTTCGGGGTTAGCGCCGGTTTTGCGCTTGAGTTCTAGGATCCGGCGGCGAACGAGCAGATCGAAATGATCGCGGAGGATTTTTGCAGCTAGCGTATCGCCACGACCACGTATTTCTAGTTGTGTAGCGAGACAGTCCTTCATGTCCTCAGTGCCGATACCTGCTGGATCAAAGGACTTGAGTGTCTCTCCTGCGCTTAATACAGTGCCGTATGGAATGTGCGCAGTTAGTGCGACATTTGAGAGCGATTCCGTTAAGTAGCCATTATCATCCAAGCTGCCGATCAGATAGAGCAAGGCTTGGCGTTCTTTATCGCTACAATCGGTAAGTTCGGCTTGGCCGATGAGGTGTTGTTGTAATGAAACCCCCTCGGTCAGCGAGTTCATGAAATAGTTGCGCCGCTCGTCGTCCTCGGCGCTGTGGGACTGACCGGTGTTCTCTTGCGCGTAATATTCGCGCATGTCCTCGTTCATTTTATCGAGGACGCTGTAATCTTCGGAATTAAAATCGAGTTCTTCATTCGCCTCGCGCTCGTTCTCGTTGAGTGAATCGCGATGCTCCTCAATGCTAATACTGTCTATCGGCAGTTCTTCGAGCAGTGGGTTTGCATGTAGCTCTTCTAGGATCGATGTGCGCAGTTCAACTGCGGGCGCCTGTAAAATCTTTAACGAATTCCGCAATTGTGGCGCTAAGACTAGCGACTGCGTTTGCTTTTGTGTTTGTTGAAAACCTTGTGAGCTCATGCTTCGAGTCGTATAGCTAAGACCTAGTCCGATTCGGTCTGCTCAAGGCCAGGGGTCGCGCCTTGTTGCCACCTTTCGGATGCAGTTTTACCATCCTCTCCGAAGAGATCTGACATGTAGGCGGCGAGTTTTTCATTCGTGGGGCCATAACCGTCGTCATATAAAAACGTTTCTAAAGCCGTGAGCATGGCTTGTGCGCTTTGGTAACGTTTATTGCGATCCCGCTTGAAGCCATGCTGGAGGATGTCATCTAGTCGTGGATCAATCTCGGGGCGTAGTTCAATGAAATCTGGTATACTGAGCTTGAGTATGTTCTTGTGAGTGGTCTTTTCGTGGTCGGTATCAAAGATATTTTCTCCGACCAGCATTTCCGAGAGTAGGATTGCGCAGCAGAATAGGTCGGCGCGTGCGTCTGTGACCTCGCGGCGGGCTTGCTCGGGAGAGAGATATGCGTCCTTGCCCGCGATCACTAAGCCCTCCTCATTATACATTAGATCAAGTGCTTTAGCTATGCCGAAGTCGGTTAATTTTACATCACCTTCACGTGCAATCATGATGTTGCGAGGGTTAACATCGCGGTGAACGATGCCGAGGTTGCGTCCTGAGTGATCGCAACGTTGATGCGCATGGGAGAGGCCGCGGCAGATGCGTGAGACAATAAAAGCCGATAGATCTGTCGGTATGAGTTGTTTGGTCTCACGGTGGCGCTGGATGAAGTCTTCCAGCGTAACCCCATCGACGTACTCCATCGTCATGAAATATTGTCCACTGATTTCACCCAAATGGTAGGTTTGTACTATATTGGTATGTATCAAATCAGCGACCAAGCGTGCTTCCCCTACGAAATTGTTTCGGAACTCATCGATTTTGGAGTATTCTTCGCGAATTAACTTAATTGCGACGCGTTTAACGAAATCATCCGCGCCCTTCTGTTCGGCCTCGTAAACGATCCCCATGCCTCCCTCTGCGATAACACGCACGAGTTCGAAATGTAGTTCGTTAAATATGTGCTTAAGCTGACTCAATAGTTTAGATTAATGTCCCAAATTTAACTTTCGCAAGAATATTTGTTAAACTAGCACGAAAAATGCTTATAAAATAATTGTAAAATTAATACCGTTTTTTTTTTCTGACTAACACATGCGGGCACTTTCTTGAATCGCTCGTGTTGACAGTATGGTATCAGTGGGTTTGCTAGTAACAATGATTACTCTAACCGATAGTGCAGTTGTGCAGATTCGCACGCTTAAGGACGAGAAGGCCAAGGCGGGTCAGTTACTCCGTATTTTTGTGGAGGCGGGTGGTTGTTCGGGTTTTGAATATGGCATGTCCTTCGATAACAAGAAAGAGGACGATCTTTTGTTGGAGAGCAATGGGGTCTCCTTTTTGATGGATGCTACCAGCCTCGAATACCTGGACGGTAGTGAGGTGCATTTCGATGATGGTCTCAATGGAAAAGGCTTCGACATTCGCAATCCGAATGCCAGTAGCACATGCGGCTGTGGTCGTTCGTTTAATTAGTGATTTCCCTCCTTTACGCTTGCTTTAGGGTTGGTGGCTGATATCCATCTTCGCTTTCCTGCTCATACGAGTTAGAATTTGGGGTATCTCGCTCCAACAACCGTCACACATAACTAAAAGAAACATTGTTTCTCCCGGAGTGGTTCTCTGGGCTTTGAACACAGTATGAATACCACACCAAAAGACCTCCTCGACGCGGGCGTTCACTTCGGTCACCAGCTTCGCCGCTGGAATCCAAAGTCGAAACCTTACGTTTACGACAACCGTAATGGCATCTCTATCATTGATCTAGAGAAGACTCACATGCTCCTCGAAAAGGCCTACGCCAAGATCGAAGAGGTTATTTCTTCCGGTAAAGATGTGCTTTTCATTGGCACCAAAAAACAAGCGCAGGAAATCATGCGCGAAGCCGCTACTTCTTGCCAAATGCCTTTCTGCGTGAATCGCTGGATGGGTGGAGGCCTCACTAACTTTGCGACGATTAAGAGCTCACTCGCAAAATACCGCAAATTCCTTAAAATGGATCAAGACGGCGAACTCGAAAAGCTTCCCGGTAAGGAAGAAGCGGCAATCCGCCGTCAAATGAGTCGGATGAATCGTAACTTTGAAGGTATGCTCGAGGTGAACGACCTGCCAGCTGCCGTCTTCGTGGTAGATACTAAGAACGAAGAAATCGCAGTAGCTGAAGCCAACCGACTCGGCATCCCCGTGATCGGTCTTGTTGACACCAACTCTGACCCCACAGTCCTTGATTATCCGATTCCAGGTAATGATGACGCCGTGAAGTCGATCCGCATTATCGTGGAAACCATTCTTGAAGCTGCACAAAGTGGCTTGTCCCAGCGCGAAGCGAAAAGAGTGCAAAAAAGTGCGGGTCCTATCAAACGCGAACAAGTTTTCGAGCAACAAGAGGACATCGAGGTGACACTACCTGCCGGCTACGGTGAGGACGAAAGTGCACCTACAATTGAAAGCCCTGTCGTTGAGGAAGCAGTCACAGTAGAGGCACCCGTCGTAGAAGCACCTGTCGTTGAGGCTCCTGCCGTTGAGGAAACAGCTGCACCCGAGGCACCCGCTGCCGAAGCTGCTCCTGTTGAGTCAGAAGCGACTGAGGAAAAAAAGTAAATTTATACACGATTTGAAACTTTAAAACTTATATAATATGAGCGTACAAATTAATGCAAAAATGGTAGGCGAACTACGCGAAAGCACAGGCGCTGGACTGATGGATTGTAAAAAAGCCTTGGTTGAATCCGAAGGTGATTTCGATGCAGCGGTGGAACTCCTTCGCAAGAAGGGTATGGCCACTGCGGCGAAAAAGGCTGGTCGCGACGCTAGCGATGGTCTCATCGACACCTACATCCATCTCGGTGGTAAGGTCGGCGTGATGATCGAAGTCAGCTGCGAGAGTGATTTCGTAGCCAAGACAGATGACTTTAAGCAATTCGTTAAGGACATCGCTATGCACATCGCAGCTGCTAGCCCAGCCTGCGTGTCTCGCGAAGACATCGATCCTGCTATCATCGCTGCCGAGCGTAAGGTAGCCGAAGGCCAAGCCGAAGGTAAGCCTGCTCAAGCGATCGAAAAGATTGTCGAGGGTAAGTTGAACAAGTTCCTGAGCGAGTCTTGCCTCTTAGAGCAAGCCTTCGTCAAGAACCCCGATCAAACGATACAAGAGCTTTTAACTGCAATGATCGCTAAGATGGGCGAGAACATGCAGGTCAAGCGTTTCGCTCGTTTCCAAGTCGGCGCATAAGCAATTTCTGTTTGTTTATTATAGAAAAAGCCCCGCATCCGAAAGGAAGCGGGGCTTTTTGATTTTAAATGATGCTTATACCAAGAGCAAGGTGCTGTGTGTTCCAATTTTAGGAGTCAGGGCATCTTCCCTTAAAGTGCGGCATAAGTCGTTTAAGAAAGCTTTCCTTTCAAATCATCCTTCGAAGTGAGTCCAACGACTGTGTCCGCAACGACACCATCTTTGAAGATGAGAATGGTTGGGATGGCGCGGATCTCATACTTGCTAGCGATCTCACTGTTGCTGTCGACGTTGACTTTGCAGATATTGACGGAGTCACCTAGCTCGACGGCGAGCTCTTCGAGTATGGGTGCAATCGCCTTGCAAGGCCCACACCAAGGTGCCCAGAAATCGACGATGACGGGAACTGAGCCATTAGTTACTGTGGATTCAAAGTTAGAGCTATCGAGTTCTGTGATCTTATCGGACATAATGTCTAGGTTTAGTTGACTGGTTGAGCTTGAGTATTACAGGAATGGAATGACGTCTTGCGCAAGCAAGACTGTAAAAGCGATGGCGACGGCCGCGGCGATCGCATCTACGATGATCGCGCCGACATTTTGGTCGCGATCTCCATCGATGGAGATCGATGAATCGACCACGGGTGAACTTGCGGGTTTTGTTACGGCAGGTCTGGGAGCCATGGACACCTTAACAGGTGCAGGCGTAGCTCGGCTGGTGGTTCGGCTGGTTTAGCTAGAACAACCGGAGTCTTGTTTGGCTTACTATCAGCGGATCCTTCAGGGAAAGGAGTGGTTTTAGATGAAAGCTCTGGTTTTGAAGCTTCAGCAGATTCAACTTGTTCTGCATCGGGCGCAGGCGTATTGCTGGCAGATCCGTCTATACTGGGAGTTGATCCAAGAGTTTCTGATTCGTTTTTATTTTGAGGATCATTCATAATATTTAATAAGCTAGACGAGCTTTGGGCGCTGTCAAGTGAGGCTTAGTCGGGGTGTATGATCTTTGATGATGTCTTTGAGTTCATGCGAGTCGACTTGATCGAGGTTCTTGCCCCTGCGGTCGAGAGTTTCAAAAGTTTTTACTACAGTCTCTGTCATGCGCTCGTGTGTTTCTTGAGAGCCTCCGACAATGGCAAAGCGCTCGGCTTGGGTGATGCGCTTGTGGCCGTCTATTTGGTCCAGACCGACGCCGATCAGTTGAGCGGATGTTTTTTTTGGCTGTTTGGCAGCGTTCTTTATAAGGCGGTTCATTTTAACTTAATCAAAGTGCGGTGCCGTAGGATCGTGGGTTTCGACGCGCATGCAGCGAATGTCGCCGAAGGCACGGTCTTGTTTGAGCGTGATTTTATCTAAGCGAGTTAATTCGAGTACTGCAAGGAAGGTAGCTACAATTGTGGTAATCGTCGTGCTGGATTCGAAGAGCTCGGAAAAGAGGAAATTATCCTTTTGCTTAATGCGCAGGAGTACGAGCTCCATGCGGTCGGCCACGGTGATTTGTTCAGCGTTGATCTGACCTTCGTCGATACGCTCAGCAAGGCGCCGGAGGACTGAATTAAAAGTATTCCACAGGTCGACGCGGTCGACTGGCTTTAAGGGGCGCTCAACGGCTTCGAGGGCATCTATCGGGCCAATCCGTGAGATGAGATCGTTACTGCTGAGGATGAGCTTGCGGATGTCTTCTGCAGCCTCTTTGAATTTTCGGTATTCGAGTAGCTGCTGGACGAGCTCCCAGCGGGGATCGATGTCGTCCTCCTCCACATCTTCGTTGCTGCCTTGATCCTTTTTCGGCAGCAACATACGGCTCTTAATATACATAAGGGTTGAAGCCATGACGAAGAATTCCCCGGCTACTTCGAGGTCGAGGGTTTCCATGGAGCCTAGGCTCTCGATGTATTGCTCAGTGACGCGCTCGATAGGAATGTCGTAGATGTCGACTTCGCTGCGTCGGATTAGGTAGAGCAAGAGATCCATTGGTCCCTCAAAAGTAGGGAGTCGAATGGCAAAGTCGTTGTCGGGGATGAGTGCTTCTTCCATATTTTTAATATGCGTAACTTATTCGCCACGGGCGAGGCGCAGTTGAATGTCGAATGAAACATCGCTTTCGCGACGAGCGTCTTCGCGGAAAGTGATTGCATAAAGTAGCTCCCATGTAGCTGCCGAGCTGGGTCTGCAGGCCTAGTCGAAATCTGGTGAACTTACTCGAATTGGCGTCGAAGTTCAGATTAGCAACGAATGAGTAGCGTTCGTTAATGAGGTTGATGTAGTCGAGTCGATACTGATTTATACGCTTATCAAGCAAGTCGGTGGATAAGCGCAGTTCCCAGATTTCACCGCTCTTGATGGTGGTGCGTGTGCGCAACTCTTCGAGGGTAAGGCTTTCCGTCCTGAAACGGCTTGCGAGGTCGAACTTAAGCCACGGCGCGGGATTTAAGACGAGCTCAACCCAGGTAGCGTTGAAGACGTCTTCTTCGTCTCCGTCGTAGCGGAGATTTTTCTCAAAAATAATATCTTGATAAAAATTTAGCTCGGCAAGTGTGCGCGAGCCGTAAGCTTCAGTGCGAGTTTGGAAAAGGTTTTCCAAGCCGAGGCGGACAAGGTGACTCTGGGCTATTTGATCCACGTTACGCAAATCACTGAGATCGAGTAGCGGGCGTTTCAGGTCGAAGACCTGGCGGTCGATTGCGGCGATCCCGTTGACGTCCTTCGGGTCAGAAAAGTAACGATAGCGTAGGGCAGGGCGCACGAGGTGGCGAAGGCCGTCGATGCGCCATGCTTTGTTGAAGGTCGGATAGCTGGCATAAGCGCGCGCTTCTAAATCAAAACCAAGCTCATAAATTTCGCGTCTAAAGCTGTCATCGACAGTTACGGGTAATGGTCCCGAAAGAAATGGGGCAAACGGGTCAATTTGTTGATTCTCGTATTGTGTCAAACGTGCGCCAGCCAGGGGGGTCAGTGTCAGCCATTTGGTTAATAGGACAGGGCGTTCGATCCGGTAGGTGAGATCGAAGCGATCAGACTTGCCTTCGACGTTAATGGCAGGTGCGTTACGAGCAAAGTCTTCGTTCAGTTGTACGTAACTGGCGGAGGCACGGTGGTAGGCACCCGTGTTAAAAACCGGAATTGGAAGGAGGTCGAAGCGGACTTCGGGCGCACGCTCTTGCACAAGCTGGAAATCGTTGGGACGAAAGCGTGCGAAGGCGGATAAGATCCAGTTTTCGCCCGCATAGCTAGCCTCGGCAAAGTTGTCAGGACGTTGGTTTTCGTCGAAGATATCGTCGCGAAAATCACGTACAACGTCGGAGTCTGACCAGTAGCTAGCCGACGCGGTAGCAGTGAAGCGCTCACCGATGTGGTGCTTGTGCCGCCATTCCATGAAATTGCGGCTGGATCTAATCTGGCGGCCGAAGGTATCGACATCACGCTCGGCTTGGCTACCTTTGTCGTTGATCGCTCCGGTGCTGAGTGCGCCCACGATACTCTGGCTCGAAGAATTGTAGACATACTGCGCAGTAGGTCCCGCCAGGAGGCCGCGCTTACTGTAGTAATCAAGATTCGCACCCGCACGTAGCCATGAGGTGATGGGAAAAAGGGTGGTCGTCTGCAAGTAATAGCCGAGGTCACCATCGGAGCCTGCATTGATGTCGAGTAAATAGGGCGCGCCGCTAAAATAGTGGCGATAGCTTGGAAGGTAGAAGAAGGGCACCCGACCAATGCGAAAGGTTGCGCCATCCACAGACACGTATTCGCCGTCGCCTTCATTCACATAACGTACTTCGTTAGAGCTGGCACTTAGACCAAAGGGACCAGGGTCACCATAGTAAATGGTGGCTCCTTGGATATTAGTATTCTCGGTTGTGCCGCCTGCACTCACGCCGCTAATATAATAAGGCCACTGGCCTGTGCGCAGGATGCCGACTGAGAAAATATTTTCTTGGCTATCGAAGCTCATGCGGTCTGCGACCAAGCGACCATCGTCGTTAGATATCGCTACGCCACCGCTCGCATCTGCGAGGGAAAATTCCTGGTAGTAGGTGATCCGATCTGCTCGGATGCGTGTGTTTTCGAAGTCTAGCCGGGCATCGCCGCGTGCGACTAGGCGCTGAGAATCCTCGTCATATTCCAGAGGTTCAATCGAGCTGAGTTCAGGCAGAGCACCACTCAAGGAAGTTGAGAGCGTGAGAGAGAGAAAAAGGGAGATGTTCCGACCGTTTACTAGCACGGGTCTGGACTATGATCAGCGTATTTCAGTGGACAAGTCTTTTATCTTTAAAGCTCACGTGAACCGACATAGACCCGCGTCACCCGCTTGGTCACTGAACAGAGCGTTTCCCATGGAATCGTATGCGCCTGCTGGCTAAACTCCGTAGCGGTTATTTCTTCATCCTGGCTCTTACCAATCAATACAACGCAGTCGCCGATTTGCGCTTCGGCACATTCAGTCACATCTACAATAGTCTGATCCATGGTGACGCGACCAAGAATCGGGCAAGTTTGTCCGTGAATGAGGACATGACCACAGTTACTAAGCTTCAATGGCACGCCGTCGGCGTAGCCAGCGGTGAGCACTGCGATGCGTGAGTCTCGAGTGAGCTGGTGCGTGCGACCGTAGCTGATGTCGGTGCCGGCGGGCAAGTCTTTGACGAGACTGATACGAGCATGAAAGCTAAAGACTGGCTCTACAGTTACACGGCCGAGCGCTGATTCAGGGTAAGGCGGCACGCCAAACTGGAGCAGGCCGATGCGCACGGCGTTAAAAGGGCTGTCAGCACTTAAGCTGTCGATGCCCGCGGAGTTATCGGCGTGGATTAGCAGGCCGTCGGGCAAAGCCACGACGGCATCGAGTGCTGCCAGGAAACGGGCGCGTTGGGTCTGTGTGAAATTGGGATCGCTGTCGGCACTGGAGAAGTGGGTGTAGACACCTTCGAGTTGCAAGCCAGGCATTTTGCGTATGCGGTCAATGAGGGTAGGTGCGTGGCTATGCCAGATGCCGATTCGGCCCATACCTGTATCGATTTTCAGATGAATTTTGATGCCTATATTACGATCTATGCCTAGTGTATTGAGCCGCTTACATTCTTCGAGCGTGCTAACAGTTGCGGTCAAATCGTGGTCGATGAGAAAGTTGTCTTCCTCGGGGAGAAGTGGGCTGAGGATTAGTATCGGCCAACCAGCGCCCATATGGCGAATTTCGGCAGCCTCGGCGACATTCGCCACTGCGAAGCAGTCTACGCCGCTTTGCATGAGGCGGCGGACTATTTGTGGCATGCCGTGCCCGTAAGCGTCTGCTTTGACTACTGCGAGGTAGCGCATGTCTATGGGCAGGGCGGCTTGGATACGCTTTAAATTGCGTTCAAAAGCGGCGAGGTTAATCTCCGCCCAGCAGCGTAGGGCCCCCGTTGTGTCTTTCTTAGAAATGATTGGCTTGGGTTGAATTTAAGCCTGCGCTCGGTGTCGAGTCGGCGTCCATTTTTGAAAGGTGTTGATTCCTGAATTGTAGAGCTCGATGCGGGCGGTCATTCGAATAAGACCTGAGGCATCGCTGATTGTGTCCAGTATCGAAGGATCGTAGCGGAGCGTTTGCACCTTTTCGGGAGGACTTTGCCAGCCTTTACGTTGCGGCAGATGGTAAATTAAGTCTTTCCAGTCACCGAGCGAGGCATCGTCAATTACCTCAGTCGCACCGACATGACGACCTCTTATGTAGAGGGCGTTCCATGCGCCCTTTTTCCAGTCGGCTACGATTAAGGCATCTTGTAGATCTGGTTTGGCATGGAGTAGTGCGTACGCCGAGAGTTGGAGGCTGTTGTATTTGTAATATTGAGCCGATTCAGGGTAAATCCGTGTCCAAGTCTCGATCGCCATCGCGCAGAGACGCAAGCCTAGTACGGAACCCGGACCCTCACAATAAATGTAGCTACCGATGTCTGTTAATGAGAGGCCTGACTCAGTTAGTGCCACTTTGATAACTGGAAAAAGTTCTTCGAGTGGAGTGCCGTCACGGCTTACTTTAGCCAGCCATCGGTTTTCGGCATCTAATAAACCTGCAAATACTGAGCTACCAGAGCCATCTATAACGAGAGAGGCTTTATTTGTTTTATACATTTTTCTTGGTGCGTGAACTTGTTTTATTAAAATTATGATTAGCCATCTTTGGAGCTAAGCAAGCCGTAAGGGTAGTCCAAGGTAAGAGTCTTGCATAATGCCTAGGATTAATTTCTTTTTCTTTGGTGAGAATTACCAAAAAAGAAATCGAATCGATTACTACCGTGAGGTGCTCTCAGCCGCACGGTCTTTTAGGTATGCACCCTCATAATAAGGGCAAAAAGAGTTGCCTGATCGTCCGTGCTTATCTGGACGATGCAAAGACTTGTAGTCTAATCGACGTAGCCGACGACAGTAGGCGCTATGAGTTGAAGCGCCTGACCAAGGACGGTCTTTTTGAAGGTGTAATCGAAGATCGAAATGAGGTTTTTAATTACCGCCTACGTATTGAGCGATACAACGGGGAAATTCGCCAGCTTTCTGACCCTTATAGTTTTCTGCCCACACTTTCTGCCGACGACGTGTATCTCTTTAGTGAGGGTAACGACCACTTTGTGCATCACAAAATGGGCTCGCAGGTGCGCAATATCGAGGGGGTCATAGGTGTCTCCTTCGCACTTTGGGCGCCCAATGCCGAGCGAGTTTCCGTGGTCGGCGATTTCAACCATTGGGATGGTCGCTATCATGTGATGCGCAGCCTCGGTGCATCTGGTATTTGGGAACTGTTCATCCCCGGTCTCGAATCTGGGATGAAGTACAAGTATGAGATTGGTACACTTCAAGGCTCCCCGCTATTAAAGACTGATCCCTATGGCACCTGCTTTGAAGCGCCTCCTAATAATGCTTCGATCATTTGTGATACAGATAACTATCAGTGGAACGATGACGAATGGGTGCAGAATCGCGCTCGCACTGACTGGAAGAATCAGCCTATCTCTATCTACGAAATGCACCTCGGTTCATGGAAGTCAGTTGTCGAAGACGCGGCCCGCCCACTCAGTTATCGTGAGCTAGCCAATGAGCTGGTCGATTATCTGAAAGACATGCACTACACACATGTGGAGTTCATGCCGCTAGCCGAGCATCCCTTCGATGGCTCTTGGGGTTATCAAGTGACAGGGTTCTTCGCGCCGACTTATCGCTTCGGGTCGCCTGAGGACTTCATGTTCCTCGTCGATACGCTGCACCAAAACGGAATCGGCGTGATTATGGACTGGGTGCCTGCTCACTTTCCTACCGATAGTTTTGCGCTCGCTAAATTTGACGGTACGGCGCTCTACGAGCACGCTGATCCACGTCAAGGTTTCCACCAAGACTGGGGCACTTTGATTTTCAACTACGGACGTAACGAAGTCCGAGGTTTCCTTATCGCTAGTGCACTTGCCTGGTGCGAACGCTATCACATCGATGGCCTCCGTGTGGATGCGGTCGCCTCGATGCTCTACCTAGATTACTCCCGCGAAGACGGGGAATGGGTGCCGAACCAATACGGCGGACGCGAAAACCTTGAAGCGATCGATTTCCTCCGTCAGACGAACGACGTCGTTCATAAATACTACCCTGGCACATTGATGATTGCTGAGGAGTCGACCTCTTTTCCGGGAGTGACCAAACCCACTTCCGAAGGAGGTCTCGGTTTCGATCTTAAATGGAACATGGGTTGGATGAACGATACGCTTGAATATTTCAAGAAAGACCCCATCCACCGCAAGTATGAGCATCATCAACTCTCCTTCGGAATGCTTTATCAATATTCAGAGAATTTCACGCAAGTCTTCTCGCATGACGAAGTGGTGCACGGCAAGCAGTCGATGTTACTCAAAATGCCTGGTGAACCGATCTCAAATAAGGCACACCAGTTGCGATTGCTTTACGGGCTCATGTGGATCTGGCCGGGCAAGAAAACCCTTTTCATGGGTTGCGACTTTGGCCAATCCGCTGAATGGAATTACAACAAGAGCCTCGACTGGCATTTACTGGAGTATCCTGAACACAAGGGCATCCAGATGGTCGTTCGCGATCTAAATAAGCTCTACCAAGAGATACCAAGCTTAGCACTAGGTGATAACAAGCCCGAGGGCTTTGAGTGGATTAATTGCACCGACGCAGAGAACAGTATTCTAACATTCTTACGCAAAGGAAGTGTGCCAACCGAAGATGTCGCGGCAGTGGGAAATATGACACCTATGCTACGCGAGGGCTTCCGTATCGGTGTGCCGCACGCAGGCTTTTGGAAGGAAATTCTTAATACTGATGCCAAAGAATACGGCGGACTTGGCTTTGGTAACAATGGTGGTGTAGAGTCAGAGCCGATCGAGTGGGATGGTCGTCCATGCTCGATCGTAATTCAAATGCCGCCGCAATCCATGAGTGTGTTCCGTTTTCAAGGATAATCCGTTATGAGCAAATCTGATCTAATCGAAGACCTTCAATCGCGTATCGCTTTCCTGGAGAAGCATGTGACTGAGCAGGATGCTGAAATGTATAAACTCTCTAAACGAGTTGATAGCTTAGTCAAAGCCGCCAAGGAACAAAAGGCACAACTAGCCGCCGTGGCCGAACTCAACTCGCTGAGCGCGGGCGATATGCCTGCTGATGAAAAACCGCCGCATTATTGAGTCGCATGCATTCTTAGGAGCGCTTAGTAGCCCACTACGTTTTAATTCTAGGCAGTTGTCATCTCAAATATTTAGGTTTACCTACACGAATGAACTGGAAAAAAGTCCGCAAATTTGAAGATATAATTTACGAGAAGTGCGATGGTGTAGCCAAAGTGACGATCAACCGTCCGCACAGGCGCAATGCCTTCACCCCTGACACTGTCGCCGAAATGATCGAGGCCTTTTCCGACGCGAAGGACGATACTACGATTGGCGTCGTCCTGCTAACTGGCTTCAACCCGCAGACTGACGGGAAATTCGCCTTCTGTGCAGGTGGTGATCAAAAGATCCGTGGGCACAAAGCTGGCGGCTACGTGGGTAAAGATGGAGTCCCTCGCCTCAATGTGCTCGATCTGCAAAAGCTCATTCGTTCGATGCCGAAGGTCGTGATCGCGCTCGTTGCTGGTTACGCTATTGGCGGTGGTCAGGTATTACATGTAGTTTGCGATATGACGATTGCGGCGGACAACGCCGTTTTTGGACAAACAGGCCCGAAGGTTGGTAGCTTTGACGGTGGTTTTGGTTCTAGTTACCTCGCACGAATTGTCGGGCACAAGAAAGCCCGCGAAATCTGGTATCTCTGCCGTCAATATGATGCGCAAGAAGCCCTGGATATGGGCTTGGTCAACAAGGTCGTTCCCTATGAGGAACTCGAAGCCGAGGGCGTGCAATGGGCGAAAGAGATTCTGCAGCACAGCCCACTTTCTATCCGCTGCCTAAAGGCCTCTTTCAACGCTGACGTGGATGGACAGCAAGGTCTGCAAGAACTGGCGGGTAACGCCACATTACTCTATTATTTAACTGAAGAGGGTGAAGAAGGGCGTAAAGCTTGGAACGAAAAGCGCGCGCCTGATTACAAAAAATACCCATGGTTACCCTAGTGAAAGTCTTTGCTGTCTTAGCGTCTTTTATTGTGTGGTCACTCTTAACTGGCTGCGGCGTTGATTCGGATGTCGGTGTCGATCAGGAATCTGTATCGACCCCCGAAGTCCTGAGCAGATCGCCCGCGCCCGAGCCCGAGCGCAAGGTGGCGACTGCCGCTGTCAGTGAGGTAAGCCTTGTTCAGTCCGTGGTCCCACTTGCAGAGCTTGTAGAAGATGTGGTTGATCTATTAGAACCACTCACATTCACCGTCGTCACCTATAACGTCGAAAATCTATTCGATGCCGACGGTGTTGCCATGTTCGACGACTACAAAGTCGATTCGGGGTATACCCCACGCAAGTTGCTGACTAAGTTGCAGGCGATCACCAATGTGTTGAAGTCTGTGAATGACGGCGACACGCCCGAACTCGTTCTTTTCCAAGAGCTAGAGGCTGATTTCACGCCAGAGTCGACGGTTGAAGATTATGACGCCTTCCTCGAAATGTATAGCGACACCACCGTAGCGAACATGCTCGATGCGGAATGGTTGGATGCCTACGCAGGCTATCCAGTCTCAGCATGGTTGCTCAAGGCGCTAGCGGACGAAGGTCTCACGGGTTACCACGTCGTTACCGCGGAATACCGAGGCACAGGATCAGGTTCCGCCCATACAAATGCGATCTTCTCTACTTTCCCTATAATCAGTCATCAGGCGCACCCCCTCGTGCTGGCGCGTGACATTATTGAGGCCGAAATCGAGGTCGAAGGCCAGTCACTCTTCGTTTACGTGAATCACTGGAAATCAGGCGCTTCTAACCGAAATCTCGAACCGATCCGCGTAGAAAATGCCAAGGTGCTCCGTAGCTTAATCGATGCTCGACTCAAAGCTGATCCACAAGCCGACATCATCATTGCTGGCGATTTGAACTCTCATTACAATCATTCAGCCCTCTTTCCCAATATGGTAACTGGCGTGAATGATATCCTTGGTTCTACTGGCAGGGAGTCTTTTAACGAGGCGGATCTTTACAATCTGTGGTTCGAACTCGCTCCCGAAGCTCGCTACTCCGAAGTCTGGCGTGGCCGCATTGGCACACTCATGCATATGCTCATCACTCAAGGGCTTTACGACGACAGTGGTATCAGCTACATTGATGGCAGCTTCAACAAGCTAGTGATCCCAGGTATCAATACCGACACTATTGGCCGGCCTATCCGGTGGCATTCTACAGGTGAAACGGGTGGGGGTGTGAGCGATCATTTACCTGTATACGCGCGCTTTTCGCTGGGCGCTTTTGAAGCCACCTCTGCCCTCAGTAAAGGCGAGGATGTTTCCGCTCACTCGTTCCCACTCAACGTCGCTCAATACAATGGAGATTTGAATCTTACAGATGGCAGCTTTCTCAATTCCCTCAACGATGCCGAACTCATACCTTATGTTGGCCAGCTTTACACTGTAGATGCGATCGTCGAAAGCATACGTCCTCTGCGCCTCAAAGTGGATCGCCGCACATGGCCAGCCTACTACTCCGATCCTAGCTATATTGAAGAGGATGGCTTACCTCTATATACAAAGAAGCACAGAGGGCAGGTACGCCTCGTCGTGCAGTTTAATTTTTATCGCGGTAAAAGCCAACTCATTGTCGAAGATATCCTTGGCACTTGGTGATCGAGTGAAGCGGCCATCGCGACCCCAATAGCAGTCCACTGGCGGGCTAAGGGAGTGATTTCGAGTTGCCGTGATATTTTTATTATGACATCCAAATCCCGCGCTTGCGCCTCCCTGTGAAATCACCCAAGTTCCGCAACTTCATATGAGCAAAAAGTTCTATATCACTACCGCAATCGACTACGCTAACGGTTCGCCGCACCTCGGTCACGCCTACGAAAAAGTACTGACGGACATCGTCGCGCGCTTTCGCCGCTTGATGGGCGACGAAGTTAAATTCCTAACTGGACTCGACGAGCACGGACAAAAAGTGCAAATGTCAGCTGAGAAGGCAGGCGTGCCTCCGATCGAAGTCTGCGATCGCCTCGCTGCAGAATTCCAAGGCCTCTGCGCCGCACTCCACATTACCAACGACGACTACATCCGCACCACGCAGGATCGCCATAAGGTTGTAGTGCAGAGTATTCTTCAGAAGCTCTATGACAAGGGCGAGATCTACAAGGCCGATTACAACGGCTACTACAGCGTGCGCCAAGAGCAGTTCGTTACCGAAAAGGAAAAAGTAGACGGTAAGTGGCCGGAGATCTTTGGCGAAGTCACTGAAGTGACCGAGAGTAACTACTTCTTCAAACTCTCCCAATACCAAGACTGGCTCGTCGACACGATCAAGACCAACGAGCAGATGATCTACCCGCGCTTCCGCAGCGCCGATGCCCTCCAATTTCTCAAAGAGCCGCTCAACGATCTCTGCATCTCTCGTCCTAAGGAACGCCTAGAGTGGGGCATTGAGCTACCTTTTGATAAAGACTTCGTCACCTACGTATGGTTTGATGCGCTGACTAACTACATCACCGCTGCTGGATACGGCACCGACAGGTTCGATGAACAATGGCCAGCTGACTATCATGTGATCGGTAAAGACATTCTTGTGCCACCGCACGCCGTTTATTGGCCGATCATGCTCAAAGCGCTCGACATCGATTTGCCCAAGCACTTCCTCGTTCACGGTTGGTGGCTTAGCTCCGGTAATAAAATGTCCAAGAGCTCTGGCGAGGTCGTCAACCCGCTCGATCTCATCGAGCAGTTCGGTCCGGATGCCTTCCGCTACTTCGTCACCCGCGAGATGAATGTTGGGCAAGACTCCGAGTTCTCGCTCGACCTCTTCATGAGTCGCTACAACAGCGACCTCGCGAACGATCTGGGCAATCTCGTCAGCCGTTTGCTCAATATGGGGCAGCGCTACGCCGAGGGCAAAGTGCCCACAGCTGAAGTCGAAGACGCTCCCGAAAAAGAGCTCAAAGCACTCTGGGAGGACACTGCAAAAGAGCTCATCCCTCTCTTTGAAAACTTCCAGTTCCATAAGGCGCTCGAACGCATCTTTACCTTCGTTTCGGGCATCAACCGCTATGCCGAGACGCGCGCTCCGTGGAAGCTTGCGAAGTCCGAAGAAGCTGCAGATCAAGCGGCGCTCCGCACTTCATTAGCGACCATGGCTGAAGCCCTTCGTCTCGCCGTTGTCATGCTGACACCCGTCATGCCAGAGATTTCTGATAAGATCCGTGGCTTAGTCGGCGCGGAAAGCTTCGATCTCCTTGAGGGCCAGTTGGAGTGGGGGAGCAAATTAGAGGGCAAGGCCCTCGGCGAAAAAGCCATCCTCTTCCCACGCCCTGAAAGGAAGTAATCTGCTTATTTTCGCTCAATCGATTACTTGGGCTACGTCGACACTAAGCTCTATTTCAAATAACTAAGCTCATTTTCAAATATGCAAAAAAACGCACTCCTCTCTGTTAGTGATAAATCAGGCCTCGTGCCTTTCGCTAAAGCGCTCGTCGAACAACACGGTTACCGCCTACTTTCCACTGGCGGCACCGCCAAGCTACTTGAAAAAGAGGGCATCCCTGTGACTGAAGTGAGTGACTACACGGGCTTCCCTGAAATGATGGAAGGCCGCGTCAAGACCCTCCACCCAAAGATCCATGGTGGTCTTCTCGCGCGCCGCGACAAAGAGGATCACATGAGTGCCGCTGCCGAGCACAAGATCGAGATGATTGATCTTGTGGTAGTGAATCTGTACCCATTTGAGGCAACTGTGGCCAAACCCGATGTCACCTTTGAGTTGGCCATTGAGAACATCGACATCGGTGGCCCCTCGATGCTCCGTTCTGCAGCGAAGAACCACGCTTCCGTATCCGTCGTGGTCGATGCAGCGGATTACGAGCGTGTGCTCACTGCGATGGGCGACGAAGCCGCCACGCTTAAGCTTCGCCGCGAGCTTGCGCTCAAGGTATTTCAACGCACCGCAGCATACGATGGCGCCATTGCTGCCTACCTCCAGGACCAAGTTGCCGACGAACCTAAGCTTGGGGATATTTCTGGAATCCCTTCAGAGCTTAAGATGGATATTCCCCAAGTGCAAAGCCTCCGCTATGGCGAGAACCCACACCAAAAGGCAGCGCTTTATGGCAGCTTCTTCGATTGCTTCGAGCAGCTCCAAGGTAAGGAATTAAGCTTTAACAACATCATCGACATCACCGCCGCGACCTACTTGATCGGTGAATTTCAAAAGCCCACCGTAGCCATTCTAAAGCATACCAACCCTTGCGGTGTGGCCTCGGCCGACACGCTCCTCGAAGCATGGGAGGAGGCCTTTATCACCGATCAGCAAGCGCCTTTCGGCGGTATCATCGTGGTCAACCAAACCATGGATGCCGACCTCGCTACGATCATCAGCAAGATCTTCTGCGAGGTGATTATCGCACCCGCTTTCACGGAAGCCGCGCGTGAGATTTTCGCTAAGAAAAAGAACCTGCGACTGATGACAGTCAAAGCCAGCTTACCTGCGGACTCCTTGCGAGAGATTCGCTCCGTAGTCGGCGGCGTGCTTATGCAAGATCGCGACACTATGCCGGATCGTCCCAGCGACTGGAAGATCGTCTCTAAGCGCCAGCCATCACCCGAAGAAATGCGCGCCATGGCTTTTGGCTGGAACGTGGTCAAACACGTAAAATCCAACGCGATCGTCTACGCTGGTTGCGAGCGCACTCTAGGTGTTGGCGCCGGGCAGATGTCCCGGGTCGATAGTTCGAAGATCGCAGTCTGGAAAGCAGGCGAAGCTGGCCTTGACCTCAAAGGTTCCATCGTCGCCTCTGATGCATTCTTCCCTTTCGCCGATGGCCTCATCGCCGCAGCCGAAGCCGGTGCCATCGCAGCGATCCAACCAGGCGGCTCCGTCCGCGACGACGAAGTGATTGCTGCTGCCGACGAGCGTGACATGGTCATGGTCTTCACTGGCAAGCGCCACTTTAAGCACTAATCGTATAGACCTATTCAACAAAAAAGGCCGGGCAGCAATGCTCGGCTTTTTCTATATCTGCTTCGTTTCGATCCAGACGAGAGGCTCAATTCGAGACCCCAGATCGTCACTCAACCTTTAGCATCGGAATCTTATTAGCGGTGGTCACCGCTAAGACGGGCACTTTAGTTTTGATCCAGATGTTTTGCTCTTTGAACAGTTTGGCTGTGACGGCTTCGCAGGCCTCACCGATAGTTTCTACGGGCATACGTTGGCCCTTAGGCGTGGTGTTAAACTCGTAAGCTGCGTTGATGATGCGTTCGGGGCAAAGGCTTACACTGTCGTCTTCGGGGATCTGAACAACCCAGCCAGTGAGGTCTTTATCTTTCAGTTCGCCCTCGGCGTCGGCGATCAGGATGGAGAATTGCTTCTTCACTGGGGGCGGGCGATTGAGCTTTTCTTCCTCTTCGGCTTTAAGCTCCATCTCGATCTCTTGCATGATCTCGTTGACCTTGCGGATGTCGGGTTCATTGCGCTGAAGAATGAATTTGAGGGTTTCGACGTCGATTTTTGGCATAGTCTTTGAGGATCAGGAATTAAGAATTAGGAATTTAGAAATGTAAGTTGATGCAGAGTCGATTATTTTTCTAATTCGAAAAGTAAATCGGATGTTTCGAGAACTGGGCGGTTGATTTCTGGGCTATCGATGAAGGTGTATTCTCCCGTGTCGCCCCAGTCCCAAGTCTTGCCAGTTATATAGTGACGCACAGGGAGATCGGAATGGCTGAGGTCAATTTTAACGGTATCGGCCACAGTGCTAATGACTTGGGCGGACATGTTATCGGGATCGCGGCTAAGCTGCGAGTAGACCACTATATTCTCGCTGGTGCGGTGGATTGATTCGATCTGGACTCGCCAGCCTGCATCGGGCGCATCAAGGCGCACCGTAATGGCTAAGTTTTCGTCAGCTTCGGCGCTCGAATCGGGAGCTTGGGCGAGGGAACCCGCGACGACTTCCGTGACTAGGCTGGGATCAAAGTATTGGCGAATGGCATGGTTCACCTCTTCGGCAGTCAATTGGCGAAGGAGGAGTGGGTATTCGTCGATGTATTTGGGGTCAAAGCCGCGTTGTATAAAGCTATGAACCTGCCCAGCGACGCTACCAGTAGTCGAGAGGCCGACGATGTAAGAACCAGTCAGAGTTTCAATGGCGGCTGCAACCTCCTCTTCGCTGACGCCATCGTCGAACCACTGTTGGACGACTTCGCGGGCGGCTTGGAGACCCTCGTTTACGACACTGGGTGAAAAGCTGGCTGATAGGGTCCAATTGCCTTGGGTCAGAATATCGCCTTGATGACGAGCGCGGATGTCGTAGGTGAGGCCGCGGTTTTTGCGGACTTCTGTCATGAGTCGGGAGTGGAAACTGCCGCCAAGGATGTAGTTGCCTACCATGAATGGGAGGTAGTCGTCATCGGTACGTTGCAGCCCGGTATTAAAACCGAAACGGGCCGCGACACTGGTCTTGTCCTCGATATAAATGCGTTCGGAGACTTCGGTGTTTTCATTGGGTAAGGTATTGAGTTTTGGATAGTCGCTGCCGCCCTCCCAGCCATCGAAAGCGTTTCCAACGGCGGCCTTGAGCTGTTCGAAGTCGATGTCTCCTGTAAAGATTAGCTGCATCGAGGAGGTGCCATAGTGAGCAGCGTGAAAGGCAGCTAGATCTTCGACGGTAGTGGATTCGATGTCAGCCTTTAGCTCGTTGATCGGCGTGCTGTAGTTGATGTGATCTTCGGGGTAGAGGATACGAGAGAGTAGAGCGCCAGCACGGTAGTCGGGGTCGTCAATGGCTTGTAGTAGACTAGCTTCTTGGCGACTTTTCAATGTCTCGAGCACTTCGGCTTCAAAGGCTGGATTACGTAACTGGTCGGCAAGAATTTGCAGAAAAGAGCCGGCATCGGCACGGAGGAACTTCCCCGAAAAGTTTAGGCTTTGGTCGCCCGAACTGAAGCCTAGGTTGGCACCAAGCTGGTCGAGTTTTTCAGCGATTTGAAAGCGGTCTTGATTGGCGGTGCCCTGATCTAGCATGGCCGCAGTTAGAGTGGCAAGCATGGGAGCATCCGCGGGACTGAGGCTGTCGCCCGCGGCGATACTGCCGACGAAAGAGACGACATTGTCGATGGGTAGGTCGATGGCAATGAGTTCAATGTCGCCAATCTGGGCGCGTTGCATTTGTGAGCTGAAGTCGACGACGGACTTGGCTGAAGTCGTAGTCTGGGGAGAGGCTAAGCTCGTCAGTGCTTTCTGTGTTGTGTAATTCGCCGAAAATGGCGGGATCGCGGTAATAATTAGGCGCGGGCATTCTATCAAGGCTGGCACTGAGTGAGTTTAGCACCTCAGGAACGAACCAACCAGTCGTGCAGTTGCTCTCGATGAAATATTTGCGCGCGACTTCTTTAAGGGCATCGGCGGAGACAGCTTGGATGGACTTTGGTAAATTGACATAAGCCGACCAGTCACCCATCGCGATATTTTCGTTGATTTGATCGGCTATACCGTAAGGGCCGTCGCGTCCGTAGAAGGTCCCTGCCTGAATGACGGATTTAGCTCGTGCTAGCTCGTCGAGATCGACGCCGCCGCTTATCAGAGTCTCGATCTCTTTAAGGATGACCGCTTCGGCTTCTTCGTGGGTAGCTTCCGGTGTTAGGTAGGCACCGAAAATAAAGAGACCTGGATCATGTAGTTGTGGCGCAAAGGTGAAAGTGGCGTTGGCTTTACCCTTATCTTCTAGCGAACGGTAAAGACGCCCCGTCTTATCCGCTCCCAGTATTTGTTGAAGAAGAGTGAGGGCGGCCCAGTCTTCGTGCCTGCCTTCGGCCACCTTGTATCCGAGCATGACGACGCCGACCTGACCCGCGCGCTTGATTGTGACGCGACGCGGCCCGAGTTGTTCGGGTTCGGTCGTCTCGACTGCAGGGAATGGCCTGCGGGGCAGAGGGAACTTGACCATATTGCTCGGCAATAGCGGCGAGTGTTTCAACTTTGTCGAAGCCACCGATCACGGTGATGACCGCGTTCTCTGGCCAGTAGTAGGTGTCGTAAAACTCGCGCAGCTTTTCGACGGAGGTGCTCTCGATATCTGAGCGCCAGCCAATCGTAGGGTGGCTATAAGGATGCGCCATGTAGGCGGTGGCAAAGAGCTCTTTGATCAAGGTGCGCACGGGGCTGTTCTCGCCACGCTCATATTCGTTACTCACCACGGTCATTTCTGAGGCAAGGTCTTCCTCGCGGATCAAGAGGCCGCGCATACGGTCGGCTTCGAGTTCAATCGTCATCGACACATATTCACTCGGCATCGTTGCGTAGTAATTGGTGCGGTCAAACCAGGTAGTGGCGTTGGCACGTGCGCCGATGCGCTCCATTTGGCTGGAATAATCGGAACCCTCGGCGCTGTTAAACTTTTCAGTGCCCTTGAACATCATGTGCTCGAGAATATGCGTCGCCCCCGTCGTGCCCGTGACCTCGTTACGCGAGCCGACTTTGTAAGTCACCATGACAGTGGCTACGGGGAGTCCTTCATTCGGCATCAGTAGGATGCCAAGGCCGTTAGAGCTGAGGCGATACTCTTCAATGCCGTCGAGTGTCTGCACATGTTCCACGCCTACGGGGACAGCTTGAGCTAAGAGCGGCGAAGCTAGAGATATGCAAAGGAGGCAGGCGAGGACTGGTAAATCTAGGATTCTCATTGTAAATCGAGTTCTGTCATGAATTGGGCAGTCAAAGACCCCATATTACGAAGGCAAGTTTATCAGAACGCATTCCTAAAGAAGTGTTCAGAAATAACTCAAAACTCCTAATTTAAGCCAAGATATTCTCCAGTCGCTTGATTAATTCCTCACGCAATGGCTTAGCAGCTTCGCTCAACGCTCGTTGTTGACGCTCATACTCGAGCTTTCCCGCAGAGGTCTCTACTTTGATCGGCTCGAAACCGAGCGAAGTGCAATCGTATGGGCTCGCCTGCATGTCGAGTTGCCGCGCAGTCAAGGCGAACTCAAAGCACTTCCATAGCAGCTCTGAACCGACCCAAGGCATGCACTGAGTCGCTAGCTTGTAGAGATCCATGTTGGTGTGCAGGCAACCACATTGCTCGTTGTCTAAACGCGCGTCTTTGCTAGGCTGGCTGCGGTTAAAATCTTTCGCGTCTGGGCTAAAGAATCGGAAGGCATCAAAGTGGCTGCATTGAATCGGACGGCTACGCACAAAGGCATCCGTCGCAACTTGAGAGAGCCGCAAAGGCAGTCGCTCTGCGTGGCGGACTTCGCTCTCTGTATCGCCTTGGTAGACCATGGCCCACTCATGCATGCCAAAACAGCCAAATGCGGCTGGGCGGGCACTAACACTTTGGCAGAGGCGCAGCGCCATTTCTAATCGATGGCGCGTGGTCTCCTTCATCCGTGAGGGGTCCAGCGATGTGCCGCCATTTTCAACACGATAGTAGGCCTCTTTGAAAGTCTCGCCTAGGGGAGCTTCCTCTAGACTGACGCCATGGCCCGGGTGCCATGCCTCTAAGTGTGAGGGCTTGTTTCGGTAGTAGATAAACAAAAAGTCGTAGATCGGGTGCATTTGCCCCGAGGCGCGCCGCTTACGATAGGGCAGCGTCCAGCGCTCCGCCCGCTCACGGTGCTGTGCGGTCAGTTGATGCCACTTCTCACAGCTCAGGATAGCATCCTTATCTACCGAGTGACGTAGCGTATTTTGGCGATCCGCATGCAAAAGCCCCGAGCCTGGAATCTCTGCTTTCATTGTTCAGGGGAATTGTTTGGCAGCTCCTCTGCCTGCACCATGAAATAAAGCATGATCACCCAGCAGAGCATGAGCGGGTAGAGTAGGGTGCAAAGCATGATCGATCCGACGATACCGATGCCCACGCCGACCCACATGCTCAGCATGTCCATCACGACCAGAATACAGACCGGAATAATGACTAGAATGATTGAGAGCACATAGCCGATCGAAGTCGTACCGAAGTAAAATCCAGATTCCTCTTTTTCCAGCTCCATCCCACAGTTGGGACAGCGCTTATGGAGACGGAACCAGTTCTTAAACATTCCAAATTGCCCGCAATTAGGGCAACGCCCCGTCAGCGCACGACTGAAAATTTCGCCACGCTCGACCTTCATTATTCGCTGACCAGTTCTGCGCGCTTGATTAAGCGACAGAAGACTTTCTTTGAGGCGTTCTTATGATGGCCATCCTTGGTGTCGGGTTTGAGCATTTCTTTATAGCCTACCGAGAGACGCTCTAGATCGACAATGCGCAGGTAGACCGACGCTCCCTCGTAACTATGGACCTCGGGGGAGGTCTTCCAAATCTGTCCTTGTGCTAATTTCATTGGCACACGCAATCGTGCGCATCGCTTGCTGGCAATATTCTAAATGCGCTATGCTTGCCTTTACCGATGGCAAGGATAGCTATAGAAAGATCTTCTATTAATGAATCAAAGACCCATGAAATATTTACGCCCTCAAATCACAGCCTGCCTGACAGTTATCCTATCCATCAGCGGTTTTCAGTTGACCTCCATTGCCTCGGAAAAGGATACCTATTCTATGTTAGAAACTCCAAAAGACGTAAATTCCGTTCCATCCGACGCCGAGGCCACCGCTTCGGGTCTAGCCTCCCGCGTACTCACTGCGGGCACTGGCTCCGAATCGCCCGCTGCTGCGGACACCGTCACGGTGCACTACAGCGGTTGGACGACCGATGGAAATCTCTTTGATAGCTCAGTAGAGCGTGGCGAGCCGACTAGCTTCCCGCTCAATCGCGTAATCAAGGGCTGGACGGAAGGTCTTCAGCTCATGGTAGTTGGCGAGAAGCGTCGCTTCTGGATTCCTGCCGATCTCGCTTACGGCGAAAACCCTGGTGGCGGTCGTCCTGGCGGTCTGCTGGTTTTTGATGTCGAGTTGCTCGGTATCGAAAAAGCACCTGAGCCACCTAAGGTTCCCGAAGATGTCGCCGCGACTCCAGCGAGCGCCGAAGTCCGCGAGAGCGGTCTCGCTTCGCGTAAACTTTCCGATGGCACCGGCAGCACCCATCCGACTAAAGCCGACACGGTCACCGTGCACTACAGCGGTTGGACAACTGACGGCGAAATGTTCGACAGCTCGGTCATGCGCGGCTCACCCGCCTCTTTTGGACTCGGGCAAGTTATCCCCGGTTGGACCGAAGGCGTGCAGCTCATGGTCGAAGGCGAGAAACGTCGTTTCTGGATCCCCGCTAAACTTGCCTATGGTGAGAACCCACAAGGCGGTGCACCCGCCGGCACACTAGTTTTTGACGTCGAACTGATCAAAATCGGTCGCTAGGAAGCAGCACTGCGAGCGCTAGTTCACGGCAGCAAACGTTCGCGCGCTTGCTCCGTGGGCAGAGCGCAGGCGCCATTCGGAAAGAACTTCAGCCGGTTTTTGGCGATCAGATTGTAGCCCCAATCACGCATGGGGGTCGGTGTGAGGCGTAGAAGCCGCCCTAAGAAGCCCCAAAGGCCGCCTACATCGATTAGCGCACGCGCGACTGCCTCTGAGCGCAGGAAGAGCGCCTGCCCGTCTGAATCGCTGCACCGGTAGACGACAGTCGAAAGACATTGGGCATCCCGTAAATTCGCAGGCAAATAGCTCTGGGCAGTCTCGCCTTGTAGCGGAGCAAAGTTTAAGTGCTTATGCCGATCTATCCCTAAGAAGAAACGAACGCTCTGCGCACACAAACCACAGTCACCATCGTAAAAAAGAATGCGAGATCGCTCGCTGATCGGCTTGAATTCGGACATGATCATTCAAAATAAGCCTCAAACGAGTTTGAATCAAATAAATTGCAAGCAATCTTAAACTGCCTAAACATAATGCCATGCGCACCCTGCCTAAAATAAAAGTCTGTGGTCTCACTCGAGAAGAAGATGTCGATTTGACGCTCTCACTCGGGGCAGATTATTTTGGCTTTATCCTCTATCCACAATCGCCGCGCGGTGTTTCGCTCGATCGCGCGGTCGAACTTGCGGCAGCTGTGCCAGTGGGGCAACGAGTCGCTGTAGATGTGGCAACGAGTCTGGAAGACTTAAAACGCTACCGCGACGCAGGCTTCGATTACTTCCAAATCCATTTCGGAGTCGATTTTGAACAAAGTAAGTTGGCTGAATATTCAAAGATAGTTGGCAAAGAGAAGCTATGGCTCGCGCCGCGCCTTGCATCTGAAGACACTTTCCCGGAAGACATCCTCGATTATGCCGACACGATTCTAATCGATACCTTTGTTAAAGACCAATTTGGCGGCACAGGTAAAGTAGGGGACTGGGCGCGATTCAATACACTCAAGGAAAGGTATCCTAAAACAAACTGGGTCCTCGCGGGCGGACTTTCGGCCTCGAACGTGCTCGAAGCCCTCGCGTCCACATCTGCCGACCACCTCGACATCAACAGCGGTGTCGAAACTGCGCCTGGCATCAAAGACGAAGTAAAGTTGCGCGAAGCATTCAAAGTGCTCCGCTAAGTTTGGGTGTGCCTAAGGGCGGCCAAAGATCCCTCAAAGAAATGGCTTCCCATTTTTCAGGATTTATTTACCGATTTGTGGTCTAGGATGCCGAAGTAGCTCAGTTGGTAGAGCAATTCATTCGTAATGAATAGGTCGACGGTTCGATTCCGTTCTTCGGCTCCATTTTATTGGTATGCTACCTAAAGATGCTTTGATCGCAGTATGAGTCCCAACATGGCTCAACACTTCCATCGCGTATGCTACAGAAATGATTAAGGTCTTGCCGTGCGACTAGCTTACGCCCTGACTTATACATCCCCAACACTTGAGAAAAGTGTAAATTAGCCAAAACCCTGACTGTTATGAAGATAAGATTTTTACTTTTCCCCCTGATACTTGCCTCACAGCTTAGCGTAACTGGAACTGGACCCTGGGGTTCAGGCGTTCCGGGATCCCCAGAAATGCTGGAACTTGAAGCTAAGTGGCGGCCAATGGCGTCCTCACCAGCGAAGATGCGCGGCCATGAAAGTTTCAACCAACAAAAGTACGGTATGTTCATCCATTGGGGCCTCTACTCACAACTTGGCGGGGTCTACAAGGGTAAGAAAATGGAAGAGGGTGGCACGGGCCCTCGCGTCGCAGAGTGGGTGATGCGCCGCAAAGAAATACCACGCGCTGAATATGCTAAGCTTGCCGACAGTTTTAATCCAACTCGCTTTAATGCTGCAGAATGGGTCGCAGTAGCCAAGGCAGCAGGGATGAAATACATGGTCATCACCTCCAAGCACCATGATGGATTTGCACTTTTCGACTCAGACGTCAGTGACTTTAATGTAGTCGATGCTAGTCCCTTTGGCCGTGATATCATTAGGGAACTCGAGCAAGCCTGCGAAAAAGCTGGGATTGCCTTTGGAGTGTATTATTCGCACTCCATCGATTGGAAAGACGGTGGCGACGCAGGAATCAAGGACTACGGTCCCGAAAAGCCTAAGAAGAAACTCTTTGCTAATTACTTTGATCCCGCACCAGTCAAATTCGACGATTACATCGTAAACAAAGCTTTGCCCCAGGTCCAGGAACTCGTGGACAACTATAAGCTATGTGAAATATGGTTAGATACCCCTATTTACATACCAGCTCGTCACAGCTTCGCATTTTACCAGACTATTTACGACGCCGACCCTGAGATTTTAGTGAATCAACGAATCGGAAATCATTTTGGCGATTTCGGTATACCCGGTGATAATGTGATACCTGATCATATTAGTAAAGATGCATGGGAGGGAATCGCGACAACGAATAATTCATGGGGCTACAAATCGTACGATGACGATTGGAAAAAACCTATTGAAATCCTTTATTGGCTAATCGCAAATGTAAGTAAGGGTGGTAATTTATTACTTAACGTTGGTCCCGATGGGCGTGGTGTCATGCCGCCTGAGGCCGTTTCAAATCTACGCAAAGTTGGCGAGTGGCTAAAGGTTAATGGCACCGCAATCTATGGCACGAAACCTTGGCATATCGATCACGAGGGTAATTCTGCGCTTAAAATGGGTGGCACTGAGCACCGGAAAAAAGCCAAGCTCGACTTTAATTTTGGCAGTGATGATTTCTGGTTCACACAAAAAGAAAATAAAGTATACGTCATCGCGCTAGCACGGCCTGAGGGGAGGAGTATTTTGGTAAAATCCTTGATTAACGAACCAATTGATAAGGTTCGATTATTAGGACAAGTATTATCCCTAGACTGGGAGAAAACCAATTTGGGTGTGGAAATTCAACTTCCCGCTTTCATGGCAGACAGCATAGGCTATGCTATCGAAGTAAGCCTCAAGGATTAGTAAATTATCTACGTAAGATTTTGGTTCTTAGAGCTAACTAATTTTTAGGGTATAGGCGTAGTGGCACGACTTATCCTTTGGATAAATTACGGACTTACGCTGCGCATTTGCTCAGTCAAAACAAGCGCGTACAGCTTATCTCTTTGAGTGGTGTAAGCAAAAACCACGTGAACCCATTAGTGATTTTAGGTCACTATTTCCTCTTCGTTGTGCCCTTCATCATGGATATACCATCCCAATTGATGGACATTGCAGACATCCGATTAAATGAACTGAATTTAACCTAGACTGAATAAATTAAATAAGGTTATTAGATTTTAATACAAACAAATCGAACGCCTTTAGTCACATGAAAAATCTAGCACTAGCAGTATCTATAAGCCTATTCCTATGCAATGCACTTTGCGCTAAGAGTAACATTCTTTATGTCTCCAATGATGGATCTGACACGAGTGTAGGCAGTAAGGGATCCCCTTTCCTGACAATCGGCACCGCACTCAAGCGAGTTAAAGAAGGCGAAGTTATCGAGCTAGCGCCGGGGACTTACCGTGAGGTCATAGAACTACGTAATGAGCGCGGAATAACTATTAGAGCGGCTGAATCAGGCACAGTAAAAATCGACCCAACTGTACTACTTCCAAAAAAGTGGGAATTAGGAAAAAATGGCATTTGGTCTTTATCGTATGGGGAGGACATATGGCAGCTCTTCTGCGACACACGCCTCGTTTATCTCGCGCGCTGGCCCGATGCTACCTTCGAAGATGGCAAGATTTGGCGGATGATGGAAAGTTGCCGCTCCACTGATGGAGGCTATAATGTGCACAAAGGAGAATGGGAGGGCCAAACACGACTAGGACTCATATATGACGACCAATTTCATGTACCTGCTCGACCTGGATTTACTGAAGGTGACTCAAGGTATGTATTCGACCCTGATATCACATTCACTAACCAACCGCCCTCATTAGCAAGCACTGGAATAGATTTTTCAGGAGCACTTGCGGTACTGAATATAGCGCACTGGCTAACTTACACACAACCAATCGTTTCTCATGCTGCTGGCAGTGATCATTTCACGTATAGTACGGATCTGATTGGTCACAAGAATAGCGAACTTAAACACTTTAAAAAACGTTTCGCATCGTATCATATTCTAGGACTTCCAGCCTTAGATCAGAGCAACGAATGGTGGTATGACCAGACGGAAAATAAGGTTTACTATAAACCAGAACTCGGAGCGAATCCCAATGAATTAGACCTCTACGCAAGATCAATTGATTTCGCAGTAGAGTTGACTGGATGTTCTTCGATTAACTTTGAAAACATTGATTTTTTTGCGGGTGGTTTTTGGCTAAACCAATGCTCAGATAGTGGCTTCGATACTTGTCGATTTGATTACCCCGCCACTCACAAATTCGTGCTCGGAGCCTTTAAATGGTTTGCGAATCACAACGCCGCATCAAATCCAAACAAAATGTCCAGCTACAATGGGGGCAAAGGAAATCATTTCATCAATTCAGTCATTCACCGAAGTAACGCACCCATCGCCTTCAACAGTGATGGGGTCTTAATCGAAAACTCGCTTTTTTCAGATATTGAATGGCAAGTAAACTCCAACGGGGCATCCGGTTCTGTAATGTTTGGTAAGAACGCGGTATTTCGTAGAAATACTGTGCAGCGTGGTGGTAATTGTGAGGGCATAAGAGCAATAGATAATGGTTCTGTCATTGAGCTGAATCGTGTTACAGATTCTGGCAATTTGCAGCATGATGGATCCGCTATCAATGTCGGCACCACCAAACATGCGGGCACTCGAGTCGCATATAATTGGTCACACGATACAAACGGGCAAGGGATACGCTTCGATTACCACGGCGAGCGGATTTTTCGTCCTGATGGGGAACTTCATGGAGATGGCGTCTACATGAACAATGTAAGCTGGAACACGATGACTAATCAGATCAAAGGCGATCGCCACCTGGTCGTAAATAATACTTCAATTAACTCTTCTGGTTATCCCGTCCCAGAAGAAGAGAAGGTCACCCTATCTATTCAAGGATACAGAGCTATGCACGATATCATGGGAAATATGCACAGCCTTACCCGTAATAATATAGCGACAATCAAAAATCGATCTTGGAATTTAGACGCGCCCGGACGAATCAAGAGCGATGGCTACGCGCCGCCACTTGCCACGGAGATACCAGGTAAGTCAGACAGCAATATGCTCACTCCAGGAGCCAGCTGGATCTATCTGCGTGACCCAAAAAACTACGACTTTCGCCCCAAGGAGAATTCACCTCTTATTGATTCAGGCGCTCACGTAAAAAGAGAGGATCTACCCAGTGCAATTAGTAATTACAAAGAGCAGGACATCATAGGCGATGCTCCTGATATGGGGGCTTATGAATATGGTGCTCCTAGGTATTGGATACCTGGACGAAAGACCGCGACGGCTTCTTCTCCAGTGCCTAAGGACGGCGGAAACGATGTCCCCCTAAATGCAGACCTTATGTTCCTGGAAGCTTATAATTCTACGCATCACCGAATCCTCATGGGGGAGACGGCTGACTCACTGGTAGAAATAGCTCAGATTAAAAACCTAGAAACGAATATAGTCACACCTAAGGAACTTAAACCTGAAACCACCTATTATTGGCGAGTGGACGCTCATGTCCCTAAGGCAAAGCAAGCAATCCAAACTGGTGACCTTTGGCAGTTTTCAACTAGCTCAGAATAAGCTTAAGTTAACGATAAATCTATTAGCTACCTAGCCAATCTATTTCATCCTACAAATATCCAAAACTTCATTCGGCGGACGGGTCGTCCTGTTGGCAATGCGGTCTAGGAGACCCGATAGACGCTCGACTAGGCCCCCTGTGTTCTCAACGTGCTTGTAGGGTTTATAGTCGAAATCGTAGGTATCAAGACTGGCCTCAAGCTTCGCGGATCTTCTGGAGGTTCCTTTCCACCTCTCTGCTCAAGTGAGCGAATTTCTACATCCGATTCGGCGGCCTCAATTTTGGCTTCTAGTTTCTTGTTGGCCTCAATCAAGCGATCGCGCGCAGCCAGCGTTTGTACGTGGTGATTAGGTTTAGTTCCTCGGCTTGATTAAGCTGGAAGTGATCGGATACAAGTGGATTTGCCACTGACTCATCGGATGAAGGTCTTCAATCTTGTAGATAAAGAAGCGCCCAGTGTCACGCCGAGTGATATGCAAATGGGTGGCGGTACGTCTTTCCAAGTGAATGGGGATGGTGCGGTATTGACGGTCCATCAAGTGCATCTCGCGGGGATAGCCTTTAACGCGGACTACTATATATTCGTAAGCTGCGAATGCAGCAGTCACGAGCACAACGAGAATTAGTATTCTTTTCAGTAACCTAAAAGTCCGTCCCCTAATGAAGGAAACCAAGTGGGAAAAAAAGAGTAAGCATTTGGATTTCATAGAATTTCTAGATAATGGATATCATAACACACCGTAAGTCCAATAAAATTCACTATCAACAATCCAATGGTTATCATGGTGATAGGCGATTTTTCTCTACCTCTACGCCTAAGTTGAGGCAATGCCTCTAAGACTGATGCAGGTTGTCTTCGATAGCCCGCTTCACTTCGAGCGGTTGCTGCATCCATTTTAATTGCAGATCACTCACGCCACGACCCGTTACCATGATGGTCGCATAGCCTAAGATCCGGCCCCAAATAGATTGGCGGACCTCCACCGTTTCCACCGAATTCAAAAGCATCTCCTCCGTATGACGGCCAATGATGCCCTTTTTAAAAATGACGCGTCGATTAGTCACTCCTTGCTCAATGCATTTAAGTCGCAGGTATTCATAGCCCGCCATCAATAAAGTGATCCCAAAAGTCGGTAGCGCTAGAAGTAGCCATCCCACTAGGGGTAGCCACGCCATCCAGTGTAACTTGAACAAGGATTGGATCGATTCTTCAGACGATAGGGTTTTCTCAATGTAAGTCATGTTGGGGTAGGGGTGGGATAATTTTTAAATAGCAACGGCTCTTTAGTATCCTCGTACTCGAAGCGATATCAACCAAAGACTAGCCACATCCAGTCTGACTAGTTGTGGCTTCCTGAGAGAGTTTCCTACGAACCCTTTGTGAAGGATTCAAAGAGAGCGAAATACTGATCGAGTGCCGCTTTTGTTTCATCTTTCCGGTTGTTCTCAGAGCTAAGGTGAACCTCCTCCACGGCAACAGCCATTTCCTGCGCGGTCACTTGTCGAGCCCCGCTCAGATTTTCAGCGAAGAATGCCACCGCTTTCTCCAGGGAGTAGGTGATCATATGGATTTCATGGAGTTCCAAGGCATCAAGAGTGGTCTTAGCGCGCAACTGCTCAGTTGTGGATTGCATGACCTCCACAGCACTCGATTCCGTCGCTATGTCTTCGAGCTTTAGGTGTTGAATCGGTTTTTCATCCTGCTCGTGCGAAAGCGTAATCTCGCTATTTTCTTCGACTGTCTCGACGTCTTTTTGGCAGCCGAGAAAGCCAATGGATAGTGTGAGACAAAGGATTAGATAATGTGGTTTTTTCATAGATTGCGTAGACAAAAACTTGGCAAACACAGGGGTCAAACGCAAAATATGAGGACTGAATCAAACAGGTCGGTCCTACGCCGTCTTTAGTTGTTGGGTATCATTTGGTCTGGGTTTGACGACAATCGTGACTCAGAGGGTACGTGAGCAGAAGCCATGCCCCTTGCAACAGCCTCTGGCGACTCAGGCCCTTCCTCCTCCTTGGTGGTAGGCTTAACAATCTTCGGGGCTTGTGGCTCCCAGTTTACCAAATGTTGTACTATCCCAGTGTAGAAACTTAATGCCATCTGCTCCAGTCTATCGACAAACTTAACTCTCGAAGAGAAGGCCTTCCCAAAGTCTTCAAAATGTATGACTCGAAGTTCACGTATTTCGCGCCCTCTGAGGTGCTCTAGTAGGTTATCGATCTCTCCTAATTGCGCCCGTTCTGGTGTTCGCGCATTTTTTACCCACGCTTCGATAAGTAGTCCCGAGCTTACCAGTTCGTATTGTTCGGGATTCTTTTTCTGACAGTTCTCCAATTGTCGCCTAAGCCAACCCAACTGCCCCTTAGCTCCCTTGGTATTTGGAGGCTCGATTGTAACATGCATTTCGATTATACGCCGCTTAAAATGTGCCTCGATGGCGAGGTCAGAGACGGCACCTCGTATGCGATAAGCTGATGAGATAGTACTTTTTTCAATTAGTTGCTTGGTGTCCCGATCTAGACGCCCTTGTAGATTATTTCGGTGTTTCTTAACTCCAGAATCAACAAGCAACCCAAGGTTGCGGCTCATAATAAGTGCGACATCTTGTTCTTCTTGATGCCAACTATCGATCGCTTCCGCGACTGCTGGATCTTTAATACGAAGACGAGCCCCTGTGTTTATCTGCTCAATAACCGTACTCCAACCTGGCTTCATTTGATTGAAGCCGCTTGTGCCAGACTTCTTATGTTCTAGGTAACTCACAACTTCCTTCATTATGTGAACCTGATCCTCGTCACTAATGCTATAATCTTTTCCTGAGAGAAGCACATGTGCCAACGTCAAAAGATAAGACCAGGAGAAGTGGTACAGGTTGATGCCTTTCGGAACTTTGGTTTGCAGAGGAAATTGCGTAGGTGCAGAAACAAACTGGTTTGACATTGTTACCAAACGTGGAATGCCGTACTCCTTAGCCACTTGGATATACCGATCCACCTGTTCCTTATCCAATACAGATGTTCCTGTTTTCATCTCCAACAGGGCAGCATCCTTTATCTTCTTACCACGAACCACTAGTATTAGTCCATCGATTCGGCTTTCAGGGAATTCAGGAAAGGTAACTTCCGTGTAAACATAAACTTGCCCCCCATTCGCCATTTTAAGATCGTTGAAGGTAAGCTTGCGGAACTCATCTATAAGTTTGAGAGCCGATAGAATCACTGATGCCAGCGCAATCTCATCTCCAGGCTTAGCAACAGGTATCAATCTTGCTCTACGCAGGGTCACCAAGCCGTTACTAATACACGCATCGAAATCCTTTTTAGAAGTGCCTATGAGTTTGTTGAGTTTGAGTTCTTTCGCCATTTTCTTATACATTAATTAGTTTTTATTTTGTCTTTTATCATGGTTATCGTCCAGACCGCAATGGGCAATTCGTAATACTGAATCACTGGCATCAGCCATACTGGGTCTGTAGGTTCAGGCATACATCTTTTTTCGTCCTAAGCTGGACGTCGTTTTGATTCATGCGCATGTAGTTTAATCCATGCCTTCAAGATTCTCAGCGTCTTCTTCTAAGCCAGCGGTTGTTTGTCGCGTCGGAGGATGCTTGTGATGATCTAGACCTGAAGCTCTCACGGGCTTGGTTGCGGATCGCGATTGCGGGTGTCTTTGCGGGGCAGGGGATGGTGTTTTCCTTGGCCTTGAATATGACGCCGCCGCCTTTTGCTTCGATGGCTTATTGGATTTTGCATGGTGGGCTGATTCTTTCGGCGCTTGCGGTGATGACCTTTCTGGGAGGGCCGCTCTTTGCTTCGACTCTGGCTATGTTCCGAGGGCGACGTCTCTCGATCGAGGGGCTCTTTACGCTCAGCCTACTGGGAGCCTTTGTTGGTTCAGTGGTCGGCTCTCTTACGGGGCAGGGCAGTGTTTACTACGAGGTGGTCTCCATCGTGATCGCGATCTACACTTTTGGGCGGATGCTGGGTGAGCGTTCGCAGGCCAAGATGAAGTTGGAGAGTGCCCGTCTGCGGGAGCGATTCGATCGGGTAACCGTTCAGTCGGAGGAGGGTGATTGGCGAGTGTGCTCCTTGGCCGAGGTTTCGGTGGGCACACTAGTCCGAGTGGAGCCAGGGGGTCCCTTTACGGTGGATGGTATTATTCAGACTGGCGTCGGCTATGTGCAAGAAACTGCTTTGACGGGTGAGCCGCTGCCGGTCGTGCGGCGCGCGGGTGATCGGGTGCGGGCGGGTGCTTGGTCGGTGGATAGCCGCTTTGAACTTGTGGTCGAGCAGGGTGCGGGGACGCGGGAGCTGGATGCAATTTTACAAACGGTGGAAGGGGCGGATGGTCGGCCTTCGCAAGTACAGACACAGGCCAATGATTTGATCCGGATATTTCTGCCGATTGTGGTGGCTGTGAGTGCGGCGACGGCGCTCTTTTGGGGCCTGACTGGCACGTGGATGGATGCGGTGCTCAATAGCATGGCGGTGCTGCTGGTGGCATGCCCTTGCGCGCTGGGCTTAGCCACTCCTGTGGCGATTTCGCAGGGACTCTTTCGTCTGGCTCAGCTTGGACTCGTGAGCCGTGATGGGGCTTTAATTGATGCCCTGGCGCGGACGCGGCGTGTCTTCTTTGATAAGACGGGCACTTTGAGTGAGTCTGACCTGCGGGTGACTGAACTCTGGGTGGATACAGACTTACCGATAAAGCGTAACGAATTGTTGGCCTCGGTCTTGGCGGCTGAGTCGGGACTGGAGCATCCTGTGGCGCGGGCGCTCACTAAGTATTTAAAATCTGAGGGTATTGATGGAGCCTGCGAGTTGCAGAATTTGCAGGTGATTGCAGGGCAAGGGATCGCTTATGACTTGGTGGCGGGTGAGGCGAGGCATCGTTTCCAAGTGGGTGAGGCCAGCCTAGCTGGATCGGAGCAGGCGATCGAAGAAGTGGTCAAAGCACTCCACGAAACGAAGGGGCGGCGTGTCTTTGTTTATCTAGATGATCGAGTGGTGGCATGTCTGGTCCTGGGCGAGAGACTACGGGTGGGGGTCGATCAAACCTGGGCCACTTTGGATGCTCTGGAAATACGCTCACATATTTTGACGGGAGATCCTTTGCCTGAGTTAACGCTGCCTCCGGGTGTGAAAATCGAGCAGGGCTTGAGTTCGGCAGATAAAGTAGAGCGCGTCCGTGATTCGGTAGGGGCGGGGGAGTCGCCATTATTCGTAGGGGACGGTATCAACGATGTCGCCGCGATGTTGCAGGCGAGTGGTTCCATCGCGATGCACTCTGGCGCGGGGCTGACCCGATCGGTCGCCATGGGGCAACTGTCGGATGATCAAATCGAGGTGATTCCGCAGGCAGTCAGTTTGTCGCGTGCCATCCTCAGGAAGCTCCGTGGGAATCTGTTGTATGCCTTTGTTTACAACCTCATTGGTATGGCATTAGCCGCAACGGGTCTTTTGCACCCAGTGGCGGCTGCCTTGATTATGTTAGTCTCAAGTTTTTGGGTCACAGCTCGTGCACTCAGCGGGCATTCTAGAATTTAAGCACATTGGGCTTAGATTTAAGCAGTTGGACTAATAAGCACTATGCAAGTTGCTTATTTAATACACTTTGAGATTTCGCCCAGTCTCAACTAATTATGCCTATTAGGCTGGGGCACTTATACTGATCCTAGTGTTTAAGCGGGCTAGAGAGCCATTGGATAAGCTTATTAATGAGACTGAAACTCAGTAGCTGTAATTGCCGCTATTTTCTGTTTAATAGGTAATAACCGGTTGCGAAAAAACATTTGCAATGGTAATTAGAGGCACTTTTAACATGTCGCTTTTACGACGCATGGATAGCAAACCGACTACGAATCGAAAAAGTTTTCTCAAACGCGCAGGACTGGCTATCGCTGGTGTTTTTGCGGTCTCGTCGACTGCACGATTGAACACCCGAAAGGATCAAGCTAGCCAAACCACCACAGCCACGCAGGGCACACCTAACAGCGCGATGGCGCGGGTTCGCAAAGCCAAAGGTGCGATTGCGCACAAGGCCTAGTTTTTGTTAGATTCCGTGATCTTTTACGATCTATAGGCTAATCGAATTTTACTAATTAGAATCAATGGCGAATGTATTTCCAAAATGGGTCAACACGATCCCGATCAAAGTAATTGTTGCAATTGTTCTGATCAAAACTGCGGTCGTCCTAGGCGTCACTTATTATGCGACACCTAAGTATACGCGGGTTGGTTACGCGCCTACGCAGCCAGTCGCTTTCAGTCATGCTCTCCATGCGGGTCAGCTGGAGATCGATTGCCGTTATTGCCACACTTATGTAGATCGTTCAGAGCACTCTAATGTTCCGACGACTCAAGTCTGTATGACCTGTCACAGTATGGTGCGTAAGGACGACCCTATCTTGGCGCCTGTTCGTGATAGTTATGAGTCGGGCGAGCCAATCCCCTGGGTGCGTATTCATAAGACGCCTGACTATGTTTACTTCAATCACTCCGTTCACGTGAATCGTGGTATCAGCTGTATGGAGTGTCACGGTAGCGTGCAAGAGATGGACGTGGTTCAGCATACGAAGTCATTTAGCATGGGTTTTTGCTTAGAGTGTCACCGTAACCCTGAGGAATACATCCGTCCTCCGGAGGAGGTTTACAATCTTGATTGGGAGCGCCCTGATACCGAAGAATTTAAGAAGGAAGCCGTGGACTTTGTTCACGACTGGAAGGTCAATCCGCCGCAAAGCTGTTCTGGCTGTCACCGCTAATCGATTTTATTTGAGCAATGAAAAACTCTGAATTTTCTGGTCCCCGCTATTGGAAGAGTCTCGACGATCTCGCTGAAACTCCAGCCTTCACGGAGTGGGTCGAGCGCGAGTTCCCTGCGGGTGCTTCCGAAATGGAGGGCGTCAACCGCCGCCAATTCATGAAGGTCATGGCCGCATCGTTCGGTCTAGCGGGTCTTGGTATGACGGGCTGCCGTCGCCCCGAGCAAGTCATCCTCCCTTATTCTAAGCAGCCGGAAAATGTCATTCCTGGTGTGCCCATTTACTACACATCCTCGCAGCCAGGTGCTCGGGATAATGTGCCAGTTATCGTGGAAACCCAATCCGGTCGCCCAATTAAGGTTGAGGGCAATCCTAGCTACAGCCCTTACGGTGGTGCGACTTCCGTATACACGCAGGCTAGTATACTCGATCTCTACGATCCTGACCGCGCAAGCAAGAGTAGTATCAGCGAAACTGCTGTGCGCGACCGACTCTCTGCGATCAACAAAACACACCTTGCGGATGGAGGCAAAGGCCTCGTCTTCCTAGCGGAGCCTAGTACTTCCCCCAGTCGCGCAAAGCTTGTCGCGCAGATTAAAGAAAGTTTTCCAGAAGCCACATGGGCGGAGTATGCTGCCATCGATCAAAGCACCTCCGAAAAAGCGGCTAAACTTGTATCCGGTAAGTCACTACGATCCATTCCTGATTTCAGCAAAGCCAAGCGCGTGCTATCGCTCGACGCTGACTTCCTTCTTAACGCCGATGCTTCCATTGGTCTTGCCCGTGACTTCGTCAAGACCCGCAAGGTCAAAGATTCAAAGGATGCTGGTAAAATGAGCCGTCTCTACTCGGTCGAAAGTTCATTGACTTCGACTGGCTCAATGGCCGATCACCGTCTCCGCTTAAGCAGTAGTCAGATGGGTGCATTTATCGCTCAACTCGGTGCCGCCCTCGGCTTAAGTCTTCCTGCCGCGGTTAAAAACGCCGCCGCTTCACTCGACATCGATGCTAAGTGGGTCAAGGAGTGCGCTGCTGACCTCGCCGCGAACAAGAGCCACGCGCTCATTATTGCAGGTGAACATTTACCGCAGTCCGTGCACGCCATCGTTATCGCGATTAACGAAGCCCTTTCAGCGCCGATCAATTATATTGAGGTGTCCGACGCAGAATCGGGTATAGCTGAAGCGGTTGCGCGACTCAACGAAGGCGATGTTAAGACACTTGTGATTCTAGGTGGTAACCCAGTTTACAACGCACCGGTCGATTTCGACTGGGCGACTGCCCAAGCTAAGGCAGAGGAAAGTATCTACTTCGGCACTGATAAGAACGAAACTGCTAAAGCCGCATCACTAATGGTCGCCGCTTCGCACTACCTCGAAACTTGGGGCGATGGTCGCACTTTCGACGGCACGCTCGTGCCAGTGCAACCGATGATCGAGCCGCTCTTCCCGACCTTTAATGAGTTGGAAGTAATCGCACGCATCGCAGGTGTGGGAACGACGGATGCTTATTCGATCGTTCAAGCGACTTTCACAGAACAGGGTGGGGGTGACTTCAATAAATTCCTTAGTGATGGTCTCCTCGAAGGTTCTAATTCCAAGACGGTCAAACTCACTTCCGTTGATTTGAGCGTAATCGATGCTTCAGAATTAACAGCACCTGCTCTCAGTGCTTCAAAGCTCGAAGTTCGCTTTACGGCCAGTTCGCATACTGGTGACGGACGCTACGCCAACAATGGCTGGATGATGGAGTGCCCCGATCCGATGACCAAGCTGACTTGGGATAATGCGATCATGATCAGCCCACGTCTTGCTAAAGAACTAGAGGAGTCGCAAGGCGTCCAGATCTTCCCGAGCAAGAAACCCATGAATAGCGACAGCGAGTTCTTCAAGAGCGCGAAGGGCACACTGCAAAACAACAAGGCAGAATTTAAACGCGGCAAGGAACAAGCTGTCCTTGCCGAACTTCTAATCAATGGTCGCACTGTAAAGGCACCCATTCATGTCGTGCCTGGCATGGCGAATTACACCGTTGTATTGCCGCTTGGTATGGGCCGCGAAGTCGTGGGTCGTGTCGGTATGGGCGTTGGTTTTAACGCTTACAGCGTCCGCGATTCGAAAAGCCAGGGCATCACTTCCGGCGCATCGCTCCAGCTTACCAACGAGCACTACGAACTTGCGAATACTCAAGAGCACTGGTCGATGGAAGGCCGCGCGATCATTCGCGAGGGCAACGCAGACTATTACAAAAAGCACCCTGACTTCGCCAACAAGATGGGCGTCGAGTCGCACGCTCCAGCTAACTACGGCAAGGACGCTAACAAATCACTTCAAGAGAAGTCGACCGGTCAGTATCGCGGTAACTCCGCCTACGAGCATCCAAGCTTTGCCGATCCCGCGCCCAACGTTAAAGTATGGCAGGGCGAAAAGGCCCGCGCCAAATTTCCTGATGTTCAGCAGTGGGGTCTAGCCATCGACATGAACAGTTGCACGGGTTGCACTGCTTGTGTGGTCGCCTGTCAGAGCGAGAACAACATTCCTATTGTCGGTAAAGACCAAGTCCTCCGCGGTCGCGAAATGCACTGGATGCGGATCGACCGTTATTTCTCTGCCGAGAAATACGACCAGACCGAAGTCCCAGAGGATGTTCAAGTCTCCTTCATGGGCATGATGTGTCAGCACTGTGAGAATGCGCCTTGCGAGCAAGTTTGCCCCGTCAACGCGACCGTGCACGATAATCAAGGCCTCAACGTGATGGCCTACAATCGCTGCGTCGGCACTCGTTACTGTGCGAATAATTGCCCCTACAAGGTGCGTCGTTTTAATTTCTTCGATTGGAACAAGCGCCAGATTGGCGAGTTCTACAAGGGCCCTCTCGGTCCGGTCGATGAGCCTGAACTGCATAAGATGCAAAAGAATCCAAATGTCACTGTGCGCATGCGTGGTGTCATGGAAAAGTGCACCTACTGCTCGCAGCGCATTGAAGCTGCTAAGATTGAGCAAAAACGCCTCGCTGGTCCCACTGGTAATATTAAGATTGCTGATGGCACGATTAAGACTGCTTGCCAACAAGTTTGCCCTACGGACGCGATCACCTTTGGTGATATCTCCGATGCCGACTCAGAAGTGTCCAAAATGAAGGCGAGTGATCGCAACTATTCTGTGCTTGGTTACTTAAATGTGCGCCCACGCACTACTTACTTGGCGCGCCTACGTAATCCTAATCCGAAGATGCCCGACGCCTACAAGAAGCCTTACGCTTATTCTCAGTATAAAGAGCGCTATGGTAGTAGTGGTAGCACCACTGGCCATGAAGATCACTCCTCTCCCGAATACGATGCCGCTCCCGCTGCTCATTAATATAACACTGCGAACCGATTCAAATGGCTACGACTACTCAAGATAGTTCAATGGATGCGACTCAGGCCGCTTTATTGGCTAAAGTGCAGCCTATTGAGCTCCATGAACAGCCCCTCGTCACCAACAACCGTGACTTCAACTGGGTGACTGATAAGATTTGCCGCATCGTCGAGACAAAGACCCCCACATGGTGGTGGATTTGCATGGCGGTTGCATTGATGACCGCTTCTTTCACGGGTCTTGGCTTACTTTGGCTCGTCAGCTCAGGTGTAGGTGTCTGGGGACTCGCAAATCCGATCAACTGGGGTTGGGCGATTGTTAATTTCGTTTTCTGGATTGGTATTGGTCATGCGGGAACACTCATTTCTGCCGTGCTTTGTTTGTTAAAGCAGGGTTGGCGAACCTCGATTAACCGTGCTGCGGAGGCCATGACTATCTTCGCGGTGGTCTGTGCGGGTATTTTCCCGCTCTTCCACGTGGGTCGTGTTTGGTTTGCTTGGTGGCTCTTTCCGATCCCCAACTCCAATATGATTTGGCCGCAGTTCCGTTCGCCACTGGAGTGGGACGTGTTCGCGGTCTCCACTTACGGAACCGTCTCTGTGCTCTTCTGGTATATGGGTATGATTCCCGACCTCGGTGTGCTCCGCGACCGTGCGGTTCAGCGTTTAAATAAAGGGGTCTATGAAGGCGGCAGTGCCATAGCCAACAAGATTGCCGAAGGGATGGATCATTTCCGCAAAAACTTTTACGCGATTCTTGCGATGGGCTGGCGTAATGCGGGTAACCACTGGCGCAACTATGAAATGGCTTACCTCGTTTTGGCAGGCCTTTCGACGCCGCTCGTTCTTTCCGTGCACACGATCGTCTCCTTCGACTTCGCTCTCGCGGTGCTGCCTGGCTGGCACACTACAATTTTCCCTCCATACTTCGTGGCAGGTGCGATTTTCTCAGGTTTCGGCATGGTGCTGACACTCATGTTGCCGCTCCGCGCGCTCTATGGTTTGCACGATTTGATCACGCAGCGTCATATCGACAACATGTGTAAGATCTGCTTAGGCACCGGCTCAATTGTGGGTTACGCTTATATCATGGAGTTCTTTATCGCATGGTATGGAGCCAATCCTTACGAGAGCTTCGCTTTCATCAATCGTGCTTTCGGCCAATACTGGTGGGCCTACGTCATGATGTTCTCTTGCAACGTATTTACCCCGCAACTCTTCTGGTTTAAGAAGGTGCGCGAAAATGCTGCCCTCGTTTGGATCATGTCAATTTTCATTAATGTCGGCATGTGGTTCGAACGTTTTGTGATTACAGTCACATCGCTCGCGAATGATTTTCTACCAACAAGCTGGGGTTACTACTCGCCGACTATGGTCGACATCCTGACCTTCTTTGGCACCTTTGGTTTGTTCAGCGTGCTCTTCCTTCTTTTCCTCCGCTTCCTCCCACTTATGCCAATTGCGGAAGTTAAATTCGTTATGCCAGAAGCCGATCCACATGGTCACCATGGCGACGAGAAAGGAGACCAACACTAATGACTGAAAAATACGGAATCATTGCTTCGTTTCCCGACACGCCTTCGTTCTTCCATGCTGCGGAGAAGGTAAGGGACGCCGGTTATAAAAAGTGGGACACTTATTCGTCCTTTCCAGTCCACGGTATGCCCGAGGCACAAGGTCAAGCACGCTCCAAGGTGCCTGTTTTTACTTTCTTAGGTGGTATTACTGGATTCACTGTGGGTTTACTCATGGTCTGGTGGATGAATGCCTACGACTATCCGCTGATCATTCGCGGCCAGCCTTTCTTTAGCCCAGTCTTTCCATTCCCGATCATGTATGAACTTACGATTCTGCTCGCTGCCTTTGGCACTCTGGGAGGGATGTTCATCACTAATCTGCTTCCGCAGCACTATAGTCCACTTTTCAACAGCGATCAGTTTCTTGAAGTTTCCGGAGACCGTCTGGTCATCGCGATTGAAGCGCGTGACGGTCAATATGACGTAGTCGCGACACGCCAATTCCTTGAGGAAATCGGCGGCACCGACATTGAGGAGGTTTCAGCCTAAGACATCATGCGTATTTTCTTAGCTATCTATCTTTTCGTTGTGATCGCAGCGGTATCGATTCTCGGTTTCCGTGGCTCGACGAGCACGAAGCCACCTTTGGAGGTCTTTCCGGACATGGACCGTCAAGCTCGCTACAAGCCACAGGCCGAAAACGGATTTTTCGCCGATGGTCGTAACGATCGGCCAATTCCTGCAGGCACGGTTGCTCGTGGTAACTATTTCAATCAAGTGGAAGTTTTCTCCGAAGAGTTCGAGGACGAACACCTGGGCGACACGGTCTTTCACGATGGTAAAAATGCGGATGGATCTTTCGTGCAAACACTCCCACTGGATGTCTCTTTCGAGCTGATTGAGCAGGGCAGGGAGAAGTATGCGATCTTCTGCACGGCCTGCCACGGTGCGGCCGGTGACGGGAATGGAGTGACCAAACCCTATGGTGTGCTCGCAGCTAATTACCACGACGATCGGCTTCGCGGCGAATCCGATGGCTACATTTACGATGTCATCATGAACGGGAAGGGCCTGATGCTTCCTTTGAAAGATCGCATTTCACCGGAAGAGGGTTGGGCAATCGTTCTTTATGTTCGCGCTCTACAGCTTTCACAAAACGCGAACGCCGAAGACTTGTCTGCCGCACAACGCACAGCGCTAGGACTATAATACTATGAGTTCGGATACAATAAATTCCAAAGGTAGCCAAGTCGGACTGATCGCACTCGTGGTCGGCATCGTCGGCATCGTTATCGCACTCTTCGGTTTCAAGCAAGGTTGGGATACGGGTGAAGTTCGGCCCATCATGAGCTGGCTGATCGCACTGGGCTTCTGGCTTTCGATTGCTATTGGCATGCTCTTCCTCGTGCAGATCTGGTATGTTTTCCATGCGCGCTGGCCGACGATTATTCGCCGTCAGTGTGAGCATTTCATGGCAGCCTTTCCTTATTTGCTTGTTCTGTTTTTACCGCTCCTTGCGATCCCCTTTCTCCACGAAAACCCTGGTCTGCTCTGGAAGTGGATGGATGGGCATAATGAACTGCCTGGTCACGGCACCGTTGCTGAGGATCCGCTTTACGCTTGGAAGTCGCCATTTTTGAACATCCAGTTCTTTGCGATCCGCGCCATAGGCATCTTTGCGGTCTTTATCGGCGTCGCTACTTTACTGCGCAAATGGTCTTTCGACATGGATACCACCGGGAACATCAACAACATGCACAACGCTCGTCGCTTGTCATCGCTTGGTCTTTTCTTAACTGCCATTGCGATGACACTTGGTTCGATCGACTGGTTCAAGTCTTTGGAATACCACTGGTTCTCGACCATGTATGGGGTTTGGTTCTTCGCCGCTTGTATGCGAGCCGCTTTAGCCTCAATCATTATTCTGACTGTGGTCCTTGCCTATAAGGGCTACCTCAAGGGCATCCTCAAGCAAGCGCACCGTTATGACATCGCATGTATGATGCTGGCCTTCACCGTATTTTGGGCCTATATCAGCTTTTCGCAGTATTTCCTCATCTACAGTGCCAATATACCTGAGGAAACCTTCTGGTATAACATACGTGAAAAGAATTTTGACGGCGGCCTTAACAGTTGGTGGTGGGTGAGCATGGGCTTGATCTTTGGTCACTTTCTGACGCCTTTCCTACTGCTTCTTTGGTATAAGACTAAGGTCGTGATCTGGCGCACTGTCGGTGTTTCCATCTGGATCCTCTCTTTCCACCTGCTCGACCTCTATTGGAACATCATTCCGGGCAAGCTCGTCGCTCCTGACCACGGAGCAGGATACCTCGTCCGCCAGTTTTCTGTTTCGATCTACGACCTGGCGGCTCTCGTCGGTATCGGTGGCATCTGTATTTTTGCCATGTGCCGCAGTATGAAAAAGGCCGAACCGATTCCTATTCGTGATCCCAACATACTTACATCTATCAACTACACAGAGTAATCGCGATGTCTGAAACTCAAATATCCAAGAGCAATACTTTGCTCACCTTTCTAGGTTGTTTAGGCGCGTTCCTTGTTTTCGTGCTCATCATCTTTATCGCCTATTTGCCGAATCGTCCCGAACGGGTGGATGCGCAGGTATATGCCACCCGCCAAGCCAAGGCCGACGAGTCTCGTGCAGCGGGGATTCAAAAGCTCACGAATTATGAGTTGATCGATGCGGAAGCGGGAACAGCACGTATTCCCATCGAAGAGGCTATCAGCCTTACGATCGCTAGCTACAGTAGTGGTGAAGGTCTTTTTGCGCCCACGGAAGCGCCCTTGCTTGAGAGCGTAATGGTCGAAGAGCTTGAATTGCCCATTGAGGATTCAAGCCCTGCAACTGAAGAGGCAATCGACATAGAGACCACTGAGACAGAGTAGTTGCCGTATGGATGCTGAAACTTACACCGACTTGATTCCTCTTATTTTCTTGGGGGTCGTTTTTTTTATCGTAGCGATTAGCGCACTTTATTGGTCTGCCAAAAAGGGCCAACTTCGTGATTTCAATTCTCAAGCTAAAACAATATTTACTGATGAGGAGCCTGAGGGAGAGATATCTGATACCTTCCCCGGCAAGAAGAACGAGGAGGATTAAAAATTAGGGTTAAAGATTAGGACTTTTTCTAGTTCAGCCTTCTGATTCTTATACTGCCTATTTTTATTCGTAATTCTTCATTTATAATTTTAATTCTAATATCTTAATGTCAGCAGATCAAAAACAGGGCCCATACTCTTCCAATAGTGAAGCGGTTCGTCTGGAGCTGAGTCAGATTGATGCTTCGATTCGTTCGGCAGCACTCTTTTTTGTGATTGCTGCGATTACTTGGCTAATGATTGGCACTGTCTTTGCGCTCTTGGTTGCTGTTAAGGCGCACCAGCCAAATTTCGCCAGCACCTTTGAGTTTCTCACATTTGGTCGAGTTCGTTCCGCCCACCTCAATGCAATGGCGCTGGGTTGGGCTAGTAACATCATCTTTGCGGTCGGTCTCTGGATTATGGCACGCCTCTGTCGTGCACCGATTAATCATAAGGGGATTCTGTTCATCGCGGGTGTTTTCTGGAACATAGGCCTGACGGTCGGGATCTTTGGTATTCTTCGCGGTGATATCACTTCGGTTGAGTGGCTCGAGATACCTAAATATGCGACGCCACTCCTGGCTATTTCTTACGCGCTGATCGGGGTCTGGGGAGTGATGGCTTTCCGCTTTCGCAAAGGTGACCACGTCTATGTATCGCAGTGGTACATTCTTGCAGCGCTCTTTTGGTTCCCATGGCTCTACGTCGTCGCGCAGGTTATGATCATATGGTTTCCTGCACGTGGTGTTGTGCAGTCGGTGACTAACTGGTGGTTCGCCCATAATGTATTGGGGCTCTGGTTCACACCGATGGCACTTGCGACAGCCTACTACCTAATACCAAAGGTATTGGGGCGTCCGATTTACTCTTATTATTTATCGGTGCTCGGTTTCTGGGCATTGGCCATTTTCTATAATTGGGCAGGCATCCACCACTTAATCGGTGGCCCGATTCCTGTTTGGCTCATTTCGGCAGGTATCGTCGCATCCGTTATGATGGTCATTCCAGTCGTGGTGGTTGGTATCAATCATCACATGTCTATCATTGGCTTGTATAAGGAAGTATGGCGCAGTCCTACGCTACGCTTTGTCGTTTTCGGAGCCATCTCTTACACCTTGGTCAGCTTGATTGGTTCAGCCATGGCGCTTCGCACAGTCAGTGAAATCACGCACTTCACGCACTTCACAGTAGGGCACGCTCACCACGGGGTATACGCTTTCTTTACTATGATCATGTTCGGTGGTGTTTACTACATGATGCCTCGCTTGCTTAAGCGCGAATGGCCCTCGTCATTCTTGATTAAACTACATTTCTGGGGATGCGCGCTAGGCATAACGATCATGATTGTTGCGCTTCAAGTCGGCGGCTGGATTCAAGGCCTGGAAATGAACAATGCTGAAATCCCATTCCTTGAGGTTGTTCAAAACACGATTCCTTGGCTCAAAGCGCGTTCGGTCTCGGGTCTCTTCTTGACGGTGGGACATATTGCTTTCGCAGCCAACTTCTTCTGGATGCTCTTCGCTGCGGGTGCAGTCCGTGCGAAGCAAGGCCCGACGCTTCTTGGATCGAATGAAGGAGGCTCGGCTCGATGAAAAACTTACCACTTCTTTTCTGCGGTATTTTCTTCGCACTCGCATTTTCATTTACTGGTTTGATTCTGACTAGTCACATTCAAATAGGCAGTCTTACGCAGACTACTGAGACCCTTGAAGCGACTGATGATTTAGACGAAAACGGCATGCCTGTCATGGTGTTGGCTGAAGGTGAGCCTCTCTATCCCCCGATGCCCGTCGGCCTTGCTCAGCAAGGTAAAGAAATTTACATTTCAATGGGCTGCATCTATTGCCACAGCCAACAAGTGCGTCGCAATGAGTTCGGTGCAGATATTGAGCGAGGGTGGGGTCCCCGCCAGACGGTTGCTCGTGATTATATACTGCAAGAGCGTGTTCTATTAGGAACGATGCGAACTGGGCCTGACCTGGCGCACCTAGGTGGTCGCTATGCAGGAGATGCGGGGCGTGATTGGAATCATCTACATTTATATAACCCGCAGATCGTCTCTAAGGGCTCGACGATGCCACCTTTTGCATTCCTTTACGACGTGCGTCAAATTGCTGGTAAGCCCTCGGAAGAAGCCCTCACATTCCCTCCTAATTCTGAGTATGCTCCAGAGACTGGCTACGAGGTCGTGCCGACTCGTCGTGCCAAAGCATTGGTTGAGTATCTCCTCAGTCTGAAGATCAACTATAGTCTGCCCGAAGCACCGATTCTAGAATAATGAGTGAAGAAGAACACATCACAGATCCTAGCGTAAAAGGCCGTGGATCTCTGGAGAAAGCAGCTATGCAAGATGAGCACATGCAAGATGTGCACGCTCAGCTCATGCGTGAGAAGGAAGAGCCGCAGGAAGGTTTCTCGCCAGTTCCTATCTTCTTAATGTTTATCTTTGCCGCCCTCTGTTTTTGGGGCGGTGTGTATCTCGTTGAGCACTCTGGCGGTTACCGTTGGGATGCTTACTCGCCCGACTTTGATCCTAATGCCGGGGCGCCTAAGCCCGTTGAGATTGCTCTTTTTGACCGCGGCGCTAAGGTTTACCGCAACCAGTGTGCACAGTGTCACCAAGCGGATGGCAATGGTGTGCTTGGTGTCTACCCACCACTCGTAGCATCTAGCTGGGTTACTGGACATCCTCAGGTTGTCTCACGGATTTTGATTAACGGGTTAAATGGTCCAATCCTAGTCAAGGGCAGTAAGTATAATGGCAACATGCCTGCGTTCGGTTCAAGTGGGCTCGCCTTGAGCGATAAAGACATCGCGGGTGTGATTACCTACATTCGACAGGAGTGGGGCAACAGCGCCTCGGACGTGACCGTGGCGACTATCGCTGATTACAGCGATCTCTATGCAGGGCGATCGGTTCCGTGGCAAGCCGCTGACCTTAAAGAAGGCCTGGGTCCAGTCCCTGAGGTGACTGCCCCGCTACTCGAAGAGCTTCCTGTTGATGGTGAAGTTGCCACTGAAGACGGCGTCACTAGTTATTAGCGCTAGAGTATGCTGAAACGCTTCAGGTGAGCATCCGCTTTCTGGCGTTGAATTTCCAAAAGAGTGTGACACCTTGCAGGTAATGCCGCTTTCAGAAACAGAACCCTTCGATCTTACAGCACGCTCGACTGTGAATTCGTGCTGGGGTGCGCTCACGATGGAAGTGCTAGCGCGTTTAGGTATCCAGACTGTGATCACTTCGCCCGGCTCCCGTTCGACTCCTTTGACTGTTGCCGCGGCGCGTAATCCGCGTATAGAGGCTCTCTCGATTCTTGATGAACGCTCAGCTGCTTTTTATGCACTTGGCCTCGCTAAGAGCACAGGTCGCCCAGTTGCGCTGGTCTGTACTTCTGGATCAGCAGCGGCTAATTACTGGCCCGCAGTTGTCGAGGCTTCGATGGGTGGCACGCCCTTGCTTTTACTCACGGCAGACCGACCGCCAGAATTACGCAACTGCAGCTCAGGGCAAACCATCGACCAGTGTAAACTTTATGGTGATTACGTGCGACATTTCGCTGAATTGTCCCTGCCGCAAGCGTCGCCAGATATGCTAGCTTACCTTCGGCAGACACTCGTCCATGCGGTGCACATTTCGCTCAGTGCTAACGCGGGACCTGTCCATTTGAATTTCCCTTTTCGTGATCCATTAGCACCTGATAGTGAGTCTTCCGAACCAGTCGTTGATGCGGAGACTCTTGAAGTGGCGTCGACTGTGATAACGCGTCCATGCGAAGTCGTTCCACTCGGTAGCGTCATCGACATGGTCGCTTTAGAGCGTTTGAGTAGCCATACTAAAGGTATCATTGTGGTTGGCACTGAGAATCCTCGCTGCGGTGACGAAGCCTTTAGTGATGCGATAGCCATGATCTCTGATAAGTTGGGCTGGCCTGTCATTGCGGATGCCTTAAACCCGCTGCGTAGTCATGCGGAGGGGAATCCTCTTTTAATAACACGTTATGATGCCTTTCTTCGTGATGCACATAAGGCTGACGGAATATTGCCTACCGCGATTTTACAGATTGGCAGCTTACCTACAAGCAAAGTGCTCCGCGCGTGGCTCAGTTCGCTCGACGCTGTTTCCTTTTTGCTGACGTCGCGCCCAATCAATACGGACCCTTTGCATCGTATCGCTACGCCCCTCTATGGCGATGTGCTAGCACTGGCTGAACACTTACAGCCACAACGGGTCGAAGTAAATTGGGGCAAGCAATGGTCGGCAATTGAGCAGGAAACAGCAAATGAGCTGGATTCGAAAATGCTTTCAATCGAGACGATGTTTGAAGGTAAAGTCGCCTGGTTACTTTCGAAGCATTTACCCGTCGATACACCTGTTTTTCTCGCGAGTAGCATGAGTGTGCGCTATGCGGAATATTTCTGGGAGGCTAGTAGCCGTGCGCATTCAATTTTTTGTAACCGTGGCGCGAATGGTATCGATGGCACACTGAGCACAGCCCTTGGTGTTGCTCATGGGGGAAAGCCAAGTGTCTTACTGACAGGTGATCTAGCTTTCTTGCATGATAGTAACGGACTGCTTGCTGCGAGTCAGTTAAAGGGCAGTTTGACCGTCGTATTGATCAACAACAATGGCGGCGGTATCTTTGAGCACTTGCCCGTTTCAGGAAATGATTCTTCTTTTGAAGATTTTTTCGCCACGCCACAGCCAGTCGACTTGGCTAAACTTTGCGAAGCGCATGGCTTTCACCATGAGCAGATTCAAGGCTGGAATAGCTTCATCCCTTCGATCTCAGTTTTACCTGAATCTGGCTTAAGAATACTAGAACTGAGAACGGACCGAAAGGCCGACCGAGTTATGCTGGCAGAAATTTTGAAGATTTAATCTTCTAACGCTTTAGAAAAGCTCCTTTAGGTCTCTCATTATGAGATTATCTCTAGGAGAGACTACTCGTCGTCACTCGATTCAAGCTTGGGCACATCGGACACATCACCGAAGATACCACCTGCGGCAATACGGTTGCTTATGCGATGCTGGTCACGCTCATGCTCGGCTTGGCCTTCAACTGAATAACGAGTGAAGGGCACTGCGCTAAGACGAGCTGCAGGTATCGCTTTGTCAGTTATTTCGCATACGCCATAACTGCCGTCTTTTATTCGAAGAATAGCTTCTTCAATTTCAATAAGCGCATCTTGTTCGTTGGAAACTAGGCTAAGCGCAAAATCACGATCAAAACTATCAGTTCCTGAATCCGCTGGGCTAGAAGTGTTTCCCGAATCATCTCGCGCATTGTGTTTGAGTGTGTCAGCGGTATGAAGGCTGATTTCGTCACTTACGTGCATGCGCAGGTCTATCAATAACTTGTAGTATTTCTTCCACTTCTTAGGCACCTCTTTCTCAACGAGTTCGGTGCTCGACTTCTTTTCTTTTGGATTGAAGCCGAGGATATCGGCAAGCGAGGCCGCCCCTAGCACGCGTTTCTCTACTGGCTTGTCGTCAATCACGACCTTTTTGACAGGTACTTTTTTGGCGGTGACCTTTTTGGCGGCAGGTTTTGCTTCAACTGGATCGCTAGTCTTTTTTGCTGCCATTAGCTCCTCGATGTCGTCGAGAGAAAATACAATAGGAGTCGATTTTTTGTTAGCAGCTGCACCTTCGCGCGAGACGACAGCCTTTTTTAGAATATCCGGGGTCTCCTTTTTAATAGCCTGGGGAGTGGCGCTTTTCTTTTTAATGGGCGCCGCTTTTCTAACTATTTTTTTGACGACTGTTTTCTTCGCCACTTTCTTGGCTACTTTTTTTACGACAGTCTTCTTAGCCGCTTTTTTGGCGACAGTTTTCTTGGCTACCTTCTTAGCTGCTTTTTTGCGACAGTTTTCTTGGCTACCTTCTTAGCGGCTTTTTTAGCGACAGTTTTCTTGGCTACCTTCTTAGCGGCTTTTTTGGCGACAGTTTTCTTGGCTACCTTCTTAGCTGCTTTTTTGGCGACAGTTTTCTTGGCTACCTTCTTAGCTGCTTTTTTGGCGACAGTTTTCTTAGGCTACCTTCTTAGCTGCTTTTTTGGCTACAACTTTCTTAGCCGCTTTTTTGACGATTTTTTTAGCAACTTTTTTTGCGGAAGATTTTTTCTTTGTAGGCATGACTTATTGAATAGTTAAGTGGGAGTGAATAGTGTTATGAAGGGTGATTGAGTATTTCAGCACAGCGTGGTGATACGGCTCCCCAGTTCTCGGTCTCTACGAGTTCGGGCACCCAACGCCAACTGCGCGGACAACGGACGCCATCTGCATGAGCGACTTCGACGCTAAGTTCATTACTTTCTGAGGATTCGATCAAAGTGACCTGCGAAAGTATAAACAGTTCCGGCAGATCGTTTGCGTATTTTTGGAGGCGAGCAAACTCAGGATCACTCGATGAGCCTGTGATTACGACCTTAGCATCTAAGCTCTGTCCAATAGTCTTTTGTTGGCGAAGGCCTTCGAGGCGCTCATTGACTTGAGTTGAAAGAAAACTGCGGAGCGCAGAGATGTCGGAAGCGGTCTCTGCGTCGTCCCAAGCAGGGTCAACTACAGGCCAGTCGGCTAATGCGATTACTTGGTCGCCAAAGTCGCTATCATTTTGAGCGTAGCTCCAAGCCTCGTCGGCAGTGAACGGCACTAGCGGTGCGATCAGGCGAGTGAATACAGAGAAGATGATGTGAATTGCCGTCTGTGAGGAGCGGCGGAGTGGGTCACTCGGGCTACGGGTGTAAAGACGATCCTTGAGCACATCGTGGTAGGTAGCTGAGAGCGTATTGGCAACGAAGGGATCGATAAAGTCTTTGAATGCACGATGGAATTCGTAGAGATCATAGGCTTCGGTTACCTTGCGAACTAGCTGTGCGAGCTCGTTGAGTGCCCATTTATCGAGTGCGCTGAGCTGATCGAGGGGGACGGCGTCGGTTGCGGGATTGAAGTCATGCAGGTTGCCGATCTGAAATCTAAGTGTATTCCGAAGATTGCGGTAGTTATTAGCCACATTCTTCACGATTTTGTCAGAGACAGGCACATCGCCGCGATAATCCTGCGAGCAAATCCAAAGGCGGATGATGTCGGCACCGTAACCCTCAATCCATTCATTGAGCGGACGAGCGGCACCGTCACTTTTAGATAGCTTGGTGCCATCTTCTTTCACGATGAATCCGTGGGTGAGGAGGTTTTTATAGGGCGCTGCTTTATCGACGATTACTGATGTCCAGAGTGAACTCTGGAACCAGCCGCGGTGCTGGTCGGAGCCTTCAAGATAGAGGTCGGCTGGCCATTTTAGATTAGATCGTTTCTGCAGGACTGCACGGTGACTTGAGCCGGAGTCGATCCAAACATCGAGAGTGTCGTTGCCGCATGAGAGTTTTTCAGCATTCGGCCAGTCGCTGGGGAGGGGAATGCCGTCGAGAATTTCGGCGGCTGTCTTTTCGAACCAAAGGTCGGTTCCAGCCAGAGCGACTTTCTTCGAAATTGCCCGAATGACGTCGGCATCCATGTAGGCGCCACCGTCTTCATCGTAGAATGCCGGGATGGGGACGCCCCAAGTGCGCTGGCGACTGATGCACCAATCGGGACGATTTTCTACAGCTGCGCGGATGCGATTCTCACCCCAGCTTGGGATGAAGTTGACGTCTTTGAGGGACTCCAATGCACGAGCGCGATCGCCGTTCTTATCAAGAGCGATAAACCACTGGTCCATCGCACGAAAGACGACGGGCGTTTTGGAGCGCCAGCAGTGGGGGTAGCTGTGAACAAACTTCTTCTTGGATATGAGTGAGCCATTGGCAGCAGTGATACGCAGCACCCCAATGTTGGCGTCGGAGGGCTTTTTGCCAGCATCTAGGACGGATAGCCCGACGAGTTCGGCGGGCACTTGTCCGTCGTCCACGTAGCAACCCTCGTCATCGAGAGGGCAATAAACCTCGAGACCATTGTTAATTCCTGTAATATAGTCATCCAGTCCGTGACCTGGTGCGGTATGCACACAACCTGTGCCGCTCTCTGTCGTGACATAGTCAGCGAGAAGGAGCGGGGAGGGGCGATCGATAAAAGGATGACGCGCATTGAGCTTCTCCAGCTGTGCACCGAGGTAAGTCGCAACAATTTCGTGGTTTTCAATCTTACACTCTGCGACGACGGATTCGATCAACGCTGTGGCCACAATGAGGGTACCATGTTCAGTCGTCTTGATGGCAGAGTATTCGATCTTTGGGTGGACCGATACGGCTAGATTAGCGGGTAGTGTCCAAGGAGTGGTCGTCCAAATAAGAATCGAGCTGTCTTCGTCGGGCAGGTCTAGCTGGGTGCGAGCTTCGTCACTCAACTGTAATTTCACAAAGACTGAGATGCTGGTGTGGTCTTTATACTCGATCTCGGCCTCTGCGAGCGCAGTGGCACAGGGAATCGACCAATAAACTGGCTTTTTACTACGATAAACGAGGCCTTGCTCAACAAAATGGGCAAAAGTTTCCAATTCAGCCGCTTCGTATTCGGGGTGGATTGTCCAGTATTCGTTTGCCCAGTCGGCAGTGACTCCAAGGCGTTCAAATTGCTCGCTTTGGATGATACGGTATTTATCTGCAAATTTGGCGCAGGCTTTGCGCACTTCGAGAGGCGTGTAATCGGTGCGCCCAGAGTCCTGCAATTCGCGGGATACTTTGTGCTCAATAGGTAGCCCATGGCTGTCCCATCCGGGGATGTAGGGGGCATCATAGCCAGACATCCACTTGTATCGTAAGATCGTGTCCTTCAATGTCTTATTGAGTGCGTGCCCTAGATGCAAGTCGCCGTTGGTGAAGGGAGGACCGTCGTGTAAAATGAAACTTTCGCCACCGCTATTTTTGGCCTGAATCTTCTCGTATAGACCGATCTTTTTCCAGTGATCAATACGCTGTGGTTCGCGCTCCACTAAATTACCACGCATGGGGAAATTCGTTTGTGGGAGATTGAGCGTATCTTTGAGGTCTTGCGCCATAATAAGAGACCAGAGGCCGTCTAAAATCGGCGCAGTGTGGTTTCTTGATTTACCAAGTCAAGCACTCAGAATTTTCTCGCGGAATATTGCTGAAAAGACTTTCCTGCGAACTTTTAAGCAATGCTACTTACACTCATAGAACTCCCTTTTGCCGAGCTGCACCTAATTTTGCTGCTGCTTTTGCTCGCGCTCGGCTTTTTCGCATTAGCCTTTGGCGGTGATATTCTGACGAGCGGTGCGGCCGCTGTCTCCGTTAATTTTAAGATCGAACCGATTGTGGTCGGTTTGACCGTGGTTTCGATCGCCACATCAATGCCTGAAATGGCGACCTCATTTATGGCGGCCAAGGATAGTCCAGGTATCGCGCTAGGCAATATCTTGGGGAGTAATATCGCTAACATCGCTCTGATACTCGGAATCGCCGCAGTGATCGCTCCTCTGAAGATTAAACGTAGATTAATACGCCGCGAGGTGCCGATTCTGATCGGAATGACCATAATCTTTAGCTTATTTGCTATGGGTGGGGGCTTTCGTCGCGTGGAGGGCTTGATTCTACTTACGTTGACGGTCGCCTACCTCATTCACGTCGTCCGAGGTGCCAAGGTAAAGGACTCTAAGGAGTCATATCCATAGAGGGCAGTGATGCGATCGCCAGAAAAACGACTAAAGCTGCGATATTTTTCATCCTAATCGGCGGCACATTGCTCGCTCTAGGAGCTGAGGTGCTAGTTGGCGCCTCTGTCGAAATGGCTATGCGGATGGGCGCGAGTGAGCTCTTTGTTGGACTGACCATTATAGCCATCGGCACGAGCCTGCCCGAACTCGCGGCCTCGGTCGCGGCTGTTCGAGCAGGGCATGGTGACATGTGCGCGGGAAATATCGTCGGTTCAAATATTTTTAATATGCTGCTAGTCGGCGGCGGCGTCTCCGCATTCGTGGGGATGGAGGTGAGGGATGAGCTCTTGTTGGTCGAATTTCCTGCTCTGATACTTCTCTCAGGTCTGCTCCTGTGGTTCTTTAAGAGCGGGCATGTTGTCTCGCGCCGAGAAGGAGTCTCCTTGCTTTTTCTTTATGTTGGGATCCTCTCACTTTCCGCACTCTCGCAGTTTGGTTACTTGTTTTGAGTTCTAATTCCCGATTTATTAAATCTTAATTGAATTACTTATGTCTGAAAAACAAAAGCCAGTCGTCCTCATCATTCGTGATGGTTGGGGAGCCAATCATGATGCGTCCTACGATGCTTACAATGCCGTCAAGCTGGCCAACACACCGGTCGCAGATCGACTCAGCGCTGAGTATCCACGTACTGAAATCGCAGCTTGCGGTCTGGAAGTCGGCTTACCTGCAGGAATTATGGGGAACTCGGAGGTTGGCCACCAAAACATCGGTGCAGGTCGTGTGGTCGACCAAGAGCTGGTCCGTATCAACAAGGGTATCAAGACGGGCTCGGTTAAAGAAAGTCCTGCACTGAAAGCTGCCCTCGAGAATGTCCGAGTTAATGGTTCTGCACTTCATTTCATGGGGCTTGTTTCCGACGCTGGGGTTCACTCGATGCTGGATCACCTCTACGGACTACTACGCATTGCAAAAGAGGAGGGTATCGAGAAGGTTTATCTTCATGCCTTTACCGACGGACGTGATACAGGGCCCTTTTCGGGAAAAACCTTCATCGCTGAAGCTGAAGCACAGATGGCTGAGATCGGTGTTGGGCAGATCGCTTCAATCGCAGGGCGTTACTGGGCGATGGATCGCGATAATCGCTGGGATCGCGTCGAACGCGCCTATGATTGCTTGACCGGTTCGAAGATTGAGCGTCGAGCCGATTCTGCTGCTGATGCGATTCAGCTACAATACGATTCGCCTGAAACCGAGGGCACCAAGGGCGATGAATTTTGCCCGCCCACCACGATTATCGGTTCTGATGGATCCCCAGTAGGCAGCATTCAAGATGGTGATTCCGTGCTCTTCTTTAATTTCCGCGGCGACCGTCCTCGCGAGTTGACCCGTGCTTTCATCGAAGACAACTTTGACGGCTTCGATCGCGGGGCGAAGTTAGATGTTTTCTTCACTACGCTGAGCGAATATCAAAAAGGTCTCTGTCCGAACATTGTTTTCCAAAAGCCACCCAAAATGGAAGACATTCTTGGTGGCTATATTGCAGAGAAGGGTATCGGCCAGTTTCGTTGTGCTGAAACAGAGAAATTTCCCCATGTTACTTTCTTTTTCAACGACTATCGCGAAGAACCGTTTCCAGGTGAAGATCGCGAGCTTGTTCCTAGTCGCAAAGACTGCGCGACTTATGATGAAAAACCGGAAATGTCCGCATACGGTATCCGCGACGCGTCGGTGGCTGCTATCAAGTCCGGAAAGTATGGCCTCATCGTGATCAACTTTGCCAACCCCGATATGGTCGGGCACACGGGTGTGCTTGAAGCGTGCATTGAAGCCTGTGAAATCGTCGATGCTTGCGTCGGTGATCTTTTAGCTGCGATCGACGATGTCGGTGGTTCAGCCGTCATAACGGCAGACCATGGAAACTCCGACCAGCTATGGAACCACGAGGAGAAGGGCCCGCATACAGCGCATACGCTTAATCCTGTTGAGCTCGTCGTTTACAGTGAGCCATACAAGACCGCCCAGCTCATCCCATCAGGCGCGCTCGGGGATGTCGCGCCCACGCTACTTAAACTCATGGGCTTGCCGCAGCCTGAAGCGATGACAGGGCATTGTTTGATTCGATGAAAATCACCTCTGCTAGTTATGCCGGTTGTGCTGTCGACCTCGAAGCTTGCCCCGTCTCAAATTTACCAGAGTTTGCCTTCGTCGGACGCTCTAACGTGGGTAAATCTTCATTGGTTAACATGTTGGCAGAGGTCAAAGGCCTCGCCAAAATTTCGGGTACACCTGGTAAGACGAAGCTGATTAATTTTTTCCGTATCAACGATCGTTGGACATTGGTCGACTTGCCCGGCTATGGTTTTGCTAAGGTCTCTAAAGCACAGCAAGCCGTATTCAATGAGCAAGTCAGCAGCTATCTGACTGGGCGTGAAAATCTGAAGCAAGTTTTTGCATTACTCGATTCGCAGTTGGAGCCACTCGAGACGGACTTAGCTTTTATTGATTGGCTGCAGCAGTGTAAGATTCCCTATTCAATTATCTTCACGAAGACCGATCGCAGCGCGGACACCAAAGTGATCAGTCACGAAGTGCAGCTTATGCGAGCACTTGATGACTACGGCCTTAAGCCAAATGAAGTCTTCAAATGCAGCGCGAAGACCAAGCGCGGTCGTGGTGCCATTGTTAACTGGATCGAAGGCCAACTGCCAAAAAAGCCAAAGAAGAAGCAGGGCAAAGCCATTCAGCTAGGTTGGATGAAGAAGTAGGGTGGCTTTCGTTCAAGACCCCTGAACCTGCTTAGTTTAATGCAATCTGGGGCTTGCCGCTAATTCATGTGATTGCATATTACCGGCATGCATTTCAAGGAGGACTCTCGCTTTAAAGAAACCATCGCCGCCTTCGATGCGCTCAATGGGCAAGACCCCCACACGGTTGAGGTCGACGAGCAATCCATGCCTAAAGAGTTGCATGACGCCTTGGCTATGACTCGTTGGGTCGAGGCGCTCTATCCGAAGGCCAGTGAGGCCGTTCATTTGGCTGCCCGTTGCCAACACCTTTGCCGCTGGGAGGTGCCCCGAAGCAGCTACCCCGAGGGCAGGGTCAGCTATTTGAAATGGCGGGCCGATCTTAAGAAACGTCATGCTGAGCAGAGCGCCAAAGTGCTCCAAGGTCGAGGTTATGGTTCTGAGATGATCGACGCGGTAGCCGCGATTAACCTTAAGCGGGGACTCAAGTCGAACCCCGACGTGCAGCAGATCGAGGATGCGCTCTGCCTTGTCTTTTTAGAGAAACAGCTAGAAGGCTATCTCGGAAAATGGGAGGATGATAAGATCATTCGCATCCTGAAAAAGACTTGGGGGAAGATGAGCGAGCGAGCTCACGAGGCGGCCCTTAATTTACCGATGTCGGATCACGCTCGCTCGCTGGTCGAGCAAGCCTTGTCTTGAGCCAACAGAAAATTCATTCAATCTACATGGTGACTTGTCATTTAGATGAATATCAGATGCGCTCAGTCTATAATTTATAACTATTATGAGCGAAACACCACACATTGATATCGACTACGTCGCCAACCTGGCACGGCTGGATATGACCGAAGAGGAAAAGTCCAAGCTAGGTTCTCAACTCGACGACATTCTCGGCTACTTTGATAAGCTCAATTCCGTCGACGTCGAAGGTGTTGAGCCTATGGCGCACGCACACCGTGTCGCTAATGTTTGGCGCGAAGGCGACCAAGCCGGCGAAACCTTTGCCCCTGAGATCCTCACCGGCATGGCCCCTGATCACCGCGACAACCAAGTTGTTGTGCCCAAGGTGGTGGAATAAATATCTGTCATCATCTTATCAATAATGTCCGACCTTCATTTTAAAACGATCACCGAACTCGCTGCTATGCTTGCCGCGGGCGAAACCACCTCAGTCGCCATCACCCAAGCAGTCATTGACCGTACTGCCGCAGTTGACGCTCAGGTGAAAGCCTTCCTCTCCTCTGATCCTGAAGATGCGCTCTCCCAAGCCAAGGCTTCCGACGAGAGGCGTGCAGCGGGCAAGTCTCTTGGGCCACTCGACGGCATCCCTATCGGGATCAAAGATACGCTCGCGGTCAAAGACCAGCCGCTGCGCTGTGCCTCTAAGATGCTGGAGAACTACGTCTCTCCCTTTGACGCCACTTGCATCACAAAACTCCGCGAGGCGGGTGCCGTTATTTGGGGGCGTCTCAATATGGACGAGTTTGCTATGGGCTCCTCGACTGAAAATTCAGCCTATCAGACTACCTGTAATCCTTGGAATCTTGAAACCATCCCCGGTGGCTCCTCAGGGGGTAGCGCCGCTGCAATGGCAGCAGGGGAGGCGATTGCCACCTTGGGCACCGACACGGGCGGCTCCATTCGCCAGCCAGCTGCGCTCTGCGGTGTGGTTGGGATGAAGCCAACTTACGGTCTTATTTCCCGCTACGGCCTCGTAGCCTTTGCATCCTCCCTGGATCAAGTAGGCCCTTTTGCACGTACAGTCGAAGATGCCGCGCTCCTTATGGAGGCGATGCTGAGTAAGGACCCTCTCGATTCTACATCTATTGCTCCTCAGGGAGAAACTAATTACGCTGCGGCACTGAAAGAAAAGAAGGGCCCATGGAAGCTTGGCGTTCCCCGAGAATTCTTCGGCGAGGGCATCGATCCAGAGGTGAAGGCTAACATCTTAAAAGCCATCGACTGGTATAAGGATCAAGGCTGTGAAATCGTGGATATATCTCTCCCGCATTCCGAACTGGCGGTACCCGTTTACTACATCGTAGCCACTGCGGAGGCCTCTTCTAATCTAGCCCGGTTCGACGGCGTGCGCTACGGACATCGCAGCGACGAGGCGAAGGATGCCATGAGCCTCTTCACTAAAAGCCGAGGCGAAGGATTTCGGCGATGAAGTCAAACGCCGAATCATTCTCGGCACCTACGTGCTCAGTTCTGGCTACTACGACGCCTATTACCTTCGCGCGCAGAAAGTCCGGCGTCGTATCTTAGGTGACTTCGAAAAAGCGTTTGAGCAGGTCGATGCCATCTTGACGCCGACTTCACCTACGCCCGCCTTCAAACGCGGTGAGCGTGCCGACGATCCACTTGCCATGTATTTGAGTGATGTTTATACGATCTCTGTTAACTTAGCAGGCCTGCCCGCGATTTCCATACCCAGCGGCTTCACTGAAAGCGGACTACCCATCGGCCTGCAAGTGATCGGCAAGGCTTTCGGCGAAGCTGACATGTTTGCGATAGCGAATGCCTTTGAGCAGGGTCATGACTACCACAAGACGATGCCCGCCTTGTAGATTGGAGAGCTTTTCAGTCTCAACTCCCCGCCTAATAAATATTTCAACTTTCCACTCACCACTCAAATGCCTTACGAAGCCGTTATCGGACTAGAAATCCACGTGCAAATTAAAACTCGCACGAAGATGTTTACCGCAGCCCCTTACCAATACGGTGCCGCACCCAACACCTTGACTGACGCTGTCGTACTAGGTTTGCCTGGCACTTTGCCTGTCCTCAACTACGCCGCGATCGAGAAATGTGCTAAGCTTGGACTTATGCTCGATTGTGAGATTGCCGAGGTCTGCAAGTGGGATCGTAAAAACTATTTCTACCCTGATTCACCCAAGAACTACCAGCTCACCCAAAACGAAGAGCCGCTCTGCATCGGAGGTAAAGTCGAGATTGAGCTACCGGGCCCTTCTCGTAACGTCGAGGGCGATCACCGATGGGTCACTCTAAACCGTATCCACCTTGAAGAAGACCCAGGTAAGTTGACCCACGAGGCTTTCGAAACTGTCATCGATTTCAACCGCGCAGGTGTGCCCCTAGCTGAGATCGTGACTGAGCCTGATATGAGCTCGTCGACAGAAGCCGTCGCTTTCCTCAACTGCCTACGTAACATGATCGTTTATGCAGGAATTTCAGACTGCGACATGGAAAAGGGGCAGCTCCGTTGCGACGCCAACGTCTCCCTGCGTCCTGTCGGCACTGATAAACTTGGCACCCGCACCGAAATGAAGAACCTCAATTCAATTTCCAACGTCAAAGCCGCGATCGAATACGAGATTGAGCGCCAGACCGAGGTTCTAGAGGAGGGTGGTAGCATTACACAGGAAACCCGCCGTTGGGATGTTGAGAGCAGCAGTAGCTTTTCGCTCCGAAGTAAGGAAGAGGCTCACGACTACCGCTATTTCCCCGATCCAGATCTCATGCCCGTTCAGATGGATCGTTCCCGGATCAAAGAGCTTGAGGCCGAGCTGCCTGAGCGTCCGCTTGATAAGCAACGCCGCTACCAAGAGTCCTTCGAATTGCCATTCACCCTTACGAGCGTACTTTGTGTCAACCGTGAGTTATGCGAATTCTTTGAAGAGGCTCTACAGACGCATCAGGCTCCCAAGCAGATAGCTAATTACATCACCAACGATTTATTGCGCGAACTCTCTGCCGCTTCAGAGCACGGCGATAGTGCGCTCGATGTCGGACAGTGCAAACTGACTCCCTCCCACATCGCTACCCTCGTCAAGATCATCGACGAAGGCGTCATCTCCAAGCAGATAGGTAAAGAGGTATTCACCGAAATGTTCGTCACTGGCGAGATGCCCGACGCTATCGTCGAGAAAAAAGGGCTCAAGCAAAGTAACGACACTGGCGAAATTGAAGCCCTCTGCCGTGAAGCAATTGCGGGGAACGCCAAAGCCGTGGGTCAATACAAAGAAGGTAATACCAAAGCGCTGAATGCCTTGAAGGGACCGGTTATGAAAGCGACGAAGGGTCAGGCGAATCCAGCGATGCTGGATGGCTTGCTTAAGAAACTGATTGATGAAGCTTAGGACCCGTTTTTGAACAAAATCGGGGACTCGATAAAAGCAACTACAGCAATCTAGTTTTATTTCACCGGCTGCAAAGAATTGGCCGATATGCTACGGCTCCAGAGCTCATTGCCTTCAACGCTCATGACACGAATGGTCAGGTTGCGTTCTTCTTCGGAACCGCCAAATTCGATCAATGCGAAGTGGCGCTCAAAGGTGCTAGTGCCAGGTTGACGGAAGAAGTTTAGCTCCTCCTCGTTGTTGCCAGGGTTAGCGGTGAGTGGTCCGAGTGTGAGGTCGTATAGATTGTAACTATTGGCGTGAACAAGGCGAGTGAGTTCGCCGTAACTCTTGCCGCCACTGATGAAAAATAGACCAGCGATACGCGCATCGCGCAACATTTGGAGTAGCTCGTTATGCTCTCGTTCGGCATAACTGAGATTACTGCGTGAATTGGCTGGGTTCAGGATGGGCGAACCCCCGATGATGATTTTGAAGGTAGCCTCACTTTGGATCAGCGCCTGACGCAGCCACTCAATTTGATCTTTGCCTAAGATCTGCGGAGACGACGAACTAATAGGCGTGTCGTTACGGTAACTGCGCACATCTAGGACGAAGAAATCAACGTCAGCGTATCGAAATTGTGTGGCCACACCTTCGAGTTGACTGACGAACACAGGACGAGGCCAGTAGGCTTCAAAACTCGATTCTGCCACCTTGCGATAGGCGCTGTTCATACCGCCGTTTGGTGCCCCGTAGTCTTGTTCTCCCCAGGTGGCGTAGTGCGGAATACTTTGTAGGAGTGGCTGGAGTTGTGCTACAGATCTTGCCTTGATGTATCGTTTGAGGTAGCCGCTTTGGGTAGACCAGTCGCTCTTACGAAGATGCGCGGTGTTGCCAGCCCAAATCATGAGCTCAGGCTGAGTCTCGCTGATGGCGCTGAAGATGTCGTAGCCGCCACCGATTACCTGGTAGGGCGGTTCAAAGCCCTCTTCGATTACGTAGTGCGCGCCGCCCACTGCGACCTTGAAATCAGGGGGTGGGGTGCGACCATGGTAATTAGTAGGGCTGGTGAACCTAGCGGGGCTAGTAACGATTTCACCGTTAAGCTCAACTCGGTAGCTGTAGCTAAGACCGGGCTCAACCTTATCAAGCGTGACCGAGGCAGTGTGAGCGTTGCTACTATCGGTTTCGACAGGTGTCGTCCAATGAAGGGCACCTGGATCATCTGCATCAGCGTAGGCGATGCGAACAAGGGAAGGTGCGTCGGCCTGAATCCAGATCTTGGCCTCGCGCATGTCGAGGTGGGCGATCATAGGGCCACTAATTAGCTCAGCCCTAGCCGCGGTAATGAGTAGACCGAAAAGAAGTAGGAAATATAAGATAGCGCGCTGCATGAAAATGGGAAAGTGAGATACAGTTGGAGGCGCCTTATTCTCGAATCAAGAAACCTTGATCTTGGCGTGGCGTGCGAAATGCACGGTATTGACGACACGGTCGACAAGCGGGGGCAGATTCATCGGCGTAATTTTAACGGCTTCTAGGATGTTGCCGAGCACTTGTTCACGCTTGGTCGTCACTAATAGGTAGCGGTGACGCACCTCGACTAGCTCAGGGCGTAGCTCTAGCCAAAGCGCTTTAATATCGACGACTCGCGGGTAACTGGCTACGCGGCGACTTAGGGCTTTGTTAGTGCGAATATTAGGAGATTTATCCATCGCTGCACTCATTGCTTCGAGGCATGCACGCTCTTCTTCAACTAAAGACTCCCAACTAATACCACAGAGTTCGCAGCGGGCCTCCGAGAGTAGGCTATGAAGCGCGCGCGGGCGGATACGCAGAAGAAGCGCGACCCAATGAAGCGACCAGCTTTCAAACTCATAGGCGATCAACGCGAAACGGGTCTTCGGATCTAAAAGACGGAGTTTAATTACAAGGGCTTCAGATGACGTAATGCCGCCGGATTGGGGAGTATTTTCTAACAACGCACTGGCTAGCATATACTCGAAGTCTGACAGGCGCTCTGCACAAGGAAGATGTTGCCAAAGTGCGGCAAAGACCTGCTCAACGCGTGTGTGCCGCAATTGGTAGTCTTCATGGATACAAGTACCGAAATAGACTAGGGAGAGGTCAAGGTAGTTAGCGGCGAGAACTAGATAAGACTCCGCATCGCCATTTTTTGCCCTTTTTAGAAGCGAGCGGTTGGCTTTGCGCTCAGGACTAGCCTGCGTTACGCGAAAGAAAAAGCGACGAAGAGAATTCATTGGCAAATTAAGGGCAAATGAGGGATCTGCGACTAATCTTGACCACCAGCGCGACGCTGGCACTCGTGCCGACAATCACCCAATACACGGATCCAAAGCTCGCGGAGGTCGAAAATACGTATCCGTGATTCATTACGGAAACCATCGAGGAGTGCTGCATTGGAATGTGTGACTTGATTAAGAAGATGTAGCGTTTGATTCAGCGCACCCAAGCTGTTCTTGAGATGGCAAATAGACAGGCCAAAATCACCAAGATCTAGGGCCTGGATAGAGAGTAAAACATTCATTTCAGCAAGATGCAGGCTGTTCGCATAGTCCCAGCTGAGCTTGGGCGAAATGGCATACTCGCTGTGGAGCATAAAGTGCTCCCAGCTCTTGTGTAAATAGCGGTAGAGTGAGCGAGTGACAACAAAGACTGGGTGGCGGTGGAGCGTGTAAGGAGCGCCATCATTCATGTCACCGAGTTCGTTCGACTGGTTGGCATCATTGGACTCACTTTGATCGACCTCTTTGCCTTCGGTGTTTTCCATGAAACTGAAATCTTCAGTCATAGACATGTCCTCGGAATCCCAACCCATTAGGGATGCAACTTCATCAAGATGGTTTGGCTTATCCTTGACGCTGTTGTAAAACGATAGAAAGCGCGCAGTATCCTTGTCGGAACCATTTAAATAGTTTCGCCACTGGGACTCGCTCCAGTAGGGTTCACTGGAGAACTCTTCCCAGTCGCCTTCAGAATGGTCGAAATTTGGATCGCTCATAAATTGCGGTCGCTCCGCATATAAGTAAAAAATGCGGGCTTTGATTCTAAAAATCAACCCCATTTAATCTTAACGCACCATTTAATCGTTTATGGCGTTTGAAAAACGGATATGCCGCCCCGTTTCCTGAAGGAGCCCCGTGGGACTTTTCAACTAGGCTTCTTTCGGCTCGGGCAGTGACTTATCAGCGATCTTTTGCAGCAGCTCGCCCATAAACTCGGCAGGTGTTTTCAAGCCTTCTAGTGAAGCATTGGTGCGTGAGTTAACTTTAACGAGGCCTTGTTCCGCTTCCTGTCGTCCGAGGACGAGGAAGGTAGGCACCTTGTCGACATGGCACTTGCGAATCTTAGCGCCGAGCTTGTCAGCAATGTCGTCGACCGTGACTCGAACCTTGGCAGCTTTAAGCAGTTTTTCGATCTCACGTGCTTGGGGCACGAGTTCGTCATTCATTGGCAGGATACGCACTTGCTCAGGCGCAAGCCAAATAGGGAAATTGCCTGCGAAGTGCTCGATCAGCACACCACAAAAACGTTCCATCGAACCAAAGGGCGCGCGATGGATCATGACAGGGCGGTGCTTCTCGTTGTCGGCGCCGATGTAGGTGAGGTCAAAGCGTTCAGGGAGATTGTAGTCCACCTGTACGGTGCCGAGTTGCCACTCACGACCGATCACGTCCTTGACCACAAAGTCGATTTTGGGACCATAGAAAGCGGCTTCACCGGGCTCTTCGATAAAGTCGACATCGAGAGTTTGCGCGGCTTCGCGGAGTGCTTCTTCGGCCATATCCCATTTCTCGGAATCGCCCACGTATTTTGTCGAATCAGAATCGCGTAGGCCGATGCGCACGCGGTAGTCGGACATGCCGAGAGTATTGAAGACGAGCTTAACAAGGTCGAGGCAGCCTTTGATTTCCTGACCGATCTGCTCTTCAGTGCAGAACAAGTGAGCATCATCCTGTGTAAAGCCACGGACACGAGTCATGCCATTGAGTTCGCCAGATTGTTCCCAGCGATAAACAGTGCCAAACTCGGCGAGGCGGACAGGAAGGTCGCGATAGGAGTGGGGCTGACTATCGAAGACTTTAATGTGCATCGGGCAGTTCATCGGCTTGAGCAAGTAGCCGTCGATCTCGCCACTATCCAGCTGGTTGGAAAGGTCGCCACAAGAGCAGCCCTCCTGCGCGAGACGATCCACGGTGCCCGGCTCCACAATGGGTGGGAACTGTGAGTCTTTGTAGTAGGGGAAGTGCCCAGAGGTGCGGTAGAGACCTAGCTTACCGATGTGCGGGGTAAAGACTTGATCGTAGTCAGCCATGCGCAGCTCTTCAGCGATGAAGTTTTGTAGCTCTTGGCGAATGACCGCTCCATTGGGCGTCCAAAGTACCATGCCAGCACCGACAGCCTCGTCGATATGGAAGAGCTTGAGTTCTTTGCCCAACTTACGATGGTCACGCGCTTTAGCTTGCTCGAGACGTTCGAGGTATTCAGCGAGTTCGTCTTTACTGGCGAAAGCGGTGCCGTAGATGCGCTGTAGCTGCTTGTTCTTCTCATCGCCACGGTGATAGGCACCTGCGATAGAGAGTAGCTTGTAAGCCTTGATCTTTTTAGTGTAGCCCACGTGGGAACCGGCGCAGAGATCGATGAATTCACCGTTCTGATAAAAGCTGACTTGTTCGCCCTCAGGAATATCATCTAGGCGGCCGAGTTTGTAGCGCTCCTGTCCAATCTCTTTGATCTTAGCCGCCGCTTCTTCCCGGGAGCACTCAATACGGGTAAACTTCTGGTTTTCTTTGATCACCTTCTTCATCTCGAGCTCGATCGCTTCGAGGTCTGTGGCGTCGAGCTTCTTATCGAGATCGATGTCATAGTAGAAGCCGCTCTCGGTAGGAGGACCGATGTCAAGTTGCGTCTCAGGGAAGAGGCGCAGAATTGCACTGGCGAGCACGTGCGAGCAAGAGTGTCGGATTTGCTCAAGTGGGGACATATCTTTCATAATTGGTCAGAAACTAAAATACAGAAGACAGGAGGCTGTGAAACCTGAGTCAATCCCGGATTCTCGTGCACCAGATAGAACCAAGCCACTTAATCTTACAACAGGTGCTAAAGTGTGCCCAGCCCAACAAATTATTTTGATGAAGGTAGAGGCAGGACATTTATACCGCAGCTGAAGGATACCATCTATATAATAATCTTATAGAAAAATATACTCTAGATGTAAAAGTCTTCAATCGGAGCTGGTGGCGCTTGAGCCGTCGCTTCTACCTGGTAATTTTTTAGTGATGATACGAGCGCCTTGACGCCAGGCTAGGTAGGACCACGCCCAATTCAGGAAAACACTTATGCGATTGCGCATACCCATGAGAAAAACCAGGTGTACGCCGAGCCACGCAACCCAAGCGAAATATCCGTTAATTGAAATCTTACGATAATTAGCCACTGCACTACTACGCCCAATCGTTGCCATATTGCCCTTATCGAAATAGATAAAAGGCTGCAGTGGGCGCCCAGCTAAATCGCGCGTTATTTGTTTCGCAGCATGACGACCCATTTGTGTAGCCGCTGGGGCAAGGCAGGGCACTTGCTTGCCTTTAAAATCAGACATTTTAGCCAAGTCCCCAGCTACAAATACATTCTCGAAATTCGGCAGCACCAAATCAGGATTCACTTCTAGGCGACCCGCTCGATCTCTTGGAACCTGCCCAAGATTATTTGCGACAGAGTTTCCCTCTACTCCAGCGGCCCAAAGGATTGTGCCTGAAGAGATCGTTGATTGGGGCAGGGTGACTCCATCAGCAGAAACACTTGTAACCGGCTCACCTAAATGAACTTTTACGCCCATTTTCGTTAGACGTTTGTGCGCATAACTGGATTGTCCCTCAGGAAAATTGTTCAGTAATCTAGGGCCAGCTTCGATTAAATGAACTTCCGCCTTGGTTGAGTCGATATGTCGGAAGTCCTTTGCCATAACGTGCTGGGCAAGTTCAGCAATTGCTCCCGCTAACTCGACACCAGTTGGACCTCCACCAACGACCACAAAAGTTAGCCACAGCGCAGTTTTATCTGGGTCGTTGGCTAATTCTGCACGTTCAAAAGCTGAAAGAACCCTACGGCGAAGTTCAGTTGCCTCATCAAGAGTCTTAAGCCCGGGCGCGAATCGAGCCCACTGTTGATTACCAAAATATCCTGTAGTCACACCTAGTGCAACGACCATGTAATCATAACTAAGGCTCTGCGAGCGCAGATGGACCTTGGAAGCATCTAAATCAAAATCAACCACCTCATCCATCAATGTAGTCAAATTAGACTGACCAGAAAAGATATGCCGTAGAGGTTGCGCAATGTCGGCTGCAGAAAGTCCTGCCGTCGCAACCTGATAAAGGAGCGGTTGAAAAAGGTGATGGTTCTCTTTATCTATCAGGGTAATTTTGACCGGGTATTTAGCGAGTGCTTTCCCAGCTGCTAATCCAGCGAATCCGCCTCCCAATATCACCACGTGAGGTAAATTGGATGGATTTTTTGAGCTGGCTTGTTTGTTGAAATGTAAGGGAGACATAAATTAGGAATATTAGTAAAGTATACACCGAGGTGTATACTTTGGATCAATTGTTTGTATACCGACGTGTTATCGGGGGGAGGTTGTTTTATGAATTACCTAGAGACGGATTAAATTAGAATACCATGCGAATGTTTACGAACTGATGGTGTTGCAATATTACACAACTGAAAAAATGCTCGCTACTTACTGAGTATTTTTCGCAAACACTTTTGTTAAGGTAGTCTTATATGCCTACAGGCCTCCACTGACTTAGAAACATGGACAAACTTAGTAAATACCAGCCCTTGTCTAGACCCTGTCACTAGTAAGAAGTTTTTTTAGAAGAAAGATGATAGTGGAATGAGGGAAGATTCACCGAGCAGGGCATGGCCAATATATGGATTAAAATATAGATACCTTTTTGTATATTAGGCTACTGCGGGTTGGATCTTTGTGTTTAGGCGTCTTTATAGGCAGCCATAGGGCTCTTTGGGCAAGTTATTCTACTTAGGTTGGCTTTTTAAACTCCTCACGCGCGGAATCAGAACCTGGACGTGAAGTGTCAGCCGGTTCACTACCTGAGTCTAAGGTGCGTTAATTCACAATTTGTAGATATAGATTAATCTCTCAATAAGTTTCATAATCGTGCAACTGAAGCTGAAGTAGCCGAGAGTAAGTCGATAGAACTTTGACACATCTGGTAAATTTAAACAATCAACGGGCGGGTTTTATCCGTATCGCAGTCTAATTACCGCTTAGGATGATAATAGTACATTAATAACAGAATAAATGTAGAATAGTTCACATAAACAACAAGTTAGAGTGAATCATCATTACTTAATGATTTTGCAAATACTTCTAGTAATCGTCTCATCGTAGTTAACTTAATTAACCCCTCCCCAAAAAACAATGACTACGAAATATACACTCTACACGATCATTCTACTCTCTGCAGCATCGGCTCTATATGGGCGAACAGTCATTGAACAGTGGGACTATACCGACAATAGCTTAGTTGGTGTGAACGGTAACAGCATGACCTTCGTTAATACTGGTAGCACTGACCAAACAGGCGAGGGATTTGATAACTCATACACAGTCAATCGAGGTTCGGGAAGTGGAGCGAATGTGTTGCCGCCTACCGCAGCTCAAGTCGGCACAGCTCAAGTCGGCACAGCTCAAGTCGGCACAGCTCAAGTCGGCGTAGAAGGTGACGCAGATTATGCTCCTGCATCCGCAGATTATGCTCCTGCATCCGCAGATTATGCTCCTGCATCCGCAGATTATGCTCCTGCTACTGTAGGCCTAGGCCTGACTGGAGGTTACGTAAAAGCGGAGATGACATTTTCTTCTTGGCAACTCTCTGGCACTAATGCCTTTTTTGCTATAAATTTCAGAGATGCTGGAAGGCACTTCGATTGCTCAACTTCGCTTCCAGGGTAACACCGCCGGAACAAGAGTCACTTTAGACGGAGAAATTGGGCAAATTACAGATAGTAGTGGTGTTGATCGCGGCACCGCGATTGGTGGATTTGTATCTGCCGCAGCGGCAGATACAACGCCTGTTACGATCAGTCTAACTTTGGGACTAGATGATGGTAGCTATCTGCTTGAAAGTAGTCTTTGGACTACTCAGTATGGAGGGCAGCAGTCGGGCACGATCGCGGGTCTATCCGATGCGACAGTCGATAATTTCCGTTGGGTTGCGACCAACTGGATTGCAGGAACCGATTTTGTTGAACTTGATCAGATTGTGGTTTCCAGTACGACGGCGATACAGACGGCGATGGGGTAGGCGATGGCGATGATGTCCACCCTGGATTTAATGACGCATTGCTAGCTACGTATCTAAACGATACATGGGTTAACGCTACAAACTTAGCCACATGGCTCACAGCTAATAACTACAGTGTAGGTGACGGCTCTACAGGCGGTCTCACCGAGCAAGACCTCATCGATTTAAGAGTAGGTTCCACTTTGATCGATGCATCTAGTGGATCCGCTACGATTACTATCCAAATGGAGGAGAGCAGCGACTTAACAACATGGTCCGATATGGGTGCAGATGGCCAAGCTATTCTGACAGTCCCCATGAGTGGAGATGCTTCATTCTTCCGCGTGAAGCTAGCGGATTAGTACAGTCCTAGCTTACCTAAACACTTCATGAGTAGTTAGAGCTACTCAGGATCCAATCCGCTACCGTGGGTTGGATCTTTGTGTTTGGGACGCTTGCTGGCACTGCCAGAGGATTCTAGTTAGTATTGCTACTAGCAGGCGGCTAGGGCAGGAGCTAGAGATTTTAAGCCCTTCATGTCCTATTAAGTGGTTTCATTAACCTCATCATGAATCTACGCAAAACATCCTCCTTTATGCGCAAAATGACCTATCCCGATTGACTGTAATCTGTTATATTACAAATGTTTTACACTTGTGCACTCATTCACGTTTCGTATACTTAACTTCTTAACCCCATATACACATGAACAAGAAAACCATAACCTCAATTTCCTCTCTCGCTGCACTATCGGCAGCGATGATTAGTTCGGCTTATGCTGGAATCACCGAAACATCCAAAACCTTGGATGTGAACTTCAACGATGCGGCGGATCATACCAACGACACAACCTTTAAGCTCCTCGGAGCTTTTGCCCATAATCCGACCGGGGGTATTGCCGGCGATGGTGCTTTGGATTTTAATGGAAATTATCGCGCCATAAACTGGAAACAGGCCCTGACTGGTGGAATTGGTACGACTATTACCCAATCGATTGTATTCACTAACAACAATCTGGCAAACACCTATGATCAGAATGTGCCCTTTATGATGGGGTTTACGAATAACGTAGAGTCACATGTTGCAAACCCCACTACAGGTGGAGGGGGGACCCCCACTTCAGACGCTTTTCAGCTGCAGATATTTAATAGCCTAACTGCTAATGACGGTCTTGGTAATATATCTACGACACTAAGACCCTTTATAGACGGTGCTAACGGTGAGCAGAAATACTCGAATTTTGCTTATACCGGGACCAACATGTTGCAGTTTGATTTGACTCTTACTCGAACAGGCACAGATACCTTTGATTGGGGTTATGTTGTTACAGATCTGGGAGTAGATGGCGCAGGAAGCACCGAGGTGAGTAGCAATACTCAGTCATTCACTTCCGCTGACTTTGGAGCTTCTCTAGATGGGGACGGAATTTATGCTGGATTACGCTCTGGCAATCAAGCTTCCGGCCTGGTGAGTGGTCTCGACCAGTGGAGCGTTAATGTGGACGACGGCGATACAGACGGCGATGGGGTAGGCGATGGCGATGATGTCCACCCTGGATTTAATGACGCATTGCTAGCTACGTATCTAAACGATACATGGGTTAACGCTACAAACTTAGACACATGGCTCACAGCTAATAACTACAGTGTAGGTGACGGCTCTACAGGCGGTCTCACCGAGCAAGACCTCATCGATTTAAGAGTAGGTTCCACTTTGATAGCAGTATCAGATGGTTCAGCTACTGTAAGTCTGCAAATGGAGGAAAGTCAGGACTTAGGCTCGTGGTCAGATTTGGGAGCTGCAGTGCCATTCACGGTAACTCTTGATCCAAGTGATGACAGTCAGTTCTTCCGCGTGAAGCTAGCGGATTAGTAAAGCCTAGCTTACTTAAACACTTCATGAGTAGTTAGAGCTACTCAGGATCCAATCCGCTACCGCGGGTTGGATCTTTGTGTTTATGGGCAAGTAAACAGTTTCTTTTGCGTGACCTCAGGGTTCGTCTTCTTAGTTCAAGATAAGGTAATGAAGTGAGCGCGATGGATAATAGCTAGTCGATGCAAGTCTTTACGCAGACCCTGGCACTAGTAAGAAGTTTTATAGAGCAAAGGTCATGTTAGAAACTGAAGAATAGAAAACACGCCTCATAGCAAATACCGAGACTTTGCGGTATGCTTGCCTGAAAATAGAAGACGATTTTTTCGGCCGGTGAGTTATGTATATAGCAACGTGCTATATAACCCTAACGAAGACATCTTAATGGAGAGTAATGTAGATACTAACTCTGGTATCAAAGATAACTCTAAGGTTTTAGATGCTGAAGATAATTGGGCTACAAAAGGGGACCCAGGATTAATTGATTACCGCTGCGGTAATTACGGATTAAATGCTGATGCCCTAGTACCCAAAGAGATTAGAGGCTTTAAGCCTATCTTGTTTGAACAAATGGGACGCCGTAAATAGACGAGTCCATAAACACAGTTCAAAATGTAGACACCTTTCTGAAACGCCGCTGTGCGTAAGTTCCCCGTAAGAGGGCGATCTACTTTGTGCTACCTGCGCCTATTACAAGCGAGAAACAGCGCAAATACTCCCGCCATCCAAGCGTATGAGGAAGGCTCAGGAACTGACTTAAATCCTTGGCCAACAATAAGAAACTAGAAATAACTCTCAGAATATTGTAACAATATTACAATGAGTCATCGTAAAAAACATAGTCCTTAGGCAAGGATAGGGTCAGTCTTTTTCGCTTCGCATCGTCAAAATATGCCTTAGCTTTTTGCATTTCCTCTCTTTCCCAGATGATATCAGAAAAACTCTCCGGAAGGACGGAGGGTAGTCGTGCTTTCAATTGTTCAAATTCACTCTGAATTTTAAGATAATCATCACTTAAAGCTAAATTCTCATATCCTTTCCCGTCGAAAGAACCATTTGTTTTGTATAGTTTCCCTCGGGCTTGGTCATAGAGTGGGCTAACCGCTTCTAATAAGTGTGTTTTGGTTCTTATCAACCTTGCTGGCCCAGGAAATGAATAGATCGCAGGCTTTGTAACATTGGTGCTCCCACTTAGGAAGGGAGCTATACTTATCCCGTCATACTTTTCATCACTTAGGTCAACCCCAGCCCATTCAGCAAAGGTGGGTAGGATATCTGTAAAATCCATCAGTTCGTCGGTAGGTCCAGCTATGTTTATTTGAGGCCCTGATAGGACGAATGGGACGTGAACACCATATTCAACACCCTTTCCTTTGGCTGAAGACGTCGTTCCATTATCTGATGTATAGATAATTATAGTATCCTCACTTAAGCCCTGCGCTTCAACTGTGTCTATGATGCGCCCAACTAATGCATCCATGTAACGAACCTGACTTTTAAATATTTCCGCACCTTCAGGTGACCCTTTTCTTATGTGCGTATTATCTGGAGAGGCTCCTGCGGCTACTTCATAGGGTGTTACGCAGTGGGCACTATGCGCTAGATTCATTGTATACATGAGGAAGAATGGCTGGTCATCTGGGCGCTCTTTTTTAATTTCCTCACATATAAAATTAGCAAGAATATCCGGGCCATAATCATTCATGTCGGTCTCCATCATTTCCCCGTCTTTAATGAATCCTGGCTTCCAATAGCGTGAAATAATTGGTTCCCCGCCGATGGCTGATCTTTCCCAGGTGTCATCGGGTATCAATTTTTCCCCAATAAGATTTTCATACATTTTGGGCTAGAACTATATTCTATGTAGGTGTCTATTCCTATTTCCTTAGATACTTTATGTACGTGACCTCCCGCTATTTCAGTGTGATGCCACTTGCCTGCCCAGCCAACGGAATAGCCACCGTCTTTCATTATTTTTGTTAAGCATGGTAGGGATTGGAAATAATTGCGATGTTCACTCCTCCTCCCGCGAACAGTTTCAGCATCTGATTTGAGATATTTTAGTTTGTTGTCGTATTGACCTGTGTGTACCGCGTAGTTCCCAGTATATAACATTGCCCGAGAAGGCCCACAAATTGCTTGTGCATAACAAGTATTAAAGCGGACTCCTTTTTCTGCTAGAGAGTCAATGTTTGGAGTGATCGATTCTCTATCGATTACGCCATAACACCCGATTTCCTCAAAGCCAACATCGTCAGAAATGATGAAAACTATGTTTGGCTTTTTTTGAGCATAACTACTGCCAGAGCCAATGCAGCAGACTAGTAGGCATGCAAGCTGTGTTAAACCAATAGATACCAATTTATTAATGACCATTTTTTATTCTTTTATTAAACGAGAGTTATTCCACCGTAACTGACTTCGCCAAATTGCGCGGCTTATCCACATCGCATCCGCGCTCTAGAGCGACATGATAGCTAAAGAGCTGGATTGGAATACTCATCAAAATAGGCTTCACGATCTCGTGGCACTCGGGAACTAATATCGTTTCATCGACCAGCCCGTCGGGTATGTCGCAATCTTCGGTTGCGATGCAGATAACCTTTCCCTTGCGGGCTTTGACTTCCTGCACGTTGGCTAGGCTTTTGCTGAACGTCTCGCCACTGGTCACAAGAAAGACGCTAGGGCAGTCTTCACAAATTAATGCGATGGGGCCGTGTTTCATCTCGGCTGCTGGATAGCCCTCAGCGTGAATATAGGAGATCTCTTTAAGCTTTAGGGCACCTTCCAGCGCGATAGGGAACATCAGCTGTCGACCAAGAAAGAGGCAGTCTTCATATTTAGCGAACTTCTTGGCGACGGCCGCAATTTTATCGTTCTGCTTGAGGATTTCTTTAACTTGCTCGGGCAATTTTTTAAGAGCATTCACGATCTGAACACCATCCCCATAACTCAGGTCGCGGAGTCGACCAAGGTAGAGCGCTAGCATGGCGCAGATCATGATCTGCGAAGTAAATGCCTTAGTCGAAGCTACGCCAATCTCAGACCCTGCGTGTTGGTAAATTCCACCATCACTTTCGCGGGCGATGGTCGAGCCGACGCTGTTGTTGATCGCGAGTGTACGAAAGCCCTTACGCTTGGCCTCACGAAGTGCACCGAGGGTGTCGATAGTTTCACCAGACTGACTAATAGCGACCACCAGTGTGTTTTTGTCGAGTGGTGCGTTGCGATAGCGAAACTCAGAAGCATACTCCACCTCGACGGGTATGCGGGCAAAACGCTCGATTAAATACTCTGCTACTAGGCAGGAATGCCAAGCAGTGCCACAGGCTAGGAAGAGTATGCGATCAATCTGACAGAGCTCTTGTGGATTTAGATTTAGGCCCCCGAAAAACGCCGTGCTGCCGTCGTCGGAGAAACGTCCGCGCATACCGTTCTCCAACGAAGTCGGCTGCTCAAAGATCTCCTTTTGCATGAAGTGATCGTAGTCGCCGAGCTCCGCTTCGGACGTGTCCCAATCGACTTTGTGGATGACCGCCTCGACGCTCTTACTGGAGACAGTAGAAATGGAGAAGTTGTCTTTTTTGAGATGCACAACTTCGTTATCGTCAAGATAGACGACGTTCTGGGTGCAATGGGTGATTGCGCTGACGTCGGATGCAAGGAGGTGTTCGCCCTTACCGATCCCGACAATTAGAGGAGAGCCCTTGCGAGCCCCAATTAAGTCCTCAGGGAAGTCAGGGCAGACCACAGCGATCCCATAGGTGCCTTCGACGTGTCGTAGACTCTTGCGGACTGCTTCATGGAAAGGATTCTTTTTACCGTCTTTCGGCTCCTTATCGTAGTGGTAAGCGATTAAATTACAGAGTGCTTCTGAGTCCGTTTCCGACTGGAAGGTATAGCCTTTTCCCGCAAGAAAATCCTTCATTCCGTTATAGTTCTCAATCACTCCATTATGAACCAAAGAAATTTTACCGTCACTACTCGTATGGGGGTGAGCGTTGGCTTCACTCACATCACCGTGGGTCGCCCAACGTGTGTGGCTAATGCCAAGATTGCCGCCGAGTTGTGGCTCTTTGAGTGATTCCTCTAGTTTGACCACACGACCGGTGCGTTTGATTTGTTCAAAGCCCTTGCCGGCAGAGACAACCATGCCTGATGAGTCGTAGCCTCGGTATTCCAAGCGCTTGAGACCATCCAGCATTACACTTCCCGCACGATCGAGGCCGATATATCCAACTATTCCACACATAAAGCTTCAAATAAGCTCTGAGACTCTCTAAGTTTCAAGCTTATTGCATTCACCTTATACTGGAGCGACCTATGAAAAAACGAAAAGTAATCTGTATCATAATGGGCGGTGGTCGCGGCTCTCGCCTCAGCCCTTTGACGAGGGATCGCTGTAAGCCTGCTGTGCCGCTAGCTGGCAAGTATCGCTTGGTTGATATCCCGATCAGCAACTGCCTCAATTCTGGCTTTAATCAGATCTTCGTTCTATCGCAATTTAATACCTTTTCGCTCCACCGACACATCCAGGAGTCCTACAAGTTCGATCCCTATGCAGGTGGCTTCGTCGATATCCTATCCGCTGAACAAACGGACAAGAGCGACAATTGGTATCAAGGTACGGCCGATGCGGTTCGCCAAAATATGCACCATTTCCAAGGAAATAGTGAAGGCGATCTCTACGTAATCCTTTCGGGTGACCAGCTATTTCGCATGGACCTGGAGGACGTAGTTCGTGAGCATGATGCTTCTGGCGCAGATGTCACGATCACGGCGAAGCCGCTCGGTCTTGATCAAGCTGAGGGGCTCGGATTGATGCGGATCAACGATAATTTAGAGGTGACCGAGTTCGTCGAAAAGCCAAGTGACCCCAAAGTGATTCGTGGTCTTGCTGTTGGTGATAGCGTAAAAAACAAAATGAAGGATCCAGGCGCTAAGGATTACTGTCTAGCCTCTATGGGCATCTATGTCTTTAACGCGAAAACTCTAATTGAAGCATTAAAAACTGATGCCACCGATTTCGGTAAAGAAATCATTCCTGCTATGCTTGGTCAGTCAAAGATTTGTAGTTACGTCTTCGACGATTATTGGGAGGATATCGGGACGGTTAAAGCCTTCTTCGACTCCAATATCCGCCTGACGGACCCAGTGCCGCCATTCAACTTTTTTGACGAGGACGCACGCATATTCACTCGCGCGCGCTTTCTTCCCGCATCGAAGATCAACTCATGCGTCATCAACCGTGCGATACTCGCCGACGGTTGTATTGTCACAGGCGCAAAGATCAATCACTCCACACTGGGAGTGCGCTCTGTCGTCCGCGATCAATCTCTACTTGAGAACGTCGTCATGATGGGCGCCGATTGCTTTGAAACGCTTGAGGATCTTGAAGATAACAAAGCGCTCAAACGTCCAGACTACGGGGTCGGACAAAACTGCATCGTGAAAAATGCAATCCTCGATAAGAATGTCCGTATAGGAAATAACGTCGTGCTCGACCCAACTGGGTTACCCGATAATTTCGGGTCAGATGTGGATGTTGCCATCCGCGACGGCGTCCTCGTCGTCTGCAAGGACGCAATCGTGCCTGACGGGTTTGTGCTCAAAGCTTAATTCCTTTTTCTTGTGCGATCGCTGTTTTCAGAGGTGAGAATATTTCCTCCGCCGCCTCACGATCCAGATTGTGAGCGCCCCCGCTAGAATCATAAAGATCGAGTAAAACTGCCCACGACTCAGCCCAAAAATTAAGTCGGCATCTGGCTCACGAAACATTTCACCTAAAATCCGAACGATTCCGTAGCCGATCAAAAACTCGCCACTCAATTGCCCTGCGCAAGGACGCGTGCACCAGAAGCGCCACTGCACATAAGCCAACATAAGTCCGCCTTCCAGGACGGCTTCGTAGAGCTGTGAAGGGTGCCTGGGTTCTGCGCCATATTTTTGCAGTGCCACACTGTAGTTTTTGGGACTGTCAGGGAAGATGACTGCCCAACTTACATTTGTCACACGACCCCACAGCTCACCATTGATAAAGTTAGCGATACGCCCCAACATGAGGCCAAGTGGCGCGAGTGTGACCACGACATCGCATAGCTCGAGGAAACCGCACTTCTGCTTTCTGGCATACCAGATGAGAGCCAATAGTACGCCCACAAAGCCACCATGGCTTGCCATGCCACCTTGGTCGACGCGGAAGACGAGTAGGGGATTAGCCAAAAAAGCCTCCAGGTCATAAAGTAGCATGTAACCAATGCGTCCACCTGCCAACACACCTATGATGATCGCCGTCATCAAGGTCGACCGAGCATCCGCATCGATGGTGAACTTACCTTTAGAATCGTACAATTTGAGTAGCATCCAAGCACCCAGGAAACCAAGTAGGTAGGCCAGTCCGTAATAGCGAACTCCATCCAGTCCGAGGGGATTCTCAGGAAAGCGAAACAGTAAAGGGCTCAAATCATGCACCCAGTATTGGTTTTCTTGAATCATTTGATTGAAGATCATAGATAATACGCCCATCCACCAACTCTTTTCTTTGACATTTCAAGCTGCGCCGAAAATCTTATCTTACATGACAAAGTTTTCCTTCAGGGCGCTTCTCAGCTTTATAAGTGTCTTCCTGCTCGTCAGCCCCGTTGCCGCACAGGACAATTTACGAGTTGCCGTGGCTAATCTTAGTCAAGACGTCAATCTCCTGGGTCAGAGTCTTAAAACGATGCGTCTCGAAATCGAAGAGTTGCGCCGTGAAAACGCCCGTCTTCGCTCTCAGGTTTCTACAGCAAGCTCTAAAAGCGATACCAATGCGCAAATTTCTAATCTATCAGTAGCGATTGAAACTCTGCGCCGCGAGTATGGCTCTGCCGATGCGCAACAGAGACAGCAGATCCTAGCAGAGCTGAACCGTCAAATTAGCGCACTCGCCAAAGAAACTCAGGTAGCCATCAACTCCATCGCCAAGGCCGCCTACAATCAGCCAAAAGTCGCGACACCTATTCATTTCTCCGACAATTTCCCCAAGACCGGTAAGACTTACGTTGTCCGCTCGGGTGATACTCTCAGTAAAATTGCCCGCGATCACGGTTCCACGATCAAGCATATTCAAAATGCTAACAAGATAGTCAACCCGTCGAAAGACCTTCAGGTCGGCGAGACCATCTTTATACCTGTTTCTCAATAAAAAGCTCCTCAAACATGTCCAATTCTAAAACCAGACTCGGCCGCGGACTAGGTGGCCTCATCTCCGGCACCAGTAGTTCTAAGCCAAAAGCCGAAGCCGAAGCCAAAGCGATAACCAAAACTACAGCGCCTGTAAAAAAGGCAGCCGCAAAGAAGCAACCGGCAACGGCCAAACCAGCACCCGTCAGCACAATTGCTCCGAACGCCCCTGGCTTTCGCGAGATTGAGGTTAAACGTATTATCGCCAATCCCTATCAACCGCGGAGCGAGATTCATCCTGAGCACGTCGAAGAACTCGCAAAGAGTATCCAGTCCGAAGGTCTACTACAGCCCGTCGTTGTCCGTGAGAAAAAGGGTAAATTCGAACTCATTGCTGGCGAACGCCGCCTGCATGCATTCAGACACCTAAAGCTGAAGCTCATTCCAGCACGTATCATCGAGGCCAGCGACGCTTCTTCGGCCGCAATCGCATTGATAGAAAATTTACAGCGCGAGAATCTAAACCCTATCGACGAAGCCCTTGGCTATGCTAGCCTCGTCCGCGATTTCGACCTGACGCAAGAGGCTGCCGCCGAACGCGTAGGTAAAGGTCGTGCCACTGTGGCGAATGCGCTACGTCTACTGACTCTAGGTTCCGAAATTCAAGGCTTTCTCAGTCGCCGACTCATTTCAACGGGCCATGCTAAGGTTCTCCTTGGCCTCGAAAGCGCTGAACACCGCAAGTTACTCGCTCGCCGCATCATCGAAACAGGCATGAGCGTTCGCGAAGCCGAAGCCCAAGTTCGCCGCCTCAAAGAGGGTAGCGGCGGTTCAAGCGAAAAGGTGAAAGGCAAGCCCCCAGAAGCCGAACAAACAGCGATCCGCGATCTCGAAAAACGTATGAGCGATCATTTTAATACGCGCGTTGCTTTGAAGCACACGCCTAAGAAGGGTCGCATCACTATCGATTATTTTGGTAACGACGACCTCGACCGCATCCTAGAGAAGTTAGGCTTACAGTAGGCATTGCTTACTTATCCTTTAACCCAAAGCCAATTTTTTCCATGTCTGCGCCACTAGGCGATTGGTAGGCGCTGAGTCCGAACTCAGGGAGTACGGATAATAAGTGGTCGAAGATGTCTCCTTGGATGTCTTCGTAGGATCCCCAAGCGGTGTCGTTGGTAAATGCATATATTTCCAGTGGTAGCCCGACGGAGTCTGGGGACAGTTGCCGCACGAGTAAGGTCATATCCTTGTGGATTTTTGGGTGCTCACGCAGGTAGGCCACACAGTAAGCGCGGAAAGTGCCTACGTTGGTCAAGCGGCGACCATTGATCAACTCAGAGAGCTCTTCGCCTACGCCGTCATTGTATTTTTTAATCTCCCCAAGTTTTGATTCAAGATAGGGTCGCAACAGGCGCATGCTTTTGCATCGTTCGAGTAGCGCCTCATCGGCAAACTGAATCGTCCGCATGTCGAGGTGCAGAGCGCGCTTAATTCGGCGACCGCCCGCCTCACTCATGCCACGCCAGTTTTTAAATGAGTCTGTGATGAGTGCGTAGGTAGGAATCGTGGTAATCGTCTTGTCCCAGTTCTGCACTTTAACCGTCGTCAGCGAGACATCGATCACATCACCGTCCGCACCACGTCCAGGCATCTCGATCCAATCGCCCACCATGACCATATTATTAACCGATAGTTGAAACCCAGCAACAAGGCCGAGTATGGCGTCCTTAAAAATCAGAAGAAGAATTGCTGTCACCGCCCCGAGACCAGAGAAGAATACGAGTGGAGATTTCCCGAGGACTGCGGAAAGGATGAATATCAGGCCGATTAAGTTAATCACCAACTTCGCTGCCTGAACAAAGCTCTTCGCGGGGTAGCGCTTACCGACAGGGTTCCGCTCCCAGACGGCGCGAGTGAAATTCAGCGCACCATTAATAACGAGAAGGATGATGACGACTAGGTAGGTATTTACTAGTATCTGGAAGAGACCAATAATCTCGGGCGAATTGTCAAAGAGTGCAGGCGCGAAAAAGTGGATAATCGCTGCTGGCACAATATGCGAAAAATGGACGATCACCTTATGCTCGATTAAGAGATCATCCCACTGCACCGAAGTTTTTCCGATGATCGGATGGATCACATGTGTGATCAATCGCTTCGCTACAAAATTAGCCAAAAACACCAATATGAAGAGGTAAATGCCGGCCACCAACTGGCCGAGCATACCGGCAATACCTGCATTTAATTTATACTGCTGTAGCCATTCACTTATGATTTCTGGAGTCATGCCACAGATTATTGGCAAAACTTTAAGCGTCTGACAATGTTTCCTTCATGTCTTACATGTTTTGTCCTCGAACTGCAGGCATACCCAGTTTTTATTTCGCCAAGCCGAAAGGTTAATTGTTTCCAATACCGCCTTCATCCAATCCGCCTTTAAGTTTGCGGTCTAGCTTCAGTCGTTCGACCTGCGAGCGCAAAAATCGTTCAAACTTGTTAAAACGGGCCAGAATACCCCGCGTTTCAAGTAACTCTTGTTTGAAACTTCCCGACGGACATAGCGTATAAATCGCAAGATCGAGCACGCTCTCAGGCTCTTTGATATTGGAAAGAAACTGCAAGACCTCCTGAGGGATCTCAGCACCCAGGCGCATTTGTATTTGAACTAAGGCCAGTAGAGTGGGTTGGATCGAGCCGAGTGTTTCTTCGCTGCCGTCGGACTCGCTCATTAGCTTCTGGATACGCGCACGGCGATAGGGTTCCTCGCAGACAAAGTTTTCAAACTCAACCCGTGCGAGACCTTGTAGTATTAAATTTGAAGTGCCATCTGGGTTTTGCTTACAAGCGCGCACGACACCGACCCCAGCAATCGAGTAGGGTGTCTCCAATACTTCAGCATCCTCATCCCTTTCATCCAGAGCCGCCACAGCGAAGATTCGATCCTCTTCCAGCACGGTGCTGAGCATCTCACGGTAGCGCGGCTCAAATATAAAGAGAGGCATCATAGCCTGAGGAAAGAGCACCGTCTGGCTCAAGGTCATGACGGGCACCTCGCGCGGAATTTCAATTTCTTGAGAGATCATATTAACTTAGGTGTTTGAGCACACTAACTAGTTCCATTCGCTTGGATGCATTTTGGATACTTCGGGTGTCTCACACTCAGCATAATACACGGCCATCCGAAAATAGCGAATCTGGTCGACGCGGAATTTCTTCATTCTTCAGTCGAGCTTCTTCAAACAAAATCTCTGGGGCCCGACCCTTCAGGTCGTAGATTTCGCGGACTCCAACATTAATCAAACTACGTGCGGCTGCCACATCCATACGAGGGATACGCATGAGTGACGAGTTAAGCGCCTCGTAATCGACCTTCTTTTTCTTTTTTTGTGGAAACATCATGAACTGAAAAACGCTATCAGGTGCCTGAACTAGATTGGATGTTTAATAATTACTGTTCGATCAATCCCAACACAAGCAGTGATCGCTTCGATCAACTCTAATTCAATGAAATTAGCTTTAATATTGACGCACCTATCTACCGAGGCATTTTCCGATACTTCCTTTAGGGGGCATTAGCTCAGTTGGTAGAGCGCTTGCATGGCATGCAAGAGGTCAGGAGTTCGACTCTCCTATGCTCCACCATTCCAGATAAGTAGTTTTTTGAAGCTTTTAGGAGCTTATTTTGCTACTTTTTGTTTGGGGACGTTGGAGTTTCTTACTTATGGCTTACACATGCGTGGTTTTAGTCATTAAAAGTTGGTTGCTTTAAGTCAGCTTTTAGAGACTCTAGAAATACACCTTATCTAATGTATTTTTACAAAACACTGGCTCTTCTTATTCTTACCGCAAATTCTATCTTTGCTGGGAAAGTTAATTTGATCGTTAGTTTTCATTCTACAAGATGAAGCAGGTATAGCTGAGCTAGAAAGGAAGTACGACTTAGTAAGGGTTTACTTCAGCGAGAGATTAAAAACGGGGCACTACTTCACTGACAGTGATCTAGATAAGTTGATTGAGGAATTATCCGCTAGTGGCATTGTTAAATTTGCTGAAAGGAACTCTGAACTTAGTTTGGATAGTGCCATTATTGATTCATACATAAATCAATATCATTTAAATAATCCAATTGGCCCCGATATTAATTGGTTAAATGCGGATAGCTATAGCCAAAAGCATTCATTCAGCGAAGAGCCTATTATAATTGCCGTCATAGATACGGGATTTACTTTTGGATCAGGTTCAGCATTTAACAATAATGACCTGTTATTTAATTTAAATGATCCAGTCAATGAGATTGACGATGACGGAAATGGTTATGTAGACGACTATCTCGGGTGGGATTTTAGCCAAGTACCTGGAGACAATGATTGTAAGTCCGGAATCAACATCAACAGAGTTTAATCATGGCAATCATGGTAGCTAGTATGATCTTCGGGGAAGATCAGGTAACTGGACTTACTAATATTATAGCTGATCAAAATATAAAACTTCTGCCCTTGAAAAGTAGGTCATCTGGTAGAAATTGCTGGTAAGGATGAGTATAAGAATCCCAGGTGATCAATGGCACAGGGCGGCTGAATACGCGATGGAAATGGGAGCTCATATCATCAATCTAAGCATGGGAGAGATGTTCTCCTAATAATGCTGCACAGCGGATCTAATAGACGCATCTGGAAGCTGAGGATGTTCTCGTTGTCGCATCCGCAGGTAATGCAAACAAACAATAATGATGTAAGCCCTCACTATCCAGCTGACTACCCCAACGAAAATATCATATCAGTTGCTAGTATCCAGCAGGACGGTGAACTTAGTGATTTTAGTAACTTTGGCGCCAGCTCAGTAGATATTGCTGCCCCTGGCACTCAGGTTTGGGCTTACGATCCGTCTAATACCGAAGTAGAGATTTTGTATGACCCGAATTTCAATACGAATCGAGACATTCAGTGGCACATGGACGGTATGGCAGTCGAACCTGGAAACTTATCATACCTATAGCTGGAGATGGGGTTATGATTATATAAATAGCCGTGGTTATTTACACGATGGGACAGGGAGCAGTTCAATCAACTACTTTAATGCACTACCGATCTCAGACTAATAACTACATACTTAGCGATTGGTTAGACTTGGATGGTATAAAAAACCCAAAATTAAACCTAGAAATCTATCATAACCTAAACTCATTAACAGCATTTGACTCTTTAAAAGTCGAAATAAGCACAGATGGAGTTCCAACTATGATCTAGCTGGATTATATTTCGGCAGTAGCACAAATTATGGAAGTAATAGAGTGATATCACTAGATAACTATGTAGATCAAAATATAAAAATAAGATTTAGATTGGAGACATCAATCTTCACGTATTACGGCGGTGTAAGAATAGTAGGTCTCAACATAAGAGGTGCTATAAATTATACTGAGACAAACGGAACCTCTTTTTCAGCCCCATTAGTAGCTGGTATCGCTGCGCTTATGAAGTCTTTAGACCCTACATTGAGTGCCTCCGAAATAAGAGAGAACAATAATTAAAACAGCAACACCTCTAGTTGCTCTAGAGGGAAAGGTGGCTTCAGGAGGAGTTCTTAATAGCTACGATGCACTTCACGCAGTGCATAATGCCTCAAAATTGTATTACTCCTATAATCTCAATAATTGGTTTCATCATGAGGATGCTTTCAATGATAGTCGTTATGAGGATTTCTCGTTTAGAGATTATGAAGACTTTAAGATAGTTATTAATTCGGTTTCTAAAAATCCGAATGATACGCATAGTCTAGCATTAAGATACTATGGTAAAAGTAAAACGAGTGGTGGTGAGCGCGCTTTGATTCGTAATTTTACAACTAATAATAATTCTTCAGAATTTTTCCTCAAGATTGTTGATTACTAATTTTTGAGACACGCACTAATACAAGTTTTGATAGGCAAATACTTAGGGGAATTCGTAAATAGGGGGAAGGGGTTCGCTTGCTTAATGTCGTTCCGTGGTGCCTAGAAGATTACGCCTAAGCTGCCCAAATGGTGGTGCGGGTGTGAATCTGTCGATCATTAGCGGTAGAGTGATGAAATGTCTATTTTGCTGTCGTCGGCTTGATCTACCGAGGCATTTTCCGATACTTCCTTTAGGGGGCATTAGCTCAGTTGGTAGAGCGCTTGCATGGCATGCAAGAGGTCAGGAGTTCGACTCTCCTATGCTCCACCACTACGCGTAAGTAGTTTTATTTGAGATGTTTAGGTTTTTATTATGTCTTTTGTTTGGGGGACGTTGAAGTTTCTTACATGTGGCTTACATATGCGCATTTTAAGTCATTAAAATTTGTGGTATTGTAGTGATGTGTTTCATCTGATTTGTAAGGAAGTTCAAATTTGAAGTTAGTATTTCACATTTAGCTATTGATAGTTAAATGGATGTATTGAATTTTAATATTCTAAAAAGTTAACAATGGTCCTCATTTGTCATACATTCTGAAGACCCTTTCAGGAATTACCCCTAGTGGTCCTTTGTGCCACATTCACTAGAAAATATCTAATACTATGTACATAAAAGAACATTTGGCAAAATCCTGCTACAGGAACTTTACCCCAATTACACTCAAAACTTGTCTGATCACAATGATCTTCTCCGTTGGCGCCGCCCAAGCGGCCGAGATTGAATCCAACAACGGCAATGGCATCATTGAGGTGGCTCCTACCCAAGGAGGCGATGACAGCTATATTCTGAACGGCAGTGGAGGCCCACCAGGCCCTTGGACCGCAGTTTTCAGAAACACCGCTCCACTCACAGGTGATGGTGAGGATGTCGTCACCGTCGATGTTTCCGGTCACAGCATAGAGAATTACGCCGAACTAAATGGTGGAAGCAATGATGACGGAATTCGACTCGAGTCCGACATTGATTCCATTGTCAACCATTTCGGTGCTGTAATCCAAGGCGAAAGAGGCATTAATGACGACGGTGATGATCATTTCGCAGATATTAAAAACTTTGGATTTATTATTGGCCTCGATGGCGATGGTATCCGAGTCGGCGGAGACAATAGCGTAATTGTCAATGGTGATGATTTAGGAAATACGCCCGGATCGATTGTAAGTATGGATGATTCAGGTATCCGTGCTGGAGATTTTCTCGAGTTGATTAACCATTTTGAATCAGAGATCAAAGGAAGCCGTCGCGGTATCGAAGCTGACGACGATGTCTTCCTTTTTAACTACGGCACAATTATTGGTGAAGGCGACCATGCTATCGAAGCTGGAGACGGTCTGAGGGTCGTTAATCGGCCATCCGGTGTGATCCAAAGCGATGATGATGATGGAATTGAGGCCGGTGCGAACGCCAACATCTTAAACTTTGGAGAGATCATAGGAGACGACGATGGCGTCTCCATAGGTAGTGGTATCATCGAAAACTATGGTTCAATTGTGGCTGAGGATGACGCTATCGATAGCTCTCGCTCAGGTGTAATTAGAGTCATCAACACAGGCACAATCACAGGTGGTAGCAAAGCTATCTACAATAACAATGACAATGACGCCGACATTGTCGAAAACAGTGGTACAATCGAGGGTGAGGGAGGTACAGCCATATCCATGGGCGGTGGCAATGACATTGTTAAACTCCTAGACGGTTCAGTAGTTATAGGTGATATCGATGGTGGTGGCGGCAGCGGAGAAGACATCTTAACTATGGCGGGATCGAATCGTACTGATGGCGACATTTATAACTTCGAGCGAGTCTTCGTTGAATCTGAGTCTGCAGTAAATGGCAGCCTTGAGGCAGGTGAAGTGTATTTGACAGCCGGGCAGCTGAGCATCTCAGGTACACTAATTAGCACCATTACGAATATCAACATTTCTGGCATCTTCAGCCCGGGTATGCCGGACTTGGTAGGAAATATAAGTCATATTGGAACGCTGAACTTTAACGCAGATTCGTTCTATCGCGTGGACTTCGATCCAACAAATTCTACTCACGATGAAATCACTCAAATTGGTGACCTTATGATCGACCCCTCCAGTAGTCTGCAAGTCAGACCTATTAGCGTGGATAATCCATTGCAAGATGGGGAGTATCTGATCATTACGCACATAGTAACAGAGCCTAGCGGTACTTGCACCCCGTTTCAACAACACAGTATCTATCTGGATCCTAGCGTCGTCGACGCGGATGACACGACCTATGATGTCACTAACACTGGTGGGTTCACATCATCTGCGGTCACCCTCAATACCATTTCACGTGATCATGAGTTATATCTAACCGTAGATCATGACTACACTAAACTCGCTGGTCTTAGTGCTGGCGGAATGGCGATGGGAGAATACTTGAATGGTCTGGTAGATGACCCCACTGGTAATGACGGCCTGGCGGACTTCCTTGGTTACCTCGACTACTCAGATGACAGTTCCGGTGCTGCTGCACTAAACTCCTATAATCCTAGCTTGCACGTTTCCGCGGGAGATACACTGCTACACATGGGGCATTCGCTAGGTCGTCTGGTGGAAAACCACTTGGAACTACTCAGACTTAAAGCGCCTGTGAACCAATGGAAAGTATGGACCAATGGTGCTTTCGAGAGTTCTAGCTACGAGCGCGGTGATGAGGGTGAATTAGAAGGAGACAATCGGACGGCTACTGTCGGGGTCGACTACTTGGTTAACGAGCGGTTCATCCTAGGTTTCTTTGGACAACTAGGTAATGCAGGACTGGATGCGGATAATAATGAGTTGGATATAGATTCTACATACTTCGGCTTCTATGGTAATTGCAACTATGAGGGTGGATTATACGTCGATTTCCTACTTGCTTATGGCGACCACGAGATTGATTCCGGGCGCATGATCTTCCCACTTGGCATGACTGATGCGTCTTACGATGCTGATGGTTACACCGGTATGATTAGTGGTGGATACAATATGGGAGACGCTAGCAGTTCTTGGAACTGGTCCCCCGTAGCCTCTATTGAATTCCAAAGCATGGATATTGACGGATTCACCGAGAGCGGCGACTTGCCTCTTACGATTGATAGTCGTGAAGCCGACTCGCTGCGCAGCTTGATCGGTGTAAAGGGTGAATATACAAGTAGTGACTCCCTTGACTGGTATGGTCTTCTCCGCTGGGCACACGACTTCTCTGCCGATGATGACCGTGATATTAAAGCTAGCTTTGGCGATCTTGATGGTGGCTTCACCACAACAGCCAATGATCGTAGCGAAGATGCTATCGTCCTGAACCTAGGCGTCGTTTGCAGTATCACTGAAAACTTCACCGTAGGCCTCAGTTATTTCGGGGAGATATCCTTGGATGACGATGGCGCTGACAGCCATGGTGGAGCGTTGGAAGCTGCCTTCTCCTTTTAAATAAAATGGTTTAAGAGAAAAATCACTCGTCATACGAGTATTCGCGGGGTCTGCACAATTGCAGATCCCGTTTTTTTTGTTAACACGCTAGAGCATTTTCAGCAAAGTCGAGTCAGACAAGGTGGCCGAAGAAACAAGCGAAAAAAGGTGCCTTAAAAACTATATTTTTTCCTGTTGGTTTACTGAGAGAAGACTGGTGTTCTAATACTCTGCCTACATCTCTAATTTCTTAACTGAAGGTAACATCGTAATGGTGCGTTGAAGTAAAATACTGGTTCTCATTCAATATTTCGAGATACTTATCATAGACTTTGTCCATATCGAACCTTGTATAAAAAAACACGATCAGGGTTATCGGTTAGCCTAGCGTATCCAGTTACAGCCCACTCAGAGTAACTATCTATGTTTCTGTTGACGACTTGTGCCTATTTTGGGATAAATTGAAAATAGCTCGAGTGTACATAGGACTTAGATATAAGTGAAAAAATATCCATCTTTTGATGGCAGGTTCTCCTTCATTGGGATACAAGATGTGTATGTCCAAGTCCTCAACGACCCCCAAAGTTCCGGAATTCATCTCTAATAAGGTGATTGATGGGAGGTATTACATCCTCGATCCCGATGCGCCGGCAAAGCAGAATTTGTCGATTATTTGTGCGGGTAAAGAGACCTGCTCTGAAGCGTATCATATTGACCGTCGAAAGTTTGAGTTTTTTGCGATCGAGTTTGTCGCCAGTGGTTCATGTGAGCTCACGCTAAATGGTAAAAAGAACGAACTGCCAGCGGGGAGCTTTTTTATCTATGGCCCGAATTCACCGCATAAGATTCGCCGTATCGGGGATGTGCCATTGGTGAAGTATTTTGTCGATTTTGCAGGGCAAGAGGCACTTTCACGTATGGAAGAGTTTGATTTGGGAGAGGGCTCGCAGTTTTATGCCGGCAACCGCCGCTGGATTCAGGATATCTTTGAGCAATTGCTGGAGTGCTCTGAGTTAGATCGCACTGAAGCGCGTCGTCTAGGTGAGCAGTTGTTAAAGTTATTGTTCGTGCGCCTATCGACCGATCGCCAGCCATTCGGTTCGGTTCAGCCGCATTCGAATGAGACGTTTAGCCGTTGTTTTCAGTATATCACCGAGAATTTTCTCAAGATCAATACCATCAATGAGGTCTCGGCCGCGTGTAGTGTGAATGGGGTGTATGTCTCTCGTCTGTTTAAGCGCTATACTAAGGAGACTCCCTATCAGATGCTCACGCGACTGAAGGTGACTTATGCTGCAGATTTAATCTTGAGGGAAAACTTATCCGTCAAGCAAGTGGGTGCTCAAGTGGGATTTGATGATCCCTATCATTTTTCGCGAGTCTTCAAGCGAGTGAATGGACTCTCTCCTAAGCGCTATGCTACATTTATCAAGCGTGGCTCACTGCCATCGCATCGGGCGATGTCAGTATAAGTCTTGGAGCGCGCAGGTGAAGTAGGGATGTAGGCAGCTTTAGCTGCCAAAGATCTGAAGAATGTGACGCTCCCAAATGTTTTCGGTGACGTTTTTGGCGATGATCGCTTCATTTTTTTTGAGCGCGTCCGTGTAACGATCAGTCATCTCTGCGGCGACTTTGAAGCCGACGTGGATGAGTTGACGAAAGTTATGATTGTAGTCCGCATGGCTCTGCACGTGTCGCAGTGTGTTGACGTATTTGTCGGAGTCCCATCCGTTGACTTCTTCAGGAGTCGGTAGCGCGGATTTATCGATGTCGATCACGGTCGCATACGGGCCAGTCAATTCGTCGAACCGACTATAAGCGCCCGCATAGACTTCTTTCGCGATGATGAGTGCGTCGCCGCCAGCTTCAGCCAGGCCGATGACTTCTTCCAGCCATGTTGTGCCAGCAGTTTTTACGTGTAGCCCTGCATCGTGCTTGGCGATGAGATTTTTGATGATCGGATAGATCGAGAATTTGTCTGAGCCAGAGTGAACGCTAAGTTTCAAAGTTTCAGGTAGGCCAAACTCTTTGATCGCAAATTCGATGACATAGAGATCTTGATCAAACTCTTTTTCGAATTGAACGAGGTCACCGACGTAGTCCACGCCTTTATTGAAGCGACCAGTAAACTTCGGCGCGATGGTTTGCGCGGGAATGCCTTCGGCTGCGATCATCGAAAGGATTAGAAAGAGATCGATCGGTGTCTGCGGCAGGTCGGTTTCGTCAACTGATACTTCGGTGATGAAGTGCTCGGCACCCTTGGCGGCGACGATGTGATTGTAGATGTCCTTCGCTCCTTTGATGGCGACGAGGAACTTACCCGCGACTTGGCGTAGGTCGGCTTCGGTGACTTCGAAAGCGGTTGCGATACCTGGGATCTGTAGCGAGCCAGTGTATTTTTGATTGGCTGCAACAAAGGCATCCACGTCGTCGGCATTAGGTGTCTCACCTACGAAGTCGGCGACGTCGAGTGTGTAGAAGTTGCTGCCAGTAATGAAACTATCGACGGTCTTTAAACCGATGTGATCCGCATCAACATAAAACGCTTTATCCCATCCGAGTGCTGCGACTGCGTCGTCGGCTTCAGCGCGCAGGTCTTGTGGCTGGCTCTTAACGATGCTGTGCTCGCGGAAGGACTTATTCCAAGTCGGATAGATGTCGAGGCCCGCACCCTGAGCATTGATGACTGCTTGGAGTTGAGCTTTGCCTTGATGAGCGAAACGATCGCCCATGCCCATGGTAAATTTTTTGATGATCATTTGGTATGTGGGGTAATTGATGTATTCAGAAATTAATCGAGTGTGATGTGGATCTTTGTGATCTCGCCTGGGTTTTCGCTCCATGCAGCCAGTGCGGCTGGGGCGTCTTCTAGCGAGACGGTTTTGGTTATGACCTCGTCGGTCGGGAAGGCAACACTTTCGAGGTGCGCGATCACGGCTTCGAAATCCTCTGGCGTGGCGTTGCGTGAGCCACGAATGTCGAGCTCCTTCATGACGAAGAACTTAGTTTCGTAGGCGACGGGAGCTTTTGCGTAGCCGATGTAGACGACGCGTCCCGCGAAGCAGACTTCTTCGACGCAGGCTTTGAAAGTAGCTGGCAGTCCCAACGGCTTCGATCATGACAGTTGGGCCTTCATTGTCGGTCATTTCTTGAAGGCGTTCGTGTAGCGATTCCGTCATGGAGTTGATCGAGTCGGTCGCTCCACAACGCTTCGCAAGCGCGAGTTTTTCGTCGTCGATGTCCACTGCGATGACACGTGCCTTGCGAGCGGATGCGCCTGCGATCACTCCGAGGCCAATCGCGCCGCAACCGAACACCACAACGGTGTCATCGGCGGTGGTCTCGCCGCGGGAGACTGCGTGGAAGCCGACCGTGAGTGGTTCAACTAATGCCATTTCAGCGAGGCTGAGTTTGTCGGAAGTGAAGAGCTTCTCGTGCGGAATGTTGACGTATTCAGTCAATGCGCCATCGCGTTGCACCCCCATGGTTTCGTTGTAACGACAAGTGTTGAACCGGCCAGCCTTGCAAGCAGAGCATTGACCGCAGCTGGTGTAAGGGGAGACCAATACGTTTTGTCCGACTTTCCATTGCTCGGGCACACCAGAGCCAACAGATTCAATCGTCGCGCCGATTTCGTGGCCAGGGATGCGTGGGTAAGTGACCATTGGGTTGAGCCCACGGAAGGAGGTGAGGTCAGAGCCGCAGTAGCCGACTTGACGCACTTTGAGGCGTACTTCGCCTGCACCAGGAGCAGCTGGTTCTGGGATGTCGACGAGTTCACATCGATTGGCTTCGGTGATGCTGATGGCTTTCATATTTTAATACGGATTAAAGTTTGTAAGCGCGGATGGCAGTGCCGCCCATGATCGCTGCTTGTTCGTCGCTTGAAAGTGGGCGGATGTATTCGCGGATTAGGTCGTGCCAGCGTTTATAAGCAGAAGCGACAAGGCAGACAGGCCAGTCCGATCCGAACATGAGACGTTCGGGGCCGAATGCTGCCAGCACGGTGTCGAGGTAGGGGCGAAGCTGGAGCTCTGTCCAATTCTCAAAGTCCGCTTCGGTCACCATGCCAGATAGTTTGCAGGTCACGTTATCCCGCTTGGCGAGTTCGCGGATGTTTGCCTGCCATGGATCGAGTTGGTCGATCTTGATTTGTGGCTTGGCAATGTGATCGAGCACGAAGGCTTGGTTCGGGTGCCGATCTATGAAACGGATAGCCTCTTCGAGCTGACGTTCGAAGATCAATACGTCGTAAACGAGGTCGTGCGCTTGGAGTGCTTGTATGCCGCGATTGAATGCTTCGCCGTCGAGAAAGCCATCGGGCTCTCCTTGCACGACGTGACGCACGGCCTTGAGCTTGTCAGCGTCCTTATAGCGATCGATCACTTCAGTGATATTCGCATCTGCGAGTGGCACCCAGCCGACTACACCTTTGATGAAGTCGTTCGCATTTGCTTGTTCGAGTAAAAAGTCCGTCTCTTCTAGAATCTGGCGTGCTTGCACACTGATCACACCGTCGATGCCGACTTGACCGATCTCGGCTTTCAAATCCTTGGGCAGAAAGCTGCGCCGTATCGTGCGCATGCTATCATCAATCCAGTCGAATTCGACAGGATCGTAGTTCCATAAGTGATGGTGTGAATCAATTACCATAGTCTTACTGAAACTTGTAGCTGGCGCTGAGGAGTTTGTTTGCCTTCAAAGCTTCCCAGAAGCTAGCTGGCACAGGATCATTCACGAGCGCCACATTGTCTGCCACGCGCTCGGGCTTGCTGGTATTGAGCGAGAGTGCTGCAACGCCTGGAGGTGAGAGTGCAAACTGGCAGCAAGCCAGCGCTGGTGAAACCTTGTGCAACGCGCACTGCTCGTTAAAGCGTTCACGCCAGTCGAAGAGTTCGGGGTGACTCTCGAGTGTCACCACTTCGTAGTCGAAATATTTACCGCCGACCAGGAAGCCTGCGTTAAACACTGCGGAGTTGATAATCGTGATATCTTCCGCATGAAGTATGGCCATAAAGTCCATAACTTCGGCTGGATGTGTGAGAATGGTAAAGCTGTTGGCGAGCATTACCCAGTCGAATTTGACGCCATCGCCATGGAGGCGTTGGATAATCTTTAAGTCTTTGGAGCCGACGCCGATGCCGAGCGCTTTGCCGGATTCGCGCAACTCGGCCAGTGCACGGTAGGCATCTAAAATGTCTTGATAGCGCTTCGTCTTGTCGGCTTCGGATGTGGCGGCGTTAAGATATTCGTCTGGATCGTGGACGGAGAGGAGTTGAGCCTTGTAGTCGCCGAGTAGCTCGTTGCCTTGATGATAGCATTCGAGGATGCCCTCGTAGCTGATGCATTGCTCCGCGTCATACTCCATACCGAACCATGCACCTTTTTCAAAAGTCGGTTCCTCAGCGGTGAGGGGCACGCGCTTCCAGCCCAGCTTATTGCTGATCAATACGTCCGCAGGATCGACATTCAGTTCCTTTAGGCAGCGGCCTATGTTTTCAAGTGCAAGTCCAGCGCCATATTTACCTGCCGAGTCGATGACTGGCTTGGGCTGATGTTGAATCCAATTTTCAACAATGCTGAGCTTTGTCTCATCAGGCACGATGCCGTAGAGGTTGCCCAGCGCGCTTGATCCGAAAATGATTTTTGGTAGTTCGAATGACATGAGGTGAGTAAAGGCCGAAAAACGTGCACCGCTTAGGGCAGTGCGCATTGTAAATGTGGGTGCTTTGAGTCGGATTACGCAGGCGGTGTGACCCCCTTTTTGAGGACGATGTTCCCATATTTTGCGATCTCTCCTGTCATGACGACGGCAGCAGCTTTTTCGGCGCGATCATAGAACTCGAAACGTCCGATGCGTAGCACTTCGGGTGCATCGGGCACGTGCTTTTCGATCTCAGTGCGATAGGAGGATTCGACGGTCGGGTCGAGTAAATCTCCTTCGACAGCCTGCATCATGATGAGCGGCGCATCGTAGCTATCCAATTCGAACAATGGCAAGATCGCATCCAATAAGGTCGTAATCTTGAGGCCATCGGCACGCAGCACTTGATCGTTAAACGAGTGTGCGGGGAAGTGAGCATCAGCGAGAATGATTTCATCGCCATGGCCCATCTCTGCCAGAACTTTTAGTAGCTCTGGGCTTATTGCGGGGTGTATTCCTTTTAACATAGTCGTGTGTTGTTAGCAGCTAGAGCAGCATTGGCCATCGGCATGCAGGTTTTCGCCGGAGGACTTTCTCTCAAGCTCCTCGTCGAAACAGACCGCGACTTTTCCGCATTTGCCAGAAGCCATCAGAGAATAAGCGTCATCCACTTGATCGAGGCTGAAACGGTGTGTCACAAGGTCTTCCGGATGGATGCCCCAACGAACGATGCGTTCGATGAGCTCTTCCATGCGCCAGATGTTGGTCACCCAACTTCCGTAAATAGTCTTCTGGTCGTGAATGATGTCACGGCTCGGTTCGAACTCGCAGGTGCCACCTTCGCCAATGAAGACGATCTTACCCCATTTACGGGTTGCTTGAATGGCGGCGAGACGTGCGTGGTTGCTGCCTGAGCAATCCACTGCGCGCTCAACTCCTTTGCCACCTGTCACTTCCAATACTTGCTGGACGTTGTCTGGGCCAGCCTTGAAGACGTGGTCACATAATCCCTTGTCTGTGGCGATTTTCATACGTTCTTCGGAGACGTCGGTGCCAATGATATTATTCGCGCCTAGTGCTTTGCAAAGCATGGCAGCGGCTAGGCCGACAGGGCCGAGGCCAGTGATCAATACGGCATCATTACCACTGATGCCGATCTTTTCAAGGCCTTCATAGACCGTCCCAAAACCGCAGGCAACCTGCGCGCCATCAACATAGCTCAGTTCGTCGGGTAGGGTGCAGAGATCCTTCTCGTCGGCTAGGCAGTATTCCGCCATGCCGCCATTGCGCTGCCAGCCGTAGGCCTTGCGATACTTTTCGCTGGAGCAGGAAATCATGTAGCCGCGACGGCAGTCGTCGCACATGCCGCAACCAGAAATGTGGTAGACCACGACGCGATCACCTTCCTTGAAGCGGCGCATGCCTGAGCCAACCTTGACGATCTGACCGCAGGGTTCGTGGCCAGCGACCATTCCAGGCTGGTAACCTTCGGGGCCCTTGCCTTTGTGTTCGTGATAGATCGCGCGAATGTCACTTCCGCAAATCGTCGAGGCCTTCATCTTTACGAGGACTTCACCAGGGCCCGGTTTCGGGATTTCAAATTGGTGAAGCTCAGTGGTGCTGTTGCCGGGGAGAATAGCTCCTGTCATTTGTTGTGGCATGATATATTAAATTGGTGGCGAAAATGTAATACGCCTTAAAGAGTGGTAATGGTTCCGTCGAGATCCCAGAGGTCTTCCCAATCTTTGGCACCTTCCCAAAGAAATACCTGACCCTTGATAAGTCGACAGCTTTTGTCGATTTGAGCAAGCGCTGTCATTTCCTCGGCTGTGAGTGGATCTTCAACTACCGCTTTGAGATTAGCGATGTAGTTGCGTGGATTAGTGGACATCGGGATCGGTGTTTGACCGCGCTGCACGGCCCACTTGATGCAGATGATCGCTGGGTGGACGTTGTGTGCTTGTGCGATGGCTACGATGACGGGGTCTTCAATGTCGACCGTGTCGGTCGCTGTGCGATCGCGTTCAGGGCGACCGGGTGAGCCGAGTGGGCAGTAGCCGAGCGGCTGGATGCCATGCTCGATGCAGTAGTTGAATATTTCTGGTTGCTGGAGGTGCGGATGTAATTCCATTTCGTTGGCAGCTGGTTTCACAGATGCATCGCGCAATAAAAGTTCCATTTTTGGCTGAGTCATATTGGACGTGCCAATGTTGCGAACGAGCCCGTCACTGAGGAGTTTTTCCATGGTCTCCCATGTTTCCATCATTTCGGAGTGATTGTAGGGATGTGAATCTGGGCTGCGGGTATCGACGTTGCAATGTGGCGGGTGGAAGTTCCGAAATGGCCAGTGGACGAAGTAGAGGTCGATGTAATCGACACGCAGATTGTCAATGGAGCGTTTGCAGGCATCGATCACGTCTTGGGGCTTGTGGTGATCGTTCCACACTTTGGAGTTGATCCAGAGGTCTTCGCGGGCGATGCCGCCTGCCATCATTTGTTCAAACGATTTGCCGATTACGTCTTCGTTGCCGTAAACTTCGGCGCAGTCAAAATGTCGATATCCGACTTCTGCGGATCCGAGCACCGACTCGGCGACTGCTTCGTGGGTGACGCTATCGGAACCATAGGTGCCCATGCCGACGACCGGCATGTTGCCCTGGGGCATTTTTCGAAGCGGAACTCGCTTACTGTCAATAGTTTCTGTTGGGGTGGATGGTGTAATCATAGTTCGTAGCTACCTCGTTCGGGACAGTGTAATGTATCAAGTTTAGGGTGCTATTATAGGCTATTTAATCGCTCATAACAATAGACACACAAGACCTTTTGATGGATATTTATGACATATATTTACAGTTGGGTAGCCGCGGCGCTTTGCCTCGATGGTAATCGTGACAAAGAAGATAACAGGCAGGACGGAGGTCTTTCGGTGATGGCGAAGCAATGCCTGTGCCCCGCCTGCCAGTTATATGCAAAAAAACGGGCACCTCAAGTAAGGCGCCCGTTTGTGAGAAATACTCGAGTAGGTGACTATGACTAAGCGGCAGCGTCGCTGAGACTCTTATCGTGGGTCAGGTAGCAACGTAGACCGTAAAGTGCGATCATGATGAAGCAAGCCGCTGGCAACCAGAAGGAGGTGCGCACGCCGTAGTCGGTGATCATGCCGCCTTGTAGTTTGGTGAGCACTGCGCCCCCGACAATTGACATAATTAGAAACGCTGAGCCGAGCTTGGCTTCCTCAAGTTTCAAGCCGTTCAGTGCGATACCATAAATAGTAGGGAACATCAGTGACATACATGCGGATATCATCACTAGTGATATCAAGCCAGATTGACCTGGTAGGTAGATCGCTCCAACGGTAAAGCCGAAGCCACCGATTGCGAACATTAGCAGCATGATACTCGGGCGTAGGTAACGCATGAGGAATGTGCAAATGAAGCGACTGGTCAGGAATATCACCATCGCTACAATGTTGTAGGTTTGTGCTTCAGCTAGGCTCAGGCCGACTTGCTCCATTCCATAGTGGATGATGAAGGTCCAGCACATGATTTGCGCGCCGACATAGAAGAGCTGTGCGAATATGCCTTCAACGAAACGTGCGCGACTGAGCAGGCGTTTGGTAATCTCGAAGAACGGCGCATCCTTCTCTTCCTGTTTGAAGGTAGGCATCTTCGTGAATGCGAAGATAAGAAAGAAAATGGATACTACGGCAGCGATCACCATGTAGGGGCCACGCACGTTTGCGAGGTCAGTGTTCTGGAGCGCATTAAACGTGTCAGGCTCGTTGGCGCGCATTACTTTCATCACGTTGGGGACTGCTCCGCCGAGTGCGCCGGAGACTGTCTTAAAGTCAGGGATCCCATCGCTGTAAACAGTGACGGATTCGCCATCTTTGAGGGTGGCAGTTTCGCCGCCGTCGTCGATTACTGCCCCTTCTGGCAGTGTCTCTGCGCCAGTTACGAGGTATTGAATCTGTGCGGGTGTTTGCTCTTCGATTTGTGTGCGAAGTTTGGTCACTTCGAGGCTGGGAGCCAAGATGAGTGAGGCCACAGCCATCCCTGTGAGTGAGCCGATTGGGTTGAAGGATTGTGCGAGGTTGAGGCGTTGAGTCGCAGTTTCTGTTGGACCCATCGCGAGGATGTAGGGATTACAAGCAGTCTCAAGAAAGGCGAGTCCGTAGGTGATGACGTAGGATGCTAAGCAGAAAAGCGCAAACTGTGCGGTCAAACTCGCAGGGATCGTGATCAATGCGCCGCCGGCATAGAGCGCGAGGCCGAGCATAATTGCGGACTTGTAGGAAAACTTGCGGATGAACATGACCGCTGGAATCGCCATGCAGAAGTAGCCCGTGTAGAAGGCGAACTGCAACCAAGAGGCTTGCGAGGTGGTGATGATGAAGACTTGCTCAAACACCTTCACCAAAGGATTGGTAAAGTCATTGGCGAATCCCCACAGGGAGAAGCAGCAAGTGGTAAGGATAAATGAAAGCAGATATTGCTTAGGTATAATTGCTGGTTTTTCAGTGTGGCTCATAATTATATGTTGTTGGACTTTGGGGTAAATATAACGCGGGGATTGGGTGTTGGCACTCTCCGCGTGATGAAGTTAAGTGATGGTGTTATTTCTTAAAAGTAATCTTTAAGGCGTATGCATAGTCGCAAGGCTTTTCCTTCGGGAAGGTGACATGCAGACCGTCGCCGTGGTTTTCCCATTTGAGTTCTCCGTCATGGCCGAGGAGTTTGACTGAGGTGACTTCAGTGACGCGGGTGTTCATTTTGACTAGGTTTGGAAATACGACTGGATTCCTGCCATATCTTGGCCAATCGAGCACGAATGCGTAGAGCACGTCGCCCTTGGTGGTGTAACGGAAGTCCTTAGCTGTCATCTTGGACTCAAGGTCGTGATGGCCGATCTCGTTTCTTCCCTCGCCATACATATACCATGGACGTGTGCCGTAGACCGCTTCGCCGTTCACCGCAAACCACTTGCCGACGTCTTGCAACAATACTGTCGCTTCCGCATCCAGCGTGCCATCTGCTTTGATTGGAATGTTGAGCAACATGTTTCCGTTTTTAGAAACGATATCGATGAGCTTATCGACTACGAGGTCTGGAGTCATGTAGGGCTTGCTCGGATTGTAGCCCCATGAGCCGATGGAGTCATCGGTTTGCCATGGCTCTTCAAGAATGCTCGCTGCTTTGCCTCGCTCGAAGTCGAGCGTTGCGATGCCGTCGGCATACAGACCCTGCCATGGGCGCTCTTTGATGCACATTACGCCTTCGGGGCGGTTGTTGTAAAAGTGGGAGATCACATCCATGCCGGCTTGACCCTCGTCGCTACCACGAAATGGCACTGCGCAGTCGAAATAAAGGTGATCAGGTTCGTAGTCTTCGACGAGTTGCTGCACACGCTTGACCCAGTTATCGCGCCACACTTTAGGTGGATCAAACGGAGCACGCGGATGTGTGCTTTGTCCGTCGTTGGTTGGGTAGAGACCTTTGCCTTCGCCAGCTGCGCCATCATAAGGAACGCCAGCCTTTGGGCCTTTGGTGTCAGATTGGTTAGCGGTGTTTAGCCAGCTGTAAGAGCGGGACAGGTGAGTGGTGACGCCAAAACGTAGGCCAACTTTATGTGTGGCTTCTTTCCACATGCCGATGAGATCCTTCTTTGGTCCCATGTTCACTGAGTTCCATTCTTGATATTTTGAGTCCCACAGATCAAAATTGTCGTGGTGCACCGCGCATGGAGTGAAGTATTTGGCGCCGGCCTCTTTAAACAGTGCGAGCAGGGCATCGGGATCAAAATTCTCCGCGGTCCACATCGGGATGAAGTCTTTATAGCCAAACTCAGAAGGGTGTCCGTAAGTTTCTACGTGGTGCTTATATTCTGGTCTATCCTCCTCGTAGAGCCTGCGAGCATACCATTCGCCTTGTTCGGCTACTGAGTAGGCACCCCAGTGGAGGTAGATGCCAAATTTAGCATCTCGAAACCAATCGGCGCATTCATACTGCTGAAGCGACTCAATGGTGGCTTCGTATTTTACACCATTGGCATCTGGAACTGCATTGCAGCCCAGAGTTGAGAGGGCCATCAGTGAGGCGAGGGGAAATGCTTTTTGGGAACACATCATAATATATTACCTTATTTTAAGAGATGTGGAAATACTGATTTCAGTCCATTTGATGGATATATTAAACCACTCAGGGTCTTGGGCGTATCCGCTTGGAGTATTAAATAAGCAAGGAGAGGACCTATAAAACGCAATATATACAATTTTATACGCAGATCATCCAGTTTTGTGTATTCACTCTGTGGAAAACCCAGTTAAGATATGTCGCTATGAATCGACTTAAAGTAATACTACTCTCCTTGTTTTCTGTGATCAATGCGGTGAACGCGGCACCGCAACGACCCAATGTTATCGTTGTGATGACGGACGATCAGGGCTACGGCGATCTCGGTTGTAATGGTAACACCGTCATTCAAACTCCTAATATCGACAAGCTCCGTGGGCAGGGTGTGCAACTTGACAACTTTCACGTAGATCCAACCTGCGCGCCGACTCGTTCGGCTTGGATGACGGGGCGCTACTCGAATCGAGTCGGGGTTTGGCACACGGTCCAGGGACGCAATTTGCTTCGCAGTCGCGAAGTGACGATGGCAGATGTTTTTAGCGATAACGGTTACGCTACTGGAATCTTCGGTAAATGGCACCTCGGTGACACTTATCCATTTCGCCCCGAGGATCGCGGCTTTCAACACACCGTCTATCATGGCGCGGGCGGTGTTGGCCAAACACCAGACTATTGGGGCAATGATTATTTCGACGATACCTATTGGGTAAATGGCAAGCTGAAGCGGTTCGAGGGATTTTGCACGGACAACTGGTTTGATGAGGGCATCAAATTTATCAAAGCCAACAAGGATAAGCCGTTCTTTGCCTACATCGTGCCAAATGCGCCGCATGGTCCTTTCTATTGCCCGGAGGAATACACTAAGCCCTACGAGGGCAATCCGGATGTCTCTCGCATCGAGTTCTACGGCATGGTGACGAACATTGACGAGAACATGGCCAAACTGATGCAGGTGCTTGATGACGAAGGACTGGCCGAAAACACAATTCTAATCTATACCACCGACAATGGCACGGCAGGCGGCCTTTATAAAGGTCGTGGGTTCACAGCAGGTATGCGTGGACATAAGGGTAGCCAATATGATGGCGGCCACCGTGTGCCAATGATTATGCGCTGGCCCGCGGGCAATGTTGAGGCTGGCAAGAGCGTGCCGACTCTAGCGGCGCACGTCGATATGCTCCCGACTTTTATTGACCTCTGCGACCTTAAGGCGCCTGAGATTGCATTCGATGGCACCAGTATCCGTGACCTGATTTACGGCGACGGCGATGCGTGGCCAGACCGCAGCCTCGTGGTGGAATCGCAGCGTATTGTGAATCCAGAAAAGTGGCGAAAGTGTGCGGTGATGACGAATCAATGGCGTCTCATCGATGGTAAAGAACTCTACGATATGTCTGCCGATTCCGGACAGGCAAAGGACGTGGCTGAGCAATATCCTGAAGTCGTCCAGCGCTTGCGCAGTGATTACGAAGCCTTCTGGAGCGATGTCTCCAGCGAGCATGACCTGACAAGCCACAGTATCATCGGATCTAACGAAGCACCCGTGGTCACATTGACCTCGCACGATTGGTTGGTCGAAAATATCCCATGGTATCAGCCGCATGTCATGCAAGGTGCGTTTGCTAAACCTGGGCATTGGGCGGTGGAAGTCGCTGAGGCAGGGAACTACGAAATATCGCTGCGTCGCTGGCCAGTGGAAGCCGATGCCGCGATTAACTCCGGGAAATATGGCAAAGCTTTTAACTTTACTGAAGCCCGCCTACGCGTCGCTGACATTGATACACGGATGCCGATTCCCACAGGCGCGAAGGAAGTGACGTTCAAGGTCAAGCTCGCTGCGGGCATCACCACCTTGGCGCCACTGTTTGTCGGTGATGAGATCGAGACCGCTCCGTTTTATACCTATGTCGCCCGTTCGCCGAAGCTGGGTTGGAACACCGCCCAGGTAATGGGTATCCCGCTTTACGATCCCACCTATGGTGCTGTGCCGCCGCAGGTGAAAGACCAAGACAGGGTCAACTACAACCGGCAGAAGAATAAGAAGTAGTCGGCGTCGCAGTTCGTTTTGCCTATTACTGCTTCTTTTCCTTGGGCTTGGATTCTACTTTTGAGAATGCATCAGATTTATCTGCCCATGCTATGTTGCGGTCAAAGGCCGTGCTGTAGCTTTTATATTTATTATAGCTCACCGCCTCGTTACTCCAATTCGTCAGTTGTCCATCATAGCGTTGACGCATCTGTTTTATGGCGGCGGCGAATTCGGGGTTATCCGCCTGGTTGACGAGTTCGTGAGGATCTTTGCTGAGATGGTAAAGTTCATCGGTGGCTTCGAAGCCTTCGGCGGCATAGGGCCAATGGATGTATTTCATGTCCTTCGTGACGACGGCGAGCGCATGGGTGGCAGGGTTCCCCCAGACGTTGATCAAGGCAATCGTTTCGTGGATATCGGACGTCGGGTCTTGGTAGAGTGGCATCAGGTCGGTGCCGTCCATATTCTCTGGCACGAGGCAATCCAGCTAGGCGTAGTATGGTGGGTGCAAAGTCGATGTTGGCGGTGAGCGCGTCGGAGCGTAGTTGCTTGCCCGAGTTTGTATGGCGCGGATCGTAAATGATGAGCGGCACCTTGGTGGATTCTTGGTAAGGTAACACTTTGGATCCGTAGCCGTGAGAACCGCAGAAGAAGCCATTATCGGAGGTATAGATGATCACGGTGTTGTCGGCGATACCGTGTGTATCGAGTGCCTCGCGAATCATTCCTACCGCGACATCGATGGCGTAAATTTGTTGATGGTAAATCGCCATAACTTCATCGTATCTGTCGGCGTAGCCCCAGCTTTCGAAGCGTTCATATTGGCGGTCTTGCTGGCTTTGCTTTGAAAAGTGTTCACCGTTTTCGCGGCCGTAGTTGGCAGGCTTGATGAAGGTCTTTCCAGCGTAGATAGCGTCAAATTGTGGATCGGGCGTGGCTGGTTTGTGTGGTGCTTTAAAACTAATAGATAGGCAGAAGGGCTGGTCTGTTTGTGAGGCTTGAGCGATAAAGTCTCTGCCAAAGGCTCCGTAGGAGAGGGTGGAGTGCGGGTATTCGTCCGCATAGGCCTCCATCGACGCATTGGCCTTGGTCTTGTAGTTGGTTTGGCCTTCGCCGCCACCCCAAAAATCAAAGTCGTGCTCGGGCATAGGTAAGCGTTTGCCGTCAGGACCGTCGATAATGTCGAAGCCAAACTTTCCAGCAAAGGCAGTCAGGTAACCCGCTTCCCGTAGTAACACGGGGTACGACTTTAGCCATTTGTCCTGAGTTAGGTCGCCATGTTCGAAGTTACAGCCAGTTTTATACTCATACATGCCCGTCATTGCAGTCGCGCGTGAAGCCATGCAGATCGCGGTGGTTACGTAGTGATTGTCAAAGGTGATGCCGTCGGCCGAGATGCGATCAAGGTTCGGCGTCTGCACGTCTGCATTACCGTAGCAGCCCATTGTGTAGCTACTCTGGTCGTCAGACATCAGGTAGATAATATTCGGCTGTTTCGCTTGCGCGGTGAGGGCTGCAATTACAGTCAGTAGAGGGGCAAGGATGAGTAGGGTAGAGGACTGCATTGTAAGGATCTATTGTGACGGGTAAGGTCTCGAACTTCGAGGTGTAGTAAATCACTACACCTGCACATTATTAGCAAAGCGAAACTCGCGTCGATAAATCGACGGGGTCTTGCCCATTTCACTGCGGAAGGCGGCGTTGAAGCGCTCGCGGTTACTATAGCCGCAGACTTCGGTCAGCACCTCGATCAGCATGTCGGTTTCACGCAGTAGCTTGCAGGCGCGTTGTATGCGTGTGCGCCGGATCTCTTTGTGTAGCGTGCGACCGACTTCGGTCTTGAAGCGAATTTCGAGCACGCGGCGATTGCAATGTAGGGCGGCTGTTAAATCGTCGACTGTGATTGGATGCTGCGCATTTTCTTTGATGAACTTCAATGCCTTGGCTACGAGCTTATCTTGCATTGCCAGGATTTCGGTCGATTGGCGCTCGACGATACGTTCTGGCGGAATGAGTGCTAGCTTGGTGTTTGGCTCCTTCCCTTGCATCAGTTGGTCAAGTAATGACGCTGCCTGATAACCAATCCGCTCTGCGCCGAGCTCGAGGCTGGACATCGTAGGGGCGAGCATCTCGCAGATGAATGGGCCATTATCTGTGCTCAATACGGCGATATCTTCGGGCACGCGTAAACCACTTTTTAGGCTGGCATCAATAACCATGCGGCCGAGGAAGTCCTGCGCCGCATACACGCCGACTGTATGACCTTTTTCCATCGGTAATAGTTTGCGCAGGTTGTTAATGTCGCTCGGCGATTGGAGGACCGTATTTTCATAGCCATGCAACTTTAGAGTAGCTGCGTAGGAATCCATCTTACTGGTGCTGCTGACTCCTTTAATCGACCATGCTGTGCTGGCAAAATGCCGGACTCCCTTTTCGATGAAATACTCTGCCGCCATTTTGCCTATTTTGGGATTATCCATTAAGACCGAATGGCCGCCCAGTTGTTCATGGTCGGTCTTGATGTTGACGCCTAGGATGCCGCGGTCGTTGAGCATTTCGATAAGCTCGGGGGAGAGGCGTCCGATGACGCCAGCACCATTCCACTTCTTCAATTGAGCTTCGGTTATCTGGGGGATTCCGCGATAGGTGTAGAAGCGCCAGCCAGTCAGCTTGTTGTAGCGGGAGACTCCAGTAACGATAGAGCGGTAGTAATTGCTGTTGTAGTCAATCAACAGAGCAATTTCTTTAGGGCGAGACTTCATGAAGGGAGTTTGCATAATATCTTGAGTTGAGACAATACGCGAATTTCGCGTTAAGGTGTGTTTAGCCAATTTGTGTTCGTCTCGGGGATAGTCTATTGCGTGTCGGAGTAATAAATGAGTGCAAATTATCACTTTACTACGATTTCACGTATTTGATAACACGCATATTGCGTTTATGTTCGGACGTATTGCGAATGGCCTAAGGTCTTTGGAATTGCTCTGTGGACTGAACATTCAATCGAATAAAGAGCGGATCGATTCCCTTGGCTGAGATGCGATTCGTGTCAGATTCGAAGTCGTTGTCGCATGCCTGACGATGGATAATAGCTACCGCGACGACCGCTTCCACAAAGTGATTCCAGAAATCCAGAACGGATCGACGACAACTTGAAGGTTTGAGCTGCGATACGTTCTACTAAATGTGCATTCGCGAAACGTCCGCTTATAGGCGTGAAGTGCCGTAGCGCAGGTGACTGTAGTTTGATACACTACTCACTCATTTATCGGAGACCTATTTCATCACACAACCCCATTAAATTACACTATGAAGAACTTAATACACACAGGCATCATTGCTGGCTTAGCGCTCGGCGCTTCGACAGTTTCACAAGCGGCAGTGCCTACAACGAGTGATACCGCGCCAACTGGGACAATACTAATCTCAAATGATACTGCCTCGAACGTTAACATGACTGTGCGCGTCAATGAGCCAAAATTGACTCAGGATCGAACACTTGGACAAAGTTTTACATTGGCATCTGCTGGATCTTTTAACGCGATTTCGGTTCAGCTGAAAGGTGGTGGCGCTGCTACTATTACCAATAATTTTTCTGCGCTTACCGCAGGTCAAGGAAACCTGTTACTTAATGTATTCGATTTGTCCGGTGGAGGGAAGTCCCTCATTGCGAGTCCAGTGGTTTATGACATGGCTGGCTTGAATCTAGGTAGCCTGAATAATCACTACCTGACTTTCGACTTGGGCGAGACGGTTACCTTAAGCGCGGGGATTGAGTATGGTTTTGAACTCGGATGGGATCCGACCTATTTGGATGAGGAGGATACTATTTATCGTAACCTTGCTTTGGTTAGAACTGTGGGTGGTGATGTGTTTTCTGGTGGCGCGCAGATAGGGAAAGGCAACTACACCTCATTTCCAAATGTCGGTTTGAATTCTGGACCCAGCGTCAATGACCTCGATTTCTATGTGCACACTGTCCCAGAACCAAGCACCTATGCATTGCTCGCTGGTTCGTCGCCGTCGACAGGGGACGATCTTTTAGCGCTGCCTAAGGGCAAATAAGCGGCTTGCGTAAGACGTAGTGAGCCTTCTGGCGGGCGCTTGGGGCTGCGAGTAATAACACCCTTTGGCGTACAATAAAATCTTGCTGTGCGATAAAATTATAACCAACAATCCGACTGCGAACTGGCCGAATCCTAGACTCATGAAGCTCCACCAATACCTAGTCCTTTTGATTTCACTGACTGTCGCCTCGCTGCTGCAGGCCGCGATCCCGTCGAAGCCGAACATCATTTTCATCATGTCGGATGATCACACCTCGCAGGCCATCGGTGCTTATGGTGGACGTTTGGCTGAGCTGAATCCGACGCCGACGATTGATACGCTCGCCGCCGAGGGCGTGGTGCTGGATAATGCCTTTGCACACAATGCGATTTGCACGCCCAGTCGCGCCAATATCATGACCGGCCAATACAGCGCGATCAACGGCTGCCTAACGCTAAATGAAAAGCTTCCGGCCGAGCGCCAGTATCTCTCGATCGAGATGAAAAAGGCGGGCTACCAGACTGCGGTGGTGGGCAAGTGGCACCTGAAAGAGCGCCCGAGCACCTTTGATTATTTCAAAGTTCTGCCGGGCCAGGGTTTCTATTTTGATCCGGTCTTTTTCGAAACAGACACAAAGGGAAAAATCGAGCGACCCAATCCTTATAACCCAGGTCGTGCCCTGAAATTCGGCCCGGATGCAGTTGAGATGACAGGCCACTCCACTGACTGTATCGCGGACTCTGCGCTCGAATGGCTTCAGACCAAGCGCGAGCCGAACAAGCCCTTCTTTTTGAAGCTGCATTTCAAAGCGCCGCACGATTACTTCGAATATGCGCCACGCTATGAGTCTTACCTTGCCGATGTGGACATCCCTGAACCTGCCAACATGTGGGATGTTCAGAATAACGGCTCGATTGCCACACGCGGTCACAATGACGAGTTGATGCCCTATATCGGCACATCGGTCGGACGCCGCAACCTGCGTCGCAACTATGCCGAGGATTCTAATACACCATGGGCCGCAAAGGTGGATCATTCGCTCAACGATGTGGATATCAAGCGCCAGACTTACCAACTCTACCTGAAAGCATACCTACGCTGCGTGAAGGGTGTGGATGACAATGTCGCGCGTGTGATCGCTTACCTAAAAGCAGAAGGACTCTACGATAATACCGTGATCATCTATACCGGCGACCAAGGCTTCTATCTGGGAGAGCACGACTATATTGACAAGCGCTGGGCCTACGAGCAATCCATGCGCATGCCGTTGATCGTTCGCTATCCGCCGAGTATCGAAGCCAAAACTCGCACCGATGCAATCGTCGAAAATGTTGACTTTGCACCGACCATGCTCGACTTCGCCGGTGTTGCGACGCCCGACTACATGCAGGGCCGCAGTTTCAAGTCTATCATCGAGAGTGGCGTGGAACCAGCGAGTTGGAAGAAGGCTGCCTACTATCACTATGCCATGCACATGGCGCACCACGATAATCCCGCGCACATCGCGATCCGCACCAAGCGCCACAAGTTAATCATGTTCTACGGCACTGGTTGGCAGGGTGAAGACGCCCCTGATACACCGCCAGCATGGGAACTCTATGATTTGAAGAATGATCCCGGTGAGGATAACAATGTTTATGATAATCCTGAATACGCATCGGTCACCGCTGAGCTGAAGGGGCGACTCAGAGACTTGCGCAGCGAATATAAAGTCGATGGCCCCGAGTTCGCATATAACAAAGCGATTGAAGACTTTTGGGAATACGACGATTACGATCGCGCCCGTGCGATTGAACTCTCTAATGAAGTCTTACAAAAACACAAAAATGGAACCTGGACTCACAACGTGAAGAAGTCCGCTAAGAAAAAATAAAAATAAAAATAACCACTTTAAGGAATCGAACCATTATGAAAAAAATCACAATAGCCCTAATCAGTGCTGCGGTCGCCACGACTTGCATTGCTAAAGATGTTACTTACGAACCAACCTGGGAGTCGCTGGATTCCCGTGAAAGCCCTGCGTGGTATCCAGATGCGAAGTTCGGCATCTTCATCCACTGGGGTCTGTATTCGGTGCCAGCGTTTGCACCGCGCGGCACATACTCGGAGTGGTATTGGCACGCTAAAGACGGTGATCAAACTGGCAAGCATCAGGCAGCAGTGGGGCGCTCCGCCGCCACACAGGAATTTCACAATCGTACCTATGGTGAGGATGTCGAATATTCGGATTTCCGTCCACAGTTCACTGCCAACATGTTTGAGCCGACTGAGTGGGCGAAGGTCTTTAAGCGCAGCGGTGCCAAGTATGTGGTGCTGACTGCTAAGCACCATGACGGCTATTGCCTGTGGCCGAGCAAAGAAGCTTCCGAGAGCTTCGGCATGCCATGGAACTCTGTGGACTCTGGCCCATCGCGTGACTTGGTTGGTGATTTGACCGATGCGGTTCGCGAAGAAGGCATTAAGATGGGGCTCTACTATTCTATCTGGGATTGGTTCAATCCGTATTGGCCTGAAGAAGACCAACCGACCCGGCGCAAGAAGCCCTGCAACGATGTGACCCGCGCAAAGTATATTCATGAGGTGATGTATCCGCAGTTTAAGGAAATCGTGGAAGAGTACGAGCCAGCTCTAATATTCTCCGATGGTGACTGGTGGATGGATGACGAGCGTTGGGAGACCAAGCCCTTGCTTGCATGGCTTTTTAACAATGCCCCGAATAAAGACGAAGTCGTGATCAACGACCGCTGGGGCAAGGTGCGCAAGGAGCATGGCGGTTATTTCACCACCGAGTATGGCTCTGGTTTTGCGGATCCTAGCATCTTATGGGAAGAGAATCGCGGCATCGGCAAGTCCTTTGGCTATAGCCGTGTCGAAACTTACGATGACTACAATACTGGTGAGCTGTTGATCTTCATGCTGTGCGACATCGTATCGCGCGGTGGCAACTTCCTTCTCGATATTGGCCCGACAGCCGATGGTCGTATCCCAGTAGTGATGGAAGACCGCTTGGTTCAGATCGGCGAGTGGCTCGAAGTGAATGGCGAAGCGATTTACGGAAGTCGTCGTTGGACGAAGGATTGCCAGTGGAGCGCAGGCGAGATTCGCGAATACACCAAGGAAGAATTCCACAAGGGTATTCCTGATCCAATTGTCGAAATGGCGAAATACCCTCGAGACGGCCAAGCTCGTAAGGAGTGCTATTTCACCGCTAAGGACGATACGGTCTATGCCATGATCACTAGGCTTCCAGATTCTGGTGTGTTCACAATCAAGGACATCGCTCTGAGCGCTGATTCCACCGTGACGATGCTTGGTTTTGACGCCGAGCTGAAGACCACGGCGGTCGATGGCGGACTCGCCGTAGAGTTGCCACGCTTCAACCCGAGTACTTTGCCGTGTCAGCATGTTTTCACTTTGAAGATTACTTCCGTTCAATAGGTTAGGCTGTTATCGACCTGATTATTATATGAAGATTCTATCCCTTTTGAAGGTCGCTCTTGTAGGCTCAGCTTGTGGCTTATCCGTATTGTCTGCCGCGAAAACTGAGCAGCCCAATATCCTCTTCATCTTTGCGGATGATTTGAGTTATGAAACCGTCCGCGCACACGGCCACCTCGATATCGATACGCCGAATCTAGACCGTCTGGTCGCGGAGGGCACTACCTTCAGCCATGCCTATAACATGGGCTCGTGGACTGGGGCGGTTTGCATGGCGAGTCGTTCGATGATCAATACAGGGCAATTCGTGTGGCGCACACCGCGCACTGGTGGAGATTTTAAGCCCGCCGTTGCTGCTGGGGAGACTTGGTCGCAGTTGCTTAAGTCGGCGGGCTATCGCACCTACATGACTGGTAAATGGCACGTGTCAATGGATGCGGCCAAGATCTTTGATGTCGCTGTCGATATTCGTCCCGGCATGCCGAAGGATGTAAAAGAGGGCTATAATCGACCGGTCGATGAAGCTGCTTATGAGGCGGGCTGGAAGCCCTGGGAAACCAAATACGGTGGTTTTTGGCAGGGCGGCACGCACTGGAGCGAAGTGATCGCCAACAACGCCGAAAGTTTCCTCGCTGAAGCGGCAGACGACGCCGCGCCATTCTTCATGTATCTCGCCTTTAATGCGCCGCACGATCCGCGTCAGGCTCCTAAGGAATACGTCGATATGTATCCGCTCGATCGGATTGAACTGCCCGAGAACTTCCTAGCGAAGTATCCTCATCAAGATGAGATCGGCTGCGGTGAAAGCTTACGCGACGCGCGCTTGGCTCCATTCCCGCGCACTGAATATTCAGTTAAGGTGAACCGCCAAGAATACTATGCGATCATTACACACATGGATGTGCAAATCGGTCGTATTCTCGATGCCCTCGACAAGAGTGGTAAGCGTGACAACACCTACATCTTCTTTACCGCCGACCATGGTCTGGCGGTCGGTCATCATGGTTTGATCGGTAAGCAAAACATGTATGAGCACAGCTTGCGTCCGCCGTTCATGGTCGTTGGCCCTGGTGTCAAAGCCGGTGCGCAAATCGACACGCCGATTTACTTGCAAGATGTGATGCCGACCTCACTGGAACTCGCAGGCGTTGAACTTCCCGAGCAGGTCGAGTTCAAGAGCCTGCTACCTTTATTAGAGGACGAGACCATCGAACACTACGATGCGATTTACGGTGCCTATAAAGAGAATCTTCAGCGGGCGATTCTCAAAGATGGCTACAAACTGGTGATCTATCCGACCATCGATGTGGTCCGCCTCTACAACCTGAACGAAGATCCGCAGGAAATGCAGGATCTTGCAAAGAACCCCGAGTATGCGCCGAAGGTGCAAAGCCTGATGGCGCAGTTCAAGACGCTGCAAGTTGAGCTCGACGATCCGCTTGATATCGGAAATCCCGGCACACCTGACATTACAGTGAAGCCACAGCGCCACTAAACATTGTCTTGGCTCATCGCCAATGAGAGCATCCCTTATCGAATTTAAACCTGTAAAAGGCAGTGCCTGATCAGCTTGTATAGGATCAATTGCAATTGGGACAGATACATTCACCCAATTGTTTAAGTCGTAACTTTCTTGAAGGGTCAGCCCAAGTTGAGCGTAGCCATCGACAACTTCAATCATAGTCGATCCTGGTCTTAGGTCTCTAATTTGATTTAATGTGTATACGCTGTTGAGTAGCACATTTAGCGTACTGCCCGCATCTGTTCCATCATTTGGATTACCACCAAATTTGTTCTCCAGAGCATCTGGCATATTGTCGTTATCATTATCTGTAAGAGCTAAAGCATTGGTAGGATTGCTACCGGTTCCATCATCATCGTTTCCGTGACTAGGGGGCGTATATTCTGCAATAGCAGATTGGATTTCTAAAGAGCTTGGTAGTGTATTGTTACCTCCGACGTAAACATCTGGAATAATTTCCATTTTAATTTCTTCTCCATCAGCGATACCATCATTATCCAAATCTATATACGCAGGATATATAATAAAGTCGAACATTTCTGTAGGGGATTGTGCAGTCTGAAGACAAAGCAACCTCCACTGTGATTATCATTAAATATGAACGAATAATAACACCATTTGTGGCTGATCAGCTGGGGCTCTAAATACTCTATACCATTTTCATAATTATAAGAGAGAGAAGTGTAGAAGTTATTGATAATCGTAGACGGCTCAATAGCATCATTGTTGCTTACATACGAGAATGCATATTTGGTAGTAATACTCATCATATAGGTATGGCACTCTATACTATTAATATGTTACCCTTAAGTTCTGAGGGTTGAAATGTATCGAATGAAGACTGCGCGCAGATATGGACGCTGCAGATAAGTTAACTGGATACGAGAGTGTAGCCACAGCTAGCAGGATCACCGTCGAGTCTCTTCAAGCTCGAAACGGTCAATTACACCGTTATTATTCATGTCTAAAAGGTCATTATAATAGTAAAATGTGCCATTTGTAGTAGTACCAGACATGTTGCTTTCATTCTGCCAGGTCCCTTTAAAAAGTTCTTCATGGGACAGGGTGATGTCATCATACATATCAAAAATGTAATCACCACCACATACCATTATCATTGAGACGGCCTAGCTCGCCTGAGAAAGGATCAAAATCATCACTGGACACACTAATAGTCTTATGGAGAGATCCATTGCTATTATAAATCGCTAAGATATTTCCCTCAAAAGAAGCGGGCAATAGGTCACTAACGATCCGTATTGCTTCATCAGTTCGATCTGGCGGACTACTTGAGATTCGCCCTAGCATCTAGTGAATTCTCCGAATCAATTATTGCCTGCTTTAAGGCGAAAGGGCTTTGTCCAAGGACTGGAGCCAAGCTGTATTTGAAGCCACCATCTGACTTTCCTGTAAGATTACTAAAGTTATCAAAGCCATCAATGGATTGAATCAGTGAATCAATAGAAGCATTTAAATCAGCAAGCTCACCAGGGGCAGAGTATCCCGACCGTTCAATTAAAAAATCTGCATCATTCGCAACAGGATCGGCTCTGTTCCAAATAGTGCTCAAGCTATCTTTTAAGCCTAATAAGTGAAGACTCTAAATCTGTAGCTGCGGATGACTTGATCGGTGATCCTGGAAGGGTTAGCTTCAAGGAAAGCTAGAGAAAGCTACTGAGAAATGATTTGGCACTTTCGAAAAGTATCCATACCAGACAACTCTTCATAGCTGTAGTTGATCCCTATGTCGTATTGGTCACTAAGGCCCAGGGTTAATTCAATAATGCCTAAGATGGACTTCAAAGCTAAAGCATCCCAGTGCTGAATAATAATATCATCGTAAGTGTTGGCATCATTCATGTCCTCAACGAGAGGATCAATCTACGGTCTCAGTATTATCTGGCGTGTAAAATTGTGAATCTATAACTACTTCATCGCCAATATTAAAATTTTCTAGATTATTTATCAGCTTTCCAACTAACTCTCTTACGGGTAAATCCTTTTCTTCTAAGTAAATCTAATATGTCGTCGATTGTAACATCGTTACCTAAATTAGGATAAGAAATACTGTATGCTATGCCTAGTTCTGGCGGGCTGTAAGAATATGGATTTAAAGGTCTTATCCCTGGGCCATTGAACTTTCCCCCATGTAATTAGGTTCGCTGACAAATGAAACTATATCACCATAATGTAGATATAAAGGAATGGTTCCATAGCCCGAAATTTGTGAACCATACTCAGTGTTATCGCTTCTTACGTTTCTGTATAGTGTGTAAGAGTCGTTGTAAATTTCTCCGACTTCAGATCCATTTATATAAATTCTTCATATTACCCGATCCACTCATAGTATTGGTTTCAAAATTAACCTGACTAGGGCTGGCGTAGATATAGGTAAAGCTTATAGCAGAATCATCGTCTGTGGGGTAATAGTACCCGTTATTAAAATTAAATACGCTTTTGTTTTCTGGTCCGATGCTCAGATCAAAGATACTTGCATATCTGTAGCTGAGTAGAATCCTGAGGGTCCTCTATTGGAAATTTAATTTCAGGATAATATAGCCAATATCCAATGACAGAACTCATGCTATCCGAGGAGAGTAATTGAATTTCTGTAGGCTCAATCTCTGCTTTGATTCATCGTAATCAAAAGACTCCAAGGTCTTAGTGCTACTAGCGTTGAAATTATCTATTAAGTAATTTGGCAACGTGTCTTCAAAAAAGATCCCAATATCGGAGAAGCACTTGTAGGTGTAAGCTCTCGAGTCTCCGGGATTACCAATTAAGTAATCTGAAATATAGCTGCTTGCTTCAACAAAGTCTCCGGATTTAATTTTAGTTTTAGCCTCATCAATCAAATCTGCTGTAAGCAAATTTACTGTGAAGAATGAAATAATAAAAATTAGTGGATTTTTCATAATGTTATTTAGTAGTAAGTTATTTTTGGAGATACAATTAAAACTTTATTAGAAGGCACCTCAAATGGTCCAATTTTTCTTTTTCCTATCTTTAGCCCGGCACTCTCGAATTTAATTATCCTTTCACCGCTTGTATTAAATATAAATAATTTGATTCCTTTTATTTCCTTAACTTTTAATCTCGTATTAAGTTTAAGGTGCTCAGTCAGTTTATCAGATTTCTCTGCATCCTGAGCTATAGTTTTGAAAGCACTTAGTAGGTAATCTATTTTATAGTTACTCGATGATCCGTCATTAAATATTAATTTAATTTTTGATGTGTAAGAGTTTCTTACAATGGATTTAGCTAAATTATAGGTGCTGGCTTTTTGTTCATCCGTTAGTGTGCTTAAAGACACATCAGCCATTTGATTTTGAGGCACTTGATATCCCAGCAATGGCAGCGCTAGAAGAAGAAAAATAAGCCGATTCTTAATCATCAATAGAAATTCTAAGTATTAGCAATCAGTAAATAATCAGGTTGTGTCAATATATACAACTTGCGGCAGTTTCCCATGGTGCTGGAACGCACCAAATAGGCAAATAATTAGACAAGTGTAGGATCCCCCCTAGTTACTGATGCCTCGCTGCATAGCATACGGAAGGACAGGAGTTGGACCTTCCTGTCCTCCAACATTTTCAATCTATTTCCGAGATGCTTGAAGAATGTAGACCACAATATTTAGCTTAAAGCAATAATGTTCAATTACTTAAGTATTTTATTTTATATATAGTGGGTATCGTTTTTTTTCATTTTTTTGAATTTTCCAGTCAATACTGTTTATGGTGAAAGACACCAAAATACTGTAGTGTGATGGGGTTCTTTTTTACGATTTTTTTATGATCGACTCTAGAGAATCTATAATAACCAACCCCCCCCCAAATAAATAATATGAATAAATACCTCTTACCAATCATCGCAGCTGGAGCAATTGCTTCTGTCTCGTATGCAGGCTCCCGTCGCACTTGAGCTTTGGGAATTCGAAGATGCCGCTGGCCTTTCATTTAAAGGACAAGCCACAGTTGAAATTCCGAATCCCAGCGGTTTCGCGAACACTGGCTCGAATGGAACCTCATGGAACTTCGGCGGTTTTACTAATGGTGCATCAACAGATGGAAACGGTAATCTTGTGGTCACTGGCAAAACTGGAGCTGTCTATCGCAAAACCAAAGCTTCTGCGGATGCTCCTGGATATAGCCCTGCGCTAACAACTGGAAAATACCGCTTAACTTTAGATATCTCATCATGGAATATGTCCGCAGGCTCCATACTCTTAGACGCTGCCGGTGGTCCTACTGGAGGAACGCGTGTTGCTGCCTTGAAGCTTGAACACAGGCCAGAGAGTGCTACAGGCACTGGTGAAGAAGGTGACCCTGTAGTCACAAAGCCAGCTCATGCACGAGTGCAGGCTATCATCAAATCGACTTCATCAGCATCTGGTGGTTACCAATACGTCGCATTTGAGCTTGCCGAAAGTGGCTCGACTCCATTCAGCGCTTATATTGAATTTGATCTTGATAATAACACTGCCGAGTTTGTGGTCGACGGTATTGTTCGTGGTTCTGCTGTGACAGATCTTGATAGTGCCGATTTAACAATGTTGAAGTTCTCGCAGGATAGCAACTATGTTGCAACTAACGAAGTGAAAATTGCTTCCATGGGTTTATATGAGATTATTGACACCACTACAGACACAGATGGTGATGGGATTGCGGACTACTACGAAACAGGTACTGGTACATGGGTATCCGTTACCGATACTGGCACAGATCCTGCCGTCGCCGATACAACAGTTCAAGGCATTGATATAGCGCTCTATAATTACATTTCTACGCTCGATTCGAGCTCTGGATCTGTCGGACTCAAGGGTGATAAAGGAGAAAGAGGCGAACAAGGAATAAAAGGTGATACCGGAGCCCCTGGACAAGACTCCAGCGCCATTCAAAACCTTCGCTCCAGTGCTCACATTGAACGCTCGCCAAGTGATCCAACGTTTAATGTAAACTACAGCATTGAATCCTCTGACGATCTAGGGAACTGGACTCCAGCAGTAAGTGACTCAGTAACTGTAGACCCAGCGAGTTCTGATAAAATGTTCCTGCGCCTTAGCACGAACTAAGGAAGGCTTAGTTTTTAACAAAGGCCCCGCTGCAGTTATTCTGTAGCGGGGCTTTTTTGTGTCTTCTCAAATAAGGCCCCTCAATGAATTAGCAGTAAGAATTTACTATGCGCCACTAATTACGGGCACAACTCGTTCATTACATCCAAGGATAGCTCCATGTGGCTTAGGCAAAAGTCTAAGATGTCTGCCTGTAAGGGTGCAGTGAAACTGACCGTGCCTTCATGGAATTCAAAGTCATAGCGGTAGCAGTGCAGTGCTTGTCGCTGTATGGGTAGGGCGGCGGCGAGTCGATCCGTCCAGCCCTTCTCGATGAACTCGATGTAGAGCGTCTCGTCAGGACCGTAGATTTTATCGCCGACCACTCGGTGTTGAAGGTGTTCGGCATGCACACGGATCTGATGCTTACGGCCTGTCTCTGGCTCTACGCGGCATAGGGTATATCCATTCTTGGATACTAAGGGTATGTAGTCGGTTACAGCGTCTTGAGAGCTACGGTCGTAACTGACTTCAGATTTTACGATCACGGGGCCGCCTCCTTTCCGTCGGCGGGCGATGGGCAGGTCGACGTGGATAGGCTCACTGAACTCGCCCTCGACGAGTGCGATGTAGGCTTTTTTGACGATGCGGTTCTGGATCGCCATCTGGAATTTACGAGCGACCGAAGGGCGCTTGGCGAAGATGACGAGGCCACTCGTCTCGCGGTCAAGGCGGGCGACTAGATGCAGCTTTTCTGCTCCGGTGTATTCTCGCACCACGCCGACTAGACTCGACATGGGACCATTCTTCGATGGATGGCAGACTAGCCAACCCGGTTTGTTAATGATCAGTAGATTGTCGTCCTCTTCTACGATCCAGTTCGGTAAATCAGCTGGGTCGACCAGTGGGGCTTCTTCGCCGTAAGGGTTGTTCATGATATGTTGGCGAATGAATGTTGGGAATCGTGGAGATGACGTCTCTAATAGGTGAATAAATTACTTTGCGCTTTTGTGTTGTTCGAGGCGCATCTTGCGCAGAATGCTTGCACCGACCCGTGTCACAGCAACGAGAGGTAGTTGACTGCCGAAAAAGGTAATTAAGCGATTTTTCCAGCCGGTTACGATGAGGGAGCGCTCTTTGGCAATGGCGCGAAGGGTGTAAGCTGCCACTTCATCTGATGTCATATCGAGGCCCTTATTGGCGCCTCCATCCATGGGAGGCGTATCAAATCCAGCTGCTTTGAAGAAATTAGAGCGGGTGGGGCCTGGGCAGACCGTGAGTGTGCGCACTTTAGTGCCGCGGAGGTCTTCGTTGAGCGCGAGTGACCAGTTCCGAACAAAGGCCTTCGTCGCGCCATAAGTGGCTAAATAGGGTGTCGGCTGGAAGGCTGCGGTGGATGCAATCGTCACGATCGTGCCGCCCCTAGGCAGGATTGTGGGTAGTAGTCGCGAGCTTAAATCGACCACAGCCCTTACATTTAAGTCGATCATTGTTAGTTGCTTACGTATTTCTAGGTCAGGTAATCGACCGTAGTCACCAAAGCCGCTGTTGTTGACTAGCAAGACCTCCCCCTCGGGTGCTGACTCGATTCTAGCCTTGAGCGCCTCAGAGACTTCGGCAAGTGCCTGTGCATCACTCAAATCGACGGGGTAGTGTTGCCCGTTTTCCCCTAGAGAAATATCCGGATTTGAGCGAGAAAGGTTGCACAGGTGCGCGTCAGGGACTATATTCTGTATTGCTTTGATAATTGAGCAGCCAATCCCAGAGGAACCACCCGTAATGATGATTACGGAGAATCGTTTGAAGTATTCAAATTGCTTCATGATTTTAGTATGTGTTCACGGATTGGCTTTTTTTATGCTCACTTTTATTGGAGCAGCGGGGTCAATCGACTTCGTTAATTGGAACCACTAAAAAAAGGAAAAACATATATGAAGCAACATGACATTATCATCTCTGGTTTGAACATGGAATTAACTGAGGCGATCAAAAATATGGTTCACGAAAAAGCGGAAAAACTCTTCGAGCACGATGATCACATTATACGATGCGCGTAGAGCTGGAATATGACCACCATCAATCCACCCACCAGAGAGAATTCATCGCGAAAGGACAACTCGAAGTGAGGGGAAACGACCACTTCGCATCTGCGGACACTGATGATCTTTATAAATCAATCGATGACTTAATACAAAAGCTCGACCGCATGTTGCGCCGTCGATCTCGATTAAATAAGGTCAAACGCAAGGATACTCATCTGATCGATATACCAGCGGAAATCCCAAAGGCGGTCTAGCTATTTGACCTATAATGATTTTCAAAGCCCGGCAGAGGTCTGTCGGGCTTTTCCATATACGGAGTAGAAGACTAGCTTAACTTGCCCAAGCAGGCGTAATACCCACCAGAGAATGCGAAAAGAGGCTTTCATTTTTTAGCCTCTGCCCCATATTACTACGATGGATCCTAATTTCTACCAAGTTCTTCACATCATAGGTATTTCTATGGTTTTTCTAGGGTATGGCGCCTTACTCGCTCGCAGTATGGCAGCGCCAGATAACGTCTCAGTGCGCAAGCTTGGTTCAATTACAAGCGGCATTGGCTTAACATTAATCCTAGTAGCTGGCTTTGGGCTCATTTCAAAGTTAGGGCACAGTTTTACCGATACTTGGATACTGGTTAAATTTGTTATCTGGCTAATCTTAGGTGGGCTTATCGTTCTCATCAATCGCAAGCCACAGCTTGCTATGTTCCTCTGGTGCTTACTCATTGCGCTAGGCGCTACCGCTGCGATTATGGTCTATGTCGTGCGCTTTTCAGCAGCTTAACGAGAAAATTTACTTTTTTGAAACTTCTGCTTGAACTGCGAGCTTAGCTTTGTCTTTATCCCGCACTTCTCAAATGCACCTGTAGCTCAATTGGATAGAGCGCCTGACTACGAATCAGGAGGTTAGGGGTTCAAGTCCCTTCAGGTGTACCATCTTTTTAGCGTTTCGCCCTGTATGTGCGAGGCGCTTTTTTGTTCCCCGACCTTCTACTGCTAGGCATAGACCATCCTGGCGCACTGATCGCAGAAATGTGGTTCGCCTGCTACGAGAGCGTTGCCGTTGACTTCATTCGAGACTCGCAAGTGGCAGCCCCCGCATTTGTGTGCTTCGATCCTGGCGACATAGGGTGGGCGTTTGGAAAGTTTCTTTACGCGGTCGTAGTGACTGAGGTAGTTCTCATCGACAACGGAGCGCGCAGTTTCAACGGCTGCCTTGGCCTCATCAATCGAAGCTTTTAGATTTTCTTCACGTTCGCTGAGTAAAGTGATCTGCTTTTTCTCCTCCACGATCCGAGCGTCGATAGTGGCTTTTTCTTCCTGAAAAGTTTCAGAAGTTTCATCGATTTCGAGCAACAGTTCGATTACACGCTCCTCGAGATCCGAGATCTCTTGCTCAGTTTGCTCGATTTGGTGGGTGAGGGCACGATATTCGTCGTTCTTTTTAACTTCTAACTGCTGAGTGCGAAAGCGCGCGATGGCCTCTTCCTTCGTCTTGATCTCAGTATCGAGCTCGCTGCGCTCAACTTCCTTCTCTTTGAGTGCATGGCTAGCCGCTTCAATGTTGGCCTCTTCGGCAGTGATGTGCCCCTCAAGCGCGCTTCGCTCCTGCGGTATGCGGGCGAGCTCTTGCTCGATCTTTTGGACCGCGACGTCGCGGTCTTGAACAATTAGGAGTTTTTCGATTTGCGGGTCAGGCATAAGTAGGATATCTCTCAAAGAGACAAAGCAGGCTTACTTACAGAGCAACACAAAAGCGACTATGAGCGACACTTCTCTTCAGGACCAGATCGACGATGCCACTCTTGACTTCACCCTTGGTGAAAGTGGGGCGGCGATTACGAAACTTTCTCAGCTTAAACAAACTCACCCCGAGTCCTTCGGTGTATGGCATGCTTTGACCGAAATCTATTTCTCAGAGGGTGATTATGACGCCGCACTCCAAACAGGCGAGCGGGCCCTCGAGCTTTGCCCGACTGACATTCATATTAATACAAGTCTTTCCCGGATCTGGGTCGAGCGGGGTGACAAGGATAAGGCAGAACATTTTGGCGCACAGGCACGTATGCTAGGCTGGAAAGATGAACTCAAGTCACCTCCGGAAGAGGACGACATTTAGAGGCATTGACAGCCCCGAATCTAGTCACCTAAATCCTCAGTTACATGGAAGACGTTACCTACACGCTGGAATTTGAAAAGCCGCTACGCGAGCTGGAGAAACAACTAATTACACTGAACCAAGTCTCGCAGGAGTCGAAGGTGGACGTGTCGAACGAAATTGAGGCGATCGAGTTCAAGATCGAAAAAATTAAAAAGGATATCTACTCTAATTTGACACCTTGGCAGCGCGTGCAGCTCTCTAGGCACCCTAAGCGTCCTTACTCTCTTGATTATATCGGTCTCATTTTCACTGATTTTGAGGAACTCCATGGTGACCGCCGCTTCCGAGAGGATGCTGCCATTGTGGGTGGCCCTGCTTTCCTTGACGGCCAAGCCGTGATGGTGCTCGGCCAGCAAAAAGGTCGTAATACTCGCGATAATTTGAAGCGTAATTTCGGCTGCCCGCACCCTGAAGGCTATCGCAAGGCGATGCGCTTGATGAAAATGGCCGAGAAGTTTGGTATGCCCGTGGTCACCTTGATCGATACTCCGGGAGCCTACCCAGGAATTGGGGCTGAAGAGCGCCATGTGGCTGAGGCCATCGCGGTGAACATTCGCGATATGAGTGCTCTTGAAGTCCCCATCGTGTCCATCGTGATCGGTGAGGGCGGCAGTGGCGGTGCGCTTGGCATGGCCGTGGCTGATGAGGTCATGATCTTGGAAAACGGCTACTACTCAGTAATTTCACCTGAAGGTTGCGCGGCGATCCTCTGGAAAGATCGTGCCGCAGCCCCGCAAGCGGCCGACGCGCTCAAGTTTAGCCCAGAGTATTTACAGAAGTTTGGCGTCGTCGATCGTGTGATCTCTGAACCAATGGGAGGTGCGCATCGCGACTTCGATTTAGCGGCCAAGGCTCTAAAAGAGGCCATTGTTGACTCACTGGGTAAGCTTAAAAAGAAGAGCACTAAGAAGCTGTTAGAAGATCGCTATACAAAGTTCCGTAATCTCGGAGAGTTTGCCGAAACGGCCAAAGCCGCCAAGGCATAGGATCGTAAATTACCTAATTTAGCTCAGCTTAAAGAACTAGCTTAGGTGAGCCCATTATCTGTCTAGCTTTTCTGCTGTCTCTTGTTCGAGACGTTCAATGTATTCAGATACGTTACAAGTGAGCATCCGAGTACTACCAGGCGATACTTCGAGTACTTTATTCACCACACCGTCAAGGAAGGCACGGTCGTGACTCACTAAAATGACGGTGCCTTCATAGAGGTTGATCGCCTCTTGGAGGACTTCCTTCGATTTTATATCCAAGTGATTAGTCGGTTCGTCCAAGACCATACAGTTGGCTGGGTGCATAAGCATTTTAGCGAGTGCGACGCGGTTCTTTTCGCCACCGGAGAGGACTGAAGTCTTCTTGAGGGCCTCGTCACCAGAAAAGAGGAGAGCGCCGAGTGCGCCGCGCGGGTTAGCATCGTCATTACCAATGGCAGCCTTTTCAACCTCATCGAGAACGCTGTTGTTGGGATCGAGCTCGTCAGCTTGCGACTGGGCAAAGTAGCCGAGTACTGTGTTGATACCTTTTTCGACTTCGCCGCTTTGGAAGGGTTCGGTGCCTGCCATGATACGAGCTAAGGTGGACTTGCCAGCACCGTTGACGCCGACTACCGCGATACGGTCGCCTTTGTCGATTCGTAGGTCGAGACCATCAAAGATGATATTGTCCCCATAAGCTTTATGCAGACCGCTAATTGTGATTACTTTGGCACTTGCAGGGGGAGATTTTGGGAAACGGAAAAACATCTTCTTCTCGTCACGTGGTATGGTGATCAATTCGATTTTTTCGAGTGCTTTGATCCGGCTCTGCACCATACTGGCCTTTTTTACATTAGAGCGGAAACGATTGATCCAGTCTTTGACTTCCTTGATCTCCTTTTGCTGATTTGCGTAGGCTTTACGTAGAGTTTCAAGGCGCTTATCGCTCTCGCCTACATAGTAGCTGTAGTTACCTTTAAAAGTGGTTAAGTTGCCGAGCTTGAGCTCCAGCGTGCGGTTTGTAACCTCATCGAGGAAGGCACGATCGTGAGAGATGACGATGAGTGCACCTTGGTAGTGTTTAAGGTATTGCTCGACCCAGTGCTGAGATACGATGTCCAAGTGATTGGTCGGCTCGTCGAGTATGATCAGCGATGGATTCTGTAAGAGTAATTTGGCTAATGCGATACGCATCTGCCAGCCGCCTGAAAACTCACCAGTGTCACGTTCAAAGTCGCCCTCGCTAAAACCCATTCCAAGAAGAATGCGTTCGATTCGAGATTTCATTTTGGCAGGCTCGTGGTCTTCGAGTTGCTGCTCCCATTCTCCCATTAAATCAATGAGGTCGTAGTATTCATCTGCCGAGGTATCCATCTCTAGCATCTCCTCTTCGGCCTTCTCTAGGTTTTTCTGTAGCTCGAGAATATCGCCAAATGCACTCTCCGCCTCTCCAAAGAGAGTTTTGCCCGAAACTGAGATGCCATCTTGCGGCAGGTAGCCGACACTGACGTAGCCAGCCTTATCGACTGTGCCTCCGTCGCTGTCTAGCTCACCCATGAGCATGCGGAGCAGGGTAGTTTTACCCGAACCGTTGGAGCCAACGAGGGCAATTCGGTCGTGCGCGTTAATGACACAGTTGATCTTATTGAAAAGAACCTTCTTGCCGAAGTTATGGGTGACTTGATTAATTGTGATCATGTAAGAAAGGTTAGCGCGCAATGAAACAAGTGGGCTAGTTAATTGCAAAGAAAAAGCCCAGGATGACTTTCTCCTGGGCCTAGGGCATTTTAACTATTTGAATTTAGTCGCTATTGGGTGTCCCGCTCTCTCTTGCCCATTTGCTTTCTTAGCTGGTGCATTTCTTCCTCTGAGATTTGACCGTCGCTGTCCGTATCAATCTTATCGAAGTTTTCTACCATTTTCTTGAGACCTGCTTCTGTCGCTTCGTCTATTGAAATTGCTCCATTTTGGTCGGTATCAGCGGCTTTTATGTCTTCACGACCCTGCTTAGTTTTTTGGCCACGGTTTTCGTGCGCATGGAGCAATTCTTCCTCGGAGATTTCACCGTCGCTGTTTGCGTCTATTCTTTCGAAGTATTTTGCCATGAATCCCTTCGCTTCGTCCCCAGTGATCGAGCCACTGCCATCGCTGTCTAAGCGTTCAATTATTTCATCGGGTGTAGGAGGCACACGGTTGTCATCTCGATCTTCTCTCTCTGGCTTAGCTTGAGAGTTCAAGGTAATTAGTGTGGTACTCAGGAGCATTAGGAGTATTGTTTTAATATGCATGGGTTTTAATTTGATTGTTACTATATTATACGCAGTAAATGTGCTGCTTACATATCATATCGCCGCTGCGTGTAGAAAAGTTTCAGCGTATATCTAAAACAGGGTTGGAAGAGATTATATTTCAGTAAATTACTTCTTTAGTAAACAACACGAAGGCCTTTTACATCTTAATAGCTAAGTAATTAGTGTGTTGTGTTATAATACTAAATGCTCAGTTTTGATCTAGCTTATGTTTGAAACATTTGAATTTATTAATGAGGACTTCCCTTGGTTTTTCGCCTGCTTGGTAGCTATTTTTGGCGCTATAGTCGGAAGTTTTCTCAATGTTTGTATCTATCGCATACCTGCAGAGCGTTCGGTTATATCGCCTGGATCTGCCTGCGAGTGCGGTAGGCCCATAGCATTTTATCGTAATATTCCAGTCCTAAGCTGGATACTACTTAAGGGTAAAGCTAGTTGCTGTGGGCAGCCTTTTAGTCTGCGTTATCCTGCGATCGAGTTACTCACAGCTGTCCTCTTCTTTTGGGCTTGGTCGATTCATTCGCCTACCGTAGCCATCTTGGGAATGCTCTACATCTCTTTTTTGATCTGTGCTACTTTTATTGATTTAGATCACATGATCATACCAGATCGCTTTTCTATTGGTGGGATGGTGATAGGGGTTGTGCTGTCTATTTGCTTCCCTGCCTTACATGAGATTGAGGGCTTGCTGATTATTTCTAATATCCAATCAGGAATTACTGCAATTATTGGCGCACTAGTGGGCGCAGGTTTAGTCTATTGGATAGCAGTGCTGGGCGAGGTCATTTTTCGAAAACCTGCCATGGGGGAGGGGGATGTTAAGTTTGCCGGTTTCATTGGAGCTTTCTGTGGTTGGCAAGGAGCAGTATTTGCTATGTTCGGCGGTGCCTTACTTGGGACAATAATTTTGCTACCTTACCTTCTGATTGTGCGCCTCGTAGCGGGGCAGGATACGGATTGCTTAGTGGATGAATCCAAGGATGGGGAGAATGAAGGCGAAAGCGTGCAGTTTGGTATGCAAGTACCCTTTGGTCCAATGCTAGCAGGTGCAGGCCTAATCTACTTTCTCGGGTTTAATGTCTATGTTGATGCCTATTTCACCGAGTATATTAGTTATTTTTTCGGGTCTTAGTAGACTCGCAGAAGGGATAAATCACTTACTCTGCTGTGCGCGAGAAATCTCAAAAAATTACTTGGCATCGTGCGATTGAGACCTACAGTCCACGACTTCTCAACTTTTTGGTGAGATATGCAAGTGGCTAAAGCACGCAGACTGTAAATCTGTTCTCTATGAGTTCGCTGGTTCGAATCCGGCTCTCACCACCATTTTAAAGGTCGTCCGGAAGGGCGGCCTTTTTTAGTGAATAAGCACACACTGGACTCACATCTTGCCCTTGACGAAAGCGATCAGTTGTTTGGCAATCGGGATGCGGCGGTAGACTATGTCGGTGGGATCCCAGTAATCTTGGTGAAAGATAACCTTACCATCGCTGTTAAAACGCATGTGAGTGACACCGATTGACTCCTCCCAAGTGCCAGTAGGGGTCTTTTTGAAGTCTAAACGCATCGTCCAGTCTAAGTAGTAGTCGCCGCCGCTACGGGCAAAACGATTGAAGACGAATTCAGCATTTTCAAGCGGATTGAGGCCGGCGAGCAGGTAATCGCGGATGGACTCAGCGCTTTCAAAATGTTTAAAGGCGTCCCGGAAGTAGGTCTTCTCCGCATAAACTTGTGTCACGTTTTTGGAGAGATTTTCATAACTGTAATCGCTATACAATGCTGCGACCCGTTCTAGCATGGCAGACTCAGCCTCCGACCCTGGTTCGGGCGACTCTTTTAGGTGTGACTCAGATTGAGTGAGGGCTTGCAGGTAGCGCGCGTCGGGAGTGGTCTGTGTATGCATATCGGATGTAGACGAACATGCCATTACGCTGAAAGCGATGGCAGTTAGAGTTAAAGTTTGAAGGTAACGATTAATCACTAAATAAACTAAGCGTCAGCTGGTGGAAAAACTTACATATACGAGTAAGGTTTTCATCTTTATCGGCGTTTAAATTATAGTTCAAAATGCATATTGTTATTCAAATAGTGAAACATGTTCTAAATACGGATACAATGGTATTGGGCGGTATAGGAAAACCCCTGCAGATGTGTTCAGATGAAATTGAGTTCGGTGAACGGTCTGCTGTGCATTACATTTTCGCTGAGTCGCAATAAGCTATGTCTGAATATAATAAACCTCTGAAAATAGCGGTGGTTGGCTGCGGCGTGGCCGGGCTAACAGCTGCGTGGCTTCTCGGGCGTAAACACGATGTGCACCTGTTTGAGAAAAACGACTACGTTGGCGGTCACACGCGCACACTGAAAGTTCCAGACGGTGCGGACGCGGGTATGCCCGTGGACACTGGTTTTATAGTAATGAATCATCGGAACTATCCATACTTTACCAAGGTATTAGAACAGCTTGGCGTGGCGGTCGAAGATAGCTCGATGACTTTCAGCTTTTACGACCAACAAACGGACTATGGTTATGCGGGTAACAACCTGACGACGCTTTTTCCGTCAATTAGCTATTACTTTAAGCCGAAGCACTTAAGCTTCGTCTGGGATCTCATACGTTTCGCTCGGATTGGCTATCGAGATTTGAACAGTGGCTATCTTGAGGGCAAGAGCCTAGGTAAATACTGTAAGAAACGACGCTTCGGGCATGCCTTCTTGAACAATTACCTTTATCCCATGGGCGCCGCCATATGGTCGTCACCGATTGAAGAGGTGCATCGTTTCCCTGCACAACCCTACTTACACTTTCTGGAAAACCACGGTCTGCTACGCCTAACAAATCGTCCTCAATGGAAGTTTGTAAAAGGAGGAAGCCGCACCTATGTAGAAGCAATGCTCAAACAGTTTGACCATGCTCCGAGTTTGAGCGCAGCACCTGCGGGTATTCGCCGACATGATAATGGTGTCACACTGGTTACGCATAAGGGTGAGTCGCTGGAATTTGATCATGTAGTGATTGGCGCCCATGCGGATGAGGCACTCAAGCTACTGATCGATCCAAATAAGAAAGAAGAAAAGCTACTCTCCCCATGGCGCTACCAGCAGAATGAAGTGGTGCTTCATACGAGTTCAACGCATCTACCACCGGACCGTAAACTCTGGGCTTCGTGGAATTTCATGCGGGAACCGGGTCAAGCAGACGAGCGACCAGTTTCAGTGAGTTATTATATGAATCGTCTGCAGAATCTCCAGACCCAGAATGATTACATCGTGACTCTCAACCCGGGCGTTGAGATACCCGAGGCGAGCGTGATCAACCGCACTACGCTCACCCATCCGCTCTATTCTTTTGAGTCGATGGATACGCAAGACAAACTCCGGGCTAATAACGGAAAACAAAACACTTGGTTTTGTGGAAGCTATTTTGGCTATGGTTTTCACGAAGATGCCGTTCGCTCGGCAGTCGAAGTCGCGCAGGGATTTGGAATCGAGCTATGAGATTCAATAGGAATCAATTCTCTATATTTTGCCGTGTCGCTTTGGAGTGTCGGACTTTGCATCGAAAGTGTGTCGCATGATTTTGAATTCACAGATATTCCGTGGCGTAGTTGTGCACGAGAGGTACAGCCCGCAGTCACACAAATTTAGCTACCCAATGAGTTTCTTCGGATTCGACCTGGCTGAGCTAAAACTTATCAAGGCGCAGGCCTCTATTTTCGGTTACAATGAGGCAAGGCCTTTGCGTTTAAATGATAGCGACTATCTACATGGTAGTCCTGAACCAATCATAGAGCAACTGGATCGGTTACTGCCCGCTGAAGAGCCCAGGCAACACACAATGCTAATTAGTTCGCCTAAGTATTTCGGCTACGCTTTCAATCCTGTGAACTTTCATTTGCGCATGGAGGGGAGGCGATTGCTTTGCGCCGTGGCGGAGGTCAACAACACATTTGGTGATCGTCACGTTTATCCGCTTACAGACTTAGAACAAATCGACGATCAGACGTGGATAACGCGTTGCATGAAAGACTTTCACGTTTCTCCTTTCAACGACATGACTGGAGAATATCGGTTTACCTTTCGCATTGAAGAAAATGAAATATTTCTAGGTATTGACCTCTACAAGGATGGGGCGTGCGTCATGAAAACTTATATACAAGGCCAAGGTCAGTCCTTAACGAATGGAAGCATCTTCCGTTATGCCTTGTATCATCCCTTTGATACTGCACTCAACAGTATGCCGAGGATCGTTTGGCAAGCCGCATTACTCTATTATAAAAAGAAGATGAGGGTCTTCAGGAGGCCATCTCCTAGATCAAGCGATACGCTCATAGATCGAGACGTAGAGGGTGATGACCGACCTGTCACATGATTTGCATGAGCTATTCCTGCAGCTAGACGCGAATGGCTAAAAGGTGTGGCCGTATAGATTCGGCAATCCAAACTTAGACCGAGGGCGTGTATTCGGGAATGTGCTTCTGAATGGTGCCTTTAATGACTGCTACATTCGTGTCGTGCATCGCAGATTCTAAATCTTGAGAGATTTGGCTCATGTTGATTTGCGAATCACTTGAGGCGACAAACCGCATAACGCAAGGATGCTGTGTGGCTTGCAATGTTTCACTGAGATGCTGCACCTCTTCAAATAGCTTTTCACCCGCTTGAAGGCCGGTAAACTCAATGTCGATATCAGTGCCTTCCCGCAGGCCACTTAAGGTGATCATTTGCCGCGCGACATCGAGGATTTTGACAGGCTCCCCCATGTCTAGCACAAGGATATCCCCGCCAGCACCTTCGGTGGCTGACTGTAGGACTAGGCCGACGGCTTCTTCGACCGTCATAAAGAAGCGAGTGACATTTGGGTCAGTCACTGTTATTGGACCACCTGTTGCGATTTGATTACGAAAGATGGTGACCACACTTCCAGATGAACCAAGTACGTTACCAAAACGAACAGCCATGAACTTCGTGGTATTAGTATCTGTATTCTGTTGTGCGGTCAGTGATAGTTCAGCCAGACGTTTGCTCGCACCCATCACGCTGGAAGGGTTGATTGCCTTATCGGTAGAAATTAAAATGAAACGCTCGACCTTGCATTGGCTCGCGATGCGTGCGAGCTGCTGGGTTGCCAAGAAATTATTACGCAGAGCCTCGGCAGGCTGAGTTTCCATCAGATTAACGTGCTTGTGTGCCGCTGCATGAAATACGACCTCCGTGCGATGTTGAGCGAAGACTTTCTCTAGTTGTTCGGCATTAAGAACATCGAGCACCTGGGTAGTTACTTGCGTCTTACCTGTATCTTTTACTTTTAGAACATTTTGCTGGAGATTAAAAATTGCAATTTCTGCCTGATCAATGCAAAGCAGACTTTGGGGAGAGTAGTCGAGTATTTGAGCGACTAATTCACTGCCAATACTGCCACCTGCACCCGTAACCATGACGCGCTTGCCGAGTAGCAAAGTAAGGATGCCTTCAGAGTTGAGATCGACTGCGTCACGACCTAGGAGGTCTTCTAGCTGGATTGGACGAAGTTGAGAGAGCTCGGCTCGCCCGCTAACAAGATCAGTTAGAGCGGGCACAGTGTCGACAGAAAGTCCTGCATCGCGGGCAAGTTCGGCGACATGGCGCATACGTTTAGTTGATGCTGATGGAAACGCTATAACCACTTTGGACGTATTATAGCGTTTGGCTATTGTGGCTAATTCATCGACTACATCGGCAACTAAAACGCCGTGAACATAGCGACCGATCTTCTTAGCGTCATCATCGAGAAAGGCGACTGGACGCATACCAAGACGAGCCTTATTCATTAAGTCTGAGCAAAGGCCCGCACCGACTTCGCCTGCACCGATAATAATCACGTTCTCGGAGTCGTCCATCGTAAACCAATCTGTGACACCCCGGCTAGATTTAATCCGCATCAGAATCCGAAAGGCCGCGATGGCAAGAAAGCTGATTAAGAAGTAGGTGAGGATAACAGCGCGAGGTGGTACGTCTGTACCTTTATAGACATACCACATTGACAGCAGGATGAGTGCATTTGAAGCAAGGCCGCCGAAAAGGCGAAACACATCTGGCAAACGGAAATAAGACAAGATAGAGTCAAATTGTCCGCAGGCTAAAAGCATCATCAACTGTAAGCCAACAACCCATCCGACCATGTTAATCCGATCGGCTGCATGATTGCTTGGAACATTAAAATCGAAGCGTAATTCGTAGGCAATCCAATAGCTCGCGAGTGAAACGATGGCATAAAAGACAAACAAAGAAAGCGTCCTCGGGTTGAGGTATTTAACTACAAGATTGGCGCTCATAATTTAGATCGACCTTGAGCTAAAGTTGCTTTGATCGTTGTAATTACAGCTTTGCGATCGGACTGATGCATACCAGAACCACTGGGCAAGCAAAGGCCGTCCTTGAAGAGCCCTGCCGCCAGTTCGCCGCCATGGCAGGTTTTCTCTTTGAATACGGGCTGAAGATGCAGCGGTTTCCATAGTGGGCGTGCTTCGATGTCGGCTGCTTCCAGCGCAGCTATTAGAGCGTCGCGTGAGCTACCGCTGGTTTCGCTGTCTACAGTTAGGCAGGTGAGCCAATAATTAGCAGCTTCAGGGTCCGCGACAGGCATAAACTCGATGCCGGGTAGTGCACTGAGTTCGGCGTGGTAGGCCTCGAAATGAGCACGACGGATATCGATACGGCGTTGGAGATCGGCTAGCTGACTATTTCCGAGCCCTGCGAGCAAATTACTCATTCGATAATTATAGCCAACTGCTTTGTGCTCGTAGTGGGCTACTGGTTCACGAGCTTGTGTGGCCAAGTAGCGGGCCTGCTCAATGGACTCACTGTCGTTTGACAGTAACATGCCACCGCCGGAGGTGGTAATGATCTTGTTGCCATTAAAAGAGAAAAAGGAAAAAGCACCCATTGAACCCGCTGGGCGTCCGCAAAAGCTTGCCCCTAGTGCTTCGGCTGCGTCTTCAATCAGGGGCACATCGTATTTCGCGCAAATAGCGAGAATAGCTTTCATATCAGCGCATTGCCCATAGAGGTGCACGACGATGACGGCTTTGATATTATTATCTTGCTTGAGTGCTTGCTCCAGGAGCACTGGATCCATGTTCCATGTTCGTGGCTCACTATCGACGAAGATTGGTTCTGCACCAAGATAACAGATTGGGTTGGCACTCGCAGCAAAAGTAAAGGTTGGACAGATTACGGCATCACCTGCGCCGACGCCTAGAATTTGCAGGGCGAGATGAAGAGCGGCCGTGCCTGAGTTTAGTGCAACAGCATGCTTGCGGTTGGCGCGACTCGCGACTGCTGACTCGAATGAATCGAGCGCTGGACCAGCTGGAGCCACCCAGTTAGAAGTCAATACGGCATCTACGCTCGCATGGTCTCGCGGGCTAATATCTGGGGGTGATAAGTAAATGCGGGACATAACTACCACTATGTTCAACGATAGAACTGTTTATTTCCAACCTTAATTACGGTAATTTAGTCCTGGGGGACAACCCTAGTTCCTGAGGCGAGACTAGGTAAAATGTCGAGAGACGCACTCAGCTCGACCAGATCCATGGGAATCTACGTATAATTGCAGGAACTATTTCCTAGCTACTCACTCTAGAGCCTTGAAATAAGCAACTCTCGCTGGAAAATCATCTCCTTTGGTAGGTTACTGTGCAGCTTTAGGAAAAGTTCCTCGTGTGGTAAAGTCTGCATACGAGCACGGTCACGATCGACATGCATAAGCTCGTCAAAGTCCTCTTCACGCATCTCGAGACCACGCCAGTCGAGATCACTGTAACGTGGCATCCAACCGACAGCTGTTTCTTTTGCTCCAGCGCGACCGGTGGCACGTTCAACTATCCAGCGTAGCGGTCGCATGTTATCGCTAAAACCAGGCCACATGAACTTATCGTTAGAATCCTTACGGAACCAGTTCACATTAAAAATGAGTGGGGTCTCGCTGAGCGTTCGCTGCATTTTGATCCAGTGACTAAAGTAGTCGCCCATGTGGTACCCACAAAAAGGAAGCATCGCCATTGGATCACGGCGTATTTGGCCAAGACTGCCTTCAGCCGCTGCCGTTATCTCCGAACCAGTGGTAGCACCTAGATAAACGCCATGCCCCCAGTTGAATGACTGCGTAACGAGCGGCACGTCTTTCATGCGGCGACCACCAAAGATCATCGCCTGGATGCGCACGCCCTCCGGCTTCTCCCAGTCGGGATCGATCACAGGGCAGTTCGCGGCGGGCGCAGTGAAACGACTATTTGGATGCGCGGCTGTGGTTTTGCTATCGGGCGACCAGTCTTTGCCTTTCCAATCTATCAAATGTGCAGGTGCATCCTCGGTCATGCCCTCCCACCAGATGTCGCCCCCGTCTGTTAGTGCAACATTAGTAAAAATAGTATCCCTTGAGCAGGAAGCCATCGCGCTGGGATTTGTGCCCTCGGATGTGCCTGGCGCGACACCAAAGAAACCAGCCTCTGGATTGATCGCATAAAGACAGCCATCCTTGCCAGGCTTGATCCAGGCGATATCGTCGCCTACGCAGGATACTTTATAGCCCTTCATTTCTTCAGGCGGAATGAGCATAGCGAAATTTGTCTTCCCACAAGCGCTAGGAAAAGCCGCCGTCACATATGTCTTGGTGCCGTCTGGCTCTTCCACTCCAAGTATAAGCATATGTTCGGCCATCCATCCCTCATCACGGGCTAGGGTAGATGCAATCCGTAGCGCAAGGCACTTTTTGCCGAGTAGGGCGTTACCCCCGTATCCAGATCCGTAGGAAACGATGGTGCGCTCTTCTGGAAAGTGAACAATGTGAGTATCTTGAGGATTGCAAGGCCAGGCAACATCTTCAACGCCCTCATCCAGCGGGCATCCTACCGAGTGTAAGCAAGGAACAAAGAATCCATCCGAGCCGAGCACATCGAGCACGGGCGTACCAATTCGCGCCATAATCCTCATATTGACGACCACATAGGGCGAATCTGTCAATTCGACGCCAATCTTCGATATCGGACCACCGACGGGACCCATACTAAATGGTATGACATACATTGTACGCCCATGCATGCAGCCTTTAAACAGTTGCTTGAGTTTACGGCGCATGGCCCGCGGTTCCTCCCAATTATTAGTCGGGCCTGCAGCATCTTTGCTTTGTGAACAGATAAATGTCTTCGACTCAACCCGAGCTACGTCGTCGGGATTCGATCGGAATAGGTAGCTGTTGGGCCGTTTCGCCTCGTCAAGCTTGATACAAATACCCTTATCGACCATCATCGCGAAGATCGAATCGGCCTCGTCTTGAGATCCGCTACACCAATGAACCGCACTTGGTTCGCACATGGAGACCATTTTTTTGACCCATTTAAGGAGTGCTTTATGGGAAGTGTGGGGTGATGCTGTTTTTGACATTTAAGAAGGTTAGCACTGGTCGTGCCAATGATAAGAAAAAAGCCACAGTCATCCGAAAATATATTATCACCGAATCTCCTTGAGTCAGACAGGCTATTCTACCTTTTTCATTCTCCTATTTATTTGAATTTCCGAGAGAAAAGGTTTCCACTTTCCTGACTGAAAAACACTCCATGCCACGTAAAAAGACGCCCCAGAAAGACAATTTTGAACTCGAGTTCGACGAGCCTTCCGGGTCTGTCGAAACAAAGCCACTCTCGGACGGCGACATTTTTGCACTCAAGACAGACTCTGGTCATGTCGACGAAATGTTCAGCGATTGGTTCCTCGACTACGCCAGCTACGTGATTCTAGAGCGAGCCGTCCCCCATGCCAATGACGGCCTTAAGCCTGTTCAACGCCGAATCCTGCATTCTATGCGTGAACTGGAAGATGGTCGTTACAATAAGGTGGCCAATGTGATCGGTAACACCATGAAGTACCACCCACACGGTGATGCCTCGATTGCCGACGCGATGGTGCAATTAGGGCAAAAGGAACTTCTTATTGATATGCAGGGTAACTGGGGTAATACCCTAACAGGTGACTCTGCTGCTGCCTCACGCTACATTGAAGCCCGCCTTTCTAAGTTTGCTCTCGATGTAGTCTTTAATCCTAAGACGACCAATTGGTTATCTTCATATGATGGCCGCAATAAAGAGCCGGACACGCTCCCCGTCAAATTCCCGCTCCTCCTTGCTCAAGGCGCTGAAGGCATTGCAGTAGGACTTTCCTGCAAGATTCTACCGCACAATTTCATCGAGCTACTCGATGGCTGCATTGCGCTCCTCCGGAAAAAGAAGCCCGAACTCGTGCCTGACTTCCCAAGCGGTGGCATCGCTGACGTCTCCGAGTATAATAATGGCAAACGTGGTGGACGTGTGAAAGTTCGCGCCAGGATCGCAGCTCGCAAGAAGAACCTACTCGCCATCACCGAGCTTCCTTTTGGTAAGACCACAACCAGCCTGATCGACTCCATAATATCGGCTAACGAAAAGGGAAAAATTAAGATTCAACGCGTAGAGGATAACACTGCCGACTGCGTCGAAATCCTCATTTATCTGCCTTCCGGTTCTGATCCAGAAACAGTGGAGCAAGCTCTCTATGCTTTTACCGATTGCGAACTCTCTGTCTCGACCAACATTTGCGTGGTTGAAAACGAGAAGCCTCATTTCTTCTCTGCCCAAGATCTGCTCTATCTCGCTACTGAGAAAACGCGCAACCTTCTCCAGCTCGAACTCGAAATCCAGCTTAGGGAGCTTGAAGAGAAATGGCACTTTAGTTCTCTCGAGAAAATCTTCATCGAAAAGCGGATCTACCGTCGAATCGAAGAAGAAGAGACCTGGGAAGCCGTCATCGCCACCGTGGATTTAGGCCTTAAGCCTTATAAAAAGGTATTTAAACGTCAGATAAGCAAAGACGACATTCTTCGCCTGCTCGAAATCAAAATAAAGCGTATCTCTAAGTTCGACACCTTGCGTGCCGACGAACAGATCAAGGGTCTCGAAGAAGAAATCGAGCTTACTCAGAAGCATCTCAAATATTTGACAAAGTATGCCATCAAATGGTTTACCGATCTGAAGAAGCAATATGGCAAGGGTCGCGAGCGTAAGACCGAGCTGTCATCCTTCAAGAAAGTCGTTGCTCAAGACGTCGTCATCGCTAACGAGACGCTTTACGTCGACAAGAAGGAAGGCTTCGCAGGCACAAGCATGAAGAAGGACGAATCTGTCTGTAAATGCTCAACCCTCGATGATGTCATTGCGATCAATCAGGAGGGTCAACTCATCGTTAGTAAGGTTAGTGACAAAGCATTCTTCGGTAAGAATATTTTGCATATCGATATCTTCAATCGCGCAGAGCCTAATGCCTTGACCTATTGCATGGTTTATCGCGATGGAAGAACGGGCTCAACCCTAGCCAAGCACTTCACCACCGGTGGTGTCACACGAGACAAGGAGTATGATTTGACTAAAGGTAAGCCTGGATCACGCGTTTTCTACATCTCATGCTATCCGACTGAAAATGGCGAACCTGACGCGGTGAAGGTTAACCTCAAGCCAGCACCGAGACTACGCAAAATTGAAGAGGAAGTTCTCTTCAAAGATTTTTCCGTGCGAGGTCGTGGCACAGGCGGTAACATCATCACTAAAAATGCAGTCCGTAACGTCGTGCGCATGACGAAGGCTGCGCGCGAAGAGGCAGGCTAGTCGCACAATACCATATCTAGGAGAATACGTGCCCTGGGTCTAAAGAAAGATAGCTAATTTTTAGATGAGAGGGGGAGCATTCGTTAATCCCTCTTTCCATTTTTCCGGCACGCCATTAGCGGCGCCAAGAAGGGCGCCAACCACTGCCCCTCGGTGGCAATTATCACCACCGCAATGTGCATTTGCAAGAATACCTGCACTAAAGTCGTCCGCATATTTCCAACACAGGTAGAGACTTGCGGTGAATGATTCGGGCAAGTAGCATGCCATCGTGAGATGACGTCCGATTACGGTTCGATCTGGGAAATGAGTCCATGTGTCAAACTGCCCTGTGGACGCCCAAGGTTTTGCGTGGCATTCCAGTGCCTTTCGTAAGTCAAGGCCTTCTCCAAGAGAATAAAGGATACGAGTCATTGCGGCAGCGGCTTCGCTCACATATTGGTTTCGATGCGTCAGACGAACGTGCCTTTCTACCTGCAATAACTGACCATCGAGATCAGTTACGCCCGTTTCAATGAGTCCAGCTAAAAGACAGGGAATATGGCTGAGTCCGCCTATATGTAGATCGTCGATCCCGCAATTTGAAGGAGCCACGCCTTTTGCATAGTTATCGAAAAAAGCACGGTGATACTCTTCGAGATAGGTGTCCTGATGCCATCCCTTTTCGAGAAGACACTCAATATAACGAGCCAGCCACTTGTCCGAATCATAGGCACCATTTTGGAGTATTTTTAGATATAGTTCTTTGCCCAATTGATAGTTGATAGTGTTTTCACCCGCTACCAGAAACTGGTGATAATGGACTTCGCGTTGACCCCAATACTTCACTTGATCATGGAGTATGTTACCCCGTGCGTTACGTGGAGTGTAGCTCGAGCGCCAAAGGATGCTGTCGCTATGAGGATTTTTAGGTGCCACATAGCCCGTGAGTAGGCCATAATCACGATCTAGCTTTTGTGTGTCATAATACCAGTGTACTGGCATGGAAACCGCGTCGGCTGAGAGTGAGCCTAACATGGCATTTTTGTAAATGGTCTTCATGGATTGGTTTGTTTGTCTACCAGCTTGTCTAGCGCAGAGGGAATTAATTTTTTGTATTTAAAAAAGCCCGCACCTGCGGCTGGATAAAAATGAGCATCCCACCAATGACGTCGCTTAATAATTCCAATCCCTCGTGCCGCGAGCGAAGACTCCAAATCTAAGATTAGATCATCCCAGAAGCCAACGGGGGGCGCGGCCATTATGACTGCGTCGAGTTTTTGTAAATGCGCCCAATCGGCCACCTTGGTCGGGCAATTAAATATCTCTGCATTTTTGGGTAATGTAGAACGCATGCAGTCAGAGCGGAATTGTATCACCTTTTCTTCAATGCCATATTTCTGGTAAGCGGCAAATGGAAGCATGCCTGCGACTGCAACTAGCTCACATGAACCGGTCAGCCAACTTACTGCTGACAGGTCTTCCTCGTGGACGAGTAATCCGACCCGCCCGCGTGGAATCGGTCTCTTTACAGGCAGCTAGCTTCCTAGGAGTCGTGATTTTCTGAATAGTTTCGATCTCAGCTGACTGCGTTGCTAAAGCCACTTTAAGTGCATGGCGTCCAGCTGTGAATTTGTGAATGTTTGATTTTTGAGCGAGGTAAACTTTCCCCATGGTATGGAGCCCCGCCACCCATCGCCAGCTTAGTGTGTTAGAAGCAGCGTCCCCATCGAGTAAGTGCCTTAAAAAGAAATCCGCGCCCAGCGTCCAAGGCAGCTTGAGTGTGTGTATCCATATGCTGGCATACCACATACGAGTATGATTATGCAGGTAACCATTCTCGATTAGTTCACTTGTCCAAGCGTCCATTGCGGCTATCCCGCTACGTGCTGTAATTATCTGATTGTAACCTACATCTTCTTTCCAACGCTCCCGATCCTGAGCTAATTCTGAGATATAGTCTTTCCAGACCGAGGGGCGTAACTCTAACCAGCCCTTCCAATAGGTTCGCCAGCAAACCTCGTCAATAAACTTAGACGCAGAAGAGCTCGAGTGAATCTGTAAAACGGCACTTAAAATTTGCCATTCCGAAAGCATGCGAATTCGTATCCATGGCGACAGCATAGACACGTTTTCGCGTCGCATGGGCCCATAGTCGTAATTTCGATTACTGGTATACTCTCCGCCAGCTCGTGGTAAGAAATCATGAAGAGCCTTTATTGCGGCCTCTGGGTTTGTATCAAACACAGAAATGTAACGGGATTGAATAGACTTCCTTATAAATAAAAGGAAGCAGTGTCTGAAATAAATAACCGTTGGGATACGAATCTACCATATTTTTAACCGATGCCCTCTAAAGCTAGAACCTTAGTTGAATTTCTAATTAAATAGTGGGAACGAGAAGCGGTTTCGAGCTCACACTTCAGTTCGAATCGACCCACTTGCCGTTTTCTTTGATTAGCTCAATCAGCCGATCCAAGGCTTCTGTGGCGGGGACATTGTATTTGACGCACTCTTTGCCCACGTAGAGGTTTATCTTATCAGGAGCACCGCCAACATAGCCAAAGTCGGCGTCGGCCATTTCGCCGGGGCCATTGACGATGCAACCCATGATAGCGATAGTCACGCCTTTGAGATGATCGGTGCGGCTTCTAATATTTTGGGTGACGCTCTGTAGGTCGAAGAGTGTCCGACCACAACTAGGGCAAGCGACAAATTCGGTCTTAGTAATTCGTGCACGCGAACCTTGCAGGATGTTGTAAGCAAGGGTTGTGGCCTTATCTAGTAGCGGCTCGGTCTCTATGCTGATAAGGTCGCCAATTCCATCACATAGAATCGCGCCACTTAGCATGCTGGCCTCCAGTAGGCGGTCTGAAAAGTAGTCTTTGGGTGCAAGTGTGTTACTAGCTGTATTACGAATCCAGATGGGAGCATCTGGAATAAATTCCTGAGCAGCCTCGGCAAGTGCACGATAACTACCAATGGGGTGATTATTCTGAATGTTGCTGCCGTCGTAAGTTATGCCCCTACTTAAAATGAGGCGATCAGTGCCCATGGGCGCGAGTTGTGTGCCGATCTCTTCACGCAAGTCGAGGGCGGTGCAATCGATGGCGCAGTTGAACTTCTTTTCACGACAAAATTGTAAGAGTGTCGCTGCATAATAGGCGTCTTCTTTGGGAATGTGCTGAAGTAGTGTAATCCCTGCTAAGCCGTTTTTTGGCCAAGTGAAATTTTCAAGATCGGATACATCGACTGCGCTACCGAGCTCAAGGACAAAGCACTCTACAACTGTATTGAGGGCTTCGTGAAGAAGGGTGAATTGATCCAGATCATTGGCGACATTAATGACGACTTGAAGTCCCTCTATTTTAATATCTTTAAGCTTCATCTGAGTCGCGCAAACATCCTGAACGATCGACTGCGTTTCGCAGATCGCGTGGTGCGTCTTGACGATGACGGCGGGAGTGCTATCTCCGCCTATGGCGCACTTCGAACTGAGCTGAACAACACGTGTTGAGCGTTTGTTAAAATCGAAAGGGTTGATACTATCGTGCGTGACCTCAGATAGGGGCACTTCGGCCTGTTGCTTCCAGAGGGTCATTGCCTTGTCAGCTAGGTCGCGGGCAACGGGCACTTCGTAGATAGGGTCTTCTGTTAAAGAGACGCGAATTGTGTCGCCGAGGCCATCGTTGAGCAGGGTGCCGATGCCTATTGCGCTTTTAACCCGAGCGTCCTCGCCATCACCAGCCTCGGTCACCCCTAGGTGGAGCGGATAATTCATACCTTCTTGATTCATGCGAGCGACCGCTAGGCGGTAGGCTTCGATCATCACCTTCGGGTTACTGGCCTTCATAGAGAGGCAGATGTCTTGATAATTGTGGCCTTCGGCAATGCGGATAAATTCAAGCGCACACTCGACCATGCCCAGCGGGCTGTCGCCATAGCGATTCATAATGCGATCCGAGAGTGAACCGTGATTGGTGCCGATTCGCATCGCGCGGCCTAGCTCTTTACAACGAAGCACGATAGGGGAAAAGGCTACATGCAAACGCTCTAATTCTTCGTCATAAGCGGCGTCGGTATATTCGAGGACAGCGAATTTCTTCTTGTCTGCGTAGTTGCCGGGGTTGATGCGTACCTTATCGACGTGTTTAGCCGCTTCCATCGCTGCTGATGGCAGGAAGTGGATATCAGCGACGAGCGGTACCTCGCATTTCGCGGCACGGACTTTTTTGGTGATTTCTCCCAAAGCTGCGGCTGCAGCTTTGTTAGGCGCAGTAATACGGACGATCTCGCAACCCGCCTCTGCTAGTGCGAGGGTTTGCGCTACTGTAGCATCAATATCTTGCGTCTTCGTCGTCGTCATCGACTGGATGCGGATCGGATTGTTTCCGCCAATGTAGACGCCACCCACATTGATCGCACGAGAGTCGCGACGACGGGCTTGGAATCGAGAACCGCAGTAGAGAAGCTTGGATGTGTCGAGGCTGGTCATTGCGTGAATTAATTTAAAATTGTATCGAACCAGTCGTCCAAAAGAGGGCGACTTGCAAGCAACCTATGATAAAGCCAAGAACGGCACCGAGGCGCTCTATTGTGCGAAACTCGCGGCCAGCGACTTGCTTGACGATGGTCTCGAGGCGGTCTAGATCGAACGCGGCAATATTATCTTCAATTATTTGCTTCAGATTGACTGTATCTTCAAACTGCGTTGCCACTTTTTCCATCAACGGTCCTGCTTCTTCTTTCATAGAAGCCGCGGCAATGACTTCAAATTTGGCAAGCGTGCCGTCGTTAATAAAGCCACCAATTAGGGGGATTGCGCGAAGTTGGGGGCCGATTCGCTCCCAAACAATTGTTTTAGCGGTATCCTCCAAGTAAGGACCGAGCTCTATTTTTTTGATTTCATGCAGGATCATGTGTTGCTGAAGAATTTCACGCTCAATTATTTCCGCCGATTCTGCGGCCAGCTGCTTCTGGCGGCGGGGTATGAGTCCTTGCCAGTTCCAAAAGAACACGCGGATCGATTTGCGCGGGTGGAAAAGCATTTGGATGGCTACCCAATTTGTTAGCCAACCGATGCCAGCCGTAATGAACGGAGTGAGAATGAGTATGAGAGTCGTGTGCATTGATCTTGAGACCTCTATCTTTCAATGATCCCGTGTGCAAAGGTTCTGTATCCTTGAGCAATACGTCAATATCAAGCCTGCTCTACTTTACTTGTTCTTTGCAGGGTAATATGTGATAAAATATTGAATAGATTACTTGACGAGAGGGTCTTGGTTTCTACTCTCCCGACTTTCATTAGGCTCATGGTGTAATGGTAGCACTTCGGTTTTTGGTACCGTCAGTCGGGGTTCAAATCCCTGTGAGCCTGCCACTTTTAAAGACGCTTCGATATCTCGGAGCGTCTTTTTGTTTGCGCCCAGCACTGCTAGACATTGTTTTTCTTTCGTTATACAAGTTCTGCGATCACTATGACACGAAGCATCAAAATCTACGACACTACCTTACGCGACGGCACACAGGGAGAGGGAGTATCTTTCACTGTGGCAGGAAAGATTCGGATTGCAGAGAAATTGGATCAATTCGGCGTTGATTATATTGAAGGCGGTTGGCCCGGCTCGAATCCACGTGACATGGCCTTTTTTGAGGAAGCTAAGAGTTTAAATCTTAAAAACGCAAAAATCGCCGCCTTCGGTTCAACTCGTCGTGCCAGCCTCAGCGCTAAAGAGGACCCGCAGCTCAAACTTTTACTCGATGCAAACACACCCGTCGTCACTATATTTGGCAAGACTTGGCTGCTACATGTCACTGAGATCCTTCGCACTACTGCTGAAGAAAATCTCAGAATGATTGAAGATTCTGTCCGTTTCCTCACAGATAACGGCCGCGAGGTCATCTACGATGCGGAACATTTTTTCGACGGCTTTTGCGATAACTCGGAATACGCTCTGCAGGCACTCGAATCGGCTAAACGTGGTGGCGCGATCAATCTCACACTCTGCGATACTAATGGCGGCAAACTCGTGAGCGAGGTCAACGAAATCGTTGCTAAAGTCATCGCGCACTTCCCCGATACGCCCATTGGCGTTCACTGCCACAATGACTCTGGGCTTGGCGTAGCGGTATCACTTGCAGGAGTCGAATCTGGCGCAACTCTCGTGCAAGGCACAATCAACGGTCTTGGCGAACGTAACGGCAATGCCAACCTCACCACGATCATTCCCAATTTGATCCTTAAAATGGACAAGGAACTAAAGTGTGCTGCCAATCTGGATCAAATCCGTGACCTTTCACTCTTTGTGGATGAGATGGCAAATCGCGCTTCGGATAATTCGGCACCTTTTGTTGGACCCGCTGCTTTTGCCCACAAAGGAGGTGTGCATGCAGATGCAGCTGCGAAGGTCAAACATAGCTATGAACATATCGAGCCCGAGCTTGTTGGTAATCGCACGCGCGTACTTGTTTCGGACATGTCGGGCCGTAGTAGTGTAATGATGAAAGCCAAGGAAATTGGCGTCGATCTGGATGCTAGCTCGCCTGAACTGAAGGATTTTCTCGCCGAACTGAAGGGGCTTGAGTTTCGAGGATACGGCTACGAGGCCGCGGATGCTTCATTCAAACTTTTACTTAATCGTTTCCTCAAAGGTAAGAAAGAGGATTTTGAACTGATCGGTTACCGTGTCATAGTTGGTCACCAGTCTGCACTCAAACGCACCGTATCAGAGGCGACTGTTCAAGTTAGAATCGGCGATGAGACACACCATACTGTAGCGGAAGCCAATGGACCTGTCGGTGCGCTCGACGATGCCCTACGCAAAGCAATTGCCCCAGTTTTTCCCGAGATCATGGACGTCGAACTAATCGATTTCAAGGTGCGCATTCTCGAAAGCCAACATGGCGCTGACGCTATCATCCGTGTTCAAATCGAGTCTACGGACGGCAATGAGATCTGGGGCACGGTCGGAGCAAGCGATAACATTATTGAAGCAACCTGGGAAGCACTCGTTGATTCAGTAGAATACAAAATACTTCTCGAATCAGAGAAGTAGTGTCGTGTGCCTTAAATCGCTCACCTGTATAGCTACAATTTGCAGATGTTATGTTCTGCCTTCTATCGCGATAGTTTCCTATGTGCTTTAATCTAGATATCCTGCCAATCCAAAATCGCCTAGCGGAGCGGGAGAAGCCGAAACTGCCAACTGTCATGTATCAAAGATGGGAAGAATTGCTCTTTCTGCATTGGCCGGTTGAGCCGCAAGTTGTGGCGAAAGTATTACCACCTGGTTTAGGAGTAGATACTTATAAGGGTAAGGCTTGGTTAGGTGTGGTGCCTTTTTCGATGCGAGGTGTTCGCCCTCGTTTTTTACCTGCTGTGCCAGGCTTATCGAGCTTCCCTGAACTCAATCTCCGCACTTACGTAGTAGATGAGCTTGGAAGACCAGGAGTTTGGTTTTACTCTCTAGATACACCTAAGCATTTACCCAACTGGATTGCGCGCACATTCTTTCACCTGAATTATCGGTTTGCGCGCATCCAAGTTGAAGACAAAGGAAGTTCGCGTTCTTATCGGTCAGAACTATGGATGGGGACAGATTGGGATGCGCCCCAGGAGTATGAATGGGAGCGAATAGGTGAACCGTTTACTGCAGAGCCGGGCAGTTTAGATTTCTTTCTCGCCGAGCGTTACCGCCTCTTTGCATACAATGATGCAAAAGCACAACTAATGACGGGGCAAGTCCACCACCAAGCTTACCCTCTACAGCAGGTGAATCTTAAGCGCTACTCTAAGCGAATCTTTACCCTAAACGGATTATCGAAGCCTGATAGTTTGCCAGTTTCCCTTCTGGCATCCTCTGGAGTCAACGTACAGATATCTCCAATGATTCGAGTCGACTAGAAATTAAACCGCAGCCCTTTATTCGGGAATTTAATGCTTATTTGATCGAACACTAGTTAGCAAACGCTTCTTTCAGCGAGAGAAGCTTTTGTTGATCTGTATCCCATACTTTCAAGCTGAGGCAGCGCATTATTTCTTTTGGGCGTAAGCTTGTGACCCTTGCCGCTTGCAGCTCTGGGAGCTTTTCGTAAGCCTCTGGAAGACGGTAGAATGGGATTTTTGCATTTAAATGGTGTATATGATGGTAGCCGATGTTACCAGTTATGTAACTCATGAAGGCTCCCATTTGACAGTAGCTCGATGAATCAAGTGCGGCTCCTTCGTAGGACCAGCCCTCTTTATCTTTGAAAATGACCTGAGGGAAATTGTGTTGCGCGTAAAAAAGGTAAGAGCCTATTGCGCTCGCGACAAAGAAAGGAACAAATAATAGAAAAAATGCAGCCAACCATCCGAAATTCATAATGACGCCCGAGTAGAGTAAGCCATGTAAAATTAGTGCAATCAGAGAGTCTTTATTCGCTTTAATATTTTCTAACATCGGCACTATACACATGCCCATTGCAAATACCGTGAAGTAACCAAAGAGGATCGTTACTGGGTGGCGCATAAGTAAGTATTTCGTCCGCTCACTTTTAGACGAATTTTCATACCGCTCCTTAGTCATCACTGGATAAGAACCGATGTGTGAGCTGCGCAGCTTTGAGTTATGATTATGGTGGTGGTTGTGTGAATGCTGCCAGATGCAGCTAGGCGTCAAAGCAAATATGCCCCACAGGCGCATGAGAAGTTTAGCCGCTTTAGATTTGGGCAAGATCGCATGGTGCTGGTGATCGTGATAGATAACGAACATTCGTACCATCAGCATGCCTAGTAGGACCGCCACTGGTAACTGAAGAAACCAATAGGGTAGAAGGGCAACGGCCAGTGCGGACACAACTAGGAGTGCGGTCGTAGAAGCGACAGTCGCCCAGCTTTTGGCGGTGTCGTCTTTAGCGTATTCACGTGTCGCTAGAATTAGTTCCTTACCTGTTCTCATAATTTTTTATGATTAAATGGGGCACTAGTGCTCGAGGATCTCAACCTCATATCCGTCTGGATCGGTGATGAAAGCCATCTTTTTACCGTCTACGAATTTCTCACGCCAATTGCTTGGCCACAGGTCGAGGGATAGATCGAGGCCTTCCAACATTTCGCTGTAGGCGAAGATGTCATCCACGCGGATGCAGGTGTGCACCAAGTCCTCAGATACTTTGAGTTCGTAATCCGGAGAATGGGTGAGCTCCAAATTATGGGCGCTCCCTGGAATTTGAAGGTGCGCTAGCTGGTTCCCACTTGGAGATTTTTCAGTACGCTTGAGCACTTGAAAGCCACATGTTTTACAATACCAGTCGATGGACTGTTCAAGATTGGATACCCGAATACGGGTGTGGTCGAAGGTGACAGCCATGGTTTTAGTCAGCAAATTTATGTTTAAGCAGCGATTATTACGCCAAAAATTAGTGCACATTGCGACACATGGACTAACTTTCAACAACAACTCACAACTTTCAGCTAAAAAGCTTACTCATAGCTTACCTCACAAACTTCTCACGACGGCCTTAGCGACACCTTGCACGGTCAGTTCGTTGATTGGGTAAAGTTCGGGATAAAATTTATTTTCCGCTTTTAGGTAGGGCGGTTCGTTGCCTTTTTTCATGTAGCGCTTAAGCGTGGTCTCGCCGTCGATGAGGGCGGCTACGATGTCGCCATCGTGAGGGTCACGGGGCTCAATCACGACCATGTCTCCTTCATAGATTTCAGCGTCGACCATACTATCACCACGCACCTGAAGGGCGAAACTGCGGCGCCGACTGGAGTAACCTGCGCTGGCGATGTCTACCTGAAGGCGTCCAATCTCACCCGCGGGTTCGACGCGATCCGGATAACCCGCAGCAATATCTCCCATCACAGGAATGTCGACGACTTCAGTGGCATCTTCAGGAATCTCGTTCATCTCTGGCGCGTCGGGGCGGTTGATACGAAAAGTGCGGGCTTGGCCAGGAATGCGCTCGATCACCTCCTTACGCTCCAATGCGCGCAGATGCCCCATCACGGCATTTGTGCTTTTAAAGTTAAACTTTTCCTGAATCTCACGAATGCTAGGCCAGTAGCCGTTCCTCCATTCGTAGTGCTCAATAAAAGTAAGGATTTCTTGTTGGCGCAAAGTCAGGTCTTTCATAGTGTTCAATTGTTTAGGTGAACAAGTGTCCATTGTCAAGCCGAGAGCCTTAATTTTTTACAGGCGTAGAACGCTAGATAATTTTGATTAGGAACTCATTTGCTCATTTATGTATAGACTTACTAACATTACCGTAAAGTTGAGGCTATACTGTGCTTCGATGGGTCTCCGCAGCCCGCTTATAGCTATCTGAGGCGCTTTAAAGGCCGGGACTATCCATTAATCTTCGCAGATTGGGGCGTCTCTATCATAGGGAATAACCTTGTCAGGGCCCTCAGATGCTTTAACTAAATCGAGCATGAAAATTTGTTGTATAGGCGCGGGATACGTGGGCGGACCCACCATGGCCATGATTGCCCACAAGTGCAAAGACCACACCATAACGGTGGTCGATATTAACCAAGACCGTATTGACGCGTGGAATTCGGATAAGCTCCCCATATTTGAGCCCGGTCTCAACGATATCGTGCAAGGCGCCCGTGGTAAAAACCTCTTCTTTTCTGCCGATATTGACACCGCTATTCGTGAAGCGGAAATGATCTTCCTCAGTGTGAATACACCGACAAAGACCTACGGTGTTGGAGCAGGCCGCGCTGCCGACCTTCGCTACTTAGAAAAGTGTGCGCGCAAGATCGCTGAAGTCGCTGAGGACGATAAGATCGTGGTCGAGAAGTCTACCTTGCCCGTGCGCACTGCAGAGTCAGTCAAGAGAATCCTTGATTCGAATTCTAAGGGTCGTAAATTCCAGATTCTTTCTAATCCTGAGTTCCTCGCTGAAGGCACCGCAATGGAAGACCTCGAAGTGCCTGATCGAGTGCTCATTGGTGGCGCTCAAACCACCGAGGGTAAAGCCGCCATTCAAAAACTGGTCGACATCTATGCGACGTGGGTTCCCCGAGACCGCATTCTCACGACAAACCTTTGGTCTTCCGAACTCTCCAAGCTAATTGCTAACGCATTCCTTGCCCAGCGCATTTCTTCAATCAATGCCGTCTCTGCGCTCTGTGAAGCAACCGAGGCCAACGTTGACGAAGTTGCCCATGCCATTGGTACTGATAGCCGGATTGGCCCTAAGTTCCTAAAAGCCTCCGTTGGCTTTGGGGGCTCCTGTTTCCAGAAGGACATCCTTAATCTCGTCTACCTCTGCGAACACTTTGGCCTGCCCGAAGTCGCCGCCTACTGGAACAGTGTGATTGAAATGAACGACTACCAGAAGCACCGCTTTAGTCGTCGAGTCATCTCTTCGATGTTCAACACCGTCTCGGACAAGAAGATCGCCGTTCTCGGCTTCGCCTTCAAAAAGGACACTAACGATACACGCGAATCCGCCGCCATCTATATTTGCCAAGACCTCCTTGAAGAGCAGGCCAACATCGCGATTTACGACCCCAAGGTGGAGGTTGCTCAGATTCAGAAGGATCTTGGTATCTCAACCGACAACGAATTAGTTACCTATTGCGTAAACGCCTACGAAGCAACCAAGGACGCGCACGCCATTCTCATTCTGACCGAGTGGGATGAGTTCAAAGCCCTCGACTTCAAAAAGATCTACGACGAGATGCACCAACCCGCCTTCCTCTTCGATGGACGCAATTTACTAGACCTCGAGACTCTCCAAGCCATCGGCTTCGAAGCCAGTGGTATCGGCAAAGGGTAGTCCAGCTTAAGCAACTAGTGTTTGCCGACTGCTGGGCGGTCGCACTTTTCGACTGTGTCTTTGCGAGCACTTAAGGCATAAGCCCAACGAATTACCGGTTGCAAGCCGCCAAATCGCACTGTTTTCTTTGCGATTTACCATTTAAATCGCCCACTAATAAATTTTATGATTATTAAACCACGCATCCGAGGATTTGTCTGTATCACTTCGCACCCAAAGGGTTGCGCGGCCAAAGTTCGCCAAGAAATTGACGTCGCCCAGGCGGCTAAAAAAGAGGGTGGCCCAAAGAAAGTCCTCGTGCTCGGAAGCTCCACCGGCTACGGCCTTTCCAGCCGGATCGCCACTGCTTTCAGTCATGATGCCGCCACCCTCGGCGTCTTTTTCGAGCGCCCCTCGATGAAAGGTAAACCTGCCAGCGCAGGTTGGTATAATTCTGTTGCCTTCGAACAGGCAGCCCACAAAGCAGGACTTTACGCCAAAAGTATTAACGGCGACGCCTTTTCTAACGAGATCAAGGCGCAGACCATTGAAACGATCAAAGCCGACCTCGGGCAAGTCGACCTTGTCGTCTACAGCCTTGCATCTCCCCGACGTACAGATCCTAAGACAGGCGAGACCTACAGATCCGTCCTCAAACCCATCGGAGAGTCTTTCACGAACCGCACTCTCGATACCGATAAGAATCTAGTCACCGAAGTTACCATCGACCCTGCTGAAGGTGACGACGTCACGCACACCGTCAATGTAATGGGTGGCCAAGACTGGGAGCTCTGGATGGACGCACTCGATGATGCCGGCGTCCTTGCACCTGGTGCAAAAAGCGTCGCGTATTCCTACATCGGGCCGGAGATCACTTGGCCCGTCTACACCAACGGCACAATCGGCCAAGCCAAGAAGGATGTCGAGCGCGCCGCCGCCGCGATTACCGAGCAGCACGACTGCGCCGCTTACGTCGCGGTGAACAAGGCCGTCGTGACCCAAGCTAGCTCAGCCATTCCCGTGGTCCCCCTTTACATTTCCATCCTGATAAAAGTAATGAAAGCCAAAGGCACGCACGAAGATTGCATCGAGCAAATGGTGCGCTTGTTCAACGAGCGCCTCTACGGCGACGATCTTCAGTTAGATAGCGCAGGCCGCATCCGCGTCGACGACTGGGAGATGGAGCCTGACGTGCAGCAAGCTGTTGCCGACATTTGGCCAGGTATTACCAGTGAGACTCTCTGCGCCCAGTCTGACTACGCCGGTTACCAGAAAAACTTTCTTAATCTATTTGGCTTTGAACTCCCTGGCGTCGATTACGAAGAAGATGTTGAAGTCGAACTCGACCTACCCAGCGCAGGTTAGGCACGAGCTCTATCTAATTGATTCTTCTCAAACCACTTCGCATCACCCTGCGACCATCCCTCCCCGAGACTGAGTTGCAGATGTCGACCGAAGTGGGTAGCCTTTGATGTTTCTGCGAGTTCATCGCTGATCACATAGAGTGCGCGCTTGGCCCGTGTCAGTGCTACATAGGCGCTGCACAACTCGTTAGTTTTAGACTCGGCGTTGAGTCGCTCCGTTTGTTGGCGGAGGACGGGGTCGGCTTCGGCGATGCCTTTTCTGGGAAGTAACATGCCCCATTGCGGGTCTTTTTCGTCGGGGCCCAATACGAGTTCGTCGGCGATGCTATTGTGCGAGCTTTTGTCGAGTCCACTGACGATGACCATGTCAAAGCCGAGGCCCTTGGCTTGGTGTATCGTCATGATACGTATGGCCTCGGTCGCTTCGGCTTCCTGCACCTCGGTGCTTTCTACAGCAGCGATGAAAGCGTCTATACCTTCGCTAGTAGTATTTGCGGCATCAAACTTTTCCGCGGCTGCGAGGACTGCTTCGGATCGACTTTGGAGAAAAGACTCGTCGGCGTAGGATTTTTTGGATGCGGGGATACTTGCAACGCCATTGACTGCTGTAGCGGATGAGGCGGAACTTGTCCTTTCGGCACTTTCATTGAATCCGGCTAGTTCAATCCAAGTTTGTAGGGTCTTGGCATAGCCGCACTCAGCGATGGATTGTAAAGTCTGCTTACGAAAATCATCGAGATCTTCCAGTCCCCACGCGGAAGCACAGGGTAGGCCACGTGCAATGCTAGCGGAGAGGCTATCACTGGGATGAGCTACTGCGCGTAGAGCAGCTAAGACAGCACTACCAAAGGGATTGTCGGTGCAAGGGTTCGACTTGCCTTCGAGTGCAACAGCAAGGCCGGATGATTGCAAATAAGCAGCGAGCTCGGCAGCATCTTTATTCTGCCGCAATAGCACGGTACATTCAATGCCGCGAGCGAGTGGATCGACCTCTTCAATAATCCGACACACCTCGGCATGTTGTGGTGATACATCCTCTTCAGGGTTTTCGGAAACAGCGAAAAATGTGGCATAGCCAGAGTTCTCGCGGATCGCTGCGGCTACTTCATGCTTATTCCATCCAGTTATCCAGCGATCCAGTGTCGCCTCTGGGAGTTTGAGTGCATCGCCAATCGCGTCCATCGAGCCGAAGACGCTATTGACCATTTTAATCACTGGTTCAGTCGAGCGCCATGAGTTAGTTAGGGCTTCACCCTCTTTGATATTTTCATAGTAATCGAAAATTTCGCGGAAGAGGTCGGCGTCGCCTCCGCGCCATCCGTAGATCGCTTGCTTGGTATCGCCAACGTAAAAGAGGGAGCGCTGCGCATCGTCATCCATCAAAACTTCCTCGATAAAAGTACGAAGGATCGACCATTGCACGCGACTGGTATCTTGAAACTCGTCTAGTAACCAGTGATCGAAGTTCTGATCGATTCGGTAGGCGACTTGGCTGCGCCAGTCTAAAGCATCCGTTAGGTCGACGTCGGCCGCGCGTTCGGCAAGTAGAGTCGTGATATCGGCAAAGCTTATCAGTCCTGCACCGCGCACTAGCTTACCGTAGACGCCTTCGTACTGCCGCACAAAAGCATAGAGGCCTTTGGCGCGCTCAAGAATCTGATGGAGGGCATCTGCGAAGAGCGTGTCGGCGAGAATTTTCCTACTTGAGCGTAGTCCTGGAGTCAGTTCGGCCCAGCCATCAGCTTTTTTCGAGGCGAAGCGAACGTGATTGTTCTTCGGTTCACTGCTCAGCTTTTGTTCAACGAATTTCTGTATGTCTCTACTCCAAGCTTGGCCCGGTTCGAGTTGACGCATGGCTTCTAGTCCAGCTTCCAAATTTGATAGAGCTTCTGCAGATAGATCTGGGTTTGATAAGCTTACTTCGTTAGCAAAGCCATCGATGGCTGCATCAATTCCGGTGGCAGCTTGAAACGGGGGGGGTTGCTTATTCCAGATGGCAGCGCTGTCGCCCCAAGTGCAGCCTTCGGGTGTTTTAAGGTATTGTTGGTGGAGCGTATCAATTTGATCTAGCAACATTCCGAAGACATTTCGCTCACCGCGTTTACGGCTAATCTGATGACATTGCTCGATCATTGAGGTAAGTCCCTGATCTCCCTTCGCTCCAAGCGCAAAACTCATGGCTAGGGCACGCTCGCGAGCACTAGCTAAGCTTGCGCTATCAGCGATGGCAAACTCTTCGGGTAACCCAGACTCGAGAGGAAACTGTCGTGCGATGCGGGCGAAGAAGCTGTCAATGGTACTCAGGCCTAATCGACCGAAGTGGTCAATAATATGGCGCAGTAATTCGCAGCAGTCGGCGGAAGAGAGTTCGGGCGTATCGCTTGCCTTAGCTAAGGCCGCCAACTTCTTTCTATCGCTTGCAGCTTCGGCTAGTCGAACGAGTAACTCATCGAGAAATTCGCCCGCTGATTTACGAGTGAAAGTAAGTGCTGCGATTCGATCCATGCTGACACCAGCGAGGAGCAAACGAATGATGCGCGTAGTCAGGGCAAATGTTTTCCCACTGCCGGCATTGGCGACGAGCATTTCGTGGTTGAAAGTAAGTGGTCGGCTCAAGACTGGCCTCCTTTTAATTTTGCGATGGTCTCGGGATCGATGCAATCTTCGGGCGAACCGTTGACGAAGAGCGGCGCGAAAGGATCATCCCATGATCCCCGAAAAGCTTGCGGAGGCCAAAAATGACCCTCAGCAATGTTTTGCGTGATTGCTTCGGCGCAATCGATCGCTTCTAGGTAAAGCTCTTCGCTTAATTCATCAAATGGGTAGATGCCGCTCTCGTTTGGATCGGATGGTAATACAAAATAGGCTATTTCAGGTGGTTGTTCGGCACACTGCTTGGGATACCAATGCTCAAGGATCTTACGGTAGAGCGGTAGTTGAAGGTTCTTCCATGTCTTGTTGGCAATCCCTCGACTAGTCGATACTTCGACTTGTGCAGCTGTCATCCAATTGTGAGAAGCTGGTGCGAAGTGAGTCTCAGCTGGCTTTTTCACGGAGCTGAAAGTTTTATAGTCAATCACCCGAAGCGCACCTGTAACCGCGTTTTTTTCGATGCGGTCGATAGTCCCAGTAAGCTGAAGTGAGCCGACAGCTAGTGGTGCATCGCTATCGACCTCGAGTTTACGCTCCACATCGTGTATAATCCAGCCCTCGGCAAAGCACCTTACTTGAATACGGGCAAAGGCATGGAGTCGGGCAACGGCGCTGGCTAGTTGGACCTGCACGGCGGGCGTCGGTTGTGCGCCGAATTGCAAGAGCGCCTCTTGCTTTAAGAGTTGTTGCACTCGTTGGCGAATAGTCGACTCGTCGAGATCCAACATAGCCTTGCCCGTGGGGATGATCTCGCGTCCGAAATTTTCCAGAGTATGGTGTATCAAGTTTCCGAACACGGCGGCATCCATTTCATAGGTGGCTTTCGGAGCGTTTTTATATTTGAGCACTTTTTCGAGGCAGAAGCGAAAGGGGCAAGCGAGATAGGATTCAAACTGAGTTGGGCTTATCTTGGTGACGGGTGGTATCTCGTCGGGTAGTTGCCATCGCCACTTGGTCTGACGGCGCGGACGGGTGCGAGACGATGGACTGGGCTGAGTCAGGTGTTGGACACGTGAGGGCAGTTCCTCTAGCTTAGTCCGAAAAAGGAGGCGCGAGGGCTTATTTGGATCTCCATCTTTATTAAATTTACTGAAAGAGAGGCGGACGTCATCGGCCGAACGGGAGGCGAGCAAAGCATCAAGCAGATAAGCATCGCGCGCTAGACGTTGCTCGTTGTGACTGAGGCGAAGTACGGGGCAGATGGAGTCAGGAAGAAAGGGGTCGCCATCGAGCGATTGCGGAAGCTGTCCTTCTGTTAGGCCGCAAAGCACAAGCTTCGCTTCGGGCAACCAAGGGGCTTCGAGCCAGCCGTTGAGAGTAATCACCTCATCGATGGCAGGCACTTGTAATTGTTCGCTTTTGATGGCTTGAGTGAAAATCTGCACGGGTAGCTTACTCCCATTACCTCGCTCAGGCCAGTCCATGAGAGCCGCTGAGTTTTCTAGTTTACGACCGATTTCTAAGACACGTTTTGTAGACGTTGAGCGCGTGGATTCATTCGGAAAAGCAGCCTCGATCATTTCGAGTGCACTGGCGCCGAGTCGTGCGCGAACGGAACCGAGCAAGCGGCGAGTTTTTCCGCGCAGTCGGCTTTGTTCGGTGGGAGCAGTTTTAGCTATTACGGGTGAGGCCTGCCAAGCTGCTTCGAGAGTGGCCGCGATGGTCTTACCGAGCAAATGATCAATGGCGACAAGCGCGTCACTTTGTGATAGAGCATGCTCTGTGTCGACCGCGCGGCAGAATGCGGGCAGCTCAAGTAAATGACGCAAGCAGCGTAGGTCTTTCCCGTGGCGAAAGTCTTCCCAGCCGAGTGCCAGCTTGGAGGCTTCGCAGTCGATCAGGCGCTCGCCCTCGGGCAGGTAGGGCTTATGGCCTCGAATCAGTATTTCGCTGGCTAGGAGCGAATGGAGTTTTGGGTCGACCGCGACTAGCTTGGCTTTATTTTGAATGCAGAGCTGAACGGCACTGCGGGCTTCATCATGGGAGGAGGTGTTAACGTAGATTTGCTCTTTGATTAGGTCAATCTGGCGTGAATTCCAGCTTTCTGGAATAGGGCGACCCCAGTCATCAAAACTGCTTTCAGATACTTTGCGCGGATTCCAGATTAGCACGTCAACAGTTACATCATGTTTTTCAATTTGTTCGGCATACAATTGGAAGGCACAAGGCAGGTCGGGCACACCCGCGATAACGATACGGGAAGGGGGAGTCGTCGGCTCTTTGATTTGATCGAGTCGCAGATCGTTGGGGTCACGCAGACTCCAACTGGCCAGACAATTGATGTAGTTTTGATAAAGTGCGGCGATAGCTGACCAGCGACCTTGGTCAGAGCTGTTACTTGCTTGCTCGGGCAAATGAAAAGTTGCAGGAGAAAGGCCGGCCTCAGCCAGTCGATCGCAGAGTCCGTTGAAGTTGCGGCCTGCTTTGAGCAATTCCGCGGTGCTTTGTGGGCTTTCCTTCCAGAAGAGAATGCGTAATTTGGAATTTGGCAGATTACGTATGGCATTTGCCCATGCTAGGCAGCGTTCAATGGCTGTAGCAATGTCTTCGCGCTGAGGCAAAAGCGCTTGCATCGGCTGAGCAGTAACAAATGCCTGTTGCTTAGGACTATCGAGAGAATCAAGGACTCTCCGCGATGCACCCGCGGTTGGCGTGATTAAAAGCACACTCGCCTCCACCGCAGTCGATAGAAATTGCGCCACTTGCAGGCTCAATGGATCGGCTGAGGTGAGGTGGTGGAGTTTGGGCACTATAGCTTAGTTAGCTTGTGTTAGCTCAGATACTACATTCGTTGGCGTTGGCTAGGCTTTAAGCGCTTGATCGAGGTCAGCTAAGAGGTCTTCGATATCCTCGATACCGACGGAGAGTCGGACAAAGTCGGACGTTACACCAGCAGCTAACTGCTCGGTTTCATCTAGTTGAGAGTGTGTAGTGGTGGCTGGATGAATCGCCAAAGATTTGGCATCGCCGATATTGGCGAGGTGACTGAAGAGCTGTAGGTTGTCGATGAACTTACTGCCTCCTACGAGACCGCCTTTGACCCCGAAACCTACAAGTGCGCCGTATTTATCTTTATCAAAATATTGCTTTGCGGATGCGTGGTGTGCGTTGCTTTTAAGGCCAGGGTAGTTGACCCAAGTCACTGAATCGTGCGCTTCGAGAAAATCGGCGACCTTGTGTGCGTTTTCACAATGACGCTCCATTCGCAGGTGTAGTGTTTCGAGGCCTTGTAGGTGCTGGAATGAGTTGAAGGGCGCTGCGCAATTACCTATGTCACGTAGCCATTGAAGGCGCATTTTCATTATATAGGCGATGTTAGCACCACCTGCAGGTTCGAAGGCTTTGAAGGCATCCCAATGAACGAGGCCGTGGTAGCTAGGGTCAGGTTGGGTGAACTCGCCGAAGCGTCCGCTGCCCCAATCAAAGTTGCCCGCGTCGACGACGATGCCTCCGATACTGGTGCCGTGCCCGCCAATAAATTTGGTCAAGCTATGTATGACTATGTTGGCACCATGCTCGATCGGACGGCAGACAGCGGGCGAGGCTACTGTACTGTCAATAACAAGGGGTAACTTGGCTGCTTTGGCAATTTTAGAGATCTCGGCGAAAGGGAAAATGTTAAGCTTTGGATTACCTACCGTATCGCCGTAAATGGCTTTAGTCTTGGCGTCGATTAGAGGCTCGAAGCTAGCAGGATCCTCCGCATCGGCGAAGCGCACTTCAATACCCAGTTTTGGGAGTGTATATTTGAAGAGAGTATAAGTACCACCATAGAGTTGTGAGGCAGAGACGATATTATCGCCAGATGATGCGAGATTAAGGATAGCACTGGTGATGGCCGCTTGGCCACTAGAGTGAGCTAGGGCACCAACGCCACCTTCGAGTGCGGCCACGCGTTTTTCAAGAACATCAGTGGTGGGATTCATAATGCGCGTGTAGATATTGCCCAACTCCTCTAGACCGAAGAGGCGGGCGGCATGCGCTGTGTCCTTGAACATGTAACTAGTCGTCTGGTAGATAGGCACGGCCCGCGAGCCAGTATCTTTATCGGGGGTATGTCCTGCGTGAAGTGAAAGTGTGCCGAGGCCAGGATTTTTTGGTGTGGTCATAATATTATTGTTGGATGGGTTTATTGTGTGATGCGTCCGCGGGCGTTTTTGGCGTCCCAAGATAGACCTAGTCGATCGTATAATTCAGCTGCTTCAAGAAGAAATTCATCATTAGGCTCTGAGTCGCGGAGGATGCGCTTGTATTGACGTAGGGCGTTTGTATTTTGTCCTTCATTACGGTAGATACGAGCGAGCTTTTCACGTAATTCAATACGATCTGGTTGTTGGTCTAAAATATCTTCAATGATTTCGATCGTTTCATTACGATTTAAAAGATTACTCACTCCACCACTTCTTTCAATAGTATCAATGAGTGCGTATTTGGGTAGCACAGAATCGGGCCATTGCTCAGATAAATTGTACCACATCTGTGCGCGGTCGCTCAGAGTGTAGGCATAAGATGCGGTGATGAATACTTGTATCCCCACTATTAAGGTAAAACCTAGTCGCCAAAGTATTTTTCCTTTCACGCTCTATACTGCGCACAATACCACCCGCCAAGCAGATGACTAATGCGGTAATGATGGGCAGCGCGACATATTGCAAATGATCCTCAAGAGCTCGACTACCATCAATAAACGCACCCGCCTGGCTAAGCCCGTAAAGTATGAGCAGTAAATAAGCAGTGAGACCTAGAAGGAGACCGCGCGCCCATGACTTACGAAAGTTGATTGCAACCAATATATATAATGGGATGAAGAGCAAGAAGGGTAAAAAGTTACTCGTTGCACCCACATTAAATTCCCTCGTTTGATCGTAAGGATAGAAGAGTGCAGACTCAAATGGAAAGAGCGCTTGCTTTAGATAAAAGTACAGGTTCTGTGCGCTAATCCCAAAGCGTTCACCCAGTTCTAGCTCAGTGGTTGCGCTGGTTCCCTGAGTCCAGACACCTATAAATAAGGCAAGGCAGAGCAGAGGTAGCAATCGATTGTATTCTATAGGTTTAAAGGATCCATTCTGGTAAAAAATACACAGACCAAGTAACAGGGGCAGAACTAAAGCTGCAGGGTGTGAGATATAAGCAATGACGCAGATCATTGTAAGTAGAAAGAAGTCCTTCGAGTTTCGATTCTGAATACCAAAATATAAAGCAGCGAGGATCAGGATTAAACCGATTAGTTCCTCGCGGTAGCCTGACCAAAAAATCGTTTGTAATGCAGTCGGATGGAGCGCGAAGACAAGTGCAGCTGAAAACGCTGCGGATAGTTTGAGTGCTTCTAAATTTTTTAGTAAAAGTATCGCAGCCGTGATATGCAGCAAAAGATTAATCGCGTGATGAGTAGCGGGTTGCGCAAACGGGATTTTTCGTTCTATAAAATACGAACTTAGCGTAATGGGGTCTTCTGCGCGAATTATCTCCGGGAGCCAGGAGTCTGTCCATACTTCCATCGACTGATAGGGACTACGCTCGACTTGGTCGTATTCAGACCATGCTAGACCTGATAGGAAAATAGGCGAGTAGCTGGCAACCGTAAGTAAGACCAAGACAGTGTAAGCGAGCCATCCGGCAGGCTTACACGCTGGCGTTTTGGAGCGGCTCCGGCGAATGAGTTCGGCATCGCTCGCTTCGGCAGAAGGCTTGATTAAGTTGCCTTGGCGGGGCACACGCTGAGGTTTTACTTCTGCTTCAGCCATTATGGTTTGATCGAGGAGTTTCTTTGCTTGAGACTTTCGACTGCAATGACGAGGGAGCTCATCTCGATACGGTCTCCGACTTGGATGTTATTAGCGGCATACCAGCCTCGATTTGTTTCGACCGCAATCAATACCTCGCGACTGCGGGAATTGACTGCAGTCTCGTCGAAGGGAAAGAGCTTGTGGACCTCAAGGAGTAGACCGCTAGAGTCGAAGTAGCCAATGTCGAGTGGTATGCGCGTATTACGCATCCAGAAGCCTCGCATTTCAGGTCTTTCAAAAAGAAACAACATGCCATGGTCTCTATCTAAACTTTCGCGATACATGAGCCCTTTTTGTTGCTCAGCAGGCTTGAGTGCGATCTGAAGCTGAAGTTCAATTCCGCCGATGGAAATTGGAAAGTAGGTCTGGCTATTTGCTGCTTCTACTGGTGCTCGTGTAGGCTGGCAAGCGATGCATGCTAACCCCACTAAGCTGGCGAAAATTTTAAAATGTGGCTTCAATGAAATAATTGGTAGGTTCAGGGCGTGACAGTTTGAATAGAAAAGATAAAACAATAACGGTATTCTAGATTAATGAAAAGTAAATCCTCCACAATCCGCTTTCTTTATGCTGCATCCGATGCTTCAGCGGACGCACTCTATTTAAGTGGTGTTTTTGTTCCTGATCCGTTTCTCGCGATTATTACCCAGAAAAAGAGCTACGCCGTCGTCAGTCAACTAGAGCACAGTCGCGTGGCCAAGCAGTCAAAATTCGACGAGGTCATGCTACTGGAGACGGTCCGTAAGAAAACAGCCGAGAACCTACAAATTTCTGTCAGCGAGGTTGGTGCGGGAGAGTTAATGGTCTATTTCGTGCAACACTTTGGAGCTAAAAAAGTCGAAGTACCTGCAAACTTCCCTGCTGCTTATTATGCAAAGCTGCTCGAAGCAGGTTGCCATATACACATCGTCGAAGGCGCATTTTTCCCAGAACGTTCGAAAAAGACGGATACTGAAGCACGGATGATTAAGCAAGGGAATGCAGCCTCCGCTGCAGGTATTCGTGCTGCCGAGGCGGTGCTGCGTGCCGCGACGATCGAGGGAGATAGAATTATCTACGAAGGGGAGGCACTCTCCTCCGACAGACTACGCAACATTATAGATCAAGCATGTCTAAAAAGGGGCGCGACCGCTAGCCACACGATCGCTGCTGGAGGTCGTCAGGCCTGCGACCCCCATGAAGCTGGGCGAGGTTTGCTCCGTCCAAATGAGTTGATCATAGTCGATGTTTTTCCGCGCATTCAAAAGACGGGCTATCACGGCGACATGACTCGTACCTTCCTGAAGGGTCGAGCCACGCCAGCTCAGCGCGCTCTAGTTAAGGCCGTTCAAGTCTCACAGCGTGCTGCGATGGAAATGGTAAGGGCAGGCGTCAAAGGCGGTGCCGTTCATGCGGCCGCTGAGTCTGCCTTTGAGAACCTAGGCTTTGTCTCGGAGCGTCGCAATGAGGGCTTTGTTGGCTTCGTCCACTCAACTGGCCACGGTCTAGGTCTAGAAGTGCATGAAGCGCCAAGTGTTTCCAAAGGCGCTCCCACACTCAAAGTAGGTCAGGTCATCACAATCGAGCCGGGTCTCTATTATCCCGAGATTGGTGCATGCCGGATCGAGGACGTTGTTCGTGTCACTAAAGATGGCTATGAAAAGCTGTCGAACCTGCACTACCGTTGGGAGATTCAGTAAGAACATCCCGTTAGTATATTAGGTTTCAAAGCCAAGTGACACCAGATTCCAGCTCAGGTAATAGATCTAATTCCGTGGTCACAACCCAAACAACAACTTTGGGAAAAGCTACCTCGTGATATCGCTAAAATATAAATTGGTATTTAGCTAGGCGCTGCGCAATGTCATCAACGATCTCCTTTTCCTTTGCTACGCCCTTGGCGGCGAAGGTTACTGAGAATCGGACGAAGTTGCCGCAGTCATCCCATGGGACAGTGCTGATAAGTTCGTTAGTGATTAGCCACTGGCTGAATGCTTCGCCTGAATCAAATTCAGTGCTCACGCCATCAACGGTGGCTGACTTTGGGGCTGTCACATAGAGAAAGAAGCTCCCCTTAGGCTTTTTCGCGCTAAAGCCGTTATGGTTTAGCGCAGTTGTGAGTAGATCCATGCGACGAGAATATTTATCTGCTATCTCATCGGTAATTTGCGGATTGGCTAGTGCAACTGCGCCTGCCTTTTGGATGGCGAGAAACTGCCCAGAGTCGGAGTTGTCCTTCATGTCAGCGTAAGCCTGCACGATGAGCGAATTACCCACCACGAACCCAATGCGCCAGCCCGTCATATTGTAGCTTTTGGATAGAGAGTGCAGTTCGACTGCGACATCCTTCGCGCCCGGCACCTGGAATATGGAGACAGGCTTGCCTTCGAAAATGAGCGAGGCGTAAGCCGCATCTTGAAGTATAATCAGATTATTAGCTTTGGCAAAGGCTACCGCTTTAGCAAAAAAATCGAGTGTCGCGGAGGCTCCGGTCGGGTTGTTCGGATAATTGAGCACTAGGATTTTAGCCTTCACCAATACGTCCGCGGGGATGGCATCGAAATCGGGAAGGAAGTCGTTAGCCTCTTCGAGCTTCATGTTGTGCACATGGCCACCTAGGTATTGAGCATGCGTTCCGAGTACAGGATAGCCAGGCACCGTCATTAGCACGTAGTCGCCGGGGTTGATGAAGCATGCGGGTATCATTGAGAGGGCAGTCTTTGAACCTATCGAGTGAACGACTTCGGTCGATGAATCGATGTCGGATACACCGAAGACTTCTCCCATGTATTTAGCCGCAGCTTCTTTAAAATCCTCGCCGCCGTTATCTGCGTAGCCACGGTTCTCTGGTTTGGCAGCTTCTTCCTGCAGTGCTTGGATCACAACGGGAAAAGCCATTTCGTCCGGTTCGCCCACGCCCATGTCGATCAGGTCAACGTCAGGCTTGGCTTCCTTAGCCGCCTTTTTCGCGCGCTTGATCTTCTCAAACTTATAAATGGCAGTCGATTTGCCGTATTGATTGCCACCAATGCGTTCAGCAAAGAGTTCTTGGATGTAAGGATCGCTCATGTCTGTCGTGTCGTCGTTATGTTTGTTATGTTCTATTTTTTATTGTGAATATCTGGATAAGCTAGGTAATCTGTGCAAGATTATGGCTATGCAGACAATCCAATCGGTCAATGAAATGCAATCCCACTCCATCGGCTTACGCTCGAGTGGACGCCTGATCGGGCTCGTGCCAACAATGGGATCTCTGCACGAAGGGCATCTGTCGTTAATTGATATTGCCAAGGAAAAGACTGATAAGGTCATCGTTTCGATCTTTGTCAACCCCACCCAGTTCGGTCCCAACGAAGATTTTGATAAATACCCGCGTACATTAAAGGAGGATTCCGAGAAATGCCGAGAACGCGGTGCTGATATTGTCTTCAATCCTTCAATACTAGAAATGTATCCAGAGGGCTATTCTACTTTCGTTGAGGAGGAGCAAATTAGCTCTGGTCTGTGCGGAGTCTCTCGCCCACACCATTTACGGGGGGTGACCACAGTTTGCCTGAAACTTTTTAATATCACTCGCCCTGACATCGCCGTCTTTGGACAGAAGGATGCTCAGCAATGTGCCGTGATTCGTAAAATGGTGCTCGACCTGAACATACCCGCTGAGATCGTAATCGGCCCAACCCAGCGCGATACTGACGGTATGGCTACAAGCTCACGTAATGCTTACCTGTCCGATAAGCAGAGAAAGGAAGCACTCAATATTTCTAAGTCTCTTCAAGTCGCGAGAGATATGGTCAATTCCGGGACTAAGAGCGTAGATCGTATTGTAGCGGAAGTCATACACCACCTATCGCACTCACGCCGCATCCGTGTGATCTACGTGCAAGTCGTGGATCGTAACACGATGGAACCTGCACGAGAGATTTTACCAGGCACGCAGCAGCTCTGTGTTGCCGCATGGGTAGACCAGACCCGATTAATCGACAATATCGAACTCTAAGCATATGCCGAAATTTTACGATGTCATCGTTGTCGGCAGCGGGATTGCTGGTCTGAGCTTCGCACTCAAGGTATCTGAGGCTGGGTATCGCGTCGCCATCATCACAAAGAAAAACTCTGCTGAATCGAATACAAACTATGCGCAAGGCGGCATCGCAGCCGTCACCTCGCAGACTGACGATGTCGAGATGCACGTGGCCGACACATTAGATGCAGGAGACGGCCTTTGCGACGAGGGAGCAGTGCGCGAAATCCTCAAAGACGGCTCCGTCAGTATCGATGAGTTGATTAAACGCGGCGTCGACTTTTCGCAACTCGGCGATGGGCGTGTTTCTCTGGGCAAAGAAGGCGGGCATTCGAAACGCCGCATTCTTCATGTAAGAGATATGACTGGAAAAGCGATTGAACAGGCGCTCGTGAACGCTATCGAAATCTCAGAGAATGTTGATACCCTCGAACATTATTTTGCAGTTGAGCTAATCACCTCGCAGAAAATAGGAAAGAAAGGACAAGCTATACCCGACACAAACCGTGTATTGGGACTCTACGCGCTCGATACCCAACGCGGTGTGGTTGAAACTTTCCGAGCAGGTGCTGTGCTCATGGCTACTGGAGGTATCGGGCAAATTTATCAATACACAACTAACCCTTTCATTGCGACTGGCGACGGAATCGCGATGGCCTATCGTGCAGGGGTCGAAGTGCAAAACATGGAGTTTATTCAATTCCATCCGACTGCCTTCTATTCTAAGGATTCCTCGGATCGGTTTCTCATATCTGAAGCGGTCCGAGGGGAGGGTGCTATCTTGCGCAATCTTAATGGCGAGGCATTCATGTATAAATACGACGAGCGTAAAGACCTCGCTCCACGCGATATAGTTGCGCGTGCCATCGACTGTGAGATGAAAGAGACAGGCGCTCGGCACGTATGGCTTGATACCCGAGACATAGGCCACAAAGAGCTCCTAGATCGCTTTCCGAATATTTACGCCTACTGCGAGTCGCGCGGTATCGCCCTTGAAAAAGATATGATCCCCGTTGTGCCAGCGGCTCACTATCTGTGTGGAGGCGTCAAAACAAATCTTAACAGTGAGACTTCTTTGTCTGGCCTCTATGCCTGTGGTGAGGTCGCTTGTACTGGCTTACATGGAGCCAACCGACTTGCAAGTAATTCACTCTTAGAAGCCGTGGTCATGGCAAACCGCGGAGCAAGCGCTGTAGGCAAGTATCTCGAGCAAAATGTAAGCGAAGAGTCCGACTTACCTTCGTGGAAAGATGGAGACGTTCGCGACTCTGACGAACGAATCGTCTTACTGCACAATTGGGATGAGGTGAAACGCACAATGTGGGACTATGTCGGCATCGTGCGTACTACGAAGCGCTTGGAGCGTGCCCGTAATCGTATCCAAACATTGGATCGTGAAATTAATGAGTATTACTGGAATTTTAAAGTAGATGAGAGCCTACTCGAATTACGAAACATGATCTCAGTCGCGGCACTTGTCATCGACTGTGCTCTACAGCGCAAAGAAAGTCGGGGACTGCATTGCGTACTCGATTACGTAGATAAACTTGACGACGCGGTCAATACAATGACTCGTAAATATTAGCCTAAGAACTCGAGCATAGTTCTAGTATTTTCGCCTATGGGCTCATGGGAGATGCTTACAATTATTTATCTATAAGATGAAAACATCAGATCTCGCCAAGTGGACTTTAGTTGGGCCTGGTGCAGTCGGTCTCTATTACAGTGGTCGTATCGCGTATTCTGGGCGCAAACTATGTGTGCTTGCTCGCAGTGATGCGACGGAACTCGAGGCGAATGGTATTCGCGTCGAGATGATCAACCCCGAAACCAGTGAGTTGAAAGAAAGGTTTACAGCGCCAATCGAATGCGTGAGGCGTGATGCAAATCAAATAGGGGCGACTGACTGTGTCATCATTGCTGCCAAATCAACCGTCAACCTAGAGTTAATCGAGTCGCTCAAATCAATCGTTGAGCCCAGACACACCGTACTATTGTGCCTACAAAATGGTTTGGGCAACGCGGAATTTTTTGCTGAGCATTTTCCAGAAAATCCGATTCTAACAGGTCTCTGTTTTGTATGCGTCAACCGTACAAAACCAGGTTTAGTTGAGAATTATCATCCGGGGCGCGTCGAAATCGGTTCACTAGGCGACCGCTGGTCAGGGGTAGCCAAAACCGTAGTCGAAATATTTAATCACGCTGGCGTGCTGACTTCGCACGCGGAGAAACTCGATTCAGCCCTTTGGAGAAAGCTCTGTTGGAATATCCCATTTAATGGTTTGTCGATTGCCGCTGGTGGTATCGCGACAGACAAAATCCTTGCTCAATCCGACCTAGTTGTCCGCGCCCAAGCACTGATGGAGGAAGTTCGCACTGTAGCTTCGCTATCCGGCCACTCAATTTCTGATGAATTCATCGAAGGTCAGTTCGCGGTCACCAAAAAAATGGGGGCCTACAAACCCTCATCATTGATTGATTACTTAGCAGGAAAGCCCGTAGAAATCGAATCTATCTGGGGGGAGCCGCTGCGCCGTGGCCGAGCGCTAGGCGCTGATATGCCTGAGTTGGCAAAGCTTTACTCGGAGTTAAAGACTTTATTGTAGCGCAGGGTGATCACGGGTTGAGCCCTGCAGGAAATCAATTGGCGTGAGGATGATCTAGATACAGTAACTTAAATACCGCGATACTTTCGACGAGCTTGGCCGTGGCATCCTTCCCTGCGCTTTGTTTTGTTTTCATCGCACCGACTATGATATGGTGCAGCATCTCAATTTTTTCAGCGTAATGGTCGGCATCTGTCTTGATGCGCTGAGCGAGGAAGTAATTAGCGCTTTCATCGATGATTTTCTGTGCGTGTGTCTCCTTATTTGTCGTCCAGCGAACCAGTTGCTGGTAATCGTTGGCAGTCAGATCTTCCTTAGCTGACAACTCGCTAATGAGTCGCGCTGATTTTTCAATTGTGACCACATGCTCCTCTAGTTCGCTAAACTTAAGCTCGTCGCTAAAAATGCCACAAGGTACTTGGCAATGCGCACTTAATGAAGAGGCGATGAACAGAGTGGTAAAGGCATAGGCAAAGATGTGTAATATTCTCATATATTATACAAAGTCAGCACTTTCAAATAATGCAAACACAGCTTTTCATTCCTTACTTGTAGGAAGGCATAGCAAAAAAGATCAACACGCCTGGTATGTCTGCCGTTAAAAGTTAACGTAGAGCGAACCCTCCATTTAATGCTAGAGGAGAAGCTTCCTTGCAGATGCCTCCAACTCGCTAAGCTTTCCACGTTGTGGAGCGGCGCCTCGTGCCAAGTCGGGCTTGCCGCCACCTTTGCCTCCAGCGATAGGCGCGAGGCTTTGAATCAATTTACCAGCATTCTGGTCGGAATCTGCGCCCACGAGTGCGCCAAGGTGAAGCTTGCCACCATCATCGATGATACAAAAAGCAGCCCGAGTGAACTGGCGCGACTTCAGTCCGGCGAGCAACTCCTGTAGTAGAGCGGCAGAGCCTTCCTGGACGATCACAAGATTCGCATCAAGATCAAGTTCGCTCAGCAGTTCACTGGCGACTTTAGCAGCTCCAGCGGCTTGTGCTTTTTTCAATGCTTTGTCTGATTCAACTGTGGCAGCTTTGAGTCCTTTAGTGTGGGCAAGCACATCTTTGAAAACGGCATTTTTTTGCTCAAAGCTAGCTTCGTCCAACATACCAGCCATAATGTGAGGAAACTGCGGGAACTTGATCGGGTCGGCTCCCAGTGATATGAGCGCTTGATTTGTCGCATCCAAAAGTAAGCGTAGCTCTTTTTCCTCTTCAGTTGATTTCTCAATAACGCTACGAATCCAGTCATAGGCTGCCACCCCACAAACTGCCTCAATTCGGCGGACGCCTGAAGCGATCGCCCCCTCGGATTTAATTTTAAATAAACCAATCTCTTTGGTATTACGCACGTGGGTGCCGCCGCAGAGTTCCATCGAGTAGCCGTCAAGTTTGCCTTGCTGTCCACCGATCTGAACGACGCGAACCTCGTCGCCATATTTATCACCGAAGAATTGTTGGATATCCTTTCGCTCTTTGATACTGGCGTGGGGCACCTCGTGCCAGCTTACCGCTTCGCCTGCTTCAATGGAATCATTAACCTTCTTTTCAAGTGCATCGATTTGCTCGGGGCTAAGCGCACCCGAATTGAAGTCGAAACGCAGGCGATTACGGCTGACCATGGAACCTTGTTGCGCCGCCTCGGTCGAGACGACTTCATGCAGTGCCCAGTGGAGTAGGTGAGTCGCGCTGTGGTGAGCTTCGATCGGGCGTCGGCGCGTCGGGTCAATGCTCAGGGTGACTTCGTCACCGACAGTGATCTGAGCATCGGCAGGCAGGCTATGGGCGCGTGCAGAGGCCAGTTGCTGAACAGCGGATACGGTATAATTGATTCCTTTTACTGCAAGCGTGCCTTGGTCACCTAACTGACCGCCCATTTCTACGTAAAAGGGTGTGCGGTCGGTGATGACGAGTAATGAATCCTCTTGCAGATGAATCTCTAAGACGGTCGCGGTGATTTCGTCCGCATCGAAACCCGTGAAGATGGTGCTGACTTCGCTCGCGATATCAGCTGCCCGGACGAGTTGCTGCGTGCGCGCTTTGCGACCTAATTCGCGCTGCTGCTCCATCAAAGTCTCGAATGTAGCCATGTCGACCTTGAGCCCGCGTTCTGCACAGAGTAATTGCGTGAGGTCGCTAGGAAAACCGAAGGTGTCGTAGAGCTTGAAGGCGAATTCGCCGCTAAGTTTACCTGTTTGGCCCTCGACCTCTTGCTCAAACATAGCAAGCCCGCGATCGAGGGTTTCGTTGAAGCTGGATTCCTCGCGCTGAAGGTTATCTTTGATAGCTTTGGCGCGATTTTTTAATTCTGGAAAGACGCCCGACATCTCATCAACGAGTGTATCGACGAGTTCAGGTAGAAAAGTTTGCCCGCTAGAAAAGCCGAGGGTACGACCATAACGCACCGCGCGACGGAGAATACGGCGAAGAACATAGTTGCGCCCCGTGTTTCCAAGTAAGATACCATCGGCCAGTGAAAAGGCGAGCGTACGGATATGATCTGCAATCACTCGAAAGGCGATGGCTTCTTTCATTTCGGGAGACAGCTTGGACTTATCGCTTTCGACCGAATCGGGATAAATATCGACGTAAGTTTTACCACTTAGTTTCTCTATCGTGCGGAAGATGGGTTGAAAGACATCGGTCGCGTAGTTGGTAGGCTTTTTAGAAAAATCTGTGAAACCCTTCGTGTTTTGGATGAGCGAGCAAGCGCGCTCGAAGCCCATACCCGTATCGACATGCTTCGCGGGAAGATCGCGGAAGCTTCCATCAGCTTCGGCATTATATTGGATGAAGACTAGATTCCATATTTCAATACATAGGTCGGAATCCATGTTAACAAGCTTCCCCTCGCTGTCACCATTTGGAGTCAAATCGACGTGGAGTTCTGAACAGGGGCCACAGGGGCCAGTTTCCCCCATCATCCAGAAGTTATCTTTCACATTGCCGTTAATGATGTGCTTCTTCGGATCGAGTCCTTTTTTGATAAAGAGTGCTGCCCAGAAGTCATAGGCATCTTGGTCGAAGCTGGAGGGGTCGCCCTCGGACGGCGAGTAGACAGTTGCGTAGAGGCGCCCTGCAGGTACACCCCAAACGTCGACGATCAGTTCCCATCCCCATTCGATCGCTTCCTTTTTAAAGTAGTCGCCGAAGGACCAGTTGCCCAGCATCTCAAAGAAGGTATGGTGATAGGTGTCATAACCCACGTCCTCTAGGTCGTTATGCTTACCGCCCGCACGTATACACTTTTGGGTATCCGCTGCACGTGGTGGTGAGTAGGGCGCCCTCTCCGTACCAAGAAAATAGGGAACAAATTGATTCATCCCTGCATTGGTAAACAGCAAGCCTGGGGACTGGGGCATCAGCGATGCAGAGGGCACGCCTGTGTGTTGCTTAGACTTAAAGAAGTCGAGGAAGGACTGACGGATTTCGGCGGAGGTCATGTAAGTGAATAAATACTTAAATCAAGCCCATGAATTTCACCAATAAACCACGAAACTGACAGGTGTATTTGATGAGCGATCATACGTGAGCAAAAGAACTGAGGCTTATAAATTTGCAAGAACGGCAGCACCCATTTCCTTCGTGCCAACAGAGTCGAGACCAAAGGCGATATCACCGGTACGAACGCCGCCGGTGACAGCTTTCTCGACTGCGGCTTCGATGGCGTCGGCAGCTTCGTTTTCGCCAAAGCTATAGCGAAGCATCATCGCGCCAGAGAGAATTTGTGCGCAAGGGTTGGCGATACCTTGACCGGCAATGTCAGGTGCAGTGCCACCGGATGGCTCGTAGAGTCCAAAGGGGAATCCGAGGCTATTTTTCTCAGCACCTAGGCTGGCGGAGGCTAACATACCTAAGGAGCCGCAAATTACACCCATCTCATCGGAAAGGATGTCGCCGAACATGTTTTCGGTGAACAATACGTCGAACTGGTTGGGGTCGCGCGCGAGTTGCATCGCAGCATTGTCCACATACATGTGGCTCAGCTTAATTTCTGGGGCGTGATTGGCAAAATATTCGGTGACGACCTTACGCCAGAGGACAGAGGTTTCGAGCACATTGGCCTTGTCGACAGAGCAGACGCTACCGCCGCGCGCTTTGGCCGTGTCGATGGCAACTTGGGCGATACGCTCGATCTCACTGGTCTTGTAGACCATTGTGTCGATGGCTTGCTCTTCACCATTCTCAAGAGTCGTAGTCGACTTGGGCTGCCCGAAGTAGATGCCCCCGGTCAGTTCGCGGATACAGACGATATCAATTCCATTGGGGATGCGGTTGTCCTTCAATGGCGAGGCTTCAGTTAGTTGCGAATAAAGAAGGCCAGGGCGGACGTTGGCGTAGAGGGCAAAGGCCTTCCGAATGGGAAGGAGGGCCGCGCGCTCGGGTTGCTCTTTAGGCGGCAGGGACTCCCACTTAGGACCGCCGACAGATCCGAAGAGGATGGCCTCCGAGTTTTCACAGACGGTCTTGGTCGAATCTGGAAAAGCAACGCCGTGATTATCGATGGCGATGCCGCCAATATCAGCATGAACGTAATCGAGCTCAAAGCCGAACTTTTCGCCTGTATTTTTAAGGACGTCGAGGGCGACCTCCATGACTTCAGGGCCGATACCATCGCCGGGGAGAACTGCAAATTTGAGTGTTTTCATATATAAGCCTGCGTAAATAAGCAAAAGCGGAATAATTTGTCCCGCAAATCTCTGGCTTCAAGCCTTTTCATCCACTTAAGCGATTGAACGTCAAGTCGTGCTTTGAATGCCTATCTGAGTCGTTTGAAGAACTTGATCTTAGTTCTGTATATATTGTGGGTCGCTTAGTGTTTTTAAAAAGTCGACCAATGCAGTCTTGTCCTGTGCTGAGAGTTGTAATCCTGCAGTTGGATGCTTTGCTAAATTCGGGTCGAGGGTTGCTCGTGATGTGATTGCGCTGCTGTAATGCTCGACTACTTCCTCAAGAGTTTGAAAGCGACCGTCATGCATGTAAGGCGCCGTTAGAGCTATATTTCGCAATGAGGGCGTGGAGAACTTGTTTGCATCCAGGGGATTTCGAGTGACTTCAGCTAGACCTCGGTCGGCTGCGATTTGGGCAAGGCCATTATCGTGAAAGCGGTTGTCCGTGAAAAAGCGCGCCACCGTGGCAGTGGAAGCAATCTGCGCCGTATTGACGGGAGCGTGGTTCGAATTCAGTCATGAAGAGCTCAAAGCCGCGTTGTTCGCTAGGGCTAAGTTGAGCTTTGCCGCTCATTGCCTGATCGAACTTTGAATTGTAGGATGTTAGACTGAGAAGGAAGTTTTCAAGTGCTAAGCCGATAGTCAGCGGAGTGATCGAAGCAGAGCCGAAGGCATTGCTAAAGAGCGTGGGGTAGTCAGCGTCCGCACTGAGTTTTTCGATGACATGGTCTATAGACTCGCCCATCTCTCTGGGATCTTCGATCGGAATTAGGACTTGCTCGCGCAGAGAGTGCGCGCGGCCATCCCAGAAGAAGCTGTCTTTCCATGCCAGGTTAAATAACGGCATGGAGTGGCGACGGCTGAACTGGCCGTTCACACCCGCACTGATTCGAGCTGGGTCTGAGAATGCGTGATCTTCCTGGTGGCAGGAGGCGCAGGCAATGGTGTCATCAATTGAGAGTTGTGGGTCGTGAAAGAGTCGCCGACCCAGTTCGATACGTTCAGCGATGAGCGGATTGTCGAGCGGTAGGGATGGAATGGGGAGGCGATTACCCAGTTTGAAGGGGTAGGGAGTCGGCGTATCCGGTAGATCAATGGGCAGAGGTCTTGTGTCAGCTCGTATTGGAGCTGCGGCGCGAATACGCTTAATTTGAAAGGCCCCAGGGAGATTTCTTTTTAGTGCTTGAGGAATCGGATCGCCCTCGCGTGAGTGCGTTGAAGCTCCGTCTTTTGAAAAGGAGATGGGCGATGGGACATTGAGCAAGGCGGCGATATCAAAATCGATGTCGAGTGAGGCATTTCCGCTTATATTTTTCGGAAGCGTGAGGGTGATCGTGGTGCGCTGCGGATCATTCGCGAAATGGTAGACGTAGCCGGAAAGTTGGCCGTTGGACTGGCGGTAAGTACCTTCGAGTGCGAGGAAGATGTAGCCCGTCTGCCAGTTCCAATGAAGATTGTTGAAGCTCGGGTTGAGCGGATGCTTGGCGGCGTAAAGATTCGGGTCGCTATGGTTAACTGCTTCGCTCAATCCGATACTAAAGCGTATCGCCTTAAAATCTCCTTCAGGGATTGAATCCAGCAGAATTTGAGTGCGGTGCTTCCTCGCGTCGATCCATTGGATCGAGTTTGGCACTGCTTGCCAGTTACCTGCTATGCTCCTGTAGCTCGAACTCGCTGAGTAAATAGCTAAGGCGGGAAATAGAAAAGGTCTCATTGGCCGAGGTTTCGTAGCGTAGAGAGTCGAGGATGAGCGGCTTGCCTGTAAGAGTGTGCTGGAAGGATATCCCGAGGCTATCTGCGCGCGTATTTGCTGCAAAGAGCAGCGCAACTATGGATACAATTAAACTGCTAGCCTTATGAAGGGGTGTCGACATTACAGTGAGAGTCGGGTAGCCGTGTTCGATGCCATTAAGGTGCAATGATGATCTCCGTGACGGCCAAAACTCGGGTAGCAGGTCCATTTGGAACATTTGTAAAGGTTACAGTTGCAGTGCTGTATGGAGCGCTGGCTCGTATCCGGAAGCGTGCATTTAACCCAATACCGATTAGAGGCATCCGTTGTATCAACACGACCAAGGTAGGTGGCACTTACGCCATCGATATCTATAGAGGTGGGCGCTAAATTTGGGTTTTGTGGCGCGCTGGATCCTCCTGAGGTTTCTACAAGATGAAGATAAATAGTGTCGCCAGCCTCAACCGTGGGACTTAGCTCCAAATCTTTTGCGAGCAACGCTTGATAAGCATTGTAATGAGCGTCGCCGAGGGTTGGCACACCTAATGGTGTTTGCTCATTCTCGTCCTGAGACAGGTTATATATTTCATAGGTGGAGACGTCGCTCGCGGTGGTCGGATCGCCAAAAATAATGAGTTTATAATCGGGATAATCAGACGAAATGATCGTACGCCCATCTACATTGCCACCAAATGCCTCTGATACAATGTATCTCGTGGCACCATCCTGGCCATTTAAAATAGGTACGATACTTTGCGAATCGATCGTATCGACTGAGCTAGTTGCCGTACCGATATCTATGCCTGCGAGATCGAGAATTGTTGCAAATAGGTCGACGCAATGGACGAGTTTATGACTGGTGCCGGTGAGCGGGATATCTGGACCTGCCATGATAAGTGGCACGTGGATGCCGCCATCGTAAAGTGTACCTTTTGCGTGGGAACTGTCGAAAGGTTCTTGGGCAACGGCACCTGGTGTGCCATTATCGCCGATAATAATAATATTGGTAGTGTTTAGATCTACCGAGGTGAGTAAGCGGCCGATTTCGGTGTCGAGTGCTTGCAGGGCGGCTTCATAAGCAAAGCGACGATTTGCTCCAGTGACTTCACCGTCTGTCGTCGTGTAGTCAGGATAATCTTCGAGTGCTGGAACGACAGTTGGAGGATTATGAAAAGGGGTATGAGGTGCGTTAAAACCAATCCAGACAAACCATGGGTCTGTTGTCTGGCCACTGATAAAACTGACTGCATCATCGACTTGGTCGGTGGTTGTATAGGTCGTCACATTGTTTGTGGTGACCCCATTTACGGTTTTACTCCAGTCGGTGTAGTTACTGACACCACCGCCTAAAATCCCTGCAAATTCAGTCCATCCGCCGAGGTCTAGTGGGCCAGTTGAACCGCCACCTAGGTGCCACTTACCAAAGGTAGCTAGATCGTAGGAAGAGCTTTCAGCGGTGAAGATTTCTGGTAGCGTAAGCTCGATCGCAGGTAAGGTCGCACCTGTGGGCCAACCAACTGTATGGCGGAAGGCGTATCGCCCAGTCAAAATAGTGGCGCGAGTCGGAGAACAGACCGGTTGGGCATAGGCATTAGTGAAACGTAAGCCGCGGGCTGCCAGCGTTTCTAGATTAGGCATAGGCGCATAGCTTGTGCCGGGGTTTAAAGTGGTATTGTTATCGACAGGGCTGGAGTCGATCGCCCAGTCATCGACAATCAAGAGTAGAATATTGTGCAAGGCTGCGACCGTATGATTATTGCTTGATGTGATGGTACTCGGTGACCCCGCAGTCGGCGTGTAGTTCACTTGCGCAGTATAAGTTGCACCTGGAGTCAGCGTGTCCTCATCAAAGTCGAGACTTAGGCTGCCTGTTACCGCATCGTATTCAATGATGGTAGCGGTGACGCCATTGACTGAAACGCTATTGATTTCTTCAAATGGAGGGAGCGCTGAGAAGATGGCAGTAAACTCAGGAAAAGCGATAGAATCGTAATCGAATCCCTCATCGTCGAAGGCTTCGATTGTGGTGAGGCTTGCGCGGTAGAATTGTTTTACTTCATCGAGCGCACGGGCCGAATCGGGGGTCGATCCGAGTGAGCCCAGTTCGTTGACTGCCGTGTCGTCGAGAATCTTCCATTGCTCGAGGTCAGCACTGCGCTCGATTAGATAGGTGCCGCCTTCGGGTCCGCTCCAAGTCAGCGTGACGTCGCCAGCGGTGGCTTCGACTTCAAGCTTGTCTATCGATGGCCTGGCTTCTGGACCACCTTCGAAGTAGATCTCGGCGTTAGCGGGTAGGTTGTTTACTTCCTGCACCTGTCGGGCTTCCGTAGAAAGTGCGACCGATATTGTAGGGGTAGGTCGGGGTTCCGAGGGCATCAATAGATACAAAATAGGCATAGGTGCCATCGGGATATTCGGGAGTCTTGCAGGAACGACCATTATGCTCATCAAGGTCAAAATCAGTGCCTAGTGTCAACCCGTGGTGGCCGAGGTAATCGTAGTCCTCAATATAGTGTCCAAGCGGATACGCTGTACTAACGGCGGGGCCATATCTGTGTCGCAGTAAGTGAGGCATTGATTCCTTTAACGACCGCTGCCCAATTCGGCAGGGAAGTGCGACCTGTGTATTGTTAAGGTTTGTCGTACCATTGGATCCGTCGCGGGTGGTGTAACCTGAGATCATACGTCGGACGGTGCTTGTGGCGTCGTCTGGGTCATCGTAGCCGTATGGGCCGTAGATTGGATAGCCGTCGCGAACCCAGCCGATGATCGGGGAGTGCTGTCCGTTGAAGTTTTCCGTGTAAGTATTCGTTGAAGCGTTGTAGTCAACGCTACCGCCGATTAAGTGCCTAAGGGCAGGCGGGTTGGCATGGTAGTGATGATTTATACCGGCTTGGTGCGCATTAGCGGGTCGAAGGTGACGGATTCGTTAATAGGCATCGCGATTCCAAATGCCATCACCCGTAAAGTTACCCTTAGGCCTGGCGTCGCCTTCATTTGAATTACTGTAGGAAAACGCATCGCGGCTATCAAACATGCGCGATACCATCGACGAAATATCCGATGGAGCCAGTCCGTTGGTTTTATATGGGAGGCTCACCGGGTCGAGCGGAAGCGATAAGATGGCCAGATGATTCGCGGGATAATTGACAAAGAGGTTGGTTCTTGCCTCATTACGATACCACGGCCCCATGATGTGAAAGCCCAGTCCGGAAGTGCGGATGTAAACATTTGTGTCAGTGTAGGCGATCTCGTGCACGCCTGCGTAAGTAGGTAGCGCTTGGCCAGAGCCATTATTTGGGTGGCTCCAGGTAGTGACAGGGTTCAGTGCCGATTCATCCTCAGCTGTTTTGTAGATACGTGCGTATTGGCCAGAATATTCAGTAAACCACGAACTTAGAATCGGATCCGCTAACAACTTTAGAGCAAGAATAGGCAGGATGAAGAGGAGTCTTATTGAGTGCGTCATTATTGATATTAAATTAGTCTTGAAGTACCTTATGTATTAAACGTTCAGCCGTCGAATAAGTTTCAGGAATCTATATATTAGAAAACCTAATGCGAACTTGATTTATTTTAACTACCTAGGCTATCGACCACAAGCCTTTCCCAGAAAATGTCTTGTCGACTCAGTTAGCGTTGGCTTTATTGCATATCACCTCAGGTCCAAACCTGTTTTTATTACAACTACACTCATCATGATAAGGAAATCACTCTATTTGTGTGCTTTCTTGGCGGCCATGTGCCTACCAGGATGCTCATTGCACAAGATGCATCTCAAGCCGAAGTGGCGACAGTTGCTCTCGAAACGGCCGTCGAAGCTACGACAGCACTGGATTCGGGTAACACCGCTTGGATGCTCACGGCCACCGTGTTGGTGCTCTTCATGACGCTCCCTGGCCTCGCACTTTTCTATGGCGGACTCGTTCGCTCGCGGAACGTTCTATCAGTACTCATGCACTGCTTCGCCATCGCTTGCTTAGCTTCAGTGCTCTGGATCGCGATCCTTTATACGATGGCTTTTGCGCCTGGAACAACCGGCTGGCTCGGTGGTTTCGAGCATATTGGCCTAAAGGGCATTAACATTGATAGCATGACGGGCGATTTCCCTGAAACAATCTTCATCATGTTTCAAATGACCTTTGCCATCATTACGCCAGGTTTGATTGTGGGTGCCTTTCGTTGAACGGATGAAATTCAGCGCAATTTTACTATTTACCACACTTTGGCTTGTTCTCGTCTACGCGCCGGTGACCTACTGGGTTTGGGGCGGTGGTTGGATCTTTAAAAGCGGAGCGATCGACCTCGCAGGTGGTATCGTAGTCCACGCTACTGCGGGTATTTCCGCACTCTTGCTAGCCAAAATGCTAGGGCCACGAGAGGGATTCCCAAAGAAGCTGCACGTTCCTCACCACCCAGCGATGGTTATGATCGGCGCTTCCATGCTTTGGGTTGGCTGGTTTGGTTTCAATGCAGGTAGCCAACTTGCCGCCAACGGCAATGCGGGAATGACTATGCTCGTCACGCACATCTCAGCTGCAGTCGCTAGTTTGACTTGGATGTGCCTAGAATGGAGGATCAACGGTAAACCTGGTCTCGTAGGCATAGTTACAGGTATGGTCGCAGGTCTCGCAACTATCACACCAGCCTCGGGTCATGTCGGTCCACTGGGCGCCGTGTGCCTAGGTTTCCTTGCGGGTGTCGTCTGCTACTTTGCTTGTGGCATCGTTAAGAATAAGCTCAAGATTGATGACTCGCTCGACGTCTTCGCTGTCCACGGTGTAGGCGGCATTATGGGCACGATCCTCGTGGCCGTTTTCGGTACCGCAGCATTTGGCGGTATTGGATTAGGTGACAATGGTATGGTCCAACAGCTCGGCATTCAGGTGACGGCAGTAGGCGCAGTTATACTCTGGTCTGTTATCGCTACTTTCATTATTGTGATGATTTGCAAATTCACCACGGGCTTACGTGTCACACAAGAGGTCGAAAATACTGGCCTCGACCAAGCCGAACATGGTGAGACCGCATACCAATTCGAATAATCCTATATTAATTTACACTATAAATACAATTATGAAACTTATTAAAGCTATCGTAAAACCCTTCAAACTCGACGACGTCAAAGATGCTTTGGCTGAAGTCGGCGTCGCTGGACTTACCGTGACAGAAGTCAAGGGTTTCGGCCGCCAAAAAGGCCATACTGAAATCTACCGAGGCAGTGAATATACGGTCGATTTTTTACCCAAGACGATGATTGAAACTGTAGTCGATGACGACACGGTCGAACAGGCCGTCGCGGCTATTGTCAAGGCGGCCAAGACCGGCAAGATCGGCGATGGCAAAGTCTTCGTCCTTCCTGTCGAAACTGCTATTCGTATTCGCACTGAAGAGACCGACGGCGAAGCGCTTTAGTCAAAAGGCATAGCGTTTTTATACAAGCGGTCACTTCTTTGAGGTGGCCGCTTTTTTGTTAAATCACGTCATAGTATGGCGCCAATGATGGGTGTTTTTGTCGCACCAGCGAAAGACTGACACTAGTTGTCAGTAGGGCGTCACTCCGCTTGAAAGGCATTTTTATCCTCAAATGACTTTGCTATCTTGAAACCAATCGTAAGACTATGATCTATGCCTAAAAAGAAATCTGTTAAGAAAGTCAGCCCAAAGAAGACCAAAGCCTACCCAGCACCGGATTTTCTCGTCGATCTCCTCAACGCACGCTCGCCAACAGGTGCAGAATATGAAGCGCAAGCAGTCGTCGATCAATACGTCGAAAACGAAGTCGATGCCTATCGCCGAGACACCATGGGGAACCGATTTGCGACAGTGAATCCAGAGGGTGATCCGAGTCTTCTATTTGCAGGCCACATTGATGAGCTTGGCCTAATTATCACTTATATAAACGATCAAGGCTTCGTTTATTTTGATACCCTCGGCGGTCATGACAAGACGATGATCTCTGGTCGACGTGTTTCGATTCTCACAAAGAATGGTATCGTCAAGGCGGTCACAGGTAAACGCGCTATTCATCTGATGAGCGCGCAGGACCGCAAGAAGGTACCCGAGACCCACGAAATATGGATCGATCTGGGCGTGAAGAACAAGGAGGAGGCCGAAGCTCTCGTCGGCATTGGCGATACTGCAGTTTACGACCAAAGCTTTGAATTGATTCGAGGTAGTGTCGGTGTTGCCCGCGCATTTGATGATAAGGCAGGTGCCTACGCTGTAATGGAAGCTATTCGCCGCCTGACCAAGGGCAAGCTCGCTGCGCGCGTCACTGCAGCGGCGACCACACAAGAAGAAATTGGCACACGAGGTGCCATGACTGCCGCATTCTCAGAGAATCCAGACTTCGCTATTGCCGTCGATGTCGGGCACGCCACCGACTCGCCGGACTGCGACCCACGTAAGTATGGAAGCTTCAAACAAGGGGGAGGTCCCATCGTCTGCCGTGGCCCTAACATCAACCCAATCATTTTCGAGCATATCATCCGTGCTGCAGAGAAGAACAAGATTCCTTACCAAGTCGAAGCTGACCCACGCCCGACGGGCACCGATGCACGCGCCATTCAAGTGGCTCAATCTGGCATTGCGACAGGGCTACTTTCGATCCCACTCCGTTACATGCATACGCCCAGCGAAATGGTCGACCTCGCCGACATCGAGCACACCGTGCAGTTGCTAGTTGCCGTCGCTCGTTCACTCAAGAAGGGCGAACGTGGCATTTGGTAAACCTGGATGCCCTAGGTCAGCGTCATCACTTTAAGAAGGGCGCAGGGTATCGCTCGGTCTTGGACTCGATGTGTAATTGGAAGTGTTTTTGCTGCTAGCATAAAAAGGGCGCTCACATATACGTGAGCGCCTTTTCGATGGTGGAATTGATTGGGGTTTCATTAGCCCTTGTAGATGCGAAGCAACGCGTCGGCGATCTCGGAAGGGTTGCGTGCGATCGACACGCCTGCGTCTTCCATGGCGGCAAACTTAGCCTCGGCGGTGCCGGCACCACTTGCAGAAACAATCGCTCCGGCGTGGCCCATGGTACGTCCCTTGGGCGCGGAAGCTCCTGCGATGAAGCCAGCGACTGGTTTTTTAACATTCTCCTTTATGTAGGCACAGGCTTCTTCCTCGGCGCTACCACCGATTTCGCCTATCATGATAATGGCGTCGGTATCAGGGTCTTCGTTGAGCATGCGCACCGCATCAAGTTGTGATGTACCGTTGATGGGGTCGCCACCAATACCAATACATGTCGATTGGCCGTGGCCACGTTGCGTGAGCTGCCAAACGGCCTCATAAGTGAGTGTACCGGAGCGGGAAATTACGCCAACGCGGCCGGGCTTGTGAATGTAGCCTGGCATGATGCCGATTTTACATTCGCCTGGCGTGATGATACCGGGGCAATTGGGGCCTATCAGGCGCGTCTTTGTATCGTTGAATTCTAGGCGTCGGCGAACCTCGGCCATATCGCGAACGGGTACACCCTCGGTGATGCAGATGACGAGTGGAATATCTGCTTCGATTGCTTCAAGAATAGAGTCCGCAGCGAAGGCAGGCGGTACGTAGATGACGGAAGCATTAGCCCCGTGTTCTTTGACGGCTTCGGCTACGGTGTTGCAAACGGGGACTTTATCTTCCCACATTTGGCCACCTTTACCAGGTGTCACGCCGGCGACGACCTTAGTGCCGTATTCAATGCATTGCTGCGTGTGGAAGGTTCCGGTCTTACCGGTGATCCCTTGAACGACGAGACGTGTATCTCTGTTGACTAGAATACTCATTTTAAAAGTTAGTTAAATTAAATCGAATCGGGATTAGCTATGGCTCTGGACTTGCTCGACGATAATCTCGGCGGCTTGAGCTAGACTGTCGGCAGGGGTGAGGGCGACACCACTTTCGCGAAGTATCTTCTTGCCGGCCTCAACGTTAGTGCCTTCGAGGCGGACGACGAGTGGGACAGTCATATCGACGTTCTTGGCTGCAGCGACGATGCCGTTGGCGATGACGTCGCACTTCATAATTCCACCGAAGATGTTAACAAGGATGCCCTTCACATTCGGATCAGAAAGGATGATTTTGAAGGCCGCCGTCACTTGATCTTCGTTGGCACCTCCACCTACGTCGAGGAAGTTAGCAGGGGAACCACCGAAGCTCTGGATGATGTCCATTGTTGCCATGGCAAGACCAGCTCCATTTACCATACACGCGATGTTACCATCGAGCGCGATGTAGGCTAGATTGTGCTTAGACGCCTCGATCTCTTTAGGATCTTCTTCGTTGAGATCGCGGAGCTGCCCAATGTCGGGGTGCTGGAAGATGGCGTTGCCGTCAAACGAGACTTTAGCATCGAGTGCGCTGAGATTTCCATCCTTGTCAGTGACGAGCGGGTTGATCTCAACGAGCATGGCATTCTTTTCCCAGAACATCTTGTAAACGCCAGTGAGGATACCTGCGAATTGTTTAACTTGATCACCTTTGAAGCCGAGTGCGAAGGCGACTTGACGGCATTGGTGACTGCGAAGTCCCATATTAGGGCAGACAGACACTCGAATCAGCTTCTCGGGAGTCTTATCGGCGACCTCCTCGATGTCCATACCGCCCTCAGTTGAGGCGATAATGACGGACTGGGCTGTTTCGCGGTCAAGGACTATGGCTAGATAGTATTCATGCTCTATGTCGCAGCCCTCAGTCAGATAGAGCGTTTGCACCTTGCGGCCCTCTGGGCCAGTCTGCGCCGTGACGAGTGTGTTATCCAGCATGTGATTGGCAGCTTCCCTCGCGGCTTCAGGAGTTTTGACCACTTTGACGCCACCCTTATAACCATCGGTGAAAGTTCCTTTACCGCGGCCACCCGCGTGGATTTGGGCCTTCACTACGATCATTTCGTCGCCAAGATGGGAGAGAGCGGTTTCAACTTCGCGGGAATTTGTGGCAGCGTAACCCCGCGGGACGGGGACTCCGTATTCCTGAAGAAGATGTTTGGCCTGATACTCGTGGATATTCATTTATTTATTAGGTGATAAGTGTAGAGCGATGTAGTTGCCGAAGCTAAGCATGGGGTGCAATCTCTTTTGGTAAATTTTCGCAAAAGAAAATGCAATTACCACGCGCAGCCGCGTGAGGTCTCGCAATTTGGGCGTGCAACGAGACCCTTAATCGGTTCATCGGGGAAGGGCTGTTCGGCACGACCCTTGTCGACGAGGTGGTGGTCGCAAATCGCGTCGAGTTGATCCTTCGTCTTCGCGCGGCGCATATCGTGGAGAAATTGACCGTCCACATCGACACCTAAGCCGACGAAATTAAGGAACTTTTTCATGTGGTTGATATGGTGCTGTCCATTCAAATCGGGTCGACTGGTGGCCACAACCAAGTCTTCAACGTATTCACGCACGTCGCCTAGCTTAGGCTGAAAGACTTGTTCGCCCGCGAAGAGCTCACGGTGTTGGCGAAAGATCCACGGGTTACGAATGCAAGATCGACCGATCATGAGACCGGCGGCCTTGGTCTCGTCTAGCACCCATTGACCTTTAGCCACGGAGGTGATGTTGCCATTGGCCAGAACAGGGCAGGTCGCACGCTCAACGGCGCGTTTAATGTATTCGTAATGCACCTCACTACGATAGGCTTCCTTCACGGTGCGGGCGTGAAGGCTAAGTAGGTCGACCTTGTGCTTTTCGATTAGGTCGAGGATCTCTTCAAAATGTTCGTCGCAATCAAAACCGATTCTCATTTTAACGGTGAAACGACCTTTGACTGCGGCACGCAGACATCCGAGAACTTCATCGACTTTAGATGGTTCACGAAGAAGACCACCCCCAACGTTTTTCTTATAAACCTTAGGCGCAGGGCAACCCATATTGAGGTCGATCCCTGCGACGGGTAATTCAGCTTTTTCAATCGCCGCGACTGTACGTTCAATGTCGGGCAAGCTTTCACCGATAAGCTGCGCGAAAACGGGACGGCCTGTATTGTGATGACAAATCGAGTCGACGATGTGTTGCTCCAGAGTCGAATGACCGTGAACGCGGAAATACTCGGTAAAAAGTAAATCAGGTGCGCCATATTTCCCTAGAAGACGCATGAAGGGTAGCGTCGTCACATCTTGCATGGGTGCGAGTGCGGTCCATGGCTGCCCGGGGATGATTGGCTCGGGGAGAGGCATCATGGGTTCAAGAGCCTTGCTCTAAAATTTTTGCTAATACCTCCGTCATATCATCGACTGAATCGATCACAACTTTGGCAACATAGATCGGCTTACTAGAAGCGAGTGCCATGACGATGGAGTCGCTAGGACGGGCATCAAGTTCGATAATTTTATGACCGAGCTCATTTTCCATTGAAAGGATAATTCGTGCAAAAAAAGTGCCTTCGTCAACGTGGTTAATCACGACGCGTTCGACCTCAGCACCGAGTCCGTCGAGCATCGTGAGCATTAGGTCGTGGGTCATTGGACGATCGGCTTTCACTTCGTCCACAGCGCGCTGTATCGCATCGCCGATACCTTGATCCACATAGATGACGAAAGTTTTTGCCTCATCACCAAGGAAGACAGCGCAACCACTTGAAGTAGGCATTACGCCTTTAACTAGAACTGGGACAACCTGATTATCCATAATTAGTTATAGCCCTGGGAGATTCGAAGGTAAGTCGCTGCCGCTGCCAGGCATATCACCCATTTTCGATTTCATGGCTTTCATCATTTTACGCCCTTTACCACCGCGCATCATTTTCATCATTTTTTGCATTTGGGTAAACTGTTTAATTAGGGCATTAACATCGCGCACCTGTACGCCAGAGCCGTTGGCGATTCGCTTCAAGCGACTCCCACGCAAAAGTCGGGGTGTACGGCGTTCTTGCACGGTCATGGATAGGATGATGGCCTCAGTGCGAGCCATTTTCTTCTCCTCTTCGTCGCCGACTTCTACGCCGCTCATGCCGGGCATCATGCCGACAAGAGATCCGAGCGAGCCCATCTTTTTAACCTGCTGCATCTGCGAGAGGAAGTCTTCTAGATTGAAGTCTGCCTTGCGCATCTTTTCCGCCATGCGTTCGGCTTCATCTTGGTCGATATTCTCTTGAGCTTTCTCTACCAGAGAGACGACATCACCCATTCCGAGGATGCGGGAGGCCATGCGGTCGGGGTAAAAAATATCAAACTCATCAGACTTCTCACCCGTGCCCATGAACTTGATTGGTACATTTGAGATCGACTTCATCGACAGGGCAGCACCGCCGCGGGCGTCGCCGTCGAGCTTAGTCAGAATCATACCGCTGCAGTCAACCGCTTCATGGAAGTGCTTAGCTACGTTGACTGCTTCCTGCCCTAATGCGGCGTCCGCAACTAAGAGAATTTCGTCGGGTTGAACGGCGTCTTTAAGACGCTTAATTTCATCGATCAAATCTTCGTCGATTTGTAGGCGGCCAGCAGTATCGAAAATAATGAGATTGGCATCGGCATTCTTAGCCGCTTCGAGACCACGCAGGCCAATTTTGACGACGTCCTTCTCTTCACGGTCCCCGTAAAAGCTTACCCCTTCGCTCTTCGCCAGCATTTCAAGCTGATCGATCGCGGCTGGGCGATACACGTCACAAGCTACTAATGCTGGGCGGTATTCTTTTTTCTTTTTAAGGTAACGAGCTAACTTACCGCTACTGGTGGTCTTACCTGAGCCGTGGAGACCCACCATCATAATCCTAAGCGGCTTCTTATCTTCCAGTTCGGTGGCACCTTCGCCGAGTAACTTGACCAACTCGTCATGAATAATTTTGATGACCTGCTGTCCTGGTGTGACGGACTTGAGCACTTCCTGCCCAACGCACTGCTCTTTGACCGAGACGACGAATTCACGTGCCACTTTAAAGTGCACGTCTGCGGAGAGTAGCGCCTGACGCACCTCCTTCAACGCATCGGCCATATTATCTTCGCTCAGTTTACCAACACCTCGCAAATTACGTAGCGCGCTGCCTAACTTATCTGTTAAATTTTCTAACATAGTTATTCTCCCTAATATGCCTAGGTAGCCATTTTATAACTGACAATATGAAAGTGAATCAGGGGTGATTCCGTGAGATAGACCATGCCAACAAAAAAGTCCCGCTCTGGACAAGACGGGACTTTATTTAAAATCTTTAGATGACGATTACTTGTTCTTCTCGTCCCCCTCATCCTCTGGTGGAGCGGTGGTTTCTTCGAATTTCTCTTCTTCCTCCTCTTCCTCATCCCACTTCATGGTTTCATCTTCTTCGATTTTCTCGTCAACCACAGCGCCAGCATCAACATCGGCTAAGTCTTTTTCGAGTTCCTCGTCTTCTGACTTAGGCTTTGCATCCTCGTCTTCATCGAGTTCAAAACCTTCAGGCACATACTCGAGGATCGCTGTCAACTCAGTGAAAAAGTGAGAAGCACGGCCCTCCATGAAGCTAGCGTTCTGGGCCTCACGAATTTCCTCCTCAAGTTCTTCGACAGTCAGATTCTGCGAGAAGTCGATCACATCGTTGAGCATTTTAACTCGGAGTTTCGTGATGTGGTCGAGTAGATCTGCGTAGGGACCTTTTTCTTCGTCAAGCACATCGGGCAAGGCGAATAGGGGATCTTCACTTTCAAGAACGCTGTCCTGGACGCGCTTGAGCAGAATGGCTTTATCCTTCTCTACATTGTCGATTCCGAATGAGTAAAATGCATTATCAACTAACTCGTTTTGTAGACCGTAATCGCTAAGCGGCTCTAGCAAATCGATCAAATACTGAAACTGGCGTGGGTCAATGATGCCAAGGCCATCGACATCCCAATGGACGGGATCACTAATCTCGTGGATCCACCAGTTCATATCTTCGCCCAATCGGGCTTTGCACCATGTAAGTTTGGTAGTAGGTTTCGACATATAATAGGTGATCGCTCTTCGGTTTTACTTAGGTGTTTACTCTATATGAGCAACATACTTGATAACTGGTAAAAACTTCGTACGAGCCTTTGTAAAGTGCTTTGTCAGAATATTTTTAATTGTTTTGCTTAAAGTGGGCGTTAGGTACCCAATTTCTGACCAAGTCTGACAATTATGGGATTTATTTACGAAAATATAGTGCGCCCGGTTCTATTCAAAATGGAGCCTGAGCAAGCTCATGATCGCGGTCGCACCGCGTTAATGACAATGGGAGCATTGCCCACGTTGTGTAAACTGGTGCGTCGGTATAACCAGGTCTGCGAAGACAAACCGGTGAAGCTGTTTGGTTTAGAATTCCCCAATCGCGTCGGTCTCGCCGCGGGTATGGATAAAGATGGCGAGTATCCCCGTGCAATCGAAGCTCTAGGCTTTGGCCATGCCGAGGTTGGCACAGTGACACCAGAAGGACAGTCGGGCAATCCACGCCCAAGGCTTTTTCGCTACCCAGAAAGCAAAGCGCTTATCAACCGTATGGGCTTTAATAACAAAGGTTCGGAAGCGATGCTCAACGCGCTCTCCAAGAATTACCCTAAAGGTAAACGCAAAATGCCCGTAGGCGTAAATATTGGTAAGGCTAAAAATACGCCAATAGATGAAGGCCGTAGATGATTATTTGGCCAGTTTCCGCACGCTGGCTGATCAGGCCGACTATTTTACAATCAACATCAGCAGCCCAAATACACAAGGTCTGCGCGACCTCCAAGGCGCAGCCTATCTACGCGACCTCCTGCTAACGATTCGTAACGAGAATCTGTCACATGCTAAGAAGCTGGGCCGAAAGCCACACCCTTTACTGCTTAAAATTGCGCCCGATCTAACATTTAAAGAGGTGGACGGAATCCTAAGTGTGCTCTTAGAGCTCAATTACGACGGTATCATTGCGACAAATACGACGATCCAGCGCCCGTCGGGCTTCACTAGTAAAGAGACGGGTGGCCTTAGCGGCGGGGAGTTTATCCGCAAGCGTTCAAATGATGTAATTAACTACATACATAAATCGACCGAGGGCAAATTACCGATCATCGGCGTCGGCGGCATCGACTCTGTCGAAGCGGCAGGCGAGAAAATCGATGCGGGTGCCTCGATGATACAGGTTTACACTGGCTGGATCTATCGCGGTCCATTCTTCGCGCGTGAATTGGCCCATGCGCTCAAATCTAAGGGCGAAGACTGGATATAATGTGGGGTCTCAGCTCTAGGCGAACACTGAGCCATTCCGCTCTGTTACTACCGTATTACAGGAAAATCCCAACAGGCTAGGTGCTGTGAATCGCATTACCGTCGACCGCGAGAGCGGCTTCTTTCATGGCTTCGCTCAAAGTCGGATGTGCATGGATCGTGCGGCCTAGATCTTCAGCGCTGCCGCCATATTCCATGTGAGTGACAGCAGATGCAATTAGCTCTGAACCACTCTTGGCGATGACTTGTATGCCGAGAATCTTATCCGTCTTTCTGCAAGCAGTGACTTTAACAAAGCCGTCGGTCGAATCCGTGGCAATGGCGCGACCGTTTCCCGCCAAGTTAAATTTGCCAGACTTGAAATCGACGCCTGCCTCTTTGAGCGCAGCCTCAGTTTGGCCGACACTAGCAATCTCTGGTTCGGTGTAGATAACGTTGGGAATGACATTGTAATTCACATGCCCTGCCTGACCAGCGATTCGTTCCACACAGGCCACGCCTTCCTCTTCCGCCTTGTGCGCGAGCATGGGACCAGGAATGACATCGCCAATCGCGTAGATACCCTCTGCCGCAGTTCTGTAATGTGCGTCTACAGGGATACGTCCCTTATCGTCAGCTTCGATCCCGACGACGTCGAGTCCAAGTCGTTCCGTGTAAGGCTTACGACCCACCGCAACGAGTACTTTGTCCGCTTCAAACTCGATTTCTTTACCGTCTTTTTCAGCTGTTAAGACACATTTCCCTTTAGACTTTTTGAGCCCAGTGACCTTTGTCTTTAAATGGAAATTGAGCCCCTGCTTTTTAAAGAGGCGCTCCGCCATTTTAGAGACGTCCTTGTCGAAGCTTGGAGCGATCGCAGGTAAAAATTCAATCACATCAACTCGTGATCCAAGGCGTGCCCATACGGAGCCTAACTCAAGGCCGATGGCACCTGCACCGACAACAGCTAGCTTTTCAGGAACCTTTTCAAATGCGATGGCTTGGTCGCTGCTGACAACAGTTTCGCCATCGAATTTCAGGAAGGGTAGTTCGATAGTGGCTGAGCCTGTTGCAATTATGATATGTTTAGCTGTGAGTACAGTCTCGTCGTTCTTTTCCTTTATGCGCACCTTGCGGTCACCTGCCAACATACCAAGACCATTGAAAACCTTGATCTTATTTGCCTTCATCAAGTGTTGGACGCCGCCGCGTAACTGTTCGACTGTCTTCGACTTCTTAGCCATAAGCTTCTCAATGCTAATTGAGAGATTTGTGAGATCAATGCCGTGCGCTTCTGCACCATGTCCTGCAAAGTGATACATCTCTGTTGAATGAAGAAGCGCCTTACTAGGTATGCAACCAACATTCAAGCAAGTGCCGCCAAGGTTTTTGTCCTTCTCAATGATAGCCGTTTTTAGGCCGAGCTGTGCACCTCGAATCGCCGAGACGTAACCGCCGGGGCCTGAACCGATAATGATAAGATCGAATGTATTTTCTTCAGACATGATGAGTGGAAAGATTTGAAAAAGTTAGATATCAAATAAGAGTCGAGCCGGATCTTCGATCGCATCTTTGACTTTCACGAGGAAGGTGACGGCCTCTTTACCATCGATCAAGCGATGATCATAGCTCAACGCTAGATACATCATGGGGCGTGCCACGATCTCGCCATTAATGACGACGGCACGCTCAGTAATATTGTGCAGCCCAAGGATGGCAGGCTGCGGATGATTGACGATGGGCGTGCTGAGCATCGAGCCGTAGATACCACCGTTGGAGATAGTAAAGACACCGCCCTCAAGATCGCCCATTTGCATCTTACCATCGCGGGCGGCTTTCGCAAAGCCCATGATGTCACCCTCGATTTCTGCAAACCCCTTTTGATCACAGTCGCGAAGTATCGGCACCATAAGTCCCTTGTCGGTACCAACGGCGACACCTATGTCATAAAAGTGCTGGGTGACAACTTCGTTCCCTTCGATGCGTGCGTTGACTTGCGGAACAGCTTGTAGGGCGTGGGTCACGGCCTTAGTAAAGAAGGACATGAAACCGAGCTTAAGACCGTGGCGTTCGACGAATCTATCTTGATTTTCTTTTCGCAGTTTAATCACCGCACTCATGTCGACTTCGTTAAAGGTCGTAAGCATGGCGGCCTCTTGTGTTGCGGCGACGAGGCGCTCAGCGATTTTACGACGGAGCGGTGACATCTTTTTACGAGTCTCACGTACGCCATGCGAGATAGAAGGTTTTACTGGCGCAACAAATTCAGCTGGATCAGGAGAGGGCACCGGGCCTGTAGCAGGAAGCGCAGGTGATGGATTTTCAGATGCTTCGATGATGTCGCTTTTCATCACACGACCATCTTTACCGCTACCAGAAATACTAACAGTATCGACGCCTGTTTCTTCGGCAGATTTGCGAGCAGCAGGTGAGAGTGTGGCCACTGGGTCTACCTTCGCTTCGACCGGAGCATCTGTAGTCACAATGGAATCGACCGCTTCGGCCGGAGCAACATCTACTTCTGGCATGTCAGCCTTTTTTTCGACAGGAGCATCTACTGCACTTTCGTCAATCGAGGCAATGATTTGGCCAATGTCGACCTCTTCGTCGACTTCGACCTGAATCGAAATTACCCCTGCGACTTCAGCAGCCCCTTCCGAGGTTATTTTATCAGTTTCTAGCTCATAGAGAACTTGGTCTTTTTTGACGTAGTCGCCGTCTTTGACGTGCCAAGCGGCAAGGATGCCGCTACTGATAGATTCACCCATTGCGGGTATTTTTACTTCGGTAGCCATAGTTAAAAATTTAGAATTGAGAATTTTAGCCAGCGACTATCATAGCGACAGACGTCAAAGCGAGAATGCGTGTTCGATGAGTTTCTTCTGCTCATGGCGGTGGCGGGCAAGTGAACCGACTGCTGGGCTAGCAGATTCTTTGCGCCCTGCATAGGCGGGTAACTTACCAAGAGTTTCCATTAGTCGTGGAGCAATAAAGCTCCAACCGCCCATGTTCTTCGGCTCTTCCTGACACCATACGATGCTCTGAACCTTCGGATAATTGGCTACGATACGTTTGAGCAGCTCTGTATTCAGTGGGTAAAACTGCTCTATGCGAATGATCGCGGCATCCCTGACTTTAGATTCTTCCCGGTGCGCGGTAAGATCGTAATAGAGCTTACCTGAGCAGAAAATGATGCGCTTGGCTGTCTTGCGATTGACTGTTTCATCGTCGAGGATGGACCAGAATTCGTTGTCGGTAAAGTTTTCGACTTTGGAAACGCATTCGCGGTGGCGCAGCAGACTCTTGGGAGACATGATGATCAACGGTTTCTTAAACTCGCGCTTCATCTGACGACGTAATAAATGGAAATACTGTGCAGGCGTAGTCACGTTGCAGACCTGGATGTTGTTTTCCGCACAGGACTGGAGGAAGCGTTCGAGACGAGCGGAAGAGTGCTCGGGTCCCTGACCTTCGTAGCCGTGTGGCAGTAGCATGACGAGTCCACTGAGGCGACCCCATTTGGACTCACTACTCGTAATAAATTGATCGATGATAACCTGCGCACCATTTACAAAGTCTCCAAACTGCGCCTCCCATATGCAGAGCATCTTCGGGTAATCAAGCGAGTAACCATAATCGAAACCGAGCACAGCCGCCTCAGATAGGAGCGAATTATGGACGCAGAATTGAGCTTGGCCTTCTTCTAGGTCGAGTAGGGGAACATATTTTTCGCGCGTCTCGTTATCATAAAGCACGGAGTGGCGATGACTGAAGGTGCCGCGCTCGCAATCCTGCCCGCTTAAGCGCACTGGTGTGCCGTCTATAAGTAAACTGCCGAAAGCGAGTGCTTCGCCCATACCCCAATCGATACCAGTGTTTTCCTTAAAGGCTTTCAGCTTAGTATTGAGCTGGCGTATGATTTTTTTGTTTGCGTGGAAGTCCTCAGGCACATGCGCGAGTTGCTCTGCGATCATTTCCAGCTGCTTTTTAGGAACGCGAGTATCGAAATTTTTGAAATTGTAGGGCGGCTGTTTCTTTGCGTTTGATTCAGCGAAGGGATCGGAGGTGTTATCTTCACTCGCTTTCGCCGAGTCGAAAGCGGTTTCCAGCTTTTTCTGGTAATTTGTTTCGATGTCCTTGATCTCGCTTTCTGTGAACTCGCCGCTAGCGACTAGGCGTTGAGCAAGTGAGCGACCAATGAGGGGCATCTCAGAAATCCTCTTGTAGAGTAAGGGCTGGGTAAAGGCGGGTTCGTCAGATTCGTTATGCCCGTGCTTGCGCCAGCAATACATATCGATCACCACGTCGCAACCGAAGGTCTGGCGATAGTCGAAGGCAGCCTCAACCGCCGCAATCACGGCGAGCGGGTCATTACCATTGACGTGAAAAATGGGCGCTTCGACGATCTTGGCCACGTCGGTGCAGTAGCGACTCGAACGCGCGTCGGACGGATCGGTGGTGAAACCGATCTGATTATTAATGACTAAGTGGATGGTACCGCCAGTGCGGTAGCCCTTGAGTTGAGAAAAATTAAATACCTCGGCCACGACACCTTGGCCTGCGATAGCTGCATCTCCATGGATGAGGATGGGGAGCACTTGCTTCCGATCAAGGTCTCCACGGATGCGTTGACGCGCGCGTGCTTTACCTTCAACGACGGGATTAACTGCTTCAAGGTGGCTCGGGTTGGCGGCGAGACGAATATCGACTTCATGCCCATCGGAAGTCTTTCGCTTAGTCTCGTATCCAAGGTGATATTTCACATCGCCATCACCATGTATGGTGTCAGGCACATAGTTTTCGGAAAACTCGCGTAAGATATACTCTAAAGATTTACCAAGAAAGTTCGCTAATACATTGAGACGGCCACGGTGAGCCATGCCCATTACAATTTCATCAACGCTGTTTTTACTGCAACGCTCTAGGATACTCTCCAAGCATGCGATCAGAGTCTCGCCGCCCTCGAGTGAGAAGCGTTTCTGGCCAACGTAGCGAGTCTGGAGGAAGTTTTCAAAGTCCTCTGCCTGCATGATTGTGCTGAGGATGCGGTGCTTTTCTTCCTTGGTGAATCGAGGAATGAAACATTCGGGCTCGATCCGCGCCTGAATCCAACGGCGCTTGGGTGTTTCTTGGATATGAATATACTCTGCGCCTATCGTATGGCAGTAGGTCTTCTCTAATCGCTCGATTAACTCGCGTAGTGTCATCTCGATGCCGCCAAGGTAGTTGCCAGTATGAAAGACCGAGTCGAGATCGGATTCTTCAAAGCCTAATCGCTCCAATGTTAGACGCGGGTTAGTAGGAGCATCCTTGGTTAGAGGGTTAAAGGCTGCAATTGTATGCCCAATAGAACGATAAGCGTAAATCAGACCTATGACGCGGGCCTGCCGAGTCGCATCATTGTCCGCGGAGTTAGGCGTAGCGCTGTCGATATCCGACCGGCTGTAATGCTCTTCACTAGCTAAAGCAAAACCTTCGAAAAATGCTCGCCATTCCTCGTCAAGATTCTCGGGGCTTGTGCGCCAGATCTCGTATTTTTCGTCGACCAAATCGGCGTTCCAGCGATTTGCGATTGTTGAGTGATTCATTGAATTGGGGTGTGCGAAAATGCAAGATGACCGTTAAGATATACTTATTAGCAATGCAAATCATTACGCTAGAAATGATTTATTATTCAATATGCTAATACTGGGACTGTAAATTGAATTGGACTTGAATGGATTTTGTCTTGATGTGAAGGTTTTAGGGCCACCGATATTGATGATTCTAACTTAAATAATACTAGATCTTTTGGACCTCTAGCTACGTTCAAGCGACATTATGCTCGCAAAGTTTCCTCTAAACAGAGCGGCTAACTCAGGTTCGTTGAGCCCAGACTCTTCTCGAATCGTCCTGATATATCTAAGCATCTCAGGGCTCTTATCGAGATGGGGAAAGACACGAAGGGGGTAATCGGAACCAAAGAGTAATTTTTCGATACCGACGAGTTCGACCATATTCCTGAAAATGTCCATGTTGTAGAGGAGGGGACTTGCCGCACAGTCGTAGTAAACGTTTTCGAGAGACTTACGCAGCTTTGGGTTCTGCTCGAAAAAGGCTAGCCCTCCGCCCCAGTGCGCAAGAATCAGTTTTAAATCAGGCTCAGCCTCAGCCAGACTGACAAAGCCTTGTAGAGGAGTCGGAACCGACCCGGGATGATCGTGTCCGGCAACTTCCGTAGCATGGCAATTAATCGGCCAATCGTTCTCGACGCACCATCTAGCCATTACTTGCCAATGCGGCTTAGTTGTATCGAAATCTTGCACACCTAAATGTAATTCTCCCACACCTCGAAAACCCAGATTCTTGGCGGTTTCAAGTTGATCGATAACGTTCTCGTTAGGATAAATCGCAGCAAAACCAATCAAGCGCTCAGGCGCTGCCTGCATCCATTTAGCCATCGCTTCATTATGCCATCGGCAAGTTGACTCATGCTCCCAATACCAACCGAGGAGCACAGCCTGATCAACGCAGGCTAAATCCATCGAGGCGAGCATCGAGTCCAGATCACTCCAGCCTTGAATGCTAGGGCGGCCGACTGGCGCAACTAGATCCGCCCAATGTGACTCTCCCTGCGCCTTAGCCCAATCACGTGGGTTGGTCACGAGCTCGCTGGGATAGGCGTGCGTATGGCAGTCGATGATCATAGCGTGTAGGTTTGGTAATCGAAGCATCTGCTTGCAAGCTCAGACGCTTCGACAAATACAACAACATTTGCATACCAAGCAAAACCAATTACCAATCAGTCCAGATGCCTGAACTTGCCGAAGTCGAATATTATCGTAAACAATGGCAGCCAGCTATCTCGCAGTGTATTACAGGCGTCTACCTTAACGCCTCAAAGCGTGTATTCCGCGGCATCGATTCGGAAGCACTACGGCGTGACCTCGTTGGCGAGGCATTCACCGATTCCTCGACTCACGGCAAACAGATGTGCTTTCGCTTTGGCACTAAGCACTGGCTCGGCGTCCATTTGGGTATGACAGGCAAGACGCATATCCTTAAGCCTGGCGAAACGCCCGATAAGCACGACCATCTAGTCCTTCACATGAGCAGCGGCGCTTCGCTCGTGTTCACTGACCCGCGCATGTTCGGGCGGATACTCTATTCGAATACTAAAGGTAAACCTTCCTGGTGGGCGATGCTACCGCCCGAAATCTTATCGACTGATTTCACCCTAGAATACCTTAGCCGCTTTTTAGAGCGTCGAAGGAAGTCGCCGATCAAAGCCGTGCTTCTCATGCAAGAGACTTTTCCGGGAGTGGGCAATTGGATGGCGGATGAAATATTATGGCGTAGTCGCATACATCCAAAAACCAAAGCAGGGGACTTGAGCACGCATAAGCGTAGAGAACTCTACCAGCGCACCCAAGAAGTCAGCCGTGATGCGCTTGAAGTGATTGGCACTGACTGGAGCACCCCGCCAGACCACTGGCTATTTAACCACCGCTGGAAGGACGGCGGTATGTGCCCACAAACAGGGGTGCCACTCAAACGCGAACAAATCGGGGGCCGCACAACTTGTTGGTCGCCTAAGTGGCAAAGTCTGCAACTTCATTAGAGGGTCAGAGCGCTTGTCGGACCCGCTACAAAACTAATGCGGCAGTTTAACATGATTGAGTCCAACATGCGCATACACCAGAAACCACATTTAACTCATTTTTTGTTCGCACCTAACTCAACTGCTTCTCCACAATCAAAAGTGTGGGTTCATCTGAGCAGTCTAAACCAAACCTCTACCTCGTCGGCTTCATGGGCGTGGGTAAATCAGCGCTAGGTCGCAAGGCAGCACGTGAGCTAGGCATGCGCTTTATTGACTCTGACCATCAGATTGAGAAGGAGCAGGGCAAAAAGATCCCTGAAATTTTCGCAGACGAAGGGGAGTCGTATTTCCGAAATTTAGAGCGTCAATTTATCGAAAGTGGACACCCAGAGGTGGGATGCGTCGTCTCCTGTGGCGGCGGGCTCGTCGTAGAACCTGGCATGAAGGAATTACTCAAGCAAAAGGGAGTCGTAATTTGCCTTTTCGCCTCGGCTGAGAGTATTATAGAGCGCACGAGTCGAAATAAGAACCGACCTCTTCTTAATGTAGATGATCCTGCGGCTGAAGTCCGTGCGCTCCTCAAAGAGCGCGAACCAATTTACATGGACTCGGGCGCGTGCATCACAACCGAAGGCAGAACGATTCCTGAGGTCGTTCGCCACATGATCCGCACCTATGAAGCCAATGAGCGATCCTTCCGGAAATAGTTCTGGTGGATTGAGTCCTGCCTTCGAGGCTACATTAAAAACGCTTGTAGGCGATGCTCTAAACTATTTTGCCTCGATCCATGCGGCTTCCATCAGCTTGACTAAATCTTCAGGCGGGCGCTGACCTTTACCACTACGGTCCATGAAGCCATGGCTAGAATGTCCAATCGCTAGTAACTCGTCGCCACGGCGCGCTTCATAATCGAAGTGTATGCGCGCACGGGGCTTCTTTTTCATAAAAAGGTGAATCTCTAATTGGTCATCAAAGCGGGCAGGGCTTTTATATTCTGCACTAACAGTAAGAACAGGAAGGAATAGGCCACGCGCTTCGATTTCGCTATAAGGCAAACCGATCTCGTCGAGCATCAGTATACGAGCAGTCTCAAACCATATGAGATAGTTACTGTGATAGACCACATCCATACGGTCAGTTTCGGCGTAACGAACACGGATTTTTGAAATACAATGAATCACTATGAATTAGTTTAAAAAAAATTAAGAATTAAGAATGGCTAAAAATTAACAAAGAAGCTAAGGAAATTATAAACCTAATAATTCGATCGCTTGTCCAAGTTCGGTCAAAGACCCAAATACTGCATCTGCCCCAGCCTCCATGAGGTCCTCAATGCTGTGAGCACCAGTCGCCACACAATAAGAGGTGAGTCCAGCATTTTGCGCGACAGCGATATCTGTGGGCGAGTCACCGATGATAATTGAACCCTCTGAGGAAACTTCAATTTGGTCGAGCACGTGCTGAGTGAGTGCTAGCTGAGGCTTGTGCCATTCTGTGTCCGTACTGCCAATGCAAATGGGAATGTATTTGGCAAAACCCGCATAGCGACTGACTTTGCGCGCGGTGTCGCCGTGTTTATTAGTAAAGATCACTTGCGGGATGCGGGCTTTATAGGCTCGCTCGATTAGCTCTCTACCACCTGCTAGCAGGATTAGGCCGTCGAACATGATTTCAGGAAAGCGCGTTCGGAAGGCCTTACATGCCTCATCCATGCGCTCGGCCTCCACGAAAAGTCCCATCGTCGCAGCCATAACACCGCCGAGACTACGCCGAATCGCATCATCGTCTGGCTGAGGATAGCCCATCTCTACTATGACCTCACGGTAGCAGAAGATAATGGCAGCTGTTTGGTCGATCAATGTGCCGTCCAGATCCCAAAGGATCGCAGTAGGGCGGGGAAGCTGTGTTATTGAGTTAGAATTCATTTAGGTCGATCCAGTCCGAAGAGTCTTTCGCCAAGTTCATGGAGGTCCTTATAAATGTAATCGGGTACGATGCATTCGGACAACTCTTCTGCACTATGACTACCCGTCGCCACAAGGTGGCAAGCGATACAACCAGCTTCCGCTGCAGCAAGATCGTAAGGCGAGTCGCCGATCATAAATGCTTCCTCTGAGGCGCAGTCCATTTGCTCCAGTGCATGGGCGGTAAAGTGCGGATCAGGTTTTCGGTAGGGGCAATCTGGATCGCCGGTGCCAATAATTACGTCGAACCATTGATCAAGCCCGAGGTGTGCGAGTACGGATCGCGTGTGGCTTGCATATTTGTTAGTAAACACACCGAGCTTATCGCCGCGTTTTTTCAAAGTCTCCAGCAGCCAATCTGCACCTGGCAGTGTGAAAACATCATCGAACATGATTTCTTCAAAATGTTTGCGAAAGAGTGGTTCTGCGAGTGGGACCTTATCTTCGCCACAGAGTTTCCTTAAAGTGATTGGTACCGAACCACCGACAGTCGAGCGCACCTTAGCATAATTGCTCTCAGGTAGTCCGAGTTCGCGTTGTGCGTATGTTACACTCTTATGGATCGTGGTGAAGTGGTCGATGAGCGTACCGTCTAAATCAAATAGGATGTATTGCATGAAAATGTGCTTTATCAAAATAGCGAATCGCTACAATCTAACACATGCATGGCACGTTCACCACCTTTGGCAAGCGTAGGTAAGGCGCACGGTTCAAAAACATGAGTAATATGGCACACAAAACAAGCTGGGAAACTAACGAAAAAAAGAGGGAGGGTTTTTTGGCTAGTCGTAGCAATTTATGGAAAGCACTAGGCCCTGGCATTCTAGTCGCTTGCGCCGCGATTGGTGGCTCGCACTTGGTCTGGTCGACCCGTGCAGGTGCCGAGTTTGGCTGGTCACTGCTCTGGCTCGTCCTACTGGCAAACTTACTTAAGTTCCCCTTCTTCTTTTTTGGTCAACGATATGCCGCCGCGACAGGCGAGAGCCTGCTCGCTGGTTACAAGCGCCTCGGCATCGCTTATGTCTGGGTCTTTCTTACAATAAATATCTTGACCGGCACGATTAACATCGCAGGCGTCAGTATGCTCAGCGGTGCCTTACTCTCGGGCTATGGTATCACTGCCATTTCAGTGCCTCATCTTACTGTAGGCGTGCTCATCACATGCGGAGGGCTCCTATTAGTTGGGCATTACAAACTGCTAGACAGCTTGGCCAAGATCATCATCACAGTATTGGGTATCAGCACCATACTTGCAGTCGTCCTAGCACTGCCAAATCAGCCCGAAATCGCCGCCGAATTTGTCGCGCCAAGTCCTTATCAATGGGCGTCTTTTGCCTTCATCATTAGCCTACTTGGTTGGATGCCCGCACCGATCGACCTCTCGGTCTGGTCGTCGCTCTGGATGTTTAGCCGAGAGAAACAGACTGGGCATGTCGCCACGGTCAAAGAATCGACCATCGACTTTTACATCGGTTACCTCGCCGCCGTTGTCCTCGCAGTGCTCTTCGTTGCGCTCGGCGTGCTCGTTATGTATGGCTCCGGCGAAAGCTTCGCGGCTGGCGGGGTTGGCTTCGCTAACCAACTAGTCAGTCTCTATACTGCAAGCATTGGTGAATGGTCACACCTTCTCATACTTTCGGCTGCATTCATCACTATGTTCAGCACCTCATTGACCTGCCTCGATGGCTACCCTCGCTCATTCGCCGCCTGCAGCAGTCTAATCAAAGATCTACCGCCAGAGAAATTCCAGCGCATCCAAAACTTCTGGATCATCCTCTCGACTATCCTCGCCAGTTTAGTCGTTTTGCTCTTTGCCAAAAGCTTGCTCCAACTGCTCAGCTTCGCAGCCATCGTCTCCTTTATCACCTCGCCAGTACTCGCATATATTAACTACCGCGTAATGAGCGGTGAGAATGTGCCCAAAGAGTTCCGCCCTGGTATCCTGCTCAAGCTGTTAAGCTGGGCAGGCATCGCCTTCTTCACCGTGATGTCGCTTGCTTATCTCTACATAAGCTTCGTTAGCTAGCAAACGAAGTGGCGGCATTTCTAACCTAAGCTAGGCGCAAGTAACCGCCCTGCATACATTTACCTCGAATGAAGCCATGCTGGCTTACGCAGTCAAAATGTATGGCTGCAAAACAGACATCATACGCTCGGGAACGGAGCCAACAAGGTAGGTGCCTTCATCACGGGCTTCTTCTTTACGGACACCACCTTCGCGGTGCAGTCTCGCGACTAGGTCGTAGCGGTCGTGGGGGATCAGTAGCCGAACTTGGGTGAAGTCGGCCTCGATGATGGCCTCCATCTTATCCTGCAAGGTGTCGAGCCCCTCACCGGTGTGCGCGCTTATAAAAAGTGCGCCAGGGTAGCGAATCGCGAGGTCGTAGCGCGTAGCTTCATCCCAAAGTGCGTCGAGCTTGTTAAAAACAGTAATGACCTTTTTGTCTTTTGCGCCAAGCTCCTTTAACACGCTCAGTGTTGTCTCTGCATGTGAATCAACTTCGGGGCTATTGACGTCTAAGACGTGTATCAAAAAGTTGGATACGATAGCCTCTTCTAACGTGGCCTTAAAAGCATCGACAAGTCGATGAGGAAGATTACGGACGAAACCGACGGTGTCTGTCACTACGAGTGGCTGACCAGAGGGCAGGGGACAGCGGCGGGAGGTCGGGTCGAGTGTAGCGAAGAGTTTATCCTCAGCTAATATGTTTGAATTGGTCAGCTTGTTGAGTAGGGAAGATTTGCCTGCATTGGTATAGCCAACGATGGCGCACGTAGGCACAGGCACGGTCATGCGTTTTTTGCGCTGGGTCTCACGGTGCTGGATGACGCTCTCAAGCTCACGTTTAACGCGTGTGATCTGAGTGCGCACCATCCGTTGGTCTAGCTCAAGCTGAGTCTCGCCTGCATCACGCTGCATGGAGCCGCCGCCACGCTGGCGACTCAGGTGTGTCCACGCGCTTTTTAAACGCGGAAGATTGTGCTCTAGGCGGGCCAGCTCAACTTGCAATACCGCCTCCTTTGTCTGTGCACGGTCGCCAAAAATATCGAGGATCACTTCTTGGCGATCGATCACCAGGATTTTTTCCTCGGCGAGTTCTTCCCAGTTACGTTGCTGTGCGGGCGTCAACTGGTTATCGAAAATAATCACATCACAGTCGTGCGCTTTAGCTTCATCGACTAGCTCCTGAGCTTTACCCGATCCGACGAGTAGTTTGGCCTGCGGCTTGCGTATCGAGACCATGCGCTCGTGCCGGATACCGAAGCCGAGAGTGTCCACTAACTCACGCAGCTCATCCAGCAAACTGCGGGTATTGCTAGTGGTATCGTCAGGAAGCGTCACGCCAATCAGCATAGCGCGCTCGACTACGGTAGGTCTTTCTTTAACGTCGTGCACAGTTTAAGTATTTTAAGAGCAAAAAGACGCAACTTATGCGTCTTTAAGTTTAAATCCATAACGAAATGGCGATAAATTAAATAGGGCAGCGGTGCTCGGTCCTGACCACGACTGGAACGCCTTATCCACTGAATCATTAGCTTTAGCATACTCGTTTCTCACAGGCACTAAATAGTTCATGGTTCGTAATCTTGATCCTGTCAGCTCGGCGACATTTCTCAGATTGATGGGAGTCACGTCTCTCCCTCATTACAGTCCATTTTTGGTTCGCTAGTTTGGTATTATTCGCTTGCATCAATGCATGCTAAAAGCGTCCGAGTTATTTGAATTCCCTGAGTCTTTGCCCTTTAGCGCGATTTTCCGTCCGGAACTAGCACCTTGGGAGTGGCTACCGCTAATTAAAAAGGCTTTAGGGGAGTATGTTTATACAGAGTCTCAAATGGAGAAGCCATGTGGTCTCCATATTGAGGGCGATGTTTATATCCACCCGACAGTTAAATTGCCACCATTTGGCTTGATACAAGGGCCAGCCTACATTGGCGAAGGCTGTGAGTTACGCCCTGGAGTCTTCATCCGTGGCAATGTGATCGCAGGGCAAGGCTGCGTGCTTGGGAACTCTTGCGAATTTAAGAACAGCTTACTACTAGACGGCGTTCAAGTACCACACTTTAGTTATGTGGGTGACAGCATACTGGGCAACGGCGCCCACCTCGGAGCAGGCGTAATCTGTTCAAACCTGCGTCTTGATCAAGCTGATGTTACTGTCGCTCTACAGGATGGAACAAGGCAAACCACGAAACTTAGAAAACTCGGCGCCTTGGTCGGGGACCAAGCCGAGGTCGGCTGCAATGCTGTGCTTAATCCAGGATCCATCCTCGGCAAGCGAGCACTGGTCATGCCATCGATTGCCATTAGTGGGACAATTACAGCGAACTCCGTTGCCTATCAAAAAGAGCCGACCCTAAGCGTACCTCGCATGGACTAGCCAATGATCGTGTGCCTCCGGGGATTGCGAACAGAAAGGGCCATAAGATCGATTCAATCGCGTATTCGCTGTGCGTTCATATTGACGTTACAGAAGGCTTAAAGCTTCTACATCAGTTAGGTATTTCAACGAATAAATAGATGGCCCGGAGTCGAGATTTAGCTAGCAAGACGAGCATGGCATTGTATCTGTATTAGCTGTGAGTATTTCAAAACAGAAAAAGGCAGCTAAGGAACTTTTACAGTCCGCGCAGAAGGTTTATCATTACCGAAGGGATTTAACTTCGGAAGAGCGCTTGGCTGAACTGGACAAGGCTGTCGGGGAAGTCGACGGGTTGATCCGCGATAAAGCGACTACAGAGGCGCCACTCGCGGCAGCCATAGATCGGCTTGATGCTTTATTGCGCAAGATAGGCGGCAAAATATACCCGAAGACCTTTTGGAATGATAATCTCGAGGTCGCGCTGGTAGCGGCGATCATCGTGATCGGGATTCGCACCTTCTTTTTCCAGCCATTTATCATCCCCACAAACTCCATGTTTCCTACTTACAGCGGAATGAAAGCCGTCGTCTATGAGGATAAAAACGATGCGCCGGGCACCATCGAGCGCACTTTCCGCTTTTTAACGCTAGGGGCGAAACATAAGTCTTTGATCGCGAAGAGTGACGGTGCAGTGCAACTCCCCATGGAGCGAACCGCCAATGGAACCCGTCTGCATGTCCGACAAGTTAAAGGCAAGAAATGGTTCGTTTTCCCCACTGTTTTGGCAGAATACACGCTACTTGTCGGCGGCGTGCCACACACGATTCGCGTGCCAGCAGATTTTGACATGCAAAGTGCACTGTTTGATAGCTTTCCGGATGCAGATCCCCAGTTAGTCCGAGTCGCTGGAGGGACGGGATACGCACTCGATTTTGACCAACAAGTGTCTGTAGGCGATGCTGTCCTGCGCTTCGACATTACGCTGGGCGATGCCTTATTTGTGGACCGTATTAGTTACCATTTTAAGCGACCAGAGGCGGGCGATCCATTTGTATTCCGCACAGGCGAAATACCTGGAATCGAAGGGGGCGCTGGAAACATCGTCGATAAGTATTATATCAAGCGCATCGGCGGAGTCGGTGGAGAAACGCTTGAAATCAAAAACGGTGCTTTACTGGTCGATGGAGAACCAAGATCCGAAGTTGAGGCTTTTGAGCGAAATGAACGGCAAGAAGGTGATTATAACGGCTACGTCTACCCAACACAGAATGATCCGAGTAATCCGCCGCAATTATTAACCGCAGCAGGTGTCACTGCAGAATTGCCCGCTGGGACATTCGTCGCCTTAGGCGATAATTCTGCGAATAGTCTCGATAGTCGCTACTGGGGATTCGTTCCCGAAAAGTCTGTCATCGGTAAAGCTATTTTCATCTATTATCCATTCACAAAGCGCTGGGGATTAGCAGAGTGATACGTAGCCGACTTGAAATCTCCACTATTAAGCAAACAAACCATATAAATCGCACAATATATATTATGTCTAATTTATATTGGGCAGTGTTATGGTGCTACCCTTCGGGATAAGTCCCTAAGTTAATGACATGACTCAACTGCCACTCTATAATTGGTTAAAAGAGCGCGCTGCAGGCGTCATGCTCCACATAAGCTCGCTCCCATCAGACACAGGTATCGGAAACTTAGGCGCCGGGGCTTACCGCTACATAGACTTCCTCAATACCACCGGCATTTCCATTTGGCAGATTTGCCCGCTTGGCCCTACTGGATTTGGCGACTCTCCCTATCAATGTTTTTCAGCCTTTGCCGGAAATCCTTATTTCATCGACTTGCAGCCACTCCTACAAGAAGGTTTAATCACTAAGGAGGAATATGGTAGCCTCGCTGACCTACCTCTTGACCATGTTGATTATGGAGCACTCTACTTAGCGATCTGGCCAGTTCTTCGAAAGGCCTATGAGCGCTTCAAAACTTCAAATAAGAAGCAATTTCTCGATTATGGTTCCGTTGCTAAGTTTCAAAAAGATCAAGGGCATTGGCTAGAAGACTACGCCCTATTTATCAGTCTCAAAGAAAGTTTCGGCGATAAATGCTGGTTGGACTGGCCACCTGAGTATTCAGATGCGCAACTAGCAAAGTCTCAAAACTTTTCCAATGATGTTAAAAATGCGGCCGACGCACATGTCTTTTTTCAATACCTCTTTTACGCGCAACTAAACAAGCTCCGTGCCTACGCGGGCAGTCGAGGTGTTGAAATCATGGGAGATGCACCTATATTTGTCGCACTCGACAGCTCCGACGTATGGGCGAACTCAGAACTCTTTCAGCTCAAGAAAAACGGCCAGCCCAAAGCGGTGGCTGGCGTGCCGCCCGACTACTTTGCAGTAGATGGTCAATTGTGGGGCAACCCCCTTTATGATTGGGCTATGCATGAAGAGACAGGATTCGCATGGTGGATTCAACGGATTAAATCTAATTTAGAATTTTACGACATCGTCCGCCTTGATCACTTCCGCGGCTTCGAGTCTTACTGGTCTGTACCTGCGACAGAGACGACTGCTCGTAATGGCACGTGGATCCCCTGCCCTGGACTTGAGCTATTTAAAGCACTTTGTAAAGCCTGCCCCGAAGCTAAACTCGTCGCCGAAGATTTGGGCGAGATCACCGATGAGGTCAACGAGCTACGCGCGATCACTGGTCTTCCGGGTATGGCTGTGCTGCAATTTGCCTTCGATGGCGATGCCGATAATACCTACTTACCACATAACTACGAAAGTAACTGCGTAGCCTACTCTGGCACGCACGACAACGATACCTCACTAGGTTGGTATCAGGCCCTCGATGACGCGACGCAGGATTACATTCGCTGTTATTTAGGTATTACGGGCGATACGATCGCGTGGGATTTGGTTCGTGCTGCAATTGAATCCAGCGCCCTACTCGCCATATTCCCCTTACAGGACCTCATGAGTTTAGGCAACGAAGCCCGCCTCAATACACCTGGTATCCCTGCCGGAAACTGGCAATGGCGCTACCAACCATACCAACTCGACCAGCTTCAAAGCGATAGCTCAACCTACCTACGTGAGCATTTAGCTCTCTACGGAAGATAATGGAAATGCGCGATCCAGCGCGTCCCAATACTCAAGCTTTTAGGGCTTAAAATTCCTACTTTTCACGTAGCGCTCCTCGACCCTTCGGCAGCTAGGATACTTCTTTTTAATACGCTTTAAATGGGCGCCTAGGTACTTCAAATCAAATGGCGTATCGCTAAATGCGATAATACGATTTTCGTATCCATCGATTCGATACATCACTGTTTCCGTAAAACGTTTTTTGAGCTTAGGCGATTTAAAGATCGGTAAATGTTTTATCTTCTCAGGTTCGATTATGTTAAAAATTAACATGCCGCGAGGCTTTAGTAATCTTGCCAGCGCTTCACACCATTCAACATCCATTGGCACGCAGCGTACAGGAATGTCACCTTCTTCAGCGTAGAGATCGTCGATAATCACATCATAGTTAGCTTCCTCAGTACTCTCATGCACCCACTCAACCGCATCGCCAGCAATCAGGTTACAATCTTTCGAACATTCAAAAAAGCCATCTGCTATTGAAAGATGGATCGGGTCCAGCTCAACACCAACGATCCGCTCCGGCATAACAAGTTCAGAAATTTGCCGCCCTACCGCTCCAGCACCGAAGCCAAGAATGAGGATATCCTTCAAACTTTTAAACGGGCGATGCAAGGTTGGTAGCGTGATCAAGTCCCAGATAGATCCAGCAAGTGGCCGATTGGGGTTCCATTGCGAATGGTTGACGCCATTACGATACAAACGAACAGAAGCACCAGCTGTGCGGACCTCGTAGTGATTGCCGTCAATCGTTTGTTGCCATAAAATAGCCATAAATAAAATTTCTGTTTATCGTAAATTGAGCCTCTCAATGTTTCACTAGATCAACCTAGTTACCATCAGTCAGGTCCCAGCTCTTACCTCGCACTTTTCACGCAAAAGCTTTTCACGAATTCATCGTTTCAATTTTCGTTCGACCATAGGATGCGCCTCCTCTGGCACCCATGCCTGCCAACTATTATCATTCGACTCGATCATTTTTAGAATCTTGCGCCCCGTGTTCGCAAGCAGGCTTGGGTCGCCCACGCCGATCGGCAAGATACGATCGTTCTGCATAAGGTGACGGTAAAAATACTGCCAATTCTTCGGCGCTTTGAAATTCTCAGCTGTAACCAGTTCCATGCTACTTGTATTATGCCACGGATAGACGAAAAGTTGGACTCGATTCTTGAAGAGGCGACCAAAGGATTCAAGGACACCACCCGCCAAGTTAGCTGCCCATTTTGCTTTAAAGAGCTCGTTCAGGAGGCCGATACTCAAAATAATCGCAATTGGCTCAGCGGTGTATCGGCTAAGATAAGTCGCAATCCGATGAAATTCAGCACTGCGACTAATTAAGACTGTCTTGCCCAGGGCTTGAAGCGCATCGGCACGATCTATAAAATCCTCATGATCGACATCTCCGCCATCACGTAGCAAGTTATTCATACTTATTTCACAAATCTCCAAAGCGTGCGACTTTTCCTCATCGCTCATCACATTAGAGAAGACTTCGCGTGCCTGCCTTATCATGTCTAGGTGTAGTTTAAGTACAGGGCTGAAACTACCACGAAGCAATAAGATCGGACGTTTGTAGAGCGTGTCGGTTGCTTGCACGATTTCGCCCTTTTCATTAAACATAGCTGCGTCGGTTAGTCCACTTTGAACCAGTTGTAAGGCACACAGCCGATTATCCACATAGCGGAAGCCCTCCCCCGAGAAGCGAAGCATATCGACTTCAACGCTCTCTTTCGAAACTCCATCAGCTAGTGAGTCGACGAACTCGTGCAAACTGTCCCTGTGATTGAAGGCCGCATAAATCAAGTTTACACCCACCTTGCCCAGGGCATCCATTTGGTCTGAATTAGTCTCATCAAGTAGGCGAACATGAATGACGATTTCACAGGGCTCCGTTTCAGGTTTAAGCTGAAAACGCACTCCTAACCAACCGTAGCATTCTCCTGAATCCTGGTAGCCGCGCGCACGAACCGTGTTACAAAATGAGAAAAAGGCAGTATCCTTACCTCTCTCCGCTCCAAGTCGCTCTTCAAGGAGGTCATACTCATAAGTGAGCATTGAGTGAAGTCGCGACTGCGAGACATATCGAGAGGCCTTTCCGTAGAGTGCGTCACTCATCGTCATGTCATAAGCTGAAATGGTCTTAGCTACCGTACCCGCGCTGCCTGAAACCCGAAAGAACCAATTGGCCGTTTCCTGCCCTGCCCCGATCTCGGCAAAAACGCCGTATCGCTGAAGATCCAAATTGATCGCCAATGATTTCTGATAAGTGCTCGATTCTTTTTTTACCGCCATACGCCGACTTAGTAAACTGCTCACCGAGCAAGGCAAACCGGAATTGATCTGAGCACGAAAAATACTAAAGAAAACCCTTTACACCCGACTGACTCCTCCATTTCATCCCGCCCTCTTCAAGCAGCTGTTCCTGTTTGTAAGCAAGTAAAACAATTTATTGCAGGGTGGAGCAGCCCGGTAGCTCGTCAGGCTCATAACCTGAAGGTCACAGGTTCAAATCCTGTCCCTGCACCCATTTTAAAGCCCTTTAGATTCGCTCTAAGGGGCTTTTTGTTTATAAGATGCGAAACGAATAAAACATCTACACCTCTCAAAATGAAGAGGGCAAATGCAATATCGGCCTAACGAGCTGCCTATAACTTGACTATAGTTTACTAAAAATGTCCCCAGATGGCATTTGATTTCTGTCCGAACTTGAAAAAGCGCAAACTGCGAACATGGTGTTTATTTATGTCTGCGCTCACACAAAATCGCACCGACGGCTATAAGCCCCTTTTCTTCCTATTCTGCTTATTTGCACTAGGTTGGATAACCGTGCTTCTCTATGCGGGTGGCATGACTACTAGCATCAAAGCGGGCATGGCATTTCTCGATTGGCCGCTCTCCAATGGTTCAGTCAATCCTGCGGGTTGGCTGACTGAGTCTGATAAAATGGCTGAGCACAGTCACCGCCTACTTGGGATGAAAATCGGCCTCCTCTCTATTGGACTTTTCTTGTGGACTTATCTACGCGAATCACGCGACTGGGTACGCACCCTCGCGCGAGTTCTCCTATGGGTCGTTATACTGCAGGGCTTACTTGGCGGAGCACGCGTGCGCTTCGATCAACTCAACATCATGAGTGATCACAATCTGGTTGCGCAGAGCTTTGCCGTAATACACGCCTGCGGAGCCATGGTCGTGCTTGGTATTTTAGTGACACTCACCCTAGCGAGCTCAAAGCGCTGGATCGAAGCCAGTGCGGGTCTAAATGTCCAGCAACCCATAGGCGTCAAACGCTGGGGGATCATCGCGACGGTTGCCATCTTTCTACAGATCCTTGTCGGTGCCATCATGCGCCATGCTGACGCTGGACTTGCGCTTGTTAAGTTCCCTATGTCGACGGCCACTACCTGGCTTCCAAATTACTGGAACTTTGATGTGAGCGTCCACTTTGCCCACCGAATCGGTGCGATCATAGTAACCGTAATCCTACTCGTTTTCCTTTGTAAGCTCTGGGGCTCTCCTACCGCTAAGCGAGCGCTCGGCTACGGCGCCCTACTCCTTGCAGTGATTCTTGGGCTACAAATCTCCTTAGGTGCGCTTACTATCTGGACAGTAAAAAATCCTTACGCAGCGACCGCACACCACTTAGTAGGTGCTTTTCTACTTGCCAGCACCTGGGGGCTAACTTTTCTAGCACATCATTCTGGACAAGCCTGTCACACGAAGACCGCCAAATAGAACATTACCAAATTGAGCTTACCTGAAACAGAGCATAACGTGATCACTACTGATGCATCCGATCCCGCCCTCTCTTTGCGAGAGCGTGTAAATGGCTATTACGAGTTAACTAAGCCGCGCTTGAGTTTCATGTCAGTTGTGACCGCGATCATCGGCTATCTTGCTGCTGACCCCAGTCGCGACTTCGGTGTTCTGGCGAGCTTGGTCATCGGCACCTCTCTTGCTGCAGGTGGCGCAGCCGTACTCAACCAGTGGCTAGAGCGCGAAGCCGACGCCAAAATGATACGTACTAAAGACCGTCCCATTCCCTCAGGGCAGATCTTACCTTACAATGCTTTAATGTTCGGACTCGGACTTAGCATTTTCGGGTCTTACCTACTCTATGCAGGTGCGAACCCACTTGCGGGCCTCTTGACGGCCACAACTGTGGCCTCTTATGTCTTACTCTATACTCCGCTAAAAAGGTTAACCACTTGGAACACTCTGGTTGGTGCGATCCCTGGTGCCCTGCCCCCACTAATCGGTTGGGCTGCAGCCGAGGGACGTATCTCAACTCTCGGGTGGATACTCTTTGCGGTTCTATTCCTCTGGCAGATGCCTCACTTCTTCGCTATCGCCTGGACCTACCGCAAAGACTACCAAAAAGGCGGCTTTGTCATGCTTTCAAACGCTGACGAAAACGGCGCAGCCGTTGCACGCCAATCCTTCGCTTTTGCAATTGCACTGGTTGTCTGTACGCTTTTACCAACCTTACTCGGCTATGCCAGCTTGGGTTACGGTGCCGTTGCCGTTATTACTGGTTGCTACATACTACGTCCAGCGTGGCTTTTTCTAAGTTCGAAGGAGAGAGATGCCTCCGCACGCCGTCTATTTATTACTTCGATTTTCTACCTGCCAGCCCTTCTGATTCCGCTAGTTCTAGACCTCTGGTTGATTTAAAAACTTAAACTTAACTCCAGGGTGAAATTATTTAACGATTACTGGAACTGTTCGTAATTACAAAATAGATTTACTGGTAATCCTTATCGATAAATTAGTCGACATCAGGCAAAGCACAAAATCAGCACATACTTATAGTTTGGGGAAATACAAAAAGTCTCTAAGAGGATTAGTCTTAAGTCCGAGTGCCTATACTTATAAGGATCGCAGTATTTTATTATGACTTTCACCGAATCACTCCCCACATTAAACGCCTGCCTGAACGGAACGGCCACGCTCCTGCTCACTACGGGCTTTATCTGCATCAAGACTGGCCACGAAAAAGCGCACCGCACCTGCATGGTTTCGGCCTTCGGTGTCTCAGTAATCTTTCTATTCTTCTACGTTCTACACAAATGGCTAGTGCAGGGAGTGCATACACCTTTCGGCGGCGAAGGTGCCTGGCGCAGTATTTATTACACCATGCTCGTCACCCATATTATACTCGCCATTTTAATCGTGCCGCTGGTGCTGACGACACTTACCCTAGCAATCCGCGGCAAACGAGATAGACATAAAGCTTGGGCTCGTTGGTCTTTCCCGATCTGGTATTATGTTTCAGTTACAGGTGTGCTCATATATTTTTTCCTCTACGTTTGGTGGTGAGGTCGAGGATTAAAGCACTCTTTAAGAACACTTCGCGCTTAATTTTGAAGCGTTTTAAGACGCAGCCGCTCCACTCCATCGAGTCCTTAGACGCGGTGGTCATCACTCCGTGACTCCGCAGAAGTCTCAGCAACTAGGTCGTTTAGGTCTATTCCACCGTCATCACGCCCCGCATGCCGGCAAATAAATGGGCGGGAAATGAACATAGAAATTCATAGTCGCCAGATGTGTTGGGAGCTGTGAATTCGATCGTGTCGCTCTCGCCAGAGCCAAGCAGATTCGTGCGGGCGAGGATCTGGTCTTCAAATTGGACGGGTATATACTCATTATCACGCGCTGCAGCGGCTGCGGTGGCAAATGCACCAGAATCGACGTCTGCTTTCAGGAAGACGACATTGTGCCCCATTACGGCTTTGGGCATTTTGCCGACATTACGAAAGTTCAACTTCACAAGACTGCCGGCTGGAACGGAGAATGCTTCCAGATTGTATTTCATGCGGTCGTTACCCGTCATCTCAACCACGGTAATGCCACCTATGACAGAAACGGGGTTGAGGGGTGGTGCTACACTACCTTCAGCATGGGCCTCGCTGTGACCATGATCGTGGTGGCTGTGATGGCTGGTAGAGTCGTCGCAAGCTGTGAATAGAAGCGAGAGAAGGAGCACAAAATAGATACGATACATGGCGAAACTTTACTAGGAAAGTAGAATTCGTCGAGTATCAGAACGTTGACTCGTGCAAATTGAGGCACCTATCGAATTTGCTAATACTAGCATTAGCAAAACTGATGCTTGAATAACATTGAAGATATTCTTGTCACTCGCCTTGTCGAAACTTACTTCATATCATATACGTATTCTGTAGTATATCTGTTCACTCATCAAACAACAATCTCACTGTATCTCGTGAAGCACATTTTAAGCGGTATCACCCGCTGCATACAATTTTTAAGCGCCTTCACAGGCGTCTTTTTCTTGGGCGGTTGCAATCTGGATACCCGGATGTCAACTTTCGTCACAAAGGGGCCAGTTGCGGAGACACAGTATGATTTATTCATGCTCACCGTATGGGTAACACTTGGCATCTTTATAGCAGTTGGCGGGGCTTTCGCCTTTGCTATTATAAAATTCCGCGAGCGTCCCAATGATGACCGCCCGATGCCCTCACAAGGCCACGGCAATCCACTGGTTGAGATCGGTCTGATCGGAGCTTCGATTTTGTTACTAGTAATCATTGCCGTGCCTACACTACAAGGCATCTGGTACACGCACGATACACCAGAAGACCCTGAGAGCTTTATGGGCGCTTGGTATAGTGGCGAAGAGTTAGCCGAAGAAGAGGCTGAGAATCCGCTTATCGTCAAAGTGATCGGCTACCAATGGTGGTGGGCATTCGAATACCCGCAGCTAGGTATTACGACCGCCAATGAAATGGTCATCCCTGCAGGCAAAGTCGTCCACTTGGAACTTCGCTCATTCGACGTCATTCACTCTTTTTGGTTACCCCGTATCGCGGGTAAGGTTGACTTGATCCCAGGTCGCACAAATTCAATGTGGATTCAGGCGGGTGATAATTTCCTTCGCTGGAAAGAAAAACAAGGTGTCGCAGGGCCTAAGGAGGAAAGTCCTGCTCTTCGCGCTGACTACGCTGCCTATTTAGAGGAGGAAATTCATAATTATTATTACGGTCAATGCGCTGAGTATTGCGGTGATTCCCACGCTCGCATGCACTTCCGTGCGACCGTTGTGGACAATGAAGAATTTGCAGAATGGGTGATTGATGAGCGCACCGGACATGGCACGCCCGACGGCAAGACCTGGGATGATTGGTATGCAGACTACGCAGACAACCCCGATTCGCTGACCGGAGACTTAAACGAGGGGCTCAAACTTTTCATGGGGCGCGCCAAGTGTGCTACCTGCCACGTCGTCAAAGGCAATCCGCGTGCACTTGGCGTCGCAGGGCCTAACCTAACTAATGTCGGCTCCCGCATGTCGATTGCGGCAGGCTGGCTTAACCATCGTATTGAAGAGGATGGTAGTATTGATCTCAAAAAACAATATGACAACTTTTACAAGTGGATCAAAGAAACGGACGTCGTTAAGCCCGGCAACCGAATGTGGAAAGCAGGCGGCGGAGGCATCGGCGAACTAATCGACGAAAACGGCGAACCCGCACTCTTGACCGAGGACGAAATACACAAACTTTCACTTTACCTTCAATCTCTCAAGTAGCCCTTTCACATGAGTCAAACAGAAACAGAAATACACGCCCCTAGCACTATCCAAGCACCGAAGACGCATGAGCTAAAGCCAGAGCGCAGCCAACTCGGTTTCATGCGCCCCGATCATAGCAAGAGCGTGATCATGGACTGGCTGACAACGGTCGATCACAAAAAGATCGGCATCATGTATGGTACCATCGCCCTCTTCTTCCTACTAGTGGGTGGCTTTGAAGCCCTCATCATCCGCACGCAACTGGCTTTTCCAGAAAACGATCTAATCTCGGCGCAGCGCTACAACCAGTTGTTTACGATGCACGGCACGACGATGATTTTCCTCGCGATCATGCCTCTCAATGCTGCTTTTTTTAACTTTCTCGTGCCGCTGCAAATCGGTGCGCGCGACGTGGCCTTCCCTCGAATTAATAGCTTTAGTCTTTGGGCCTTTGTCGCGGGTGCGATTGTGATCAATTTTGGCTGGGTTCTACAAGCCCTACAAGTCATGGGTCTCTTCGAAGCGAGTGGCCCCACTGCTGGCATGACCGACCTCGCCCCCGCAATGGGTTGGTTTGGCTACGCACCTTTGACCGGCACCAACTTTACGGGTGCAGGAACAGACTTCTGGATCATGGGCTTGCAGATTCTCGGCATCGCCTCGCTCTCTGCTGCCATGAATTTCGTTGTTACCATCGTCAACATGCGCGCCCCGGGTATGAAGATGATGCGCATGCCAGTATTCACTTGGATGACACTAGTCGTATCCCTTCTGATCGTATTCGCTTTTCCAGCTATCACCATTGCGCTCGGCCAGTTGATGTTCGACCGCTGCTTTGGCACTAACTTTTTTGTGGTTGCTGGTGGCGGTCAGCCGATTCTTTGGCAACACCTGTTCTGGATCTTCGGGCACCCCGAGGTTTACATTCTTGTGCTACCCGCTATGGGCATCATCTCCGAGATACTGCCAGTATTTTCTAAAAAGCCACTCTTTGGTTATTCCATCGTGGTCTTCTCAGGTGCCGTGATTGGTTTCCTCGGATTCGCGGTTTGGTCGCACCATATGTTCACAACGGGTTTAGGTAAGGTAGCCACAGCGGCCTTCTCTCTTCTAACTATGGCGATTGCCGTGCCCACGGGAGTTAAGATTTTCAACTGGGTCGGCACTCTTTGGGGCGGGCGCGTTCGTTTCAGCGCGCCGATGATCTTCTCACTTGGTTTCGTCTGGATGTTTATGATGGGCGGTTTTTCTGGCATCATGCACTCATCGGCACCCGCTGATGCGCAGCAGCAAGACAGTTACTTCGTGATTGCTCACTTCCACTATGTCGCGATTGGCGGTATCTTCCTCGCTGTCGTTGCTGGTATCTATTTTTGGTTACCAAAGATGATCGGTAAGATGTGGAAGGGTAACCTCAGTACCTGGGTAGCAATTTTCTCTACAGTCGGTCTAAACGTCACCTTCTTCCCCATGCACTTCCTTGGCTTACTTGGCATGCCACGCCGGACGCACACCTACCTCGAGGGCTTTGGTTGGGAAACTTACAATCTAGTCTGTACTATTGGTGCTTACATCTTGGCCTTTGGTATCTTGCTACTCGTTATCGACATCATTCGTTGTTTCCGCAACGGAGAACCTGCGGGCAATGACCCTTGGGACGCTCGTACACTTGAATGGGCAACGACTTCTCCACCCCAAGTTTATAATTTTGCGAAGACTCCGATCATCCCTGCTCGTGACGCTCTATGGGAAGATAAATATGGCCCTGAAAACCGCAAGATCACTTACGAAGATGATCACGGGCACGGGATCCACATGCCTAGCCAATCCTGGATGCCCTTCATCGCTGCACTTGGTTTTATTCCCGTCGGACTTGGCATGTCGCTGATGCAAGCAGGTATCCCTTACATGGGCTATGTTGCCATTTTCGGCCTGCTAGTTGTCGGTTTTGGCATCGCACTTTGGGCAATCGAAGGCCCTGGGGGTTACCACATGCATCCCGAAATCGACGCTGCCTAGTCTAAGTTCTCGTTTTTTCATATTTCAATTTTCAGCTTCTCTACAATTTTAGCTTTTTCTAAAAAATGTCTGACACAGAACACCAAGAGGACGGCCACGGCAGTCTGGTTATCAACAACAAGAAGCTACTCATGTGGCTCTTCCTCGGATCGGACTGCATGTTTTTTGGTACGCTCATTTCGACGCACCTAATCTATCGTAAGCTTTATCCTGAGTCCTACGATCCTCTACTGGTTTTTGACCTAGAGCTAACTTCATTCTCTACCTTCATTTTATTAATGAGTTCGTTCCTAATGGCACTCGCAGTATCAGCGATGCATAAGGGAGAATTGAAGAGCTTCCGTCGTAATACGATTGGCGTCATTTTCTTCGGTCTTATTTTCTTGGCTTGCCAAGTTTATGAGTTTGCCCACTTCACAAACGAGGGCCTCACCCTTTCGACTAACACCTTTGGATCAACTTTCTACATGATGACGGGGACGCATGGTGTCCACGTTGCGATCGGAGTTTTCTGGTTAATCTGCCTCTACTTCTATTCCTACACAGGTAAAATGGATGCCCACGAAAGTGCGATCGATGTCGAGGTAGCTGGATTGTATTGGCACTTCGTCGATATTGTGTGGATTATCATTTTCACGGCAGTCTATCTCATCGAATACATCCCGGGGCTACACTAGTTTTTTCACCATGACAGACACTGAATACACTCCACTGCCCGTAGCTACGGATAGCCATAAGGATACCGAAACCGAGAGATATCACACTTTCGTTAATCTGGCACTCGTCCTAGCCGCCATCACTGGCATCGAACTGGTCCTGGTCTACATGCCCTTCCATCCGATCTTTATCTTCACTTCGCTGTTAGCGCTATCGCTGTTCAAGTTTGTCGCTGTGGTTGCTTGGTTCATGCACTTAATCTACGATAAATTGATTCTAACGCTAGCTTTTGGTACGGGAATGGTCATCGCGACTGGCACCTTCGTAGCACTCGGCTTTTTGTTGTCACGTAAATGGGTGGACGTGGACGCAATCACTCAGTTCTAATTTCTAGCGTGCAGGTGTTTACCCGAAGAGTGCCGGCTGACCACCTACCCGTCTAAGTTACAGGTAGAGGTAACGAGCAAGCTAGCTTTATACGTTTTATAATCGTCTCTGGGTATAACGGACATATCCTTCGCAAGATGCAACTGCACTGGCATACTGAACCTTTTCTACTCATCACCCTACTGGGTGCGGGCTGGTTGTATGCTCTAGCGATTGGGCCACTACGAAACCGGATCGCTACGGGAACCAATTTTCCGCTGCGCCAATGCATCTTGTTTTATTTAGGGCTAGTAATCACTTATCTCGCGGTCGGCTCCCCTCTTGACCAACTGGGCGAACAATTCCTCTTCAGCGCACATATGCTGCAACACATGTTGCTCATTTATACCTCTACAACTCTATTTATTTACGGTACGCCCGCGTGGCTGATAGATTGGTTACTCAAGCCCAAACTATTACGAAAAATCATGAGCGTCCTCACGCATCCTGCCTGCGGCGGTTTGCTCTTTACTTTCGTCTACACAGTCTGGCACGTGCCAGCACTCTACGAAGCGGCGCTCCAAGATAAACGCATTCATATACTGGAACACTGGACCATGTTCTCACTCGGCCTCATCATGCTCTGGCCTTATTTGACGAATTCAACGCTTGTGTCCCGCCCAGGCTATGGGATTCGCATGCTCGCAATCTTTCTTCTTATGGTTGGGCAATTGCCTGTATTCGCCTTCCTCTCTTTTGCTGGCGAAGCAATCTATCCTACCTACATTTGGGCACCTCGAATCATCAACCTGGATCCGCTCAACGACCAGATTCTTGGCGGAATCATTATGAAAGTCGTGAATATGGGTTTTTCGCTTACAATTCTGGCAATCTCCTTTTATAATTGGGCGAAGAGTGAGGAAGTCGACGATCCAGTCACCTCCTAGCTACAGATAAGCCGTCTATTCAAATTTAGCTAAATGACTTGGGAAATTCTATTCATTTTCGGACTGCTCGCCTTTGCGATAGTTAGCTTTATTTGGGAGCGTATTTCTGCCGACCTAACTTCACTAACGGTATTCGGCATTTTACTGTTTGTTAGTATGCTCACTAAAAGCGATGCATTGCCGACACTTGAAGCAACACTAGGCGTTTTTGGAAACTCTGCGCCACTGACCATTGCGGGTATGTTTATCGTCAGCGCGGCACTTGAGCGGACAGGCGCAATTGACCTAATAACTGGCTACTTGAGGAAACTTGTTAAACTACCCTACCGCGGCTTCATGTTTATTATGATTCTTGGTGTGGCGGGTGTTTCAGCCTTCGTCAACAACACGCCTGTCGTCATCGTGCTCATGCCTGTCATCCTCTCACTCTCTCGTGAAATGGGTGTGGCTTCCTCCAAGCTCCTAATACCGCTTTCCTACGCATCGATTTTTGGTGGTACCTGTACTCTACTAGGTACAAGTACTAACCTCCTAGCTAGTGGCATCTTATTGGATGCGGGTCATGCTCCAATTGGTATGTTTGAATTGGCATCCGTTGGGCTACCGATTCTAGCCTTTGGGTCTATATACTTGGTTCTCTTTGGCAACAAACTACTGCCACACCGTGAGACGCTGACTTCAATCCTGAGCGATGAAGAGCGAAAAGAATTCATCACTGAAGCTTTTATTCGTGCAGGTTCCGATCTTCACGGAAAAACCGCCAAGGAAGGCGAGCTCCTTAAGCATGGCATCCGCTTGTTAGAAATTGTTCGCCACGGTATCGCAGTGCCTGGCGACCCGAGAGATCATCAACTACAATATGGCGATCGCTTAGTTCTGGCCTGTCGCCCTTCAGGTGTAGCCGAAGCCCATTCGATGAAGGGCATCACCATACAAACCGAACTGGCCGAAGGCCTAGAAACTATTGTCACCGACGAAGGTGCATTGGTCGAAGGTGTGGTGTCGCCACACGCTTCGATTGCTGGTTCAACCCTTGGCGAGATCAACTTCCGCCAACGCTTCCGTATGGTTGTGGTGGCTGTACACCGTAAAGGCACCAACCAACGCGAGCGCCTTTCTAACTTACGCCTGCAAGCGGGCGACACGCTACTCATGATGGGCTCAACCGCATCGATTGATTCTTTGGCCAATAGCGACGAAATCATTATCCTCGACCGCCCACGCGTGCCCGCCCGTAGCCTGCGTATCAAGATGCCCATCGCCATCGCTACGACCATCGGCATCGTTACCATGGCTACACTCAATCTTGTTCCGATTGTATCCGCAGTTTGCCTTGGCGTCGCCATCATATTGTTGACCGGCTGTATGAAGGCGAAAGATGCATACGCATCTGTCGAATGGAGCATCTTAATAATTATCTTTGGAATGCTCGCACTTGGCCAGGCAATGGACTCGACAGGAGCTAGCCTATTGATTGCCGAGAATATGACTGGTTTAGTCGGTCAATTCGCGCCTGCACATCTTCAAAACGTCATCATGCTCGCGTTAATCTACGTGATCACTTCGACCTTTACTGAGTTTCTATCCAATAATGCAGCCGTCGCCTTGATGATACCAATTGCGCTAGGAATCGCGGTGACATTAGGTGTCGACCCACGTCCCTTTGTTGTCGCCAGCTGTATTGCGGCCTCAGCCAGCTTTGCTACACCTATTGGATATCAAACTAATACTTACGTCTATGGCGTCGGGGGCTATCGCTTCTTCGATTTCACGAAAGTCGGGCTTCCGTTGAACATCATCTGTTTCGCGGTAACCGTGACCGTCGTGCCGATTTTTTGGGACTTTTAGGCGGTCTCAAATTGAGGGGTCTAATTGTGAACGGGGCAAAGGAAGCAAACAAATCACTTAGCACCTTTTGTATTCACGACTTTAAACCCACCTAATCTCGTTTGATGAGATTAGATGTAATACATCTCTACGTCGGCATCTTTAACAATAAAGTCATCCAGCGTGTATGCACTCACCTTAGCTTCAAAGCATTCTCCCACATCACTCCAGATCGAAGCGACACGTGCGCCAGAATGGCCAGAATTCTCAAAACTACGCTCAAGTAGCTCGCCGTCTACCGCTTCCACTATTTGAGTTAGCGAGATCTTTCGTGGGGCACGAGCCAAGGCATATCCACCTTGCTTGCCGCGCTTACTTACAATCAATCCTGCGCCACGTAATTCATTGAGAATCTGCACCAAATAATTGGCTGGGATCACCTCTGCGGTGGCCAAGGTCTCGATGTGCGCAAGTTTATCCTGCCCGTAAGTACGGCCAAGTTGTGCCAAGACACGGCAAGCATATTCTAGTTTATGAGAAAGCTTCACGGCTATTAACTTAGGCTCATGACTATAGAAGTAAACTTAAAAGCTAAATAGTCATTTTCCCCCAATATTTACTTAAAAATCAGTCCCTCTCTTGGGATTCTTGGAAGTAGAAAAAAAGAGGGTTAATATTTTTTTTAAAATACTGATAAGCAGTTATTTAAAAAATAAACGAAACGAGCACTTTTTAGTAGCCAGTGACCACCAACCCTCCTATAAATATTAAGCTTATGTCAGAAGATACAAAGCCCGAAAATTTAAAACCAAAACCAGCCTCTGATGCGGCCAAAAACGACGTCTACGACTCGTCGCAAATCCAGAAACTCGAAGGTCTCGAAGGCGTGCGCAAGCGCCCCGACATGTATATCGGCGACACTAACGAGCGTGGCCTCCACCACTGTGTATTTGAAATCGTGGACAACTCGATTGACGAAGCCCTCGCGGGTTATTGCTCTGAGATTACCGTCAACATTCACAACGACGGCTCCTGCTCGGTTGAGGACGACGGTCGCGGTATCCCTGTCGACATACACCCAAAGTACAAGATCCCTTCACTCGAGCTAGTCATGACGAATCTCCACGCAGGTGGCAAATTCGGCAAGGGCGCTTATCAAGTCTCTGGCGGTCTCCACGGCGTCGGAGCGAAATGCGTCAATGCGGTCTCAGATTGGTTTGAAGTTGAAGTCCGCCGCGATGGCAAAGTCCACAAAATGGAATTCTCTCGTGGCAAAACCACTTCCGAGATGAAGATCATCGGCGACACTAAGCGTACGGGCACACGTATCGCTTTCTCGCCTGATCCACAGATTTTCCTCACGACTCGGGATTTTAAGTTCGAACTACTCGGCAAGCGCCTACGCGAACTCGCCTTCCTCAACCCAGGCATAAAAATCACTTTCATCGATGAACGTATTAACAAAACCGAGTCCTTTATCTTCAAGGACGGTATCGCGGAATACGTCACCTTCCTCAATGAGAACAAGAACGTCCTCCATCCCGACCCGATCAGCTTTCATGGCGAAGCGCCGACACCCAACCCCGACCTCGACGCTAACATCGTTGTGGATGTCGCTTTCCAGTATAACGACAGTTACAACGACCAAATCTACGCCTACGCTAATTCGATTCACAATATCGAAGGTGGCACGCACCTTTCTGGCTTCCGCACGGCGTTGACTCGCGTAATTAACGCCTACGGAAAGGCCAATAATCTAATCAAGGACAAAGAACCGAACCTTTCCGGTGAAGACGCCCGAGAAGGCCTCACTGCCATCGTCTCCGTCAAGGTCCCAGAACCTCGCTTCGAAGGCCAGACAAAGACCAAACTCTCCAATGGAGAGGTTGACGGCATTGTGCAAAAAATAACTGGCGAAGAGCTCAAATATTATTTCGAAACTAACCCGCAGGTCGCTAAAAGATTAATAGATAAGTGCCTCAACGCCGCACGTGCTCGCGAGGCTGCACGAAAAGCCCGTGAAACGGTTCGCAAGGGCGCACTTTCCTCTGGCGGCCTTCCTGGTAAGCTCGCGGATTGTTCTTCCAAGGATCCCGCAATGTCCGAGATCTACATAGTTGAGGGTGACTCTGCTGGTGGTTCGGCTAAGCAAGGGCGCGACCGAGCGACCCAAGCCATCCTTCCGATTCGCGGCAAGTTGCTAAATGTGGAAAAGGCCCGCCTCGACAAGGTGCTTGGCAATAACGAAATTCGCACCCTCATCACTGCGGTCGGAACAGGCATTGGTGACCATGAAGGCGACGGCGCCTTCGACGCGACCAAGGCACGTTACCACAAAATCATTATTATGACCGATGCCGACGTGGATGGTGCCCACATTCGCACCCTCCTCCTCACCTTTATTTTCCGCCAAATGAAGGGTTTAATCGAGGCTGGCTACGTTTACATCGCTCAGCCTCCGCTCTACAAGATCAAGCGTAAACGCCGCGAGCAATACGTAGACAACGATCCGCAGCTCAACCGCATCCTTCTCGAACTTGGAACAGAAGATGTCACCCTAGTTCGCCTCCGTGACAAAAAGGAGCTAACCGGCGAAGTGATCGATCACCTCGTTGAGTGCATGTCCCGCCTTGAAATGATTGGTCGTGGCGTCACACGCTACGGTTGTGATTTCGCCCAATACCTTGACCAGCACGATGGCAACGACTACGTGCTACCCCGATACATTGTCCGTATCCGAACGGGTAATGAAGAAGAGTTCCGCTTTTTGAAAAATGACGACGACCGCATCGCCTTTCACGCCGAATTCGATCTAACCGACGAAGATGGCCACGGAACAGTCGTCCGCGAGATCGTAAGTGAAGATGGCGTCAAAGTACAGCAACGCATCTCTCTTCATGAGATCTACGAGTCAACAGAGATGGCAAAGCTCATCCGTGAAGTCGCCGATGAGGGCATGGACATTACCCAGTTCTCTAAAAGTGAAGAGCCTCGTTATCAAATCATTGAGAACAAAGGCGATGAGAAGAAAGAGAACATAATTGAGCTCCACTCCATCATCGAGCTGATCGAAAATGTCCGCGCAATTGGTCGCCGTGGCCTCAGTATTCAACGCTACAAAGGTCTTGGAGAGATGAATCCAAAACAGCTCTACGAAACCACAATGGATCCGAAGACGCGCCGACTTCTTAAAGTTGATATCGCCGACGCCGCCATGGCCGACGGCATATTCTCCATGCTCATGGGCGAAGACGTCCCCAGTCGCCGCGCATTCATCGAAGATAATGCACTCAATGTAGCTCACCTTGATGTCTAAAATAATTAGAATTAGAAATTAATCCGGATCACCGAATCGAAGTATTTCCTTCATTCTTAATCCTATTTTTTAATTTTTCAAAATACCGTTTTAAAATCCCATGTCCGAAGAACTCACACCACACAATCCCGAGCACACACGCGCGGAAGTTACCAACATTACCGACATCATGCAGACGGCATACATCGAATATTCGATGTCTGTCATCGTTAGTCGTGCCCTGCCCGATGCCCGCGACGGGCTTAAGCCAGTGCAACGACGCATCCTCTACGCCATGTTACGCGAAGGTCTGCTCCATAACCGTCCCTTCGATAAGTGCGCTGGTGTGGTTGGAGAAGTTTTGAAGAACTACCACCCGCACGGTGACAGTTCTGTTTACGATACTCTCGTCCGCCTCGCTCAGCGCTGGGTCATGCGTTACCCTTTAATCGTTCCGCAAGGTAACTTCGGTTCCATCGACGGTGATTCCGCTGCCGCCTACCGCTATACTGAGTGCAAGCTCGAAGGTATCGCTGAGGATTTACTCAAAGATATCGATGAAGACACTGTCGACTTTGTCCCTAACTACAAGGAAAGCTCGACCGAACCATCCGTCTTACCAGCGTCATTGCCAAATCTCCTGATGAACGGTTCGACCGGTATCGCTGTTGGCATGACCACCAACATCCCGCCGCACAATCTCCATGAGATCATCGACGCAACTGTTGCCATCATCGAAAACCCAAAGATTGAACTCGATGATTTGATTCAAATCATACCGGGCCCCGACTTTCCCGGTGGCGGCTTCATCCACGGTAAGATGGGCATCGATAGCTACCTCAAGACTGGCCGTGGTATCGTCCGAACACGCGGAATCGCCGAGGTCGTCGAAAGTGGCGGCAAGGAGGAAATCATTATCTCAGCGATTCCTTATAATGTAAACCGTGCCTCCCTAGTCATTCGTATCGCAGACTTGATCAAAGAGAAAGCTATCGACGGCATCTCCGATCTACGCGACGAGTCGACTGAAACGACACGGATAGTGATCGAGCTCAAACGCGGAGCTATTCCCCGTGTCATCATCAACCAGCTCTACAAGAGCACACCACTCGAAAGTTCCTTCGGCGTCATCCTCCTCGCGCTCGACAACCGTCGTCCCAAGCAAATGAACATCAAAGAGATGCTTACTTGCTACATCGACCACCGCCGTGAGGTCATCTACCGCCGCACCGCCTTCCGTCTACGAAAAGCCGAAGCCCGCGCCCACATCTTAGAAGGTTATAAGGTCGCCCTCGATAACATGGATGACTTTGTAAAAGTCATTCGTGCTTCCAAGAATCGCGAAGAGGCCAAAAGGTCTCTCATGTCCAAATATCCACTCTCGGACATACAAACTACCGCCATTCTCGAACTACGCCTCTACCAACTAACCGGTATGGAGCGCGGTAAAATCGAAGAAGAGTATCTTGCCCTCATGGCGGTGATCGAAGAGTTACGCTCGATCCTCGATAGCGAGCAAAAGCTACTCATGGTTATCAAAGATGAACTCGGCGAAATGAAGGAGAAATATGGTAACCCTCGCCGCTCCAAGATTCTCGCCATCGATGGCGACCTTTCAATGGAAGACATTATACCTAACGAAGGTTGCATGATCACGATCACGCACAAGGGCTTTATGAAGCGCACTTCACTCGATGAGTACCGATCGCAGAAACGTGGCGGCAAGGGTGTGATCGGTTCTGGTCAATATGAGGACGATTTCGTCGAACACCTCTTCACAGCATCTACTCACGACTACATCATGTTCTTTATGAACAACGGGCGTGTTTACGTAGAAAAGGTGTATCACATACCTGAAGGCAGTCGCACTGCCAAGGGTCGTGCTATCGCCAACATCATCGAACTACAAGCCGGCGAGAAGATCGCCGCGATGATTTGTGTTAAAGAATTCATCGAGTCCGATCAACGCATCGTCCTAGCCACCGAAAAGGGTGTCACTAAAAAGACACTTCTATCCGACTACAAGAATCACCGGAAAGGCGGCCTAATTGGTATCAACATCGACGAGGGTGATAATCTTATCGGCGCCCGCCTGACCAACGGCAACGATGATGTGCTGCTAGTGACCAGCAACGCTCAATCGATCCGCTTCCCTGAAACTGATCTTCGCGATCAGGGTCGCGCGACACGTGGCGTTCGCGGCATCAAGTTGAAGACCGAGAAAGACAAGGTCGTCGCGATCGAAATTGTCAACCCACCCACAGATGGTGAGCCAGTCGAGGGCGAGGAAGTCGAATCCAAAAAGCTACTCCTCATCGCCGGCGCCAACGGCCTCGGTAAGCGTACCGAGTTCAGCGACTACCGCGTACAATCACGCGGCGGTTCTGGTATCATAGCCATTAAATCCGATAAGGTCGCAGGCGCACTCAGCGTAACCGAAGAAGACGAGATTATGATGTTCACTAAGAAAGGCCAAGCCGTTCGCAGCCCGATTAACACCGTCCGCGTAACCGGTCGCGCAGCTAGTGGCGTCAAACTAGTCAACCTAGCTAAAAAGGACGAGCTAATCGGCATTAGCAAAGTCATTGCCAGCGAAGAGGAAGAGTCCGGTGAGGAAAACGAAGGTTCTCAAACCACCGAAGGCGATACGTCCTCAGAAGCATCGGCACAGGAGGGAACAACTGAAGAATAAATACTCAATTTGATTTAGTCCAAAAAATAGGCTTGATTCACTTACCAGCAACGGCATGTTTTTCGTTCTCTTAAATTGGACGGTTAGCTCAGCTGGTTAGAGCACTTCGTTTACACCGAAGGGGTCGTGGGTTCGAATCCCTCACCGTCTACCATATTAACGCCGAATCGGAGATTAAGTAATTAATCATCGTTCCATTATGCGCCACATCATATCAATCCTCGTCGAAAATAAATTCGGAGTTCTCACCCGCATCGCTGGTATGTTCAGCGGTCGCGGTTTCAATATAGAGACTCTGAATGTGGGTCCGATGATGGATAACAAGCTTTCGCGTATTACTGCGACTATTGTGGGCGACACTGACAATCTAGACCAGGCGATCAAGCAGGTTAACAAACTGATCAACGTGCTTGAGGTAACAAACTTTGCCGATGGCCAAGCGACCGAACGCGAACTCGTCATGCTAAAAGTCACTGCATCTGCTGGCCAACGCTCCGAGCTCATGCAAGTCTGCGATATTTTCCGCGCCAAGATCATCGATGTTGCACCAGGGAGCGTTAACATCGAGATGACAGGCAATGGCAACAAGGTAACGGCATTTCTCAACCTAATCGAGCCCTACGGTATCATCGAGATGGCGCGCACTGGAAACCTCGCACTCAAGCGCGGCTAATCAGTTTTACTCAGACATCTCCTTTCGAAATACGTCAGTTTTGTTCACTCAGCGCGCAGAGGGCACATGCTTCCATCACCCCTTCGGGGCAAATTTTTCAAATTCACCATCTCCGCGCTTTCGCGCTAAGTCACAATTTCATTAACCAGGGAGCGCAATAAAGGCTTCCACAAACAACGATAAATATGCCTGCTAAAGTCTATACAGATAAAGACGCCGACCTTCGCGTCATCAAAAAGAAGACCCTCGCCATCATTGGTTACGGTTCTCAGGGTCACGCACACGCCCAAAACCTTAAGGACAGTGGTCTCAATGTAATCATTGGCCTCTACAAAAAAAGCAAGTCTGCGCCAGTCGCACGTAAACAAGGTTTCAAAGTTTACGAAACTGCTGAAGCTGTAAAGCTCGCTGACGTCATCATGATTGCCGTGCCCGACATGAAGCAGGCTGAGGTTTACGAGAACGATATACTTCCTAACTTAGAAAAAGGTAAAACTCTTGCCTTCACTCACGGCCTTGCCATCCATTTTGGTCTAATCGAGGCACCAAAGGGCATTGACGTTATCATGGTCGCCCCTAAGGGTCCAGGACACGTTGTTCGTAGCCAATTCGTTGAAGGCAAAGGTGTTCCAGCTCTCATCGCGGTCAACAAGGGATCTTCCCGCGAAGCGAAGAAGGTTGCCCTTGCATGGGCAAAGGGCGTTGGTGGCACACGTGCCGGCGTCATTCAGACAACTTTCAAGGAAGAGTGCGAAACTGACCTCTTCGGTGAGCAAGCTGTTCTTTGCGGTGGTGCCTCGGAACTCGTCATGGCGGGCTTCGATACCCTTGTTGAAGCAGGCTACCAACCAGAAATGGCTTACTTCGAGTGCTTGCACGAGTTGAAGCTTATTGTCGACCTCATGGTTGAATCAGGTGTTTCTGGCATGCGTTTCTCTATCTCCGAAACGGCTGAATGGGGCGACTACATCTCGGGCCCGCGTGTAATCAATGCATCCTCACGTAAGGCGATGAAGGCAATCCTCAAGGATATCCAAACTGGAAAGTTCACCAAAAACTGGGTCAATGAATACAAGGCTGGCCTTCCAAGATACAAGCAGTTCATCAAGGACGGACAAAACCATCCAATCGAGAAAACCGGCGAGCGCCTACGTTCGCTCATGCCTTGGGTCAAAAAGCGAAACATTGGCGGTTCGCAAGCTTCCTATAACTAGGTAATTTCATATTTGAAACTTCAAGCGGTCGTCGGAATAGTCTGACGATCGCTTTTTAGTTTATGACCGCAACTACACTCATCGCAACTCGCAAGAGTCCGCTTGCTCTCAAGCAGACAGAGATGGTGCGTGCATGCTTAGCAGAAAAGCTACCTGAAGGAAGCTATGAGAATCTAGAACTCTCTACACAAGTAGACGAACGTCTGAACTGGTCACTTGAAAAACGTGGCGGGATCGGGCTTTTTACCAAAGAGCTGGAAGATGCCCTTATCGAGGGACGCGCCGAGCTAGCAGTTCACAGCGCGAAGGACATGCCAACCACATTGCCCGGGGGACTAGCCATCGCTGGCTACCTGTCACGAGCTCGGGTCAATGACGTCCTTGTTCATCGCAAAGACTCCCCCAACCCACAAACCATCGCCTCCAGCAGCCCGCGTCGCCGAGTTCAAGCTGGCCTCCTTTATCCAGAAGCAAAATGGACAACTATTCGTGGTAACGTCGGCACTCGCTTGCGAAAAATCGCAGCCGGCGAATGCGAGGCCAGCCTACTCGCTGCAGCCGGTCTCGATCGCCTAGACATCGCAGCATTCGACGGCCTCGAGTTTCTGGAGCTAGCCGTCGAACAAGTCGTCCCCGCCCCTGGACAAGCGGCCATTGCTGTGCAGTGCCGAACCGAAGACCTCGCCAAATACAAAGACCTTTTCTGCACTGACACTAAACTAGCCGTGACCTTAGAAAAAGCCTTCCTAAAACGACTCGGGAGCGGTTGCCAGATCCCTGTCGGTGCTTACTATAAAGAAGGTCTCTTTCGCATCTATCATCCAGAAGTCGGGCACCGCACTTTCGAGATCACGCTAACGGCACTCGATCAGGTTGAGCCCGAGCTCGAGCTTGTCATGGAGCAGCTCGCTATTACTTAAAGTATGTCAGTAAAAGGAAAAGTTTATCTAATTGGCGCAGGCCCTGGGGATCCAGGTCTCGTTACTGTCCGCGCACGTGAGCTCCTCGAGCTCGCTGATGTCATCGTTTACGACTATCTCGCTAATTCAAAACTACTCGATTGGACAAAACCAGATTCCGAGAAGATCTACGTAGGCAAGAGCGCAGGCCGCCACTCCATCCCGCAGGATGAGATCGAAGAGATTCTCGTCGACCGTGCCAACAAAGGAAAACAAGTCGTCCGCCTTAAAGGTGGTGATCCCTACGTATTTGGTCGAGGTGGAGAAGAAATCGATGAGCTACAAATCGATAAAATCCCCTTCGAGGTCGTCCCCGGTGTAACTGCCGCCCTCGCCACGGCCGCATACACTGGAATTCCCCTCTCACACAGGGATTACAGCTCAGCTATTACCTTTCTAACCGGTCACGAAAATCCGGAAAAACACACGCTCAGCATCGACTTCAGAGTGTATGCCAAAACTAAAGGTACACTCTGTCTCTACATGGGCGTCGGTCAACTGCCACGGATCACTACCGAGTTAAAAGAAGGCGGCATGATTGGAACCACTCCCGTTGCTATAGTCGAATGGGCCACACTCAACCGGCAACGCTCCGTTTACGGCACCCTAGACACCATTGTAGAAGATCTCGAGGCCTCTGGTCTCGGCGCACCCTCCATGATCATTATTGGCGAAGTCGTTGCCCATCGGGCCAAAACCGAATGGTTTGAAGGTCGCCCACTCTTTGGTAAACGTATCGTCGTCACACGGGCCCGAGAGCAGGCTGGTCAACTCACGCAAATGCTCGCCGATCAAGGTGCCGAAGTTATTGAGCTTCCTTTTATCTCAGTAGAGCAGCATTTCGATGGCCAACGAGTGAGCGAAGTCCTCGCAGGCATCGCTGTTTACGAATGGATCATCTTCACTAGCGCGAATGGCGTGAAAAACTTCTTCGACCTCTTCTATAAAGCTTACGACGATATCCGCTGCCTTGGCCCCATGCGTATAGCCGCGGTCGGAGCCGCAACCGCGCGCGAGATCGAGAAACATAAGCTCAAGGTCGACCTCGTTCCAAAACAGGCTAATGCGGATGCCCTAGCCAAGGAACTGATAGAAAACGAAGGAGTCGAAAGCGTTCAGTTACTCGTCGTAACGGGCAACCAAAACCGCGACAACCTTGTCGCGCGCCTAGAGTCCGACAAAGGCCGTGCCATCGTCGATACCCTACCACTCTATCGAACCAGTAAAACCGACCTCAGCCATGAACCCTCAGCAGAACGCTTCCGCAAGGAAGGTGCCGATGCCGTGCTCTTCACCAGTTCCTCTACTGTAAAGTCTTTTGTCGAGCAACACGAGTCACTCAGACTAGAGCCAGGTGCGCGCAAGCCAACCTTTGGCAGTATCGGACCTCTCACCACAAAAACCCTGAAAGAACTCAAACTTCCAGTTGCTTTCGAGGCCACTCAATCCAGCTTAGAACATTTCGTCGTTGAAACAATCTCTCACCTGAAATGAGTTTGCTCTAAGGTCTTAAGAACGCCAAAATCTTAAAATTCTAATCACTAACTTCTATAACTATGAAAGTCATACTCGAAACTACCCAAGGCTCCATCACATTCGACCTCTTCGCTGACGTTGCACCAAAAACCTGTGAAAACTTCACTACGCACTGCAAGAATGGCTACTACAATGGCGTCATCTTTCACCGTATTATTGAACAATTCATGATTCAAGGCGGCGACCCCACTGGCACAGGCCGTGGAGGTGAATCTATATGGGGCAAAAACTTTGAAGACGAATGCGCCCGTGATCTAAAGTTCGACAAAGCTGGTATTCTAGCTATGGCCAACGCAGGCCCAGGCACTAATGGTAGCCAGTTTTTTATTACTACCGTAGCCACTCCTCACCTTCACATGAGACACACCATCTTCGGTGAAGTCACCGAAGGCATGGATGTCGTCGAAAAACTCGAAAGTGTCAAAAAAGGTGCCGGTGATCGCCCCATCGATGACCAGAAGATCATATCCGCGACAATCTGCGAGTAGTTCGTCAGTAATCATGGATTGGGCCGCCCACTCCAATTGAGAACGCAGGGAGAAGATAGATCATGTAATTATATTTTAAGCGGCTTCGGAAACGTAGCCGCTTTTTGTATTTTACTCTACAATAAGAACTCTTAAATATTTGTCCTCAAATGTCTATACTTGCACTCCACGGTTTTACTGGTTGCGGTGCCGACTTTCTACCGCTCGCGCAACAAGTCGGCGGCGAATGGCACTGCCCCGAACTACCAGGACATGGCCCTGGATCTCAGCTAGACTGCTCTCCACAAGGCACTGTTGATTATATCAACAAAGTAATCACCCATCATCAGCCATCAGACACTACTCAAAAAATCCTCCTAGGCTATTCGATGGGCGCAAGAGCCGCTCTTCTTCATGCGGCATATCACCCCGAAGTATGGGATACACTCATCCTGATCAGTGGTAACCCTGGGATCGAAGACGAGACCGAGCGTGCTAATCGCCGTATTGCCGACGCCGAACTCGCAGATTCCATTGAGCGACTCGGTATGCAAGCATTCCTAGAATTCTGGCAAGAGACGCCTCTAATACGTAGCCAAAAGCATATAAGCGATAATCTGCGAGCCTCCATGCAGGCTAATCGCCTAAAAAACACTAGCATAGGCCTAGCCAAAAGTTTACGTCAATTCGGCCAGGGCGATGCACCTAATCTCTGGCCAGAACTAGGCAAACTTACTGTGCCTGTCCTTCTCATAACTGGCGAAAAAGACACGAAATATACAAACATTGCTCAGCGCATGCAGGCTGTCTTGCCACACGCTTCCCGTATTACTATACCAAATGCATCTCACATGCCTCACCTTGAGCAATCTGATCTCGCGATAAAGGCCATTCATACCTTCTTTGCAGGCCTATAATTAAATAATAACAGGCTAGTGGATATTAGGCAGGTTTGGGTCCTTAACAATGTGTTGGGGAAAATCCTTGATCGCTAACTTGAGCGATCCAGTGACTCGCTCTTCCGAGAGTTGTAGCGCATCAAAGATATTAGGCAGTTCGTTTCGCCAAAAAAGATTGCGAGTGCTGCTCTCGTAGATTTCAAGGGTCAGGTGTAGGCGTGAGGCGAATCGACTGTTTGGATCATCACGGCGAGCGATGACCTCATTGTAGGGGTCAATGTGATCAAAAGGGTTTGCATAGGTGCTCACTAACTTTTTCCACTTCACTACAACGAAGAAATCAGCGTCGGCGGCGGCGGTAGATTGAAAACCCCTCCCTTCTAACTGGCTGACAATTACTTTCTCGGAAAATTCTTCGAGTAGCAGCTCATCGGACTTACGGAAATTCATGCCTGTAGTGAGCGTATGCTTGTAGCTGAAGGTATCTAGTGAACTGAAATTAATCGTCTTAACGAACTCTCCGTAAGGCGCTGTACTTGAGCAAGAAGTGAAGCAAGCTATGCTCGCAAAAGTAATCAGTAAGGGGGCAAATAATTTCATACTTGAAACTCAATAGGCTAATCTAAAAAACTCAATGTCAGACTGTTTCGTTAATAAATTGCGTATTCATAATGAACAGAGAAATCAGAATTGGTGGGAATACCACTAAGATTACTGCTTATATTCCTGACTAAAAGTATTGTCCGTGAGAATTAAATTGCATACATAAATAAACATGAGATTGACCAGCCAAGAACGTAAAAGTCTTTCCGTGATCCTGCTGATTCTCATCATGGCGATACTTGGCTTATGGCTGTTTTAGTTCCGCTATAGAGGAATACTCTAAAATGCTCTTATTCGCATTGGTGAGTGTTCGCCTTGGAAGATTTTAAAATGTAGCCGTATAAATACGTCACTCAAATACTCACGCTGGCTTCTTCAAATTAATAAAATGGTCCCAATCCGAGTCATAGCTTTGCCCAATCAAAGAACTAACAAATGGCCGCCACTTCGGGCGTTCGGGCTTACGGATTAGATGCATATTTGCCTGATGCGGCAGACGGTTCGCTTTCCGTGAATTACACTTAATGCATGATGTAACAATATTTTCCCAAGAGGTCCGCCCACCACGATCACGAGGGATTACGTGATCCATATTTAAATGCACTGAATCGAAGTGATGACCGCAATATTGACAGCGATAATCGTCGCGTTCAAAAAGGTTATCCCGTGTGAATTTAATTTCCTGAGTTGGCAACTTGTCATAGCTACGGAGTAGCAGGACCTTGGGCATTCGTATCCGTAAACGAACAGTCTGAATGTAGGCTTCATTACCCCCAGGAGACTCTTCTTGGGAGAGTTCCAACCAAGCAGCTGAGTCCATCAAGCGGAAATTCTCGTCCCCAGTGTAGATAACCTGAGCGTGGTCTTGAAGCAGTAGGCTGAAAGCTCGTTCAACGCCGACGATGTTAACTGGCTGCCATAACCGGTTCAAAACCAAAACTCGATATTTTAGAGCAGTGCTCATCAGAATATAATTGATGTAATTTGCGGCTGAATAAAGTCAACCTTTTCGAAATGACGTCGCCAACTAACAATACAACATCAAGTCTCAGATGAGTCGCATCACATCTGAGCTTACCAAAGTATGTAAATCCGACTTACTCAAGCAGCCTTGTTCGCCGATGCTGCTGAGGAAACTGCAAGGTAATGGCTGTGCCCGCCCCTTTCCTCGACTCAATGTTGATGTGCCCACCGTGCGCGCGCATAATACGCTCAACAATCATCATGCCAAGTCCGTGGCCTCCTTTTTTCGTCGTATAGTAGGCTTGAAAAACCTTGGACAGATCCTCTTCAGAAATGCCTGAGCCCGTATCAACAAATTGCAGATAAACGTAGTCGTCGTCACGACGTGCAATGATTCGCAGACTTCCATTAGGCTGCATGGCTTCCATCGCATTTTTGATTAGATTGAAAAAGACCTGCTTAATTTGATCACTGTCACCGAGAATCGTGGGCAAATCATCACTGACCTCGACTTTTACTTCGAGTTTCCGGTCACTCAACTCTGCCTCCTGCACGCGGAGCACTTCGTCAACGAGCCCTAACAAATCAAGCTCATTCAACTCGGGCTTCTGCGGCCGCACTGCTTCCAGAAAGTGCGTAATGATGCCGTCGAGTCGCTCCACCTCTCCTTGGCACACCTGCAAGGACTCGGCCAACTTAGCGGCGTCTGGCTGCTCAGCTAGTTTTTTGAGCTTACGCTCAATCAGCTGTAAATGAATCGTCAGAGAATTAAGTGGATTTCCAAGTTCGTGCGCTACGCCTGCGGCTAGACTAACGATGGAGTCCGTACGCTCACTTTCGATACGCTCCTCCATCGAAAAGCGTTCTTCAGTTAAGTCGGACAGCACGATAACGTAACCGCCACTATCATCATGGCCAACCTGAGCATCGATTGGTACCATGTAGAGACGCACTACCCGATGCTCGGGGTAATTAAGTTCTATCTCACGCGAGAGAACGGGAGCCGACATCTTTTTACCCGCAACCGCTTCAAGGTCGATCGATTTAGCCAAATCGGGCACCATTTTCCAAAGTCTAGTAACACCGATATCGTTTTCCTTGAGACCGATTAATCCCAGAGCTGCATCGTTTGCATATTGCACCACTCCATCCGAATCGATCACTATGACACCATCTTGAATCGTATTGAAGACAGTCTCCTGCATCTTACGTTCACGAGCAAGACGCTGCACGAGGATTCCCAAATTCACTGAATCAAGATCTTCGATCCGCCCAAGTATTTTTTCGAGTCCGGTGTTTTTCATTAGACGAAGTTAAAATGTAAGAGTTGAAAGATAGAAGCCATCATCTTGTTGGCGTAACGAGTTGAATCAACTCTTCTGCGATGGCCGACTTAGTGGCGGGACCTAACTTGATGGAACTGCCGTCGGCAGCGATCAGAAGCACTTCGTTTGTATCCGCAGCGAATCCTGAGCCTGCTCTGCCAACTTCATTAGCTACAATGAAGTCTAAGTTCTTGGATGCTAGCTTCTCATTGGCATAGGTAACCACATTTTCCGTTTCGGCTGCAAAACCGACTACTGTCTGGTGCGCTTTACGCTCGGACATGGTTTTTAGGATGTCTGTGGTATGTTCGAACTCGATATTCATGAGGGCCTCACCCTTCTTCTCTTTGTGGGTGTGCTGGATAGCGGGGCGAAAGTCGCTGACCGCCGCCGTCATAATGAGGACATCGCAAGCATCGAAGAGCGCATCTACCTGGTGGAGCATTTCTTCGGCTGTTATAACTGGGTAGAGGATGGCACCCTTTGGTTCTTCCAGAGCAACAGGACCAGCCACAAGATCAACGTTCCAGCCCGCCTCAAGAGCGGCCTCGGCAATGGAAAAGCCCATTTTTCCGGTCGAGGGATTACTGATATAGCGTACCGGATCGATAAACTCACGGGTAGGGCCCGCGGTAATGAGACAACGAATAGAGCTTGCGTTCGACATAAGCATTAAAACTCTAAGCTAACTCATGCCTGATCTGCAACCCATCAACTCGTCTATTTCTGATAATACAGAGCCACCTAAAAAAAAGGACGCTAAGAAAGAAAATACCTTCCTGAACCTAGGTTTCAACCTGATCCTACCGATCCTACTACTCAACAAGGGTAAACAATGGTTCGGTTCCTACCTTGAACCCTACTTCGATAATGTCGCGGTAGGCGTGCTTCTCCTCGCAATTGCCTTCCCTGTCGGCTACTTCATCTACGACTATCTTAAACGCTCGAAGTATAACCTTTTTTCTATCCTTGGCTTGATCAGTGTTCTTTTGACTGGAGGCATTGGGATCCTAAAGATTCCAACTGAATGGTTCGCGGTCAAGGAGGCTGCCATCCCTCTTCTACTCGGCTTTGCAGTACTGATTTCCTTGAAAACGCCCTACCCGCTCATTCGTACACTTCTCTATAACCCCGAGCTTATTAATGTAAATAAGGTGCATACTGCCCTCGTCACTCATGATTCGGTCGTTGCCTTTGATCGTTTACTCGTGCGCTGCACATGGCTGCTCGCGACCTCTTTTTTATTAAGTGGTATTTTGAACTATGTTCTGGCTCGCTGGATAGTAGTCAGTCCCAGCGGTAGCGATGCGTTTAATTCCGAGGTGAGCAAAATGATGGCCTGGAGTTGGCCAGTCATAGCGATCCCAAGCATGGCAATTATGATGCTCACACTGATGCAACTGCTCAAGGGCATCAAAAGCATGACTGGCTTGGAGCTCGAAGATGTGCTCCACGGCGCAGGACCAAAAGAAGATGACAAGCAGTGAAGCTAGTTCGAAATGATGATCCCATTTAGCTGGGAAGGGTATCTCGAAAGCGGAAGCAAGAATCGATGCTGATTTGCCCCATTTTTAGGCCTCTAAATACTGTTTCTGTAATTCTTCGACTACAGTCGGATCAGCCAAGGTCGTTACATTTCCCAACTCTTTGCCCTCGGCGATGTCGCGTAGAATCCGGCGCATAATCTTACCAGAACGTGTTTTAGGTAAATCCGAAGAAAAGAGAACACGTTCAGGCCGAGCAAACTTCCCGATGCCCTTGTCGATCATTGCGACGAGTTCCTTACGTAGAAGGTCGTCTTGATCGCGACCATCAATCACAGTGACAAAGGCAACTAGCCCCTGGCCTTTAATCTCGTGGGGAATGCCGACAACTGCGGATTCGGCCACGTCCTTGTGCTCGACGAAGACACTTTCCAACTCAGCAGTGCCGATACGGTGACCCGATACGTTGACCACATCGTCCACACGACCCAGAATCCAGATGTAGCCATCCTCGTCGCGGCGAGCGCCGTCCCCAGGGAAATAATATTTACCGCCCCACTTACACCAGTAGGTATCTTTAAAACGCTGCGGGTCGCCATAAATACCACGCAGCATGCCCGGCCATGGTTTCTTTATAGCTAGAATGCCTGCTTCTACTTCGCTACCATCATCTGCTAAGATCGCTGGCTCGACCCCAAAGAAAGGAACTGTTGCGCAACCAGGCTTCGTCGCGGTCGCACCCGGCATTGGTGAAAGCATGTGGCCACCCGTTTCGGTCTGCCACCATGTATCTACGATTGGACAACGCTCTGCACCGATCAGCTTGTGATACCATATCCAAGCTTCTGGGTTAATTGGTTCGCCAACAGTACCGAGTAGGCGAAGCGAGGAAATATCCTTACCCGTAACCCAATCGTCGCCCCACTTCATAAAAGCACGGATCGCAGTCGGTGCGGTGTAGAAAATGGAAACCTTATACTTCTCAATAATTTCCCAAAAGCGCCCTTCGTCAGGATGATTTGGAGCACCTTCATACATCACTTGAGTGACGCCATTCTGCATAATGCCATAGACAATGTAAGTGTGTCCCGTAATCCAACCTACATCAGCAGTGCACCAATAAACATCGTCTTGCTTCAGGTCGAAAATATACTTCGAAGTAAGGTAGCTAAATACTTGGTAGCCCGCCGTGGTGTGCATGATGCCTTTAGGCTTCCCTGTCGTTCCACTGGTGTAGAGAAGGAAGAGCAAATCTTCTGCTTCCATTTCTTCGGCGGGGCAATTGTCGTCCACATGAGCGACGAGATCATGATACCAACTGTCACGGCCATCCACCATCGGACAAGCAACCGGATGGTCGTCGCCTCGTTTAACCACGATGACATCCTTCACGCAGTCGCAATTCGCTACGCCTTCATCAACAATCTTTTTGAGCTCCAGCATCTTTCCACGGCGGTAGCCTCCGTCCGCCGTGATAACCATACGCGTCTCACTATCGAGCACGCGGTCACGAATTGAGTCGGCTGAAAAACCCGCAAAAATGACCGAGTGCACAGCGCCAATGCGCGCACAAGCGAGGACAGCGATAGCCAACTCAGGAATCATCGGTAGATAGACTGCGATCCGGTCGCCCTTTTGCACACCGCGTGATTTCAAAGCATTAGCTAAGCGGCAAACCTCCAGATGGAGCTGCGAGTAGCTGATGTCCCGCGAATCCCCAGGTTCGCCCTCCCAGTGAATAGCGATCTTATCGCCCCGCCCCGCATCGATGTGACGGTCGAGGCAATTGTAGGAAAGATTTGTGCGGCTACCATCAAACCATCTGAAAAATGGCGCATCAGAATCGTCGAGCACCGTGTCCCACTTCTTAAACCAATGCAGCTCTCCAGCCGCTTCTGCCCAAAAGGCTTCGGGATCTTGGACACTTTTCTCGTAGAGCGCCCTGTAGGCAGAATCACCACTAATGTGAGCCGCATCGACAAATTCAGAGGAAGGGGCGAATTTACGGTGCTCGTGCGAGACCGACTCCATAGATGAATTATCAGTAGTCATGTTAGCTTTCGGGGCTTTTAATTTAATGCGAAAGCGCAGCTTATCGCTCTTAAGCAGTCAACTCCCCAGCAGAATGAGGTCAATGCCGAAGGCGACGAACTTACAGCTACTCAAGCTTTATACTAATACTATCAGTGCTGGAAGAATTACACAGACCCGCCTGAGAGATGAACCGACATGCGATCAAATGCTAATACTGAGATCAACAACCCCTTCAGATCAAAACACTCACTGCACCAGAGGACGCGCGAGGCGGATACCACCGCTACGAAGAAACTGGCTGGTCTTGCTGGAATTCGAGGCCCTTTGCCTCTGAGTCGACTGTGACCTTAATGACCTCACCTGGCTTGATCTCTCCAGAGAGTATGCCCTCAGCGAGGGAGTCTTCTAGATATTTTTCGACAGCGCGACGTAGTGGTCGTGCCCCATATTTTTCGTCATACCCTTTATCGATCAAGAAATCTTTACACTCTTTAGAAAATTCGAACGTTAACTCGCGCTCTTTAAGGCGAGTGGAGACATTTCGTAGTTCTAGGTCGACGATCTCAGTCATATCCTCGCGAGCGAGTGATTTGAATATCACAAGGTCGTTGAGGCGATTGAGGAACTCGGGCTTAAAGACCCGTTTAGTCTCATCTAGGATCTTTTCACGGATCTTTTCATACTCGTTCTCGGCATTACTCTCAATTCCGAAGCCCATTGAAGTATTACGCTGGAGGATGTCCGCGCCGACGTTTGACGTCATAATCAAAATAGTGTTACGAAAGTCGATCTTGCGACCGAGGCTGTCGGTTAAACGGCCTTCCTCAAGAACTTGAAGGAGCAACTGAACGACGTCGGGGTGAGCTTTCTCAATTTCGTCGAAAAGTACGACCGAGTAAGGCTTGCGGCGGACCGCTTCGGTTAGTTGGCCACCCTCTTCGTAACCGACGTAGCCTGGAGGCGAACCTACGAGGCGGGAGACAGCAAATTTTTCCATGTATTCAGACATATCGATCTGAATGATAGCATCCTTATCGCCAAACATCTCTTCAGCCAAAACTTTGGCAAGGAGTGTCTTACCCACACCCGTAGGTCCAAGGAACATAAAGGAGCCAATCGGACGTTTAGGATCTTTAAGATCAGCGCGGGAGCGACGAAGGGCTTTGGAAATGACTTCAGTTGCGATCGTCTGACCAATCACTTCGGTTTGTAGTTGGGCTTCGAGCTTGAGCAGCTTTTTACTCTCAGCCTCTTCCATTTTAGAGAGTGGAATGCCTGTCCACGTAGCAACAACTTGGAGCATTTCCTCTTCGTCGACGACGAGGCGGTTCTCTTCGCGAGTTTTCTTCCAATCATCAATCGCGACTGCTTGCTTTTTGCGCAGTTGTTTCTCTTCGTCGCGATATTTAGCAGCACCCTCGAAGTTTTGCTTGGCAATGGCATCCTCTTTCTTGGCACAAACCTCATCTATCTCAGCAGTCAAAGCCTCGAACTCTGGTGGCTGCTTGAGTGACTCAATACGGGCACGCGCACCAGCCTCATCGAGTATGTCGATCGCCTTATCGGGAAGGAAGCGCGAGGTGATGTAGCGCTCAGAGAGCTTAGCTGCAGCCACGAGTGCAGCATCTGTAAATTCGACCTTGTGGTGGTCTTCGTATCTGCTGCGGATGCCTTTAAGGATAAGAACTGTGTCTTCGACGGAAGGGGCCTCAACCTTAACGGACTGAAAGCGGCGGTCGAGCGCACTGTCTTTTTCGATGTATTTGCGGTATTCTGCCAGAGTGGTGGCACCTATGCATTGTAGCTCGCCGCGACTGAGAGCAGGCTTAAAAATATTAGACGCGTCCATGGCACCTTCGGCCGCGCCTGCACCTACGATCGTGTGAAGCTCGTCGATAAAGATGATGACATTCTTGGCACGGCGGACTTCATCCATCACTGCCTTGATACGTTCTTCAAATTGACCTCGATACTTGGTCCCAGCAACCATTAGTGCTAGGTCGAGTGTAATCAGACGTTTGTCCGCTAAGATTTCGGGCACGATACCAGAGGAAATTTCTTGAGCGAGGCCTTCGATAATAGCGGTCTTACCAACACCGGCTTCGCCGATGAGCACCGGATTGTTTTTAGTGCGACGGCAGAGAATCTGCACAACACGTCGGATTTCTTCACTGCGACCAATAACTGGATCAAGTTCACCCTTTTTAGCGAGTTCGGTGAGATCGCGACCGAATGCCTTTAGAGCCGGCGTCTTGTTGTCCTTTTTGTCATCGAGACCACCAGGGTTAGAGCCTGCTGCTGCTGCCTCTCCAGTCTCACCAGAAAAGTTTGGATCAAGCTCTGCGAGAATTTCATTTCGGCAACGCTCGATATCTACGTCGAGGGATTTAAGTACTCGCGCGGCGACACCCTCGCCTTCACGGAGGAGACCGAGAAGTATGTGCTCTGTGCCGACATAGGAGTGGTTCAGCGCTTTGGCTTCTTTACCAGCGAGTGCCAGCACTTTTTTCACTCGTGGTGTGTAAGGAATGTTGCCCGAAGGCTTACTCTCGGGCCCAGTGCCAACTTGCTTTTCGACGGCGGCGCGCACGGTCTGAAGATCGAGACCCATTTTTTGGAGCACATTGACAGCAACACCTTGCCCAAGGTTAATCAGGCCGAGTAGGAGATGCTCAGTACCAACATAGTTGTGATGGAAACGATCAGCCTCTTTACGGGCGAGCGCCAAAACTTGTTGTGCGCGTGGAGTGAAGTTATTCATAGGTTCCATAATTTGAAATTAGCCGAGTTTGTTAACCTTGTCAAAATCAAGTGCGGGTAATCGGGAAAATTCTTCGCGCAGGATGTCCGCGCGGCAAAGATCACGGGCATCAGGTTCGATGCCCACACCTGCGGCGTATTGAATATGACCAGGCTGGCACTCAATGAATAACCTATCGACATCGGAGCGATTCACCTCAGGCAACATCTCGAGATCGACGGCTAGACGCATAAGAGATAGCAGATTCATGGCCTCATTCGAGTTGATTACATGGGCATTTTGTAAAGTTCCAAAAGCTCGGCCGATCTGGTCGAGCAAGCGGGCGCGATTCTCTTCAATGTATTTGAAACGGGCATTAATTTCGTGATCGATGATGGTCTTGAATACGCTGCCTAGACGGGCCATTATCTCACCTTCACTCTCACCTAAGGTCTGCTGATTGGATATCTGAAAGACGTGACCAGTCGCATCAGAACCTTCTCCGAATAGGCCACGCACGGTGATGCCGAGCTGGTTGACCGCACGAATGACCTTATCCATATGCTCGGAAATGACGAGCCCGGGAAGATGCAACATGACGGAGGCACGCAGCCCAGTGCCTAGGTTTGTCGGGCAAGCAGTGAGATAACCAAACTCTGACGAGAAGGCGAGGTCGAGATCATTTTCTAAACTAGAATCGAACCGGTCGATTTGCTTCCAAATGGAACGCAAGCTGAAGCCTGTCTTCAGGAATTGGATACGAAGATGGTCCTCCTCGTTGATCATAATAGAGCAAGTCTGATCTTTATTGATGAAAACGCCAGAGCCAGATTTAGACTCGCAAAGTTCTCGGCTGATGAGGTGGCGTTCGACGAGAACTTGTTTTTCAAGATCAGAAAGTTCGGCTATATCAAAAAAAGCACCGTGCTTCATTTGCGTAAGTTCGGCGATCTGATCGGCACACCTGGTCATGACGTCACTACGCTGAGAATTACTTGCACGTTCGGGGAATGGAACATCCACTAAATTACGAGCCAAGCGCAAGCGCGTGCTAAGCACTACAGGCGCACCCTTTTTGGTGCTTTGCGTGAGTTCAGCGTTATCGGCCTTTAGGAGTGACTCAATCATGACTGGACGGCTTCAGATACGGCGTCTTCTTTGTATGCTTGGATTTCGTCGCGGAATTTGGCTGCGTCCTCATAAGCTTCCTCGGAAATGGCCCTAAGGAGAGCACTTTCGAGGCTTTGTAGCTTGGCCATGCTAGTCTGCCGAGAAAGCGCGACGTCGGGGATCTTGCCTTTGTGTATGATGCCAGCGTGCATGTCCTCTAAAACTGGTTTTAGCAAGGGCACAAAGCTCTGGTAGCAGGCTGCACAACCGAGTCGACCTGTTCGACGAAAGTCCGCGGTACTTAGTCCACAATCCGGACAGGTGATCTGCGGCTCGCCCTTTTCGGGGCCAAGATTTGTCTTAGATAGAAGATCAGTAAGGGAGTAGCCCTCGGAGTCTGTGACACCCTTAGACTGCGCACAAGACTCACAAAGATCAACCTTGATGATCTTGTTGTTGACGATCTGTGTTAGGTGGACGGTCGCGGGTTTATTGCAATAACTACAATTCAAATTTTCAGCCATAATAATTATGATGTCTGCTCCTGCCAAAACCGCAAAACTAAAGCGCATTTTATCACAGAACAATCATGTGTAATAAATGAGTAACTTAAATTTGACCTCGGTTTGCAAAGATTGTGCCAATCACGAAATGGACTGCTAGATCTTTGTGCCCTCGAGACAAGCTCGGCGGCGGAAGGCTTCGAGGAATTTAGCAGTGATCTTGCCGGGCTTGCCGTCGCCGATCTTGCGGGCGTCAACCTCTACGATAGGAACTATCTCGGCAGCTGTACCAGTAAGGAAAAGTTCGTCTGCCACCCAAACGTCGTAACGGGTCATGTTGGCTTCACGCCATGGGATACCAATTTCTTCAGCGATCTCCAAAGCAGTATCCCGAGTGATGCCCTTGAGGGCACCAGAACTGGCGGATGGCGTGATGAGCTCACCCTTGTGAATGATGAATATGTTGTCACCAGTACATTCAGCGACGTAGCCTTGATCGTTAAGCATGATCGCCTCGTGATAGCCGAGGTGTTGCGCCTCAATCTTGGCGAGAATATTGTTCAAATAATTAAGCGACTTAACGGTGGGTGGCAGTGCGGCTGGATTACAGCGGCGAGTCGGCACAGTTATGATGGCGAGACCGTTATCGTAAAACTCCTGTGGGTAGAGTTGAATTGTATCTGCGATTACGATGAGTTGTGGCTTGTCGCAATTTTTGATAGATAAACCAAGGCTGCCAACACCACGCGTGACGACGAGGCGAATGTATCCGTCTTTAAGTCCATTAGCACGGCAGGTTTCGCAAACGGCGTCTGAGATTTGCTGACGCGTCCAAGGCATGTCCAACATGATTGACTTAGCCGAGTATTCGAGGCGTTCGAGGTGCTCGTCGAGTTTGAAAACGCAGCCATTGTAGAGGCGGATTCCTTCGAAAATACCGTCCCCATAGAGAAGCCCGTGATCGAATACAGAGACCTTGGCCTCAGAGGCATCGACTAATTGATCATTTAAGTAAATCTTCATAAAGATCGCGATATTGAGTGCAGATGTGGTTTTGTCTAGTCCACATGTGAGATTTACGGAACAACATAACAGCTAGTCAATGCCAGCTATTCGACGAAGCACTGGCAAAAAAAGAACGCCGCTCCCAAGGAGGAACGGCGCGCTATAAACAACAAACATTAAGAAAACTACAAAACTTTATAGTAATATAGACGCGCCACTCGTATCTGCGTTCAATTTTTTCGTCGTTTTTTCCTATGAAGATCTAATTATTTACTTAATTCACTATAATAGAACGACTTAAGTTTATTAAATTAATCTAAGATATTTTCCAACGACTCCTGCATCTCTTTAGCGTCTACCCACTCACTAAGATAGATTGTGAGCGAATGGAGATATTTATGAGACGACTCGCCATTCAAAATGCCCTCGAATAGGGCACCCAAATAAAGTGCTGAGTTGTAATAGGCAGGGTTAATGCGAGTCATTCGTAGGCGGAGGATTTCGTAACGGGCTCGCACTAGTTCTTGCACCTCGGGCTTCGCTCGATGTGTCCAAATCGCACGTAAATCCAGATTTAGCTCCACTTTTGCACCCTGTAGCTCTAATATGTGTGGTGTATTAAAGCGCCCCAATGTGGCTAGCCATTCTCGCGAGACTTCCATCGTTTCGACGACCTCGTATTCTTGATCAAATATAAGACTCAACTCCTGCAACCACCAAGTTTGAAGGGGCAGCAATTCAGCAGCCGGCTGTCTAGACTCTATCGCAGCGGTGAGCGCTCCCTCGATATCGATACCAGCGATTGCTTGCTGAAAGAGGCTTCTTAAGACGGGGCGCTCCAAGGTGCCCGATTTCATAGTTTGCAGTAGCCAATAGCCCGCAGCGTTTGGGACAGCCAATCCTGAGCGTGAAGACTCGAGGATTTCAGTTAAATTTGGGACTTCAGTCTCTTGAGCCGCTTTCAATAAATCTGTAAATACCGCAGGACGAAGCGTAAGATATATATCGTTCGCCAAAGCGTCAATTGTCCATGAACGTAGCAAATTAGAGGCTTCGGTGCCATAGTTGTAGATCGCATATTGAACTAATAATGCTTCCGATATGGCGTAACAGCTACGTTCTAGTGTCATCGAATCTTCCCAACGTAGATCGACTTGGACAGATCCGCGCTCGGCAAGGCGGATACGGTAGTCGCCCTTAAAGTCGACATGATCTTCCGGCCTCAAACTGATTAAAATATTCGTCGGAAAGGCCAAACCTTCCGGCGGGAGATAACGTTCAGCTATTTGTATACTGAGCGCGCTAAGCTCGTTCACATGGGACACAGAGCGTAAGTGCAGGCCGATTACATCAAAGTGTTCATTTCCCATCGATCGCAAGCCAGGCATCGCTTGCCGGGCGAATGCACCACTCGCGCAGAGAGTAAGAAGCAGAAGGGCAAAAGGTCTGTAAATAGCTTGTGGCATTATGAGCGACTAGCGCAAATTAAAGACCAATTAATGCATTAAGCAGTAAAATCAACATAACACAGAAATAAACGCCCAAGTCCCCGAGTGATTTTTCAGTATTTATAGCCGCCATAAGTATCCAGGAAAATTAGAAAGAAACAGATGGATTTCCCTCTATGCTACGGAAGCGGAGACTCGTGTAGGTGATTAATAGAAGGAAACCACCAAAAATAGCAAAACCATAGAACGGCTGCAGCAAAACTAGGAAACCAAGAAAAACAAAGCCCGGCAAAATCAAGCGAGGCATTTCCATCCCAGTCATCCTAAAGATCAGCAAGAGGTCCAATAGGTCCTTGAAATTCCTTCGCATATTATAGCGGTAAAGCGCGGAGCTAAAAAGAAGCGTCGAGAGGAGCACTGATGTTAGAAAGAAAATACTAGTCAGTGCCCCAAGGTAAATAAAAGGCATCAGCCAAGCGACCAAAGACGCTAGCAAAATTGGCAGCAACCAAAAGACTAACCAGACGACCGCGAAGCGTAATCCATCGAGAAAGAGCCCCGACCAGTCGTTCCATGCAGGTAAAGTGGGCTGGCCTGATTTACGGACCGCCCGCGATAAGCGATACAGATAACCGAAGGCAAAAATATTCACAATTGGCACAAAAGACAACAATCCCCCGATTAAAAATTTTACCCCAAATTCAGGTAATCTGATCAGGCGATTAAAAACTTCTTCAAATATTGGCATTTCCTTCATAAAAAATATACTATAAGCTATTATAGTGAGTATCGCATTAAAAGAAAAATTGGAAGCTTATCGTGCCCGTGCTGAAAGCGGTATCGACCAACTACTGCCTTCCGCAGAAACGCGCCCAGCTAAATTACATGCTGCGATGCGCTACTCTATGGAAGTTGGCGGTAAGCGCATCCGACCAGCTCTGCTCTTTGCTGCTTCCGACCTCTTCGCTTCCGAGGCCGACCCTACAGCCGCTGCCGTCGCCATAGAGTGCCTGCACACTTACACACTCATCCATGACGACCTGCCCTCAATTGACGACAGCGACCTACGCCGCGGCCGACCCAGCTGCCATGCGCAATTCGACGAGGCCACCGCCGTATTGGCAGGCGACGCCCTTCTCACCTACGCCTTTCAACTACTCGCACGTGAGTATGGAGACCTTCCCTCACTTGCCACTCGCCTAATCACCGAACTCGCTGACGCTAGCGGGAGTGAGCGGCTCATCGGGGGCCAGCAAGAAGATATCGAGAATGAAGGTAAACCACTCGATGCCGACACCCTACGCTACATTCACGAAAATAAAACCTCGGCCCTCTTTGCCGCCGCCCTCAAGATGGGGCTCGCTTTTTCGCAGCCGAGCGAGACACAGATACAATATATGCAAGACGCTGGCTATCATCTAGGCCTCTCCTTCCAGATAGTCGACGACATCCTTGACGCCACCTCCGACGCTAGAACCTTAGGTAAACCCGTCGGTAACGACGCCGCAGTAGCCAAATCTACTTACGTCGCCCTCCACGGAATCGAAGGCGCCCAAGCCGAAGCCAAACGTCACACTGAAGCTGCCCTCACCGCACTCGAATCCCTTGGCGGCAAGAATCAAACATTACTTGAACTCGTCCGCGAGTTGGAGACTCGCATTAATTAATAAGTTCAAAATAAACCACTCAAATCGGTCAAATTTACCGCCCTTTCCTAATAGCATGAGTGGCTAACAACTTCTCCCCTGACAAATAGAGGTCACCTGCATGGTAGGTAGGGGGATTCGCATAATTACCACACTAGAAATTTAACAAAAACGACATGGCCGATATCGGAAAATACAACACCCTAACCATACTCGAAAAGAGCGACCACGGTCTTTACCTCGATGGTGGGCAGCATGATAAAATTCTCATGCCTACTCGTTATGTCATGCCCGAGATGACTATCGGCAGTGAAGTCGAGTGTTTCGTCTATAACGACTCCGAAGACCGACTCGTCGCCACTACCGAGACCCCTCTCGCTAAAGTCGGCGAATTCGCATATCTCGAAGTGATCAGTGTTCACCCCTCCGCCGGAGCCTTCCTCGACTGGGGCTTGAGTAAAGATCTACTGCTGCCTTACCGCGAGCAAGGTGACGTCCACTACACTGAAGGTGACGGCGCAGTCGTCGCTGTCTATGTGGACGACTATACAAACCGCATCGTAGCCTCTACTCGCCTCCACAATCACCTACCGCCCGAGAAGCCTCCCTACGAAGTGGGCGATGCCGTGCAAGTACTTATCTACGGCGACTCACCACTAGGCTTCAAGTCGATCATCGATAAGCGCTACCGCGGGCTTCTCTACCACGAAGAAACCTCCGATGTTCTAGAACCCGGTGACCAGTTCACTGGTTACATTAAGAAGGTGCACAACGACGGTAAAATCGACCTCCGCCGTGACCCCTCCGGTTACGGTCGCGTGACAGGTGTGAGCAAAATCATCCTAGAAAAGCTCGAAGCCGCTGGCGGTAAAATGCCCTTCAACGATAAAAGCAGCCCCGAAGACATCCGCGCGACTTTCGACACTAGCAAAAAGGCCTTCAAGCAGGGCCTAGGTAAACTCTACAAAGAGCGGCGTATTCAATTCACCGACACCAGTATAGAATTAGTGAAAGAATAGTCTAGCGGCTAAGTTTGCTTTAGCTAGGTCTTGCAACACACAGGACGAGATTGCTCGCAGCAATCATTGACTCTCGCCCAAGACCGCTTCGTCCTTATACAGCTCACGATTACTGGACTGGAACTCAGCTTTGAGCCGCACGCGAAAGTTGATCAAATCGACGACCTTCCACGTATCCAACTGCCAGCGGCCCTCTACTTTACCCGAGTGCGCGATACCGACGATCAAATGACTGGCATTGTCTAAAATCTTATTCGTCTCAAGTTTCGGTTCAAAATAAAAACTACGGAAACTACTCGATTCACTGCCCAGCTTATAAACTTTTGGGTCGATGTAAAAGACTCGTTCGCTGGCCGTATGAACTAGTCGCAGGTCTGGGTAGCCAGAGCGCTGAACCCGACCCGTAGCATTAGGTGGGATCGTACATTCATAACCCTCGGCGGCATTTAAACGACTTAATAGGAAGTCTTCGACATGACGGCTGATCTCGTTAACTCGGCCCACTGCATGGATCGGATTCTCCGCTTTAGCCAGTTCTAGGAGCATGGCGTCGAGCGATTCCTGCACATGCGTCAACATAGCTACATCCACTGCATCCGTGGTATCGACGGGTAGGACCTTGTAACCGGAAACCGCCTCAGCGATTTCAGCGAAGCGCACATCTTCGAGACGCTCACCGTCATCGAGTAACCAGCGCACAAAAGGCTCAATATCTGCATTGTTAATCGAAGGCTCTCCCGCGCAGCCCACAGAGGCGAGGCATAGAATCAAAACTGGCAAAATAGGTCCCAGTATCTGCGCCAAAAAGCGACGCCAAAACTCTAGGTATTGCTTCCTCTTATCCATCAGCCTAGTGAGGCAAAACCATAAACATAACTGCCATGATTAGAGTTGGAAAGAGCGCCCCAAGGAGTAGCCCAATGGGTGAGATACCATTCTTGAAGTGCTTATTCAAAATGCTCTGGCCAGCGGGGTTGGGTGCGTTGGCGATCACCGTGAGGCCACCGCCGGTAACGGCTCCGGCTACAACAGCGTATTCTAGCCCTTGGGCATTGGCGAGGGCGCTACCGGTCTTGGATACCCAGTGATCTGCCACAAGGATATCGGGACTGAAGGCGGGCACTTGCGAGGCTAGAAATGTAATCGCGGCGTTATCATTAAAAGCAGTCAAAATGGTCGCACCGATAAAGAGCGGCACTTCGGCCAGCGAGCTAAGCACTGGGGAAATCCACCAGCCCTGTAAACCTCCATGCGTGACGAGCCCTGCGAGGAAAAAGCCAACCAGAAGCGGTGACTTTAACTGAATATCGTATTGATGGTGGTGCGTTGCCATCGTAAACGCGAGAAAGAAGAGAAAACCACCAATGAAGAAGGCAGGATGATGCAGTGTAAGCACTGTCCAAGCAACAAAGCCGAGGTGAACAAAGATCACCCAAAGCGGTGCAGGTTCGGGTTCTGGTTCGGCACTCTTTGAAGCCTTGAACTCGTTAGCTCGCTCCTTGAGGGAGGCAAAGTTCTTACGGAAGACAAAATAGTAGATCGCTGTTGCCACGATGACCCCGAGTACGGCACGCCAACCAAAGTTTGTGAACATGTAGGGCAGATCCCAGTGCCACGTATCAGCCACCATGAGCACGGGGGGTGCAGCAAAATGCGTCAATGTGCCACCGACCGAGATATTCACGAAGAGTAAACCAAGGGTGGCATATTTAAATGTTGGTGTAGGATCGAGTTGGTAAAATTGTTGCCCGAGTAGGAGCGCTGCAATCGTCATGGCGGCAGGTTCGGTAATAAACGAGCCGAGCACTGGCGCAACGATCAGAATCGAGAGCCACCAAGCGGCGGGGCTTTCCTTGCCGATAGAAGCCACGCTCCGCATCGCAGATTCGGCGATTTGAATCACGGGGCGACTCGATGCGATCGCCATAATGATGACGACGAAGATTGGCTCCGTGTAGTTTCGCGTGTCTATATAGACGGCTACTGTAGCGAAGCCATCAGGCTCCATAAGCACGAGCGAAATCAGTAGCGGAATCAGCCAAATTCCAAAGATCGCCTCCACCTCACCAAGAAAGTGAAAAAGCGTAGCTTTAAAACTAACAGGTTGCCTTCCCTCCACATAAATCCTCTCGTGTGAACTGACATTCGCACGGTGCTCGAGCTCGAACTTATGCGCCATCTTGTTAAAGGTAGTCGCTAGAAAGGTATGCACCACGGCGAGAAAGAAGATGATCGTCGCGACGACATTAAAAGGATCGGCTGCCGCGCGGATCTTCAGCTGCTCGACCAGCCCAAGCGCATGCCCTAACTCCTCGACATGGCGTGCCTCCATCTCGGAATAAGCCGTCTCTGGAATCGGAAAAACATTATCACCGCCTTGTGATCCCCCACCACCGCCACTAGCAAACACATGGTTTGTAGCAAAGAGGCCGAGAGCAATGAGTAGATAGTGGACGGCAGTCATCGTTTTCATAGCATTCAGAAAAAATCCGAGGTTTGCTTCTAGGCAAGCTCCTTTTACCCCTGCTTGTCCTCAGCCTATCGATTGAGAGCTAGTAAAAAAGCACCCAAAGCAATACTAGAGGCGTGAATTATCTCAGCAAAGGGAACTATGCCTCATAGAGCCTCACCGATTAATTTTATCGACTAGAGCCAGCCTTTTCAACCGGGATATCACTGTCCGAGCGATTCCGACGGAACTGGTAGCGATTTAATTCGCGTAGCGAAAGTTCGTCTGCCATGCCGCTATACTTCTGCGAATCTTGCAGCATCATATAGTAAAGCTTTTGATCCGCTACTAGACGCGCCTTATCATCCATTTCTATACCCGCCTTTTTATGGAGATCACTCAGCTGCTCATTCCATTGCGACATTTCAAAACGGACCATCTTTTGGTCGAGCATCTTCGTTTTGAATAGCACCTTGTCTTTATCTTCGCTTAAAGAGATCGGAGCACGCTTGCTTCCGAGCGATGAGAAATGCTTTCCCATTGCTCAATGGGAAAGGTCTTGTTCATCATGAAATTAGTCTGCGGCTGGGCCCAGAGTTTTTTCTCAACGCGCTGTCCTTCAACAGAAGTAGCCCGCTTACCCGCAAAACTGACTGTACGTGGATTGGCTTCCAGTAATGAAAGCGTCATTAATGGGGCGAACAAGCAGCAAACTAGTAGAGGTAATCGAACTTTCATTGATGTAAAATATTGATCCTTATTTGCCCAGAAGTATAAATCAAGAATGAAGCTGACTCTGGCAAATCAACCTTCCGACATTGACGGGCACCCAAGCAGGCTTCTAAATCCGCCGTTTTCTCGAAATGGCTAATACGACCAAAGAATACAACTTTTCCAGCATCGAGCCCAAGTGGCAGGCATTCTGGGCCAACAATCACACCTACGAAGCCAAAGACTTCGAAGATAAACCAACCTTCTACGTGCTAGATATGTTTCCCTACCCTTCGGGCGCGGGTTTGCATATCGGGCACCCAGAAGGCTACACCGCCAGCGATGCGCTCAAACGTTTTAAAAAGGCGCAAGGTTACAACGTGCTCCACCCAATGGGATGGGATGCATTTGGCCTACCTACCGAGCAATACGCGATCAAAACGGGTACCCACCCCGCCATTACTACTAAGCAGAACGTCGCCAACTTTACCAAACAGCTGACCCAGCTCGGATTCGCTTACGACTGGAACCGCGAGGTAAACACAACCGATCCTGGCTACTTCAAGTGGACGCAGTGGATCTTTATGCAACTTTTCAAAAAGGGTCTCGCCTATGTGGATGAGAAACCCGTCTGGTTTTGTCCCGACCTCGGCACCGTCCTTGCCAACGAAGAAGTGCTCAACACCCCCGAAGGTCCCCGCTCTGAGCGTGGTAGCTTCCCAGTCGAAAGGCGCCCGATCCGCCAATGGGTGCTGCGCATTACCGAATACGCCGAACGCCTCATCGCCGGACTCAAAGATCTCGACTGGCCAGACTCAACCAAGCGCTTGCAGGAAAACTGGATTGGTCGCTCCGAAGGTGCCGAAATCACCTTTGATCTGTCCGGGCATGACGCTCAGCTAACTGTCTTCACGACTCGCCCCGATACACTTTACGGCGCCACCTATATGGTGATCGCGCCTGAGCATCCGTTACTCGCTTCCATAGCTAGCGCCGACCAACAGCACAAAGTTGCCGTATACGTGGAAAAAGCCAAAAGCAAGTCCGACCTAGAGCGCGCCGAACTAGCCAAAGAAAAGACTGGCGTATGGACTGGCGCCTCCGCAATCAACCCAGTCAACGGCAAAGAAATCCCCATCTGGGTGGCCGACTATGTGCTCATGACCTATGGCACTGGCGCGATCATGGCAGTTCCCGCGCATGACGTGCGCGACTTTGAATTTGCCAGAGAATTTGGTCTCGAAATAATTCAAGTAATCGACGATGGCGGCTCTGCTAAAAAAGACGCCGAAGGCAGCCTCGCCGAAGCCTATACGGGCGCCGGCAAATTGATCAACTCCGGCGAGCAAAGCAATAAAGACTCAGAGTCTGCTAAAAACGCAGTCGTCGAGCAACTCGCTGCCGACAACCGCGGCAAAGCTACCATCAATTTCAAACTGCGTGACTGGCTATTCTCACGCCAACGCTATTGGGGCGAGCCCTTCCCTGTCATTTGGCTTAACGAAAGCGACTATGCTCAGGTCGACGACTCACTGAAATCCGTCGAGCGCCCCGTCACCTGCGAAGTAGACGGTGAGCTACTCTTCGCCATCATACTGCCGGAAAGTGAGCTGCCGCTTGAACTCCCTGCAGTCGAGAGCTACACACCCTCACCCGACGGTCAAAGTCCCCTCTCCAAAGCGGGTGATTGGCTCAAAGTCTTTATCGACCCCAAGACAGGCGCAAGCTCTACAGAGGCCAAAGAAGGCTGGCTGCCAGGCATCCGCGAAACAAATACAATGCCGCAATGGGCAGGCTCCTGTTGGTATTATTTGCGCTACGTAGATCCGAAGAACACCGAATCGCTAATTGATCCCGAAAAGGAAAAATATTGGGGCACACCCGATCTCTATATCGGCGGTGCTGAGCACGCAGTACTTCACCTGCTCTACGCTCGCTTCTGGCATCATATTCTTTACGATATCGGTGTAGTCAGCGATCCCGAGCCATTTAAAAAGCTCTTCCACCAAGGCATCATCTTAGGTGAAGACGGCGAGAAAATGTCCAAAAGCAGTGGTAACGTGGTCAATCCCGAGACGATCATCGAGAGCTATGGTGCCGATACGCTACGCCTCTACCTTATGTTCTTAGGACCACTCGAAGCGATGAAGCCTTGGAACACTAAAGGCATTGAGGGCATCGCCCGTTTCCTCCGTCGAGTCTGGAGCCTCGCAACCGATGAATCACGTATGTCTGCCGATGTCGAGGAAGAGAAAAAACTTCGCGTTCTGCACCAGACAATCAAAAAAGTCACGCAAGACTATACGGCACTCGGCTTTAACACTGCGATCGCGCAAATGATGATTTGCGTCAAAGAACTCTCCCAAGGCGAATCAGTCGCCAAGCATTCGGTTGAAACTATTAGTCAAGTTAGTCGCTCCCCTAGCTCCACACATCAGCGAGGAACTTTGGCAGAGCCTCGGCCACAATGGCAGCATCGCCGAGGCTGGTTGGCCGGAACACGATGAGCGCCAACTGGTCGTAAACAGCGTGAAGATTATTTTCCAAGTCAACGGCAAGTATCGTGGTGACGCCCAGATGGCTGCCGACGCCTCTAAAGACGCTGCCATTACCGCAGCCAAATCTAACGAACGTGTGCAGAGCTTCATCGAAGGAAAAGAGATCAAAAAGGAGATCTATGTGCCGGGTAAGATTGTTAATATCGTAGCGATATAAATGAATGTAACATCAAATGGATTCTCGTGCTGCCGCTTCCCTGTGAACAGCCCGAACGATCAGGCGGGAACCTGCTTGTCGGTCCTCCATAGTTCAGGGGCATGTTCAAACTCCGACAGCAATAGCATAAACCGTATCCGTGCCCTATCGCGATTCTCTGCCCTAGGTAGCTACAGTTTTGAAGACCACCGCAACTCAGCTCATGCTCGACCGACTTCACAAGTAAAGCACCTACATCGCACATGCGCCTACTGTTGCCGCTTTGTTTATCTTCTCCCCGCTCCAAGCTCAAACAATGATCGGAGGTAGTGCTATCGTCACGAGTCGAAGCGGCTCCGTCTCTGCGATCGACGCATCTGGCGAACCAGTTTCTGTGCTTCGCACGAAATCCTACACCCGGCAGGTCTTACTCTATCCACAATAAAGGATGCTCGTATTTTCCTAACTTTTTCAAATGGTATCGCTGTCGCTCTCAACGAGGAAAGCGTCGTGCAATGCGTTGATTACACTCAGCGCCCTTTCGACAAAGAAGATCAAGCCCTCGGCCTCGAAGCATCTGAATCTAATTTAAAACTACGCTTGATAGATGGGCAGATTGCTGTCGCCAGCAATCGGCTCTCTCCGCTCTCCGACCTGCGTGTTCAACTACCAAAAGGTGAACTGCGTCTGCACAAAGGAACCTGTCTGATCAGCCTAGAAGCAACTGGCCTGCACATCACAGCCTACGAGGGTAATTTAACCTATTACTACCCTGACAGTGAATCACGCGAGTTCGTCTCAGCGCCTAAGGGTATACGCATTAGTGATCAAAGCATGGAGCGCCAAAAGGTAGCCGAGGTCTCAACTGTGGAGTCGCTCGAAATAGAACAAGTCCGCTTCTGCCAAGCCGCGCAGCATGCCAGCAAGCGCGTCACCTTTCAGGCAAACGACTCGACCAAGCTGCCGCCCGAACCAGTTCTTATTGTCAGACCACAATATTTTCAACAACCTGACCTTCGTCCTTATCAATTCGAAGAATAATTTTTCCAGAAAACAATGCCATCATTCATTCGGGAAGCCATGCTGTCTTGGAACTAGGAATTCACCGGGCAATTACTATAAGCACTTTCGAGACACAGAAACGCTCCGTGCGTCCACTACGATTCACAAAACATGAAGCCTGCACCAGCCACGACATCCACTTCACAAATAAAATGCACCCAACATCCAAATTTCTGCCCGACGACTTCGATTCCCAGCCCATCGGTTTAATCGCGGGCAAAGGCCTCTACCCGATCTTGATGGCTGAGCGTATCCGTGCGGCGGGCATACCCCTGCGTCTTATTTCCTTTCTCGGCGAAACAGAGCAGAGCCTTATCGATTCGACACCTAACAACGATCACCTGCAGGTCAAAGTCGGCCAACTAGGTAAGTTACTCAAATCGCTCAAAAAGTTGGGCTGTAAATACGCGGTGATGGCTGGCCAAATCTCCCCTAAGCGACTCTTTCACGGCCTGCATCCTGACCTAAAAGCGCTCGCCATTCTCAATAACCTAAAGATCAAAAATGCCGAAACCATTTTTGGTGCCATCGCCACAGAAATCGAAGCCATCAATATTCAAATGCTCGATGCACGCTGCTTTCTTGACGATCAGCTCGCCAGCAAAGGCTTAATGACCTTAGGTGAGATTAAAGCACCAGAAGAGTTCATCGAACACGGCATTCAAGTCGCCAAAGGCATCACCGAGCTAGACATCGGCCAAGGCGCAGTTGTTCGTAAAGGCACTGTCCTAGCAGTCGAAGCCTACGAGGGCACCGACCCAATGCTTATCCGAGCGGGCAGCTTTAAGACTGATGGCCTTATTTTCGTTAAGACCGTCAAGCGTAAGCAAGACTACCGTTTTGATGTGCCAGTCTTTGGCGAGCGCACCCTCGAAGTAATGCTGGACTCAGGCATTCAAACCGCCGCACTCGAAGTCGGCCGTGTGATCATGCTTGATAAGCTGATGCTATTGGAAAAAGCCGCGAAGCTAAAAATTGAGCTCATCGGCTACTCTAGGTAGGTGATAAAAAGTGCGCTCGACCGACACGTAGCAAAACATAAACAACACACCGGCTTTCAGTTATGACAGGCTTTGCGGTAGATTTTTTAGCAATGAGCGATGAAGCGCTATGTCAGGGATATCAACCACTACATGCACTAGCAGACGAGCGACTACTACTCCGATAATTTGCACCCCCGCCCAAAGTAGGGAAATGATCGCGACAGGCGCGGAGGTGTAGAAAAACATCGAGATTACCGCAATCATTAAGAAAAATGCAATCGCGACCCATGCTAGTATGTCAATCATTAGACGCAGATCGGCATAGGCAGATTGCTGACGCACGACTTGGCGAAGATTGCTTGGACCGGAAACTGTGCTTGGCCGTTGCGAACCCCTGATCAAACTCTCATCATCGGATGAATTCGCCGAATTCGATTTCCGGCGCTTATTGCCCTTCCCCTCTGAGTCTGAACTAATGCCCACCCTCTCACGCGCACTTCGGTTAGCAGCGTAAGATTGTTTCCATTGGTGATCCGTCATTTCACGTGAACTAGGATCAATCTTCAGACGTGAGGCTTTAAAGGTTTCGAAATCTTCCATATCTTTATTCTACTCTTAGATCAAATCGCCCAAATACCGCTTTGCCTTTGACTTGAATCTGAGCGAAAAGGCGATACCAGCCTGGGTTGGGCACATTAAACATGAAGGCTAAATCCTGGTCACCAGAATCAAAACCACCGCCACCGCCCAGACCTGCCGTTCGTACGGAGGCCACACTGCCGACTGGATGCATATGGGCGAAGCCCATGCCAACCGAGTCGAAGGCAACCATGTGCCCCTTTGCACCCATCACGGTTTCGAGATCGATTGCATTGCCTACAGGATCTCTCATGCAGAGTTGGAGGCGATAGTCGCGCCCCGTCTCCAGCACTTCGGGCAACGTGAGCAATTCAAAACGAATACCGTCGATCAAGCTCACGGTGGAGCGCTCAAACTTAGGCGTGCCCGATCGTCCTGGCACTTCAAGCTCCGAGAGCGCGATCGCTTGTCGACGACTGCGGAGGGGCACGATCTCGGTAAAAACCTTGTAGCTACCCGCCAGCGCTGGCGTGAAATCGAAAAAATACTGCCCGTCCAGCCCCGCTGCTTCGGGGTGAACGTGGTGGTAGTCCTCAAGCGAGGGATCGATTACCATGACGTGCATTTTCTCCGTATGCGTCACCGCCAACTCGTGAGGCGCGATCGACATCCCACCGGAAGTCTTTAGGTCGAGTCGCACACGCGAAGACACGCCTTGCGCGATCGCACTTTCAGAGCTCAACTTTGCTTTAATTGGATACTCAAGCCGCGAAAGGTCCAGAAAGCCGGCATGGTTCGTCGCACAGAGTTCAATCTCCCCATCCGCATTTACGATTTCGATGTAGTGCAATAAGCCACATTCCACATCAGGCAGTGCACGCAGAACAAAATAAGCACCAACAAAGACTACGCTAAGCGAGGCAAGCGAAAACCAAGTAGCCATAGGTGAAGGTTTAGAAGAAGACTCTGACATATATTATTTCTAAAAATGTGTCACTCTTGATGACCTTTCGCAAGCCAGAATCACTTTTATAGGAGATCCGTGTAGATGCGGGCGTAATTTGGCTGGAGACGAATTATTCGGGCATGCTCAGAATGAGGCCTTCTACAAGAAGGTTCCACTCTTCGTCCTGTACAACTGAACCTAAGGATTTCCAAAAATGAATCTTTACCCCGCCTTCGGGCGTTCTAATCAAACCTTTAGGGTCGCCTAAAATAAAACTCCAACGCTTCGCCGCTTTACACGCGCCCATTCGCGGTTTCACTAGTTTAGTATGCTTGACTCGCAAAAAGACATTGACCGACTACGTGCCGAAATCGTCGAGCACGACCGTCTCTACTATAAAGACGCCCAGCCTGAGATCGACGATCAGGCCTACGACCGACTCAAAGTAGAGTTGGCGCAGCTCGAAGCAGCTATGCCCGAGTTTAGACTTCGACACCTCCCCCACTCAATCCGTGGGCGATGATCGACTCGATGCCTTCGAAAGCTACCGGCACCGCAAGCCTATGCTCAGCCTCGACAATACTTACAATACTGACGAACTGATTGATTTTGGGCGGCGCCTATTAAAACGCTTTCCTGAGAAATCGCTGACCTACCTCGTCGAGCCCAAGATCGACGGCGTGGCTGTCAGCCTAACTTACGAATATGGTAAGCTAATACGAGCAGTCTCGAGAGGTAACGGCGTCGAGGGCGACGATATCACCTCCAACGTGCGCGGCATCCGCGGATTACCCGAGTCCATTGCCAACGCTCCCGACACGCTCGAAGTCCGTGGAGAAATCTACATGCGCCATTCTGAGTTCGAAAGAATCAACTCTGACCGCGAGGCTGAAGGCCAAGCACTCTATGCTAATCCGCGTAACCTCGCTGCGGGCACTATCAAGCTGCTTGACCCCGCGGAAGCCCGTAATCGGCAGCTAGATATAGTGCTCTACGGCATCGGCGCGTGTGAGCCGCGAAACTACTTCACCGCGCAATCTGAAATCCAGAAAAATTTAAAAGATTGGCACTTCCCCGTGCTCGAAAAGTATTGGCTAGCCGATGGGATCGAGGACGCGTGGAAATGTATCGAAGAATTGGATAGAATTCGACCAAATTTCACTTATCCGACCGACGGCGCAGTGGTCAAACTGGATAATTTTATACTGCAAGAGGAAGCTGGCTACACCTCAAAAGCACCCCGCTGGGCGATTGCCTACAAATTCGAGGCCGAACGCGCCGAGACATTACTCAAGGAAATCAGCCTACAGATCGGGCGCACTGGCGTCGTCACACCCGTCGCCATCCTAGAGCCTGTGCAGCTTGCCGGCACCACCGTCTCTCGAGCCACTTTACACAATGAGGATGAAATCCAGCGTAAAGACATCCGCCCTGGCGACACCGTATTAGTACAAAAGGCTGGAGAGATTATCCCGCAAATCCTAAGTGTTAATCTCGACAAGCGTCCTGCGGACAGCCAGCCCTTCAGCTTTGGAAAGCATTTAAAAGCGCTTGGTTTCGAAGCAGAGCGTGACCCTAGCCAAGCCGCATGGCGCATCATCAGTAAAGACGATCCAATCCGCCAACAACGGGCGCTCCAACACTTTGCCAGTCGCGCCTGCATGGACATTGAAAACCTCGGCACTGCTGTCATCGAACAAATTGTCGAGCGCGGCCTAGTCAAAAATCAAGCCGACCTCTACACCCTGACCGAAGCGCAATTACTTGATCTCGATAAGTTCGCCGAGAAGTCCGCTAAAAACCTCATCTCAGCACTCGAAGCCAGTAAGCGGCGTGAACTCTGGCAACTCATCCACGGCCTTGGTATTCCCCATGTGGGCAAACAGTCGGCCAAAGACCTAGAAGCCAAGTTCAACTCGCTCGAAGCAATGGCCAGCGCAACAGAAGAGTCGCTCGAAGCCATCGATGGCATAGGCGGCATCATGGCCCAAAGCATCCATGCTTGGTTTGCTGATGTGGACAATCATGCACTCATCGAACAACTCAAGGCTCACGGCCTTAATTTCGACAGTGCTCGCCTAGAAGATGGCATAGGCATTCTCGCAGGTAAAACCGTCGTGCTGACCGGAGCCCTTCCCAGCCTAAGTCGCGACGAAGCCACCCAAATGATCGAAGCCGCAGGGGGGCGAACTAGTTCAAGTGTCAGTAAAAAGACTGACTTCGTCCTCGCAGGCGAAGCCGCCGGTTCAAAATACGTGAAAGCCAAGAAGCTCGAGGTATCCATTCTCGACGAGAAAGCGTTCCGGGAATTGCTAACGTAGGAATGGGGAGATTCTAGACCTCGCTTAAGATTAATGAGGAGGCTCTATCGCTAGCTACATCGTTCCCCCATCCTGCCTTTCTAAGCAAATAGGTATTTCTGAGCGCGGGAAGCTCCTCATTCTATTTCCATTGACTTCGGAGGCTAGGCTGACATCTATCCCGCCCTTCAATGCCCCCGCCGAATCTACCTCGGCGGGTTTTCTATTTTTTAACTGGAGCTAGCTTCCTTTCTATGAACGCCAAAAACATCCGCAATATCGCTATCATCGCCCACGTTGACCACGGCAAGACCACTCTGGTGGACTGTCTGCTCCAGCAAAGTGGTACTTACCGTGAAAACCAAAAAGTGCAAGAGCGCGCGATGGACTCGATGGATCTCGAACGTGAAAAAGGCATTACTATTAAGGCTAAGAACTTGGCGGTTAAGTGGGTCAACCCAAAGGATGGTGAAGAATACACCATTAACATCGTCGACACACCAGGTCACGCCGACTTTGGTGCCGAGGTGGAGCGAGTCATGAAGATGGTCGATGGTGTGCTGCTGCTCACTGATGCCGTCGGTGGCCCACAAGCACAGACTCGATGGGTGCTTCGCAAAGCACTCGACCAAGGGCTTAAGACTATTTGCGTAGTTAACAAAGTTGACCGTGACACTTCTCGCCCAGAATGGGTCCACGACAAGGTGCTCGAACTCTTCCTCGACCTCGACGCCGATGAAGATCAATTCAACGCCCCATTCCTCTATGCCTCAGCAAAGATGGGTTTCGCTGACCTCGAAGTCGACGGTCCTCGCGAAAACATGCAGGATCTTTTCGAGACGATTGTCTCCCGTATCCCAGCACCAGTGATCGAAGAAGGCGAATTCCGCATGCTAGCCAGTAACATCGACTGGGATGACTACGTAGGGCGTATGGCCATTGGGCGAGTCCTTTCTGGCGAAGTGAAAATCGGGCAGACTATTTTCACACACCGTAAAAGCGGCAAGATTGACCGCGTTAAGGTTACCAAGATGAAAAGCTTTTCAGGTGCGGGTGATACCGACGACGTAACCAGTGCAGTCGCTGGTGATATCGTTGGCCTCGCTGGCTTTGACGATGTCGACATTGGTGATACCCTCGCCGCCTCAAAGGAAGCGGAAGCCCTCCCCTTCGTCGAAATCGACCCCGCGACCGTGCAGATGGAGTTTTCTGTCAACAACGGCCCACTTGGCGGTAAAGATGGCAAGAAAGTCACCTCTCGCCAAATCCGTGAGCGCCTCATCCGCGAGACGCAATCCAACATCTCCATCAGCATCGAGGATACCGACGACGGCACACGCTTCCTAGTCAACGCACGCGGTGCCATGCAGATCGCCGTGCTCGTAGAAACGATGCGCCGCGAAGGCTTCGAACTTCTCGTCTCCCGCCCGACCGTTCTCTACAAGGAAATCGACGGTGCTCGCTGCGAGCCCTTCGAACAAGTTTGGGTTGAAGTCCCGGAGGAACAACTCGGCAGCGTGATGGAAAATCTCGCCAAGCGTAAAGGTAAAGTCACCAACATGGAGCACCATAACTCTGGCGTCACCGTCGAAGCTGAAGTGCCGACCCGTGGCCTAATCGGCTTCGAAAGTGACCTCGTTACTATGACATCTGGCCACGGCGTGATGAGTCACTCCTTCTTAGAATATCGCCCACATTGTGGTGAAATCGTGACTCGTCTCACTGGCACGCTCGTGAGCATGGAACAGGGCAAGTCAATGCCATACGCGCTGGAAATGATACAGAGCCGTGGCAAGCTCTTCATCGGCCCCAGTGAAGAAGTTTACGCAGGTATGATCGTCGGCGAAAATCCTCGAACTGAGGATATGCCCGTCAATCCTGCCAAAGCCAAGCAGCTCGACAACATGCGTTCCTCCGGCACCGATAAGAGCATCCAACTCTCCCCCCCAGTCAAGTTCTCACTCGAGCGCGCAATCGAATACATCGGCCCCGACGAACTAGTCGAAGTCACCCCGCAGTTCCTGCGGATGCGCAAACGCGAACTTGACGAAAACAAGCGCCGCAAAGCAGCCAAAGCTGCGAAGGCGTAAAGTTCTTCAAATGAATTTAAATCAAAAGCCATTCGGGAAGTCCGAATGGCTTTTTTGTTCCCTTAAATAGATGACTCACGCTGAAGCAAAGGTACTTGGCTGTCGTGAGCTTGAAAGGAAAATTAAATCAGGATTAAAAGATGAGTTAGAAACCTTGAACTAATATCCGATGCCTGTTTTCAAAAAAAAGTCATAAGTAAACTAATTCGAAAGTGCTAGTTACTAGGCCTTGTACGTATCAGTAAGATCGCTCTCAAAACTTATTCTCCTTGCCCGAAAACATACGAATGATGTTAGAGCGGTGGCGGACAACGATGAACAATGCGAGAACGACACCCAAATAGAATCGAGGATCTTCTGTGCCGTAAATAAAGTAGGCCGACATCGGCAAGCTGACAGCGAAAAAAATTGAGGCCAATGCCACGACTTTTTTCGTATAAAAAATAATCAACCAGACGACTAATCCAATCAGCAAGACAGG
>CAJJBI010000002.1 GCA_905182465.1 Opitutaceae bacterium BACL24 MAG-120322-bin51 | reverse complement strand
ATTCGAGTAATTCTGACATTTACAACCCATACGTGAACAAAGATGTCTCATTTACATCAATTTGAACTAAAAAAATGCGAAATTAATGATAGAAATGTACACATCAACAATTACACAATTAAATCAATATATTGTGAAGATTGTTTAGAAAATACAGCAACTCATCTTTATGTTGCGTCTGAAAGAGCTGTCATCTGTCTAACATAAGAAACAAATTAACAACACGATGAACAAAGAAAGAAACATCAAATGAATTAGAAATGTAAATCTCGAAATTCTGGTTTGCTCCTCAGAAATTCTGCTCTGCGAGTACCCCGGCAGCAACCAGATTGACGGTTTGCCACCGGTTGTAAATGTCAAAACTGGTGAAGTGACAATAGCTGTCAGACAGTTTTTCCGCAATTTTGTTGTTTTGATCGTTGACACTTGATTCTTGAGTGAAACCGTAACATTCGTTTCAGAATCTGGTAGATGCAAAAAAAGCGTCTCATATGAAAGTTTGTTTTCCCTGAACATGAGGTCTAGATGTTGATATTCTTGCGGTTTTCATATGGCATCAGTCGTCTACTGAGGAGGACCATTTGTGAGTTCAAAAAAAATAACACATACGTAGACTGCATTGACAGAGTCTTCGAAAAAATCAAGTGGACAAATCGAAAATAAAATTGCAAAATTGAAAATCTAAAAATAAGATTTAATCATGCTGAGTTTTGCTGAATATTACTTTCTGAATGACTACATTTCAGTTTGCTGAGCAGATGCCATCATTTCAGAGAGAAAAAACAATTTCCAAGAGAATGGTCGTGAAAGAAACAACAATCATTAAGGTTGTCAAATTCTAAATTTCGGTTTTCTCAAAAGTCATTGTCTTAGGAATTCTGCTATACGAGTCCCCCCGGCGGAAACCAGGTTGACGGTTTGCCGCCGGTTGTAACGCTGCCGGTTGTAACATCAATTCAATTCAATTAAATTCAATTCAATTCATTTCAATTCAGTTCAATTCAGTTCAACCTGCTGGGATCGAAAACCCGCACATCACCGACCCCTTCGCAACCACTCCTTCTAAATTATTTCATAATTCATTCGAATCTTTGCTGGACTTCATACAAACCCCCTTGGGGCTGTTTGCTATTTCTCCAAAACTCTTCAATAGGTTCTACAGAATTCCTGCCAAACTTCGAAAGAATTTCCCCCAGATCTTCTCCCGAAAGCAACTTCAGAAAGGTTTGCTACGATTCCTCAGAGAGAGCAACCTCACCCGGATACGTTCGCGGAATCCAACGCGAACCCAGCAGTTCCTGCAAGCGGGAAGATATTCTCTTTATCTCTATAAACCCTTTATCTCTCAAGGAGATGTCCGAGAATTCAATTCAATTCAATTCAATTCAATCCAATCCATCCAATCCAATCCAATCCAATCCAATTCAATTCAATTCAATTCAATCTGCTGTGATGAGTCGTGAGTAGAAAACACAGATTGAAGTTTTTCGACTCCAAGAGTAATGCCGAAAGCGCACTAATTCAGATCGGGCAGGTACAACAAAAAATAGTTCGTTGCATCTCTTTTTTCAATCTGTTAATTGTGCGCTCCATATTGAGAGAAAAAAAAACATTGAGCGTGTATATTGAAGTTTCGTTTGTGCTTGGTGTTGCGAAGTACTCCTCTCTTTCTTTAACTACAAAAATTCTGGAGAAGTCTGAAGGATGTTCTAGGGCCTTCAACATCTCATATGTAGTTGGGGACTTCAATGTTGAATCTGAAATTATTTTTCAGATCATTTTCAATAACTCTCAGATACATTTAGCTAAGACAACGAATTCCAATTCTACAGAATTGACTCTCGAAGTTGTAAGTAAAAGTTATATAACTAATCCGAAAAACTGACAATAAAATGTTACACTTTCGACATTTTCAAAATTTTGCAAATTTGACATCAAATCCAAGCAAACCTAAATATAGAGATGTGTCAGGCATCAAAATAACATGGGAAAGTGTCCTAGTACTCTGCGTTGATACCACTGCTTAAGCAGTGGTATCAACGCAGAGTACTCGACTGCATGCAGGAGGAAATATTTGGCCCGGTGCTAGTCGGGTCGACCTTCCGCACCCCTGCCGAGGCAGTTGCATTGGCAAATAATACACGCTACGGGTTGGCTGCTTCGATCTGGACGGAGAATATTAATTTAGCTTTAGACCTAGCGCCTAAAATTGTCTGTGGTGTCGCATGGATTAATACCACGAATCAATTTGATGCGGCTGCAGGCTTTGGTGGTTGCCGCGAGAGTGGCTTTGGTCGGGAAGGTGGATGGGAGGGGCTGTATGCATATGTTCGCCCAAGCTATCAATCCACCGGTGAAATCGAAGTGATAACGCCGCCGCAGGGCAGTTCTGAGCCGGTCGAAGGCTCAATTGATCGCACGCCCAAGCTGTTCATCGCAGGGCGTCAAGTGCGCCCTGACAGTGGCTACTCGACTCCAGTTTATTCATCCACTGGGAAACAATTGGGATTTGTCGGACAGGGTAATCGCAAGGATATCCGCAATGCAGTCGAAGCGGCCCATGCGGCTCGCTCATGGGCAAAATCAACGGCTCATTTACGCGCGCAGATTCTATACTATATTGCTGAAAATCTATCTGTGCGCCGCGAAGAGTTTGCCCAGCGCATAACAGCGATGACGGGTGCCGCTATCGAATCTGCAAAGGCAGAGGTGGACTTGTCGATCGATCGGCTTTTCATATATGCAGCATGGGCTGATAAATATGATGGCGCGGCTCACGGTGTGCCGATCCGCGGAGTTGCTTTAGCGATGCATGAACCGGTGGGCATTATTGGCATGCTCTGCTCAGACCAAGCGCCTTTATTGGGCATGGTGTCGGTCTTAGCTCCAGCGATCGCGATGGGTAATACATGCGTGGTCGTGCCTTCTCAGGCCTACCCACTGGCGGCAACAGATTTGTATCAAGTTTTAGAGACTTCTGACTTACCTGCTGGCGTCGTGAACATTGTGACCGCGGCACACAGCGATGTAGTCGAAACTATGGCGGGTCACATGGAGGTCGACTCACTGTGGTATTTTGGTGCGGACGGTCACTCTGCGAGCATCGAGCGCGAATCAGTCACAAATTTGAAGCGCACTTGGGTGAATAACGGGCGCAGTCGAAATTGGGAGGATGCTAAGCAAGGTGCGGGCAAAGAGTTCTTACGGCAAGCGACGGAAGTTAAAAATATCTGGATACCTTATGGCGAATAAGGCTTAAATGGTGGAGGTGGCGGGAGCCAAAAGTATGCACCAATCGAGAATAGGAGTTTTGAGGCGATATTTGAGTTTCTTCCAACAACAAGTACCTGAGCATTTTTAACTATAAATAGGGAAGTTATTAACGCTTGTTTAATGTCGCCCTAGGCGGCGGAGGGTTTTCTAGTACTTTCTGCACTGCATAATAAGCTGGTTTGGCCTCTCCATTTGCATCGAAAAGGGTGCCTTCTTTATCTCTATTTTTAATCCACGCTAGGCCATCTGTGATATTCCAGACGTTCCAACTAATCTCACCATTTAAGCGGTGCTCAAGTAATGCTTCGAGAATTGCCGCAAAGGTCTCGCCTTGTGCTTCATAATCCTTACTTATTGGATCCAACCAAGCGTTCATCTCAGTTACATGAAAGGAAAGTTCGTTGCTGTGGGCCCAATCAATTAGTTCGTGTAAGCGCTCAATATTGTAGGGATCTTTTTCAAATCCGGTATCGATATGCGCTTGCCAACCGATCCCGTCGACCCTGAGCCCCTGCTCACGTAAATAGAAAACTAAATCTTTTATCGTAAGCCACACTACATCTTGCATGCCACCATGCTGGTTAATGATTAGCTTTGTATTTGGCGCATGCTGCGTTGCGATTTCAAAAGCCATTTTTATGTAGAGTGGTGGCATAAGTGGATGGGTTAAGTCATATCCAATTATCGTCCACGGGTTCTCCCATTTATCAGTGCCTGACTTAGGTCCAAACCATCTTCCGCTAGTCGTTATAGTCTCGTTTACGACGTCCATCCATTTGACATGCTCGTAGGCATCATAGCGCTGGCACTGAGCAGTCATGTATTCTATTAAGTTCTGCTCCAACTCTTCTGCTGTGCGGTGATCTTCCATCGCCCATACAGAGCATTGAGGGCTGATCGGACCGTGAAGCCGAACGACTTGATTTATTTCAGCGCAATGCTCAATCCATTTATCACCAGGTTCCCAATCCCATATGCCTGGCTTTGGATGTGCTGTCGCCTGTTTAAAGTCGTTCTCTGGAGTTACATAACTAAACTCGCGATCGATGATGTCGCCTGTTCCTTGCTTTCGCTTTTTCCATCCTGTGGTGCCACCGATGTATAAGTTATCCTGGGGATACTTATCAGCAAGAATTGCTTGCAGTCTTCGCCCTTCGGGCATGTTGCGGTTTGTGTCTGCCCAAGCTTCGAAATACTGCTGATCTTCTAGGGAAAACCTAGATTTATTCAGGGTGAATTCTGCATTATCTGATGCGCGCTTGACCGTTACAAGATCACTTCGGACTCTAATTAGTTCACCATCAAATTTAGCGCCTTCACTTGATGTGAATTTATAAGCATGCCCGATGCTTAAGAATGCGATAAGTAGTAAGGGACAGACGATAAATTTCATTAATAATTGGTATGCAATATGTTAAAATTTTTAAGTGTCGGGAGTCGAATTCGAACCCTACGAAATAAGATAATCTGGTCAAAGAATAAAAATGTTATGAAAGAGATGAATTTCATACCCATAGCTAATGGAATAGTTGCATTACGATCAACCAGAATATCTAGGCTTCGTAGTAGTTGATCTCCGAATACAGTAGGTTTACACTGAAGTATTTGCCCTTATTATAGTATAAGTGTAATGGATTCCTAATTAGATCGTTAACTTACTATGACCCTTAATGTATCCCATACCCTCAGAAGCCTCTTAAACATATTACTTGTTTCTACCATTATTACATCTGCTCTGTCTGCTCAGACCCCAGACCCAGCACCGAGTGACATCTATGTGGGAAACGGTTATTTTAGTGGTGAATACTATGATTTCTTCACTGATCAGGCGGGTAATAATCAGGTAGATATATCTGACTATGTTTTTTATATAGGGAATACCTACACCTTTCACAAGATTTCAGGTAACAACCATCCGTTTTACCTGAGTGATATTCCCAGCAACTCTTCTGGTTCTTATCATCTTGGTACGTTAAGCTTTTCAATCAGCAGCGACTCTACTATCGGTCAATCTGATGGTATCAGATCTTCAGAGAGCATGACTCTGACTATACCTGCAAGTTACAGTAACACTCTCTATTATTACTGTACAAAGCTTTTTCACACTAGTATGGTTGCATCACTAAATGTCGATGTCCTACCCGTAGATGATTCACCTTCGTATTTAAATAGCAGCCGTTTAATTATTACCGAGGTAGACCGCCAAGCAGACTACATAGAAGTGACTTATTTTGGTGATGATAGTGGAGTGCTCGAAGCTGATACAACGATTACTAACATTCTTGGTGATTCCATAACTTTAGCATCCAATGTAAGTTTCAGTGCTGGTGAGACAAAAGAGTATGTTAGCAGTCTATCAGGTGCTGGTCATCTGCAGCTAATAGCATTAGATGCATCCAATTCAGATTATTGGGTCCCAGCGCAGGACGGTTCCAATAAAGGATACTTTTTCGCTGAGCAGCTTATTACTGATCCCTTGCCGGATGTTCCGCAGGGGGAGATTGCTATAGGACTGCAAACAGTTGTTTCAGGTCTTTCGCACCTTATCGGTGTAGCAGATCCTAATGATGGAACAGGAAGACTTTTTTTAGTTGAGCAAGAAGGTAGAGTTAGGGTCTTAAATTCAGACAGTTCTATTTCGCCTAATAATCTTATAGACGTAGCATCGAGTTTAACGCCCCTCGTCTTAGGCACTATTGGATATGACGAACGTGGCCTCCTAGGTTTGGCACTCAGTCCAAGTTTCGCTACCGATGGAACATTATTTTTCTATGCAAGCTATTCGAAAGGAAGTGCGACGCCTGATTTCACTGTTTCACCTCAAACTCTCATAATGGATGGAACAGATTATGATAATATTGACCATCACAGTGTAATAATAAAAAGAACCATCACAGACGATAACTCAAATGGTATTTTTGATTCTAGTGATTCCTTTGTGGATAATGAGATCCTGAGATTTGAGCAACCAACCGCTAATTCATTTACGTTTATTGGGTCTAATCATAACGGTGGGCATCTTTTCTTTGATACGAATGGCTTACTGATGGTAGCCATCGGTGATGGCGGCGATGCGAACGATACTGGTAATGGCCACGTTGCTATTGGGAATGGGGCGGATGCCACGAACATTTTGGGTACACTCATTCGCATAGACCCAGATGGTAGTAACAGCGTAAACGGAAAATACGGGATACCCGCCGATAACCCCTTTGTAACTCATCCAACTTATCTTCCAGAAATATACGCTTATGGATTTAGGAATCCATGGACCTTCTCTCAAGACGCTGCTACCGGAGAGATCTATTCTTCAGATTCCGGTCAAAATACTGTTCAAGAGGTCAATAGAGTTCTTCCTGGGAAAAATTACGGTTGGAGGGCGAAAGAAGGAAGTTTCTTGTTCGATCCTGTTACTGGTAATATCGGTTCTCTTTATAATGCGCCCACTATAGACGGATTAGAAGATCCTATCGTAGAATACGATCATGGTCAGGGGTATGCTAATATTATCGGAGGGCATATCTACCGAGGGTCACTCATCCCGGGACTGCAAGGTGCTTACATTTGTGGTGATTATGGCCCTTTCCAACCACCAGGTGAACTTTTCTATGTGGAAGGCTTAAATAACACGCCTACGTTAAAAAGATTCCAGATCGGTGTGACCGATAGAGAATTATTATCAGATGTCCGTGCCTTTAGTGTGGATGCTGCAGGTGAGATTTATTTTGTAGGTAATAGTAATGGTCAAAGTAGCCTCTACAAGATAGTGCCTCTAGCGCATATTGAAATTAACGCTACAGACGAGGTAGAGCTCACCGTTACAGGAGACGAGGAAAGTCAAATTACCCTGAAGAAGTCCAGTGATCTTGATTTTACAAATTCAGAGGATACAGCTGTGCTTGATGGCAAGTTGAACCTAACTTACCCACTAGAGGATCAGGCATTCTTTAAAGTAGTCGCGGAATAGATTATCTTAAAAAGTTAAAATGGTGGAGGTGGCGGGAGTCGAAATCGCACCCTGCAAAATAAGTAATCTGTAAGTATAACTAATACAGTATCCTTTTCTTGATGTTATTGCTGAATTAATTCATAAAACAAAATATGAGATTATTATATATTAGCTTAACTCTATTTTTCCTTGTTGGTTGTGCCAATAGAGGAAGTACCGTTTTAAAAAAGCTTTCCGAATCAGATGTGAGCATGAACATTTATTCCGGAAAGACGACTCGTGCCCAAGTAAGGGCTATGTATGGAAGTCCTCTAAGAACTTACTACACTGATGGTGGACTTGAGATTTGGGCTTACAACTATGAAGACACCACTGGTCTCAACGCCGCAAACATAGCATCTAAAGCGTTAACTTTAGGTTTGGCTGGTACAAGACATGTGGGTACAGAGAAAGAGTTAATCATTTTGTTTAATGATGATTACACTGTCAAAAGGTTCAATATGTCTGAAGCTCCCGTGCAAAGGGGGACAGGATTCCTTTGATTTGATCAATACTATTTCTCAGTGATGTAGTTGAGGCTGGTGACTAATTGCTAAGCTCGGGGAGGGGGTTCGCCTAGTTGCCCTAATGCTGATGTGTTTATACATCTAGTGCCTTAGAAAATTGCATCTTTTTCAAGAATTGGAATAATTTTTCTAGTAATAATAAGAAGTGCACCTTTATGTATTTTGTATGAGGTCATTATTTATAGCCATAATACTAAGTATATTAATCACTGGTTGTGGCACGGTAGCTAAAAAATATGCCGTATCATCAGAGGTCACACCTCTTGATGAGTCTGTTATTATAGGAGAAGAGAAGTTTGCTGACGTAGGTGACACCTTATTTATTAAGGGCAAAGCGAGTAAGCAAAAAGTACTGTTACTAAAAAATAGTATCACCAGTAAATTACCAGGAGCATACGGGTTACCCTTTCAGTTTGGTCTAAAGAAAGGACCACTTTCGCCACTATATCAGACGGCAAACCATATACACTATGTCGCTGATTGGGATGACTGTAGCTCCACGCACTCTGTATTTGGAGTGGCTATTCGCAGGGGAGATTTGGTCGGTGTTAGAATTAGTAAGACTACGAGGGATAAGCAGTGGTTTGTTGAAACAAAAGATGATGGCTTGAACACTGTTTGGTCGAGAAAAGTTAAGCCTGAAGATAATGTAGAATTTGAATGGTCAGAAAAAATCGTGTATGATGAAGATTCAGAGTACATTGAAGTGACTTTCGATGGGTTTTTTAATAACTTATTTCACTTTACGCTGACCGAGACAAAATTTGATTCCAAGGTGGAGAGAGAGTTTAAGTTCAATCCCGCTGAGGGCGTAACTCGAGTAAGTTTTAAAGGTATGATTTTAGATATTTTTAAAGCAGATAATCTTGGGATTTCTTACAAATGGGTAAAGCTTCCTTAACGTCTGCGGTGTCTCGGGAGTTGATAGTAGCGCAATACACTGATGAGTAGAGTCTTCTCAATTAGGGCGCAGAGTTACCCTGCTCCTTAGCCTCACACCTTCAAGTGGTTCTCGGATTTATGGGCGGGTTACATGGGTATTTAAGCAGACTTATATTTGCTTAATACTAGTAAGGAATAGACTTAAAATGGTGGAGGTGGCGGGAGTCGAAATCGCACCCTGAAAATAAGAAGATCTGTAAGTATATCTAATACAGTATATTATAAGTGTAATACTTTTCTACCTTACAATAAAAGAGGTCATAAAAGCTCATTCTAGGTCAGGAAGTTCGTAGGAATTTGGAGGAATTTAGAGTAGGGGGCGGGGGTTCGCTTGGCTGGTCTCTTGATGGTGTGTATATACATCAAGTGCCTTCTAAAAAATTACTCCGTCATCTTGAAGCGGAAGAAGCGAGTGCCTAGCGGAGCTGGTAAATTCGCATCAATAGTTTCGCCAGTATCCACCCAGTCGATAAGGTTTGAGCTTTCTTCAATGCCTAGGCTCAGAACAGCATTACCATCTTGAACGGATATTAGAGTGCTGGATGGTCTAAGGTCTGTGACTTCACTTTCTGATAGAAGCCCGAAATTAGACGCATTCTCATTAACTGTGGTATATAAGTTGTTAGATAACCTTAATGCATAATCATCCAAGTCGTTTATACCGTCGTCGTTACTGTCTGCCTTTTGGGGGTCTGTTCCAAAAACAAAAATTTCATTTGCATCTGGTATGCCATCTCCATCGCTGTCACCGTCAGCAACTTGTGAAGTGCTTGAAAACCCCTGAAAAAATACATCTGCACTGCCTACTGATTCAGCCCTATAAGATGCCATAAGGAGATATATCGAATCCGCATCCTGTTTAACCGATGCCTTTATAATAAGCGTGTCGTAAATACCATACTGCATCAAAGTTGGGGAGGCTACTTTAACAGTAACAGTTTTTGTAAGCGATATTACATTGTTATTATATTCTTCGATTGTTGGAGCATACGAAAAGTCATATGCCACAGCATCGGGCCTGCTATCATCAAGAGTGCTGGCATATTCGCTACAAAAAGCAAGGTGGTAAGAAAGCAAAGCGGGGACTAAAACTAAGCGTCTAAGCGCTTCGAATTTGTTTTCCAACGTAACGTAAAAGTTAGTACCAATATTTATGCTGCTTGTTAAATTTTCAGCCTTCGAAAAACTAAATTCTAGCCGTGGTGAACTAGCAAAATAAGTATAGTTATTATCTCCAGTAGTTGTATCTACAGTTAAGTTTTCGGAGTCAGGCACGTAGGTACTGACTGAACCAATCTCAATCTTCACATTAGCTGTTAAACCTGCAAGGATGCTACAAGCAACGGCAATATGAAGAGGTATTTAAATTTCATACCCATAGCTAATGAAATATTTACCCTACGATCAACTAGAAACTCTAGGCTCCGTAACTGCTAGGGACCAAAGCAACAAAGAATCGCACTTATTTCCCTCCCTACGCTTACCAAAGCATACCCCTTTACTCTCCCCTTAAATAGAAACGCAAAGGGCTTGTAGGGACTCCTAGGTTAGAATCCTTGTGCAAGGACGGGGCGGGGGTTCGCTTGGCTGGTCTCTTGATGATGTGTATATACATCAAGTGCCTTCTAAAAAATTACTCCGTCAATGGGTTGGTTACTGCAGATGCATTCAGTCCAACCAAAAGAAAAGCCCCGCTTGTGCGGGGCCTTGTGAAGCTTACTGATTCAAAGTGCCATCTGGTTTGATCGTGAACCAGACGGAGCCAAGACCGTGTCCAGATGCTTGGTTGGGTTCACTGTCACTTGCATAGGTATAGACAGGCCTATTGTTGACCTTAAGCCAAGGTCCACCGCTGGCATTTGAAAATGTTCCACTCGTCAGTGCTGCAGTTACACCTGCATCAGGTTCTGGGTCAGCAATCTGAGGGGCAAGGGGCCAAGCAGCTCCGCTGTAGATTGGATCCCCACCGACTGAATCAATGGAAAATCCATAGAGTACGTTCCCGCTCTGATCGGTAAGGATTTCGCCATAGCTTGGGTGATTAAATACAAGCACATTAGGAGTGACGTATGGAATACCGCTCTTGATGCGGACGAAGAATTTATCTCCCGTTGCCTGAACTGTTCTTTGGATGCGTTCCTCTATGTTCCAGTCCTCGAGATCAGTCGATGTCTCCAGAGTGAACTCCACCTGTGCCTGTTCGGACTCATTGAGCATAGATAAGGTCGGGTTTGAAACATTCATCTCCATAATGGAGGACTCGTTGTAGAGTTGGTAACTTCTGAGGATCGGATGTAACAGATTGTATGCCTGCTGTGACGCCGTCTGCCCTAGCTTGTGCGACTGCGGAGTCCACATAGGACTGCATCGATACGGCTACTGCATCGATATTGGCTTGGAGTATTGCGTCAGCATCGGCACGTGCTTGTGCCTCGTCAGCGATCGCTTGGTCAACAGCTGAACTGTCGAAAGTGACTTCTTCAGAAATACCAGCCACGAAGTTTGTATTTGCTAATAGGCCTTCCGAGACGTCGTTGAAATTGACAGTGATCTCTGCATCACCTGGGATACCAAACAAACCAGCCGAGCCTGCAAATTTATAGGGTAAAGTGATCGTGTTGATCGAGAGCTAAGTGCATTCCGCCGAAAGCATCATCCCAATCGAGGTCACGCTGTCGGGGATGGTAATGCTGTCAGGCAACTGCAGCCAGCGAATGCATAATCTCCAATCGAGGTCACGCTGTCGGGGATGGTAATGCTGGTTAGGCTAGTGCAGCTTGAATGCATCATCTCCAATCGAGGTCACGCTGTCGGGGATCGTAATGCTGGTTAGGCTAGTGCAGCTATGGAATGCATAATCTCCAATCGAGGTCACGCTGTCGGGAATCGTAATGCTGGTTAGGCTAGTGCAGTCCTGAATGCATCATCCCCAATCGAGGTCACGCTGTCGGGAATCGTAATGCTGCTTAGGCTAGTGCAGTTCAGAGAATGCACAACCTCCAATCGAGGTCACGCTGTCGGGGATGGTAATGCTGCTTAGGCTAGTGCAGTTAGAATGCATATCTCCAATCGAGGTCACGCTGTCGGGAATCGTAATGCTGGTCAGGCTAGTGCAGTCATGAATGCATCATCTCCAATCGAGGTCACGCTGTCGGGGATCGTAATGCTGGTCAGGCTAGAGCAGTTTGCGAATGCACTATCTCCAATCGAGGTCACGCTGTCGGGGATGTAATGCTGGTTAGGCTAGAGCAGTAGCGAATGCACATCTCCAATCGAGGTCACGCTGTCGGGGATCGTAATGCTGGTCAGGCTAGAGCAGCTATGAATGCATAATCTCCAATCGAGGTCACGCTGTCGGGAATCGTAATGCTGGTTAGGCTAGTGCAGCTATGAATGCACTATCTCCAATCGAGGTCACGCTGTCGGGGATCGTAATGCTGGTTAGGCTAGTGCAGCTATAGAATGCATAATCTCCAATCGAGGTCACGCTGTCGGGGATGGTAATGCTGGTTAGGCTAGAGCAGTATTGAATGCATAATCTCCAATCGAGGTCACGGGTAAGCCATTGTAGGTGCTGGGAATGTCTAAGGATCCGCTAGCGGATTGATCGCAATCCGACACACTATACTCAGTGCCGTCACCGTTCAGGGTAAAGGTAAGGTCACAACAGAAGCAGCCTGCAAGGATGCTACAAGTAACGGCAATATGAGTAGGGTTTTAAATCTCATACCCAGAGCTAATGAAATATTTACCCTCCGATCAACTAGAATATCTAGCTCCGTAACTGCTAGGGACTAAAGGAACAAAGAATCGCACTTATTTCCCTCCCTACGCTTACCAAACCATACCCCTTTACTCTCCCCTTAAATAGAAACGCAAAGGGCTTGTAGGGACTCCTAGGTTAGAATCCTTGTGCAAGGACGGGGCGGGGGTTCGCTGGATTTAATTAAGTTGGCGACGGCGAGTGATAACAAAATTATGTGACTCCCCGTCTTCGATGGACACCTTGTTGCTTATAAATCCACCAACAGTATTTTGATCAACTTTCCAAACTACTGAAGTATTAATAAAATATTCGCCAGCTGGGATATTCCTAAATGTAAATTTACCTTCTCCGTCAGCTTGTGTTCTGCGTTTGATGGCGAGATGCCTTGTGTCTGCTTTGGCTACAACCTTTTCTGGATTAATATGGTTTTCGACAAGATACCATTGGTAATACCACTGATTTGAAATTGATGTAACGGGTACTAGACTGACCCTTGAACCTGCTGCATACTTCACATCGCCACTGGATGTGCGTAGAAATGCCTGACCCGTAACTTTTGCAGTTCCAGCTTCTTTAAAATGAACGTACTCAAGCTCGTTGTATGGAACTCTCTGAATTACCTCTCGAGTAGTTGTGCAAGAAACTAAGGCCAAAATTAGTAATACTATAGTAAATCTGAACATATTTTTATAGATGGTATTCTTTAACTAAATTTAATTTTATTTAAATTGCTGTAAGAAAACTTATTACTCAATTTATTATAGTGACTTAAAATGGTGGAGGTGGCGGGAGTCGAACCCGCGTCCCTCGTGCTTTCATACGTGGCATCTACATGCTTAGCTTTGAATTTGTTGTCGTTGCTGAATCGTCTCTAAGCAGACTAAACAGTTTCCAGACTCCCTAATTACAACTGATAAACGGGAGCCAGGTTATCAGCTATGCCTGCTAGTCGACGCTTCTATTCCTTAGCAGGTGTCAGGGTAGAAACGTTGCAGCACTAGGCTGCAAGAGCGAATTGTTCTTCGCCAATTATTATTTGAGATGGATTGATACGGAGCCTCCATCATCTCCGACATGCAGCCTCGTATTACGACACAAGGTCGAATCCGTGACACCCCCTTAAAGAAACGCTGAAACTTAGTCAGGCTAGAGAAGCTGAAACTAAATACGTGAAAATAGGTTTTATACGGAAAGAACTGTGTCCGCTATTGCGGAGGTTCTTTCAAAGAACTTCTACAAGCTCGCGCTTCTCTCGGAAAACGCAAGCGCGATTCTGTCTGGCGGCTAGTCTCTGCTATCATGGTAGCTTGGGTTCTATGTGTGTTTGTTTATTTATAGACCGAATGAATCCACGAAAAAACCCTCTCGTTTAAGAGAGGGTTTTGTTCATGAAATCTGTTTGGTTGGCTTACTCTTCGGGCTTGGTCTTTTTCAGACCGATCACTCGGTTGCCATCTTCCCATTCACCGCGTTTGCGCAGCAGGTCGACACGCTCGAAGCGTTTAAGGACGGTGCGATTCTTTTTACCTCCGCCAGCGGAAGCTTTAAAACTGTTGTGTTGTGACATATTGGGACTCCTTGTTAAAAGTGAAAGCAGGGAAATAAATGGGGGCATTCTTCAAAGATCAAGGTTTAATCGGGTTATTTTTAGCGGGCTGACAACCTGTGAGCGCATAGAAATTGATTTCTAAGGGATTAGTTTCGGACAGACTAGGGTCCCCAGAATGGTAAGCTTTACAGCAGGCTACTTACACGCCAAGTAAGAGTCGTGCTTATTTTACTCACATTCATAGGATGTGCCCTCGGTGGGGTGTTCCGTTATCTGGGGACGCTATGGATCACCAGGTTCTTCGGCGAAGGTTTCCCATGGGGCACCTTGGTCGTCAATGCGGTCGGTAGTTTTTTGTTGGGCCTAGTTTTAGGCAGTGGCTTCGTAGCAAAAGATATTTGGCTATCTTCTGATAGTGCCTACGTATTTGCTGCGCTTGGTTTCTGCGGCGGGCTGACGACTTTTTCGACTTTCAGTTTACAAACCTTTTCCCTTGTTTCCGATCAGGCCTGGGGTAAAGCGCTCGCTAACATAGTGGGTAGTGTGGCGCTCTGTGTCTTTTGTGTGTTGAGTGGCTATGCCATGGGAGAGGGGCTCACCCAATGAGGCAGCTTCTTTGGCTTGGGCTTGGCAGCGGACTTGGTGGTTGCTTGCGCTATTTGCTAGATTTAGTGGCGCTGAATGTCGGCTTAGCCGCATTTCCCGTCTCGACCTTTTTGATTAACGTGAGTGGCTCCTTACTGATCGGCTATTTGGCCGGAGTTTGGGCCAGCGGGGGTGCCTTGTCGCCTCAATCCTGCAGGTGGCATTTTTGGATCACAGGCTTCTGTGGTGGCTACACCACTTTTTCGACCTTTAGTTGGCAAGTCCTTGATCTGGTGCGCGCGGGTGAGGGCACACTGGCAGGCGCCTATGCCGCGGGCAGTATTGCCTTTGGCATACTAGCGGTTTGGTTTGGGCTTTCGCTCGCCATGCGTGGGCGTAATACTGCATAAACCTCAATTACATGTCACATCCCACAAAAGCGAACGCCCCTATCGAATTCTATGATCGTTCCACCGGACAGGTGGCGATTGAGGAGATCTATGGCGAAGGCTTTTTACGCTGGGCATATGGTAACCCGCTCGGTCGCCTGAGTGTGGCGGTGGCAGTGAAGCGTTTATGGTTTTCACGCTGGTATGGCTGGCGGATGGATCAGCCTAAGAGCCGGGAGAAGGTGCAGGCCTTCCTCGATACCTACGGTGTCGATCCTGCTGAGTTTGCTGATCCCGTGGAGACTTATGCGACATTTAATGAGTTTTTCTATCGCCGTTTGAAGCCTGAGGCGCGGCCTGTCGATACGGATCCAAACGTGGCGGTCTTTCCTGCCGATGGCCGGCATCTGGCGATCGAGAACGTGGATGTGGCGGATCAATTTTACATTAAAGGGCAGTCCTTTGATCTGGCAAAATTTCTTGGCGATGCTGAGTTGGCTAAAGAGTTTGCAGGTGGCTCGATGTTAATCTCACGGCTTTGCCCAGTGGACTACCATCGCTATCATTTCCCAGTCTCTGGCCAAGCGGATTCGGTGCAAATACTTGAGGGTAGCTTGCGCTCGGTCAGTCCGCTGGCATTGCGGCGCCAGCTTTCGATTCTTTGGGAGAACCGTCGTGCGCGGACAGTGGTGGACTCCCCGCATTTTGGTAAAGTCATCGTGATGGAAGTCGGCGCCACTTGTGTTGGTGGGATGCACTCTACCTTTGAGGAGGGTGCCGTTGTGAAGGGAGCGCCCAAGGGCTACTTCTCTTTCGGCGGTTCCTGCGTGACGACTATTTATCAAAATGGCGCGATCCAGCTAGATACTGATTTGCTGGAGCAGGCGGCTGCCGGTCGCGAGGTCTATGCTAAGATGGGTGAGCGTTGCGGAGTCGCCTCTAGGACTTAATTAATCCAGCCCTTGCCGCCGCGAAAAGATATTGCTGCGCATAGCCAGAGGCACTGCCAAAATGGATGCGTGCGAAATCCTGGAGTTGCGTTAGTTTCCAGCCTTCAAGTTGGTAGCTGCGGGTGAGTATTTTTTCGACCCAGGTATCAATGGGGAAAGCTTCAAGGCGACCTGCGCCGAAGAGTAGCGTGCAGTCGGCGATCTTTCTGCCAACACCCGGAAGCTCTAAGAGGCGTGCGCGAGCTTCTTCTGTCGGGGCGGCTTCGGTGCTTTCGAGCCAGCCTGGTCGTTCTGCCAAAAAGCGCGCGGTCTGGTAGATATAACGAGCGCGGTAGCCCAGCTTGGCAGCACGCAGGCGGGTTTCGCCAGCCTCGGCGATGGCTGCCCACGTTGGGAGTGCGTGACTGCCATCGGCCAAAGTTTCGCCCATGTCGAGCGCGACGGCCTCGCAGATCGCTTTGATCTGCGGGATTTGTTTCGTCGAAGAGCAGAGAAAGCAAAAGAGTGTTTCGGCGAAGGGTTGGCGCAAAATGCGCAGACCACTAAAATGCTGGATAGCAGTATTTAGTACTGGATCGTTACGCCATGGAAGCGCATCTGCCACTTGGGCGAAATCGACGTCGCAGGCAAAGTAGCTCGCGAGATTTTGCTGAGTAATTTCCGAATCACTGCCCAGCGGGATTGCGAACTCGATTTGGTCATTCTCAAATTTTAGTCGAACCGCGTTTTTATCCCAGCGCCCTTCGTAAAAGTCTTCTATTTTTTGCCAGCGGAAGGCTTGGCCTCCATCAATTGTTTCCGTGAACGAAGTCGCTGAGAATGTGGGCGCATCCTCCCAGACTTGCCATGCACCGAAGGGGGTGGACATGTCTCTAGAGACTCCAGAGGTAACTTTGTTTTTCACCGAGCACGGCACCGTTGGCGTCTTTGATCGTGAAGCGCCAGGCAGCTGGGACGCCGTCTTTTTTTGGCCAATCTTCACCGGTTAATCCGATAAAAATTTCGTCTGTGCTGGCTCGTTGGCTAGGCAAAGTAAATTCGTGTGTCTGCTTTTCTAATGATTGTGGGGTGTAAAATTCACCGACTACGACAGTGCCATTGGGTAAGCGGCGCACATCATTATCGAGAACGAGTATAAAGTAATAGCCCTCGCGATGTTCGGGCTGTGTGCGCAAGATGACGCGGTCACCGATATTCTCTTTGCCGGTCAAATATTCGCTAATGCGCTTAAATTGCTCTGTCTCGATATAGCGTGGCTTGATCTCCTCGATTTCGACGGAGGTCACAGCCTGCTTGGGCGTCAATGCACAGCCCGCAAAGAGCGAGCAAATGATAGCAGTGATTAGAAAACGCATATTTGTAGATTCGCGAGTGCTCACAGCTTGTCAAGATTGCCCTTGGATGGAGCTATTTGATGGAGATACTCGTCCCACGCGTTTGACCAAGTTTGATGAGCTCACGCTGGAGTGTCTCTCCAATACTTCAGTAATTTACTGATCTAATCGAGTTCGCCTTCGGCTAGTCCTGCGGGCAATGCGGCGGGGCGTTCGGGCTGACTCTCGATCTCGATCGTACGGCCTGACTCGGAGGACTTGTCGAAGGCGTGCATGACTTCGAGTACATGGAAAGCGAGTGCGCCACTGGCGCGGTGCGGGCGTTTATTAAGAATCGCGAGTGCCATATCAGCCACGCCGATGCTGCGTGTATTTTCAGAGTAGGGGCGGGTCAGTTCGACCTCTTCCCACTCGCGGGCTTTGTCTTTGGCGATCAAGCGCTGGACAGGGCCTCCGAAGGTATTGGGGTCGGGCACCTTAATCGAGCCTTTGGTCCCGTAGAGTTGAATGGGGCTGTGGTCGGCGGCATGGACGTCGAAGGAGAAGATGGCGGTAATAATGGCACCGCTGTGAAATTCGAGGGTGCCAGATGCATGGGTGTTGACTTCGACTGGAAGGACTTCGCCTTCGCGCTCTGGAGAGCTAGCGATGCGACTTTCGTGAGCCTTTGTGGTGATGGCGCAGACACGTTTGATCGGACCAATCAGATTAACTAGTGCGGTCAAATAGTAGGGTGCCATGTCAAGGACAGGGCCACCGCCCAAAAGATAGTAGAATCCAGGGTTCGGATGCCAGGATTCGGGGCCAGCGCTTAGCATAAAAGCGGTCCCGCTAGTGATGGTGCCGATCTCACCGGAATCGACGATTTCTCGGCAGGTCTGGATACCTGCACCAAAGAAGGTGTCCGGTGCGCAACCGATGAGGAGGCCCTTGGATTTCGCCAGAACTAGCAATTCGCGGGCATCTTCGACTTCCACTGTGAGTGGCTTTTCGCAGTAAGCGTGTTTGCCTGCCTTAAGAATGTCGCGGGTTACCGCAGCGTGAGCAGCGGGGATCGTGAGGTTAATCACGAGCTGGATCTCGGTATGTGCCAGTAGCTTGGTAATGCTCAGCGCTTCGCAGTCGTTTTCTTCAGCTTTGGCTTGAGCAGTGGCCTCGTTGAGGTCGGCACAGGCGACGATGTTGAGCACTTGGAAAGTTTTTGCACCGTCGAAGTAAGCTTGAGAGATTTTGCCGCATCCGATGATGCCAACTCCGATTTGATCTCCAAGTGAACTCATTTTTTGCTACCGGCTATTTTATTTTCCGTGAGGTAGAGAAAGCTCTGCTCGACCGCTTTAAGCATATCGCCGTCGTAGGCGTCGAGTTCGACTGCGATGTATTCGGCATCGTTGCCTACTTTGGCGGCGGCGATTAGATCGACCTCGCCTTGGCCAGCGGGTAGGAAGGGGATTTCTATGGATCGGTCGGTGATGTGTCCGTCTTTGAAGTGGAGGACTTTGCCGCGAGGACCGATTTCTTGCAAAAATCCTGCGGGATCGATTCCTGCACGGGCGATCCAAAAGAGGTCGGCCTCCCAGAGAACGCTCTCTGGTGTGTGTGCGAGAAAGGTGTGATAAGCGGGCTGAGCTTCAAATTCTGCGAGGTCCCAGTCGTGATTATGGTAGCCGACTTGGAGGCCATGAGGAGCGACGTTATCGGCCGCAATACAATACTGTTCGGCGATCGCTTTGACTTGGTCGGTGGTGGTGTAGTCGTCCTGCCAGCCGGGAGGGCCGCCTGTAATTAAATAGCGATGGCCTAGCTCGAGTGCGGTCTCGATGATTTCGTTTTTTGCATCGCCGAGAGGGAGCCCGCAGTGCGCGGTGGGCGCAGTTAGATTCAAATCGGCCAAGAGTTTAGCGACTTCGGCGGGTTTACAGCCATGAAATCCGGCTGGCTCCACGCAAGGGAAGCCGATGGCAGCAAGTTTACGGATCGTGCCTTCGAAGTCGGCTTCGAGGGCGTCGCGAAGAGAGTAGAGTTGGACAGTGATTTGTGGAAGGGACATACTAAACTGGGCGGGTTTAACTCCCTACTAAAGCTCAAGCTCCGTCCAAGCGGCGTTGTTTTGACTACTTTTTACAAGCGCTTCGATGAAGGCCATGCCACGGACACCGTCCTTGATTGTGGGGTAATCTTTGGCGTAGCTAGGCGCGGGTTTACCGCTGATATCTGCCGAGATATCTGCCGCGAAGTTTCGATAGATATTGGCAAAGGCTTCAAGGTAGCCTTCTGGGTGCCCCGCGGGGATACGGCTGTGCGCGGTCGCGCTTTCGCCAAGGTAGCCATTACCTGTGCGGTAGATCTGAGTGGGCTGATCGAGGCGGTGGACGAGTAGGGTGTTAGGCTCCATCTGGTGCCACTCGAGGCCGCCTTTTTCACCGTAGATACGTATGCTGAGCGAGTTTTCTTCGCCCACTGAAATCTGTGAGGCATGGAGAATTCCCTTAGCTCCCCCTTCGAAGCGGAGAAGGACGTTACCGTCGTCATCGAGGAGGCGACCATCGACGAAGGCGGTGAGGTCAGCGGCGAGTTCTTTAATTTGTAATCCAGTCACGTATTCGGCGAGGTTTTCGGCGTGTGTGCCGATGTCGCCCATGCAGCCAGCTGCGCCGGACCGTTTTGGATCGGTGCGCCATGCGGCTTGCTTTTGGTCTTCTTTTTCCAAAGGAGTGGCTAACCAGCCTTGCGGGTATTCGACGACGACCTTGCGGATTTTACCGAGTTCACCGCTTTGCACCATCTCCCGCGCTTGTTTGACCATGGGATAACCAGTGTAGTTGTGAGTGAGGCCATACTTTAGGCCAGTCGCTTCGACGAGTTGCTCTAGCTCGATCGCTTCTGCCTTGTCGAAAGTGGCGGGCTTATCGGAGAGCACATGGAAGCCGGCTTCGAGTGCGGCCTTAGCCGCAGGGAAATGGACGTGATTCGGCGTGACGATGGCTACGAAGTCCATTCGCTCGCCTTCGGGTAACTTAGCCTCTTGGGCCATCATGGTCATAAAGTCTGTGATAGCAGCGACTTTCTTCTAGGTGGAGGTCCTTGCCTGAAGCTTTGGAGCGTTCGGGGTCTGAGCTGAATGCGCCACAGACGAGCTCGATTTGTTGATCAATGGCTGCGGCGATACGGTGGACGCCGCCGATGAAGGCGCCTTGGCCGCCACCGACCATGCCCATACGGATTTTACGGTTTTGCATTTGATTGACTAGTTGGATTATTGATTCGCTTGATCGAAGGCAGCGTCGAAGGCGATGGCATTGGGTTTGAAGTCGACTTTACGAGTGAAGGCGGCCGCTTCAGTGCCGCCGTGGACACGATCCATGCGGCCGTCTTCCCATTCAATCGATAGGGGGCCAGTGTAGCCAATGTCGTTCAGTGCGACGATGATGTCTTCGAATTTAATGTCGCCATGCCCGAGGGAGCGGAAGTCCCAGAAGCGTCGGGCATCTGTGAAGTCAGTGTGCCCGCCAAAGACGCCAACATTGCCATCTCCGTGTCCCCACCAGACGTCCTTCATATGAACGTGATACATGCGATCGGGGAAGTTACGGATGAATTTTATGTAGTCGACGCCCTGATAGCCGAGGTGGCTCGGGTCGTAGTTGAAGCCGAAGCGTTTGTGATTATTCACCGCTTTGAGTGCGCGCTCGGCAGAGGCCGTATCGAAGGCAATCTCGGTCGGGTGGACTTCGAGGGCGAAGTTGACATCGACTTCTTCGAATACGTCAAGGATGGGTGTCCACCGATCAGCGAAGTCTTTGTATCCATTATCCAGATACTCTTGAGAGGTCGGCGGAAAGGCGTAGAGGGCGTGCCAGATCGACGATCCTGTGAAGCCGTTAACCACCGGATGAATGACGGTGTCGTCCGGACGGGCATCGAAAAATTTACGTGCCGCGCGGGCGGTATTTTTCATTTCCTCAGCGGCACGTTGGCGGACACCTTCAGGATCGCCGTCGCCCCAGATATTGGGGGAGAGGATGGCTTGGTGGCGCTCGTCGATCAAGTCGCAGACCGCTTGGCCGACGAGGTGATTCGAGATGGCATAGCAGGTCAGATCGTTGGCCTGCAACTTTCTCCCAAAGTTCGGCCACGTAGCGATCTTCAGTCAGTGCACGGCTAACTTCGAAATGATCGCCCCAGCAGGCAAGTTCGACACCGTCGTAGCCCATCTTTTTAACAAGTGGGAGGAGTTCATCGATGGGGAGGTCGGCCCATTGGCCAGTAAAGAGGGTAACTTTTCGACTCATAAGAGCTTATCAATAGGTAAGTTTAGATATGGGTGGCAATGAATAAAACTATAAATATACAAATTACTTCATATTAATTTTAAAAATATAGTAATATATTAATATTTAAATTGCTTACTAGTATGTATATATGTAATTAATTAGTTAAATAAATTTATTCTTTTAAACTCTCATAGTTGTTGCTTACTTATTAAGGAAACTTAGAGCCGCTTATTTTGGTAATCGTTTGGGCGATCACTCCTAAAGGCTTGAAGCATAGCTCATATCTGTCCCTCAGATTTGTATATTAGAGCGTGCATTCCTCTGATTTGGTCTTTCACTCGTCAGTATGGACGAAATTCTACGCTCAATCCCGCACCGCCCGCCCTTTCTCTTCATCGACGAGATCGTCGAAATCCGCGAGGATGGTGCCACCTGTAAACGTAAGATTCGTATGGAGGAGCCTCAGTTTGAAGGCCATTACCCTGGGAATCCTATCATGCCAGGCGTGCTCCTTTGCGAAGCCTGCTTCCAGACGGGCGCGATTTTTCTATCCAAACAGATCGAGAAAGAGGGTAAGTCACTCAATGATGTCACTCCCGTCCTTTCACGCATCACTGACGCCCGCTTCAAGCAGATGGTCAAACCTGGTGATGAGATCACGATTGAAGTGACGATGAAGGAGACGATTAGCCGTTTCTTCTTCATGTCGGCTAAAGTGCTCAAAGACGGCAAGCCCGCCATGACGATTGGCTTCGCACTCGCGATGGTCGAAGGAGACGGAAAGTAAAATGAGCTTTTTAAATTTAGAGAATAAGCGCTTCCTCGTCATGGGAGTGGCCAACCGTAAGAGCGTCGCATGGGCGATCACGAAGTCGCTCGAAGAAGCCGGGGCGGAAGTCATCCACAGTGTGCGCTCCGAGGCTCGACTGGAGAGCTTGAAGAAATTACTGGGCGACCGAAAGGCCTACCTTTGCGACGTCGAGTTCCCCGAGCAGATCACCTCGCTAGCCGAACAAGTCGCAGCCGACTACGGCGCACTCGATGGGATCGTCCACTCCATTGCCTTCGCCAATTACTCCGAAGGCTTCAAGCCCTTCCACGCCACCGTGCGTAAGGACTTCCTCCAAGCCACTGCGATCTCTGCTTTCTCCCTTGTCGAAGTCGCCAACGCCTTCAAATCGCAGCTCGATCACGAGGCCTCTGTCGTCTCCATTGGTATCAGCTCGACTGATGTGACGGCCGAAAACTATGGCTACATGGCACCGATCAAGGCGGCGCTAGAGACCTCCTCTTATAACTTGGCGAAATCATTTAGCGCAGATACCCGTGTTCGTTTTAACACGGTCAATGCCGGCCCACTTAAAACAAGTGCCTCCGCTGGTATCCCAGGCTACATTGACAGCTACCTCTACGCCGAAAAGTTGACTCTACGTAAGCAAAACCTGACCACACAGGAAGTGGCCAACACTGCCGTCTTTCTTTTGAGCGCTGCTTCTAGCGGGATTAACGGGCAGGGAATCGTGGTCAACGCAGGTATGGATCGTAACTACTTTGATAAAAATGTAGTGGCCGATGCCATGCGGACAGGGAAGTAGGATTTCTTTTAATAGGTTCTTGACTCAACAACCTAAGTTAAAGAGAATTTTGTGATTATTACGGATGCCGCTTTAATGGCGGCTCTTTTTTATGACCACCCCCGAGAACATACACACTGAATTCCATCGCATGCTTGGACGCGATTCGAAGGAGGCGCAGCTTAAGCAGCGCGGCCATGTTTTTTGGTTTTATGGGCTCTCAGGCTCTGGTAAGAGCACGCTAGCTAATGCACTCGAACGCAAGCTGGCCGAACAGGGCTATGTGACCAAAATTCTCGATGGGGACAATGTCCGCAGTCGCTTAAATAGTGACCTCGGCTTTTCTGACGAGGACCGCCAAGAAAATATCCGCCGCATTTCCGAGGTGGCGCGCCTTTTTCTCGATGCAGGCATCGTGGTTTTCACCTCTTTCATTACGCCCAAGCGCGAGCTTCGCTCGGCCGCCCGCGAGATTGTGGGGGAGGGTGACATGACGCCCGTTTATGTAGAGGCCTCTTTCGAGACCTGCGCCGAGCGCGACGTCAAAGGTCTCTATGCCAAAGCCGCTGCCGGAGGCGTCGAGAATTTCACGGGCAAAGACTCTTCCTTCGAAGCTCCAGTCGCAGGCGACCCTGATTGGACGATCACCACTGATAATCAAACTGAAGATGAGTCCCTCAACCAACTCCTCGAGAAAGTTCTCCCTTTGATCAAAGTTTCTAAATCCTAATACCTTTCTTCTTTCACATGCACCAAGACTATACCATCACACACCTCAAACAGCTAGAGTCCGAAGCGATTTTTATCCTTCGTGAGACTGCTGCGCAATTTGAGAAACCAGTCCTACTCTTTTCCGGCGGAAAAGACTCCATCGTAATGGCGCACCTCGCGAAGAAGGCCTTCTGGCCAGCGAAGTTGCCCTTCCAATTGATGCACGTGGATACCGGGCATAACTTTCCGGAGACGATGGAGTTTCGCGATAAGTATGTCGCCGAGCTGGGTGCAGAGCTAATCGTCGCTTCGGTTCAGAAGTCAATTGATGAGGGCAAGGTCATCGAAGAGAAGGGACCACGAGCCAGTCGTAATGGTTTACAGACGGTCGCACTGCTCGATGGTATCGAAGAAAACAAATTTGACGCTGCCCTAGGTGGTGGCCGTCGCGATGAGGAGAAGGCGCGTGCCAAAGAGCGCTTCTTTTCACACCGCGATGAATTTGGGCAGTGGGATCCGAAGAATCAGCGCCCAGAGCTCTGGAATATTTTTAACGGGCGTAAGGGGCACGGTGAACAATTCCGTGTCTTCCCGCTGAGTAACTGGACGGAGATGGATATCTGGCAATACATCAAGGCCGAGAATATCGAGCTGCCGCACCTTTACTTCTCACATGAGCGCGATTGCTTCGTGCGTGATGGTGTGATTATGGGCGTCTGTGATTTTATCGAACTGCTCCCTGGGGAGAAGGTCGAGAAGATGGTCGTTCGCTTCCGCACGATTGGGGATGCCACTTGCACAGGAGCCTGTCTCTCAACGGCGGATAACCTCGACGATATTATCGATGAAGTCGCGGCCGCCCGGCAGACCGAGCGTGGCACGCGTGCCGATGATAAGCGCTCAGAAACTGCGATGGAAGATCGTAAGAAACAGGGCTACTTCTAGGAACTAAGAATACGAATAAGCATCCTATCAGACCAAGATACATTTCAAATTTTATACAAAAATGAGCGAAGATAATAATTCAGGATACCTCGACATGGACCTACTGCGGTTTACCACGGCTGGTTCGGTTGACGACGGTAAGAGCACATTAATCGGGCGCCTACTCTATGATAGTAAGGCAATTTTCGAAGACCAAATGGAGGCTATGGAAGCTAGCTCCAAAGCACGCGGCGACGAAAACGTGAACCTTGCACTTCTGACCGACGGCCTCCGCGCTGAGCGGGAGCAGGGCATCACCATCGACGTAGCCTATCGCTATTTCGCAACGCCGAAGCGCAAGTTCATTATCGCCGATACGCCGGGCCATATCCAATACACCCGGAACATGGTGACGGGTGCATCGACTGCGAACCTTGCGATCGTACTGATTGATGCACGCAAGGGTGTGATCGAGCAGACTTGCCGCCACTCATTCATCGCCAACTTACTACGTATTCAGCGCGTCGTGGTCTGCGTGAATAAGATGGACTTGGTTGATTGGGACGAAGGCGTGTTCAATAAGATTGTAGATGACTTTAAGAGCTTTGCATCACGCCTCGATAATATTGTCGATGTGACCTTCATCCCCGCTTCTGCGTTGATTGGGGATAACATCGTCGATAAGTCCAAGAATATGCCCTGGTATCAAGGACCGACACTACTTTACCATTTGGAAACCGTCTACATCGGTGCGGATGAGAATCATGTCGAAGCACGCTTTCCTGTGCAGTGGGTCATTCGTCCGCATTCTGATGAGTATCATGACTTCCGCGGTTTCGCGGGTCGTGTTGCAGGTGGTGTCTTTAAAGCGGGTGACGATGTGACGGTTCTGCCTTCAGGTTTCACCACAAAGATTAAAGCAATCGAGTCAATGGATGGTCCGCAGCAGAAAGTTTTCGCACCGATGTCTGCTACGATCACACTGGAAGACGAAATCGATATGTCCCGCGGTGATATGCTGGTGAAAGCCAACAATCGGCCAGTGCCAACTCAAGACATCGATGCCATGGTCTGCTGGTTCTCCTCCGACAAACCACTGACGGGTCGCGGTAAATATATTCTTCGCCATACGACAAAAGAGGTCAAAGCGATCGTGACTGAAGTTTGCTATAAAATGAACATTAACACGCTGCGTAAAATCGAAGACGACCTAACGCTCAACTTGAACGACATCGGCCGTATTAAAGTCCGCACATCAGCTCCTTTGATTGCAGATAGTTACAAGTCGAATCGTATCACAGGTAGCTTCGTGCTCATTGATGAATTGACCAATGCGACTGTCGCGGCCGGTATGATTATTTAATGCGGGGACGTTCCGAGGAGCGAAGCGACGACATGACCGAGTGCGAAGCGGACCACCGAAGGTGAGCCCCCGCCCCGTAACTTTAATGAGCACGTGGGCACAAAAAAGCCCCACGATTTGTGAGGCTAAAGATGGTACCCAGAGCGGGGGTCGAACCCGCACATCCGAAGATACAAGATTTTGAGTCTAGCGCGTCTGCCAATTCCGCCATCTGGGCATATCCAAGAATCGGTAAGAAAGCAACTTGCCCGCTGAATGCAAGGATTCGTTTTTAGGACTCAACCGTCAGGCCTTGCACTAGGCTTCACTAGCGCTCTAGGCTGCTTTTTATTTAAGCTCAGTCCGTGCTGAAGCGGAAGAGTGTCGTCGATTTGAAAGTATCACCGGGCTTTAGGATCGCACCACCCATGTCGGGGTAGTTAATTGAATCGGGGTAGTCTTGCGTTTCTAGGCAAAGGGCATCCATGGGTTTATGGATGGTGCCGCCTTTACCGCTGTCGGGGGCATCTTCGGAAAGGGAGAGACCCGCATAGAATTGCACACCTGGTTCGGTAGTGAGGACTTCCATTACGCGCCCGCTGATGGGCTCTTTGAGGGTAGCGGCTAGCTTGGGTAGTTTGGTGCGACCTTCGTTTAAGAAGAAGTGGATGTCAGCGTTACCGACTTCCAGCTTTTTAAGTGAACCGATTTTTATTGGGCTTCGATAGTCGTTATAGCCAGCTACAACCGGATCGCGGCGTCCGAGTAGCGTCGAATGTTCGTCAACGGTGGCGACGCTGTCGGCGGAAATTTGTAATGTGTGTCTGAGGATATTGCCACTGCCCTTGAGGTTGAAGTAACTGTGGTTGGTCGGGTTGAAGGGGGTCGTTCGATCAGTCGTGGCTTCGTAGTGAATTTCTAAACAGTCGTTGTCGAGTAAGGCATAGGTGACCGTGCAATGAACAGTGCCAGGGAAGCCGTTATGTCCATCAGGATCGGTCAAGCTGAGCACGAGCTTGGCTACGCCAAAGTCGTCGATGATCTTGGCCGACCAGAGCAACACGTGAAAGCCCTCGGGACCACCGTGTAAATTATTGATGCCCCCATCGTTGGTTTCGAGGGTGTGGGTTTTGCCTTCGATTTTGAATGTCCCGCCGCCAATGCGCCCAGCGACGCGACCGCAGGTTGAGCCAAAGCAGGGGTGGCCTGCGACATACTCATCGAGCGAGTCTTTGCCTAGAACGATGTCGGCTAAATCGCCGTCGCGGTCCGGCACATGGAGGGAAACCAGGCTGGCCCCATAATCCATGATTTCGGCGCGAAGACCGTTTGCGTTAGTCAGTGTAAAAAGGCTGACTTCCTTACCTGAAGGGAGTTTGCCGTAAGCTTGGGACGTGATGCTCATATTGTGAATGTAAACAAAGCGACTCTAACGAAAGAGCAACACGGGAATCTTGACGGTACGGATCATTTCAGAAGTGGTGCTGCCGACGATTAGCTGACGAATGCTGGAGTGGCCGTAGGCACCCATCACGAGGAGATTGATGTGGTCTTGAGCCACGACATCGCCAATCATTTTTTCTGGTTCGCCGTCGCGTTGTTCGACGCTGACTTCGAAGCCGGCTGTTTCAAGTTGGGTCTTGGCTGCAGCCAGGGCGGCTTCGATCTTGGCATTGCCCGAGCCGACATAAAGTAGGTAGCAGTGCATGCCTTTGAGTAGTGCTTCGTTGGCTGCATAATCGACTGCTTTTTGGGCACTTTTACCACCGTCAAAGGCGAGCACAAAGTTATCCATCTTTTCAAAGGCGCGGGAGCTCACGAGCACGGGGTGCTGGCAACTGCGGACGACGCGTTCAAGATTACTGCCGAGATGTCCTTTTTCAAAGTCGGCGTTGTTGCCGCGCTTACCGATCACGACGAGGTCGGCATCGCGTTCATACTTGGCGATTTCGTCGCTCAATTTGCCGTGCCATTGATCGGCGACGACATCGACTACACCCGCATCCTTGAGGTGGGTGTTGGCATCTTCAAGGATGGCTTGACCGCGCTTTTGGGCGATCTTGGCCTTGGCCGCTTCGAGTTCGACGAGTTCATTGAGTAGTGCGGTGCGTGCGCCTACACCCATACTGCCGCTGTAGTTCAGCTTAGCTGGCTCCTCGTGGTGTGGGTTGAGCATGTGGAGCACGTGAATTGAGGCGCCGCCCATCTGGCGGGATGCCCAAGCGGCGTGATCGTAGACGCTGGAGGAGTAGTGTTGGGAACCGTCGGTGCAGGCTAGGATGTTCATGGCTAGAAGGAGTTGGGGGCTAGAAGTGAGGACTTAGGAAATTCTAGTGGGCGTCGAGCTTAGCGTCGGGCTTATCGAACTTCGCGACTTCGAGGACAAGGGTCTTACTGGCATCATTCATACCCGCCAGTTCGACCTCGGTGCCTTCACGGCGGAATTTCAAAACTACTCGATCGAGTGCATTGATCGAGGATAAATCCCAGAAGTGCGCCTGCGAGACATCGATGGTAACTTTTTCCAAGACCTCGCGGAAATTAAAGGCATCCGCAAAACTGCTAGCGGAGACGAAGAACAGCTGTCCACGAATGGTGTAAGTGCGCTCCTTTTTGTCGACTTGGAAGGAAGAGCTGATGTCCAACTGGCCAGATACTTTGTAGGCAAAGAAGAGCGCGCTCAAAAGTACGCCCGCGCCCACACCGTAGGCAAGATTATGACTGAGCACAGTGACTAATACAGTCACTATCATCACGATGCTTGAGGTGCGGTGGTGCACGCGGAGGTTTTTAATCGACTCCCAGCTAAAGGTACCGATCGAGACCATAATCATCACCGCGACGAGCGCCGCCATAGGAATCTGGCTGACGAGGTCGCCCATTACAACGATTAGGATGAGCAGGATGATGCCCGCCGAGAAGGTCGAGAGTCGGCCACGACCACCCGACTGCACGTTGATCACCGATTGGCCAATCATGGCGCAACCTGCCATGCCGCCAAAGAAACCGGACACGATATTAGCGACACCCTGACCCGCGCACTCTTGATTCTTGTCGCTCACAGTGTCGGTGAAATCATCCACGATGGTGGCTGTCATCAGCGATTCGAGCAAGCCGACGATGGCAAGTGAGATCGCGTAGGGTAGGACGATCATAAAGGTATCAAAGTTCAGCAGTACCTGGAAGTATTCGAGTTTCGGAAAGGTAGAAGGCAGTTCACCCATATCGCCCACCGTGCGGAGCGTGGCATCCCACCCGAGCGTCATTGAGACGCCTGTTAGCACGACAATGCATACTAGAGGCGAAGGCACTGCCGTGGTGATGCGCGGTAAGCCGTAAATGATGGCAAGACCCGCTGCGACCATCGCATACATCAGTAAACCTTGCTCTTGAAACTGCGGCAATTGTGCCATGAAGATGATAATCGCTAGCGCATTGACGAAGCCCGTGACCACTGATCGCGAAACGAAGCGCATCAGATTGCCCAGTTTCAACTTGCCCGCGATGATTTGAAAAACACCCGTAAGAACTGTGGCAGGCAGCAAGTATTCGACCCCGTGATCTCGCACAAGCGAAACAAGCAGCACTGCCATCGCACCCGTCGCCGCTGAGATCATGCCAGGACGACCGCCAATGAAGGCGATGACCACCGCGATGACAAATGAAGCATAGAGACCCACTTTGGGGTCAACTCCCGCGATGATGGAGAAGGCAATCGCTTCTGGAATCAGCGCGAGCGCCACCACCGTGCCCGCGATCACATCACGGCGCGGGTTCGAGAACCACTCTTGGAAATATTTAATCTGTGTCATCGGTCGTGTGAAAATAGAAAAGCCAACAGGGGTCTGTTGGCTGATTGGAAGGTCTAAAGTTTGCCACTTGCTAGCTGGCTTTATGAAATGGCGGAGAAGGCGGGATTCGAACCCGCGGAACCCTTTTGAGGTTCACTTCTTTAGCAAAGAAGCGCTTTCGGCCACTCAGCCACTTCTCCATACCAGAACCGAGGAGAAAATCTCCGCGCTCACAGAGTTCAACCTTAAACTTAAGAAATTTAGTAGACTTGGGCTGAGCCTGAAGGTCGTTTGCCATAAAAACGTAGATACTGGCTAGGAAAAGAAGGGTGAAGTCTGTGCCGATGGCCATAGCAGCAATTATGCTGATCGAACTTGATCTCGAGTTCTGCAAAAGAGTGGATCTCGCATGAGTGAAAAAAGTAAAAAACTCAGTTGACGCTTGGAATAGGCACAATCTTAATGCCGCCTTTCTCAAGAGTGGCCGGATAGCTCAGTCGGTAGAGCAGAGGACTGAAAATCCTTGTGTCCCCAGTTCGATTCTGGGTCCGGCCACCACTTGAGGATTGCCTTTAGAGCACTGCCAACATAGGCTCTAAGTTGAAGGTCCATCTGCTCGGGTGGTGAAATTGGCAGACACGCCAGATTTAGGTTCTGGTGCCGTAAGGCGTGAGGGTTCAAGTCCCTCCCCGAGTACCACTTTTTTGATTAAGTGGTTTTTTACCTACCGTCCTGCGAAGAGCCACAAGCCCAAGGGCTAGACCTCCAAGGAGTAGTGCGTAGCTGGAGGGTTCTGGGACTACAAATATGGCACCCTCTGATTCGAACCAAGCTTGGTCGTATCCATCAGGCAGGGTGGCTCCATAGAGATTAGAATTTCTCCAAAATGCTGTATGAACATTCGATACATTACTGAGGTCAGCATGAGAGAAGTTAGCAGAATCTAACCAAGCAGAATAGAAGTCAGCTCCAATTAGGTCTGCCCCATGTAGGTTAGCCCCATAGAGGCTAGCCCCAGTGAGTTCAGTAAGAGCTAGGTCAGCCCCGGTGAGGTTAGCACGATAGAGGTTAGCCCCAGTTAGGTTAGCACGATAGAGGTTAGCACCAGTGAGGTCAGTACGAGCTAGGTTAGCCCCATAGAGCTCAGCTCGGTAGAGGTCAGCACCAGTTAGGTCAGCACGATAGAGGTAAGCATAAGGGATATATGCAAAAGGAGATAAATTTTCATCTGAATAAGAGTGTGTAGCACCTGAAGTTTTTAAGATATCTTGGGTAAATCCCGAGGTATTCACATAGGTCGCCGCCGATAGCGTGGAGCTAATTGTAAAAAAAGATAATACTATTGGTAGAATGAGTTTCATGGGCTTATGAAATCACTAATTATTTCTAGTAACTCATTTTTGAAACCACCAAAGCCGTGATTTCCGCCGATGAATTGGTAGTGCACGACGTCTCCACCTAAATACTCATATTTTACAATATTAGTATTGGTAAAAGGTGTCGTCCCATTTGCCTGTGCCCCAATGTAGCCGAGACCTGTTGCTATGTTTAAGATACTTTGCTGAGCTTCTATAAATGTACGGCTAAGCCAATTAACAGTGCCTCCCTCATACGGAATAGTCGTGTCGTTTGTTCCGTGCAGACTCAAAGCTCTCAAATTTGGAGATAATGTGTAGCCGGTATCGTAGTTTCCGTCATTGTTCGCGGCTCCCCAAAATGAGTTGTTGTTATACTGGTCAGTTGTAAGTTGTGATGCTAGCGAAATGGCATTTTTAAATGTTCCCTCTGGAAGCTCAATCATAGCCCGATTGACCATCGCTGCACCGTTGGAAGACCCCATTAGTGATATGTTATTTGCATCGACATCGGAGTAGGTCTTGAGCTGATCAATGATACTTACTATATAATCTAAATCATCTGCCTTGGATGATTCAGTCTGAATATTCCACCGGTTATCATAGCCTTGTAGTGCGACTAAAATGTAGTCCTCCAAATCCATATATTGGTTGATCATGCCGTAAGCATTACCGCCTGCGCCATGCATAAGAATAAGCACTGGGTGCGTTTGGGCATCACTGACTGGATATTTTATTAGCGCGACTCTTTTGTAGCTAGTTTCTTGAGACCAGCTTTGCGTGTGAGATAGCTGAGAAACATCTGATAGCGAGTCAGGGTTGTCCCTCATTTTGAAACGCATAAATTGAGCGTCCCCACTAACAGGAACTGTAGCTGAAGCGGTGCCACCTGTTGTCCATATGCTCAGGTCATCACTCGTTTCAATATCTACGCTTACACTAGCTTCTCCATCAGCTACCGCGATTAGATTCGATCCAAACTTTGCATGCACTGCATCACGCTCGTTTACGACTGTGTCATATTCAGCTTGAGTAATCGAATAAGTCTCAGTCGGGAGTGTGGTAATAAGAACCGAGATAAATAATATCAAATGATGAGTTGATTTCATAGTGCTCGCTAGATGTCGATTTGCTCGACGATCTCTAAATCGTATCCGTCGATGCCGACGACTTTACGTTGGGTGCTAGACATGAGGCGAATTTGTTTTAATCCAAGTTCGACGAGGATTTGTGCGCCGATGCCGTAGTCACGGAAGTCCATTTTGGTGGGGCCGACGTCTTTGATGCTAGCTTTGTCTGCGCCCTCGATGACACGAATGCCTCCCTGCGGCTGCTCAATGTAGAGGAGCACGCCATGGCCTTCTTGAGAGATGCGTTCCATTGCCGCACTAAGCGAGTTATAGCCGCCGAGTGTCTTTGAACGGAAGATATCGCCGAGGAGGTTTTCGCTCTGCACGCGCACTAGGGTGGGGGCTTCGTTGAGCTCGCCCAAGCTCAGTGCTAGGTGCTGACGGTCATCAAGTATACTGCGAAAGATATGGAGATCGAAGGTGCCGAACTCGGACTCGAAAGGCTTGGTCAAGATGTGCTCGATCAGCTTGTCGCGGGTGTGGCGATACTCGATCAGGTCGGCGATGCAAATTAGCTTCAGATCGTGCTTAGCTTTAAATTTAATTAGGTCGGGTAGGCGAGCTAGGCTGCCATCTTCATTAAGGATTTCGCAGATTACACCGCTTGGGTTAAGGCCCGCAAGTTGGGCTAGATCGACTGCTGCCTCGGTATGACCTGCTCGCTGCAAAACGCCCCCTGGCTTGGCCCTTAGTGGAAAGACATGACCTGGTTGAACCAACATTTTTGGCTCAGAATTTGAATCTCCGAGTATACGGATCGTCTCAGCGCGGTCGTGGGCGCTAATCCCTGTAGTAATCCCTTCGGCGGCGTCGACGGATACTGCAAAATCAGTCTGCTGCGATTCACGATTTTCTGATGCCATTGAGTTAATGCCGAGGCGACGAAGTTGCTCCGAGAGCATAGGCACGCAGATGAGGCCACGGGCATGTAGCGCCATCTCGTTGACGGCTTGCGGGGTGACTTTTTCCGCTGCCATAACGAGGTCGCCCTCATTCTCGCGGGATTCGTCGTCGGTCACGATGACCATTTTACCCGCGGCGATATCGGCGATCGCGGATTCAATACTGTCAAAAGAATTCTCTTCGTTGGTTTCTATGCTCATTGGAAACTTTAAAACTAATCGGATTTAAGGTATTTCGCAACCGTCTTTTCTGGGAATACTGCGGGTCGTTTAGTCCGCATGCAAGTGGGCTTAGCTTTGCTTGCGCGCCCATCTTGAAAGTTCTCAAGGACAAGTCTGGCGTTGCCATCATTGTGCGCACCGTCAAGCGACATAAAGTCTGCAGTAAGATGGAGACTTGCCATAGCGAGTGTGTGGACAGGCTAGAGTAACATTTGATCGAGCTCGTTGAGGCAGGCGTGATCTCGAATAATGAAGCCATCGCTCACGCCAATGATGCGAATATTATCACTCGGTTGGATTAGATTTGCCAAAGCGGGCAGGAGTGAAAATTCTATTATTATGGCAGATGGTAAAAAACAAGCGACTTGGGGCGGACGGTTTTCCGAAGGTCCCGCTGAATTGATGCTCCGTATTGGCGAGTCCGTCTCGTTCGATCAACGGCTTGCGCCCTTCGATATTCAAGGCAGTCAAGCGCAGGCCGCTATGCTCGCCCATGTCGGTATCATCACTCTTGAAGAGCGCGATGCGATCCAAGCGGGTCTCGATGCGATCCTTGCACAAATCAAAGCGGGCGAGTTCACTTGGGATCCGGCACTCGAAGATGTCCACATGAACATCGAGCAAGCCCTCACACTGGAGGTGCCCGCAGCCGCAAAGCTCCATACCGCTCGTAGTCGTAACGACCAAGTGGCTACTGATATGCGACTCTGGTTTAAATCCGCTTGTGACGAACTCGATCTTTCGCTTGCCAAGGTGATCGCCGCACTCGTCGATCTGGCGGATCAGACTCAGGGAGTGATCATCCCGGGATACACTCATTTACAACGTGCTCAACCTGTGCCGATGGCGCATCACTTGCTCGCTTATGTAGAGATGTTTGCACGTGACCGTACGCTCATTGCTGCGGTCAAGGAGCAGGCAAATGTCTGCCCGCTCGGTTCAGGCGCGATCGCTGGCACGACGCTGCCAATCGACCGTGATTTTGTGGCTAAAGAGCTCGGCTTCGTTGATGACGAGGGCAAGCCACAGCTCACGCAAAACAGCATGGATGCGGTCAGTGATCGCGATACTTTTATCCAATTTGCCTCAGCCTGTGCGGCTGTCGGTATTCATCTCTCGCGGCTCTCGGAGGATTTCATTTTGTGGAGTAGCGCGGAGTTCGGCTTCGTTAAACTACCGGATGCTTTTACAACAGGCTCTAGCCTGATGCCGCAAAAGAAGAACCCAGATGCTTTTGAGCTGGTCCGTGGCAAGTCCGCGCGACTTACGGGGAATTTGCAAATGCTGCTTACGATGGTTAAGGGCCTACCACTGACCTATAATCGGGACTTGCAAGAGGATAAGCCGCCAGTCTTCGACAGTTTTGATCAGACGAAGCTGATCCTCGATTGCGTGGCAGCTTGTTTGCCAGGAGTTTCTGCGGATGTTAAACGTTGCGCTTTCGCCGTGGCCGACCCTGCACTGCTCGCCACGGACGTGGTCGACTATTTAGTGAAAAAGGCGATACCTTTTCGTGAAGCTCACCACGTAGTGGGTGCTTTGGTTGCCTTATCCGAGCAGTTAGATATACCGCTCAACAAGTTACCGTTTGAGGAAGTCTCTAAGATTCATGAAGCCCTTGGTGAAGACTGGGTGCAGGCTTTTGATTTAGAGAAAGCACTCGCCGCGCGCGACAAGCCCGGTATGCCAGGACCTGATCAAGTCGCTGCACGGATTGCGCACTGGCGTAATGTTTAGGTGCGCGCTCTGCCTACCCACATTAAGAAAGGCGGGACTCTAATTCTTTCAAGAATTCCCAACTAAATAGGCCACTACCGTGGCCATCGCTGAAGATGGGACGGATGGCATAGTTACCTTGGAACTCCCAACCTTTGATCGTGACGCCCGCAAATTCCTTTGGGCCGTCACCGCCGTATTGATTCCCGAAGATGTCTTTCTCGCCTATGTTTTGCGCGCTGGGTGAATGCTTCCGAAGGAAATCTGAGGGGAAATAGCTCTCGCTGCCGTTGTCCCAGACGATGGCCAGTTCGCTGCCAATTAGCTGAATGTCCTTTGGCTTCACGATTTGTAAAAGCCTGCCGCTTTGAGTTTTTCCATTAGTGTAACCGCGGCACCTTCACGATTAAGAATGTAGAGGTGGATACCGGGCGCGCCGCGTTCGAGGAGCTCGCGAGCTTGGCGATAGACCCAATCAATGCCAACTGCTTCGACTGCGGCGGCATCACCGCCCGCGGCGAGCAACTGCTGATCCAGTTCGGCCGGCATGGATGCACCGCACATGGCGCAGAATCGAAGTGCTTGTTCTCTGGAGGTCACGCACATCAGTCCAGGGAGCACGGGCACCTCAATCTTTGCTTGGCGTGTGCGGTTAACGAACTCGAAATATTTGGCGTTATCGAAAAACAACTGCGTCGTTACGAAGTGCCCGCCTGTATCGACTTTGCGTTTCAAATTGAGCAAGTCGATGTCAGGGGAGGACGCTTCTGGATGCATCTCCGGATAACCCGCCACACCTACAGTGCATTCAGGGAAGGTTTCGTGGATCAAGCCGACGAGTTCATTTGCATGATTTAGACCGTCTGGGTGTGGTTTAAAGTCTGTTTCACCTTTGGGTGGGTCACCGCGCAGTGCCATTATTTGGCCAAGCCCAGCTTCGCGAAATTCGGTAATGATGCCACGCAACTCTTCTCGCGAATGTCCTACGCATGTTAGGTGGGGCATGACGGCGTAGCCATAGTCTTCGCTCAAATGGCGCGCATATTTTAGCGTGCGACTACGTGTGCTGCCGCCTGCTCCGTAGGTGATCGAAGCAAAATCAGGCGAGTAGACCTTGAGGGCTTCAGCAGTGCGCAGTAGTTGCTCCGCAGAAGTATCAGACTTCGGCGGAAAGAACTCTATCGAGAAGAGCGCTTTGCCTGACTCTAGGCGGCTTTTGAGGGAGACAGCTGTCATTAACGTATCAAGTTATAATGATATGATGATATGTAAAGTTAATTGCTTACCTAATTTAGATGCGGCTTCGCCGAAGGTCAATGAACCGGGCGATCCTACAACTAAAATTCACGAGGGGCAAGGTAGCAGGCTGCCCGAATTATTATTATAATTAATTCAAGATGTGAATATGCCCATCAAGTATTTCTAGGAAAGTTACTTAACTCACTTATTAACAGCATTTTTTACTAAAAAACTGCTAAAAAGTAGCTTGACTGGTGGAGTGTAGTGGAGTGATATGGCACGAAATGGTGAATTAAGGGATGATGAGCGCACACAATACAGGGAAATATTTCGGAGAATATCGTCATAGTATGGATGATAAAGGGCGTCTCACGATCCCTTCCCAGTGGCGTCCTCAGCTTGAGTCCAAGGATAACAACTTCCTCGCCCTGCCTAGCCTGACCGAAAAGTCCGTCTCCGTTTATCCTCCCATGATGATCGAGCAACTCTACGAGCGCTTTTCCGAGATCAGTATGGGGGACCAGAAGGGCCAGCGCGCCATACGCCGCATCATGTCGATGGCGCACAATTTCTCATGCGACAAGCAGGGGCGTATTAATTTGAACGAAAAGCTCATCAATCACGCCGACTTGGAAAAATCGGTCGTCCTGCTTGGTGAGGCTTCAAAGTTCATGATCTACGACGAAGCCTTCTACGACCAGCTCATGACAGATGACGAGGACACAGAAGACTTGGCCGACATAGCAAAGGGCTTCGGCTTTTAAATAGGCCATTAAGTAAAAAATAATATGAGAAACGTCTTCGAAACCATCGCCCGAGAAAACTTCCGTACCTCTGGTTACATCTCTCATCCCCGTCGCGAACGTCGTAGCCCTTGGACTTTCAGTCCGACACCGCGCACGCCTCCCCATTCGACCAACGCTGTCCGCGATGTGATCCAGCGACGCGAGCGAGCCTATCTTAAAACTCAAAGCAAACCTTCCCTTTTTCAAAACTGCATCAATGTCTTACTCCATCGATGATGCTATAACGCCCGCCACTTCTAGTGGTCACGTTCCCGTCTTGCTTCGTGAGACCTTGGAACTGTTTGCTCCGAGCAACGGCGTTAAGCTTTTAGATGGAACTTTTGGAGGAGGCGGGCATACGCGCGCATTTTTAGAGGCGGCTGAAAATGTCACTGTCGTTGCTCTGGATCGTGATCCGGCAGCCCTACCTCGTGCTGAAGCTTTGAAAGCAGAGTTTGGTGACCGCTTTCGCTTGCATCATATCAACTTTGGCGACCTTGCCGATCTAGATGAGAGTGGCTTTCATGGCATCTTATTTGATTTCGGGCTTTCCTCCTTCCAGCTAGATACCGAGGAGCGTGGTTTTTCTTTTCGCTACGATGCACCTGTCGATATGCGCATGAATCCAGAAGAGGGGATCAGCGCTGCAGAATTTTTAGAGACGGCGGAGGAGTCATCGCTCGTTCGCGCAGTGCGTAACTACGGTGAAGAACCACGCGTGCGCCGGGTGGTCAAAGCTATCATGGATGCTCGCGGCACTGGTGCCTTGCAACGCACGCAGTCGTTGGCCGCACTAATTAGCGAGGCAGTCGGTCCCACGCCACGTGGTCGCAAAGCCGTGCACCCCGCGACACGTAGTTTTCAGGGTATTAGAGTTGAGGTGAATGATGAGTTGAGCGCGATAGAGCGTGGTCTTCCGGCAGCATTCGATCGCCTCTTACCCGACGGCATACTCGCCGCGATCAGCTTTCATTCACTCGAAGACCGTATCGTTAAGCGCTTTTGCCGTAAGATGGCTGGCCGCCCTGAACACTCACACGATAGCCGCACGCAAGACGAGCGCGAAGTTCGTGCAAGCATGATCTCCACCCGCCCGATTAGCCCTAGCGAATCTGAAATAAAATCAAACCCCCGCAGTCGTAGCGCCCGCCTGCGCGCCATTCGTAAAATTTCCTAACCAAACGTTATTATGTTACAACTATCTCGTAGAGCTCGCAAACATGTCATCTTACTGATTCTCGTAATGGTTACGGTTATTGTTGGTAGTGCCTTTTCAATCGTCTGGATGCAGCAGCAGATCTCGCGAACTGCCCAAAGTAGCAAGCATTTCGAATCTCAACTCGCTGAAACCTCCCGCAAACTCCGCTTCCTCGACGAGCGTATCGCAGGCTATCATCAACCAGTCGTTTTGCAGGGTAAAGTAGCGGGGATCCTTCGCCCATCAGTCGAGGATCAAGTCGTCTTTGTCGAAGAGCGTCAGCTAGCTAATGGTCGCGCCTATGCAGTTTCGCAGCCCTACGAAGTTTCTATGGATCTCGCTCTGCTCGATATCGATAGATCCCGTTAAGAAAATTTTCACCCTTACGAACGAACTATGCAAGTTACCTCAAACTATTACCGTTGCCGCGCACAACGCGCTGCATTCGGAGAGTCACTCACACTACACAAAGAGAGCTCCTCGTCCGTTGAGCGCATATCCTCCTCTAATTCCAAGCAGCCTGCACCGCTCCGTCCGTCACGTCAGACGCTACGCGGCTTTGCAAATCTCTTCAAAGCCCAGAATCAGAACCGTGTCGCTTAGATAATAACTAATGAGTAAAGCTTTCGTATCCAGTGGGCGTTCTTCACTTATATCACTCGCGGTCGCTTGTGCCTTTTGCGTCTTACTGGGGCGCTTATTCTACCTACACGTTTGGAATCAAGCAGCGCTGCTCGAACACGTCGAAGGTAACCGTAAAATGGTCAATATCGTCGAAGCGCGTCGTGGCAACATCGTCGATACTCGTGGCAACCTCCTTGCGACCACGCGCACCACTTATAATATAGGCGTTGATCCGCAGGCTTTTAGAGAGAGCGACCGTGTTAAATTGGTAGACCTCGCACGAATCCTAGGCAAACCACTGCCAGAACTTGAGGCGAAGATTGACCGCAAGACGCGCAAAGTATCCAAGGGCACAAAGGAAGTCCGCCTTATCCGCTGGGCTGTGCTTGCTAAAGATGCAGACGAGGGCACACATGATGCGGTCAAAGCGCTGGGAATGCGTGCTGTTTACGGTAACCAAAGTCACGCCCGTGCATACCCAGCCGCTCAGCTCGCGGCACACGTGCTGGGCTATGTGAATAAGGAAGAAACACCTGTAACCGGAATCGAGCGCTTCTTTGATTATTACCTACGTGGCCAAGACGGCTGGCGCGAAACCGAGCGCGATGGTAAACGCCACGAACTAGCACAGTTCCGCGAGCGCGAAGTAGAGCCATCAGACGGTCTCAATGTAGAGCTCAGTATCGATCAAATGGTACAGCACATCGTCGAAGCTGAGATCGCACGAGTCGCTGAGGAGTTTAATCCGAAGGGCATCAGTATCATCGTCAGCCAACCGGCCACAGGTGCAGTCCTGGCGATGGCCAACTACCCAACTTATGATCCCAACGAATTTTATAACACCAAGAAATATCCGATCTCGAATCAGCGTAACCGTGCGTTGACCGATGTATTTGAGCCAGGCTCCACTTTCAAAATCGTGCCTGCTGCCGCGGCACTCAACGAGGGAATCGTCCATCCTGGCGATATGTTTCAGACAGGTGTGGCGCGGGTTAGCTATAAAGGCCGTACACTCAAGCTACCTTCCGACCACCGTACCTACGAGAGTCTTTCCATGCACGATATTGTGGTCAAGTCTAGCAACCGTGGCGCCGCGCATCTTGGTCTTATCCTAGGCGATCAACGCCTGCATGATTACTCAGCAGCTTTCGGTTTTGGGGAAAAGACGGGTTGCGATATTGGCGGCGAAATCACCGGCACGCTCCACGCTACCCGTAATTGGGATGGCTTGACCATCACACGCCTTCCTATGGGTCACGCGATCAGTGCTACGCCCATGCAAGTTCACTTTGCCATGTCAGTAATCGCGAACGGTGGCGTGCTCATGGAGCCAATGCTAGCTAATCGTATCTTTGATTCTGATGGTCAAGATGTGGTTCGCTTTCAACCTAAAGCTAAACGCCGCGTAGTCTCAACCGAAGTCGCCCAAACCGTTGCTAACATGCTCGCCGACGTCGTGGGGGAGCAAGGCACTGCTCGCCGCGCCGCGATCGAAAATTATGATATCGCAGGTAAGACCGGCACCACGCAGAAGATTGTCAACGGGCGTTATTCCAACCAGCACCACGTTGCTTCGTTTAGTGGCTTCTTTCCCGCCGATAAACCATCGTTAGTCATCACCGTCGTCGTCGATGAGCCGCAGTCACGAGGCGTTGCTTACGGAGGCTCTTTCGCTGCGCCCGCCTTTCGTAATATTGCGGAAGCCTGCATTGCATATTTGGGTATACGGCCTGCACGGTCAGACGCCTCATTCGTAAACTTACAACCTTCAATTTATGATCGGTCTAGCAGAATTTCAAATTAGCACCTTACTCTCAGCTGCTAGTTCACGCCAATCTTACTCCCGCCGACTTGAACAAACCGCGTTCAGCGATCGAAAAAGATCACCCATGAACCCCAGTGTTAGTCATCTGCTTAGTCGCGTCGATACGATTCGTCGCAAACTCCGTGAGGATAGCGTAGTGACTTGCCTGATTACGGATAGCCGACGTGTGGTTCCAGGGGCTCTCTTTTTTGCCATCGGTGGTCTGCGCACAGACGGCAATCTCTTTGTTGAAGAAGCTGTTGATCGCGGCGCAGTGGCCATCATCACTGAGGAAGATCTTGGGCATCACTTCCCGATCGACTATATCCAAGTCGCTGATGTGCGTCAGACTTTGGCCCTTATTTCTCGGGATTTCTACCATGCTCCCGATGCACAACTCGGTATCACGGGTATCACTGGTACTAATGGGAAGACCACTGTCTCCATGCTCACGCAGCATCTAATCGGCGGGCAAGATCAAGTTGGTTTAGTCGGTACTATTCGCTATGATCTGGGCAAGCGCACGCTACCATCTTTTCGTACTACACCAGAATCGGTGGATGTCTACGCTTTACTCGCGCAGATGGTAGAGAACAAATGCACTGAGGCCGTGATTGAGGTTAGCTCTCACGGGATTGATCAGAAGCGTACCTACGGCCTAGATGTCGACGTGGCTACGTTTTTGAATCTTACGCAGGATCATATCGATTACCACAAATCGATGGAGGCATACTTTGAAGTAAAGAAGCGGCTATTCACTGGCGAAATGGGGCGCCAGCCGCGTAAAGCAGTCATTAATATAGACTGCGCCTACGGCAAACGCCTCTTCGGTGAACTGCCCGAGTGTGTCGAAGCCACTAGTTTTGCAATTGAAACAGATGCTACTTTTCGTGCAGAAAACGTCGCGCTCTTCGCTGACCGCACAGAGTTCAAACTCACTTGGCCGGAGGGTCAGGTGCAGGTCAGCTCGCCCTTACTTGGCCGCTATAATGTGAGCAATTTATTGGCCGCACTCGCGATCGCTTACATAAAAGGCCACTCCATCGAAGCGATGCTTGGCTGCGCCGCTTCCTTTCCAGGTGTGCCCGGTCGCATGGAGCGGATTGATGAAAACCAGCCATTTAATGTGCTCGTCGATTATGCTCACACCGATGATGCCCTCACCCACGCCTGTGCTATGCTGCGAGAGATAACGCCTGGTCGCCTTATCCTTGTCTTTGGCTGTGGCGGCGACCGAGATCGCACTAAGCGGGCGCCCATGCTACGCGCTGCTATTGAGGGTGCCGACAAAGTCTTTGTGACTTCCGATAATCCACGCACCGAGTCGATCGATCAAATCTTTGCCGACATGCGTGAAGCCAAGGACAGTGGAAGTGCCCACTTTGCCAAGGATCGGAAGCACGCTATCTCGCTAGCGCTTGATTCCGCTGAAGCCGGAGATTGCGTTTTGATTGCAGGGAAAGGTCACGAAGCTTTCCAGGAGTTTGACGGCACAGTGATTCCTTTTGATGATCGCCAAATAGCCCGCGACTTGATAGGCCTTAAAAAAATATTCCTGACTATGCCATCTTTTGATCCACAACACGTAGCCGACTGGACGGGTGGATCATGGTTAGACGAGCCAAAAGTAGCCATCGAAGGCTTTTGTTTCGATGCGCGGCAGATTAAGCCTGGGCAATGCTTCGTTGCCTTGAGCTTGGGTGCTCGTGATGGGCATGAATTCCTCGAACAAGCAGTCAAGGGTGGTGCAGTGGCTGCGATCGTTGAAACTTCTAAGCCAATTGCACTCCCTCAGTTAAAAGTAGCCGACTCACTCGTCGCCCTCGGTGCGATTGGAGCTGCAGTGCGTTCAAAATTCTCAATGCCTGTTGTTGGCATCACTGGAAGTTGCGGCAAAACTTCGACTAAGGAAATGCTCCGCTGCTTACTCGGCGAAGACCGGACGCATGCGACTGCGGGGAATTGGAATAACCGCATCGGTGTGCCCATGACGCTCTTGGGGCTCGATTCAAGCCCGCAGGACTTCGCCGTAATCGAAGCCGGTATCAATCAGCCCGATGAAATGAGGCAACTTGGGCAAATGATTCAAGCCGACCTCATCGTGCTGACAAATATCGAAGCCGCCCACCTAGAACTTCTCGGTAGCTTGGAAGGTATTGCCACTGAAAAATCACTCCTAGCGGAGCACGCCAAACCTGATTCGCCGATTATTTTACCCGTCGATGCCTTACGCTATCATGCTTATAAAAAGCTAGCGCACCGTGCTATAGTACTATTGCCCGAAGGTACCGCCGCTACCGATTTACCATGCAAACAGATTGTCCGCTATAACATCTCCAAAAAAATGGAGGATCGAGGGGCAAATCTATTACCGCAGGTGTTTCATGAAGTCACCATTGATGGTCGAAAATACCCAATTGCGAGTCCGAGCTTAGGTATCGCGACGAACACGGCGCTGGCCATCGTCGCAGCTAAGTATCTTGGCATTATTGAGTCCGAAATTCTCGAGCGTGTTGAATCATGGCGACCTTCTGGCAATCGCGGATGCATTGAAACGTTCGGGAAGCAGACTTTTTATATCGATTGCTATAATGCCAATCCTTCGTCGATGGCCGATGCGCTCGATGCCTTTGACCGAAGCACGCCGCAAGGTATCGCACGTTTTTATATACTCGGTGCCATGGATGAACTCGGAACGACCGCTCTCGCTCAGCACGAAGCCATTGGTCGCTTGCTCAAACTCCGCCCGGAAGACCGCGTAGCCTTTGTCGGTCCCAACGAGTTGACTGAAGCCTACGCCTCAGCGATTTCAGCACAACAATACATACGTGCTGACAGTGTCGAAAAAATTAAATCCACCATTGCTCAATTCCAAGGAGCCATCTTTCTCAAAGGTAGCCGTACTTACTCGCTTGAAAAGCTACTGCCTTCCTAAAATTTCAATTTTAATCCTTAAGTCCCCGCAATGCTATCCTACCTAGCAGAATTTGAAAATATCTTTGGTCCACTCCGACTTTTCCGCTATCTGACACTACGTGCTGCCTTTGCTGGACTGACCGCCATGAGCATTGGTTTCATCCTAGGGCCTTGGATTTTTGCCAAACTCCGGCAGCTACGCGCCAAACAAGCCTTTCGCGGAGAAGACGAAGTTGGAATACTCGCCGTACTCCACGCCAGTAAAGCGCAAACGCCAACCATGGGTGGCCTCATGATCTGTGTATCAGTCGTCGCTAGTTCTTTACTATGGGCGCGTCCCAACATCTATGTCTACACTGCACTCATCATCTACCTCGGCCTCACCGTAATCGGCTTTCTTGACGATTATCTCAAAGTGTCCAAGGCCAACAGCAAAGGCCTGCCGGGTCGTTGGAAACTGCTCGGCCAAGCGATACTGACTGTCATCGCCTTAGCTTGCCTGCTCAGTGTACCCGAATCAGCTACGAAGATGCGTGAGTTATGGGTGCCATTCTACAAGGATGTGGTCATCTCGGAAATGTCGCTTTTCCTGCTCGTGCCCTTTCTTTTCCTAATCCTTTCCGGTTCGAGTAATGCGATCAATCTAACTGACGGTGTCGATGGTCTGGCGATCGGTTGTACCGTTACAGTCGCGCTTGCCTACGCCATTATGGCCTACGTGGCGGGAAACGTTATCATCTCGGAATACCTCTTCATTAGCTACATACCTGGTGTGGGCGAACTCGCTGTCGTCTGCGTGGCATTGCTGGGGGCGAGCCTTGCCTTCCTTTGGTATAATTCTCATCCTGCCGAGGTTTTCATGGGAGACACCGGTTCGCTCGCACTTGGCGGACTCATCGGGATGATCGCCTTCATGGTGCATCAACCGCTCACTTTGATCATCGTTGGTGGTATCTTTGTGATGGAAGCGGGTTCAGTGATTCTTCAAGTTGGTTCCTTCAAATTACGTGGTGGCAAACGTATCTTCCGCATGTCACCCATCCACCACCATTTTGAGCTTAAGGGCTGGCACGAGAACAAGGTCGTCATCCGTTTCTGGATTCTTTCTCTCATCTTCGCCATGGCTGGGTTGGCAAGTCTGAAGCTGCGCTAGAACATTCTCCAAGAAAGCAGATTGTAACATTTTGAGTCCGCTACGTCGGTCAACTTCTCTACTAGCGTTTGAATATCCTCCTTAGTGGGCCGTGCCACCTCGATCGTTTACACGGATGCCTATGGGGTATTCATTGTGCTCGTCTAGCGGGTTTCACCGGTGCCATGGAGGACGTATTTATAGGTGCATAGCTCATTCAGACCCATGGGCCCTCGCGCATGGAGGCGGTCGGTGGAGATGCCGATTTCGGCACCTAAGCCGAACTCAAAACCGTCAGAAAAGCGGGTCGAGGCGTTGTGAAAGACGGCGGCTGAATCGACCGTGGTGAGGAAAGTCTGTGCGGCGGTAACATCTGCCGTCACAATGCTATCGGTATGACCGGAGCTGTTAGCATTGATCAAATCGATGCCGGCCTTTAAGTCAGGCACGATGGCGATGGCGATGATCAAGTCCGTGTATTCGGTGGCGAAGTCTTCGGTGGAGGCATCGACGAGGGGCAGGCCGCTGGCGGAAAGGAGGGCTTTGGCATGCTTATCGACGCGCAGTTCAACGCCATGGTCATGTAGTGCCTTGGCGAGTCGGGGTAGTTGTGCGGCGGCATCTTGATGGACAATGAGATTCTCGGCAGCGTTACACACGCTGGGGCGCTGACATTTTGAGTTAATCAGAATATCCTTGGCCATGTCGGCATCGGCTGAGGCATCGATGTAAACAGAGCAGACGCCCGTGTAGTGCTTGATCACAGGTATACGGCTATTCTCTACGGTGAAGCGAATAAGGCTTTCACCTCCACGGGGAATGATGCAGTGGATGGTATCGTCTTGTTTGAGCAGTATGTTGAGCGCGGCGCGGTCCGTGGTGGGAATAAATTGGACAGCATCTGGGTGGATGCCGTTGGCGCGCAGGGCGTCTTGGACGATTGCCGCCAGTTTCATATTGCTATGGAAGGCTTCCTTGCCGCCACGTAAGATGGAGGCGTTGCCTGACTTTAGGCATAAAACGGCGCAATCCACGGTGACATTAGGCCGGGACTCATAAATAATTCCAATGACACCCATGGGGACACGGATCTTGCGCAGGTCGAATCCCTTTGGAGGAGCGAGGCGCTCAATTTCGACGCCAACGGGGTCGGGCAAGGCGGCGACTTGGCGCACGCCTTCGGCCATCGCGGCTATACGCTCGGGCGTTAAGGTGAGCCGCTCTGTCATGGGCAGCAGATAGGTCTAGGCTTTTGGCTGCTTCGAGGTCGAGCGCATTGGCTTCAAGTATGGCGTCGGTTTGCGTAATGAGGTGTTCGGCAAGATCGAGAAGGAATTTATTTTTCGTCTCCGTAGGAAGCGCAGCCAGTTCGAGTGAGGCTTTACGTGCCCGCTTTGCGATATCGACGACGAGTTCGGTGATCTGATCCTTAGTCATGTAGTGTGGGGCTCAAAGTTGTGAATGCTTTTGTTAAATATTAGAGAGTATATCTTGCCAAACATTTTCGGGTAGGACGCTGCCTTGTTCTTGTACGACGGCAGCTCCTAAAATGGAGCCGAGTTCGGCACATTGAGCGATTGGGCGCTCTTGCGACCAGCCGTAGAGGAAACCGGCTGCCCAAAGATCGCCAGCGCCAGTGGTGTCGATTACTCGAGCGGCATGAACGGGCTCGATTTTTTCAACGATGCCCGCGTGTGCGATGTAGGATCCGTGAGCACCGACTTTGACGGCGACGATCTCACAGAGCTCAGCTAGCTGGAGCGCGATGGCAGCATAATCACCTTCGATACCAGTGTAAGCACTACCTTCTTCCTCGTTGGCGAAAACAATGTCGACATAGTCGCTCAATAGGTCAGGGAGGATGGATTTGGTGGCATTGACCACTTCAAAGCTAGCGAGGTCGAGGCTGATGGTGCAGCCTGCCTCCTTGGCGGATTCGAGCACGCGGCGCATGAGGGCTTCATTAAACAAAAGGTAGCCCTCAATGTGGGCGTGAGCGCAACCTGCGAAATCAGCAACGCATATTTCTTCAGGGGCAAGGGTCATGGCTGCTCCGAGATCGGTGCGCATGGTGCGTTCCCCATCGGGAGTGACGAGGGAGAGACAGCGGCCATTAGGCACCTCACCGATTTTGAAGCGCGAGGCATCGCCGCCGAGCTTGGAAAAGCTGTCTCGGTAGTAAGCGCCTTCGGCGCAGTTGCCAATCTTGCCTAAAAAGCTGGTGGAGGCACCCATGCGAGCGAGAGCGAAGAGGGTATTGCCTGCCGATCCGCCGGGTGTAGCAATGCCTGCTTTAGGTAGGCTCGCGATCAAGCTGGAGATGGTAGGCGCATCCACGAGTACCATCCCGCCTTTGTCGCCATCAATTTGGGCGAGGAAAGATTCGTCTACTAGGGCGATGGCGTCGACGATGGGACTACCAATACCGATAAGGGTGGGGCTGATGTGCATACTTATGAATTAAGATTGAGCTTTTTATTTACTGGGTAGTCGCCGAGAGCGTGAGCTGTTGAACGCTTAGATCTGAGCTGGATTCGATCTGAAATTCTATTGTTACGGCCACAATTTCATGCTGTTAAAAATAAAAAACCGCCGCTCCAGGTGGAGGGGCGGTCGTTTGGTCGCGCAGGGCGATGCGACTAAAGTGCGTCGCGAATGCGAGCATAAATCACCTGTGATTCAGCGAGATTGCCGAGATTACCTACACGGATGCGGATTTCAGATTCTTCTTCGACTTCAGGATCAGTCTGTTGACTTATGCGAACCGTGATTTTTTCGTCACCTACCTTACGGGAGTAGATTGTAATAGACGGATTCTTTATGAAGCTCACCTGTTCGGAAGTAGCCCAAATCATCAAGTTCGCGGATGGATGTTTTGAAAATTTGACCAATTGGCTTGTCGATAGGTGCGTAGAAGTAGCCAGCGCGGAATTCAGCGAGCTGTTCTTGCCCCGTTAGAGGGTCGATAGCGACCGGGGTGGTGCAGCCGGTAAAGATGCTAGCACAAATTGCGAGGAGGGTGATGAGTATTGCTTTCATAATTTATAGACGATTTGTTGATTATACTGATGATGCAATCAGAAGCTTTATAATAGACGATTTCGTTTTCATCGCGAAAAGCAAGCCTTCCGTCGCGAAGACCATCGAATTTAATGCCAGTTTCTGCCTAAACGAGTTTTCCGAGATGAAAAGTCTAAACCTTCGATGCTGACCACGGGGCGCTCTTCTTTGCGTTGGTCGTTGATCTGGATTTTGGACAAATACTGCAAGCCGTTGGTTCGGCCGCGTTACCCTTGGAGTTTTCGCTTGTATGTCAGCTGTTATGTCGAGGGCAGTTTTTAATTATTAGGCAAAGCCTATTTTGGCATAGCCGATCGCATTTACAAAAAGATTGAAGCTCGCCCCCGATTTATCGAAAGCGAGCCTCTCATTAACCTAATTAATACCAACAAACTAATTACTGAAATATATCTGCTAATATTAAAAACACGCAACTTGTGTTAATGTTCCCTTGTGTGTAAATTTTTTCAACTAGCGATAACGAGTAATCGAGCTATGTTAGTTGGTTAAGTCGCTTAGTTGTCGTTTTTTAGGGCAATCTCTCCGTCTTGGAAACGAGCTTTCAGTTGCGGCTCTTTCAGAGCCAGCGATGCGCGATCGATGATAATACCATCACTGTTTTTGATCATGACGTAGCCTCGCTGCAGTGTGGCTTGGAGGCTTCCATTTTCAAGGCGGTGATGAAGACTCTGGAGTTTTTCCGTATTCTTGGAAGCAATCAAAACCTTGGCGCGTTCTAGACGCCTTGAGAAATCCTTTAGGTGCTGGCAGGCGATGCCAATGCGGGTTTTTGGATGCTGCTCGACGATGCGTTGCGCATATTTGCTGATAGCTTGCTGCTCGGTTGTAATACGACGCGCTAGGTTGCTGCTTAGGCGGCTTTCCATCTCGTCCATCCGCATACTTATGTGTTGCACTCGGCGATCGGGAGCAATTATGCGCATGTGTGCAGAGAGATCCCGCAGTTGCGAGTGTTGGTCGTTGAGGTAGCCCTTCACCCAGGCGTGAAGGTCGCTCTCAGCGTCTTCACAGCGCGAGCGTGCTTCAATGTAAAGCGACGAAATCAACTCGGCCGCGCCCGATGGAGTTTCCGCACGTTGATCAGCTGCATAGTCCGTCAAAACAGTGTCGATTTCGTGGCCGATTGCTGAGATCACAGGGAGGGGACAAGCCGCCACTGCCCGCGTGAGCGCTTCTTCGTTAAATACCCAAAGGTCTTCAATACTGCCTCCGCCGCGCGTGATTACGATGAGGTCAAAACCCTCACTCGCGACCGCATGTTCAAGCATGGCGGCCACTTCTTCGGCTGCACCTTTACCCTGAACTCTGGCAGGAAAGATCACCACTTCACCTGAGAACGCTCGGCGACGCAGGATGCGCAGGAAGTCTCGTACTGCGGCACCCGTTGGCGATGTGATCAATGCGATCTTTTGTGGAAGCGTAGGCAGTGGCTTTTTATGTTCCGTATCGAAGAGCCCCTCCGCTGCTAGTTTCCTTTTGAGGCGTTCGTATTCTAATTGCAAGCGACCCTCGCCACTTTGGATCACAATCTTGGCTATCAACTGGTAGCGACCATGCGGCTCAAAGACAGACACGTCGCCTAGCAGTAGCACTTCCATGCCATCTTGAAGTTCGAATGATTGCCGGGCAGCATCCCGCGCAAAGAGGGCGCAGGGTAACTGACTGCCCGCATCTTTGAGAGAAAAGTAAATATGCCCCGAGCTTTGTTTTCGTAAATTAGAAACTTCACCCTTAACCCAGACACGGGAAAAGTTTTCTTCCAGTTGTCCTTTGATCAAGCGCGTCAACGCGGTGACCTCGAGCACTTGCTCAGGCGGTGGTGTCATTAAGCTATCCAACATCAACAGGATTCTTTCGGCTCCACATTCGGGTGGCAAGGATGACCACAATTAAAATTACAAGCCCAGCAATCGCCCACCCAAGCTGCCCTTTGAAAATTGCGCCCCCAGTTATGACGAAACATGCCGTCCACAGACTCGTCGTGGGAATAGAAACGAGCAAATAGTCCCGAAAGCGCATGCCCATGATGCCGAGAATAATATTTTGTAAAGCGTAGGGTATGCCTGGCGTAAGCCGCAGTATGAGTCCGAGGCGGACCGCGTTATGCTTGCTCATTTCAGGCAGGGCTCGCTCACGCAGCAGATAGCGACGCAAAAGTCGTTTTAGCGGTCCTGCCGCTAGTCCATAGGTCCAAATCGAGCACAGGCTCTGCGCGGCAATGGCCAGTGCTACCGCCGCTGGCATGCCGTAGTGCGGTGCCACGACCACACCGAAAAGCATTAGTGTAGCGCTGCTCGGAAATCCCAGGCCAGGAAGCGTCGCCATGACCACGAACAAGGCCCAAGGATTCTCTTTGAGAAAGTTATGTCCTGCGTCTAGCAGCTCCAGCCAGTAGATGGCCTCGGGATGACGTTTCCAGAGTAACAAGACTGCGATTAGCAAGACGACACCAAGGACCAATAGCAGCGCAAGTTTCCGCTGAAGTCTTCTTTTTGGGCCTACGCTTCCTGACATATCTAGGAACTTGGAGTGCTTCATCAGCAGTGGCAAGGCGCTGAAGGCAACTTTTAGTAACTGTAGTGGATTGGTGAAGCCATTTTTAACAAACTATTTTAGGTTTTCATATTTCGAAAACAGTTCCTGCTTCCCCAACTATTGCCTGCAGACAGCGCTGGCTTGCCAATAATTGGAAAGCACTTAAGATCTGTGTTTGTGGAAGAAAATACTGAACCAAAAGAGATTAATACTCCTGCCAACTAATGGCCGCCAGTCCTCAAGATCAAGGCCCCCCACGCTGGGAAATCGTCGGCGACAGATTACTCAATGCCTGTCGGGTGTGGGATCTTCGCGAACGTCGTTACCGCCATCCTAAAACAGGTAAAGAGGGCGATTTTTACTATATAGACTCGCGCGATTGGGTCATCGTAGTCGCCCGAACGCCCGCAGGGGAGTTGATCATGGTGAGGCAGTTCCGTTGGGGCTCCGACGAGTTATCGTGGGAATTTCCAGGAGGCATCGTCGACGAAGGCGAAGACCCTGTTGCCGCCGGCCTGCGCGAACTCCAAGAGGAGACCGGTTACGCCGCCAAGAACGGTCGTCTTATTGGCCACGCACGCCCTAATCCTGCCATATTAAATAACTTTTGCCACATCATACTCGCAGAAGATGCCGAGCTTCATCCATCCGGCACTGATTGGGACGAGCATGAAGAGATTGAAGTCCGCGCCCTACCTGAAGCGACCGTTATGGACTGGGCGCGCGACTGTAAGATCGGGCACGCCCTCGCGTTGAATGGTCTCTTCTTTTACCAGTTGGCAAAATAGATGCGGCAGTTTTGTCACCTTTTCGCCAATACTCCATCAAGGAACCTTGTTTCAGGGCTGATGACTCATAAGCTGTTTTTGTAAATAATGAAAAGCCTTCTCCGATTCTTTCTCGTTCTCTTTATATTTCTTATCCTTGCCGCTGGCATTGGCTACTTCAGCATCACACGCCCTGCTTTTCAGAAAAAACTAGTCGAGAGCAAGCTACCCGCAGGTAGTTCGATCAAATTTGTGCGGATCACCTCTAACAGCATTGAGCTGACTGATTTAAAGCTGCAACTAGCCGATGGCACTACCGCTAATCTGGAAAGCCTACGATCTGATTTCTCGCCACTCGCTTTAATTTTAAGCGACATGATCGAACTACGCGGGCTTAAGGTGGACGGCTTAGTCGTCAACTTACCCGAAATTAATAAGCCCACAGCGGCTAGCGACAATCTTCCAGCCAATGATGGCTTTAGTGTAAATGATGCCCCTAACGAAACCGCATCACCTGCTGCCCAAGCCACTAGCTCGCCCACCGATGCACTTTACGCACTGAGCGAGATCGGGTTGCTCTTCGACATTGATTCGATCGATCTTAACGGCTTGCTCATTGATTCCTCTGGTAACCGCTTTGTATTGGCGGTCATTGCCGGCCGCATCGCGCCTGGCTTGGAAACAAGGCTCGAAGCCAAGTTCAAACTTGAGTCGAAGCAAGCTCTGCAAGGCGGCCTTCAAGACTTTGGATCGAATATCCACTTGGGTTTTACGCAAAAGCAGTCCGGCGGCTTCGATTCAGTCCGAGCCGAATCTTTTACCTCAGGCAGTGATGCCGATGGTAGCAGCTTACTTTCTATCACTCAAACGCTCGATCTTTCAATCAACGGCTTTGAAGAGACTGCTGAGATTGCTCTCAGCTTTAATGTCGATTTACTGCACCCCGAAGTCTTCGCGCCCGACCTAGTCGAACTTCAAGGCCTCTCGCTTCAAGGTGAGCTGAATGGCTTTGCCCAAGGCGTTGCTCTTACACTCGAAACAGCCGATGTAGTTGTGGCATCGAATGGCACACCAGTCGTCTCTGTTAAACTTAATCAAGCCCTCAATCTTGGCGTAGAGCAAAAGTTCGTTGGAGAGCTAGTGCAGGTCAACTTAATCAACCTTCCACTCGAATGGATTAATCCATGGCTTGGCGATGGAATGCAACTCTCAGGTCCAGCCTTATCCACACAGATCATTTTGTCAGGAGAGGAGAGTGGGGCACTCGAAGTAAAAACACGTGCACCGATCGAATTTGGTGCCTTCGCACTTTCACAAAACCAGCAGCCGCTCCTTGATAATGTCACGCTCCGTATGAACCCAAGGATACGTGTCGAGGCAGCTCAAAAAATCCGCTTCGATCTGGGTGCTTTTCAATTACTGGATCGTTATGGCGACTTCATTAGTGGCACCGTGAGTGGCTCAAAAAGTGTGAGCACGGACGCCTCGACACTTGCAGGTTTGGTGACCAAGGCCAGATTCCAAGTTGGACTCTCTGGATTCTTCCAGCAGCCTGCTTTCGATGGGATGGGCAGCGTAATCGCAGGCCAGGCCAAAGTCGAACTCGACTTTAACGGCACAGCCGAATACCCCGTGCAACTTCAAACAGTGATCACGGGTTTGCGTTCTCGTGGTCTTCCTGGCTCTCGCCAAGATTATCGTCTGGCTGCCCAGCTCAAAAAAACCAGCGGGGGCGCCTATGCATTCGGTTCTAATTTGCAGGCTGGCTCTGAGAGCCGCCCGAGCACCAGTTTACAACTGGCCGGTCAAGTTCACACCGAACACAAAGCCTTTACCATTTAAAATTAGCCTAAGTTCGTCGCGAGTCTCGCAGGGTGATATCGACCTGCTCATAGCTGCTCTCATAGCAAACGATTCCGTTGCGAGCGCACCGACCTCTAGCGCACTCGCTCCCTAGCGCAGCAGAACCAAAGACACCTCGCCCACCGTGGGCAGATCTCGATGGCGAAGTCTCGATCGAGGTCGAAGAGCTAGCGTTTCAATCTGGGCAAGTCATTACTGAGCTAAAGGCCCAAGTAAAGGTCTCCGAAGCACTCCTCTCAGTCAAAGACATCACCGCTAAACTTAAAGGTGGTGGCCTTGTCGGGGATGCCAATGTTGCCTACGACCCCATCCAGAACCCAGCCTATCGAGTCGCATCTTCATTCGTTTTTAAAAATGTCGATCCCTCGCTCTTTTCAAAAAGTAATTATAGTAAGTTCCCCGTCCAAGGTCTCTTCGATGGCCAGTTCAAATTCGCAGGGAGTGGTGATACACTAGAGGAAGCCGGCGAAGATTCTGAAGGTGATTTAACCATCACAGGCCGCAATGGCGTGCTCACTGCCTTCGAATTAGACAGCCGCAGTCAGCTTGGTCTGATCGGTGCGGGCATATTAGGCCAAAGCCTCAATCGCCCAGGTATCACAGCGATGGCTCAAGCTGTTCCCTATTTCAAAGACATAAAATTTGAGAGTTTTACCCTCGAACTCGTCCGTGGAAAGGACAAGCAAGTGCGCATCCCGGAGTTAAACTTGATGGGTGATAATCTAAACATCAGCGGTCAAGGCGTCATTGCCGCGGGTAATCTCGGCGAGTTACTTGAGCAGCCGCTAGACCTCACACTTAGATTCGGTGCCAAAGGTCGTTTGATCGATTACTTAGAGACACTCCAATTGCTTGGAACCAAGACTAGCGAAGATGGCTTCCGTAATTGGAACCAAGATATTAATATCGGAGGTAGCCTAGGTGATCCGGATACCAGTGCCCTTAAAGAACTACTCAACAACGCCGCTCGCCGCGCTCTCGATAAGCCTGGAAAAGCCGAAGCAGCGGGGACATCAAAGCCGCCCCTCAAAGACGGGCAATTCTTACCTAGACAAAACAAAGCTAGCGAACCAGCCCCTTCCGAGAAAAAAGAAAAATCGAAAGAGGAAGCACTTCGCGACGATATCGAAATGGGGCTAGAGCTACTCAATTCGATATTTGGGTAAATACAGGCAGGACGAAGCTTTCGATTCTTCCTGTGACTAACAGATGTTCCTATTTGCGCAGTCCCAGAGCCACACTAATCAGATCTCAGGCCTTCGGTAATGGCATCTTCTTGTAATAGATTGATTTCAGCGATCCCTTTAGCCCCAAGCCCCAGTAAAGTATCGAGGTCTCCATGACTGAAGGTAGCCTCTTCGCCTGAGCTTTGGACCTCTACAAACTTACCAGACCCAGTCATTACGAGGTTGGCGTCGACGGTCGCGTCCTTGTCCTCAATGTAGTTGAGGTCGAGCACGGGAGTGCCTTCAAACACGCCGGCTGAAACTGCAGCCACCGAATCAGTGAAAGGATTCTCAGCGAGTTTACCGTCTGCGATCAATTTCTGGATAGCGATCTGCGCGGCTACGTAAGCGCCAGTAATTGAAGCGGTGCGCGTGCCGCCGTCGGCCTGGAGGACATCGCAGTCGATCCAAATGGTTTTACCAGTGAGCTTCTTGAGATCAAAAACGGCACGAAGTGAGCGACCGATTAGGCGCTGGATTTCAATTGTGCGACCGTCGGCTTTGCCCCGGCTTATGTCGCGCTGCTTACGGTCGTGTGTACTGTAGGGGAGCATGGAATACTCCGCTGTCATCCAACCACCTTCGACTTTTTGTGCGCGCATCCAGCCGGGCACGCGCTCGTCTATGGAGGCAGCGCAGATCACGCGCGTTTTTTCAAAGCTCACAAGCACGGAACCAAGCGCGTGGGGCGCGATTCCCGTCTCGAAAGTGATCGGGCGGAGTTGATCGATGGCGCGTCCATCAGGTCGCGTAAAGGGTTTTTGGGTATCAGTCATAGTTTTTTCTTGAGCTCTAATCTTACTCATATTCGTAATTTTAATCCCTAGCGGTGACGATGCGTTTTCGCGAAGGCGAGAGGTAAGGGGGCTTGTTCGTAGCCGGACATGCCTCTAGAGCCAAGCTGTCTTTGGAATAAGTGCAATCTCGCATTTGGCTTGGAGCACTTCATTTAGGAGGATGCAGTCTTCTAATCCGACTGTTAAAATTCATTTTAAGGCACAAAAAGTCCCCGCCCTTTCGGGACGGGGACTTTGCTGATATCCGTTTTCTGGAGTCTGAAAAGAATTACTTCTTCTTCTCTTCTTCGCGCTCCTTAGCTTCCTTGATAACGATTTCGGATACGTTATTTGGACAAGCTGCGTAGTGAGAGAATTCCATAGAGAATTGACCGCGACCAGATGTCATGGTGCGGAGTGCACCAATGTAACCGAACATTTCGGAGAGTGGTGCGTCTGCTTTAATACGGACACCGCCGTTGTTGGTCGGCTCTTGGGTCTTGATCATACCACGTCGGCGATTTAAGTCCCCGATCACGTCGCCCATCTTGTCGTCGGTACAAAAGACATCGAGTTTCATGACCGGCTCAAGGATCTGAGCACCCGCTTGGGGGAGTGACTGACGATAGGCTGCCTTGGCTGCAGTCTCGAAAGCGACCGCTGAGGAATCCACTGCGTGGAAGGCACCATCAGTGAGTGTGACCTTGAAGTCCAAGCAAGGGTAGCCCGCGAGGACACCTTTTTCCTTAGATAGCTTGAAGCCTTTCTCGACTGCTGGCCAAAATTCACGAGGAACGTTACCACCGACAACCTTGGATTCGAATTGGAAGCCTTCGCCTGGCTCGAGTGGTTCTAGTGTATATTGGATCTTCGCAAACTGACCCGAACCACCGGATTGTTTTTTGTGGGTGTAGCTGTCTTCGAGTGTCTTGGTAATACTCTCGCGGTAGGCTACTTGTGGTTTACCAATCAATGCTTCGACACCGTAGGTGCGCTTTAGGATGTCGACTTTAATATCGAGGTGAAGCTCACCCATTCCCTTGAGGATGGTCTCGCCGGAGTCTTCGTCTGTTTCAACGATGAATGTCGGATCTTCTGCCACCATCTTGCCGATTGCGACACCCATCTTTTCCGCGTTACCTTGATCCTTCGGCTTAATCGCGATAGAGATAACGGGTTCTGGGAATACCATGGGTTCAAGCGTGGCAGGGTGCGCAGGGTCACAAAGGGTGTGTCCTGTTTGCACGGACTTCATGCCAAGCAGGGCGACGATGTCTCCTGCTTGCGCAGAACCGACTTCGTTACGCTCGTCAGCATGCATCTCGATAATACGACCGATACGCTCAGTCTTACCCGTAAAGGTGTTGAGGACGTTGGTGCCCTTAGATATCTTACCTGAGTAGATACGTGTGAAAGTTAGCGCGCCGTATTTGTCATCCATGATCTTGAAAGCAAGCGCACGGAGTGGCTTTTCTACCTCGACTACTGCGAATTCGCCAGTCTCCTCACCTTCAGCATTCACTTCAGGTTGTGGCTTCACTTCCGTTGGGCAAGGAAGGTAATCGACGACGCCGTCGAGTATGTTTTGCACGCCCTTATTCTTGAAAGAAGAGCCACAATAAGTGGGGAAGAAGTCGAGGTTGATAGTGCCCTTACGAATGCACTTTTTGAGTGTGTCGAGGTCAGGCTCGTTACCCTCGAGGTAGGCTTCCATCGCATCGTCATCTTGTTCGACGGCTGTTTCGATCAGCATGGCGCGGTATTCTTCGACCTTGTCGACCAAGTCAGCAGGGACTTCCTTTTTCTCGTAGGCAAGTGGATCGCCGGTTTCATCCCATACCCACGCGGTGCGGGTGAGAAGGTCAACGACACCCTTGAGCTCACTTTCGGTGCCAATTGGAAGCACCATTACGAGTGGGTTCGCACCCAAAATATCTTTGACTTGCTTGACGACTTTGTAGAAGTCGGCACCGATACGGTCTAGCTTGTTGACATAGATCAAACGAGCGACTCCGGAGTCATTGGCGTAACGCCAGTTGGTTTCGGACTGAGGCTCGACACCTCCCGAACCACAGAAAACACCGACGCCACCGTCGAGCACTTTGAGCGAACGGTAAACTTCAACGGTGAAGTCTACGTGACCAGGTGTGTCGATTATGTTAAAGCGGTAAGGCGCATTTGCTTCTTGCTGCTCGGAGCCAGGCCAAAAACAAGTCGTGGCCGCTGATTGAATCGTGATGCCTCGCTCTTGCTCTTGCTCCATGAAGTCAGTAGTCGCAGCGCCATCGTGCACTTCACCCAACTTGTGGATTTTACCAGTGAGCTTCAAGATGCGCTCGGTTGTAGTCGTTTTACCAGCGTCAACGTGGGCGAAGATACCAATATTTCTGTATTTTGATAGGTCGGTCATGATCGTATCGTGTATATTTTAGAGTCTGTTTATGCTTTGTTTAAAAGGAGTCGGCAGGCATAGTATGAGCCTTGAAAGTCCAAAAAAGAGGCGGAGATTAGGGCGAATTCCTCAGACTGCAAGGCAAGAAAACAGGTGTTTTAATATAGCCGTAGGTTTCTCAAATGTATTATTGGATATGCGCAAATTCACTCACTTTGTGGCATATAACCGACTAGAAATCGGCCAGAACGCTACGTAACTCCTTTGCGGGGTCATCATGGTGCTGCTCGACGGCTAGTCGTAGTGCGGCCTCTAGGATTGGTTTCGAGGCGCTGTCTTGGCCATCAGCGAGCATTGCTTTGCCAAGCAAAATGCGTGGCAGCATCCAGTCTTCGCGGGAGTCAGCGCATTTTTTTAGATGTGGAATCGCGGCCGTGGTCTCGCCCTCGTCATAGAGGGCTTGGCCGAGGCTGAAGCGGAAGAGCATGTTGTCTGGCTTGGCTGCGACTTTTGGCAAAAAGATTTCGGACTTTTTCATTAGCTCCTACAATATTTGAATGACGATGACCGTGATGTTGTCGGGACCCTCGTTGTCGTTGGCCATTTGCGTGAGCTGGTGGCAGGCTTCTTCGGGGCTTTGTTTACGAGCGAGCGCTTCTTTAATTGCCTCACTTGAGATTACTTTATCGAGCCCATCAGTGCAAAGTAGTAAGCGGTCGCCAGGCTCGATGGTGATGCGCGCATTATCAACGCGGAGAGTTTTGCCTTGGCCAACGCAACGGGTGAGGGTGTGCGAGTATTCTGGTGGCATGACGGCACGCGCTGATTCACCTTGTCGGTTAATCAGCTCCTGAGCCATGGTGTGATCGATGGTCAGCTTTTCGAGATCTTCGCCGCGTAATAGGTAGGCGGCCGAGTCGCCGATGTGGCCGATGAGCAACTGGTTGCCGACAATTTGTCCGATGGTTAGGGTGCTGCCCGTTCCTGTGAAAGGATGGGCTTCGAGACCTTCTTTAGCGACGATCTCGTTGATGCCGTTAATGAGCTCAGTAAGGTCGACACGCTCCTGACTGGAATCGACGCGCTTCATTGTTTGCTCCAATAGTTGCACGATACGCTGACTCGCTTGGGCTCCACCTGGGAGACCACCCAGTCCGTCGGCAACGGCATAGACTTGATGCGCCTCGTCGATGAAGAGCGCGTCTTCGTTCGTGTGGCGGACTTTGCCTTGATTAGTTATGCCGTAGGAGGAAAGTTGCATTGAAAGTATGAAAACAATTATGCGGAACTAGGCGAATACGGAATCGCGATTTTCGCGATTGAAGCGTAAGTAGTCTTTGATGGGTAGGGCTTCGGTGAAACGTGCACCGTAAGGCTTAGTCAAAATACGTGAGTCAAGAACCACTATGTTGCCGCTGTCTTCATGGCGTCTAATGAGACGGCCAATGCCTTGGCGGAATTTAACGAGAGCATCGGGCACCGTCATTTCAGCGAAGGGATTGCCTCCGCGTGTACGGATGTATTCACTTCGAGCTTCGTTCACGGGGTGACCGGGACTGTCAAAAGGGAGTCGTGTTATAATGACTTGCGAGAGCGCAGCTCCAGGTATATCGACCCCTGTCCAGAAGCTATCAGTTCCAAAGAGCACACCGTTGCCTGCCGCGGCGAATTGCTTCGTTAGCTCGCTGCGCGCCATCTGATGACCCTGGGTAAATAGGGGACGTTTGATCTTATCAAAGAATCCTTGAGTGCGCTCGCTCACTTGGCGCAGGTCAAAGTGACTAGTGAAGAGAACAAGCGTACCGCCTTCGACGTGACGGGCGCACCAGCAAATCATATTGGCGAGGTAGTCGAGGTCGAGACGCCCTTGTCCCGGTTCAGGCTGCGGGGCGTCGCTGGCAATGTAGATGCGGCAGTTCTTCGTGTAGTTAAAAGGCGAATACACGATTTCTTTTTCTGCTGCTTGCCCGCCGACGGTTTCTTGAAACGCATCCATATTTTTTCCGTCGGAGAGGGTGGCACTAGTTAATACCGCTGAGGTGCCGCGCTGGAAAACGTATTTCCGCAAGTAGGGTGCTACATCCAGTGGGGCGCTACGAAGTGTTACGCTTTGTCCCTTCTTGCCACCGCGTTCAAGCCACTGCACATGGTCTTCATCGGCGAAAGTGATGAAACCGTTGATCGCATCGCGGTAGCCGAGGATACGGCGACGGTGGTCTCGTAGCTCGTCTTGGGCGCGCTCATCGTCGCTCTTTTGGATGAGGGCACCTAGGCGCTCGGTCACTTCTTTGAGCGGCCCTGTCAGTATGTTGTCGCAGAAGTCGGGCTTGTGGATGCGCTGGATCGGGTTTTTGGCAAGATAGGTGTCGCCTAGATAGCTGAAAAATTCGTGGGCGGCATCCAGCGCATTGGCAACGGCATCTTGATCCCACGCTTGACCCTCACGCTTGAGGATGCCGCGATTGGTGCGGGGATTGTAGATGCGTTTGAGTGCCCTATCCACAGCAAAGGAACTGACGTGGGTGCCGAAGTGGTCAGTAGCTATTGCAGGTAGGCGGTGGGCTTCGTCGAGCACGACAAAGTCGTCGGCCAAAAGAATGCCTTTGGCATCACCCTCAGGCTGCATGCCTGCGTTGATTAAAGAGAAAAGGAGACTGTGATTTACGATTACACAGTTGGCCGAAAGTAACTGTTTGCGGGCACGTTGGTAAAAACAGGTGTTTGAATCGCAATTCTTTCGAGAGCAAGTGGAGCTGTCGGCATTGACTGCATCCCAGACCTCGGGTAGCGGTGGAGGAGAAAGTTCTTGGATGACGCCGTTCTTCGCTACGGCCGACCACGTGGCGATACGGACGAGGTCGTCGCGTTCGTCGCTTTTAAACATCTCGGTCTGCTTGGCCGACTGGGCATCTTTGAGTGCGTTACTAAGGCGCGTGCTACAGCAATAGTTCCCCTTTCCTACCATTAGGGCAGTCTTGAACGCGCCGTAGCGGCGCAGTTCGGGAACTTTGGTGAAAAGATTGCGGCAAATTTTAAGATCCTTCTCTCGGATTTGTTCCTGAAGGCTGATCGTGTGGCTAGAGATGATGAATGGGCGTTCGCTATCGACGGAGTGGATGATACCAGGAATTAAATAGGCGAGACTCTTACCTACGCCTGTGCCAGCTTCAAAGAGAAGCGGTTGGTCGGACTCCAGCGAGGTGGCGACCGATACTGCCATGGCCGCTTGTTCCGCGCGGTGATCAAGCTGCATTTCGGTTTGTAAGTAACCGCCCTCTTTGAAGATGCTCTCGACGAGAGCGAAGAGGTAGCCTTTTGGCATATGGGGTGATTTATTTTCACCGCCACCTGTATTTTCGATGAGGCCGATCATGAGCTGAGTTGGGGCTTCACTTGTGAAGACGGAGTCGTTGTGGGTTCTGGGGTTCGACGGTCTTGACTAGTGTAGCCCCTACTTTCTGCTGCTGCCTCCGCGCAACGCATACCATCAAGTGCAGCACTGACGATGCCGCCAGCAAAGCCAGCGCCTTCGCCACAGGGGTAGAGACCGCTAATTTCTGAGTGTTGCAATGTGCGTTCATCGCGCGGGATGCGTACGGGTGAGCTTGTTCGAGTTTCGAAGCCGATCAGGTTACATTCCTCGGTTATGTAGCCGCGCATTTGTTTGCCGAATATATCAAGTCCGCGACGCAGACGGCTTGTGATCCACTCGGGCAGAATCTGGTCAATCCGCGAGGGAATTATGCCAGGAAAGTAACTGGTCTTCGGGAGATCAGCGGAGTCTTTGCCCGCGAGAAAATCTGTGACCCGTTGACCTGGCGCGACTTGACCGCCCCCGCCGTGCTGCTTGGCGGCGCGTTCGAGCGATTTTTGAAAGGCGATGCCTGCTAGGACGCCGTGTTCCGAGACGAATGGAGCGGTATCTTCCGGCTCTACTGTGACGACCATGCCGCTATTGGCAAAAGGGGAGTCACGCCGTGCGAGGCTCATGCCGTTAACGACCACCTCGTCGTTCTCCGTAGCCGCCGGCACGATAAAGCCACCCGGGCACATGCAAAAAGAGTGGACTCCGCGGTTGTCGATCTTCGTGGCGAGTCGATAGCTAGCTGCGGGCAATAGCGCGGAGCGCTCCTGACCTTGCGGCGTGTGGTATTGAAGGCTGTCGATCTGTGCTTGCGGGTGTTCGATCCGTACGCCGACTGCGAACGGTGTCTGCTCTAGTTCGCACCTTTTGTGCGTGTAGTTGCTCGTAAATGTCGCGCGCTGAATGACCAGTAGCGAGAATGACTTGGCCACTCAAAAACTCACGACCATCGGTGGTGCGCACGCCAGCCATTTTTCTCTCATGGATGATGAATGATTCTACCTTTGTGCCGAAATACACTTCGCCGCCCGCGCTACGGATCGATTCGCGCATCGCCATGACGACCTTTGGTAAGAGGTTTGAGCCGATGTGGGGGTGCGCATCGATAAGGATGCGTTCGGGCGCACCGTGGGCGACGAGCGTTTCATAGATTGTCCGGACGGGGCCACGCTTCGTAGCACGGGTGTAGAGCTTGCCGTCGGAAAAAGTGCCCGCGCCACCTTCGCCGAAGCAATAGTTGGAGTCTTCGATCACCCGACCTTCTTTCAGGATTGGACCTAGATCAAATCGACGGGCAGAGGCGTCTTTACCACGTTCGAGGATTATTGGTTTCAGCCCAAGCTCCAGACAGCGCAAAGCGGCAAACAGCCCCGCGGGACCACAGCCGACGATGATAACGTTCTTTGCGTCGGATGATGCCGTTGGGTATTTTGGGTGCAGTTCAGGTTCTGGCGCTAGTGACTCGCCGACCCCAACTTCAAAGCGCAACTGCACCTTAATCGTGCGCTGGCGTGCGTCGATAGAGTGTTTGCGTAGGCGCAGTTCGACTATCTGCGAGATCTTTGTATTTAGTTTTGCGGCAACGGCAGCTTTTTGCGCCTCAGTATCCTCAGATTGCTCAAGTGGCAATATGATATCAACGAGTGTCGGTTCAATATGATCTGAAAAGGCGTCTGGCATGTGCGAACAGTTATGACTGCGCTTAAAAAGCACTGAGACAAGGCTCTAATGCACTTGCAACGATCGGGATTCTATAAAATTTTGTTTATTATGGATAATCGTGTTTTTCAGATGAACTGCTGGTTTGAAGGCCATGTGCAAGGCGTAGGTTTTCGTTACCAGACGGTGGGCGTGGCCAAGGGCTTTGATGTGACAGGCTATGTCCAGAACATGGTCGATGGCAGAGTGCATCTTTACGCCGAAGGAGGAGAGGCTGAAGTGGTCGCCTTTCAGGCCGAAGTGGAGTCTGAATTGAAAAATTACATTAAAGAGAGTGTAATCAAAACAGTCACCGGCAACCGCACTTGCCAAAATTTCCGCATAGAACAATAATCGCACAATGTCTACCCCCGCAATTCGCATCCAAAATTTAACCAAAGATTTCGCTGTCGGCATGCGCGGCATGAAGTTGCGCGCCGTCGATGATCTCTGTCTTGAAGTGGGCGATAACGAGATTTTCGGACTGCTCGGACCTAATGGCTCCGGCAAGAGCACGACGATTAAAATTATATTAGGTCTGCTTGAAGCCTCGACGGGCACTTGCGAGATTTATGGCAGGCCAAGCAAATTAGTCGATGCCCGCCGTAGTGTTGGTTTCTTGCCCGAGGCACCTTACTTTTATCGTTATCTTACAGGGCGCGAACTCGTGCGCTACTACGCACGTATTTGTATGGTGCCGCGGGTGGAAATCGACGCGGCGGTGGACTCAGTAATTAAACTCGTTGGGATGACCGAGGCTGCCAACCGTCGGGTTGGCACTTACTCGAAAGGTATGCTCCAACGTATTGGACTCGCACAATCCTTGGTCCATGATCCCCAACTTGTTATACTGGACGAACCTACTGCTGGAGTTGACCCACTTGGTTCGGCGGCAATCGCAGAGATTGTCCGCGAGCTTAAACGCCGTGGTAAAACTATCTTATTGTCTTCTCATTTGCTCGCACAAATTGAAGGGCTTTGCGACCGCGTAGCGATTCTCCATCGCGGGAAGCTCGTGCGTGAGGGACGGGTCGACGATCTCGTCGAAGAAAAAGATGCAGAATCCCTCGTTGTGCAAGGACTCAGCGCCGAGGGTCGCGCAGCAGTTGAAGCTGAGATTAAGGCGCAAGGTGGGCGGCTAGCTCGAGTGGAGAAGCCTAGGCTGAGCCTAGATGCTTACTTCCTTAAGGAAGTTCATGAGCGCGAGATTGAACATGCGACCCAGCAGGAAGGGGGCGAAGAATCATGAAGATCACCGATTCATTCACACGCATCCGCTTGATCGCAGGCACGACTTTCTTAGAGGCCGTGAGACAGAAATTCTTCAACTCCTTGTTGCTGATCTCAATCGCTCTGGTGGGCAGTTCGACATTTTTTCAGCAGTTCGATTTCGGCACAGGGGAGCTGAAATTCATTACGGATTTCGGTTTCGGAGCGCTCTTCTTCTTTGGTTCGATTCTTTCGATCACAGCGACTACGCAGCTCTTTTTTAATGAGATGGAAAACCGAACTGCCCTGACTATGCTGGCCAAGCCTGTCTATAAGCTAGAGTTCTTGGCGGGTAAGTTCCTCGGTGCGCACTTGTTACTGCTCTGCTTTACCTTGGTCATTACGCTGGTGCTGAGCGGGATTTTATACTGGCGCGAAATGGCCTTACTCGAACGCCTCGGTAATGAGCTTATTTTGAATGGCTCGCTGATTCGCTACGGCGATGTTTTCCTCTTCGGTTTTCTGCAATGGATGAAGTTTGGTATACTTGCAGCATTCACACTCTTTGTTGCGAGTTTCTCCAATACGAATCTCTACACAATTGTGGTCTCCTTTTTTATGCTGGTTATTTGCCAACTTCAATACATCGCACGCGATGCCTACACGAGCATGGAAGCTGGATGGGAGCGTATTCTTGTCTTGGGGCTTGGCCTTATTTTTCCGAATTTTCAGCTCTTCAACATTGGTGATCAACTCGTCTTTGATGTGGAAAAAGCGCCTGCGGTGAGCACTGTTCTCCAGATTACAGGCTACGGTGCAATCTACGTAGTAGCCTTCATCCTACTCGCTCAGGTGAATTTTCGCCGCCGAGAGATTTAGGAGATGCGTAAGAGAAAGAAAACATTCTTAGGGGCGTTACTTGTGGGGTCCGCCCAAGCGTGGTTCTTCGCAGCAGGCTTCACAACTTAAGCCCATAGGACCTGTTATTTGATCGTGAAGTTTCTGCAACATCCATTTCTCATGCGCTTGATCCGAATCGTTTCGATTCTGCTCATCCTCGTATTGCTTGGCTTACTAATTCGTCCGATCGAAGCACCAGCCTGGCAATCGGTCAAAGCGGGGCAGTCTGAAATGAATCTTGAAGCGCTTGAGGGCGCACTAGGACAAGGCTTGGTCATCGGTGTGCTCGGAGGCTTTCGCGCGATTCTTGCGGATTTCCTTTGGATACGAACCAATACGATCTGGGAACGTAAAGACCGAACGCAAAGCTTGATTCGATGGTGCGACTGGTGACGACGCTTGACCCCAGACCAGACTTTTTCTGGATCAATGGCAGTCGTATGATCGCTTACGACGTACCCAATTGGCGGATACGAGAGGAGGGTGGCTATTCAGACGTCCCCGAGGGGCGTCAGCAGGCGATTGATCTGGAACAATCTGCGCAAGCTTTTGATCTGATTGATCAAGCGCTCGAGTTTCACCCTGATAATGCCAAGCTTTATTTGGAGAAAGCTCAGATTTACCTTAACCGCCTTAAAGACGATGCCAAGGCGGCGAAGTGGTTCCTCCGGGCCTCTCAGCAAGATGATGCGCCTTATTTTGCGGCGCGCATACATGCAGAACTCCTACGTAAACAGGGGCTTGATATAGAGGCTTATGATTTTCTTAAGAATCTGACATATCAACTACCGAATACACCCTCTGCCCAAAAGGGTATTATTCTAGAGCGTATTTTAGACTTGGAAAAAACACTAGAAATTCCCTTTTGGGAGCGCTTTATACGACAGAGGAGCCCTTAGTTAAGTAGCTTCCTTCATGATCAATATGGCTGATTTACACGAACAGAATGATTGTTTTGATCACGCGGGGTCACGCGCCTTACTGGGTCTATCTTTTTCACTGTCAGAAATATGAACCGCCAAGCCAAAGCTCAACTCGAGGATCAGATGCGCCACCGAATCAATGCGGGGCGAGTGGCAGTTCGTGATCAAGTGCCGTTCTTCGGACGCCAGTTTGGTGACGTTTCCTCAGAGTGGAAGGAAGACGATACTCGGGTGACTTTTGCTGACTTTGCGATTTCAGAGAAAATCTTCGCTGAATTACGTCAGAACTTTCCACAGGATGATTACTGTAGCGAAGAGGCTAGTCCTCTGGATGAGACGCTGACATTGGAAGCGCGCTTTGCATGGGTCATCGATCCAATTGATGGCACGAACAACTATGCTTTGGCTTGCTCTTTTTGCGCGATCTCGCTCGCGCTCTTATTTGATGGGGAGCCAGTTTATGGATTTATCTACGACCACAGCACAGAGGATCTGCTGGAGGGGGGTGTGGGCTATGGTTTATTTAGAAACCAGAAGAAAATTGATCGTGATGCGACTGTGGCCGATGCGCAGACGATGGTCGGCTTGCACTTTCCGATGTCGTCCAAACAGTTAGAAAAATTGGCGCCTCTCATGTCGAAATATCGAGTGCGCTGTATCGGTAGTGGCGCGCTGATGGCAGCTTATGTGGCGACGGGTTATTTGACTGGCGTGATCGACTATCGTGTAAAAGTCTGGGACATCGCGGCGGCTTACGCGCTGTGCGAATCGGTCGGCCTGAAATGGGTCTTTACTGAAATCTCGCCTTTTCCCTTGAAGCAATTTCACCCACGAATGGATTTTTCGCCTTATCTCGCAGGCACTGAGTCATTTTTCCATGAGATCAGACATCCGTAGAGAGTGAGCTTGTTCGCGGCAATGAAGCCGTCTATCAGATACGGGTATGAGTAAGCTCCTCACAGCAATGTAGCCGCACGCTACGAAAGAAATATTTCTACACCACACCCATCGTTTTAAGTAGCGACGAGATGTAGGGGATTAATTGCTTCTTGCGGCTGACGATGCCAGAGAGTTCGTAGATGTTGCTCTGCCCGCGTTGTGGGTAGTTGATCGAGGCCTTTAATTCATCGTTACCTGCGACGACGAGCAGGGAATCATGCGAATTAATATCAGTGACGAGAAGAAAGCTAAAAAATAACTTTTCCTTTATGCGGTAGGCTTCCAGCGCTTTACCGAGCGCGTCTTCTTTTTTCCAAAACTTGTCGAAACCGAGCTCTTCGATCTGCGAGACGGAAAAGCGTAGTTCGCCCTCGTCGTAGATTTTACAATCTGAGCTGATGACTTCTGCAGGCTTGCTGTTGATGACGACCGATCCCGCAGTGAAAATGATATCTGCGAGTGCTTCCGGCTCAATGCCAGCTATGGGCGAGAGCCAGTCGAGCAGTTCACCTTCGAGCGGCGTCGCAGTCGGGCTGTTGAGTAGTAAGGTGTCGGAGATGATACCAGCCATCATGATGCCAGCGATGTTTGGTTCAGGCGTCAGTTTATGAGTTTTGAAGAGATCGGCTACAATCGAGCAGGTCGAACCGACGGGCCGATTGATAAAGAGAATCGGTTGCTCGGTCGGTATGTTGCCGAGTCGGTGGTGATCGAGAATTTCGGTAATTTGCACTTCGCTGGCACCGTTGACGGCTTGGCCTAGCTCGTTGTGGTCGACCAGTGCGATACGGGTGCGGCTGGGGCGAAGGATGTCGCTCTTGGAGAAGACACCGATTAATTGTTTCTCGTCGTTGACAACGAGATAGAGCGGATCGTTGCTATTGGCGATCCTGCGCTTGACCGAGGAGATGTGGTCTTCTGCGCTGAAGCAACTAACTTTGGGCTCGAATAGACCATCAATGTGGGTCGCTGTGCGGATGATCCACGAGGTTGTTGCCGAGTCGTAGGGGCTAACGATGAGCGAGATATTAGATTCGCGAGCTCGTTCGATCACTTCTTCATCAACTTCGAGCGCGCCTGTGATGACGAGGAGTCTTACGCCGAGCTCAAGGCAGCGCTCTTGGATGTCCCGGCGGTCGCCGACAACGATGATGCTACGATCAGAGGTGAGCCCGTTTTCCTTGTGGTGACTACCAAAGGAGCGAATATCCATCGCGCCGATACGGACGAAGAGTTCTTCGATTTCGTCAATATTGTCCGCGTGGAGCACCTTGGCATTGAGCGAGTCGATGATGGATTGCACGCAGGTTTTGACACGACGCATGGCGCGAGGTTCGTGTGGCTTAGGGATGAAAAATTCGCCAAGTTGGAAGATGGAGACTAAACCTTCGATCTGTCCACCGTCGTCCACAACTGGGAGGGCGCGTACATCGTATTGGTCGATCAACTCAAGCGCACCCGCACAGGTGCTCTTCTTGGTCACGGTGCGCACCAGACTTTGCATAATGTTACCCACGCGTGGGGTCACATCGCCGATGAAGCGAGGGCAGGGGTGTCTTAAAGCGCTCTAGGATCGCATCGATGCGGGCATTGGAGTTGCCGCAACGCGCCGCCACATATTCAGTCTGCCCGATGGCATGTTTATAAGCTTCGTAGGCTAGTGCGGAACAAATGGCGTCGGCATCAGGGTTTTTGTGGCCAAAAATGTAGATGGGTTCGGACATGGTATGTTTAGATTTGCGATAATCTTAGTGTTAAACAATCCCGAAATTTCATAGATAAACAAAGAAAACTCCAGTCATGTGAGAATTCTAGTAGTAATAGGAGTGATTGGTTTTACTGAATCAGCTAATTGGCCAAACAAGAATAATCTATTTGTTGCTGTTTAGACCAATATCAAACCTTGAGATACATTCAGCTAAATAAAAAGCCAGCTTCGCAGGAAGCTGGCTTTCAACATACAAAGATAGAGATGCTCTATTGGCTGAATTCTGGTGCTTCCATGATGTTTTCTGAATCGTGTACATCTAGGATGTTAACTGTTTGTTGGCCAGTTGTTGGGTTGACTAATTGACCATCTTCTTCGCCCAGTTCTTGGTAGAAGGATACGTGGCCGTCTAGGTAAGCGATGTGGCCACCTAAGCCCCAAGGTGAATCTTTGCCCCATGTGCCAGCGGTTGTGAGTGCACGTGTCCAAATGAGCGGTGTGGTCGATGTCGGAGCATTACCACTGACGCCAACAGCAAAGTCATATCCCACGGGTACATCAGCGGTCCAATCGTCGGCAGTTTGGAAAGCGTTATCTGGTATCACGGTAACCAACAATTGCTGGAAGAAGTTCATGCATAAGCTGCGACCGCAGGGTCGGAACCAATGATCCAGATCGATGCATCATGAGTCGGACTGTCTTTGCCAGGAATTGGGCAACGCCTGCAACATCTGGAAAGCTGACATCTGAGTCAGGCTCATTTTTGCTTGGTCAATGTGCGTACGCGACCACCTGAAGTGGAGTAGGTAGCATAGGACACTGCGATCGAACGCATGTTCGAAGCAGATTTAGATTTATTAGCCACCTCCCGTACTTTACCAACAGCTGGAATGAGGATAGCAGCCAGAATGCCGATAATCGCGATAACAGTGAGGAGCTCAATCAGGGTGAAACCTGAACGTGGGTTCGATTTAATTTTCATGTAATAAACTTTAGTTTTTCGGGGATTGAGATGCTTCTGTAACACTCTACGAATTAAGAACACATACTATAGGCATTTGTAAGTTCAAGTCCAATCATTTTTTGCGAGATCTCGGATTTCTAATCTCGGATAAAATCAAATTGTAGCTTGCATGAAATAGGGGGCAAAGTAAGTTGCGTGAGTTTTGAGGGTGTGCCAGTTCCGACCATCAATTTAACATGCAAAACACAAACGTAGCTTACGACAGCAAAGTGGAGGGTGAAATCATTGTCACTCAAGCAGATGCTGTCATTAATTGGATTCGTAAGCACTCGGTTTGGCCGATGCCGATGGGTCTTGCATGTTGCGCCATCGAGTTGATGGCGGCGGGAGCTTCGCGCTTTGATATTTCCCGTTTCGGGATGGAAGTGATGCGATTCTCGCCCCGTCAGGCCGATTGCATGATCGTATCAGGCACCGTAACCTACAAAATGGCTGAGGTCATTCGTCGTATCTATGAACAGATGGCGGAGCCCAAATGGGTCGTTGCCATGGGCGCTTGTGCCAGCACGGGCGGTATGTATCGCTCTTATGCTACTTTACAGGGGGTGGATCGTATCATCCCTGTCGATGTTTATGTGAGTGGTTGCCCTCCACGTCCGGAGGCACTGCTGGATGCGATGATTAAATTGCAGGACAAGATTGGCCGGGAGCGTTCGGTCAAGAACTTGACCGCCCGAAATGCCAAGCCCGCGAAAGCGGAGAATCTTGCCTTGGCTGGAGCCGGAAAGGAAAGCTAACCCATGGCCGAGAGCGAGTTTGCTCAATTGAAAGAGCGTTTTGATTATTTGTCGGAGCGCCAATCTGCCGATCATTCGGCGGTAAACTGTCCCGCGGACAGAGCTCGTTGAGTTCTGCAGTGCTCTGCGCGACGATTTGGGCTACGACCTATTGGTCGATGTCACTGCGGTGGACTGGGATGCACAAAGCCCACGTTTCACTGGGATTTACCACTTGCTTTCGACGACCAAGCACGAATATCTGCGTATTGCTGCGGACTGCGCGGACGACATTAACCCAAGTTTGCCATCGCTCTGTGAGGTCTTCGCGGCGGCTAATTGGCATGAGCGCGAGACTTATGATCTGATGGGTATTCATTACGATGGGCATCCTGATCTGCGCCGCATCCTGATGTGGGACGAATATCCCTACCACCCGTTGCGTAAGGACTTCCCACTTGCTGGAATCGAAGTGCCGCTACCAGCGGACGATGTGGCCGAAGCGACAGGCGCGACCGTCTTGCCTGCTCCCATGATGGGTGGCCCCTTCGTCTCATCTGCCGATGGCCCCATGAGTCAAACAGAGCCAAGCGCTCGCGACGAGAGCTGGACAGAGCAAAAGGAGAAACCAACGGACTAATTTTTAGATATGGCGACGACCACAAAAGAAATTTCGATCGGCGATCTCGGTGCTCGCAGCAGTGAGCATGAGACCGAACTCCAAGGTGAGACCATGGCGCTCAACGTCGGGCCTTCGCACCCGACGACACATGGTGTGCTTCGACTTAAGATGGAGCTCGATGGCGATGTCGTCAAAAGCTGTGACCCCGTGCTCGGCTACCTCCATCGTGGAGATGAAAAGATCGCCGAGAACATGACTTATAATCAATTCGTGCCTTACACAGATCGACTGGACTACCTGGCCCCACTGGCTAACAACGTCGCCTATGCGATGGCCGTTGAAAAACTCGCGAACCTCGAAGTGCCTGAGCGTTGTGAAGCGATCCGTTTGCTTTGCTGTGAACTGGCCCGGGTTTCCTCACACCTACTTGGCGTCGGCGTTTACGGTATGGATGCGGGCGCATGGACGGTCTTCATGTATACTTTCACCGAGCGTGAAAAACTCTACACGCTTTTTGAGGAACTGACCGGTGCTCGTTTCACTACCAGTTACACACGTATCGGTGGTGTCGCGCGTGACATCCCAGACGGCTGGCTCGGCCGAGTGCTTGAGTTCTGTAAGGGCGTTCTGCCTGTGCTTGATCAGGTCGATAAATTACTGACTCGCAACCGTATCTTTATGGATCGCACCGTCGGTATCGGTGCAATTTCGAAGGAGGACGCCATCGCTTACGGTCTTACGGGGCCTAATCTTCGGGCCTGTGGCATCGATCTTGATCTACGCAAAGACAAGCCTTACCTTGGCTACGAAAAGTTCGACTTTGAAGTGCCCGTCGGCACTACTGGTGACTGTTACGACCGTTACCTTATGCGTGCTGAAGAGATTCGCCAGAGTGTGAGTATTATCCGTCAGTGTATCGATCAGTTCCCCGAAGGCAGCTACTATGCTGAGGATGCGAAGAAGATCTTCGCACCACAAAAAGCTAAAGTGCTCACCAGTATGGAAGAATTGATCCAAAACTTCATGATCGTGACCGAGGGGCCACAAATCCCCGCTGGTGAGGTCTACTTCGAAGCGGAGAACCCTAAGGGTGCCTTAGGCTTCTTTATAGTATCCAAGGGTGGCGGTGTTCCTTACCGGCTAAAGATTCGAGGTCCGTCTTTCTGTAACCTGAGTATTCTTGATAAACTAATCCCCGGGCACTACCTAACTGACATTACTGTGATCCTTGGCTCGCTCGACTTTGTGATGGGAGAATGTGATAGGTAGGAAAAGCTAACCTGCTAAAAATTTGAAATTCTAAAATGATAATTTTAAAATCAGAAACAATCGAAAAGATTGACAAACTCGTGCCTCGTTACCCGACCGTACGAAGTGCCGCGCTGCCGCTTTGCCATTTAGTGCAAGAAGATCAAGGCTACCTTTCAAACGAGTCGATCGAATGGATCGCTGAACGCCTTGAACTGCAGCCAATTAATATCCAAGAGCTTGTTACCTTCTATCCAATGCTCCGTACCAAACCGACGGGCGAGTATCATGTTCGCGTTTGCCGGACACTACCATGTGCCCTGTCGGGGGCTTATCAAACCTGTAGAAGCTTCGAAAAAGAGTTCGAATGCAAAGTCGGCCATACCAGTAAAGACGGTAAAGTTACACTAGAATTTGTGGAGTGTCACGCCGACTGCGGCAAAGGCCCTGTCGTTATGGTGGGCGAAGACGAATACACTGATATCGATCCCGAAAAAGCCGCGGGAATGGCTGCCAAAATAAAGAGCGGTGAGCTCTCCAACGGGCTTTAAAACACTCACAATTATTAATTCCTAATTTCCCAATATGTCACATCAAGAAACCAGGCTAATTTTCAAACATATCGATGAGGAAGGTTATACCAACGATATCGATTGTTACGTGAAAAACGGCGGCTACGATCAACTCAAGAAGGCCGTAACTATGCAGCCAGAAGACATCTGCGCCGAAGTGCTCACTTCCGGAGTACGTGGCCGGGGCGGTGCCGGTTTCCCTGCAGGGATGAAGTGGAAGTTCCTCGATCGTAAGTCGGGTAAGCCCATCTACCTAATTTGTAATGCCGACGAGTCCGAACCCGGCACGTTTAAAGACCGCCAGATCATCCACCAAGATCCGCATCAGTTGATCGAGGGCATGATTTGCGCTGCATTTGCTATTCAGGCTAAACTCGCCTTCATCTACGTTCGAGGTGAGTTTTTTGAGGGATACAAAATCCTCGAACGCGCGATCGAAGAAGCCCGCGAAAAGAATTTTCTCGGCGACAACATTCTTGGCACTGGTTATTCATGCGACATCATCGTACACCGCGGTGCAGGTGCTTACATTTGTGGCGAAGAAACCGGTCTGATCGAATCACTCGAAGGCTTCCGCGCTAATCCACGTATCAAGCCACCATACTTTCCAGCTGCACTTGGCGCCTATCAATGCCCGACGATTGTGAACAACGTGGAGACGCTTTGTGATGTGAAACACATCATTGAAATGGGCGGCGAGGGCTTTGCCAAAATCGGTACACCTGGCAACACAGGCACACGCATTTGGTGCGTATCTGGCCACGTGCAAAAGCCCGGCTACTATGAGTTCGCTTGTGCGGATATAACGCTCGGACAACTTATTTATGATGTATGCGGTGGGCTCAAACCAGGACGCAAGCTTAAGGCTGTTATACCTGGCGGCTCTTCGTCTAAGATCCTGCGCGCTGACGAACGCTTTACTGGAAAACTTAAAGATGGCACCGAGTATGACTGGGGAATCGAAGATATCCCGATGGACTTTGATAGCCTAATGGCCGTTGGTTCGATGTCTGGATCGGGTGGGGTTATCGTGATGGATGATACCACCGACATGGTCGAGGCACTTGCAAACATTAATTATTTTTACGCCCACGAAAGCTGTGGTCAATGTACTCCATGCCGCGAAGGTGTCCCCTGGATGCGCAAAGTTACTCAACGCATGGTCGACGGCGAAGCGCGTGAAGAAGATGCAGATTTACTTAAATCCATAGCCGATCAAATCGCAGGTCGTACGATTTGTGCTTTTGGTGAAGCTGCCTCATGGCCTGTGCAAAGTTTCATCGCCAAGTTCAAAGACGAATTCGTCGAAAAGGCTCAAGAGCAAGCTGCTCGCCGTAAAGAGGGTAAAGAAACCGCCGAAGCGACGACACTTATTTAGACCATGAAGATCGAGAGCATAGTCGAAAACGTTACCATCAATATTGATGGTCAAGATGTCGAAGTTCCCAAAGGGATCAATATCATCGAAGCCGTGAAGATGGTCGGCAAGGGCAAGGAAGTGCCACACTACTGTTACCATCCGAAGCTCACGATCGCGGGTAACTGCCGCATGTGCATGGTCGAGATGGGCATGCCAATGCGCGACCGTGCAACTGGAGAAGCCGTGCTAGAAGAGGATGGTACGCAAAAAATTGCTTGGATGCCAAAGCCGACGATCGGTTGTGCGACAAACGCGTCACCAGGCATGCATATCCTAACAGGATCGGAGATGGTTAAGGAGTCGCGCAATGGTGTGACGGAGTTTCTCCTGATCAATCACCCGCTCGACTGCCCAATTTGTGACCAAGCAGGAGAGTGCCGCCTGCAAGAATTTTCAGCTGAGCATGGCCGTGGCTACAGTCGTTTCATCGAAGATAAAAATGTTAAGCCTAAGCGCACCCGCTTAGGCCCGAACGTTACGCTCGATGATGAACGTTGCATTCTTTGCTCACGCTGCGTCCGTTTCAGTAAGGAAGTGGCGGATGACGACGTGCTCGGCTTTGTCGATCGCGGCACTTACTCGACCTTGACCTGCTTTCCTGGAAAAGAGCTTTCGCACAACTATTCGCTCAACACGGTAGACATCTGTCCGGTTGGCGCTTTGACGAGCACAGATTTTCGCTTCAAAATGCGTGTTTGGTTCCTGAAACGGACACATAGTATTTGCACCGAAAGTAGTGTCGGCGCGAATACCGAGATATGGAGTCGAGAAGGTAAGATTTACCGGATCACACCGCGCCGTAATGACGAGGTGAACGACACATGGATGACCGACACTGGTCGTGCACTCTACAAAGAGATCGAATCTGAAGATCGCCTGGTTCATTACACAATCGAGGGTGTGCACAAAGCCTCTGGCGAGGCTGCAGTCGCTGCAGCTGAGCTGTTAAAATCGGGTAAGATCGCAATGGTCGGTTCCGCACATAGTTCAGTCGAAGAACAGTTTTTCTACAAGGCGATCGCCGAGCGCAGTGGCGCCAAAGTTTCCCTTGTCAGCCATAATGGCGACGGCGACGGACTCTTACAGTCTGAAGATCGTACTCCGAATTTACGTGGAGCACTTGTCACGGGTCTGATCAGTGAGTTGCCATCCGAGAATCTCGAAGCGCTCGCACGCGATATCAACTCGGGCGCGGTCAAGACCATCCTTGCCGTGAACGAAGACCTTACAGAGCTGGGCATCAGCAAAGATGTCTTGGCTAAAGCCAAAGTCATTTACGTCGGAAGCCACGCCAACCGAACCAGTGAGGTCGCCAACATTGTATTGCCATCGCTCATGGTTTTTGAAAAAGACGGCTCTTTCATCAATCAAAGTTTCCGTATCCAACGCTTTAAAGCTGCGATACCAGGGCCTCTTGGCGTCCAGCCCGACTTCACAGTGCTCGAAAAGATCGCCGCGGCACTAGCGGAAAGAGAAGGCTACAGCGATGACCATCGACTCAGTATGGGAGCGCATGGTAGCGACAATTGATCAGCTTGGTGACTCCCTCCGTTGGCGCACACTGCCCGAAAAAGGTGTCGCACTCGATGCCACCGCCTTTCTTGATCTCGGCTTCGTCGAAACTAAGAATCTCAAATACGATCCCGCCGCATTTAAGGAAGCGCACGCAGCCCCCGTTGAGGTCTAAGCGACTGGATTTCTTCTGATATGGAACTTTTAGACGCATCTTTGCCTTACCTGCTGCCTATTGTATATGCGCTTGCTATGATTTCGGTTTTCATGGGGCTTTGTAGTTATTCCGTCCTCGCCGAGCGTAAGGTATCCAGTTGGATTCAGGGGCGTGTCGGTCCCAATCGCACTCGCTTGCCACTTTTGGGGCACATCCCGATTCTTGGAAATTTTCTGACCAGGCTCGGTATCTTCCAACCTGCCGCTGACGGACTAAAGTTTTTATTCAAAGAGGAAATCGTGCCAGGGCATGTGAATAAATTCTATTATATGCTGGCGCCGGTCGTCGCGCTAGCACCTGCACTGACCACGATGGTCGTGCTGCCTTTTGGTCGCTACGTCGATGTCGATGGCATCACCCAGCCGCTCGTCCTGGCTAATGTCGATCTCGGGATGTTGATCATTCTCGGAATCTCTTCGCTCGGTGTCTACGGTATCGTGCTAGCTGGCTGGGCATCCAATAGTAAATATCCCTTCCTCGGTGGTATCCGTGCTTCCGCTCAGATGATCTCCTATGAGCTCGCGATGGGCTTAGCGCTTTTGCCCGTCTTTATGTGGGCAGCATTCCCAGGTTCAGATTATGGTATGAGTCTCTTCGGTGCCGTCCAATCGCAACAGACCCTATGGCTATTCATCTGGCAGCCACTTTCGGCGCTCATCTTTCTCGTGGCGCTCTTCGCAGAAACAAATCGACTGCCCTTCGATATGGCCGAATCCGAGACTGACCTAGTCGGCGGCTTCCACACTGAATATGGCTGTTTTAAATTCGGCCTCTTCTTCGTCGCAGAATACGCTCACGTTATTATGGGTTCAGCGCTCTTCGTATTGCTTTTCCTTGGCGGTTGGAACTTTCTTCCTGGGCTAGCAGATCCATGGGGGAACGGTCTGATTGGCACCTTGCTGTCTGTTGGATGGTTCACAGCTAAGGTCTTCGCCATGATCTTCTTTTTTATCTGGATGCGCTGGACGCTTCCGCGCTTCCGTTATGACCAAGTCATGTCGCTTGGCTGGAAGATTCTACTTCCTCTCGCAGTTGGTAATCTGGTGTTTAACACCATCATCATCGCACTCTACGACACCTTCACCCGATAATCACTATGGCTAAGACTAAAGTTCTCGAACGTAAGCCGCTGACCTTTGCGGAAAAGACTTTCCTCCCGCAGATTGTTTCGGGTCTAAAGACGACTTTCGGCACAATGATGCAAAAGGGAGTGACCTTACAGTATCCAGAGGAGCGTCCAAACATACCCGATAATTATCGTGGTGTGCCGACCTTGGTCAAAGACCCCAACGGCCGCGAAAAATGTGTTTCCTGCCAGCTCTGCGAGTTCGTATGTCCGCCCAAAGCGATTCGAATCACGCCCGGCGAGATTGATGCTGAAGTAGAGCCAGATCGTGCGCACGTCGAAAAAGCTCCTCAGGAATTCGAAATCAACATGCTCCGTTGCATCTATTGTGGCCTCTGCCAAGAAGTCTGCCCCGAAGAGGCGATCTATTTGCAGGATGTTTTCTCGCTCTCCGGTTACAGTCGTGGGGAGATGATCAACAAGAAAGAAAAACTCTACGAACTCGGTGGCACGCTTCCCGATCAACATGGTAAGTGGGACAAAAAGAAAGCCGCCGAACAAGCGGGCAACGCACATTAATTTTCATTCCATGACCGACATCCTCTTTTACATATTTGCAGCGATCACGCTGATCTCGGCTCTACTCATGGTAGTGAGTCCGAACGCTGTGAACGGGGCCATCTGCATGATCATCTGTTTCGTGACGACAGCAGCGCTCTTTGTGTTACTTGAGGCTTACTTCCTCGCAGTCATTCAGGTCTTAGTCTATGCGGGCGCGGTTATGGTGCTTTTTCTTTTCATCATCATGTTGCTCGATGTAAATAAAGACACCAGCGACCTTTTGAAGGATAAGATGACCCTAGGCGCATCCATTACCGGTTTTACTCTCTTAGTAATCCTGATTGGTTCTGTCTTTGCAGGAGGCCAGCATCTTCCCGAAACTGCGCTACTACCAGTCATTGAAAACCCAACCGGTGAGGGTGCCGGCATCCCTTTCACTACCTCAGCTAAATCTTTCGGTTACAGTTTATTTACCAAGTATATGCTGCCTTTCCAAGTGACTGGCTTTCTCCTGCTCGCCGCCATGATCGGCGTCATCGTAGTTTCGAAAAAACACTCTGAAAATTCCTAATTCTCCATGACTGTAGGTTTAAATGCTTTTATATTACTTGCCGGACTTTTGTTCGCGATCGGCATGTTTGGAGTGATTCTTCGCAAGAATACGCTGGTTATCTATATGTCCTTAGAGCTCATGCTCAACGGGGTGATTCTGGCGCTCGTCGCGTTTTCCCGTTACAATGGAACGATGGATGGCAACCTCTTCGTCTTTTTCATCATCACTGTGGCGGCTGCCGAAGTTGCCCTCGGCCTCGCTATTATAGTCGCGCTCTTCCGACTGCGCCAATCTGTGATGGTCGATCAACTTACCTCCTTGAGTCGCTAGAAATATGACTCCCACTCAATCACTTCTCGTCGTCATCTTTGCGCCCTTGCTCTCTGCGGTGCTAATAGCCTTTTTCTGTCGCCAACGTCACGGCCTTGCCGCAGCAATTTCCGTCACAGCCGCAGGTGCGATCTTTGTCTTCAGTCTCTTAGCCATCTTAGCTACGGGCACAGATGTGGTTCACGCCAGTTCTGCTTGGCTACATTTTGGTGACTTTGAGGTCAACAAAGGCTTTTTGTTCGATGACGTCGCCAAGACGATGCTCATCATGGTGGCCTTTGTAGGCTTCTTGATCCATGTTTTTAGCCTCGGCTACATGGCAGACGATCCTGCGCGGGGACGTTATTTTGGAGGTCTTTCGATTTTCATGTTTTCCATGCTCGGTATCGTGCTGGCAGACAATTTGATCATGATTTTTGTCTTTTGGGAGCTAGTCGGCTTCAGTTCCTACATGCTGATCGGTCATTACTTAAATAGCGATGAGGCTGCGGCTGCATCGAAGAAGGCATTTATCGTTAACCGTATCGGTGATCTCGGCTTCCTCGTTGGTATTGTTTATGCCTACTGGCATTTCGGCACCACTAACCTAAGCGAGATGGGTGGCTACGTTGCGGGCAATCCTGATTTGGTTAAAATCTCGATCGCGGCACTCCTTATGTGCGGTTTCATTGGCAAGTCCGCGCAGTTCCCTTTGCATGTTTGGTTGCCGGATGCGATGGCGGGCCCTACGCCAGTCTCCGCTCTGATTCACGCTGCTACCATGGTCGCAGCTGGTGTTTACTTCCTTATCCGGATCGATTTCCTCTTCCCGCAGGAAGTGCTGACTCTAATTACATGGTTGGGTGCTTCGGTTGCAGTTTACGCCGGCTTCTGCGCCTACGGGCAGAATGATATCAAGAAAATCCTCGCCTATTCGACGCTGTCGCAGCTCGGCTACATGGCGGCGGCATTCGGTCTTGGCTTCCCTGGCGTGGCGCTCTTCCACTTGATTACACATGCCTTCTTTAAGGCGCTCCTCTTCCTCGGTGCGGGTTCCGTTATTCACGGCTGCCACCATGAGCAGGATATTTTCAAGATGGGTGGTCTTTTAAAGAAGATGCCAATTACGGCGATCACTTTCTTGATCGGAACATTAGCGCTTTGTGGTGTTTATGGACTCTCCGGGTTCTTCTCCAAGGACGCTATCTTGATTGCGGGTGGTCTTGGCAATACGCCAATATTCTATTTGCTGACATTGGGTGCCTTTATGACGGCTGGCTACATGGGCAGGCTATTCTGGATCGCCTTTCTTGGTCAGCCCAAGTCCGAGGATGCATCGCACGCCAAAGAGAGTCCGCTCACTATGCTAGTGCCTCTCATCGTGCTGGCAGTGCTTTCTGTCGCTGGCGGTTGGATGGGCTATTGGCCTGATTTCCTCGGCGGGCTAATCAAGGATAACCTCGATCACCTGCACCATATGGATCATTACGATGCCATGCATAAGAAGGTGCTGATATTCGGTTCTGCCGCATGGATTGTTGGTCTAGTAGTTTCCTTCTTCTTCTACGGTGCGGGTGCCAAGGAAGATCGCCTCGAAAAGAAGGCCGCTCCTATTTACGGGTTCCTGCGCTCACGCCTTTGGTTTGATGAAGTATATAACTTTTATGTTGAAAAGATCCAGCAACGCTTCGCGCTCTTACTCAACTTCATCGATATCTTTGTGATCAAAGGCATCTTCGTTCGAGGCAGCGCGGGCATCGTCGGCCTCGTTGGCATGTGCTCACGCTCGCTCCATGATGGTAATCTTCATACCTACGTTTATTGGTTTCTCGCAGGTCTCATCCTACTCTGGGCAGTCGCTTCAGGACTTCTATAGTTTAAAATTTAGTTCGTAATGGGTAACCTAGAAACAAGTCCACTCTTTCTCCTCGTCGCGATACTTGCGCCGATTCTCACAGGCCTTGGTGCTGCTTTGCGGTTCACGCTTTAGCGTGAATTCGATGCGTGCTCTGAGCGTCTTCGGTTTCGGTTTACCATTGGTGATCGGGATCATGCTTTACGGTCTCTTTGATCCGTCACTGGCGGGTGAGTATAACTTCGAGCTACGTTTACCGACCGGGCTGGAAAGCATCGGGATCTACTTACACCTAGGTTTAAACGGTATTTCGATGCCGCTCTTTCTACTTGCAGGTATGGTCGGTCTTGCGGCGGGGCTTTACGCCATGAATTCTAAAGCTGAGCGACTGCATCTCTATCTTGCACTGCTCTTGTTCATGCTTGGCGGCCTCATGGGCACCTTTGCTTCGATCGATGTTTTCTTCTTTTACTTCTTCCACGAGTTTGCTCTCATCCCGACTTTCTTGATGATCGGCATTTGGGGGGGCGCGGGTCGTCGTGTTGCGGCCATTGAGATGACGATTTATCTTACGCTCGGTGCGTTACTTTCACTACTTGGACTAATCGCGCTCTATGTGCAGAGTGGAGTGGATTCATTTTCTTTATTGGAGCTTCGTAATTACCTCTCCGCCCAAGCACTTACTGAAACGGTGCAGAATAATATCTTTGCGCTACTGCTCTTTGGTTTCGGCATCTTGGTTTCGCTTTTCCCATTCCACAGCTGGGCACCTAAGGGCTACGCTGTCGCACCGACGGGTGCGGCCATGCTCCATGCTGGAGTGTTGAAAAAGTTTGGTCTTTACGGCCTCTTACAAATTGCTGCGCCCTTGCTCCCTTCAGGTGCCGAACATTGGTTCCCTTGGATCGTTTGGCTGGCGCTGGGTAACATCATTCTGATCGGGCTCGTCACAATGGCACAAAAGGACCTTAAGATGATGCTCGGTTACAGCTCGGTCATGCACATGGGCTACGCCTTCCTCGGTATCGCTTGTTTTTCTGTAGTCGGAGTGGGTGGGGCGCTTCTTATGATGGTGGCGCACGGATTGTCTGTAGCGCTGCTCTTCATGCTATCGACCTGCGTTTACCATCGCAGCCAGACTTTTGATCTTTCCTCGATGGGCGGCCTCGCGACTAAGGCTCCCGTACTGGCGGGCTTTTTCGTGGCCGCCACGATGGCCAGCATTGGCTTGCCTGGTTTCGGTAATTTTTGGGGTGAGTTCACCATCTTCGTGGCGCTCGCTGAAACGGATATGACTAAGTGGATCGTGGCACCTGCTGCCATCGGTATCGTCATCTCCGCGATCTACGGCCTGCGTGCTGTTTCCAATATTTTCTTTGGCCAAGCTAAAGAATCTTTCAAAGAGCGCTTAGAAAGCGGCCAGATCACCGATCTGCAGCCCTTCGAGAAATTACCGGCATGCCTCTTAATTGGCGGCCTCTTGCTAACGGGTATCTTTCCCCGCATAATTTCAGATGATGCCAACCGCGAGTTGGCGGTGCTTTACCCGCAAGAGCAAAGTAATCTACCTATCATCGAATCGGTAATCTTGCCCGCCGAGGCGGACGCTCCTAAGGAGGTGACACACTAATGAACGAACTTCTTATCGAATTTCTTGGTGGTTTCACCAAGACCAATCAATGGTCAGCCATCCTTCCCGAGATCATGCTCGGTGTGCTTGCGCTCGCTCTGCTCGGTGCAGAGATGGCCTTGCCCAAAAATAAACAGACGCTCATTCCTCGTCTTGCGATTTGGGGGCAAGTCATTGTCTTGCTTGTCGTCATCGGATGCGTCGGTTGGTGCAATGTCGGAGAGAGCGAGTATTTTAGCGGTCTGATTATTCAGAACGACATGACACAGATCATGCGTGCTTTCTTCCTAGTCAGTTCGATCGTGGTCTGCTACCTCGGGCAGATTTACCTGAGTAAGCAGTCGCTCCCTAAGACTGAGTTTTATGCTCTAGTCCTGATCATTGCTGCGGCCATGATGCTGCTCGTACAGAGCGCCAACTTTGTCATGCTCTTCGTCGCCTTAGAAACGGTGACGGTTGCCTTCTACGTGCTTGTTGCCTATTCCCGCACCAGTCAATTCTCACTCGAAAGTGGGCTTAAGTATCTAATCCTCGGTGCGCTTAGTTCTGGCATTCTACTCTTTGGTATCGTCCTTCTTTACGGCATCGCAGGCAGTCCTGAGCTGATGGGCTCAAGTCGCGACTCACTCAACTACAACGAACTGGCTAACTTCATTACCCTGAACACTAACAATCTGATTGGTGTGGATAATATGATCGTGAAGATCGGTGCCTTACTCGTCGTCGCGGGTATCTGTTTCAAAATTGGCGCGGTGCCCTTCCAGATATGGGTGCCCGATGTCTATCAAGGCGCACCGACACCCGTTACTGCCTACCTCGCAGTTGCTTCCAAAGCGGCTGGGTTTATCGTTTTGATTCAGCTTTTGCACGGCCCCTTCATTAGTTTGAAAGAATTCCTCGTGCCCGTGCTGTCTGTCATCGCGGCGGCTACAATTCTGTTCGGCAACGTAGCTGCGGTGACGCAGCGCAACGTCAAGCGCCTCATGGGGCTCTCAGGGATTGCGCATGCGGGCTACTTGCTCGTAGGGGTGATTGCTTCACTCTACGTCCCATGGGCGGTCTACGCGGTGATCTTTTACCTTGTTACCTATCTACTGGCCACATTCGCCGTCTTCGGTGTGATGTCGCTCGCAGCGGATGCCGACGATGCCAACCAAGAGCTTGATCACTACGAAAATTTCGCCCGCAAGCGTCCTTTCCTTGGTGGCGTCTTGGTCTGTGGTCTCGGTTCCCTGGCAGGGATCCCTCCACTTGGTGGATTCATTGGTAAACTCTTCCTTTTTGTCGCCGCCTTCCAGGCTGGCCTCTACGGACTCTTGGGCATCTCGGTGCTTGGTGTGGTTATTTCGATCTACTATTACTTTGGTTGGATCCGCGAATGCTACTTTTCTGCGCCTTCAATCGAAGTGGTAGACGACGCTTCTTGTAGCGCCACTCTAGCTGACCGAATTTTACTCGGTGCCCTGGTTGTCGCTACCGTCGTGATCGGTCTCTTGCCAGCTGCGCTACCGATTATTCGATAGGCATTTGTAGAGGTCAGGGATGGATATTCATCAGCTTGAGTGCGTTGACCCACAAACTCCATATGAACGCAACTAGTGAAAGCATCGCGCCATTCGAGATGCTCATGGCCTTGATTCTGTCGAAACGGCAAGCGCGAGCCCTACAATTGGCTATACAATACTAAAAAACGCTACTTTTTTCTGTCCATATAATTGGATTTAACTATATTCTAGGAGTGTTGAAAAATTTCCTCTTTGCCATGATCTTCATGGGGTTGACCATGTATCTAGGCTACGCGCTCTATGAACGTAGTCAGCTTGAAGACGACGATGTCGCTGAGCAAAGGGACGACGATGTCGCTGAGCAAAAAGGCAGGGCTTTCAGCTTGCCAGATGATATGACCATTGTTCGTAAGGATGGCAGTTCCTTGGAAATTCGCCTCAAATCTAGGACGGTGACGGAGATTCATTTCGAGCGAATCTCTGATGGCGAAACTTTTCAATTCAGCATCGATCAGCTCGACGAGACGACTCGGGAGCTGGTTGAACAGTATCCTGCCACTATGGGTTCTATTCCCAGTAGAGCAAGCGCGGTTGAAGATAATTACGTTCAGCAGCTGAGGGTAGCGATTGCTCGAATCGATGCCGATCTCCGTGATATGGAGATCAAATATGCCGCTTCTTCGAGTAAGACTGAACGTCGCACACTAAGAAATAAGGCGGAAGAAATGAATGCTGATCGCATGGAGCTAGAGGCTAAAATCGCCGAGCGGCAGTAAAGCGATGGGCCGTTCTTAGGAGAGGGTTGATCCCCCGATATAGTAAAAAATAGGTATTTTACAGAGGTCGGGATGAATACTCATCAGTTCGAGCGCGTTGACAGATGAACCCTGCATGTATGGACTCTACTCACAGTGTCCTGACTACTAAAAATGCGCCACCTTCTAATCGATGCCTATAATGTGATCTGTGCGACGGATTCACTGCGTGAGATCATGCAGGGTAAGCTCGACACCGCCCGCGATCGATTGGCCGAGATTGTTCGCAGCATTCATGATGCCGAAGCAGTGCATGTCGCCCTCGTGCTCGATAGCCGCAACGACAAACTTGAAGTGGAGCATCCCTACAAAGTAAAGACTTTCGAATACCTCTACGCACCTGCCGCTTTGACTGCCGATGGAGTGATTGAACGCATGGTCGCCCGCGTAAAAAATCCCAACGACACGAGCGTAGTCAGCAATGACCGTATGGTTAGAGAGTCGGTCCGTGCCAACGGAGCCATCGCTCTGCGCCCCGAAGAGCTCTTCGAGTGGGCGAGGGGATGCGAATTACGGCTAGGTCAAGATACCCGCCGAAGAAATGCCGCGAATGCCAAGGATTTTAGAAACGGACTTGGATTTAGATTTGTAGCTAGTAAGTTCGGGGTTGGCAGGTGAATTGCACAAGACCAAGTGGATGTCAGCGTGTAAGAACTTCCACCTATATAGATTGGTTAGCTCTTGTTTTCTTTTTCGATTTCTGTGCGTTTGGGCTCACCTTGGTTTGAACTAGACTTCGTATTCGAGCAGTGGCTCGGGATCGATTACCTGTGTGTTGGGGAGACGCTTCTTGAGTTGAGCCTGAAACCAATCGCGTGCGTCTTGATCACCGTGGGTTAGGATGATGGCGCGGGCTTCCGTTTGCTCGGCGTACTGGAGTAGTTCGCTGCGGTCGGCATGGCCGCTGAGGTCGAACTGATCGATGCTGGCACGGATTGGTGCGTTGTAGTCCAGCGCATCGAAAAAGAAGGTCGCCTCTTCATCGTGAGATTCAAGGAGCTGCCCTCCTGGTGTGTCGGGGTCGCAGTAGCCGACGAAGCAGAGGCCATTGTTTGAATGGGGCAGGAGCGAGGCAGCAATCTTGTAAGAGGGGGTGTGCTCAACCATCATACCACTACTCACGAGGTAAATGCCCTTGCGAGGGAGATCGCGTCCCGGGCGCATGTTGAGGTCGACGGAGCGGACATCCATCTTTTCCAGTATCTTAATATCGAAATCGATTAAGTTGGTTTGCTTGCGAATTTTATCGAAGTGCTCGCAGACCGCCATGCCGAGCCCAGCGGCGTGGATGGGTGACTTTGGCAAGCGGCCATCGTTGCGTGCTTCGTAAATTATTTTAAAGAGCTCCTGCATGCGTCCGAGCGCAAATACAGGTATCAAGCAACTACCGCCGCGCTCTAGGATCTCAGCAATCTGTTCGATCAGTTTATCGACCTCGGAGGCACGGGTCTTGCCCGGCTCGCGACCTTTGGCACCGCGGGTCGTCTCGAGGATGAGAGTGTCCAATTGGCCCGATGGCAGTTGAGCAGCTGGGAGGGTCCGTTGAGCGTCGAAGAGGACGTCGCCAGAGAAGACGATACGCCGATGCTTGTAGATGAATTCGACGGCGGCGGCGCCCGCTACGTGTCCTGCCGGATGGAGGATCACTTCGATCTGGTCGCTGCCCTTGGTGTAGATTTCACTGCGCCCGAAGCGCTGAATGGTTAACTGCTTACTAAATTGAACGACATCGCGGTGGAGAAAGAGTGGATACTCGGCGATGCCGTGCTCTTCTCGCTGGCGCTTCATCACGTTGATCGAGTTGCGCAGCATGCGTGGCGCGAGGGTGACATTGGGCGCGGTTGTGATGACGGGCGTCTTTGGGTATTGGGCCGTCACGATGGGCATGGAGCCGAGGTGATCGAGGTGGCAGTGAGTCAGAACGATTAGGTCGAGGTCTATCTTCTCAATGGGCTCAAAGTCAGGCAGAGCGTCATAACCAAGTTTCTTCGGATTGAGCCCAGAATCGATCAAGATATTGAAGCTACCGATTTGTACGAACATTGAGTTCGCACCGATCTCGCCGTGGCGGTTGAGGTCGATTAGCTTCATATTGTGTTCGTAAACGTAATCTTCATTTCAAATGTCGTTATATGGAAATGTGCGTAGGCTCTGCCTTTTTGTGGACTAGGAAAAGCACTAAATGATACGAAAACTTGCTGTTGCTAGGTTTAGAGGCTTGTGAATTTTATCAATTGCACACGTGGGGTGCGATTGTCCACAATGCTATAGCTCCGAATGGCAAAACTCAACACAGCGACTCGCATTACTTGGATTGGTTTGTTTCTCAATCTGCTCTTGGGCTGTGTTAAAGTCGCGGGCGGTTGGTCGCTGCAGTCTAAGGCGCTCTTGGCGGACGGGGCGCATAGCTTACTGGATTTATTGACCGATATTGCCGTACTTGTCGGGCTATCTCTGGCGGGTAAACCTGAGGATGCAAACCACCTCTATGGCCACCACAAGTTTGCCAGTTTCGCCAAGCTCTTTGTTGGCGGCATGTTGTTACTCTTCTCGGTCGGCTTGGTCGTGGCTGCTTTGTTTGACTTCCGGTCGGGGCTGAGTGCCCCCAAGGCGGGGACTGCTGTGGTGCTTGCCTTGATTTCGCTGGTACTTAAAGAGGCCCTCTTTTGGTGGACGCGTGGAGTGGCGAAGCGTTTGAAATCGGATTTATTGATGGCCAATGCCTGGCACCACCGAATGGACAGCCTATCCTCCTTGGGCGTGGCGGTGGCATTGATCGGGGTTTGGTTAGGTGGCAAGAGTTGGGCCTTTCTCGACGATGCAGTCACGCTAATATTGGGCGGCTATTTGATTTTCGAGGCGACTAAGATTTTTCTGCGTGCCTGCTCGGATCTACTCGATGCCGCGCCTGAGCGAGCGATCATTGAGGATCTGCGTGAGCATATTTTGCCGACTCCCGGAGCGGTTGCCTATCACGATTTTCGCGTGCGTCGGGTAGGGGATCTCTATGAGGTAGATTTACACTTGCAGGTCGATCCCGAGATTCCGGTGGAGGCTGGGCATGCCATCGCGCGAGCGGTGAAACGTAGCATGCGTGAAAAACATCCTGAAGTTTCCAAAGTGCTTGTGCATGTGGAACCCGCGAATAGAGAACATATTATGAATCGAGGGCTTCATGGGTCAGGGGACGCTGACGTTAAAATATCCAATCATTGAGAAATATAGCTTGTCTGTTCTTGGCTTACAGAATTGAAACGTAGTGCACGACGACCTCTCCACTAGTCACTTGAAGCGACTGCCTTTTTTTCCTCTATGAGCGATTTTTTGAAGCACGAATGCGGTATCGCGATGATCCGCCTTTTGAAGCCTTTATCCTACTACCAGGAAAAATACGATACGCCATTATATGGCTTCAATCAGCTGTTTTTGCTGATGGAAAAGCAGCATAATCGCGGGCAAGACGGCGCTGGGATTGGCTGTGTCAAGCTCGGTGTGGCACCAGGTGAGCCCTACATGGCACGCGAGCGCACGATCAAGGGCAACTCACTCTCACGCATTTTTAAGGGCCAGCTCAAGGCCTACCAAAAGATGGTTGATAAGGGTATCATACACCCCGAGTTTCCAGAAACGGTAAAAGATAAGTTTGGATTCGGTGGCGAAATATTGCTAGGGCATCTTCGCTATGGCACTTCGGGCGTCTATTCCTCGACTAGCTGTCACCCTTACGTGCGCCAGTCAAATTGGCCTACGAAGAATCTAATGTTGGCGGGTAATTTTACCATCACTAATGAGAAGGACCTGAATAACGACCTCATCAACCGTGGACAGCATCCGATCTTCGGCACGGACACGCAGGCTGTGCTTGAAGAGATCGGCTTCCACCTCGATGAGGCACACGACGCGATTTACCATAAGATGCGCGACCAAAATGTGGAGGGTACGAGCATCCCTGGTATCATTAGCAAAGAGCTGGAACCTGTTCGCATCTTACAAAAGGCCGCGGCTAATTGGGACGGGGGCTTTGCCATCGCGGGGCTGATCGGTAACGGGGATAGTTTTGTGATGCGTGACCCGCAAGGGATCCGACCTTGCTACTACTTCCAGAACGACGAGGTGATCGCTTTCGCTTCCGAGCGCGTCGCATTAATGACGATCTTTGATCAGCCGATCGAGAATGTTTGTGAAGTCGAACCTGGCACGGCTACGGTTGTGAAGAGCGATGGTAAAATCTACTCTGAGCGCTACACCGAACCTAAGCCGATTACCCCCTGTTCCTTTGAGCGTATTTATTTCTCGCGCGGTAACGACGCCGATATCTATGCAGAGCGTAAGGCACTGGGTGGTGCTTTGCTTGAACAAGTGGTCAAAGCGATTGATAACAATTTTGCCGATAGCGTCTTCAGCTTCGTGCCTAACACCGCAGAGGTTGCTTATTACGGGTTGCTCGATTCTGTCCGGCTTCACCGCCGCCAAGAAGTGCGCGACCGTCTGCTCGAAGCCAATGAGGCTGGCACACTGGATAAAGAATTGATCGACGAACTAATCATGGGCAACTGGCCGCGCGGTGAAAAGATTGCCCACAAGGACATCAAATTGCGCACCTTTATCTCGCAAGAAGAAGGGCGGGCTAAACTTGTTTCCCACGTCTATGATATTACCTACGGCGTCGTCAAAGAGAATGACTGCCTCGTCTGTATTGACGATTCCATCGTCCGCGGGACCACGCTGAAAGAGTCTATCCTCAAAATCTTAAGCCGCACCAAGCCGCGAAAGATCGTCGTCGCTTCCACTGCGCCGCAGATTCGCTATCCTGATTGCTACGGCATCGATATGTCGGAATTGGGTAAATTTATCGCCTTCAAAGCTACAGTTGAGTTGATCAAGGACGACGGTAACAACGATCTCTTGCAAGATGTTTACCAAGACTGCATCGCGCAGGCTGATCTGCCTTCCAGTGAGATGGTGAATCACGTCAAGCGCCTTTACGATCGCTACACTGACGAGCAGATCTCCGCTAAAATAGCTGAACTCGTTTACCCCAAGAACGTGCATTGGGAGGGCGAGCTAGAGATCGTCTTCTTGCCCGTCGAGAAAATGCGTGCCGCGATTCCTGAGCACAATGGGGATTGGTATTTTACGGGCAACTATCCGACTCCTGGCGGCTTCGCGACAGTGAATAAGGCGTTTATTAATTACTTCGAGAATAAGGCCGGACGAGCCTATTGATCATGCTGGAGTCGTTGCCTCTGTCCTCTGGGCTGCTGCGCATGCCTTTCATGAGTGATGGAAGACTAAACTCTAGCTCGTTTACTCACTAATCGCCGCGATCACATCGTCCACCGAATCGGCACTTTTAATCTGCTTACGTAAGCGCTCTCTGCGGCAGTTCTTCGCGATCTCAGCCAGCGTGGCGAGGTGGCCTTCGGTATCGCCCTTCGGACTAATAATAAAGAAAACAAAGTCAATCGCCTCGTCCTGCCCAGGAATGGTAATTCCCTCTTTGAGCTGCGCGATGAAACAGATACGATAGTCGAGGTTTTCGCAATATACGTGTGGAATGGCGATGCCGTGACCGAGGAAGGCAGGGAAGACACGGCCTTGCTCCTCGAGGTCTTCGAGTATCTGTTCTTCGGAACTCGAAGGTATGTGTCCGGCTGCAATTTTTACGAGTTCTCGATAGAGGCTTTCGATGTTTTCACATTCGGTATTGATGAAGCCACCGCTATGGAGCGCACGTAAGAGGAAGCCCTCTGAGCGGCGCAGGCAGATCACCTCGTCTCCCTCTTTGACCATCGCTTTGAGTATGGCATCGTGCGGCACGGCTCTGAGTTGTTTTCCTCGGCGAATGAAGAGGGGATGCCAGTCGCCAGAAGCGAGGCTCTTGCCTTCTTCCCATTTAACAGTCTCAAAACTGCTCTCACCTTGTAATAGCTCGCTACCGATCACGGCGGGACGCGATAGATCGCCGAAGACGCCTTGACCAGTCAACTGGTGAGCCTCGGTCGGGCTATCGAGTGGAATCCAACCAAATACTTTTTCGTTATCAAGCTCCTTCGCCCAGCGCTGCATGAGGATTTGGTTCAGTTCGACATTATCGGTAAGCGCGAGCACGTATCCCGCGCCGAAGAGGGCTTGCTCATTTTCATAAAGTTTCTCCGCTTCCATGCCGTCACGGTGTAGTGCGGGTAGGCCTTCTTTTTTTGCGAGCGCGATGTTGCGCGCATTGGTGTCGAGCAAGAGGACGTGTTGTTCATCCTTTCGCATCAGCTTGCGCGCCAACTCACGGCCAAAGTGGTGAGCGCCGATAACGACCCAGTCGTTCGGCGCAGGACGTTGTAGACCGAGCACTCTAGCGAAGATACCCGCCGAGAGTCCTTGGATCAGGACGGTCGCGCAGATTACTGAATAGACAAAAGACTCTAGTAGGGCGGGATCGCCCACTGGGTTTTCTTTGACGCTGAGACTTAAGGCAAAGAGTGATGCCATTGATGCGGCGACTACGCCGCGCGGAGCGACCCAGCTGAGTAGTGCCTTTTGCCGTAGGTTCAAGTCTGTCCCGAATGAGGACGCCGCGATGCTCAAAGGCCGGATGATGAGAATAACGGAAAAGAGTACCCAACCGCCTCCCATTTTGAAGAAATCGATAAACTGTTGCAGCTCCAATCGAGCCACCAAAAGCAAGAAAAGCATACCGATGAGTAGGTCGACGATCTCAGCCTTGAAGGCTTTAATTTCACGAAGCTGGCGTGGTTTTTTGATGCCTACGATGAGACCAGCAATCGTCACGGAGAGCAGACCAGCTTCGGGTTTAATCAACTCGGTTGCTCCGAAAATGAGCATGGCACTGGCCAGCGCGAAGGCATTAACAATGTTATCTGGCACCCAGTTTTTCTTCATCACCCAATAGATTGAGTAGCCACCGATCAGACCGATGGCTGCACCGCTTGCCACACGAATCAAAAAGCTAGGAATAGCCACAGCGCCGCCGCCTTCGACCACCCACTCGTAACAAAGAATCGCCGTGAATACGCCGATTGTGTCGATTAATACCCCTTCCCAGTGAAGGATACTAGCCAACTTTTGCTGCACACGGATACGGCGCAGGAGCGGGACAATCACGGTCGGTCCCGTCACGATAATTAGGCTACCCATGAGTAGGGCAAAGGCCGGCGAAGTATCAAAAACGATGTAAGCTGTCAGTGCAGAGCCGAGCCAAGTGATGAGCACGCCGACGGTGAGTAAGCGCTTAATCACGGTCGAGGTTTGCTTGAATTCCTTGAGGTCCAGAGTCAGTGCGCCCTCGAATAGAATTAGCCCAACCGCTAGTGAGACTATCATGGGTAGGAAATCGCCCAGCGCATTTGGGTCGAGCACGCCGAGCCACTCGGGTCCCAGTGCAAAACCGCCGATTAGCAACAAGACAATGGTCGGCAAATGCAAGCGGCGCGAGAGTACCGTAAGCAGGCACCCAGCTCCGACTGCAAAACAGAGCGCCCAGAGGGCTCCTTGGGAATTACCCATAGCTAGGGTTTGAAAGGTGTCCATGAGTGAGAGTAAGCTTATTATTTCTTATTCTTAATTATACTCTTAACCCTAATCTCACTTTCGGAGTGGCAGGGGATTATGAGTAGAATCAAGAGTAGGATTAAGACAGACGAACTAGTCTAGTTTGTGGCACATGCCGAGCGCAGGCGAGACCTCGCTGGCTTTACCAATGATTTCCGCAGGTACGCCAGCAACACTCGTGTGTGGCGGCACATCTTTGAGTACTACGCTGCCCGCGCCCACTTTGGCACCTTCACCGATTTCGACATTGCCGAGTATCTTGGCACCCGCACCGAGCAGTACGCCCGAGCGCACCTTCGGGTGACGGTCGCCACGGTCTTTACCCGTTCCACCTAAAGTAACTGCATGCAGGATCGATACGTCGCTTTCAACGACGGTTGTCTCACCCGCGACAAAACCAGTTGCGTGGTCGAGCAAAATGCCATGTCCGATCTGGGCTGCAGGATGGATGTCGACCGCGAAAGTTTCCGAGATGAGACTTTGAAGGTAGAGTGCAAACTCCGTACGCCCAGCATTCCACAGGTAATGCGATACTCGGTAGCAGACTAATGCCTGTAGGCCTTTAAAGTAGAGGAGTGGCGTGAGCACATCTGGGCAGGCTGGGTCGCGCTCCTTCACCGCGATCATATCGCAAGCAATGTGTTGCAGGATCGTGGGCTGTTGCAGGAAGGCGTCCAAGAAAGTCTCATGGAGCACATCGATCGAGGCCGAGTGATTGACCAGTTTACGAGTCAAGCGGTAGGTGAGGCACTCGGCAAAGGAGTCACGTTCAAGCACGGTTTCATTAAGTAAAGTCTCCAAGGCAGGCTCACGCGCCACAATTTCTTTCGCGTGGAGACGAATCTCGCTCCAGTGAGCATCTAAGTCGATAGCTGTCATAGTATGAAATTATTAGCCGAGTACTGAATAAATGCCAACCAAAAGAACGAAAAGTGGCATCGAGTTCTTTCACTTAGTAGATTCCGTGCTTTCTGATTGATTCTCTGTCAGCTGGAGACAAATAATGCACATTTACTGCATTAAAATTATCAAATTATGGCAAAAGGAATACTTTTCTCTGGGCAAGGCGCCCAAACAGTCGGCATGGGGCGCTCGCTTTACGAAAATTCAAAGACTGCTAGGGCACTCTATGAGGAGGCCAACGAGGTGCTTGGCTGGGATTTAAAAAGTATCTGCTTCGACGGTCCCGACGAAACTTTGACCGAGACCAAGGTCTGTCAACCCGCACTTTATGTGCAGGGCTACGCGCTCTTTAGTATTTTAAAAGAACGCGGTAAGCTGAATGAGTTAAAGGCGGCTTGCGGCCTCAGCCTCGGCGAGCTTACTGCGCTGGCCGCAGCGGGCGTCTACGATTTTGCGACTGGCCTGCGCTTGGTGGCGGAGCGTGGTCGCCTCATGCAGCTGGCTTGTGATGCAACCAAGGGGGGCATGGCAGCCGTGATTGGTGGCACGCCCGAAGATGTGCAAACTTTCTGCGATGAGTTCGATATCGAGATCGCTAATTTAAATTGCCCTGGGCAGATCGTCATCTCGGGTGACAATACAAAAATAATCGAAGCTGTCGCCGCCTCTAAGGGACGCTTCAAACTTTGCAAGCCGCTCAATGTGGCGGGCGCTTATCACAGCTGCCTCATGAAATCGGCTCGGGATGCTTTTGCTGAGTTTATCAAAGACTTCGATTTCAAAGCTCCAGAGATCATTTGCTATACCAACGTCACGGGTGGTCAGGTCAGTGATCCAGAAGCGATCAAGGAGGCACTTGTCAGCCAAGTCGTCTCTTCAGTCCGCTTCGAGGATAACTTACGCAACATGGCTGCGGATAACGGTCTCAACGAATTTTACGAGTGTGGCCCAGGCAAAGTGCTTGCTGGGTTCGCCAAGCGCATTGATCGCTCGCTTGTGGTCACGCCGATGTCTGAATTTGAGGAGGTTCCAGAGTAAATGCTATTTTTCTCAAACCCTAGTACTCGCGCTGGGTCGTTCCGATAGGGTCCAAGACATGAGCTTGTCGAATGGTGCGAGAATTAGCCTGATCGCTTTCGTAGATTCGGTCCCATCCCGCAAGCGTAAGCCCTTCATTCTATAATGCGTATCTATTTCATGGGTATCTGCGGCACGGCCATGGGTAATGCAGCGCTCCTTGTTAAAGAACAAGGCCATGAGGTGCTCGGTTGCGATGCAGCTGTCTATCCGCCGATGTCCGATGTGCTGGCCGATGCAGGCATTGAAGTGCTCGATGGCTTCGACGCGGCTCGTCTTGCTGCACTCAAGCCCGACCAGGTTGTGGTGGGCAACGCGATGAGTCGCGGTAATCCTGAGGTCGAGTGGCTGCTTGACCAGTCAGAGATTACTTTCATATCTCTACCCGAGCTTTTTCACGATACCGTTCTGCCGAAGCGCTGCCCTGTGGTCATCACGGGCACTCACGGCAAGACAACGACCTCGACCATTACCGCCTATCTGCTCGAACGCTCAGGTGCTAAGCCCGGCTGGTTGATCGGTGGCGTGCCCAACGATCTACCTGGCGGCGCAAAACTAGGAGAGGGCAAAGCTTTCGTAATTGAAGGTGACGAGTATGACTCGGCCTTCTTCGATAAGCGTAGTAAGTTTATCCACTACCGCCCGCAGATCGCGATACTCAACAATCTAGAGTTCGATCATGCCGACATCTTTCGAGATCTCGAAGATGTGCAACGCTCCTTTCGTCACTTCCTTCGTGTTATACCCGCTTCGGGCTATGCCTTGGTCAATGGTGATGATGCCAATATCGCCGCGCTCTTACCGGCACCGTGGACCCAAGTGGTTCGTGTGGGCGTGGGAGAGGACAACGATCTCCAAATTACAAACTTCCAAGACGCTCCTGAAGGTGCCCAGTTTGACCTTGTTTGGAAGGACGAGCATTGGGCACATGTCGCGTGGCCCTTACATGGTCTTTTTAATGCGCGCAACGCGGCCATGGCTGCGCTTTCTGCGGCTTTGGCTTCAGATCACCAGGATCCACGTGATTTTGACCTTTCAACCTTGGCTGACTTTCAAGGTGTTCGCCGGCGCCAGGATGTGCTACATTCAGATGATAGTTGGACGATTGTCGAAGACTTTGCGCATCATCCCACAGCAGTCGCAGGGGCGATCGAGGCACTTCGTGCCGCCTACCCAGATCGAAAGATGACGGTCTGCTTTGAACCTCGGAGTAATACGGCTGCAAGCGCACGCTTCCAAAGCGAATTTCAAACGGCACTCTCGGGCGCCGACCGCGTCTATCTTGGAGCGGTGCATCGAGCAGATAGTATGCGTCCAGAGGAACGACTGGATACATCTATGATGGCGAACTCGCTCCCCGACGCGAAGGCCTTTGATGACAATCAATCACTCCTCGAAACGCTTAAAATGGGTGTCAGTGATGAAGCGCATGGGCTCATCGTTTTTTTAACGAACGGTTCCTTCGATGGATTGCCGCATTCACTTGCAGCCACTTGCTCCAGCGTTCGCTAAATTCAAGTTACGATAGCGAGTCAACCTACTAGCTTAGCATCTTTATTGGTAAGATGTTTCACTCAATTTGATGGGATATTTGCGCTTTGCTATTCACGTCCTTAATAACGAGCTCGATTTGAGGGGTAGACTCTGACCAATTAATGTAGATCACGCCATAGCCGAGGCCAGTGAATACCTCGCCCACGCGGTGGCGGTTTGTTTCGCCAGGGAATCCATCCCAAGAGTGGGTTAGTCCGCTGGAAGTGATGTCGAGGAGGGGGAATTTGCCTGGCCAGTCTTGAAGTACCGAAATCTCATGGATGTGCCGATCACCACTTAATAATATAGTTGGGGTTTGTGTATCGGCGATCTCTCTAAGCAACCAAGCGCGCGTCTTTGGGTAGTCCGCCCATTTCTCCCATCGGTGTTCTTCGGAGATGATTTGAGTACCACTAACCAAGATGTGTAGATCGGCTTCGCTCTCGCGAAGAGTCGTTTCCAGCCAAGCGAGCTGCCTCTGACCGAGGAGGTCCGGCTCGTCGGTTTTTTGGCCGCTAGCAAAGTAGCGGTTATCGAGGAGGATGACTTTGGTCATTTTACCGCTTGTGCCAAAGTCGTAGGCGCCGTAAAGGCCTTCGCGCTGCCAGCGCGGATCTCCAATGGGCACTTCCATGAAGGAGAGAGCGAGATCTCGGGTGATTTCTTTGAGCGCAAATTCCGCGCCTGCGTTATTGCGTCCGTAGTCGTGGTCGTCCCAGGTGCCGATGATGGGTGTTTCTTTGCGAAAGGCGGCATAGCCGGGCTGGTTAAATTGCGCGGCGTAGCGCTTGGTCACCCATTCACGGTTAATTGTAAATTTCACCCTTTGCCCGTCAGGGCGCTCATGCCAATCGGCGTAGATGTTATCGCCCGCCCAGATCCAGAGGTCAGGATTCTCCTCGGCGATAACAGGCCAGAGTGGCTGGGGTAATTCGTCGCGGTTGCAGGAACCGAATGCGATCACTTCGAGTGGCTTTGCGAAGTCATCAGGAAATTTAGCCGATGCGCCCTGAAATCCGCTCACTAGTATGAATGATGTTAAAATAAAGGAGCTTATTCGCATACGATAAAAATGTTTAAGTCATTGTAGTTTGCAAGCCTAGGTAAACCAAGGATCCCTCTCCAAAAAAGAGTTTTGAGTCTAGGCGGGGCATAAGTTGGATTGACAAGGCCTCCGCTGATTCCGTCAATCTCATGTCTCATGAGTGAAGCAAAGCCAGTTATTCTCACTTGCGCCCAACCGACCGGTCAATTGACGATCGGCAACTACCTCGGTGCGGTCAAGAATTGGGCGACCATGCTCGATGATTACGAGTGCTACTTCGGTGTCGTCGACATGCACGCGATCACGGTGAAATACTCGCCAGCCGAGCTGCGCAAAAATACGCTTTCTTGCGTCGCCCAATACATTGCCTGTGGGCTCGATCCAGAGCGTTCTAATATCTTTGTGCAGTCCCACGTCATCGGTCACACCGAGTTGGCTTGGTTGCTCAGTTGCATTACTCCGATCGGTGATTTGCAGCGTATGACCCAGTTTAAAGAAAAAGCAGCTAAGCTCGGTTTTAAGGCAGGGGAGGATAACGACCTTAAGTTCACTCATGATGGTGCTCGTGCCGGAGCTTCGGTGAATTCAGGACTGCTCATGTATCCCGTCCTCATGGCTGCTGACATTTTGCTTTATAATGCCGACGCCGTGCCCGTGGGTAACGACCAGCGCCAGCACTTAGAGTTATGCCGCGATCTAGCGCAGCGTTTTAATCACACCTATTCAGATACCTTCACGATTCCGAAGCCCTTTATTCCAAAGCAGGGAGCTCGTGTCATGGCGCTGCAAGACCCAGAACGCAAGATGTCGAAGAGCGACGAGAACCAAAGCTCGACTCTTTACATTCTCGACGAGCCATCTGTCTTGAAGAAAAAGATTATGAGTGCGGTGACGGACTCAAGCAGTGAAATTGTGGCGAGTGACGACAAGCCAGGCGTCTCTAATTTGCTCCAGATTTACTCCACGATGAGTGGACGCACTGTCGCCGACATTGAAGGCTCACTAAAGGGCGAGGGCTACGGAACTTTAAAAAAGGAAGTCGCTGATGCTGTGATTTCCGTATTCGAACCTGTGCAGGCGAAATACAAAGACTTGATTGACGATAAGTCCTACCTGGAAGGCGTGCTCCAATCGGGCGCGGATGCCGCTCAGAAGCGAGCCTACAAAGTGCTGGGTAAAGTTTATCGTAAGGCTGGCTTCGTCGAGCGGCCACGATAGATGGAGAGACGCGCACTGCGCGTCCGCCAAGACCGGGTCTCTGGCGACTTCTTTAGGACAAGCGAAGCGTTCTGAGGGCATTTCATGGGTCCCTTCATTATACTTACCTTTTCAGTTGAGATTCTGGCGTGTTAAGCGAGTGTAGTCTCAGTGATGACACCCTCTACATTTGATTTTGCCCGAGTCCGCGCCGACTTTCCCATTCTCTCAACCGAGGTGCGGGGTAAACCTTTGACCTTCTTGGATAACGGTGCCACATCGCAAAAGCCCACTTCCGTGATCGAAGCCATCGACCGCTACTACCGTACGGAGAATTCCAACATCCATCGCGGCGTTCACTATCTCAGCGAGCAAGCGACAGACGCCTACGAGTCTGCTCGCGCCAAAACTGCCAAGTTTATTGGCGCACCTGATCAAGACGAAATTATCTTTGTGCGCGGTGCGACTGAGGGGATCAATCTTATCGCGCATGGTTTCGTGGAAACTCAACTCTCTGCTGGCGATGAGATTCTCATCACCCACATGGAGCACCATGCGAATATTGTGCCATGGCAAATTGCTGCTGAAAAAACGGGTGCTATTCTTAAGGTCGTTCCCGTGCTCGATTCTGGCGATCTCGACATGGAAGCCTACGCCGCGCTCCTTTCGGATAAGACCAAACTTGTTAGCGTCGTGCACATCTCCAATTCTCTCGGTACAATAAATCCCGTTAGAGAAATCATTGACCAAGCCCATGCGCGCGACATCCCCGTATTGCTCGACGGCTGTCAGTCCGTGCCCCACATGCCCGTCGATATGGCTGAAATCGACTGCGACTTCTTTGTTTTTTCAGCCCACAAAGTCTTTGCGTCTACTGGCGTTGGTGTGCTATGGGGGAAACGAGAGTGGCTCGAAAAGTTCCCCCCTTATCAGAGCGGTGGCGACATGATTGAGCGCGTCGATTTCGACGGCACCACTTACAAAGGCATCCCTGGGAAATTCGAAGCAGGCACCCCGCACATCGAGGGTGTGATCAGTCTTTCTGCTGCCATCGACTATGTGTGGAGCCTAGACCGGGCGGGTGCACTCGCCCATGAAAACGCCCTGCTCAAAGATGCGACCGCAAAGCTCTCAGCGATTGACGGTCTACGCATTATTGGCACCTCGGCGGACAAAGCCTCCATCCTTTCCTTCGTGATCGACGATATCCACCCGCACGACATCGGGACATTCCTCGATGCCGATGGCGTTGCGGTGCGCGCCGGACACCACTGCACTCAACCGCTACTCAAGCGCTTCGGCGTGCCTGCCACAGCACGTGCCTCATTCGCTTTCTACAATGACTTTGAAGACGTCGACCGCTTGGTGACTGCGGTGACTAAGATGCAGCGTTTCTTCGGTTAATCTATTTCGCATGGGTGAGACCCTCACTCCAAGCGCAGCATCTCGTCAAAGTCTTCCCCGTATCGTAGCGATCGAGGGCAGTCGCCTACCCATTATTTTTTTAAATGTACATCCCCGAAGAACTCCAGCACTACGCTGCTCGCCTCGGTGAAGCCGAGTTTGCCGCGCGCATGGCGGCGGAGCAAGGTATGCGAGAGTGTCGCGGGGCAAGGCAGGGTAAAGGTCTTTTTCGTTTGGAAAATAAAATCGATCTCTACGGTTCGATCAAATTTTGCCTAAAGCTTAGCGGCTTCTGGAATCGTGCCGTCCGAAACTATTTCGATATCCAAGTCGTACGTAACGAAGTGCGATTGAAAAACCTTCCGCCTGAATTCGATGGATACACCATACTTCAGTTGAGCGACCTACACGCGGACTTGCACCCCGACTTCCCTGTCGCGAGTGAAAGAAATTATTTCCCCTTTGGATTATGATTGCCTCGCACTGACGGGGGACTTCCGCACTTGCACCTTTGGCGAACATTCCGGTGCGACCGTAGCAACGATTGATATCCTAGCCGAGGTCGAGCAGCCAAAATTTGCTATCCTTGGTAATCACGACTCGTTGGCTAAAGTCCCTGCCATGGAATCAGCCGGTATTCGCTTCCTACTCAATGAACACATTATGCTCCGTCGAGGCGAAGCCGAACTTTGTCTCATCGGTATCGACGATCCCAACTTTTATAAAACTCACAATCTCGAGCGCGCCTTAGACGGTGTACCGTCGGGTGCGATAAAGGTATTACTGTCACACGCCCCGCAAACTCATAGGATCGCCGAAGAGAGGGGCATCGATTTCCTCATAGCTGGCCATACTCACGGCGGTCAGATCTGCCTCCCCGGTGGCTATGTGATTATGCATGACGGCAGCGCACCACGCCGTGTCTTATCTGGAGCTTGGCGAGATGGAAACCTCCAAGGTTACACCAGTCGAGGTACTGGCGGGAGTGGTCTCCCCGTGCGATTGAACTGCCCCGCTGAAGTGACTTTGCACACCCTGCGCCGAGGATAGGCTCGGAGTCTCGCACATGCCCGTGGCGGATCGCTGCGCAAGGTAGATGGATTTTAATTAGGCTTTGTCCAACCTAAGTAAGATTCCAAATCATTGACCTTTTTGTAATCTCTGCCTTTTATCGCGCTCGATGGCTGGCTTTGACGAAAACATTGTGCGTGAGTATTTTGAACTGAACGGGTTCTTTGTGCGACAGTTACGTAAGTATCTTGTTCAATCACGAAAGAAGCGAGCGGATGAGGAGATTGATCTAGTTGTCTATAATCCAAACGCTCCGATTGATGGTGTGCCCGCGGGCTTCCAACTTTTTTCGGCAGATATGGCGAAGATTCGTCGCGCCATTGTAGTGGTTAAGGCGTGGCATACCTCGCGCTTTACACCAGCTATGCTTAAGAGCAGTTCGCGGGTCTTTGATTTCTTGAAAAAGGAGGTGCTCAATAAGGCAGAGACTTACTTCAGCTTCGACGAGGGCGAGGTCGATCCTGAGGTTGTGGGTTCAGGCGGATTCACTAAGATTCTGGTGTTGCCCAGCCTCCCGACGAGTGACCCTCAGCGCACCGAAAGTATTGAGCTCCTGAAAGAGCAGGGGGTCGATGGCATCATAACTTTTAGCACGATTCTGGAAAATCTACTGCGTAATGTAGAGGTCAATCACAGCTACCAAAAGTCAGACCTGCTCCAGATGATGCGGATTCTGAAGATCTATGACATGGTCAAAGAGCCGCAGATGAATCTGTTTGGTGAATGAGTATTGTTTAATTAGGTGAGTCTAGTCTATGCGCGCTCGGCACGCGTGCACGCTACATTTCAAGTCCCCGTCGCAGATTGACAATCTGCACACTCCGTGAGTTTGTTTAACTATGGAAGTTCACCCAACAGCGATCGTCGATTTATCGGCGCAAATAGGTGCAGGCTCTACAGTCGGTGCGGGCGCGTTGATCGAAGCAGACGTCCAAATCGGGCGCGACTGCCAGATTGAGGCTTATGCGATCATTCGTAAGCACGCGAGGCTTGGTGACGCGGTGAAGGTAGATTCTTTTGCAGTAATTAGCGGCGACCCTCAGGCCCTGGGCTTCGATCCAAGTACGGTGAGCCATGTCGAGATCGGCGACCGAACGGTTATACGTGAGGCGGTGACGGTTAACCGTGCAAGTGTAGCTGGTTCCAAGACAGTTATCGGGGAAGATTGCTTCCTGATGGCGAACTCTCATGTGGCCCATGACTGTGTATTGGAGGACGGGGTGATTCTTGCCAACAATGCGATGATAGCGGGGCACGTTAGCATTGGTGAAAAGGCTTTCGTCGGGGGTGGCGTTGGAATTCACCAGTTTTGCCGAATCGGTGCCTATTGTATGATCGGAGCGAATGCCATGATGACAGCCGATGTACCCCCTTACGTAATGGCAGCTGAGCGTAGCGAAGCGCATGGGCTGAATCTGGTCGGCTTGCGGCGTGGTCAGTTTGAACCGTGCGAGATTAAAGACCTCAAGCGCTGCTACCGGGCGGTCTTTTTTGGGGGAGGGAATTTGAAAAAGAAAGCCGACGCGGCTGCTCGCGAACATGAGTTTGGCTCGACGGCTCCGGGCGCCCATTTCCTCAAATTTTTCGAGACTGGCAAGCGAGGCTTTATCCAATCGACGCGTGATTAAATTGAACTCCAGTCTACCTCTGGCCATTACATGTGGCGATCCTGCAGGAGTCGGCCCTGAGGTGATCGAGTCAGTTCTGCGCGAGGATTCACTGTGCGCTGACGATTGCCTTCTGATTGGTCCGGAGCAGTGGGCGTCTTCAGTCAGCAAGCTTTATGGATTGAATTATGAAGCAGTCGGTAATCCGGATTACATACCCCAGTCAGGCGCCCCTTCTACTGAGGGGGCTCGCCTCGCTCTAGAGGCAATGGAGTGTGCGGCAGCAGGCTGTCGCGAAGGTCGATTCAGAGGTGTCGTGACGGGGCCTGTGAGTAAGCATTGGCTGCAACAAGTGGGCTTCAACTTTCCGGGGCAGACCGAATTTTTTGCGAAAGCTTGGGGTGGCGATCCTACGATGGCCTTTATCGGAGAAGAACTACGTGTCGTTCTGGCAACTTGGCATATTCCACTACGCGAGGTTGCTGAGTCACTGGATGCAGTCACTCTCGAGAAAGCAGTCCACCGTGCGTATCATCTCGCTGTGCAACTAGGAGTGGAGGCACCACGCATCGGCGTCTGTGGAATCAATCCGCACGCAGGGGAAGGCGGTATTTTGGGTAAAGAAGAACTCGAAGTGCTCGATCCTGCGCTCGACCGTCTGCGCGAGAAAATTCCAGGTTTGTCTCCATGTTTACCGGGAGACACCGTCTTTCACCGTCAACGCCAAGGCGACTTCGACGTGGTGGTGGCCGCCTACCACGATCAAGCGCTCGCGGCTGTCAAGACGCTCGAGTTCGACTCCGCGGTGAACCTCACGCTCGGTTTGCCCTACGTGCGCACCAGTCCAGATCATGGCACTGCATTCGATCTAGCGGGGCAGGGTAAAGCCAATCCTGCAAGCTTTGCCGCTGCGCTCAAAGTGGCGCGCGAGTTAACAATTCAAGACACCCCTGCTTGACGCGCTCTCTGTTTTAGATACCGATCTAACTGCAATGGTTAATACTCTCGAAGCACCCGAAGGCGTGCGCTTAGGTAATGAAAAGCTGGTTTTGGTTTCAGCTGCAGCCGGCACGAAGCTGTCCTCGCTGGTCGAGCGTGAGGAAAAGGGAGATTACTTGCGGGTCAAAATTACTGGCGGCGGGTGTAATGGTCTGAGCTACAAAATGAAGTTTGTCGGTGATCCGAAGCGGGGTGACATCTTAGTGCGCTCGTCGGGTGCCCAGATTTTGGTCGATACCAAGAGCGCCCTTTACCTGCGGGGCACACACCTCGACTATTCCGACAAAATGGTGGGTGGTGGCTTTAAGTTCAGCAACCCAAACGCCAAGTCGAGCTGCAGTTGCGGCGAAAGCTTCAGTATTTAGGGTTGAAACACAGTTACGATGGCTTAAACAGTAGTTCACTTCGTAGATATTACTCATAACCAATTCATGCCAAAATACCCGAACTCTCGCGGCAAATACCAGAACCGTAACCGTGGCCCTAAAGGCCTTAGAAGAAATGATCGCATTCGCGCAGTAGAAGTCCGCGTGATAGGCCCCGAGGGAACTAATCTCGGTGTGATGCCGCCTCGCAAGGCGCTCGAACTAGCGAAAAAGGTAGGGCTTGATTTGATTGAACTGTCTCCCTCAGCGCGTCCACCGGTCTGCCGTATCCTAGACTTTGGCAAGTATCTTTACGAAGAGAGCAAGAAAGCTAAGGAGACGAAGCAGGCCACCACCAAGTTAAAGGAAGTCAAATTCCGTGTCGGTATTGGTGAGCACGACTTTGTGACCAAGCTGCGCCGTGCAGAAGGTTTTCTCGACCATGGAAATAAGGTAAAGCTTACGCTTCAATTCCGGGGTCGCGAAAACGAGCACCGCCAACTCGGTTTTGAGCGTGTGAAACTGGCCGCGAAGGAACTCGAAGGCGTTGCTTCTGCTGATTCTGATCCAAGACTTGTGGGCCGTCAGGTCACCCAGATACTTTCCCCCCTTCCTGAGGCGAAGCGCGTTTTGAAATTCAACAAGCCCGATCATCAACTGGAGGATCATGAGGATCACGAAGAAGAAGATTTTGAGGATGTCGAAGATGTCGAGGATGTCGAAGAGCACGAAAAGGAAGAGGCCCAGCCCTAGTTTTATCCTGGGTTTGAAAGCTTGAGTTATGTGGGTCGGGGCACTTCAGCGAAGTCTTATCCGATTCAAATTATTTTACTCACTCAATTCGCTAGTACGACTGTGCAGGTGCTTGTCTCAGAAGAACTTTCCCTTTCATTTTCTTTTAGGCTCTGGTGAAATTGAGGGATGCGATCTCGCTGGTCCGCGATCCGACTTACAAGGTCAAAAGTGTTTTTTTGCATCTAAGAGACTGATACTCATTGGGTGCTTCTGGTAATCACTCCATCAATGACTACCGCTCAGCGTGTGGAAATTCAGCACGACGGGCGCAGCTATATCGATCTAGCGACCGCAGGTGGACGACTCGGAATGAAGGCGTATTGGTTGAGTGGCAATAAGACCTTTCGTCTCCGTAGCCAGTGGACAAATATTGATATCGGTAAGGGCAAGCGCGTCCTTTATTTAAATAGCATACCTATCTACCTAGGCTTTCCAACGATTGAGTCGAGCAGTCGGCTTTACATGGCTAAGGCAGACTACCAACACGTCCTTCAGCCCATCCTCACGCCGCAGGCATTTCCTGAAAAGCCTGCACTTCGACGTATCATCATTGACGCGGGGCATGGAGGCAGAGATGGCGGTGCAAAGAACGATGCTTACCGACTCCACGAAAAGGACCTCACGCTCGATGTGTCCCGACGACTCAAATTCATGTTAGAACGCAAAGGCTACGAGGTTGTCATGACTCGTGATAGCGATGTCTTTATACCACTTGAACGCCGGCCGCAGATTGCCAATCGGGCGAAGGGCGACCTCTTTATTAGTATTCACTTTAACGCCGCCGCTCGAACCACTGCGGAGGGCTATGAAACTTTTGCACTCACGCCGCAGTATCAGGCCTCTTCGAAATATTCTGAGCCTGGGCGTGGTGATAGCCGTCGTTACGATGGTAATGATCAAGATCCGTGGAATACACTGCTCGGCTACCATGTGCAGCGCTCACTGGTGCAGACTATGGGCGGCACCGATCGCGGACTAAAGCGGGCTCGTTTTCTAGTGCTCAAACATCTGGACTGCCCTGGAGTGTTACTAGAACTCGGATTCGTTTCCAATCCTGAGACGGCACATAAGGTGCGTTCCGCTACCTTTCGACAATCGCTTGCCCAAAGCCTCTACGATGGCATTATACAATACCATAAACGCCTACAACGGATCCCGTAGTGTATGTTTAATTTTAATAGATATTCCAGAGAGCTCTTTTTCTTCCTAAAGGAAGGGTGGTCCGTTTGCCTGACCGGTACGGCTTATGCGCTTTTACTCGTCAACTTCGCCATTAGCCTACCAGCTCAGACCAACGCAGCATTGGCTAAGGAGATGGTCATCGTCGTCAATCGAAACGATCCTGACTCGCTGTCCATAGGTCAACACTACGCCCGTCAGCGCGGTATCCCCGAATCACGCATCGTGCAGCTCAGTGCGCCTATCAAAGAGACCATTACCATCGCAGAGTATGCGAAGACTGTGGCCAACCCATTGCTCAATGCTTTGATCGAAAATGAATGGGTCAAAGGTGTTAAAGATCGCTCAAAAGACGCCTATGGACGGGAGCGTCTTTCCGTTTCGATCCACAACATTCCATTCGTCGTTTTGATCAAAGGCGTGCCTCTGCGCATTGCCAACGATCCGCTGCTGCTTGAGGAGAGCACCGCAAATTTGTCCGCACAGTTCCGGGTCAACAACGGCTCGGTCGATGGGGAAATTGCGCTCCTTCTCGCGCCCCCTCAGACCTCGATGACGGCGCTAGTCCCGAATCCATACTTTGAAAAAAGTAGTATATCGTCGACCGATGCGAACCGCTTACTCCGTGTTACCCGCTTGGATGGGCCGACCAAGGCAAATGTGATGAATCTAATCGACCGCACACTTAAAGCCGAGGAAATCGGGCTCATGGGGCGTGCCTATATAGATACAGGTGGTCCTCATGCAAAAGGGGACGAGTGGATTCGTGCGGCTGGTGCCATTGCCGAAGCGGCATTTTTTGATATTGATTACGAGACGAGCAAGCGCGCCATGAATCACCGCGATCGACTCGATGCGCCAGCGATCTACATGGGCTGGTATCGCCCGCATGCTCAGGCGCAGTGGCGTTCGCCACGCTGGCCGGTGCCGCCCGGTGCTATCGGCTTTCACCTACACAGCTTCTCGGGGACCTCTGTGCGCAGCACTAAGACTTGGCTTGGTGCATTCGTTGCCCAAGGTTACTGCGCGACTGTGGGTAATGTCTACGAACCTTACCTCGAGTACACGCACCGCCCGCAAGTCTTGTTGGCTCACCTGATGAGTGGGGGCAACTTTGGTGAGGCCGTTGCCTTGAGTACGCCTTCACTTAGCTGGCAAAGCGTGGCGATCGGTGATCCGCTCTATCGTCCCTTCAAAGTGAGTCTAGCTGAGCAATTGAAATCTTCCGAAGGGTCGACCTTCACCGCCTACGCGAGTATCCGTGAAATCAATCGCATGCTTGCGGAGGAGGGTAGCGAGTCAGCGATCGCGTATGCCCGATCTAAGTTCATATCACAGCCTTCACTCGCCTTGGCTTATCGACTTGCACAGCTTTACGCAGGCGAGTCTAAGAACCGCGAAGCAGTCGAAGTTTTGAAGATTATCCGCTTTATAACCAGGTTCTCGCCAGACGATTTCGTTCTCGTGCAGAAAATCGCCAACTTTCTCCACAAACTTGATGAGGGTGAGATGGCCTTTAATATTTATAAAAACTTACTCGAAGAACGCGACCTAGATAAGCAGTTAAAAATCTCACTTTATGAAGGCGGCGCACGCATTGCAGCTGCCCAAAATGAGCCCGTCATTGCTTCGCGCTGGGATCTAGAAGCGCGTAAGCTCAAGTCGCCTCCGACTCCTAAACCTACCAATGGTAAATAGGGCACGGAAACACTGATTGCCATCAGTGCTCTAAAGACTCTTCAGGATCTGCTCAGCAATCCGCTGGCTACTGCCGCGGTTACGCTTATGCCATTCTAGTCCCGCTTGCTGCATGCTAACTCGAGATGATGGATCCTTCGCCAGCTTGAGCACTTCAGACTTCAGCTCGTCGGCATGCTCGACAGTTATAGCTGCACCCGCGCGGATGAGTGACTTAGCGACATCTCTAAAGTTATTCATGTTCGATCCCATCAAGACTGGGACGCCGAGCCCAGCCGCTTCAATCGGTGTTTGACCGCCTTCGTTGGGAGCAAGGCTCTTACCGATGAATGCGAGATCAGCCGTCTGCGAAAGATACGCTAACTCGCCAGTCGTATCCGCGAGATGGATACTTAAATTTTCGGGCACTTCACCCCCTGTGGAACGCTGATACCACGGTAGGTCCTGCGCTTTGAGTAGTTGGAGGAGTTCGGGTGCACGTTCCGCATGGCGAGGCACAAGCAGTAATCGGCAATCGATACCCGCAGCAATGACCGCGCGTTGTGCATCCAAGAGTGCGATCTCTTCGCCCGCCCAAGTTGATGAACCTAGCAGAATAAAAACTTTTTATCTCCAGCCGAAAATCCGAGATCCTCTCTGAGGGTAGTTCGCGCTTCCTCGGTGCAGCGCTCGCCGATCGCCACATCGAACTTGATACTGCCAGTCGAGTGTATGCGCTCGGCCGGGCAGCCAAGTTCAAGCAGACGAGCGTGGTCGAGTTCACTTGCTGCGTAGATGCCACGAAACTTTTTCAGCATGCGCCGAGCCAGAGTGGGGACTTGCTGGTAGCGCCTAAAGCTGGTGTCGGAGATCCGTGCGTTAATTAGGTGGGCGGGTATTTTTCGTTTTCTGGCTTGGTGTAAGTGTTCTGGCCAGAGTTCACTCTCAGTAAGTATGACCGCACTGGGCTGGATACGATTCCAAGTAGTGCGGCTAAAAAGCCAAAAATCGAGAGGGAAGATGCCGATACTCTTGACGGTTTCCGCGTAACGTTTTCGCGCTTCCGAGTAGCCAGTGCTGGTCGTCGTCGTCAGCACGATCTCGACATTTGGATCTTTTTGCAGGGCATCGATGAGTGGACCAATCGCGAGCACCTCACCCACACTGACCGCTTGCAACCAAATGCGCTTTTTTCCCGCCGCGACTGGCTCTAAGCGATGGAACCGACCAAAGCGATGCTGGAAGCTCTTCGCATAGCCGCCGCGACGCCACATCCGAAGAATGTAGTAGGGGAGCGCGATCAGAAGCCCTGGTAAATAAAGCAGTCGGTAGAACCAAATCATGAGCACTAGATATGACTCTCCTTGGACCTTTATTGAAAGGATAAAAAGGCCGTGCCTTTACTCCGTTCAGTAGAGGTCACCCCAGAAGAAGAGGCCGCTTCGGCTTGCAGAAGTCGTATCCACTGACAGTTTCGAGGAGTGGATCCATTAACTCAAGCGAGCATCGGCGCGGCAGCCGCAGCCATCGTATGCCGTAAAGCAGAGACGAGGCATGCACTCTTGCTCGGAGCTCTGGCGGGGGCCGCGCCAGATTTGGATGTGCTCATCCGCTCTGAGACTGATCCGCTACTGTCACTACAATATCATCGCCACTTTACCCACGCCCTGCTCATTGCGCCCCTAATCGGCCTGCTCGTAGCGGCATTATTTAAGGGGCTCTTTTTTTGGAAACATTACCCGTATCGACGTTTGGCACTGTTTGGCATGATGGGCGCAATCACCCATGGGCTGATCGATGCCTGCACGAGCTATGGCACATTACTCTATTGGCCGATCAGCCATCACCGCGAGTCTTGGGACATTATCTCGATCATTGATCCGATCTTCACCTTGCCACTCGTTTTGCTCACCGTGATCGCCTTTATTTTTCGACGGCCGCGCTTTGCGCAATTCGCAGTCGCGCTATGTCTGATTTATCTAAGTTTAGGCATCTACCAAAGAGGGCAGGCGACACAGATCGCAGCGCAGATTGCGGAAGAGCGAGACCACAGGCCCGAAGAGCTGTCAGTGCGTCCGTCCTTGGCCAACATTTTGCTTTGGCGTATCGTTTATCGTGCCGGCGATCAGTATTACGTCGATGCCGTGCGGACCACGCCCTTTTCAGAGCCGAAGCAATACCCAGGAAGCATCGTCCATGCCTTCAGCGAAGCGTCGGCTCAGATGATAGCGCCCGAAGATTCAGTCTTGGCCTATGATATCGAACGATTTCGATTCTTTTCCCAAGGCTACCTCTATCGCTATTCAGATGAGGTAAATGTGGTCGGAGACTTACGCTACGCAATGTTCCCTGATTCGATCAAGCCGCTCTGGGGTATCCGTATGAATCCAGCGACTCCAGAAGATCATGTATCGATGGAATACTTTCCGGGACCCCTCACAACGGGGTTTTGATCGCCTGTGGCGTATGATCCGAGGCGAATCAGTTGATCCACTTGATTAAAGGATCTACTCCAACTTTAGTTAGGTTCCCATACCCGGACCCAGTCTATGTAGAAGGTATTTATTTCTGGATTGGTCAACTGGGTCTTTGTTGGCCACCCCTTCCAAGGTCCCCAAAGAACTTCACGGTCGAAAATCATGCGTTTCAGTGAAGAAAATATCTTAGGATCGATTTCTGGTATGCTACTTAAATCATGGCCATAGATCTCTTGGTCGTTGTAGAAGATTTTTGTCTCCGTTTCACCCCATAAAAATCCAAGGATAAAGAACTCTTCGGTTAGTTTCTTGGGAGCCAGATACTTCATTTTTTCAAATTCTGGAGTCTTTGGAGGAGGGTTGTGGTAATGTATAGCAGATCCTATTTCATAGGGAGTACGAGCAAGCCAATCACTTTTTATAGACAGTGTGTGTGCTCCCATACTTTCAGTAATGTCAAACTCAGTTCCCCCTCCTATCAGCCAAAAAGAAGAGCTAAGCGCAATTTCAGAGATTTTAATTCTAGCCTCATAATACCCTGCGCTGGCTATTTCGTTTCGTGACTCCACGGCAGCAGCTCCGATGGCTTTGAGGCCCAAATCTTGCAAGTTGTTATAGAAAGGCTGAGAAGAAAGCTTCTTCGCATCCCATTTTTCACCATAATCAGCGGGTGACCATGTATTAATATCAATCTTTCTTTGATGACCAGTTAGGGCGTAATCGATGGTGGAGTACACCTCTTCAAGGAACTGTTCGTCCTTGATGCTCGACTTTAGCTGTAGGCAGCCATCTTTAACGCTCACATTGCTTGGAGTAAATTCTGCCCCTCGACCTTTCCAATTTTTCATGTGGGGACGCCACTTGTTTAAATTCAACTTAGTGCCGTCAAATTCATCAGAAAGCTCTGCCACAAGAGTATAGCCGGATCGATCGATCAGGGGTTTATTGTAGCCGTCATCAAGTCGCGGAATGATAAGTGAATTGTTACCAATATCCCCGTAAAGCAATACTATCTTTCCGATACAAAAGAAGGTAATGACTATCGTTTTTAGTTTTTGAATCATACCCTTCCTTCTTGCTGATGTATTTATACATCAAGTGCCTTAGAAAAATTACTCGGTCATCTTGAAGCGGAAGAATTTCTTATCTTCACCAGGCTGAACATTCATCTGAACACTTGCGGTTCCTCCAGTCGTCCAAATACCTAGGTCAGAGCTTTCCTCTACATCCATAGATAGAGTAGCTTGCCCGTTTGATATTGCAACCATACTGGAGCCAGCTCTGAGGTCTACTATCTCTTCTAAAGACAATTTAGCATCTCTTTCTTGTCGTGCAGTAGTTATATCTGAATTAAGATTAGTAATATGTTCTTCTAATGTTGCAGTAAAAAATGGTGTAGGATCGTAAGCATTTTGGATCCCCATTTGAAGAGCAAAATCTGATTCAGCTTGTTCAAATTTTTCTTTAACTGGGATAAAATTATAATGACCACTATAAGTTAGAGGAGATAAATCTAATTCATCAATAATATCATCAAGTTCATCTCCGATATCCTCAATGGGGCCATTAGCAATAAAACCTTCAACCCTACCTATTTTGTAATCAACGTAATTGTAGTCATTCGTTGCATAATTTTTAGACTCTTCAATCATCTGTTTACCCTGATCAAATAATTGATTAAATGAATCTATGTTACCAGATTGATAGACATTCTTAGCTTGTTCAAATTTTTCTTTTACTGGGCCAAAATTATAATGACCACTATAAGTTAGAGGAGATAAATCTAATTCATCAATAATATCATCAAGTTCATCTCCGATATCCTCAATGGGGCCATTAGCAATAAAACCTTCAACCCTACCTATTTTGTAATCAACGTAATTGTAGTCATTCGTTGCATAATTTTTAGACTCTTCAATCATCTGTTTACCCTGATCAAATAATTGATTAAATGAATCTAAGTCTAATTGAGGAGGGTCAGGAACTTCTTTAGGTAGAATTTCATTAACTCTAGAATCTAGCGTGGAAAATTGCTCTGTTTTGGCATCTCGCTCAGCTACCATTGCATCATATGAAGCTTGTGTAGGCATAGCATCCCTTTCTGCTACTACTGTATCGTAAGAAGCTTGTGTAGGTCGTGCGTCTCTTTCTGCAATCAGGGAACTTTTTTGAGATTCCAATGAAGCAATTTCAGTAAGCGCAGAGGAGAGCGTATAAATAGCATTAGCCTGAGTTATGCTGGGATTATTGTCATCGTCATCTCTCCATACTGCATAACCGTCTCCATCACTATCTAAAAGGTCACTATCTATAGTATAGGAATTAATAGCAGCCTGGGCAGAAGCAAAAGATCCAATTTGGAAATAGCTGTCAGAGTAGAAGTTCCTTTTTACTTCAGCTATAGAGTTGTGCGTTCTAATATTACCTACGTCGTAACTAGTAAATGGAGTAAATCCGCTAAAATCTATACTCTGGAGAGGTGTGTTGAAAATATTTGAACTAGTTTCTAAATGCGGACTACTCAGTCTTAATTGATGATCTAAGCCTTGGAAAGGAACATTAATTGACCCGCCAATAGAAATTCGTCCCCAATTACTCTGAGATGATAGATCCAGTTCTCCCCAATACTCGTCTATTATATATTTCCCATCAATAACTCCAGTACCTGAAATAACGACAAACGCTTCATTTGTTGAAACATTAAACCGTTTTAAATTAACATTATTAGAATAATGGTAAGGCGTTGATTTATCTATAGTAAGAAAATAATCTAAGTCGGCAGCCATCAATATTGTAGCAATCTTCAATTCTGACTGTACGGAATCAACATCTTGATGGCTCAAATCAATATTTGTTCTTACCTCCTTAGTATTCGAAGCGACATCGCTTATGTGAATGCTTAAAAAGTCTTGAGAGCTTAATGGGGAACAAAATATCAAGAAGGGTAGAAATAAGGCAGACAATATTTTCATAGTAGATGACTTTAGATTACCTAGATCTGCAGTTACAACAAAGAATCGCACTCATTATCCTCCCTACGCTCACCTAACCATACCCCTTTACTCTCCCCTTAAATAGAAACGCAAAGGGCTTGTAGGGACTCCTAGGTTAGAATCCTTGTGCAAGGACGGGGTATCTAAAGTGGCGGAGAGGGAGGGATTCGAACCCTCGGTGGAGTTACCCCCACACATCCTTTCCAGGGATGCACAATCGGCCACTCTGTCACCTCTCCTTTGAACTTGATCTAGCGTAATGGTGCGGGTAGACGGAATCGAACCGACGACCTCTGCGTGGAAGGCAGATGTTTTACCTCTAAACTATACCCGCGATAGATAAGCTGTGGAAGATGTCGAAATCTTGTCCTAGTGGTCAAGCTAGGAATTCAGGTTTCGTTCTTCGATGAAATCTTGTAAAATTAGCGCGGCGGCGCGCGAGTCGATCTCGCCACTTTGGCGGCTGGGTTTCTTCTTTTGCCCTTTCAGGCCCTGCTCGACTGAATGACTGGAAAGGCGCTCGTCGATGCGGTGGATGGGCAGGCGGAATCGCTTTTCTAGTTCGGCAATAAATTCATCGACCTCCCTTGCCTTGAAGCCGACGGTGCCGTTCATATTGAGTGGGTAGCCGACGACTAGCTCTTGCGCTTTACGCTGGGTGAGCATCGTTTCGATGTGGCGCATGCGCTCTTTTTTGGAGGCAGCAACCGCGGCAGGGAGGGGCATGGCGATACCGACATCGTCTGCGAAGGCTAGGCCAATGCGTTTCTCTCCCCAATCGATGCCTAGATAGTTCATTTTAAAGAGTTATGTCAGATGCTTGTAGCTTGCTTTCGCGCCGATCTTTTTGACTAGGTCTTTGATTTCTTGAGCTTTATCTTTGTGGCAGACAAGGGTGGCGTCTTCGGTTCTGACTACAATCAAGTCTTGCACGCCGAGTAGGGCGACGAGGTGCTTTTCATCGCGGGAGTAGACGATGTTACCACTTGAGTCGGCCAGTTCTGCGGAGCCGCGGACGACATTACCCGCTTCGTCGGAGGGATAATGTCGAGAGACCGCGGGCCATTCGCCGACGTCGTCCCAATCAAAGCCAGATTCGACCATAACGACGTTATCTGCCTTTTCTATAATCGCGTAGTCGACTGAGATTTTTTCTAGCTTTGGGTAATGTTGCGCGAGGACTGCGTCGATGCCTTGCCCCGCTTCGAGACCTTGATCGATGGCTTGCAGGGCTTGCCAGAGGGTGGGGGTGCTTTTCTCGAGTTCGGCTACGATGGCTGAGACCGACCAGATGAACATGCCAGCGTTCCAGAAATAGTCCCCCGCATCGAGGTAGCTTTGCGCGGTGGCGAGGTCGGGCTTTTCGACGAAGCGTTTAACTTGGTAGACGGCTTGGCCTGCAGAATCGCCACGAGTATTGCCTTGCTGGATGTAGCCATAGCCTGTCGCCGGGGAGCTGGCAGTGATGCCGATCGTGGCGAGCACGGGATCGGCTTCAGCTGCGGCGAAGGCGCTTTCGAGGGTGGCGCATAGGCCTGCTGCGTCGTGGATCACGGCATCTGCGGGCAGCATGGCAAAGACAGCCTCGGGATCTTCGCGGCGAACTAGTACGGTGGCTAAGCCGACGGCGGCTGCGGTATCGCGCCCGACGGGTTCGCCGATAACTTTATTAGGGTCGAGCTCGGGGCAGACTTCCAGCACGGCATCGCGTTGCTCCGTGTTCGTGATGACAAATACGTCCTCTGCGGGCACTAGGTCTGCCAGGCGGTCGATTGTTTGCGCGAGCATTGCCTTTTCGCCAACTATCGGGAGCAGTTGCTTGGGGCGGGCAGTGCGGCTCTCTGGCCAAAAGCGTTCGCCTCGGCCCCCTGCCATGATGACTACGTATCGTTTAGACATATTCTTGAGGATCAGCTCGGGCGGTAAAATGGCAAGTTTCGAGTTCGTGACTTGATTCCAAGCGCCCAATCCTATGTTTTTGAGATCAAATATATTTCAGATGCCGAAAAAGAAATCCAAGCCCACCGAGGACGAAGGTCCTAAAAAGAAGGTGATGTATACCATCAAGCTTGATGAGGAGAAGATGGATCAGCTCGCTGATTTGTTGGAAGAGAAAAGTGTGGGCGGTGCCTGGTTCCCCTATGATGTCGCTTACTCGCTCTTTGCGTTTAAGGGTGAGAAGGTCAATGTGGTTGGCTACCAGAGTGGCAAGCTGGTCGTATCTGGCAAAAATATGGAAGAGTTTGTCCGCGATATTCTTGAAGCCGAGATCACGGGCGAAGCGCTCCTCGGCTATGAAGAGGTACACAACCCGGAATGGTTCACACTCCACGCAGGTGCCGACGAAAGCGGGAAAGGCGATCTTTTTGGTCCCTTGGTCACAGCTTGTGTTGTGGCGGATGGTGACATGGTGCGCCAGTGGCTCGAACTCGGGGTGGCCGATAGTAAGAAGCTGACCGATGGTAGCATCCTAAAGCTCGATCAAGAAATTCGCAAAACAAAGGGCGTCGTCATCCAGACTGCTTTTGCGCGGATGCCTAAATACAATGAACTCTATAACAAGTTTGATCGTAATTTGAATAAGCTACTTGCGTGGTATCACGGCAAGTCACTCAACCAAGCGCTCGATCAGCGCGCCGCTCCATGGGGCTTACTCGATCAATTCACCAAACAAAAGCTGGTCGATGCTTACGTTAAAGACCGCAAAGATTTCAAGCTCGTTAGCCGAACGAAGGCCGAGTCAGATCCTGTCGTGGCGGCGGCTTCGATTATCGCCCGTGCCATCTATGTGCGCGAGATGAAGCGGCTCTCTGACGAGTTAGGTGAGACCTTGGTCAAAGGGGCCAGCGATCGAGTGCTTGCGCAGGCCAAGAAGATTTTTGAGGAAAAGGGCGCCGACGGTTTGAAGGGCTTTGCCAAGATGCACTTCAAGACTGCTTACGAAGCGCAGGGGCTGGAGCCACCCGCCAAGCCGAGCTGGTATAAGTATTGAATTCCATGAGGATTTTATCGCTTCTCGGCTTGTAAAAACTCGACCTCGGTCTATCTCTACACTTTTGCTATTATTACTAATAGACATAACTTTTATACACTCAAATATACTATGGAAAATCCGCACGATACAAATTCTGGAGAGACTAAAACCTCCGACACGCATGAAGCTCAGAGCTCTTCTGACGGTGAGAGTAAGTGCCCCTTCTTGAACGGATCCATGCAACGAGCGACTGCTGCAGGCGGCGGCACGTCCAACCGCGATTGGTGGCCGAATCAGCTTCCGCTCAATATTCTTCGCCAGCACACCTCGCGTTCCAATCCCATGGATGATGGCTTTGACTATGTTGAAGCCTTCAAGAGCCTCGATCTGGAGACGGTCAAAAAAGACCTGACCGAGTTGATGACCGACTCGCAGGACTGGTGGCCGGCCGACTTCGGGCACTATGGTCCCTTCTTTATTCGTATGGCCTGGCACAGTGCAGGGACTTATCGCATTGCCGACGGTCGCGGCGGTGCAGGCACGGGCGCACAGCGTTTTGCGCCGCTTAATAGCTGGCCGGATAATGGTAACCTCGACAAGGCGCGCCTGCTCCTCTGGCCGGTGAAGAAGAAATATGGGAATAAACTTTCATGGGCAGACCTCATGATTCTTGCCGGCAATGTCGCTCTCGAATCGATGGAGTTCAAAACCTTCGGCTTCTCTGGTGGACGCGAGGACATCTGGGAAACAGAAGAAGACATTTACTGGGGCAAGGAAACCGAATGGCTCGACGACAAGCGCTACTCTGGCAATCGCGAACTAGAGTATCCACTCGCTGCCGTGCAAATGGGTCTGATCTACGTCAATCCTGAAGGCCCCAACGGGAATCCGGACCCTATTGCGGCTGCGCACGACATTCGGGAGACTTTTGCCCGCATGGCGATGAACGACGAAGAGACTGTTGCCCTCATCGCGGGTGGACACACTTTTGGTAAAACTCACGGCGCAGCCGACCCCGACAAATACGTCGGACCGGAGCCCGCTGGCGCTGGTATTGAAGAGCAAAGCCAAGGTTGGAAAAACAGCTATGGAACTGGCCATGGTGACGACACGATCACCAGTGGCCTCGAAGTTACTTGGACAAGCACGCCGACGAAGTGGAGTAACGGCTATTTCAACAATCTTTTCGGCTACGAATGGGAACTTACGAAGAGTCCCGCAGGTGCACACCAGTGGAAGCCAAAGGACAATGGCGGTGCCGGCACCGTGCCGATGGCGCAGAATAAGGATAAGAAGATTCAGCCTACGATGCTGACGACTGACCTTTCGCTCCGTGAAGACCCCGCCTACGCGAAGATTTCCAAGCGTTTCCACGAAAATCCCGAAGAGTTTGCTGACGCTTTTGCTCGGGCATGGTTCAAGCTAACGCACCGCGACATGGGGCCAATCGCTCGCTACGTGGGAAGTGATGTGCCTAGTGAAGAGCTGATCTGGCAAGATCCGATCCCTGCGGTTGATCACGACTTAGTGGACGCTTCTGATGTGGCCGCTCTGAAGGCAAAAATCTTAGATTCGGGGCTCTCAGTTTCTGAATTGGTTTCGGTGGCGTGGGCATCTGCCTCCACTTTTCGTGGCTCTGACATGCGCGGTGGTGCCAACGGCTCTCGCATCCGTTTGGCGCCCCAGAAATATTGGGAGAGCAACAACCCAACACAGCTGGCTAAAGTGCTCGACTGTGCTCGAAGGCATCCAAAAATCCTTTAATGCAGATTCTGGATCCAAGCAAGTTTCTCTCGCTGACCTGATCGTGCTCGCTGGCTCTGCCGCCATCGAAAAAGCGGCTAAAGATGCTGGCAGCGATATCGAAGTGCCCTTCACGCCAGGCCGTGCCGACGCCACACTTGAGCAGACGGACGTTGAGTCTTTTGCGGCGCTTGAGCCAGAAGCCGACGGCTTCCGTAACTACGCGAAGACACAATATACAGTCTCCGCGGAAGAGATGCTGGTCGATAAAGCACACTTGCTCACGCTGACTGCTCCAGAAATGACCGTCCTAGTCGGTGGTCTTCGCGCGCTTAATACGAACTTCGATGGTTCAGAATACGGTGTGTTTACGGATCGTCCCGGACTTTTGACCAACGATTTCTTTAGCAACTTGATCGATATGGGCACCACATGGAAGGCCACATCGCATGCCGATAATCTCTTCGAGGGCAGTGACCGCAAGACGGGCGAACTGAAGTGGACAGGGTACCCGCGTCGACTTGATCTTCGGTTCCAACTCTGAGCTACGTGCCATCTCCGAAGTTTATGCCTGCGAAGGAGCAGAAGTGAAGTTCACTAAAGACTTCGTCGCAGCTTGGACGAAGGTGATGGAACTCGATCGCTTCGATCTGGCCTAAGCCGCGTCGATCTTCAATCTATTTTAAACCTTCACCTCTTGCGGGGTGAAGGGCGTATTAGAATCACTCAACCATCCACTGGCAGAGTAGGGCGTGAACTCATTGCAAGCATACGATCGTGATTGGCTTTCGGACTACTCCAGACTCATTGGAATCGATGAAGCTGGACGTGGCTGCCTAGCCGGTCCCGTCGTGGCCGGCGCCTGCATTTTGTGCCAAAAGCTTTTCGAGTCACCCGATGCGCTTGCGCAAAGCGCGCTCATCAACGACTCCAAGCAATTGTCCGCCGAATCGCGTGAGTCTCAGTTCACAGTGCTGGAATCGCTCCGAGCTGAGGGTTTGATCGACTTCGCCGTGGCATCCGGATCAGTCGCCGAGATCGCTCAGTACAACATCCTTGGGGCGACTCGTTTGGCCATGCAGCGCGCCATCGAGCAATTGGCGCAGCAGAAGGATGAATGGTCGCTACCTCAGATGGCTGCCACTGACCCGCTCTTTCAGGCAGTTTCTGAGGTGAAGGTCATTGTTGATGGTCGCCCTTTGAAACCCTTCCCATATGCCCACGAGGGTGTGATCAAAGGCGATGGAAAATCGCTCTCCATTGCGATGGCTAGTATCGCCGCGAAGGTCACTCGCGATCGTGAGATGTTGCGACTTGCTGATAAGTATCCCGAGTATGGTTTCGCCCAGCACAAGGGATACGGCACCGCCGCTCATCGTGCGGCGCTGATTAAGCACGGTGCCAGTCCAATTCATCGCGAGTTGTTTCTGCGTAAAGTGCTCGGCTAAAGATTAGCACAAACTTCTGGATTTTCTGTCACTCAGAAGACCCCGTAAACTTAGGAATTTTGAGCTAGCCGAGTTCTCGCAACTTGGACACTCTGTGTGTTGTGAATTTACCAAATTTACTGACGCTCTCTCGCATCCCGATTCTCTTTGGGGTGGTGGGTTTTCTCTACCTGCCTTTCTCGGGGGCGAGTAGCTTGGCCTTCGTCTTGTTTATTATCGGAGCACTCACAGATTGGGCAGATGGCTATTATGCACGTAAACAAGGGCTAGTTTCTAATTTTGGTAAGCTGATGGATGCGTTGACGGACAAGGTCTTTATGGTCGGGCTGTTCATCTCATTATTGGTCATTGGTATCTTGCCTGAGTGGACCTTACCGCTGCTCCTACTAATTCTGAGTCGTGAGTTTCTGATTACTGGCCTTCGACTAGTCGCGGCCAGTGACGGCGTTGTTCTGGCTGCTGAGAAGTCGGGCAAGCATAAGACTGTCTCTCAAATGGTCGCGGCAATTCTACTGCTCTCGGCGGTCGCGGTGCGTGCGGACTTTTCTGAGCGATTACCTCTAATTGTCGGTGATGTGCTCCATTGGGGTGGTTTGAGCTTTTTCGTCATTGCCACCTTGCTGACGGTTTCTTCGGGTGCGCAATACATGGTCAAATACTGGTCGATTTTCACCGGAAGGAATGAGGGTAAGCAGTGAGCTCGATTGATCGTTACGTTTTTTGGACGCGCGCATTGTCGACGCCGCTTGTGGTGAATCTTGCCACAATCGGTCCAGTCGGGCGGATTAAGAAGGCCCCAGGTACTTGGGGAAGCGTGGTTGGCTTGGCTTTCTATGCCGTCTTTTTTCATCACGCTACGCCGATTGGTTTTATCTTTTTAGCTGCGCTGAGTGCCTACCTATCGGTTGCCATCTGCGATGCGGCGGAAAAACGTCTGCAAATGCGTGATCCAGGAATGATCGTGCTCGATGAGGTGGTGGCAGTGCCGCTTGTGTTTATCGGAATGGGTGGGCAGGCAGGATTGATCGCAGAGCATGGTGGCTGGCCTGTCTTGTTGGCTGGCTTTGCGCTCTTTCGCGTATTCGATATTTTAAAGCCCTTTGGCATCGCGCGCCTGCAGAACCTACCGGGTGGATTGGGCTGTGCGATTGATGATTTAGCGGCTGGATTGGCAGCCTGTGTCAGCTTGCACCTGATATTACATTTTTTGTTTTAGTGGAACCTCAGTAAGCATACTTGGCCGATTGATTTGGGCTTGTCTTTGGCTAATTTCTACGACATCTCCAATCACATTTATTTATAGCCCTATGGAAGAAACACTTATTATTCTTAAACCTGACTGCATGACAAACCGTGTCGCAGGGGAAGTTATCTCTCGCTTTGAAAAGGCTGGTTTCGAAATCGTCGCTTCGAAAATCACGCAGCTTGATGGTGCGATCCTACGTGAGCACTATGCACATGTAGCCGACCAACCTTTCTTCCCCCAGATCGAAGCTTTCATGAGCAGTCGCACGGTGATGCCCATGATTCTAAGTGGCGAAGACGTTATCGCCAAGGTGCGTGATCTCCTCGGACCTACCAATTCGCAAGAAGCACCCAAGGGAACGATCCGTGGCGACCTCGGCACCGATATGATGCGCAATGTGGTGCATGCTTCCGACGGCCCTGAAACGGCTGCCGCGGAAAAGAAACGCTTTTTCCCAGATCTCTAAGCCGTGAAGGTAAAGACAGGGATCGGTCTGGATAGCCATCAATTCGTCGAAGGCGAATCGGATCGAGTCCTCGTGCTGGGAGGTCTAGTCTTCGACGATGCTCCTGCGCTTTCGGGTAACAGCGATGCCGATGTCATTCTCCACGCTGTGACTGATGCGATCAGCGGCGTGACTGGTCACACAGTGATTGGCGCGGTCGCCGATGCCATGTGCAAAGAGGGCATCACCGACAGCAAAGAGTATTTAAAAGTCGCTCTAGCCGGCCTTGCGGATTGGAAGGTTAGTCACCTATCAGTCGCCATAGAGTGTCTACGACCAAAAATCGACCCTAAGGTGCCCGCACTGCGTGCATCGCTGGCGCGCCTACTTGAGATCGAGGATTCGGATGTCTGTATCACTGCGACCTCGGGCGAAGGCCTCAACGATTGTGGACGTGGACTGGGTATCCATGCTACAGCAGTGTTGACGGCGGTGCTCGATTAGCCCGAGTTACCATTTGAAAGACGAGGTTTATCCCTCGACCCGATTTCTTGTCTCTGCTCGGATGTTGAGAAGGAGATTCTTGCCAACATAAATTCTAAATTCTTCAAATGTCCGAAAACGAAAAAGCTTGCTGCGCACCTAGGCGTAAAGGCTCGGGACTGACTCCGAATCTCGATTTATGCACGCAAGCTGCCAAGCCCCTTTCCGGCTCGAAAGACGGGATGATCCGGATTGAAGCTGGCAAGTATAGCATCGGGTTTGAAGGCCCTGAAGCTTGTGAGTCGGACGGCGAAGGTCCTGTCCGTGAAATCACGCTCGATAGCTACTGCTTAGACCAGACAGCCGTAAGTAATGCACAGTTCGCAGAATTTATAGAAGCCACAGGCTACGTGACAGAGTCAGAGACTTTCGGCTGGGCTCACGTATTTATCGGGCAACTTTCTAATTCAAAACAACGCAAGTTACGCGAGTCTAAGACTGTCAGAGGACTCCAGTGGTGGTATGCGATTGAGGGTGCATATTGGCGTAAACCCGAAGGGCCTGGCAGTACAATCAAAAAGCGCATGGATCACCCCGTGGTTAGCGTATCGTGGAACGATGCCACTGCTTACGCGGTTTGGGCGGGTAAACGCTTGCCGACCGAGGCCGAGTGGGAGGTTGCTGCGCGCGGCACCGACAACTCGCAAAATATGTATCCTTGGGGCAGGGAACTAGAACCAGATGGCAAGCACCGTTGTAATGTATGGCAGGGCGATTTTCCGAATAAGAATTCAGCGGCCGACGGCTATCAATGGACCGCTCCCGTGACGGCTTATCGCAAATACGATAATGGCTTTTATAATCTCGTTGGTAATGTCTGGGAGTGGTGCGCCGACAGCTTTCATGCCACCTGGCATGCCAAAGAGAGCGAGGCGACTCGGATGAATCCGAAAGGCCCCGCGAGTGGCGATAGTCGCGTGATGAAGGGCGGCTCTTTTCTCTGTCACGATAGCTATTGTAATCGCTACCGCCTTGGCGCGCGTACGTCTAATACGCCTGACTCAGCTGCGACCAATTTAGGCTTTCGCTGCGCACGCGATGCGTAAACGATGCCCAGAGATAGAAGCTCTGACCCCATTTCGAAACACGGGCATCCTGCCCTTTCGCTAATCTTGCTTGTTTGCGATCAACTTCCGATAGGCTTGAACCGATTCGGTCTGGGCGGCATAAGCGTCTCCTAGTCGAAAAGCGTGCTTATAAACTCTCGTTTCGAGCCCAACTAGGTCGTGCCAGACTTGCACCTGCCCATCGCAATGAACTCCAGCGCCAATTCCGATAACTGGAATTTTCAGTGCCTGACTCACTTGCTGAGCGACCGCTTCGGGAACGAGTTCAAGAATGATCCCGACTGCGCCTGCTGCTTCGAGTTGTTGACTCTCTTCGATCAACTGATCAGCCGATTTACGATCTTTCGCTTGCAGCGCTGGCTTTTCGATGAGTTGCGGCGTGAAGCCGAGGTGTGCCCAGCCATCGACTTTGGAGCCGGCCAAAGCTGCAAATACTTCTGGTTTGAAGCCTTCTACTTTGACCCCATTTACGCCGTCCAGATGGAGCTGCGCCGCTGCATCCATGACCATCTCTAGATCGTGTGATGCAGAGTAGGGGATATCAGCGAGCAGGTAAGCGCGCTCGATTCCACGTGCGACGGCTCGCACGTGATGGCGCATTTCCTCGAGACTCAGGTCATTCTGGTGCGCATAGCCGAGAACATTAGTCGCGAGGCTGTCGCCTACAAAGATCACATCGATTCCGCAGGCATCCTGAATCTTGGCAGTCGGATAGTCGTAGCAAGTCAGCATCGAGATGCCGATCCCGTCTTGTTTGAGTTGCTTGAATTTAGAAGCCTGATTCATGAAGAGAGGTATAGGCAGATTATTTTAGCTACGAATGGCAATTTTTATATCCACTAAAGCATGTGTTAGTTATAGAAATAATCTTGTGAATCACAATTTCAAAGCCGAACTTAATACCATGAACGACGGAGAGACCCACTTGCAGGAAATTAAAGACCGCGTGCTCGCTTTTGCCAAAGAGCGTGATTGGGAGCAATTTCACGCGCCCAAAAATCTTTCGATGGCGATTGCGGCTGAGGCGGCGGAGCTAATGGAACACTTTCTTTGGCAGAGCCCGGAGGCATCTCGCAGCGATATGGAAGCTGAGAACTTGCGCGCGAAAGTCGAAGAAGAGCTGGCTGATGTGTTTATTTTTGCGATCGAATTTGCTAATATGACAGGCATTGATATCGCCAAAATCATCGATGCTAAGATGAAACGGAACGCCGAAAAATATCCTGTCGAGAAAGCTAAAGGCCGCAGTGTGAAATATACTGAGCTTTAAGGGTAAATGACTGAGATGCTTAAATAGCTGCGAATGTAGCTGCGGATCTAAAAAACGACTTCGTGCGTCGATTTACTAGCCGATTTTTGTGTTACGTGCGCCGCGCCAGCTATCGCGGTGCTTGCGGATCCAATCAAGCAGGGCACGTTCAAAACCGATGTCCTTACCCTTTTTTTCCGACTCGATCCACTTGTGGCGAAGAATCTCTTCTCGCTCCGCTAGAAACTCTTGATACAGGGTCGATCGTTTCGCAAAACTGTTATCAGTAAGGGTGTCGGAAGCTGAATTTGGCATATTTTTATTCTCTTCGCTCATTATTATAACAAATAGTGCTAAACAAATAATCGAAAATGCACGTGACTAAAATACTGGCTAGTCTAAAAGGAGGTGCGGTCTATTTTTCCATGAGATTACTAAGGATCTGACGCGCAATTTTCATAAATTCCTGAGCGGCTTTTGATTCTGGGTCGCTGACAACGATGGGGATGCCCTTATCGCAGCCGATGCGAATGTTTGGATCGAGTGGCAGTTGGCCAAGAAGCTCAGTTTCGAGGCTCTGCGCGATTTCGCTACCACCGCCTTCGCCAAAGAGCGTTTGGCGGGTGCCGTCGGCTGCTTCGAGGTAGCTCATATTCTCAACCACACCAAGTAGCGGCACGTTGACTTTATCAAACATTCGAGCGCCACGGCGGGCTACATTAGCAGCGGCGGGCTGCGGAGTCGTGACGATGACGGCACCTTCCAGGGGTAGCGTCTGCACTAGGGAAAGCTGCGCGTCTCCCGTGCCCGGTGGTAGATCGACTACGAGTATCTCCAGCTCACCCCAGTTCACGTTTTGGGCGAATTGCTGAATCGTCTTCATGATCATGGGGCCGCGCCAGACGACGGGTGTGTCTTCGTCGACCAGAAAACCCATTGACATGGTACGCACGCCGAAGTTTTCGATCGGTATGATCATATCACTCTCGATCTCGGGGCGACCAGCCGCACCAAGCATCAGCGGAACTGAGGGGCCATAAATATCGCAATCCATTATGCCGACTCCCGGCAGACCTTTCTCCTCTAGAAGATGTTGGAGTGCGCAGGCGAGGTTGACAGTGACGGTTGATTTACCGACGCCACCTTTACCACTGGCAATGGCAATGGCATATTTTACCTTTTGCATGGCTTGACTGGTGTTGGCTTGCTTGGACGTGTCGTCTGTTGGAGAGGGTTGTTGCTTAGGTTGAGAGACCTCCATCCTTACTTTGACATTCTTGACCCCGTCGAGCTCACCGACGGCAGCTTTTATGTCAGCTGCGATTTGCTCGGGGATCGCAGAGTCCCCCGTCGTAATCTCAATCCCGACTTGGACGTCTTCGCCAGTCTGTTCAATTTCACGGACGAGCCCGAAGGAAACGATGTCGCGGCTGAAGCCTGGGAATTTGACGCTTTTGAGGGCTGCTTGGATGTTTTCTGTTTCTGCCATGATTGTTTTATAGCAAACTGAAATACTTAGGGCGCAGTTCAACTCGAAACGTATAAATTCCCGCCATTTGTAGAAATCTATTCACACTGCAGATTTTCATTTGCGATTTACGCACGATTCCGACTATTTCTCATTAATGCGGTCAACTCTGCTCTCACTACTCTATATATTCTCATTTCTTTTGGCTTCGCAGTCGATCTTTTCTAATACGATCGAGCTAGAGACCTTGATTCGTAACGATGAAGGCAAATTGGCCATCAATGTTGATAGTAGTGATCCTAATGTATCTAAGCTAGCGCGACGTGCTTTCGCCCTCCACGGCGGAATCGTAGTGACGAAACCGATGGACGCTTTGTTTCTTGTTAAGATCGAACCTACTGGCGACTCGTCCGCCTTGCTCACGCTCGGTTCTGGACAACCTTACGCTGAGCAACTGCGTCGCACTGTATCGGGTCGTGACTTACAAAACGCGGTGCTTCGTGCCTGTGACCTAGTGATTGAGGCGACCTTACAGAGTAAAGGTTTCTTCGCGGGGCGTCTCGCATTCGTCTGTAAAAAGAGCGGGGTCTCCGAGCTTTATACCAGCGATCTACTTTTTACACGTATAAGTCCTCTGACCGCCGACCGAGCTTTGATCACCGGACCTAAGTGGTCCCCCGATGGGCGTAGCTTGCTTTATACAACTTATTTCAAGAGTGGCTTCCCTGACATTTATAGGATCGATGTGGACTCAAGGCGTAAGACTCCAATCGCGACTTTCAAAGGTCTGAACAGTGGGGGTGCCTTCAGCCCAGATGGTCGGCAGATAGCAATGTCACTCTCAGGTACGGGTAATTCCGAGATTTATGTATCGAATAGTCTCGGTAAGAATATCCGCCGCCTGACGACGAATAAGAGCCTCGAAAGCAGCCCAAGTTGGTCACCCGATGGCCGCCGCTTAGTCTACACCTCGGACGCCCCCGGCAAACCGCAACTCTACGAAATCTCTAGTTCAGGTGGCCCCGCACGTCGTATCCCGACAAATATTAGCAGCTATTGCTCCGAGCCCGTCTGGAACCCAGTTGATGAGAACCTGATTGCTTTCACCGCGGCAGTGCGTGGCGGTTTCCAAATCGCACTATACGATGCGAAAAAACGCAGTAGTGAAATCCTCACAGGCGGGGCCTCTTCATTGGAACCGACTTGGCTGCGCGATGGCCGTCACTTAGTGTTCACTCAACGCAAAGGAAGCATCATACGTCTAATGCTTTTGGACACTGTGACGAAAGAAGTGAGCCCCTTGCATGCTCCAAGTTTTGGAGAAGCTTCGATTTCGAGTTACGTGTATTAATATGGCATAGCCACGCGCGGAGCATTCTCCGGAAAATCTACGACAAGGCCTCTCGTAGGAGTAACTCGACCGATGCATTGGCATCGAGCTTAGAAACGGCTTTACGCACTAGCTTATCCGCATCAGCTGGTTTGTAGCCGAGTGTCATTAAGCTAGCGACGGCGTCTTGGAAGGTGCTCGGTTCTGCGGATGCGGCCACCTCGCCTGTTGATGGTGCGCTGTTTGTTGAGGCGAGACCCACTTTGTCTTTTAATTCAATAACGAGCCGCTCAGCGGTTTTTTTGCCGATACCGGGGCATTTAGAAAGTAAGGCCACATCGGAACTGGCTATGGCACTACGCAATAATTCGGTCGACATGCGGCTGAGCATACTGATGCCTATCTTAGGGCCGATGCCGGAAACCTTTTCGATCAGTAGGCGATAAAAGTCTCTGTCCTCACGAGTCGCAAAGCCGTAAAGCGTCGCACTGTCTTCACGGTAGACGCTGTGGATAAAAAGGCTGCACTCGGTCCCGATCGCGGACACCTTCTCGGCAGTCGTGATCGGGATATGCACTTCGTAGCCTACGCCGGCTGCCTCGAGCACGACCAAAAGAGGGGTGGATTCGAGAACAGTGCCTTTGATTTGTGCAATCATTATTGCTTTAGTCGGTCAGACCGAGGACGTCTTCCATATTGTAGACGCCGGGCACCTTGCCGACTGCCCATTGCGCAGCACGTATGGCTCCTTGAGCGAAAATCTTACGGTCGGTCGCGCGGTGGGTTAATTCGATGCGTTCGCCGTCGCCACAGAAGTAAACTGTATGCTCGCCCACGATGTCGCCACCGCGGAGCGCATGCACACCGATCTCTTTACGAGGTCTCGCGCCGACGATGCCTTCGCGGCCATGCACAACTTGCTCGTCGTTTAGAGCGTAACCGTCCTTGAGGATTTCGATCAGTCGCTCCGCTGTGCCGCTGGGCGCATCTTTTTTGTCATGGTGATGCATCTCTAATACTTCGGGCTCGTATTGGTCGCCGAGTATGCCAGCTGCTTTACGAGTTAGGTAGTTGAGCGTATTCACACCGACGGAATAGTTGCCCGCCCAGACTACAGGGATCTTACCGTCAACTGCGCTAAGGATGGCTGCCTTCTCTTCGGAAGTGTGTCCCGTCGTGCCAATTACCAGCGGGATATTCTTTTCAACAGCGAGTTTTGCTATGCCGAGAGTGACTTCGTGAAAACTAAATTCGATAATCGCTTCGCAGACGTCGATGTTGGCACGAGGATCATCGCCTGTATCACATGCTGAGACGATCTCTGCGTTGTTCTCTTGAGCGATTGAGGCGATGGCGATGCCCATGCGTCCGCGCGCGCCGTTTAGGAGTAGTTTAAGTGACATAATTATTTAGGCTCAGGTTAGCTCGAGTTCAAACATTAGTGGATCAAGTATGGCACGAGCCTCAGCGGAGATTTGGCTGAGCGGTAGGCGAACTTCGTCCGATTCGATGATACCTGCTTGTTTAAGTGCATATTTGATCGGTACGGGGTTCGGTTCGATGAAGATGCTCCTGAAGAAAGGGAAATACTTAAGGAATGTTGCTCGTGCCGTGGCGTAGTCGTTAGCATTGGCTGCGCGCACCATTTCGACGAGCGGGGAAACGACGAGATTCGATGCCACACTTATCACTCCCGTTGCACCTGCCGACATGAAGGGGAGAGTCAGACTATCGTCCCCACTCATCACTGAGAAGTCCGGGCCCAGGGCACGCACATATTCGGTAACTTTTTCGCAAGATCCCTCGGCTGCTTTCATGCAACAAACGTGCGGGTATTTTTCGTAGAGACGTGCCGTTACATCGACCGAAATTTCAATGCCGCAGCGCGAAGGGATCGAATAAAGTATGATTGGCTTCTCGGTCGCTTCAGCGATTTTGCCAAAGTGTTGCATTAGCCCGTCTTGATTCGGCTTGTTGTAGTAGGGCGCTACGACGAGGAATCCATCGGCACCTGCTTTTTCGGCTTCGCGCGTCAGCGCGACCGCTTCGTAAGTTGAGTTAGAACCAGTGCCGGCATAGACCGGAACCTTGCCGCCAGCCGCTTTTACGGTGGCGCGAACGACTTCAATGTGCTCGGCTTTATTGAGAGTGGGGGACTCACCAGTCGTGCCGACAGAGACGAGGCCATTTATCCCGCCATCGAGCTGGTGGGCGACGAGCTTTTCCAAGTCGGCATAAGCGACTTCGCCACCCTTCATCGGTGTTGCCAGCGCGGTAAAAACACCTGAAAATTGTTTTGTGTTCATAATTGGTTCAGAGAGTAATGTGAAAAGGATTCCAAGCGAGCGATTTCTCCTAGCACGAGCATAAGGTTCTATCTATTCAACAGAAAAATTATACCCTACCAGAAAATTAAAAATGGCAGTTATTGAAACATTTCATGGTCTTCTTAATCACGCAGCTAAAAAGGGCGTCAGCGAAGTCCCCATTAAGTCAATCAAGCCTGCCTACCTCCGATTGAGCGGATTGCTCGATTCGGTCGAGATGAACCTTAAGGGCATCTTCCACGATAGCGCTTGTATTGTAGATTAAGTGGTATTTGGGGTATTACGAGTATGATGAATTGCCTAATAATCGGTAAAGTCTGGCCGGAGCCGACATCGACAGCCGCTGGCCTGCGAACTTACGACGTGATCACGGCTCTACAGCTTGGCAGCTGGCAGGTGCATTTCGCCTCCGCCGCTCAGCGCGGTGAGCATGCGCTCGATCTCGAAGCGATTGGCGTCAAGACCCACAAAATCGCGGTTAACGATCCGGCCTTTGATCCATGGGTCGAAGCACTCGCGCCCGAGGTGGTGATTTTTGACCGTTTTATGACCGAAGAGCAGTTTGGCTGGCGTGTCGCCCAGCATTGTCCTGAGGCGCTCCGCGTCCTCGATACCAGTGATCTCCACTGCCTGCGTCTTGCCCGAGAGCAAGCGCTCAAGAGTGGAGAGGCGCTCAATCTAAAGAATGAAATAGCGCTACGCGAAATCGCCGCCATCTATCGCTCCGACCTCACCTTGATGATTTCTGAGTTCGAGATGGAAATCTTGCGCGATGAATTTGGCATCAGCGAAAGCTTACTCGCCTATTGGCCATTTTCTCTAGAGCTTTCGGACGAGTGTGTGCCTTTTGAAAATCGAAAAGATTTCATTCTGATCGGTAGTTTCCTTCATCCTCCAAACCTGGATGCAGCGCGTTGGTGTAAGGCGAAAATTTGGCCGCTCATTCGCCAACAATTACCCGAAGCCGAACTCCACTGTTACGGCTCTTATGGTGATCGGTATACAGCCGAGCTTCATGCGCCGAAGAATGGATTCCACTTTAAGGGCCGTGCTGAAGACGCGCTGGCGACCATGTCGCTTTACCGTGTCAACTTAGCGCCTCTCCGTTACGGCGCAGGATTGAAGGGAAAAGTTTTCGACGGCTTCCAAACGGGTACGCCTACGATAATGACTCCAATCGCCGCGGAGGGTATTTGTATGAACTTGGAATGGGGTCACACCACGGCCGAAGAGTTTGCGACTGCAGCCTTGCAGCTTTACCGAGAGCCTGAAGCTTGGCGTATTCGGCAGTTCGAAGAGCATGCACTTTGCCAAGATCGTTTTAATTCCGCTCAGTGGTTGTCGCGACTAGCCACGATTATTCAATGCGTAATCGGCGAAAAAGTTCAGCGTCGAAAACAAAACTTTATCGGCCAAATGCTTCGCCACCATCAGCACCGTAGCACTGAATTTATGAGTCGCTGGATAGAGTATAAGAATAAGTAGCTTAAGCCTTAGTGTGCATTGGCATGTTCTCTGCTAGCTGTCTTGAATGCTCCCTTGCCTCATGAATTTTCAGGTATTCTGATGGCTTCTAAAAAGAAGTTTTTAGTCGTTACCGACTTGGACGCCACCTTTCTTGATCACAGCTATAGCTGGGACGAGGCCAAGCCTGCGATGGCGCGCTTGCGTGAACTGGGGCTGCCTCTGGTTTTAAATTCTAGCAAAACGGTCGCCGAGATGGAGGATCTGGCGATAGAGCTGGGGCTTCAGTCGCCTCTTGTAGCGGAAAATGGCGGCTTGTTGGCAATTCCTAATGACCGCACTGGTGACTACAGTGTGCAGATTAAAGGCCTTCCAAGAAAAGGGATTTTAGAGGTGGCTCACGGTCTACGCAGCCAGATGGGCTATAAATTTGAGGGCTTCGCCGATTGGTCAGATCAAGAACTCGCAGAGCGATCTGGACTATCGATCATACAATCACAACGCTCGCTTGCTCGCTTGGCGACGGAACCATTCTCGTGGGAAGATAGCGAGTCACTACGCTTAGAATTTGCCGATCAACTCAGCATTCAAGGAATTCGTATGCTGCGTGGCGGTCGTTTCTGGCATCTCATGGGCGCCTCCGACAAGGCTGATGGCAGCGCCTCTGTCTTGAAATATTATCAAGAGCTTGAGCCCGATACTGAATGGCAGGTCATCGCGCTCGGTGATAGTGCCAACGATACTGCAATGCTTGAAGCTGCCGATATTGCCGTCGTCATCCCGCACTCGGATGGCGCACATATTTCCCCGAAGGCACCACGCGTGGTGCATGCACCGTTCCCTGCAACTAAGGGCTGGAACGCTGCGATCCTATCACTCTTAGACGAATAGCACTAGCTCTGCTAGAAATACCTAATTACTATGGGAGACTTTCACCAACAAGGGCTCATCACGACCCTGCACCAATTGAACAATCGGCCGCTCGAAAAGCTGGAGGCTGACCTCATGCAGTTTCGAAAACGCCGACCGATGGCACTCGTATTACCTTCTCTTTACTCAGAGCTAGAGGGACCTGCGCTCTCACACATTGTTGACGAGATTGCCGACGTCCCTTATCTGGATCAAATTGTCGTAGGTCTAGATAGAGCGAACGAAGCTGAATACCGGCACGCACTTGAATTTTTCGGGCGTTTGCCGCAACAACCACAGGTTCTCTGGAATGATGGACCACGACTACGGGCAATCGATACTTTACTTTCGGAGAAAGGCCTTGCTCCTCAAGAGCCTGGCAAAGGCCGTAACGTTTGGTACATGTTTGGCTATATTATCGCCTCAGGTAAGGCGAGGGCAGTCGCACTTCACGATTGCGATATTACTACCTACAAGCGCGAGATGCTAGCGAGGCTGATCTATCCCGTTGCGAACCCTTCGCTTAGCTATAAATTTTGTAAAGGTTACTACGCTCGTGTTGCCAACGGTTCAATGAATGGTCGTGTTTGCCGTTTACTCGTTACGCCTCTTATTCGCGCGCTCAAGAAGGTCTGTGGTTCGGATGAATACCTCGAATACCTCGACAGCTTCCACTATCCGCTCGCGGGCGAGTTTGCTATGCAGCAAGACGTGATCGAAGACATTCGTATCCCCTCCGACTGGGGCCTGGAAATGGGGGTGCTCTCTGAGATGCAGCGCAATTATGCGACCAACCAGATTTGCCAAGTCGATGTCGCTGATACCTACGATCATAAGCACCAAGACCTATCGCTCGAAGATCGTACTCGCGGCCTCTCCAAGATGAGTTGTGATATTACCAAATCGCTTTATCGTAAGATGGCGACGCAAGGGCAGGTTTTTTCCCACGAAACTGTACGCACAATCAAAGCTGCTTACTATCGTATCGCACTTGATTTGATCGAGAGCTATAACAGCGACGCCTCGATCAACGGGCTTAAATACGATCGCCACACAGAGGGTTCCACCGTCGAAGTCTTCGCCGAAAATATCCTCAGTGCGGGCGAGGAATTCCTCGATCCGAGCAAGTCGATGGACGTACCCTTCATGCCTAGTTGGAAGCGTGTCATTTCTGCTGTGCCTGACATTTTGCACCGTCTTCGCCAAGCGGTCGAAGAAGACCGTCTTGAATTCGGCTCCGAAATTGTATTAAATCCCTCTCTGCATACGAAGACCAAGGGCTTTCGCCAACGTGTAGCCTTCCATGTTAAAGAGATTTACGGCGATGAAGATGTGGATGAAATCACCGACGAGTTGATGGAAGCGGCCAAAATGTCTGAGCACGCATCACCCCCCGCGCTCGCGATGAGCAAGTGGGATCAATCCGATGTAATGATGGTTACTTATGGCGACTCGATTAAAAAGGAAGGCCGTCCACCGCTGCGCGAGCTGAATAACTTCATGGTCAGCCAGCTTAAAAATACTATGAGCGGCGTGCATATTCTTCCGTTCAATCCTTACAGCTCAGACGACGGCTTCTCCGTTATTGACTACACCACAGTCAATCCCGCGCTTGGTTCTTGGGATGATATCACTGCGATCGGAAACGAGTTCTCGGTGATGGCTGACCTCGTAATTAATCACTGTTCGCGAGAGTCCCTCTGGTTCAAAAATTACGAGAAGAATAAAGCACCAGGGCGTGGCTACTTTATTAACGGTTTGGAATTTGAAGACCTCTCTCAAGTCGTGCGCCCGCGCAGCACGCCCTTACTTACCGAGGTACATGCCGTCGATGGGGTTAAACAAGTTTGGTGCACTTTCGGCGAAGATCAGGTCGACCTGAATTACCGTAATCCAGATGTCCTTTTAGAGATTGTTCGCATCATCCGCCAATATGTAGAGCAAGGTATCCGTTTTTTCCGCTTAGATGCCATCGCCTTTCTCTGGAAAGAATCTGCCACCAGTTGCGTGCACTTACCTCAGACGCATGAATTGATTAAGTTGCTACGTTTGATCATTGAAAATCTCGACCCAAGCGCAGTCATCATTACTGAGACGAATGTGCCGAACCGTGAGAACCTCAGTTACTTTGGTAACGATAACGAAGCGCATTTAATCTATAATTTCTCGCTGCCTCCTTTGCTACTACATTCCATTCTTAGCGGTGACTGTAAGCACTTAAAAACATGGATGACCTCCATGCCGCCTGCACGTAGTGGGCGCGCCTATTTGAACTTTATTGCATCGCACGATGGCATCGGCCTTAGACCCACTGAGGGTTTGCTCTCAGGAAGAGAACTCGACGGCTTGATCGAAAATATACGCGAGTCGGGAGGCGAAATCTCGATGCGCCGAACACCGCAAGGCGATTTGACCCCCTACGAGGCCAATATTTCTCTCTACAGTGCAATGGAGCGTCCAATCGGCGGCGAGGCAGATGATTTTCAAATGGCGCGTTTCATCTGCGCGCACACCATCATGCTCGCGCTCGAAGGCCTACCTGCGATTTATATCCATAGTCTACTAGGCACGGAGAACAATCGTGAGGGCATGGCGCAGTCTGGTCGCGCCCGCACAATTAATCGTTACCACTGGGAAGCTGACGATCTTTATGCCGCGCTAGACGATGATGGGCGCCACCACAAGGCGGTCTTCACTGAAATGAAGCGCCTCATTCAAATACGTATAGCACAAGACGCCTTCCACCCCAACGCCACACAGTATACGCTACACTTTTCCGATCAAATCTTCGCTTTTTGGCGCGAGAGTCTGGACCGTAAGCAATCACTCTTTGCCCTGCACAATGTTTCTTCTGAAAGGCAAACGATTCCGCTCGTTGAACTCAACCTTATCGCCACCGAGGCATGGGTCGATTTGATCAGAGGCGCTGTCTACGAGGACCTTGCCGGTGAGATTGTGCTCGAACCTTACGCCTGCGTCTGGATCACGAATAAAGGGTGATTCCAGCCTTGTGTGTTCGCGGGTGTGTATATGCCTTCACACGATGTGTCACACTACAGGCAGATCATCTACGAGCTAGGAAGCTCGCTTGGCAAGATAGCGATTGCTTTTCGGTCCATTCGCTAGACGCTTCGTCGTGCTATGAAAAAACTATTTCCGCTTACGCATCCTAAGATTCAACCCGCTCGCCTCGTCGACTCGATCCGTGCGGAGATGAACAAATACATCAAACGTGAGCGTAACAAGAAGCTGCCCGACGGCGTCGACTTCTGGGACTTCGATTGCAAAGTCGGAGGTAGTATGGAAACAGCTACAGATACTCACGTCTCTACCTTATCAAAGGCCATTGGTGACATTCTAAATGCGGGAAATGAGTCCGTCTACCTTGAAATAAAGTCTAAGCCGGTGAAGCGGACGAAGAAGCCAAGCGCTTAAATTAAATAAGCCTAGATCAAGCTATTCGCAGAGACCCTGCTTGGGAACATTTTTTGAGTATAATATGGTCAAAGTCATAACTTGTATTTGAGCATCTCGATTGGTGCTTGAAGAAATACTTGGATATTTCTTCTAAAGCCGTGAGCTGAATGGATGACCGCATGATCATCAATACAAACAGTCGGAATCCTTATTCCTGTTCGTTTGCCATGGCCAAGCCTGCGAGTCTTCCACCTGTCCAAGCAGCTTGGAAGTTGAAGCCGCCAGTGATCCCGTCGATGTCTAGACATTCGCCTGCGAAGTGGAGTCCAGGTACCAGACGGCTCTCCATAGTTTTGAAATCAATCTCCTTAAGGCTGACGCCCCCGCAGGTCACGAATTCGTCTTTGTTGGTGGTCTTGCCTTGGACCTTGTAGCGACCTGCGATGAGTTCTTGTATGAGGGCGGTCTCTTTGTCTTTGGGGAGTTGAGCCCATTTGAGATTTTCGGTGATGCCAACGAATTCGACAAGTCGCTCCCAGAAGCGACGAGGAATCTGTTCGAAGACTTTAGTTTTAACCTCTGTCTTACCATTGCGGAGCCTGTTAAACTGTTCGTGTAATTGATCTTTGGATACCTGGCCTAGCCAATTAATTTGGATTTCGAAATGATAGTTCTCATCCTGAAATGCACGGGCTTGCCAGGCGGAGAGCCGGAGGATGGCGGGACCACTGAGGCCGCGATGAGTGATAAGAATGGGACCTGTTTGGGGAAGGGGTTTGGGTTTGCGTGAAGCGGTCTTTACGGGCGACGGCAACACGTGTGAGACTATGGCGTTCTGTATGGCAAGGCCGGAGAGGCCTTGGGTGCGTTTGTCGGACAAGTTGAAGGCGAAGAGTGAGGGCGCAAGCGAGGCGATGGTGTGACCGAGGGCTTCAAGTGAGTGGGTCAGCGATGAGGCTTTTAACGAACCACTGGCGACTAATACTTTATTGGTAGTCTCTTGGGTCCCATCTGATAGGTGAACGATGAATCGGTCTTGCGAATGGCTGATGCTTTTTATGCCGCATTCTTTGCGTAGCTGGACGCCTGCGGATTGGGCGGCCTTGTGGAAGCAATCGATGATGGTCTGTGAGTCGTCGGTGGTCGGGAACATGCGGCCATCTGGTTCGGCTTTAGTCGCGACGCCGCGCGCGGCGAACCAGTCGATCGTGTCTTGTGGTTGCCAGCGGTGGAAGGCGCCGCGTAATTCATGCGCGCCTCGTGGGTAGCGAGTGGCGAGCTCCTTGGGATCGAGGCAGTTGTGCGTGACGTTGCAACGGCCACCACCAGAGATTTTGACTTTGGTTAAGGTCCGCTTACTCCGCTCGTAGATGGTGACCTGTGCCGAAGGGTTGGCTTCGGCTGCAGTGATTGCGGCGAAGTAACCCGCAGCGCCACCGCCGATGATAGCTATCTTAAAACCGGTCATTTAAAATCAGTATATTTAAGTCTCCACGAACGAATCAAATTGGCGCGAATCTTGGAGTCTTCGTTTATTGGTTATAATTCGTGTTAGAAGTATTTGTATTAGAAATCTCTTAATTTATTTCCAGCCCTTCGAGCTGTTCGTAGGATCTGAGGATTTCGACTTCTAGGGCTTCTACTTTTTTGGCGTCACCAGTGAGATCGCTTTGCGGATCTTGATAGTAGTCGGCTGAGGCCATTAGGCTAGAGAGTTTTTCTAGATCGATTTCTAAGTTCTCAATTTTTGAGGGTAGGGTTTTGAGAACTTCGCGCTCTTTGTTGTTCAAACTACGCTTAGGTGGTTCGTCGAGCGTGGGGAGTGGTGAAGCTGTTGCTTGTCCTTTCCCTTTTTTGGAAATATTTTTAAGTTCTTCTTTTTTGAGCCATTCTTCGCAGCCGCCTACGTATTCTTCAATTGCGCCCTTCCCTTCGAGGGCGATGGTACTGGTGACTACGTTGTCGAGGAAGCTACGGTCGTGGCTGACTAGTAAGAGTGTGCCGCTGTATTCAAGAAGGCGCTCCTCGAGGAGTTCAACGGTTTCGATGTCTAGGTCGTTGGTTGGCTCGTCGAGGACGAGGACGTTAGCGGGCTGAAGAAAGAGCTTGGCCAAGAGTAGGCGCGCGCGTTCACCACCCGATAGCTTCGTGATGGGGGAGCGGGAGGTGTGTGGGGTGAAGAGGAAGTCCTGTAGATAGCTGAGGATGTGGCGGGGCTTGCCGTTGACGTTCACCATCTCGCCGGCGGGGTGGACGTTTTCGGCGACGCTTAGTTTGTCGTCGAGTTGGTCGCGGTGCTGATCGAAGTAGGCGACTTCGAGCTTGGTGCCATGCGTGATGCTGCCGCTCCTGGGCTCGAGTTTTTTGAGTAGTAGGTTGAGTAGGGTGGTCTTGCCAGAACCGTTGAGGCCAACCATGCCGATTTTGTCGCCGCGCCAGATTGTAGTGCTGAAGTTCTCGATCAGTGTTTCCTCGCCCCATGCGTAGGAGATCTCGTCAACGGTAATGACTTTACGGCCAGATTGTTGTGCATCGCTGAGGTCGAGCTTGGTCTTCCCTTGGATATTACGGCGCACGGCGCGTTCTTCGCGCATTTTCTTGAGTGCGCGAACGCGGCCTTCGTTGCGGGTGCGTCGAGCCTGGATCCCTTTGCGAATCCAGACCTCTTCTTCAGCGAGTTTTTTATCGAAGACGGCTTGTTGTTTAGCCTCGCCGGCAAGGAGTTCAGCTTTGCGGATTAAATAGGTGTCGTAGTCGCATTCCCAGCGGGTGAGTTGGCCTCGGTCGAGGTCGAGTGTCTTATTGGCGACGCGTTGGATGAAGGCACGGTCGTGCGAGACGAAAAGTAGTGCGATGTCGGCTTTACGTAGGAACTCTTCGAGCCAGCGGATACCCGGGATGTCGAGGTGATTGGTTGGTTCGTCGAGCAGTAGAATGTGTGGTTCGGCGATGAGAGCGCGGGCAAGGAGGACACGGCGTTTGTTTCCGCCAGAGAGTGAGGTGAACTCTTGGTCGCCGTCGAGGTCGACGCGCTGCAGTATGTTTTCGACTTTATTTTCGATGTCCCAACCACCCGTCTGGTCGAGCTGATGCTGTAGCTCGTCGAGTTGCTCGCCGATGCTTTCGTCTTCGGGGTGCTCACCAATTTCGTGAAGCAGGTGATGGTATTGGGCAATGGCCTTCGCCGCCTTACCGAGGCCTTGGGCGACGATTTCGAAGACGGTGCCCTCTAGGGTAGCCGGAACTTCTTGGTCGAGTTTGCCGACTCGAAGGCCTGGGATTGCCTCGATCTCACCTGAATCGGGTTCAATTTCTCCGTTTAGGATACGCAGCAGGGTGGACTTGCCTTCACCATTACGACCGAGTAGGCAGATACGCTCTCGCTTTGCGATCGTGAGACCAGCGTCGTCAAGGAGTTTAGGACCGCCGAAGGAGACGGTGAGATTGCGGTAGGAGAGAAGCACTTTTTTTAATTATGAGTTACGAATTAGGAATCTTTAGTAAGTGCTCGATGTAGGCTAGGTCGGTGGGGGTGGTTAGTTTGGGGTTTGGGTGTTTGTTTGGGATAAGCGTGGTTTTGAGGCCAATGGTGGCTGCGGCTGCAGAATCGTCTGTGATGGTGAGCTTCTTTTTAATGACGTTTTGATAGGCTGTAAGGATTCCTTTGAAGGCGAAGGCTTGGGGGGTTTCCATTGCCCAGAGGCGGCTGCGATCAAGGTCTTCGAGAGTTATCTTACGTAATACGCCGACTGTTTCGATTCGCTTGATTGTATCGGCGACGGGGTGTGCGAGGGAGGCGGCTTGGTCTTCTTGAACCGCTGAGTGGACATCTTTGATGGCTTCAGTGTGGATGCAGGGACGGGCGCAGTCGTGGATATAGACGTAATCGCAATTTCCGTCGATGGCGTTCAGGGCGTTGATGACGGAGAGTTGCCGCTCGGCGCCGCCTAATACGACTTGAATTTTCAAATGGCTGAAGCCATGAGCTACGATAATGGCTTCGATCGCTTTTTTTTGCGCCTCATCGCGGTAGACGATGAGGTAGCTATCGATGACGCGGGAGCGAGCAAAGGCTTTCAAGCTGTAGACGAGTGCAGGCTGATCGTTAATAGAAGCGAGTATCTTGTCTTCTACCTGACCCTGCATGCGTTGTCCGCTACCGGCGGCGAGTAATATAGCAATCGAGGGCATCTTAGCTAAGTTCACCTTGGATGGCCTGGGCGACTGCGGCGGGGTCTTTGGCTTTTAAGATGGGGCGGCCGACTACGATAAAGCTGGAGCCCGCTGCTGCCGCAGCGGCGGGTGTCATGACCCGCTTTTGCTCGTCGTCGGCGCTACCTGCTGGGCGGATGCCGGGGGTGACGATGATGGGGTCGTGCCCGAAGCGGGTGCGTAAAGGCGCAAGTTCGAGTGAGGAGCATACGAGGCCTTGCACGCCCGACTTGAGGGTGATGTCGGCGAGGTGGAGGACTTGGTCTTCGGGAGTGCCGTCGATGTTGAGTGAGCGGAGTTGAACTTCGTTCATCGAAGTGAGCACGGTAACGGCGAGGAGATTGAGATGGGGTGCGTGATCGTTACGGCTTTTGTTAGCCCACTCGAGCATTTCGCCACCGCCACTGGCATGGAGTGTGAGCAGCTCGACGGGAAGGGTGGCGATACTTTGTACGGCTTTGGCCACGGTGTTGGGGATGTCGTGCAACTTGAGGTCCAGAAAGACCTTATATCCGCGGTCGGCAATCTCGCGGACGAAGTCTGGCCCGTATGCGGTGAATAGCTGCAGGCCGATTTTGACCCACTTGAGTGAGTCGCCAAGATGGTCGAGCATGGCTAGGGCTTCTTCGCGGGTTTCGAGATCGAGTGCTAAAATGAGTTGGCAGGGCGCTTGTTTGGACATGATTTCGATATAGTGAGCGATTTTAGCCGATGGCAAAGTGCAAAAGTAGAAAATTTCATGGTAGAGCACTGGAGGAGTCTTCTTAATAACTAAATTGCTATGAAATCCGTAAAACTTGAATCGCCTGCTAAGATTAATCTCATGCTGTCTGTGCATGGGGAGCGTGGCGATGGCTTTCACGATTTGACCTCGGTGGTGGTGCCTTTGGTTTTTGGTGACACTTTAACTGTTTCGATCAATGAAGCAGGTGTAGATCGTTTAAAGTGCATTAATTCCGCTGTGCCTACGGGCGGGGCAAACTTGATTTTGCAGGCAGCAGATGCGTTCCGCGAAGAGTTTGGAGAGAGCATCTACTTCGACTTCGATTTAGATAAGCATATACCTATGGGCGCAGGTCTGGGTGGTGGCAGTAGCAATGCTGCCGTGGCTCTGTGCGCTATGAACCAATTGGCGGGCAATTGCATGACCAAAGAGCGGTTAATAGCAATTGCTGGAGAGCTTGGCTCGGATTGTCCGTTTTTTATCGATTCGATACCTGCAACGATGTCTGGGCGTGGTGAGGTGCTGGAAGCATTGCCCGACGAATTGGCTAAGCCACTGCGAGGACAGAGGGTTGTTTTGTTCCGACCAGATTTTGCAATCAATACGGCTAGCGCCTACAGTCGGCTTATTGAATCGAGACCTTCTGCTTATGAATCTTTGGCGGTGGCTGCTGATCGACTGGCTCTGTTCAAAGACTCTGAAAAGCTGGAAGGGCTACTGTATAATACCTTCGAGGTAAATATAGGCCTCAAATATCTAGCCATCCCCTGTTTGTTAGCGGAACTTCGAGCAGCAGGCTTTGCTTGTTTGATGAGCGGAAGTGGCAGCTGCTGTTTTGCGCTGGCTCAGGATGCAAGCGAAGTTTCGAAGATTCGAGGTATCTGTGAAGAGGCTTGGGGCTCGGGCATATTTTTTGTTGAAACTTCAATTCGCTGAGGAGATCCTATTGCTCTCAGCGACTCTCGCTGCATTCTGAACATTACTAGCTGTGTCCGAACCACATAACAAAGAAGAGTTAATACTCGAAGGCATCGCCGCGTCTCCAGGTGTCGCGCATGGGCGTGCCGTGGTTTACCTACAAAAGCAGTTGGATGTTCCCTGTTTCGAGATTAATGAGGATCAAGTCGACGCTGAGCTCGAACGTTTCGATAAAGCTATTTTAGAAACCCGGGCAGAGATCGCAGGCGTGCGTGATAAAATAGCCCAGAGCTTAGGCGAGGGCGAGGCTGGTATTTTTGATGCCCATTTACTCGTCCTAGAGGATAATGCTCTACTCGAAGAGGTGACAGCGGAGTTGAAGACTTCGAAGAAGAACATCGAATTTTGCTATAACAAGGTCGCGCAGCGCTATATTTCTTTCTTTCGCTCGATGGTGGACGATTATCTCCGCGAGCGTGTCGCTGACATCAGCGATGTTTCTCGCCGCCTTTTACATAATCTGATCGGTATGCAAAAGGTGAATCTCGGCGAACTAGCTGCCGAGAGTATCATTATCTCGGAGGACATCTCGCCCTCGGATGCGGCAGATCTAGATCGTAACAAACTGCTCGGCTTTGTCACAGATTGTGGTGGTAAGACTAGCCACTCGGTCATCATGGCCCGTTCATTGCGAATACCCGCAGTGGTCGGCGCGCACGATGGCACCAAGAAGATACTCAGCGGTGACCACATTTTGGTCGATGGACACAAGGGGATTATTATCATCAATCCGACAGAGGATCGCCTCTTTAAATATGGCAAGTTCGCGACCGAACGGAAGCAGCGAGACGATACTTTTAATTCCTTTATTTCCGAACCTGCTCAGACGCTTGATGGTGCGTCGATCAGTCTAATGGCCAATGTCGAAGGTGCACAAGAGATGGAGCAGGTCAAAGCTATGCACGCCGAGGGTGTCGGACTCTTCCGCACGGAAGGTATTTTCCTTCGTCACCACGGCTATCCGCCTGAGTCAGTACAATATGAAGAGTATCGCGCAGTAGTCGAAGCGTCGGGAGATCATCCAGTCATCATCCGGACTTTAGACGTGGGTGGTGATAAAATCATTGGCGACGAAAACGTAAAGGACGACAACTCCTTCATGGGCTTTCGTGCTATCCGCTTTTGCCTCGGTAATGAAGCTATTTTCAAGACTCAACTCCGAGCCATATTGCGTTCTAGCGACCACGGGAATGTGAAGATTATGTATCCCATGATTAGCGGCATTATGGAGCTACGCATGGCCAATAAAGTATTCGATGCAGTCAAACAAGAATTGCGTGATGAAGGGCAAGCCTTTGACGAGGCCATCGAGGTCGGCGCAATGGTCGAAGTTCCCAGTGCGGCTGTAATTATTGACCTACTCGCCGCTGAGACAGATTTTTTGAGTATAGGCACGAATGACTTAATTCAATACCTGATCGCTGTGGACCGTCTTAATGACCAAGTCGCTCACCTCTACGATCCCGCTCACCCAGCTGTGCTGCGGACTCTCAAGGCGATTATCGATGGTGGAAAAGCAGCCAATACACCGGTGAGTATTTGTGGAGAGATCGCGGGTGACCCGATCTTCGCGGGGCTCCTCTTGGGTATGGGTGCGGATTCTTTAAGTCTGACTTCAAGCCTTTTGCCAGAGGTTAAATATTTCATCCGCCATATTAAAAAAGCTGATGCAGAGGCACTCGTTGCCGAAGTCACGCAGCTTAGCGATTCGACCGAAATCGTTCGAAAGCTCGAAGCCTTCCGCCAAAAGGCACTGGGTGAATTGGCGTAGCTTACTGGTTGAAGCCATCAGGCGGCATTTCTGCAGGCACTTGCTACTAATGCTGCATAATGTGGAACCTAAGCTATCCGCCTATGGCCACCCGCGACTTGATCCAATCTTTAATCGGTTCGATTGCTTCGACCCCCTGCGTCAAAACGATGTAGACAATGCCCGCATAGAGTAGCAATGCGCAGCATCCGACCGTAAAAGCGCCGATAGCCAGCAAACCATCCTCTTCCGATAAACCGACGCCGATCATGAAGATCACCATGGCAGGAAAGGTGTTTGTCAAAGGGATCGGTAGCATCATAAGGCAGGCCATATTTAACACTACAAAGGCTAAGCTTGCTTGCCCTGTCCGCCCGCGAATCCACTTTTGACGTGGACGAATGCATCGCTCAATCTTGCTTAGGAATTTTGATGCAGTACCGAGCATCGTTTTAGCCAGCTTGGGTTTGATTCGAATAGTGCCGAGGCCCTGTGGCAGCCAAATGACCTTTCGGCCACGTATCATTTGCAAAGCAATCAAAGCCATGACCACGCCAAAGGGTGTGCTATAGCCTGGTGCTGGGATTGGAAGGGCGCTTGGTAGCGAAAGCACAATTAGCAGCAAGCCGAAGCCCTTTTCGCCGACCGCACAGGTGATCTCATTGATCGAGAGGCCACGCTCGTCGTTAGCATTTAAGAGCTCTTGCAGGGTCTCCCCTAAGGGTAGGGGTCGCGATGCGTCTTCGGTAGATTGCATTTATGTAGTATGCAAATAGAAGTCTTGCTCTCAATCCTAAAGAGGAGTCGTTTACTCGCTACAAAATGAAAGCATCCTTCAGCACTAAGAAACGAAAATCTATCGCCCTCTATGGCGGCAGCTTTGATCCTGTGCATGAGGCTCACTTGGAGGTCGCTCGGACTGCACTGGAAGATTGCGATTTAGATGCGGTCATTTTCATCCCTGCGGCTCAATCGCCACTCAAAAAGAGCGCCGCTCTTGCCAAAGATGCAGATCGCGTCGAAATGCTTCGCCTCGCTACTACTGAAGAGCCGCGCTTCGAGGTCGACACCTGCGAGATTGAGCGTGGTGGCACCAGTTATACGGTCGATACGGTTAAGGCTTACCAAGCGGCGCATGAGGGAGGTCTTCTACATTGGATTATCGGTGCCGATCAGTTTGAGCTCTTGCCGCAGTGGCGCTGCATTGAAGAGATCGCCTCGATGATTACCTTTATCGTGCTTCGCCGCCCTGGTCACTCGATTGTTGAGTCCGCTGTCAAAGGTCTGCGGTTCGTCACAATCGATGCTCCACTAATGCCGCACAGTTCCACCAAGATACGCGTATCAATCGCTGAGGGGCGATCGGTGGTAGACTTACTGCCACCCGCAGTTGAGGCTTTCATTTCCTCTCGTGACCTCTATACCCGATAGATATTTTTAGTATTATTATGACCAAAGAAAAAAGTAAAACGGAGAAGTGCACACTTGAGGAGATTCGCTGTGCCATTACCGCAATCGAAGATAAGAAGGGCGAAGCCATCCGCGTGCTTGATGTGCGTGGCAAGTCCTCGATCACCGACTACATTGTCCTCGCGACGGGCACCTCCGACCCCCATGTCAAAGCGCTCAAGAGTGGGCTCGACCAAGCGCTTAAAGAAGCCGATGTCCAGCTAATCGGGCAAGATCGTACCCTTGGTAGCGGTTGGCTAGTCGTCGATGCCTTTGACTTTATGATCCATTTGCAGACCTCGGAGATGCGTGATTTTTACCGACTCGATCAACTCTGGAAAGATGCCACTGAGGTGAGCTTTTAGTTGGAGCAATGAATACCTTACTGCTTGTTTTTATCCTTCTGCTCGTTCTGAAACTCAGCACGAGTATCGTGCTCGATTTGCTGAATCTGCGCTACGCGCAAGCTCGTTCTAGCGAGGTCCCAGACAGCTTTCGCGACTTTATCGATTTGCCGACTTATCAGAAATCGGTCGAATACACCGTGGCTAAAACGCGCTTTGGCATCGTCAGTGATCTCTACGATGCGGGCGTGCTTGTATTGGTGCTTTTACTTGGCGTTTTGCCATGGTTCTTCGAACTCTTCACCGCTTGGTTCGGCTTTAGTGTCTGGGGTCAAGCCCTTGTGCTCTTTCTAATCGGTTTGGTGCTCGGTCTACCTTCGATTCCTTTTGACTGGTGGGGCACCTTCAATCTTGAAGAACGTTTCGGATTTAACAAAAGCACGAAAAAATTATGGGTTATTGATAAGGTGAAAGGCACGATTATCGGCTTCGTTATCGGCTATCCTTTACTAGCATTACTCATCTACTTGGTTGGCGCGGCAGGTTCACTTTGGTGGGTCTGGGGATTCGCAGTATTCTTTATATTTCAGCTCGTGATGGTAGTGGCCTATCCGATGTTTATCATGCCGCTATTCAATAAGCTGGAACCGATGGAGGAGGGTGACTTGAAGACGCGCCTCTTCGCCTTGGCTGACCGCACAGGTTTCCAAGCGCAGACCATCCTTGTGATGGATGGCAGTAAACGCTCTGGGCACTCCAACGCCTTCTTTTCCGGCTTTGGTCGATTCCGCCGTATCGTATTATTCGATACGCTGATCGAGCAAATGGAAGCCGAAGAACTAGAGGCTGTGCTCGCTCATGAGATCGGGCACTACAAGCTCGGTCACATCCCAAAAATGATGGCGATGGCCGCGCTCTCATCCCTTGCAATGTTTGCGGTACTCGGGTGGTTGGCCAACGCAAGCTGGTTCGTGGAAGCCTTTCATTTCAACGCGATGGCGGCCGGTCAGATAGTCCCAGTCTTGTTACTCTTTATGCTGCTCAGTGGGCTCATTACTTTTTGGTTGTCGCCTTTGACTAGCCGCCTATCTCGTAAGCATGAGTATGAGGCCGATGCTTTTGCGCGTGATGCGATGGGCAGTTATGCACCTCTTTCGAAGGCTCTACGAAAGCTTCATAAAGAGAATCTAAGTAATCTGACGCCGCACCCTGTTTATAGCAGTTTCCACTATTCACACCCTACGCTGGTTGAACGTGAAGCGTCTTTGTGCTTGGAATAGCTAGCACTTTTCCAAGCTTACACTATGCGACGAGTTCTTCGTATTTTATTTTTCTGTATTATTCCTTTCAAGCTGCTTCCCATTCTCGTGGCCGAGGAACTGCGGATCGCGACTTATAATTTAAATAATTACCTAATCACGGATCGCTATGTGGATGGGCGATGGCGTCCCTCCTACCCAAAGCCCGAGAAAGAGAAGGCGATTATACGTCAGATCATTAAAGATGTGTCGCCAGATGTGCTCGTTCTCCAAGAAATGGGTTCGATGGGTTTCCTTCATGAATTGCGTGCAGACATGGCGCGCGAGGGCATTCATTACGACTATTTGGAGCACATGGAGGGCGCAGATCGGAATCGTTACCTTGCGGTGCTTTCTAAACGTGCGCCTGAAGCGGTGCTTAAACACAAGGATCTAAACTTTAAGTATTTTGAAGGGCGTGAAGTGGTCAAACGGGGAATGTTAGAGATGACTTTTGAACTCACCTGCGGGACGAAGTTTCAGTTATTTGCTGTGCATCTCAAAAGTCGTTACACAGATAAAAAAGAAGACCTGCAGTCTAGTCTGCGCCGTGTCCGTGAAGCCGAGGCTTGCCGAAATCGTATCATAGAGCGCACACATGATCTGGGCGCTGATAAGTATTTAGTAGTGGGCGATTTTAATGATCACCCCTCTAGCGCGACTATGCGCCGCTTCTATCGGAGAGGAAACCTTGAGATCGGTGCATTAGTTCCCGCTGCCGATAGCCGTGGCGAGTTATGGACCTATTTCTACGAGAAGGAATCTCGCTACGAATCGGTCGACGGGTTTGTCGCATCATCTGCCTTCATGCCTATGATTAAGTCGAGGTGTGCTAAGATCGTGGATAGCCTGGGGGCACTCACAGGGAGTGATCATCGCATGGTTTATCTCGATTTGATTGAGCCAGCGCCAGCGCAGGTCAAAAAATAAAACATTATGCAGGTGGGTAATTGCCCAACCACTGCATTAGGCACCGCTTGTTTGAGCTCGTTGCCTATTTGCTTCATACAAACAAACCGCTGCGGCGGCGGCTACGTTGAGCGAGTCCGCTTGTCCGGCCATCGGGATGCGGATTTGCTGAGTCGCTTTTTCTAGCCAGTAAGTACTGAGACCATCGCTTTCGCTGCCCATAAAGAGGGCAAGACCTTCTTGATAGTTCACCTCCCAGTGTAGTTTTTCGGTGTCTGGAGTCGTGGCGCAGCAGACGATATTTTTTGCGCCTAACCAATCGGCCAGCGTGTCGCGGTCAGTCGAAACAATGGGTAGAGAAAAGATTAAACCCTGCGAAGAACGGATTGCATTTGGGTTATACAAATCGAGCACACAATCGACCAGTATGACGGCATCCACGCCTGCGCCATCCGCGCTACGTAGAATCGCACCTAAATTGCCCGGCTTTTCGATGCCTTCGAGCACGAGTAAGAGTGGTGTTTGCTTCAGTGGTAAATCGGCGAGCACGTTACCTTGTTGCGCCGCAATTGCGATCAATCCATCCGGTCCTTCTCTATGGGAAGCTTTTGTAAATACGTCTGGGCTCATTCCGATCACTGGGAAGTTGCCGACATCTTTATGTTCAGCAATAAATGTGGCGTGCAAGTCGCTTGAAAAAAAATCTGTACAATAGTAAAGATGCGTGATCTCGAAGCCCGCCCTTAGGGCATGAGTAATTTCACGTAGCCCCTCTATGAGGCAGCGTGATTGACGCTCGCGGTGTTTGCGTTCGCGGAGCTTGACTAGGTTTTTAACCTGATCGTTTTGTCGACTTTGGATATAAAGTTCTTCCATGGGGTGGGGGCTTCGCGATTTTTAGGATTGCAGAAGATCTAAGCATACGGGAGGGCATGGGGATGCAAGTGCCAAAAAATTTCGTAGCGGAGCCTTTTGAATATCATCGTGAGCTTGATTTCACCGTCGAGAGTCTGACTAATCTAGGGATGGGAGTCGGTCGCGTGGACGGCTGGGTCGTCATGGTGCCCTTCGTTATCCCTGGTGAGCGCGTCAAAGCCCGCATTTTCCGTAACTTTCAAAATTACTCAGATGCCGACTTAGTCGAAGTCCTCGAAGCTTCGCCTGATCGGATTGAGCCAAAATGCCCACTTTATTCGCGCTGCGGTGGCTGCCAGTATCAGCATATTAGTTATGAGCGTCAGCTCAAAGAGAAGACGCAGCATGTCAAAGAGCTCATGCAAAAGCTCGGTGATATCGAATTCCCCGTGGCACTCTCACACGGGTCAGCGCAGGTTTACAATTACCGCTCAAAGATCACGCCGCATTACAATCGCCCAGACCGTGATGGTTCGCAGCCCATCGGGTTTTTGCAATACGGTCGCCGCAATCAAATCATCGACGTCGAGCAATGTCCCATCGCGACGGATGCGATCAATGCAGCTTTGCCTGAAGCCCGCGAAGAAGCCCGCCGTTCTGGTGGCAAAAAGCGCCGGCAACGGGGCGGCACATTGCTCATGCGGCACGTGCTTGAAGGCGTGGTCAAAAACCCACAAGACATTGTTTCGGAGCGAGTAGGAGAGGTCACCTTTCAGTTTAAAGCGGGCGAGTTTTTCCAGAATAACCCCTACATTCTGCCTGACCTCGTCGAGCACGTCGCGACGGAAGCTTCCGCCGAAGGTGCTCGTTACCTTGTGGATGCTTACTGTGGTGTGGGGCTCTTCGCGCTCTCCACGGCAAAATCTTTCGAGCAAGTGGCCGGGGTTGAGATTAGCGAACCCGCTGTTCGTTGGGCGCAGGCTAATTGTAAAATTAGCGGCATCCAGAACGCACGCTTCGTCATAGGGAAGGCTGAGGCCATCTTCAACGGCCTCAAATTTCCGCCTGAGCACACCGCTATGGTCATCGATCCGCCAAGGAAAGGTTGCGACGAGAGCTTCCGCCAGCAGTTGCTCCAATATCGTCCGCAACGCCTAGTCTATGTTTCCTGCGATCCTGCCACTCAAGCGCGCGATCTCAAAGAATTCATCGAGGGTGGCTACAAAATCACTAAAATGCAGCCCTTTGACCTATTCCCGCATACCAGGCACATCGAGAACGTTGTTTCCCTGAGTTTGGCAGAGTAATTTAAGCTAGCACCTCCGCCCGTCCCTACCGTGCTCTGCGAAGCTCGAAGCATAGGTGAATGAGTCCCAAAAAAGGGTTGACGGCATCACTTCTAAAGCCATCTTCACGCTTCTTTTTTAATTACCAACTACTGTATTATATGTCACTTGAAGTAAAAGTCCGCAAAGGTGAGCCCATGGAACGTGCGCTCCGCCGCCTTAAGAAGCGCCTCGACCGCGAGGGTATCATTCGCGATGTGCGCGCAAAGCGCTACTTCGTAAAGCCTGCACAAGCTAAGCGTCGCAAGAAGAAGGAATTGGACTTCAACAACATGCTCCGCGTTCGTTACTCGAACATGTAGTTTATTTTCTAAGTTACGGGCGCTGCGCGCTGGTTACTAATAAATCCTGGCCCGTCTTGCACGCGTCAGGATTTTTTGTATATTAATTGTTATGTCAGACATTCTTGATCGTCTCTCGCTTTCTACTTGCTGGTGTTCTTCACGACATTCGGATGGTTACGAAATGGTAGAAGAGATGCTCAGTCTTGGATTTAAGCGCATCGAATTGAGTCACGGAATACGCCTCTCGCTTGTGCCTGGTATACTTCAAGCGGTCGAGGAGGGCATTGTGCAAATTTCTTCGGTTCATAATTTCTGCCCCTTGCCAAACATTGTGCAACATGCAGCGCCGAATCTGTTTCAACCTTCATCCAAGGATTCCCGGGAGTTGAACCTTTGGCATAGCCATTCCAAGCAGACGCTCGACTTTGCAGTTAAAGTCGGTGCCGATCGCATCGTCATGCATTCGGGGAGTGTATCTTTCTTCTTTTCCTCGCCTGAAGTGCGACTAGAAAAGTGGATCGACGAGTCCGAGATTTCCGCGCATGAATTATCTGATAGTCAGGCCTTCTTGAAGCGCCGTGATAAGGCCATGAAGGCCATCCGTAAAGTGGCGGTAAATACCATTCCAAGGATCAAAGAAAATTACGAAAAACTTTTGCCCGAAGTAAAGGAGCGCGGCCTGAAACTATGCCTCGAAAACCGCGAAGGTATGGAAGAGATGCCGATCGACACTGAATACGATAATTTCCTAGAAAGTCTGGGTGAACCTGAACACGCGCTCTATTGGCACGATACTGGACATGCTCAAATCAAGCATCAGCTCGGTTTGATCGATCACCGAGAGCATTTGGAAAAGATGTCGCCGCGACTGGGTGGTTTCCATTTACACGATGTCTCGGAAGCTGGACGCGACCATCAAGTGCCGGGAACCGGCACCATCGATTTCAATATGATTGCTGAGTTCGTCCGCCCCGAACATACTTTGGTTCTCGAGCTCAGCCCCAGATTAACTACCGAAGAAGTAATCGCCTCACGCGATTATATAATAGGCGTGTTGGGTTAAAATACCGCTTTGATATCTGTCGAAAATGTAGAGTGCTGGCGATAGCCAGTGTTTGGTATTTCGATTAAGTAGCGCTCTCTCGGCAGACATTGCATATGCAAATCATATCATTTTCGACTGACTTGTAGCGAAAGTCGCGCTCTGGGTCACTCTGATCACTCGCACCACATTGCTCGCAAGTGTGGAGTGCTCCGTCGGCTGCTTGGCGGCGGTCAGATTCGAACTGGGCTCGGCGCTGGCGGCTCTCCATTGTCTGTTTGAAACTACCTCTAAAAAAGAGCAGATACCCAAGAAAGGGCGCAGCAAAAGCTAGGCGATGGCCGATGCTCGGCATCGCTAAAAACGCGATGACACCGAATGCTAGTATAATCCAGGCCATCCACTTTACCTTCATCGGAATGATGAACATAACTAGAAATTGAATATTTGGATTGAGGGTAGCGAAGGCAAAAAAGACGCAGAAATAGAGGAATCTTGGTGCCACGAAGATGGTTCCTGCTGGTGAAATGATTTGTCCTACAAAGGCACCGACGACAGCGAGTATAACGCAAGTGAGTAAATAAACATTGAGTCGAAAGGTACCCCATTCCTCTTCCAGTGTATTACTCATCATCCAAAGGACATACCAGAAAAACGCGAGAAAGAGCCCTTGGAATAGGCTCACCGGCACGTAGGGCGGAGCAATCATAAATGAGGCCAGTCGCCACCACTCGCCACCAAAAACGGCCTTTGGTACAAGAAGCAGACCCTCTAATTCGACGTGACCTGTGAGCATGGCTCCGTAGATGAAAAGCTGCGCCACAATAAGCGTCGCTACGACGTTCGGCACTGCAAGGAACCCCAGGCGCTTTTCTAGCTTATCCAAAAACTTCATAGTAGTTAGTCTTACAAGCTGGAGTCGGGTTGCAACTCGATCATGGGTAATTCCCAAATTTTCTCCCCGTCACCTTCTGGGTCGAAAGCAGTCGCCCAATTACGAGCTAGACTGCCTAGCGTCATCAACTCGGGCTCGCCCCATCCACGGTCGTCGACACTGTGAACTAAGAAGCGTGCGCCACCTTCGGGCGGGCGTGACACGAAGAGGTATTTCTCCGTGTCGCCGTTTTTACTGTAGGGGATGAACACGGCGGGGTTTCGCTCAAAGGCTAGCTCGAGGATCATGCGGCCATCGTCGCGTGCGGTGTCATAAGCGAATCGCTTGTTGTGGCGCGCATCACGGCGGCTGCACCAGACGAGTTCGTGCGCTTGGGCTGCGCTTTTGAGCCGATAGCTTAAGGCTAGGAAGTTCCCGTCGAAGATAGGCACGACACCCCTGATCTTTCGCACAAATGCCTCCGTCGCGATCGGTGTAGGCTTCGGCGCTTCAATGAAGACGACCCCGTAGCCATCAATTCCGACGCGTTCATAGCTGCTCTCGAATTCGTTACCCCAGGGGTTGTGGAAAAGTAGCTCAGCTTTACGATCGTCGTAGCCAATAATCACACAGCCATGTCCCATACTTCCGAAGACATTTGCCCGAAACGAAATATAGATAGGTCCTGTCTCGTAAAGTGCGCGGCGAATCTGGGGTAGGGCTTTGCTTGTAAAGTCGTCCACGTCTTTCCAATTGAACACGCGGCCATCAAAGCCTAGCTTTTCCATGGCGAGTAGCATGTCGCTAGGGTAAGTGCCTTGATTATTAGCAGACATTCCGGAAGAGAGCTCGGCGACTTGATCTTGATCCGTCTCTATGCCGTGGAAGATTGCGATCATGGTCGCTGAAGCGGGCACGCAATAATTGCCCTTTTGTGTGACCATGGGCACGTCTTTAAGAATGTGCTTCGCGGGGAGTTCGGTCGAAATTCTTAGTAATGGTTTCGACGCGACTAGAGCTGTCTTTTGAGTCGCCTCCGCTAGGAGAGTCTGATCCGCCTTAGATAATTGATTCCACGAAAGTTCGAATTTCAATCCGTCCACTCGTTGCATCTCTACTGTTTGTTGTTCTTCAGAGATATTGATTACACGGGCTTCGATCGCACGCCCATTTTCGCTATGCCAAGTGCGGCTTTTACCGAGATCGATTGCTTGCGACACTGAGAGTAAGCAGCCGAGGGTAAGCAGCTGAAACTTGTGCATAATTTTCACGCTACTAGGGGACCAGCAGGACAACGCTGTCTTGAAATTTGAGCGCGCGTGCTAAGGTGTATTCAAAAACACGTTTGTCTCCATTTCGTGCGACCCATTCGAGATGTTTTTTGGCCGCATCCTCATCGCCTTCAGTGCGGAGCTTGAGCCCGATGTAAGTATGTGCTTCGGTCTCTTGCGTGCTATTTTGGACATATCCGATCAACTCGGACGCGGTGCTACTTCCAGCGAGGTAATCGATGACTGGCGATGGCCAGACATTGAGTGGCTTATTACGAAGGGCATAATCGAGAGAGGCTTGTGCGTTTCTTTGATCGTCCGCTTCAAGATAGGCGAAATAAGCGATCAACAATGGATATGCAGAGCTTTCGCCTTTCTTGTTATACATTAAAGTCGCTATTTTAGCAGCTGTGGCTGCTCCGAGAAATTCGCCACGGCACATTTGCGCCCATGCGAGTGACTCGTAGAAAAAGCCGTTGATGGGTTGTTCGGTCGTGGCCTGCTTGAACGAACTTATAGCAGTATCGAAGTCCTCCATATTGAAAGCGGCCAGACCGCGTCCATTCCATGCAAAGGCGTGACTTGGATAGTTCGCCACAATGTTATCGTAAGTCGCGTAGGCCTCGGCATGACGCCCGAGGTCGGCAAGGATCATAGCTTGGCCAAGTAAGGCGGAGAGGTTCTCTGCGTTGACAGTGAGTGCTTGCTGAAAATGATCCAGTGCTCCCGCCGAGTCGCCCAATTCAAGAAGCTCATAGGCCTGGGATACGAGTGGACTTTGCAGAAGAATTGGATCGCTGACATTACTAATGTTAGCCTCTTGCGCCGAAAGCCCTAGCATGCTCATGCTCGATATGATCAGTGCGAAGCGGGAAAAACTCTTTATTCTAGCAAATACCATCGTCTTACAAAATAGGCTCATGCGGGTCGGGCACAATGTCAATTAGTTGCAACTTTTGTTCTTATTTCTCATGAGACACCCCAGTAGTCACGCGGAGCAGCCCTCTTTAATTTTTAACTAATTAATTCCGCATTGAAACCGACGCCTGCGCCTGCATCGTACACGCACATATGATTATCGAATCTCAAGAACTTCCACCGATTGGCACCAATGCTTATGCCCTGCTAGAGCCTAGGCTCAAGCAATGCGTGATCATCGACGCGCCTGCCGAAGCTTACGAGTGGGCGGTGCAGGTCGCCGAGAAGCACAGTTGCGAGATCGTCGCGCTCATCCTCACGCACGGGCATTGGGATCATATCTTGGACGGTCATAAATTCGCGAAAGCGGGCATTCCGACCTACGGCCATGCGGATGATACAGAGATGTTTGCTTCACCCTCGAAAATGGCTAGCTACGCGATTCCAGGCTTGGAACTGAAGAAGCTGCCCATCAATCACTGGGTCAAAGGCGGCGATCAACTTGAACTTCTCGGCACAAAAATGGAAATCCGCCATGTTCCAGGGCATTGCCCGGGTAATGTGCTCGTCTATGTGGCTTGCGAAAAGGCTGCCATTGTTGGCGATGTAATTTTTGCAGGAAGCGTGGGTCGATACGATCTACCAGGTGGTGATTTTTCGGTTTTGGAGAAGTCGATTAAAACTCAGGTTTATTCGCTACCCGACGAAACGACGATTTATCCTGGGCACGGCCCCACGACCTCTGTCCGTCAAGAAAAAGCCGGCAATCCCTACGTCAAAGGATGAGCAACTTAAAGGCCAATGATGAGCGATTCATGCGTCGTGCCCTTGAACTGGCGCAACAGGCTTGGGGACAAACACACCCAAACCCAATGGTGGGCGCCGTCATCGTCGAGGCTGGAGCAGTCGTGGCCGAAGGCTGGCACGCAGCAGCAGGGCAAGCCCATGCTGAAGTTGCCGCCCTCAACGCGCTTGGTCGTAAACCTGCGGCAGGCGCTAGCATCTACGTCACTCTCGAGCCCTGTAGTACTTGCGGGCGCACGGGTGCTTGCACAAATGCCCTAATCGACGCAGGATTTGCGCGTGTCGTGATCGGTGCGAAAGACCCTAATCCTGAACATGCAGGGCGAGGCTTAGAGATTCTCCGTGAAGCGGGCATCGAAGTAGTCGAAGGAGTTCTTGCTGAAGAATGCGCCGACCTGAATTTAATCTTTAATCATTGGATTACCCAAAGATCGCCATTTATCGCTGCGAAAATGGCGATCACTTTAGACGGTAAATTTGCTGCGGCCTCGGGACATTCAAAGTGGGTTACTGGGGAAGCAGCGCGTGCGGACGTGATGCGATGGCGGCGATATTTTCCTGCCATCGCGGTCAGTGCAAATACGGTATTAAAAGATAATCCCAGTCTAAGTTCACGAATCGGCGATGATATTTGGTGCCCACAGCGCTTTGTCTTTGATCGCACACTCAAGACCTTTGAGGCGGAGACTCTACCGCAGATTTATACAGATAATTTTGCCTCGCAAACGACCGTGCTCTGCACAGATGCCGCTTCAGATCGCCTAAGGTCTAGGGCGGAAGATTTAAATATTAGGCTCTGGCAATTACCCGAAGCCAAGGGTCATCTCGACTGGCTAGCCTTCCGTAAGCGATGTGCCGAAGCTGGAATATGTGGTGTTTATGTCGAAGTGGGGCCAAGGCTTGCCACCCAGGTGATCGAAGGTGGCTTGGCAGATTACCTTTTCGTCTATCAAGCGCCAAAGCTTCTATCGGATGCGTCGGCACCAGGCATTGGTTCGCTTAGGAACTCACAATCGATGGAGGAAGTCTTTGCGCTTCGTGATTTACGGCAAGCAAACTTCGAGGGCGACCGACTCATTAGGGGATTTTTATCAAAATGAAGCAACTGATCGTGGCTTCCGGCAACGCCCACAAAGTTGAAGAATTCGATAGCCTCCTCGACGATTGCGGCTTCGAAGTACTTTCTGCAAAAGTCTGTGGTGGTATGCCCGATGTGCTTGAAGACGGTGATACTTTTGGAGCCAACGCGCGGATTAAAGCCTTAGCCCTGCGAGCGCTTGCACCAAAAGATGCATGGATCGTCTCGGACGACTCAGGGCTCGAAGTCGATGCACTCGGTGGCGCGCCTGGCATCTACTCCGCGCGATATGCCGGGGAGGGAGCGAGTGACCTGCATAATTTGAATAAGCTCTTGCTTGAACTCGAAGAGCAACCTGCAGCTCAACGAGCAGCGCGTTTCCGATGTGTGCTTTGCCTAATCGACCCCAGTGGTAGTGAGCAATTTTTTGATGGTGCCTGCGAGGGTAGGATTGCCAAAGCTCCCGCGGGTGCAGAAGGCTTTGGCTATGATCCTGTTTTTGTGCCGGAAGGCCATAGCGAGTCTTTCGCAGAACTGGGCGAATCCATCAAAAGTAAATTAAGCCATCGAGCCTTGGCCGTATTAGCTATGCGCCGTTGCTTGGAGTCCTAACTTTTTTAACACTGCGTTAAAGTCCGTATCCACTCCGGCGCGAATATCTAGAGTCTCACCCTCACGCATCGGGTGCGGCATCTGTAAGCGCATAGCGCGGAGCATTAACAATTGCTGGCCACAGTAGCTTCGAAGGAACTGGTTTTGCGCACCGTCACCGTGTCGCGTGTCGCCCAGTATCGGATGCCGCAAGTGCTTCATGTGGCGACGCAGTTGGTGGGTGCGCCCCGTCCTCGGTTGCAACTCCACCAGCGAAAAGCGACCACTTAGGATAACGACCTACAGGTGTTTCGACGGAGGACTGATTGAGGCAGCGGTATTCGGTCACAGCGGACTGGACTTTATCTGGCTTCTCTTCGTTGCGCAGATCATAGTCGATGACGCCCTCGCCATCGAGCCAGCCCCGCACCAGCGCGTGATAGGTCTTGGAAACACGATGCTCGATAAAGAGCTCTTGTGCGTGGCGCGTAGCTTCTGCATTGAGGGCAAACAAGAGCACGCCACTCGTCGGTCGATCCAAGCGATGACAAGGATTGACCGTTTGCCCAATTTGGTCGCGTAGCTTTTGTACCGCAAATTCAGTCGCATATTTATCCAGTGGGCTACGATGGACGAGCAGACCCGCTGGCTTATCGATGGCTACATAATCTGCATCTTGGTAAATAATCTCCAGAGGATCAGTCTGGAGTTCTGTATTTTCGAGAGTTGCCAAGTTAGCGTGCGGGATGTGCGGTGAAACTTTATATATTGAGCATTTTTATGACAGATGAAACCGTATTATTTGTCGATAATTCTTCCGTCGATCTTGAGATTATCTCCATTCTATCTAGGGATGCGTGAATCTGTGGCAGATGTGGTCTCCGGTCGAATCGAAACCTTCAATAAGCACTTCGCTTTTCGCAGTTTATGGACACCGAGTGGAGGTGCTCGCTTGTGCCTGACGGCAGTTCAGCCCACATTTCAGACTACAAGCTCAGTTTTGCCCGAAAACCGTCTCGACAATCCGCCACAGGCTGAAACCCTTGTGGGTTTACTATTTCGATTATAGCCATGCAAAAAGATCTAAATACTATCGTTGCCGATGTTAGGGAGAAAACGCCCGCCATTAAGACGCGCGCCGAGTTCGAGGCTTATAAAGCCACCATTTCGGGACCTAAAGGTGTCCTCACTGATGTCATGAAGGGTATGGGCAAGGTCCCTAAAGAGGACAAGCCTGCCATGGGTAAGGCAATCAACGAAGCTAAGATGGCCGTCGAAGCTGCCTTCGCCTCCGTGATAGCAGGTCTGGAAGCCGCCGAGCTCGCCGCTAAGATAGGCCCGGCCATCGACCCCACCTTGCCGAGCCCCGATTCCGACTCGCGGCACTTTACACCCGATCGCTCAAGTCCGAGAAGAGATGGTGGACCTCTTCCGCCGTATTGGATTTTCTGTCGCCGAGGCCACCGAAGTGGAGTCTGAGTATTATTGCTTCGACGCCCTTAACATCCCCGCCGACCACCCAGCCCGCGATATGCAGGACTCCTACTACCTGCCCGATGAGCTTTCCGTGAACAACGTCAGCAAGAAGGGTGACGAGAAGTATCTTCTACGCACCCATACATCGACCGTGCAGATCCGCACCATGCTGAAGGAGAAGCCACCGATCCGCATCGTCGCGCCCGGTCGTTGCTTCCGCCGCGACACACCCGACGCCACCCACAGCGCCAACTTCCACCAGATCGAAGGCCTCTATGTCGATAAAGACGTCACGCTCCTCGATCTCAAAGCCACGCTCGATCACTTCGTGAAGACCATCTTCGGCCCCAAGGCCAAGACACGCCTCCGCCCGAGCTTCTTTCCCTTCACCGAACCCAGCTTCGAGATGGACTTCTTTTCGCCCGACCTTGGCAAGCTCAGCAACAAGTGGCTCGAAATCATGGGCTGCGGTATGGTTGACCCCGAAGTCTTCAAGGCCGTCGGGATCGACCCCGAAGTCTATACTGGTTACGCCTTCGGCATGGGCATCGAGCGCATCGCTATGATCCTCCAAGGCGTCGATGACATTCGCTATTATTATCAAAACGACGTCCGCTTTCTAAAACAGTTTGCCTAAGAATGAATTGCCGTAAGAGGGCAGAAAAGACCCAAAATTTTAAGATTCTGTATATTTTAGCGTCTAAAACTATTTCCCATGAAAATTTCCTACAACTGGCTTAAAAACTATATCGATCTCGATCCTGTTGAGCATTCTCCTGAATGCCTGCAAGAGGTCCTGCCACTCCTTGGCTTCGATATCGAAGAAATTGAAAAACTCGGTCCGCCACAGCTCGACAAGGTTGTGGTCGGTCAAGTTATTGAATACGGTCAACATCCCGATGCCGACCGCCTGAGATGCTGCAAAGTCAGCACTGGCAACGAAGGTGAAGTCCATGACATCGTCTGCGGTGCCAAAAACTTTAACGAAGGTGACAAGGTCATGGTCGCGCTACCAGGCGCCGTCCTTCCAGGAGATTTCAAGATCAAGGCATCCAAGCTTCGAGGCCAGCCATCCGCCGGCATGATGTGTTCCGCAAAGGAGCTACAAATCGGCCAAGATCACGAAGGCATCATGATCATAGATCAAGACGCCGCCCTCGGCACACCCGTCAACGAGCTCTACACCGACGGGGACACAGTCCTCAACCTCGAGATCACACCCAATCGCGTCGACGTGCTCAGCCACATCGGTGTCGCTCGTGAGCTCGCCGCAAAGTTTGGTCTAGCCGTCAAATACCCCGAGGTCAAAGCTAGCAGGGAAGACGCTTCCGCAGGCGAAGCACTCATTTCCGGCGTCGAAGTCAGCGCCCCCAAGGTCTGCCCACATTACACTGCAATCTGCATCAAGGGCGTCAAAGTCGGCCCCAGTCCCAAGTGGCTCAAGGATGCGATTGAAGGCACTGGCCAACGTTCGATCAACAACGTCGTCGACGTCACCAACTACGTCCTTCACGAAACCTGCCAGCCTCTGCACGCATTTGACGCAGCCAAAATCAAGGGCGACAAGCTAGTCGTCCGCATGGCGAGTGAAGGGGAGCAGATCACTACGCTCGACGAAGTCGAACGTAAGCTCACTGAGTAACATGGCAGTCATCGCAGATGCGGAGCGCCCCTTAGTCATTGCCGGTGTCATGGGCTCTCTTGATGCCGAAGTTGAAGAAACGACCACTGATATTGTGTTAGAGGCTGCTTATTTTTCACCGACCTCAATCCGTGCCACCGCACGAAAGCTCAATCTCTCTTCCGACAGCTCCTACCGCTTCGAACGTGGCGTCGACCCCAAGGGCGTCACTTACGCATCGCTTCGCGCCGTCGATCTCATTCTCGAAGTCGCTGGTGGCACTGTCGCCGGCAAGCTAATTGAAGAGGGCGCAGAGCCCCCCACAATTTCCGAGGTCAAGCTCTACCCAGCACGTGTCCGCACTTTCATTGGATTCGATATCAGCGACGCTGAAATGCAAGCCGTCCTCGAATCCCTCGGACTTGGCGTTTCCATTCATGACGAAGCCGATGGTGTTGTGCGTTGGGAAGTTGCCATCCCATCCTATCGCCAAGACCTGCAGCGCGATGTCGATCTCATCGAAGAAATCATCCGCGTTTACGGCACCGATAAAATACCCGAGTCCGAAGTCGTTGCCCGCGGCATCAACGATGACGACCACCGTATCTACACCGTTAACGAAGCCGTGGCTCATTACTTGACCGGGCAAAACTTCGACGAAGCCTTCCTCTATTCGCTCCGCGACCCCGAAGAGATGCAGTTCTTTTTTGGCGAAGAAAGCCACAAAGTCCTCGCATTGGATAACCCGCTGCAGAGCGACCAAAGCCACCTCCGGGCATCGCTCCTTCCTGGGCTACTCGACGTGCTCAAACTCAATGCCGCACGCGGCACGGGCGCCACACGCTTCTTCGAGCGCGGACACGTCTACCGCGAGGTCAAAGGCGAGATGGTCGAGCTTGTCTCTGTCAGCTTCGTAATCGTCGCCGATCAAATCTCCCGCGAGTGGCGCCAGCGTGAAGTCGCCGACTTTTACACCGCCAAGACAATCTCTGGCGCAATCCTCGACATTGCAGGCACCGCTGCCAGCAAGCTCACCTTCAAACCGATTGAAGACTGCAAGCTCTGGCAGAGTGGGCAATCCGCTGAAGCAGGGGAGTTCGCTAAGATGGGCTTCCAAGTCACTTGCGGTCTCCTTAATATCGCCACCTTGAAAGACCGCTGGGATCTGACCACACCCGTGATCGCCGGTTCGATCTTAATGACTCCAAAATTCTTCGAGCGCAAAGCCAAGCACGGACGCCACAGCGGCGTCAGCAATCAGCCCGCCTCTGCAAAGGACCTCGCACTCATCGTTGATCAATCCGTCCACGCAGGCGATGTAGAAAAAGACGTCGCCAAATTCGCCAAGAAGGCCACCCAAGGCTTCAGCTGCGAAAGCGTCCGTATCTTTGATGTCTACGAGGGTGAAGGCCTCCCCGAAGGAAAAAAGAGCCTCGCGCTCACTATGTCCTTTCGTGCCGCGGACCGGACCTTGAAAGACAAAGAGGTCAACGCCGCCTTCGAGGGCATTCAGAAACTCATTGCGGATAAAACGGATTATCAGATCCGTAAATAATTGATTGCTGCCAGTATGGCGTAATTAGACGGTCAATTGCCAAAAAACCCGCTTTAATGAAGGTTGCGCGCAAGGGTATGCGGTAGCCGATTAAGAGTTGCCCAACCAGGGCTCAAATGAGGCTTGAAGGCTCTGTCAGGCCATGAATGCGACGAGCTTCGGCTCTCACCCCGGCGACTAACACTGCCGAAAGGCAAGTGCCTATTAGTAATGGATTGCTTATTGGCTGCAATTTACCTACCTAAATTAATGTCAGTCACACTAAGAATTTAATGCAGACACCCATGACGACCTTATCCCAAACCGAAAATAAAATATTAATGGCGAATGCCCGCGACTCGCTGAGAGGGTTTTGGGGGCTAGCGATAGGAGCGCTAATCATTTATTTTTTAGTCTTTTGTGTGCTCGGACTCTTTCCAGTAATTGGAACAATCGCGACTTACATAATAGTGGGGCCGATGACGGTGGGAGGTGTTAGATTTACATTGTCGGTATCGCGTAGGGAGAAGCCGGAAATCGGACAATTATTTAGCGGATTCGACCGCTTTGGCACTCACCTTGCCGCCTATTTACTCCAAACATTATTTGTATGCCTATGGACGCTACTCCTAATCATTCCTGGTATTATTGCCGCACTGTCCTACTCGATGACCTACTTCATCATTGCTGAAGATTCATCTATCAGTGCGTCTGAAGCGATTACGAAAAGTAAGAAGATGATGAAGGGCAACAAATGGAAGCTTTCATATCTTGGCTTTCGATTCACCGGTTGGTTCCTGCTGGTTATGTTAAGCTTCGGTATTGGCTTCCTCTGGGTCGGACCCTACATGTATGTGAGTTACGCAAAATTCTACGACGACTTGAAAACCGTTGAAGATCAAAGCTAAGAAGGGGTCCCAGTTGAGTCTTCACTAAGGGACTTGCTGAGAGCCTTTTCAATGCCTTACTGCGTGTTTCAGAGGCATGCTCACTACTGCTAGATCGAAGCCCTCCCTAGAGGCTCTGTGTGTTGGTATTGGTATAATGACAGTGCGCCTTGAAGTCGGTGGAGGTATCTACGGATCGAGTCGCACGCGCTGATGTGGCAGCTACTTGGGAGCAGTATAACCCAAAGCGAATCGTGGCTAGATCTGTGAATGGATTTATCTACGCACATTGGCGCATGCACATTTCTAAAACAAAAAAAGCCCCTCCCGAGAATCGTTTCTCGAGAAGGGCTTTTTGAAGTTTAATATCTGAGGACTGAGTCTACTCTTCTTCTCTCGCTGATCGTTCTGTAGAAACGATCAGGGGTCGTTGAAGGGGAGTAGGGGCTAGTTGCTGATGGAGACTTGTCCAAGACTCTAAGTCGTCACTGAACTGCAGTGTCGTGCCATCTGCCTCAGTCCATGTTAATGTAGAGCCATTGATACTTACGCTCGGAACTTCGGATGCATCCGCACCAATTGTTCGAGCGGCGCCGTTGACGCTTAGGGCGTCATACTCAACGGCATCACTGTCGAACTCTATTTTTACAGAACGATCGAATCCGACAGCAGTCCACAGTGATGGTGTTTTCCCCAAGACTAAGCTTGTGGTGGACGCCACCGCCACCGCCGCTGCCGTTACCGGCGCCACCGCCACCACCGCCGCTAGCGCTTGTTTGATAAACGCGGTAATTGGCACCACTGCAGGCAGGGAAGTGACATTTAATACCACTGTCTGTTGGCTTCGGCTTGAGGCCCCATCTTGGCTAACCGCGGTTGTTAGGACGGCAACCCAAGTTGCGTCAGGCCCAGCGTTGAATAGGTTACTGTTAGCAATGGTGACCGTGTCGCCGCATCATCAACCGAAGCTGGTTCACACCGTTAAAAGTTAACGCATCAAACTCAATGGCATCACTACTGAACTGAACCTTTACCGTGCGGCCATAATCAGGGTGGTAAACGGAGGGTCACGCACAGGCACTGTGATGATGTTTGTCCCAAGTTCTAAGACCACTGGATCGGTGAAATCACCTGTACGCCCCCCATTGCGTTTAATCCTTCATTTGTCGCAAAGGTTCGATAAGTAGCGCCACCCGCAGGGATATAAGTTACATTTATCTACTACGGTTTGCTCGTCCTGACTAGCTGCACCATCACTGATCAGCGCGATAGTGGCGACATACTGGGTAACTTGAGTTGTTGCACAGCAAAGATGTTTGGATAGTCAGAGATTGGACTGCCAGTCCCCTTGTGTGCCTAGCAGCAAGTCTGGGCATCCCCGTTGATGCTTAAGGCATCAAACTCAACGTCAACATTGTCGAACTGTATCTTTACAGAACGGTTATACGACACAGCAGGAACAGTAATGGTGTTCTCATTAAGAACTAAGGCCTGAGCTGCGCCAAAATCACCACCACCACCTGTAGCTGGATCAGTTGTTTTGTAGACTCGGTAATTGGCTCCACCTGCTGGGATGTAAGTTACATTCATTACTAAGGTTTGCTCCAGTGCAGATACTGCTGGGCCTTGAGAGTTAAGAACGAGAGTGGCGCTGCGCACCCAAGTTGCGTTGGTGGTCGCATCAAAAATGCCTGTAGATTCAGAGATTGTCTGGCCATTCCCTTGCTGTGTGCCTCCTCAGGTGTAGTCTGCAAGCTGGTCCACCCCGTTAATGCTTAGGGCATCAAACTCAATGTCATCACTGCTGAACTGTGCCTTGACCGTACGGCTTTGAATATCACCGGCGAAAGTAGCAGCAGAAACAGTAATAGTGTTTACCCCAAGAGTTAAGGCCTGGCCATGCGGCTGGTATCATTGGCACGTTCCCGTTATCCTGGAGGGTACCTAATGTCTTATAGACTCGATAACTAGCACCACCTGCAGGGATGTAAGTAATATTCATCACTAAGGTTTGCTCGCCTAGACTAGGCGGCACCTTCGCTTGTAAGAGCGAGAGTGGCGACTGCTGGGTAAGCTGCGTTATTGCCCGCAGCAAAGATGTCTGAATGATTGAGAGATTGGCTGGCTAGTCCCTTGTCCTTGTGTGCCTTCAGCAGGTCGAAGTGCAGGATCGCATCGACCCGTTAATAGTTAGTGCATCAAACTCAATGTCATCACTGTCGAATTGAACCTTTACGGCACGGTTATAGGATCTGCCGCTAACTGATCGTGCAGCACAAGTAATTGTTTTCTCCAAGTACTAATGTCTTTGAAGGGCGATGGTTGATAATAATAGTGTGGGTTTGCTAGCGATCTTACGGCGACTTTTGGCACCACCTTCAGGAAGTGCAGTTATATTCATCATCATCGTTTGCTGGCCATGGCTGGATTCGCCATCCGACATCTTAGCGAGGGTGAAGACACGTAGCCAAGTTGCGTTGGTGGTAGTATCAAAGTCGGCAGTCGACGCCGCAGAAGCGATTGAGGGTAGTATTAAAAGCGCGGTGAGCGCAGAAAGTAGAGTTATTTTAGTCATATTGGAGTTTAGGGTTAGAGTATGCTTAATTACACTGCGTTGTGCATAAAATTGCAACATAAAAAATCTCTTTAATCAGTGGCTAGTGTTAAGGCTGCTCGTCGAACTCAATTATATAAGAAGGGCTTACCCTATTTTTGACTGCGTGAACCCTGCGTTAGAACCGTCATTCTAGTTCTATCTCCGCCCCTATCTGGGCTTATCATTGCACATACATGCACAATTACATCGACAAGATAGCTGTTTTTTTAACAATAAACTGTGCGTTTATTAGATTCTGCCGTATCCCGTATCACATGCCTAGTGTTTGTAATCGCATTTGCTTTAATTGGAAGCGAGCGCGAGCACTAACATCATAATCATTGTGACTGATGATCAGCGCTGGGATGCGACTGGTTTCATGCAAGAGCGTATGCCATCACTTGGACGCACGGCACGTTTCCCTTGGATGCAGGGCAATACGCCCAATTTAGACAGGCTTTCGGAAGAGGGGGTTCATTTTGACAATGGCTACGGCGTCTACTCTTTGTGCTCACCTGCGCGCGCTACCATGCTGACGGGTCAGTATCCTCATAAGCACGGTATTACCAATAATAATACCGACTTTCCTAGCGACGTAGTCACCTATGCGAACTTGCTACAAGCCGCAGGATATACGACGGGTTACTTCGGTAAGTGGCATATGGGCACGCAAGTCGATCGTCCGGGCTTTGATCACGTTCGAACGTTTTATGGTCAGGGCAAATATTTCGGCGTTGTGTTTAAAGATGGAAATGGGAACTCAGTTGATGCAATCACTTTTGACCAACGGTCAGCACAATCGATCGTTATTAACATAACAGATCTTCCCTCAGGCGGGGCTACTCAAAGCATTTATCGAACAACAGAAGGAGGGCCATTCCAACAAACCCCGGTGCCGTTATTCATAGGTGAAAATACTTTTCAAACTGCTGCAGTTAATTACAATCGTGGTGTATGGTTTAGGTTTTCAAGTGGTGAAGTAGAATTTGATTCATTACGTTATAAGGGAGTGCAGCTATTGAGTAATCCAGGTGTAGCGACTACTATTCAAGCAAGCGGAATTTTTGAGGCCCGACCGTCGAATGATCGAATAGGTATTTCTTCAGGCGGAATACCCACTTGGGGCAGCAACAGCAGCACGGAGGAATGGATTGATGATGCTTCCACTAATTATGCGGTCGAATTTATACAGGACCAGGCATCTGCCGAAAATCCATTTATGCTTTTCTTGGGATTTAAAACCCCCCATCAAGGTAACCAAAATGGGGTATCTAATTGGTATCCGCCAACTAGGACCGATGGCATTTTCTCTGGTCAGCTATCAGCAAATGTTCCTAATCTAGGTGTATCACCTCCGTTTGCTCCGGGTGCAAGTGGAGGGAATAGTAGTAACGTTAATAATGTTAATTACTGCGAGACTATTGCGGGGATTGATGGCTGCGTAGGTAATATCCTAGATGCGGTGCAAGCTGCGGGGATAGATAATGAGACCGCTATTATATTTATCAGCGATAATGGATTCTTTAGAGGTGAGCATGGCTTAAGCGATAAGCGGGCTGCTTACGAGGAGAGTATACGATTACCATTCATGATTCGTCATCCGAGCCTACAAACTTCAAGTGGCTTAATTGTTAATGAAATTGTATCCAACTTAGATATCGCACCGACTATTTTAGATTTAGCCGGGCTTGAAGTGCCTGCCTTCCATGCAAGGGGTCAGCCTGGAACCATTTATTCGCGGTGAAGTGCCTAATGACTGGCGAGATCAACTATTTATCGAGTATAACCATGACGCCGAATTTCCAACGGCAAGTGTGCGCCCTTATATTTCTTTAATTCACGAAGATGGACTTAAGATTGTGCGCTACCAAGAGAACTCCTCTTGGAATGAACTCTTTGATACGAGCATATCCGCCGATCCTTATGAAATAACTAATATCAACAATTCTAGTGCACCGGTCGACCAGCAGAATCGAGCCACGATGGAAGACCTGCTTATTGAGGAAAGCTATAAGACGGATTTCTTGAAAATCTTACAAAACAATATGACTGATAGTGGGGGTTCACTCACGCTTGCTGCTGGCGAAGGCTCTCCATTTAAATTAGAATCTAGTGCCGATTTACAGAGCTGGAATGAGGAGGGATCCTTTGAAGGCGACAATGAAGCAGTGACTATCAGTGCAATTAATAGTGCAGGATCCGGTGCAGCTGTAACGCTGACTTCTCAAACGGTAATTGGTAATAGCGCGGACCATGTGCTTCGATCCGGATCGCCCCCAGGTATTATAAATGCATCGTCTGCTACGCTGGCAGTAGGATCGACTACCTCAAGCCCTAGTGGTGGTCGTAATGCAGTCCTCATATTCGAATTACCAAGTATTGGAAGCGACGAGCAAATTCACAGCGCGACTGTTGCAGTTACGGTAGAGAGACTAAATATAAAGACTGATTTTGATGCAGATTTATGGTCTTTAGGAATTTATGATTCTAATGGCACCGATCCCGATGGAAATGGATTGGTCGATTACCATGAGATCACTACGGGCAACGCCAACTTAGTTAAATTGCAGGATGCATTTTTAAATGACCTCACCGCAGGCACAGCTTCGGAGACAGATTCGGTGCGGGTTACGAGCAGTCCAGTGAGCCGATTAAGCGATTACTTGTGGCAATTTTATAATGCTAATCCGGATTACAGTGGTGGTAAATATCTGCATTTGAGGGTGAACCCCGAGATTGGTAGCATTAACGATATTGGCGGCGAAAATGTTCAATTCACCATAAAGGCCGCGCATTCTAGTAATACGAATCAGGAGAAACCAGCCCTCACGATTGAGCTGAAGGATTTGAGCGATGTCGGGGATAAGCGATTCTATAGAGTTCGTTACGGCGAAGATTAAATTTCTGCCAGTTCGGTCAACTGCTACTTAGAAGTATAGCAAGGAGAGCGCAAATGCTTGGGGCTTGCTGTGAAGCCATTTGATCTTTCAAGACCGAATGCAATACTCCAGTGGCAATATCAAATCTCTGGAAGAAGATTGCCGTTAAAAAGAAATATAAGAATGCTATAAATGTGAAATCATTCTTGATTTCAGTTCTGTGGCTACAGCTTGCCTTCGGCCTCAGTTCGCTCAATGCAGAGCTAATTCTTCCCAATATTTTTGGGGATCACATGGTTCTGCAGCGTGACCAGCATAACCCTGTGTGGGGTAAAGCCGATGCAGGGCAGGAGATAGTGGTCTCTATCGCGGGGCAAACACACAAAACATTTACTGGGGCGGATGGTTATTGGCGCGTCGACCTACATCCATTAACGGTGGAAGACGGCCCGTGTGTCCTCAGTGTCATTGGGGATAGTGAACTTTCTTTCGAGGATGTGCTGATCGGAGAAGTCTGGATGTGCTCAGGGCAGTCTAATATGGCTTGGTCGATCAATGCGATTAATGATTACGACATGGAGATCGCTACAGCGGATTATCCAGAAATACGTTTATTATCTGTTCCATTTGTTGGCACGCAAGAGCCGCAGTTTAATATCGATGCTGATTGGCAGGTCTGCAGTCCAGAGACGATTAAGGGTTTCACCGCGCCAGGTTATTTATTTGGACGTCGTTTACACAATACACTCAAAGTTCCCATAGGGTTGATTGATAATGCCTGGGGTGGTTCCGACTTGGAGGCATGGTTGCCGCGTAAGGTCTTAGAAGATACAGGGCAAGACGAGTATCTCGCAGAATGGGATACCTATCTATCAAAGTATTCTGACGAGTATTTTGAGCGCCAGAAAGTGGAATACCAAGAGTGGCTTGATGCTGGAAAACCGGGGCAGAAGAGGTTTCCTGCGCGTGATGTGCGTACCGCGCAGAAGCGCCCCTCTAATATTTATAATGGAGTTCTACACCCAAGCATCGGCTTCGGAATCAAGGGTGTTATCTGGTGCCATGGTGAAAGTAATATCGGGCGTGCCTATGAGTATCGATCGCTCTTCCCACTCTTGATCAATACTTGGCGTGACTTGTGGCAGCAGGAAGAGCTCCCTTTTTACTGGATTCAGCTCGCTGACCATAATGCTGAGAAGCCAGAACCTGCCGAAAGTTACTGGGCGGAGTTGCGTGAGGCACAAACCATGACGCTGTCAGTGCCCCATACGGGTGAAGCCGTTGTTATCGACCTAGGAGAGGCTCGCGATATTCACTATCGTAACAAGCAGGTCGCAGCGAGTCGCTTGGCGCGCCATGCATTGGCAAAGGACTACGGCTACAAAATTGCGGCTGATAGCCCGCGTTACCTTTCAATGGAAGTGGAGGGGGATGCGATTATTTTGAATTTTGATAAGGTCGCGACGAGTCTTTATGCTTTCGATATTAAAGAAATCAAAGGCTTCAGTATTGCAGGTCGCGACAGACAGTTCGTTTGGGCTCAGGCACAAATTATAAGTAAGAATCAGGTAAAGGTTTGGTCGGATGCCATTGCAGAGCCGGCTTCCGTTCGCTATGGCTGGGCGGATAACCCTGTGGTCAATTTGTATGACCGTAATAGTCTACCCGTCACTCCCTTCCGCACAGATGACTGGGAGATCGGAACCATGGGTAACAAGACTTTGCATCGTAAAATGCCAGACTGATTATTATGAAATCAAGCCGATGGATATTAACTCTTTTCCTTCTGGGTGCTAGCGCACAAGTGCAGGCGAATTCTTGGGTGTGAAGTTACTTGCGATGATGTGTAAGCTTCCAAAGCTATAAGTAATTCTAAAAACATGGCTGAAGAACAAATCAACAACCCGCTCCACGGCATGACACTTGAGAAGATCGTGCTTAGCTTGCAAGATTTCTACGGGTGGGACGGCTTGGCCGAGCGGATTGATGTTCGCTGCTTCACTCACGAACCTTCGATCAAATCTAGCCTCAAGTTCCTCCGCAGGACCCCTTGGGCACGAAAGAAGGTGGAAGACTTGTTTGTCTACTCACTTGATCATTACGGAGAGGAAGATGCGGGCACGTCGAATAATTAGTGCTCAGTCTCCTAGAATCTATAAATGAAAATTTCTATTGCACAGTTCGCCGTCATACGCGGCGACGCTACTGCTAATTTAGCACGAATCTCCGAGCTGAGTGCAGAAGCGGCATCCTTTGGAGCTGAGATACTGTGCTTACCTGAGATGTGCACGACGGGTTTCGATTGGGCGTCTAATCGCGAACACTTAGCGGATGCGTCCGCTTCAATCGCAGAGCTCAAAGGCATTGCGCAGGAACAGGGGATAGCCATCTGCGGATCCTTTTTAGAAAGGACGGAATTAGGTAATGCTGCCAACTGCTTTCATTATATCGACGCCAAAGGTTCACTCTTGGCTCGTTATCGAAAGATGCACCTGTTCACGCTATTTCACGAAGAACGTCATGTCGAAGCAGGAAATGAATGTGTCGTATTTGATACTGCATACGGTAAGATGGGTGCATCGATCTGCTATGACCTTCGTTTTCCCGAGCTTTTCCGGCAGAACACTAAGGCTGGCGCTTTGCTACATATTTTACCTGCCGCCTTCCCGCACCCACGCCTAGAGCATTGGCGGAAGTTAGTCTGCGCGCGCGCTATCGAGAATCAAACTTACTTCATCGCGGCGAATCAATCTGGGGTCGAAGACCATGGGAGCGGTGTGGGGGAGACCCACTATTTTGGACACTCAATGGTGGTCGACCCATGGGGAGAGATCGTAGCTGAAGCGAATGAAGACGAATGCCTGCTCCAGGTGGAGATTGATCTTTCAAGTGTAAGCAAAGTCCGCAAAGAGCTCAGCGCGTGGGATGATCGTCGGACGGATGTCTTTGATTAGTAAGACGGATTTGTTAGAGTTGAACCCGTCTAATGCTGGGACTCCGACTCGTGTGGAAGCTCTATGCGGTGACCGCTGCAACAAAAGCCGATGGATCAGCTGCCTTAAAAAATGCCGTGCCAGCCACGATGGTATCTGCGCCTCGTGCTGTGCATAGTGGCGCTGTCTCTAGGTCCACGCCACCGTCGATTTCTAGGCGATAGTCCAAGCTCATCTCTGCTCGCCAAGTGTCAAATTGCTCGATTTTGGGAAGCACATCCTGTCGGAAGCTTTGCCCGCCGAAGCCAGGCTCTACCGTCATTAACAAGACAATGTCGCAGGCCGGTAAGAATTCTTTTGCGTCTTCTGCGGGTGTGTCGGGCTTAAGGACGACGCCACATTTGCAGCCTTTCGATTTGATGTAGGCAAGGGTTTCAGCGACTGGATAATCAGGCTCAAGGTGGATTGTGATTTGATCCGCACCTGCATCGAGGAAGGCATCGATATAGAGCTGTGGATTATCCAGCATCAAGTGGACATCGAAGAATAGCTTCGAGTCTGGACGCATCGCTTTGACCGTTTGCGGACCGAAACTAAGGTTGGGAACGAAGTGTCCATCCATAATGTCAAGGTGCACCCATTCCAGTCCCGCTTCTTCAATTACTTTTAGGCTGCTGCGGAGATTTGCATGATCGCCCGCTAGGATAGATGGAGCGAGTAAAGTGTCGTGTGGGCTAGGCATACTTTAATTCAACAATCCATCGATTCGATGGCAAGACTGGCTTTTTTACTGGTTAAATTGATCGAATACCGGCGGCCAAAACTTCAGCGGCTTGTTCAATATCAGCCCCGTCGTGGGCGGTGGAGATAAAACAAGTCTCGTAAGCGGAGGGGGGGAGGTAGACACCATGATCGAGAGCATATTTGAAGAGCTGGTTGAAATGCTCAGTCTGACTGGTGGTGGCATCTTCTAGATTACGCACGGGTTTTTCAGCGAAGAAGAGTGCAAACATCGAGCCGACTTGTGGGACTTGGAGTGCTAAGCCTTTTTCTCGAGCAGCTTCTAGTAGGGCGTCGCGGATCTGCGCACCCATTTTCTCGAAGAGCGGATACGGATTGGTGTCTTTGAGTTTTTTCAAAGATGCGATGCCTGCAGCCATGGCAAGCGGATTACCACTCAGGGTGCCCGCTTGATAGACTGGTCCTAGTGGGGCAAGGTAATCCATGATCTCAGCCTTGCCGCCTAAGGCTCCGACGGGGAGTCCTCCACCGATTATTTTACCCAAGGCGGTGAGATCGGGTGTAATGCCGACACGCTCTTGCACGCCACCGAGGGCGAGACGGAAACCTGTCATGACTTCGTCGAATATAAGTAGTGATTGGTTCCTTGTGCAGAGTTTGCGGAGCAATTCAAGGTAGCCCGCATCCGGTAGAATCATTCCGCAGTTCGCGGGGTAGGGTTCGACGATGATGGCCGCGATGTCGTCGCCTCCATTGGCAAAAGCTTCGCGAACGCCTTCTGCGTCATTGTAATCGATTACAATGGTTTCAGCAGCGAAACTGGGGGGAATACCAGCGCTGTCGGGGTTGCCTAGGGTGAGCGCGCCAGAGCCTGCTTTAACCAGCAGTGAATCGACATGGCCGTGGTAGCAGCCTGCGAACTTGATGATCTTGTTGCGCCCCGTGTAACCACGTGCCAGGCGGATGGCAGACATGGTCGCTTCGGTGCCCGAGTTGCACATGCGCACCTTCTCGACAGAGGGCACGATCTCAACGAGTCGTTCGGCCATTTCGACCTCGTAGGGGTTTGGTGTGCCGAAGCTGGTGCCGTCATTAAGGGCAGTGGCGATGGCTTCGCGGATGTCGGGATCGTTATGCCCGTGGACAGCTGGGCCCCATGTGCAGACAAAGTCAATGAGTTCAACGTCGTCGGCCGTAGTCAGGTGGGCGCCGTTCGCGCGCTTGGTAAAGAAGGGTGCACCGCCGACGGAACGAAATGCACGGACAGGAGAGTTCACACCGCCGGGTATGAGTTGCTGAGCGCGTTGGAAGAGTTGTTCGGATGAATTCATAAGAGAAAGTTCGATGTTCGAGCGAAGCGACTAGCTCACATACTTCTGCACGATGGGAATGCGCCTTCCCACGCCGAAGGCTAAGGGAGTGGTTTTGAGGCCGGGGGCGGCTTGTTTGCGTTTGTATTCGTTGAGGTCGACTTTGCGGACAATGTCGTCGACGACTGCCTCTTCGTAGCCTTTCTCGACGATCTCGGCGCGAGAGAGACCTTCCTCGACGTAGAGTCTCAGGATGCCGTCAAGCGCGGGATAAGGAGGCAAGGAGTCTTCGTCTTTTTGATCGGGGCGTAGCTCGGCGGAGGGAGGCTTTTCGATTGTGTTGACCGGAATGAGCTCACGGCCCGCAGCGGTATTCATATGACGGGCTAGGGCGTAGACTTTCATCTTAGGCAAATCGGAGATAACGGCGAGACCACCGCACATGTCGCCGTAAAGTGTGCAATAGCCGACGGCTATTTCGCTCTTGTTGCCGGTGGTGAGGAGAAGGGCGCCGAACTTATTCGACATGGCCATGAGGAGGAGACCGCGGGCGCGAGCTTGTATGTTTTCCTCGGTCACATCAGTGGCACGTCCAGCGAAGAGATCCCCTAAAGCTGACTCAGCGGAGGCCACGGTGTCGGCGATGGCAACCTCGTGGTATTCAATGCCAAGGTTCTTGGCGAGCGCCGCGGCGTCGTCGCGACTGTGTTGGCTAGAAATTGCGGAGGGCAGGGCGATGCCGATGACTTGGTCTGCCCCGAAGGCTTCGGCGGCGAGGGCGGCGACGACTGCGGAGTCAATGCCGCCACTCAGGCCGATGATGGCCTTCTTGAAGCCGCTCTTGTAAGCGTAATCGCGCAGGCCGAGTACGAGCGCGTCCTGTGTAGCGGTGTTGCCCTTAGGGTTGAAGTGTTCGGAGATGTAAGCGACTGGATTGTCGAGGTCGATGATGTGGTTCTCAGCGCGGAAGGCTGCGAGTCCCGCGACGAGTCCGCGCTCGGGGGTAACGGCGAGGCTACCACCATCGAAGATGAGTTCGTCGTTCCCACCAACCGCATTGCAATAAATTACGGGGCAAGCACAACGCTCAGCAGCATCTTGCACCAGTGGTTCACGGGCTTCGTTTTTACCCTCGTGCCACGGGCTGGCCGAGAGGTTTAGGAGGAGGTCGATCTTTTGCTGAGCAAGCTCACCTAGAGGATCTGTGCAATAGCGTCGACTGGTCTGGAGGTCGGGATGCGTCCAGATGTCTTCACAAATTGTAATGCCTACCTTCTTTCCTTTCCAGTCATAGATCATGGGGCCTTCCGCTGGTTCGAAGTAGCGCTCTTCGTCGAAGACATCATAGCTTGGTAAGAGTGACTTGCGTCCGACCGCGATGATCTTGCCTGATTCGCACCATGCTGCCGCATTGTAGAAGGGACGCCCAGTAATCGATGGACCGCGATCTTGCACGTAACCGATGACGGCAGGAACTTCGCCGATTTGTCGGGCGATGGACTCAAGGGCGTCTTTGATGTCGCTGACGAAACGTGATTTAAAGAGTAAATCGCGCGGTGGATAGCCACAGAGTGCGAGTTCAGGGAATAGGATGAGTTCCGCCCCGTCAGCGACGAGGGAATTATAGGCACTCACTATGAGTTGCGAGTTACCAGAAAGGTCGCCGACGGTGGTGTTGATTTGTGCGATACCGATTTTCATAGAATGTGCGGATTTTGAACAACTGCTTGAACTGCTACTGGCAAATGACTGACATGCAGAATTAGTTGTAATTCTTGCTGACACGCAAGTCCTAGGAATACTTTCTATGTTTAGAGAATACAAGACATTCGCTATTTTTAAAGTCTCCTGCTTGATCTTATTAGCATCTTTAGATTCAGCGGAGTTAGCAAAGGAGCGCGTGCCGTCTAAGTGTTGCGCTTTGATCGATGCGCAGATTATCATACGGTTCTTTTCGCTTAAGATGATAGCCTTTACACCTCCGAGCAGATCGACTCAATGGGTGTTGGTTTAGACTGATGGATACACAGCCAAAACAACTTTACCTTGCTTCCGCTTCACCGCGAAGGGCTGAGCTGATGCGCCGTATGGGCTTGCGATTTGAAATTCGTCCGACGCATGTGGAGGAGGATGACTCGGGCAGCGCAGGGCCTGAGGAGATGGTAATGGAAAATGCCAAATTGAAGGCCAGCACCTTGTCTGATTTAGAGCCAGATGCACTCGTGCTAGGTTCAGATACGACTGTAGCACTCGGCGAGCAGGTGCTTAGCAAGCCGACCGACATGGAAGACGCACGCTGTATGCTTCAAATGCTTTCTGGACGTACCCATACCGTGTATACTGCGGTCGCTCTGTATTGGAAGTTAGGTTCTTTGGCGCATGTGTTTTTCGAGTGCAGTCAAGTGCGCTTTCAGAAGCTGGATGACGCTCGGATTAATCAGTATTTTCAACTCGTTGACCCTTTGGACAAGGCGGGCGCATATGGCATCCAAGTTGGTCGCGAGTTGATTGTCGAATCCGTCGAAGGTTCAGTCGAAAACGTGATGGGCTTGCCAATCCAGAGGCTCGCTCTAACCATGGAGGAACTTGGTTTCGATTTCATGAACTAAGTAAGTTCACCTGAGTGTTATATTGTGTCCGAAATCCTTATAGAGCCTTTACCGACCAACCTGTTTGCACCGAATGATCGTGAGTCTCGCTGGGTGACTCTATTGGCTGTCTTGGCGACTCTTTTCGTGCATGTTGGCGTCATTCTAGTCGTGCCTGAGGAACTAATGCCTCGGAATCAAGGCGACACTGATCAAGCGCAGAAGGAGGCAGAAGTCTATGAAATCAGTCTAGTGGATCCAGTGGAGGCACGATTTGTCGAGGCCAGTCCCGAGGCTCCTGAGAACGAGCCTGATCGTAAGGATCAATATTCCTACCGAGCTCAGCAGGCAGCTGATAGTAGTCCGCTTTCCGATGCCGTAAATAAGCCCAAAGTTGATGGTGAGGAAGATTCGCAGAAAATACTTCAAGGTAGCCTACAACAAACACCGCCCCTTAAGCCTGGCGTCTATGCACCTGCCGCACGTCCTGGTGAAGGTGAGGGCGACCAAGGAGGTAAGCTGGGCGCGCCCAATGAACTTGTTCTGCCCCAACTTGCGAAGCCCTTGCCTGCGCCTAATTTTATTCAACAGGATGCTGCCTCTGAACTAGGTCCTGGTAGTCGCGTTGACCTCGTGGGCGAAGCACCCGAAGTCTTCGAAGTTACCGATCCAGATGCCCCGATCAATGTCTATCGCCCACAGCCTTTGGCCGAGCAAGTGGAACAAGCCGGTGATGGCGCGGGTGGCTCACTCGAAGCGCAACCCACTCCACGGGCGAGGCCACGACTCGCGCCTGAACTTATCGCAGGACCACTTATGCGCTCGCATGGTTCGACCAGTCGCCGTGGGTCACTTGCGATCGACGCGACTTTTAGCGAGTTTGGCGAGTATGAGCAGCAATTCTACGCTGCCGTTCAGACAGGCTGGTATCAAGAAATTGAGTTCTTCCAGCCGATCGATACGTCAACACGCGTGCAAGTGCGCTTTACTTTGTATGCAGATGGCCGTGTTGAAAGCGTCAAGGCTGTGCAGACGTCTGCCAGTGAGATAGCTACCTTTATTTGTGAAACTGCTATTACTAAGCGATCCCCGTTTCGACCCTGGACAAAGGAAATGGTTCAAGTTTTTGGACAGCAGCGGACGCTCCATGTAGTTTTTCACTACCGTTGAGGGTGTGAGTAAGCTGTGTCAGTTAAAGCAGCCGCGCATTTTCGATTTCTTTGATTCTGTATTGAGGCTTTCATCAAAACATCAATCATGTGGATTGAAATTAAGGAATGTTAGACTCCGAAGATACACCGATCGATCAATTGCCTCTAAATACGGGAGTACATTTACTTGCGCATAACGGGGACGGGCTTGTTGCTTTGGAAAAGCCATTCGGCGCACTTTCACATCCAAACGAATCGGGAGATAATCGGCGCTCCTTACTCGTGGCTGACTACGATTTTGATGAGGAATGTTATTATTGGACAGACGGTGCTGGTGTGTCTCGTCGAGCATGGCTCATTAATCGCTTAGATTCACCAACTTCGGGAGTCATCTTACTTGGATTGAACCTTGAGATCAGCCAAGCGATCAAGAAGGAATTTGCGACGCATCGCGTGGCGAAGATTTATTACGCGCTTGTGCGTGGCACACCCAAGACTCCCGCAGGTGCATGGGTCGATAATCTGAAGAAAGATGTGCGTCGAGGTAATCGCCTCGTCAAGCAAGGGCAGGTCGTTCCCGCTAAGGCTCGCTATCAAACAGTCAAGTCACCTATTGGAGGTTTTCCGATCACACTTATTAAGTTGCTGCCCGTTACTGGTCGCACGCATCAGTTGCGTGTGCAGTGCAAAACGCATGGTCTACCAATCGTCGGTGATCGCACCTATGGTAGCTTTAGTTTTAATAAGGAAGTGGCGATGCGAACTGAGAAAAAGCGGATGATGCTACATTCTGGTGAGACTGTTGTGAATTATAATTTCAAGGGGAAGGTGCGCAAGTTTACGGCCACGTCTGAGTTGCCAGAAGATTTCCAATCGGTCCTAGACTACCGGCCTGGTTTCAACCGGAAGCAGTCCAAGCAAACGCGTAGTCCTCTGCTTGCGGGGCGGCGTTTTAAGTCTTAGTTGTTAGATTGTATAAACGCGGCTTTCATTTTTTCGATGACGATCGATCACCGACTCAATAGGCTGTGATTTACATTGCGGGACAAGCGGTTCTTCCATGCTTTCTCACGCATGGATGTCGTGCAACGTAAGATAGCAATCATAGGTGGTGGCCCTGCCGGGCTACGTGCTGCGGAGGTAGCTGTGGGAATGGGTGCTGCTGTGACCCTTTACGATGCGAAGCCCTCGGTTGGTCGTAAGTTTCTTGTGGCGGGTAAGAGCGGGCTGAATCTCACAAATAGTGCCGATTTTGAAGATTTCTTGGCCCATTACTCAGGACGCGATTTCCCTGTGGATCGATGGCGCAGCTATTTAAAAGAGTTTGATAATTACCATTTATCTGAATGGGCATCAGGACTCGGCGTAGATACTTTTGCTGCACCTAATGGAAAGGTTTTCCCCTTTTCAAAAAAGGCTGCACCACTATTGAGGCGGTGGGTGTTGCGCCTGCGTGAGAAGGGTGTGCAGTTTCGGATGAAGCATCAATGGGTGGGTCTGGAGCAGCAGGGAAATATACTGCAGCTTGATTTCATGCAAGGAGACGAGCCTGTGAGTGTGATATACGATGCTGTGATCCTCGCGATGGGAGGCGCGTCTTGGCCGCAGACAGGTTCAACTGGGACTTGGGTGCCGATCCTTGAAGCTAAAGGAATCGAGGTCGTGTCCTTGCAGTCAGCCAATTGTGGCTGGGAGTGTGAATGGACGGAGGAGACGCGTGAACTGATTGAAGGTAAAGCATTGCAAAACCTAAAAGTGAGTGCAGCTGGAGTTACGCTGACTGGAGAGCTGCTACCGACCAAATATGGCTTCGAGGGCACACCGATTTATACGCTGGGGACGGAACTGCGCAAGATGGATGAGCCTTCTATTGAAATAGATTTTAAGCCGACCTTTACTGAAGAGAGACTCGTTGCAAAGATGGAATCTGCACGGCGAGATTTTTATAAAGAGGCAGGTCTGCGCTGGAAACTGAGCGAAGCGGCCTGTGCGATCATTCGGCAGTATTATGGCGAGTTCGATAACGCGAAAGCCTTAGCCAATGCCGTCAAGTGTTGCCGTATTCCATTGACAGAACCAAGGCCGATTGAGGAGTCAATTTCCACCTCAGGCGGTGTTGCTTGGAGCGATCTCAATGAAGATTTGATGCTTAAAAAACTACCGGGCGTCTATTGCACAGGGGAGATGGTCGACTGGGAAGCACCGACGGGTGGTTTCTTGATGCAAGGGTGCTTCGTAACGGGCACTATTGCGGGTAAGAGTGCGGCTGTAGTGTAGGGAGTCACACGCACCCGACTAATCGATCTCCAGTAAGTCTGAGTGCACAAAGAACCTCACGCCGAGCGGTGAAATTGAAATGTGGATAGCCCTTGCTAGATCTTATGCAGTTTTTAGTGTCTCAAGCATGAACTGTATGCTCCTAAATACTCTTACCGCTTGCTTCTTAATCGCTACGACCAATTTATCTTCCCAGTCAGAGCCACGCGTCTACCACGGTCCATACGAGCAGGCTAGCGCGGAGCAGTTTGCTGGCGAATGGACGCGAAGTGACGGTACTTACAAATTGATAATTACCGTAGAATCGGGTAAAGCGGTCGCGAAGTATTTTAATCCAACACCGATTAATGTAGAATCGACTACCTTGAAAGAAGCGGACGATTATTTAAGCTTGAAAATTGTCCTACGGGATCAGGGTTACGATGGCTCCAATTACGAGTTGCAATACATACCAGAATATCGATTTCTCGTCGGCATTTACACAATCACAGGTCAAGCACCCACAGAGGTTTATTTCACTAGGTAGTTTTTAGAGTGCCCTCTGCTTGAATCTGGACGGAGCCAGAGGGTCTCGCAAAA
>CAJJBI010000001.1 GCA_905182465.1 Opitutaceae bacterium BACL24 MAG-120322-bin51 | reverse complement strand
ACCTCGATGAAGGTCTCCTCATCCATGTAGTTACGGATGGCTTGGCTAGTCTTGTGGCGCAGGCGAAGAAGATTGAGGTTGGAAGTGCGACGCAGATCCAGGTAGCGATAAGTCATGCGCAGGTCTTCACTGGTCTTGTCCGCAGTATCATCCATAGGAAAAGGCGGCGTCTTCGAGACATTGTGAATCATGAGCTCCGAGGCGTGAACCTCGATCCCACCAGTCGCGAGGTTCGGATTCACGGCAGCTTCGATACGCTCTTGGACATTGCCTGCGACTTCGATCACGGACTCAGGCTTGATTGAAGCCAAATTGTGCTTCAAGCGCAGCATTAGCAGGGTCGAGGACGATTTGGGTGAGGCCTTCGCGATCACGCAGGTCGACGAAAAGAATACCTCCGTGGTCGCGAACGGAGTCGACCCAGCCAACGAGAGTAGCGGCCGAGCCAGCGTCAGATTTACGGAGCTGAGAGCAGTGATGAGTGCGTTTCATAAGTGCGGGGATGAAAACACCTTGCCCCCTCGAAACAAGCACGAAAATATAGATACAACCCTAGAAGATAGAATTTGATGAGCCAGAACGCAGAAAATTACGCAAACCAACTATCCGATTGGACATTGAACCGACTGAGCCGCATAATCATATATTTAACCTCTAACTTGATGAAACTAAGTCCTGTAGACTGAGTTTAGTATTCTATAAAATGGCAAAAACACTTGAACTCAAAGGCGGCCTTGTCGTCGCACTACTTTTGCTGCTGACCGGAATCGTCGGCACACTGTTTATTGTATTGGGCCCACAAGCGACGGAGAAGTCACCCGGCGTCATTCACATTGGCGTGCGCTACGCCAATGAAAGAAGTCTCGAGTTCAACCAATACGGAAAATCTGGCCCAGGGGCTACAATTGAGATAGTCGCACCTGACGGCAAAATCGCCTATACCCATGAGAACCTGCAAATCGGCCGTAATTTGATGCCACTTAAGGACATTCCAAACGGTCACTATAAGGCTCGGCTGAGTGCTCTTGGCTACGTAACCCGCGAGGTGCCGATCATAGTTGAAGGACGCATGATCAATCCGCCCAAGGACGCCGAACTAGAAGACGGCAGCATAGCCGATTATAATTTGATTGGCGTGCGTTTTGAGGTGAGCCCTTAGCGGCGCGACTCATCACGCCCCAATAGATAGCTAAGAAGCCTTTTCGCCACTGCGCTTGCACATGCCCGCTGCCTGCAACTCTTCACAGTGCGCAGTCACCTGCAGACGCTGACTCTCAACATTGAGTGCCAGCTTATCAGCAACAGTCTTACCATACCACTCCATAAAGGGGGCATCGATTTCAAAAATCTTATCGCAGTCTAAGCAGATAACCTGAGCTTGAAAAGTCGTGGCGTTACGATTCGCCATGTAAAACTTGTAGTCTCGCCCCACATCGACTTCACGAATTAGCCCACTCTCGGTGAGGATCGGCAAGGCGCGGTAAACCGTGGCACGGGAAACAGAGTCATCGATCTCACGCGAGCGCTCCAGAAGATCCTCCGCCGTGAAGTGGTCGGGATCGTCGTACGCCGCGTCGAAGATCGCGAGACGCTGATTCGTCACACGCAGCCCCTTGCTGGTTAGAAAATCCTTGAAGGTTTCCTTTACATCTGCGGTCGATTTAATTTCGGCGTCCATACTCTTAATGAGACAGTATTGAGACTAGATGGCCCCACATGCAAGTATACATTACGATGGAGGAAAGTTTTCTGTAGAGTCGATAACTAGTCACTACTTCTTCTAAGCCATTTTCCCTAGGTGCAAAGTCAACTGCCGTTGCGTGCGCGCCGCGAAATCTAGGTTATGCGTGACGAGTATGAGGCTCTTTTGCGATTCCTCTGCGATCTCCATCAGTAAATCCATGACTGCGTGCCCAGTCGATTCGTCAAGGTTGCCCGTCGGCTCGTCAGCTAATACCAGTAACGGGATCATTGATCATAGCACGCGCCACCGCAACCCGCTGGCGCTCACCTCCCGACAGTTTAGTTGAGCTATGCCGGATGCGCTCCTTGAGTCCTACACGTATAAGTAGCGCCTCCGCCCGTTCGCGCACGGAAGCATCGACACGTCCTGCGATCCGTGCACCCAGCAGAACATTTTCCAAGGCGTTCAGCTCGGGCGCCAGATAATAAGCCTGAAAGACAAAACCCATAAATCGCGTTCGAGCTGCAGCCAGCTTTGAGAGCGAATATTTAGTCACGTCCTTACCCTCCCAGAAAAGTTGCCCCGAATCGGCACGCTCTAAACCTGAAAGCACATTGAGCAAAGTCGATTTACCACTCCCGGACTCGCCGCGGATACTCACGCTCTCGCCAGGGCGCAGCGCGAAATCCACCCCGTCCAACACGGAGATCACGCTGTCCGCACCAGGAAATTGTTTACCCAGCGCTTTGGCTTCGAGGAGATATTCTGAGTTATTCACTTCGGAGGGCATCAGCGGGTTTGAGGCGCGCGGCGCGCAGTGCAGGTAAGAGCCCTGCCAGCGTCGAAATGACGACTGCGAAGCAAGTCACGGTGATGAAATCCGACGCTAAATAATGCACGGGGATTTCGTAAACATCGTATTGGCCTAGAAAATTGGTCTGTGTGTTCGTTATATCTGCATAGGCCGAAAGAATCGCACGACGATAGTGCAAGCAAATCACCGCCATGAGTATTCCAATGAATGTACCGACTAGGCCGATCACGAATCCTTGGAAACAAAAGCTGTAGGCAACCTGATGCGGACGGGCACCCATGGCGACGAGCAGGCCGATTTCACGCGTCTTACGGATCACAGCCATCATCAACGCAATCGCGATCGAGAACGAAGCCACTAAAATAATAAAGATTATGATGAACGAAATCACCCGCTTCTCCTGCTCGATCACGAAGAGAAAATCCTCGTTAGATTCGATCCAGCTGACTGCTTGCAAACCTGGTCGTAAAACCTCGCGCTCAAGATCGACGCTATAGTCGTAGGCATCTTGCCCAGGGCGCAACTTGAGCACGATCCCGTGGACCCCATCGTCTAAGCCATAAAGTTCCTGCATCACCCGTAGCGTCGTGATCATGGTATTCCCATCGACCTGTGGTGAACCCGTGCGGAAGAGTCCGACCACTTTAAACTCCCGCGGCAGCAGCACCTCATCCTTCTTGAGTGCTTCCAGCATAAGCGGGGTAAAGACTTCGACTGTCGAACCTGGCCCAGCCTTGAGCGAATAAGCCAAACCTTCACCGAGAAAGACAGCCTCATCGTCAAAATCATTCATGTCCCCAACGGTCAAAAACTTCTCCAAGGGAACGACCTCTTCCTGCGACCAAGGTTCAATGCCACGAACAAAAGGAAATTGAGGGCGATTCTGATGCTGAAGCATAATCACTCCTTCTGTAAAGGGAGAGGCACCGACTACGGCATCCTGTTCCAGAACAGTCTCGAGCACAGCTTCCCAATCATAAATCACTTCATTAGAGCGAATACGAATATCACCCTGCGTCTCCGTAAGACGCTGTCGGATCCCCTCGCCAAAGCCATTCATCACACTCTGCACGATGACAAGCACACAAACACCTAACATCACACCCATGATCGACATGAGCGAGAAGAAGGAAAAAAAGCGTCCCGAAGGAAACAACTGCTTTAGGGCGTGGTAGAGGTACCAAGGCATACTTAAAGTTTTTGCCAGTTCACGGGCGAAGTGGAAGTGTAAAATGCGGTATACATATTGTAAGAGAACAGGGATTCCATTTCGACCAGCAGTATCTAATAGCGGCACAACTCGAAATCGGCTCCCAATTCCGCTTTTGAGGTGATGCCTGACATTCACTCACTCTAGTGAGTGAATACTAGTGCCTAATATGTTACTGGACGACTACCCCTTCGTCATCTTCAGAAAACTACTTGATCTTAATCTTAATCCCCCGGCGCATGAAAGTCGGTACGTCGAGGTCTTCGTCCTTGTAGTCGTTGCGATCAGTCTTTTCGAAGTAGCCACGTTGCGCATCGGCGTCGATGAAGTTGAACTCGTCTTGATCGATAGCGGCTTGCTCTTTCTTGCTCAACTTAGAGCGGTGCACAGGGCGCGGGGCTTTCTTATCTAGAGAGATTTCGGTTTCGAGGCCGAGGCCTGTGGTAATGGTCTCTGATACCTTAGAAATCTTAATGGGCTCAGGCGCGACGAGACTGTCCATCTCCGCTTTGGCGAGGATACATAACTCTAGGCTCTGGCTTCGACTCTCGTCAATCACTGCGCCGAAGACGATATCTTCGCGCGAGCCAAAGCGCTTAGTCACCTGCGTCATCACTTCGTTGATTTTTGCCATGCCCATATCAGCACCGCAGATCACATTGACCAGAATACGATCGAGTTGCGCAGGGCGATCGCCGAGGTGCAGTAACGGGCAAATGAAAAGATCTTCGAGCGCGTCTTTGACGTAGTCGCCACCCGTGGCGGTGCCAGTGCCGAAGATCGTTTTACCGCCACGGTCTTGGAAGACAGAACGTACTGAGCTGAAATCTTGATTGATCAAACCTGTCTTCAGCAGCGTGGCGCAGAGCGAGTTGACGCCTCGCCCAATCCAGTGATCGGCCACCGCAAAAGCATTGAGCACGCTGGTGTCTTCTTCGCCTTCTTGCAGGAGAACATCGTTGGGCAGAGGAATAAGGCCGTGCACAAGTTGGCGCAACTCACCTATGCTGTCCTCGGCGATTCGCTTTCGGCGAGCACCCTCAAAACTGAAAGGCAGTGTGGCAAATGCGAGAACAAGCGCGTCGGTCTTAGCCGCAACTTCTGCCACGATGGCAGCAGCCGCGCTGCCTGTGCCACCACCTAGGCCGACGACGAGAATGATTAAATCCATATCGCCTATAATGCGGGCGATGGCGTTGCGATCGGCTTCGGCGGCGGCTTTACCAATCTCGACTTCCCCACCCGCGCCAAGGCCACGGGTGACGGAGCGCCCGATAACGAGCTTTTCTGCAATAGGCGATTGGTTGAGTGCCTGCGCATCCGTGTTAATCGCGGCAAGACGTATATCGCTAAGGTCGTCTAACTTTAGGCCGTCGACCGCATTCGTGCCTGCACCACCCACACCGATGATCTTAATCTTTAGATCAGCTTGTGCTGTGTCTTGCCCAGAAAATGTGTCAGTCGTCGTTTCCATCTTCAAATCTAGTTAAATAAGCCTGCTATCTTCCGCATAAGCCCCGAGGACTTAACTTGCTCTTGGTTGTCTTCTTGCCCGGTTAATGCGTAGTGAAGCAAACCAATTGCAGTGCTATACTCGGGTGCACGCAGCTCTTCATTTACATATTGCGAACCTTCGGAGGCACGGGCTTCCAAACCGAAGCGTCGATGCGCGGCTTCTTCGATCCCCGTAAGGCGAGAACTTCCACCCGTCAGGACGACGCCTGAGGCTATGTCTATGGGTTCGAAGAGATCAGCATCGACCAACTGCTCTTTAATGATATCGAAGATCTCAAAGACGCGAGCTTCGATAATCTTGGTAATGGCGGCGAGCGGATACTGGCGATCGCCGATTGTGAAATCACCGATCAGCCAAACTTTTTCCTCACGGTCTTCGCTCTGATAATAGGCGCGACCATCCTTCAGTTTGAAACCCTCGGCATTTTTACGGGAGATACGCAGGCCAATGCTTAGATCGTTAGTAATGTGATCGCCGCCAACAGGCACAACTCCAGTTTTGACGATGTAGCCTTTGCGGTAGAGCATATAATCAGTCGTGCCACCTCCTATATCGATCACGAGGGCGCCATTGTCCTTTTCTGACTCTTCGAGTAACACTGTGCCTGATGCAATACTTGAAATAATCATGTCACTGACATCGAGGTCGATCCCACGAATCACACGAAGGCTATCGCTGACGGCCTCGCTATCACCGTGCACTGACCAATAGCCAATTTGTAACTGCCGTCCCTCTTTTGAGAGTGGATTCTCGACGGGGCTACCATCCAGCGAAAAAGGGTTTTGGATGTGGTGGATGTAAATACGATCACGCGGGAGTGAGCGACGCTTAGCATCGTCCGTTGCCGCATCAATGTCAGCAGAGCGCACGACACCATCAGACGAACTGACATTTGAACTACCAACGTTGAAATTACCGATCAAATGCCGGCCTGTTTGCGCGAGATAAACCTCGTCGATCCGTGTTTGTGTATTTTCCTCTGCCTTGAGAATCGCAGCGTGGACGCAGTCACTCGCTTTATCTAGGTCAGTAATGACTCCCTTTTTCACGCCTTTCGAGGAACCGACACTATGCCCGATGATGTTAAGCCCTGAGTCGCCGATAATCTCTCCTAAGAGGACCACAATCTTGGACGTCCCGATCTCTATGGCGGCGATGACTCTGGATTGGCTCATACTGGAGACGAAATTAACACGAATAATCCAATTAAAAGTGGATACGCGTGCTAAATCAACCCTCTAGTCGAGCGCTGGGGAAATAGTTTGGTCGAGCCCCTTCCGCGCGGACAAACTGACCGCCTACATTTAACAATGGAAGGAACTGATGCTTGGAACCGAGGGACTGTTTCAGGAAATAAATTCACAAAAAAGCCCCGACCATTTCTGGCCGGGGCTTTGCATTTGGAATGTTTCTTTGGTATGAGCGATTGTAACCCAAATGGATTACATCATGCCGCCCATACCACCCATACCACCCATGCCGCCCATGTCAGGCATGCCGCCACCTGCGGCACCACCTTCTTCGGGTTCGTCGGTGATCATGCACTCAGTGGTGAGGAGCAGTCCGGCTACAGAACCAGCATTTTGTAGGGCTGTGCGTGTCACCATGGCTGGATCAACGATACCCGCAGCGAGAAGGTCGACATACTCGCCAGTGGCCACGTTGTAACCCTTTGAGCCTTTGGACTTGAGAACTTCAGACACAACGAGTGAACCTTCGACCCCTGCGTTTGTGCAGAGTTGGCGAAGTGGTGACTCAATCGCACGGCGCACGATCCATGCACCGAGAGCTTCGTCATCTTCGAGCTCAGCGGCAGCCTTTTCGATTGCTTTAGCGGCGCGAAGCAATGCAACACCACCACCCGGAAGGATGCCTTCTTCGACAGCCGCACGAGTAGCGTGGAGGGCATCGTCAACACGATCCTTCTTCTCCTTCATCTCTGGCTCGGTCTGTGCACCTACATTGATGACGGCAACACCACCAGCGATCTTAGCAAGACGCTCTTGGAGCTTCTCGCGATCGTAGTCAGAGGAAGTAGCTTCAATTTGCTTACGGATAAGCTTCACACGGCCTTGAATGTCAGAACTCTTGCCGCCGCCTTCGACGATAATTGTGCTTTCCTTGTCAATGGAGACGCGCTTCGCTTTACCAAGATCACTGAGTTGCACGCTCTCGAGCTTAATACCAAGATCTTCAGTGATGCAACGACCACCCGTGAGGACAGCGATGTCTTCGAGCATTGCCTTACGGCGATCACCGAATCCAGGCGCCTTGACGGCTGCGACATTAAGCGTACCACGGAGTTTGTTCACAACCAATGCTGCGAGAGCTTCGCCTTCGATATCCTCAGCGATGATGAGGAATGGCTTGTTGGTCTTCGCTACGACTTGAAGTAGTGGTAAGATTTCGTTGAGGCTGCTGATCTTCTTCTCGTGGATGAGGATGTGGGCGTCTTCGAAGTTCACTTCTTGAGCTTCAGCGTTTGTGCAGAAGTAAGGAGAAAGGTAGCCCTTGTCGAACTGCATACCTTCGACTACGTCGAGGGATGTTTCGATACCTTTGGCTTCTTCAACCGTAATTGTGCCGTCTTTACCAACGCGGTCCATTGCATCAGCGATGATGTCACCGATGGTTGCATCCCAGTTAGCTGAAACAGTAGCGACTTGGCGAATCTCTTCGCGGTCTTTCACTTTCTTGCTTTGCTTGGCGAATGCAGCCGTTGCTGCGGCAACTGCCTTGTCGATACCACGCTTGAGATAGATAGGATTGGCACCTGCTGCGACGTTCTTGATACCTTCACGGTAGACCGCTTCAGCGAGAACTGTGGCAGTGGTTGTTCCATCACCTGCAGAGTCTGCAGTCTTGGAAGCCACTTCGCGCACCATTTGTGCGCCCATGTTTTCATAAGGATCGGAAAGATCGATTTCTTTCGCTACTGTAACACCGTCTTTAGTGACAGTTGGAGCACCGAATTTTTTGTCGATCAATACGTTACGTCCTTTAGGTCCGAGTGTGACCTTCACTGCACGTGAAAGTGTTTCGACACCCTTAAGGATCTTTTTGCGAGCTGCTTCATCAAAGAGAATTTGTTTAGCCATAATAATTTATTTTGTATGTGTTTTTAATATTTGGATACGTAATGCAATCTATGCAATCACGCCGAGGATAGCGTCTTCATCGACAAGGATGTATTGAACACCGTCGACTTTGACCTCTGTGCCCCCGTATTGAGGAAGAAGGACTTTATCGCCCTTTTTGACATTGAAAGGAATGGCTTTGCCATTGTCATCCTTCTTGCCGGTACCTAGTGCGACGACTTCCGCCTCCTGAGATTTTTCTTTAGCCGAATCAGGAATAATGATTCCGCCGCGTACTTGTTCGTCTTCTTCAATGCGCTTCAATAGAACGCGTTCACCGAGTGGTTTGATTTTCATATTTTGTATTTATGTATGGTTGTGGAGATTTATGATTTTAAAAAAAGCTGCGCTCCTGCGAAATGCTCGGGCGCGACTTGTTAAGGTTTATTTCTTATCTTCGTCGACGACTTCAAAGTCGGCGTCGACGGTTTCGGCATCCTCTGCTTGCTTAGGCTCAGAACCGGCGCCTTCTCCTTCTGGAGCGGCAGCACCTTCTTCGGCAGCCTGTGCTTTGTAGAGATCCTCTGCGAAAGATTGCATGATTTCCATCATCTTATCTTTAGGAGCCTTGAGCGCTTCGACGTCGGCCTCTTGATTCTCAAGAACAGCCTTAGCTTCAACGATGGCGCCTTCGAGTTCGGACTTCTTATCCTCGGGAATCTTGTCACCCATATCGGTGATTTGTTTCTCTGCCTGGTAGACGATGTTGTCGAGTTCGTTACGAGCTTCGACGCTTGCCTTGAGAGCTTCGTCTTCGGCTGCGTGGGCTTCAGCTTCACGCTTCAGCTTTTCGACTTCATCCTTATCCAGACCAGAAGAACCGGAGATAGTGATCTTTTGCTCTTTGCCCGTGCCTTGATCTTTGGCGCTGACGTTGAGGATACCATTGGCATCGATATCGAAAGTCACTTCGATTTGTGGCGTGCCGCGAGAGGCAGCAGGTATGCCATCGAGGCGAAAGTTCCCTAGAATCTTATTATCCTTTGCCATCGGACGCTCACCTTGGAGGACCTTAATGTCCACCGCAGTTTGATTGTCCGCATAGGTTGAGAATGTTTGGCTCTTCTTGGTAGGAATCGTGGTATTACGCTCGATCATAGCAGTCGCCACTTCACCAGCAGTTTCAATCGCGAGTGTGAGCGGAGTCACGTCGAGCAGAAGCACGTCGCGGACATCACCTTGAAGAACGCCGCCTTGAATGGCGGCACCAATGGCGACCACTTCGTCGGGGTTGACCCCTTGGTGCGGTGCTTTACCTGTCAGATCTTTAGCGATCTCTACGACCTTGGGCGCACGAGTCATACCACCAACGAGCACGAGCTCACCGATTTCCTCAGTCGAGTGTCCAGAATCCTTCAAGCAAGCCTCATAAGGAGCGACGGTGCGCTGATAGAGCGCATCACAGATTTGCTCAAGCTTAGAGCGTGAAAGCGTGATGTTAAGGTGCTTAGGTCCCGAAGCGTCTGCAGTAATGAACGGCAGGTTGATATCAGTGCTCTGAGTCGAGGAGAGTGCAATCTTGGCCTTCTCACCTTCTTCTTTCAGACGCTGAAGCGCCATCTTGTCGGTGCGGAGGTCGATGCCGTCGCTCTTTTTAAACTCAGCGATCAAGTAATCGATCAAAGCGCTGTCCCAGTTATCACCACCGAGGTGCGTGTCACCGTTCGTCGCTTTAACTTCAAAAACGCCGTCGCCGATTTCGAGAATCGAGACGTCAAAGGTGCCACCACCCAGGTCGTAAACGGCGATCACTTCGTCTTGTCCCTTATCCAGAGCCATAGGCGAGTGCTGCGGCCGTGGGCTCGTTGATAATGCGCTTCACTTCAAGGCCGGCTATTTGACCAGCATCCTTAGTCGCTTGGCGCTGCGCATCGTTAAAGTAAGCAGGCACTGTGATGACCGCTTCGGTTACAGTTTCACCGAGATAAGCTTCAGCATCGGACTTCAACTTTCCAAGAATCATGGCGGAGATTTGTTCGGGAGCAAATTGCTCCTTCTTACCACTCACCTCGCACTCGATGTAAGCATCGCCGTTTTTACCAGAGACTACATTGTATGGAAGCGACGCGGACTCCTCTTGAACTTCGTCGAACTTGCGTCCGATAAAGCGCTTCGCCGAGAAAATCGTATTGCTCGGATTCGTGACTGCTTGGCGCTTCGCCGCTTGGCCGACGAGTCGCTCGCCGCCCTTGGCAAATGCCACAACAGAAGGAGTGGTGCGTGCACCCTCCGAATTTGGTATCACAACAGATTCCCCACCTTCCATCACGGACATGCAGGAGTTCGTTGTGCCTAGATCTATTCCAATTATTTTACCCATGCCAAACAGTTAGCACTCCCAATGCCAGTAGTATGATAAAATCATAAGTTGCTCTACATGAGTTATATATTAAATTATGTTAAAAATAAGGCGCTCATTAAAATTACGTTTTTACGCCAAAATGTCACACTTAGTGTCACAGTCACAAACCAACTGGCACAGATTTATGCCACGCCAGCCTGATCAAAATGTCGGAAAAGGAGGAATTGGTGAGGCTTCGCCTCATCGCTAAGCGATCACCTTCGGTGCCCCATCTCCAGTCGCGATTCGCTCCTTCCGTCGAACCAAGTTCTCATCCCTTTTCCAGCTACGCCGGATGGTGAGTTGGGCAGCGCCCAATGGCGGAGAAGGAGGGATTCGAACCCCCGGTACCCTTTCGGGTACAACTGATTTCGAGTCAGTCACATTCGGCCACTCTGCCACTTCTCCTAAAAGTGGGGTAAGAAAGTCGTCTCGGAGGGATTTGGCAAGCACTGACTATCGATCTTGCCGTCGCTATACCAAATGAATTTAGCTAGAAAATTCACTTGAACTCATTGGCGTCCTGCATCTACTACCACCAATTACATAAGTAATGGCGCGGTCGCCAAGTGGTAAGGCCGAGGACTGCAAATCCTCTATCGTCGGTTCGATTCCGACCCGCGCCTCCACCTTCATAAAAGCCCTTATTCGTAATGAATAAGGGCTTTTTTATTAGATTTTGGTAAAGCAGCCTATGGCTTTCAACTTAGGCATTATACCGCTCGATCCACGCGGCGCTCCATTGGGAGTAATCACCCGCTTCGATGTGAGCTCTTGCTTGCGCCATGAGATCGAGGAAAAAATGCGTATTATGGATCGAAAGTAGCGTGCTCGCGAGCAGTTCCTTCGCCATGATGAGATGGCGTAGGTAGGCGCGACTAAAGTTTTGGCAGGTATAGTTATCCGCTACCATGATCGGATTCGGATCATGCTTGAAGCGCTCGTTCTTAAGATTGAGCACACCATTTGGAGTAAATACGCTGGCGTGACGAGCGAGACGGGTCGGCATGACACAGTCGAACATATCCATACCGAGACCGACCATTTTCAAAAGCTGCGGCGGCGTGCCAACACCCATCACATAACGCGGTTTATTCTTTGGCATGACGGGAGCCGTCGCCGCGACCTGCCGAATCATCTCCTCTTCGGGTTCACCGACACTGACCCCTCCGATTGCGTAGCCGGGAAAATCCATTTCAGCAAGCGCCTGCCCACAGTGCTGCCGCAGGTCGTCGTAGATCGAGCCTTGAATAATGCCAAAGACATGGTGCCCCGACTCTATAAAGCCATCCTTAGTCGCATGCTCCAGAAACTCCCCCGCCCAGCGGATCGTGCGCGCGACGGCGCTTTCGCAGGCATCACGCTCGCAGGGATACGGTGGGCACTCGTCGAGCACCATAGCAATATCCGTATCGAGGTTCTTCTGAATTTCGTAGCAATTTTGTGGCCCCAGAAAGAGTTTACGCCCATCTAGGTGCGAGCGAAACTCGATGCCCTTTTCTGTAATCTTGCGCAGCTTTGAAAGACTAAACACTTGGAAGCCTCCGCTATCCGTGAGAATCGGTCCCTTCCAGTTCATGAACTTATGCAGACCGCCCATCTCGTGAACTAAATCAGAGCCCGGGCGGATATTAAGGTGATAAGTATTACCCAATATGATCTGCGCACCGACCTCTTCGATCTGCGCAGGGGTCATCCCTTTGACTGTGGCTTGGGTGCCAACCGGCATGAAAATGGGAGTCTGAATATCGCCGTGGCGAGTTTTGAGAACTCCGCATCGCGCCTGACCGTCTTCTTTGAGCAGTGTGAACATTTATTAGAAGTTAGTAGTTAGAACTTGGGAGTTAGAAGCTTAAAGTTCGACGTTGAATGTTCGACCTTGGGCGTTCTTAGTGTGCTCTTCTTATGAGTCTCGACATACCCAGTATTCAGAAAATCGACGGCAGCGGCTTCCGTATCGCTGTAATTGCGTCGCGCTATAATGAGGCACTGGTCGACTCACTCGTTCATCATGCTTGCGCGACGATTGAAGCTTCGGGTGCTGCGAGCTCCTGTGATTGAGCGCGTCCCAGGTGCAGCTGAGCTGCCATTTGCCGCTGCGACGCTCGCCAAGCACAGCTCCTTCGACGCGATTATCTGCATCGGCGTCGTCATCGCAGGCGATACCAATCACCACGAAATAATCGGCGACAGCACCGCTACCGCCCTACTCGACCTGAGCATTGCCAAAAAAGTCCCAGTGATTAATGGTATCCTCGTCGTCAACAATCTATCACAAGCCCAAGCTCGCGCTGGGGACGAAATCAATCGCGGCAAAGAATTTGCCCAAGCCGCCCTCGAAATGGCACAATTTACAAAAAAATGGAAGACGAATTAAAACCAGTCAAGCGCGGCACACAACGCCGTGAAAACCGTATGGCTACGGTGCAATTTCTCTATCAATGGGAGCTCAACAAACCCGACCAGCTGAATGACGCCTTGCGTGTGTTCATCTCATCGCAAGATCAGGAGCGCGACTATTACGCCTTCGCCGAAGAACTTATCCACGGCACAATCGAACACATCGATGCTGTCGACACTGAGATCAAAGCCCACGCGGACAACTGGACTTTTGAGCGAATCGCAAAGGTCGACCTCTCAGTACTGCGCCTTGCGATCTACGAGCTCCTCCAACGCCGCGACATTCCACCTATTGTGAGTATTAATGAAGCGATCGAACTGGGGAAAATCTATTCCAACCCGGATTCAAAGCGCTTCATTAACGGCATTCTCGATCAAATGAAAAACAAGATCGACCGCCCTCTTCGCAGCGCGGCGGATTAAGTATATATAAATATGCGCGGACTCTTTAAAAAGTTCAAAGACGGACTCAAGCGTCAGACACCTACCTTCCAGAAAGCCTTTAACGGTATCTTTTCGGCTGGTAAGCTCGACGCCGAGGCCCTTGAAGAACTTGAAGAAGCTCTCTACACCGCTGACTTCGGACACGACACTGTGGAAGAAATCATCGAGGAGATTAAAGCGGCCTACAAGGCAGACAAGGAAATGCGCGGCGAGGATGCGGCCAAAATAGGCGCAATCGTTCTCGCCCGCGTGCTCGAAGGTGCTGAAGGTAAGGTCGATGTTGGCCATCACAAGCCAGAGGTCATTTGTCTCGTCGGCGTGAACGGCTCCGGTAAGACCACGACTTCTGCCAAGCTCGCTCACCTGTATCAGAGTAATGGTTACAGCATGCTGCTTGGTGCCTGTGATACTTTCCGCGCAGCGGCCAACGAACAGATCAAACACTGGGCGGATCGTCTCAATATTGACATCGTAGCCAGTCAACACGGCGCAGATTCGGCAGCGGTCGCCTTTGATGCACTCGAAGCGGCCAAGAGCCGCTCGCGAGATATCGTCATACTCGACACCGCCGGTCGGCTCCACACAAAGAGCAACTTAATGAAGGAGCTGGAAAAGATGCACCGCGTTATCCAAAAGCAAGAGCCGACCGCGCCACACCACAGTTGGCTGGTCGTGGATGGTAGCCTCGGCTCCAACTCAATCGAGCAGGCTCGCGTCTTCCACAAAAGTTTTCCCCTGACTGGCCTGATCATCACCAAGCTGGACGGCACGAGCCGAGGCGGCGCGCTCGTCGGCATCTACCGTGAACTTAAGCTACCTATCTACTTCGTAGGCCTTGGCGAGCAACCCGATGACTTGCAGCCTTTTTCAGCAGTGAATTACTCGAACGCGATTTTTGGGATTTCGGAGTAGAAGGATCGCCCTTTCGACGGGTGTTGACGAAATGGGTTGAGGAGTTAACCCTCTTTTACAAATCCTAATTATAGATGCCTACCGAAACACTCACCGTACAACTCGCCGAGCGTAGCTACCCCATCCACTTTAGCGATGTGGCGGAAAGGCTCAAAGTTGATATAAGCAATCTGCGTGCTTCGGGGCGTACCGTTCGAGTCATCAGCGACGCTCGTGTGCTTGAGGCCCATCCAGAATATCTCTCGCAAGTAGGTTTCGAAGACGACGAGATCCTCTCTCTTCCCGCAGGGGAAGCGACGAAGTCAATCGAGTTCTTCAGCCAGGCGCTCAGCCATCTCGCTGGCACGGCAGCGAACCGCGACTGCGCCCTCTTCGCCTTCGGTGGCGGCGTGATCGGTGATCTGGCTGGCTACGTGGCAGCGAGCTACTTGCGCGGCATCGATTTCTATCAAATCCCAAGCACACTGCTCTCGATGGTCGATAGCTCCGTCGGTGGTAAAACAGGTATCAATCTCCCAGAAGGCAAAAATCTCGTTGGTGCATTTTGGCAGCCGAAGGCCGTTTATATCGACACAGCACTTTTACAAACTTTGTCGCCGCGTGAGTTCGCTGCTGGCATGGCCGAAGTCATTAAATACGGCATGTTGGCCGACCTTGAACTTTTCAACGATCTAATCGCGCTCAAAGGACTCGATGTGAACTCGCCTGAACTACCTGCCATTGTGCGCCGCTGCTGTGCGATCAAAGCACAGATCGTAGCTGATGACGAAAAAGAGACCGCTGCCTCGGGTGGTCGCGCCTTACTTAATCTCGGGCATACCTTTGCGCACGCTATAGAAAATGCGGCTGGCTACGGACAATACCTGCACGGAGAAGCTGTCGGCATCGGCCTGAGTCTAGCCACGCAACTCTCTGTGGCGCTAGAGCAAATGCCTGCCAGCAATATCGCCCTCACCGATAAAGTGCTTCACCAATTTCAATTGCCGACTCGTCTAAATGAGCCGCTCAAATCAAGCGACCTGATGGCCGCGATGCAGCGTGATAAAAAGAACCGCCGCGGACGTCTACGCTTCGTCACCATGACAGCGCTTGGCTCCGCCGTGACGACGGACGGCATTGATGTGGCGCTCATCGAGCAGCTTTGGTGCAAAGCAGGAGCGGAGTAGTGGATGGGTGCGTTCGGCTTGTTTATGGCCGTTGGAATCGGATACCTTTTTCTGGTTACCCGATTAGATTCAGAGAGGTTTTAGAAAACAGGTGATAAGTCCAGCTGTTGTCCGGGCTCTAGTGTATATTTACCGGTACTATCCGCATCCTCGTCGTTCCTGAAGAGCTGTAGCTCAACTGGCTCATCAAGATCAGCAGGTGGAATCCATTGCCATTTACCGATCTCTACAAACTCCATGGCAATGCCCTTGTCCCAATTTAGCCCTGCCCCACTGCCGCGCACAAAAGGCTTGTTCCCTATCCCAATAAAGACGGAGGCCACGACCGCGCTATCGCTTTTTTTGGTGCGCACGCGCTTCTTAACTGGTGAAGGAACCACGTCGCCAAACATATCTTCCGACTCAACTGGCTGAGTTTCAGGTTCCTTGGTAACAGACTCGGTAAGAGCTGGAGTGATCGCTCCGTCTAGCGGCTCAGGCACTTCTTCCTCTAGAGGCGGCTCGGGTTTCACTTCGGGCTTTTCGGCTGGTGGTGAGGGCTCTTTCGCTTTGTTAACTTTGGCGGACTTCTCAGTTTCTGGCTTGGGCGCTTCTTGCGTCGGCTCTACGGCAAGGGCTTCTTCTGATAGCGACTTCTTTGACCTAGATTCAATAATACGGCTGACTGCCTCGGATGACTTGTCCTGCTTTTGCTCAATCGCGCGCTGAAGCAAGCTTGGTTCAGGCGTGCGGGGCTTGCGCGGGGCTCGTGTTTTCTTGGCAGTTGGTTCGTCGGGGGTGACTTCAACCAGCGCTGCCTTTTCGGGCTCCTCGACTTTTTCCTCAGTCGACTCCACTGGCTCGGGAGATTCGGCCACTTGAGCCGAGCTAATATCTCGCCTTAGCGTCTAGTGATTTAGCTAAGCTTCGACTTGCTTGGCGAGTGCTTTCAGCTGAGCGGATTGCTCGGCTTGCTTATCATTGAGTGGATCGATTTTTTCCTCAAGCGCCTGAATAGGCCCCGCAAAGTCGGGCTGCTGAGCGTGTGCTAGATTGCTAAGACCCGCCTCGAAGGTCTCCATGCGCTCGACCACAGCTTCGACTTGCTCCTGCGCGCTCACAATGCGGCGCTGTAAAATACGTAGATCGGCGGTGCGATCCTCCGCCTCTTCTCGAAGACGAACTTGAAACTCTACTATATAGGGTAACACAAAAAGTGCCGCGCCAAGCGCGACCGAGATGACACAGGAGGCAACTTGCCAGTTAGATAGCTGCCAATCACCCAATATCGAGATGGCTAGAGCGGTAGCGACCAGGAGCACATCACCGAGGATGAAAGGCCATTTAGAAAGCGTCGTTTGAAGGTCGTCGTCCGATTGCATATGCGAGGCGCGTGTTGATTATGGATAAATCATTGTTAATGCGATAGCGCGCACAACTAAAAAAGGCCGCCCCTCGCGGGTCGGCCTTTTTGAAAAGTGATAGTGAGCTGCTTATTTGCGGCCTGCTTCGACAAGACGCTTTTCCTTAACAAGGTTAGCGGCCTTACCGATACGATCACGCATGTAGAACATACGAGCACGCATGGTGACAGACTCGCGGTCGATCTCAACTTTTTCAATTGACGGGCTGTGCACAGGGAAAACTTTTTCCACACCAACACCCGATGCGATACGACGCACGGTGAATGCTTCTTGGATACCACCGCCGCGGCGAGAGATAACAATACCAGCAAAGATCTGGATACGAGTCTTGTCACCTTCTTTAACCTTGAGGTGAACGCGAACGCCATCCCCTACCTTAAAGTCGGCGCGGTCGTCGGTGAGTTGATCTTTAGTGATTTCTTCGAGGATTGCTTGGCTCATTCTGGAATTCTCCGTTTTTGTATTAAAAATTATGTATCTAAAAGGTCGGGGCGTAGTTGACGCGTTTTTTCTGTCTGTTGCTCCTGCCGCCATTTTGCAATCGCAGCATGATCTCCAGATAGGAGAACCTCTGGCACACGCAACCCGCGAAAGTCTGCAGGACGCGTATATTGAGGAAAGCCGAGGAAGGTGCTCATGAATGATTCCTCCGTCAAGGATTTTTCGTCACCTAAAAAGCCGGGTATAAATCGGCTCACACAATCGATCATCACCGCCCCCGCAAGGGTGCCATTAGTCAGCACATAATCACCAATACTGACCTCTAGATCGACGAGGTCATCGCGCACGCGCTGGTCGACCCCTTCATAGTGACCGCTGAGTATAATCAGGTGCTCTTCCTGCGCAAGTTCTCGGGCTAGCTGGCTGGTCAAGGGCAGGCCGTCGGGCGCCATATAGACGACTTTGCTCTGGGGTTTCTTCAGTTGTTCGACCGCAGCAAAGATCGGCTCAGGTTTCATTACCATTCCAGCACCGCCGCCGTAGGGCAGTTCGTCAGTCTTATTGTGTTTGTCCTTCGTCCAGTCACGGAGCTGGTGCGTGCGGATGTCGATCAAGCCATTCTTCTGACCGCGAGCCAGCATGCTGGACGCAAAAAAACCCTCCGCCATTTCTGGGAAGAGGGTTATAATATCGAACTCGAGGTGCATGGGAGCAGAGAATCGAGTTCTCCCGCGATGCGGGAAATGCTTTACGCTTCGGCGGATGCCTCAGCTGGCGCCTCGCGACGAGCCTTGCGAATCAGGCTAGCAGCTGTGTCGGTAGGCTTCGCACCAACAGACTTCCAGTAATCTACGCGGTCGAGCTTAACACTAAGCTCGTCCTCTGAGCGCTTGGCTTGTGGCTCGTAAGTGCCAAGCACTTCGACGAAACGACCATCACGACGCGCAAGTGCTTCGGTGACGACCATACGATAAAAAGGACGGTGGCTTGCGCCGTGACGTTGGAGACGAATTTTAAGTGCCATAATTAGAAAAGCTGGAATCAGCGGCAGAACGCCGCGATTGGAGAAAAGCGAAGAAAAAAGGAGTTCCGCCCCGCCCTGTCAAGCGCAGAGCGGGATAAATATTAGGATTCTGGCTCGACCACATCAGGCGAATCCGTCCATGGCAGCGGAAAGGCACTCTTTTGCCAGTCTTTGCGCTCCTCGCCAATTTTGGCAAACTCATCCTCCTCACCTGCGATGAAGACACCCGAAAATTTATAGCGATTCTCCTGACCGGTCATGCGTACAGTGCGCTTACCACTGTAAGAAACGAGCGTGCGTGGTGTAGTGTAGTCGATTTGGCGAATTTTTGACATATATAGGTAGTAAGAGGCAAGAAAGCAGACACTTAGCAATAAAGCCTCAACTTAATTCCTAATCATGATTTATTCAGAACAACTAGATAGCAAAACGAGTTGCATTGTAGTGAACAGTGAATTGTTTAAAATGTATGGCTAATATTGTATTTAAAAAATCAGGGGTTACCGCTCCATGGACGGGTAATGAAGAAAGCATTCTCGAACTTGGCGAGATCCATGATCTCGATCTCGACTATGGCTGCCGCATGGGTAACTGCACCGCTTGCCAACAACCGATCCTCTCCGGAGAGGTCGATTATCCAAATGGCCACACGGGCGAACCCGACGAGGGCAACGCCCTACTCTGCTGCTGCCAGCCTAAGGGAGATGCGGATTTGGTCATCGGTGCCTAGTCCCGCGGTGGCTTGTTCTCTTTCGTCTGCATCACAAGTTGTGAGCACCCTATAATTACGGGTGACAAGCATACATTGAGTTCTCGGAAGTAGACACGCCACAATCTCACAATCCTCTTGCTAGCCACTCTGCGGCACTGGCATCTCTGCCAGCGTGGAGCAATTCACGTAGCTCAACTGCTCCGTCTTGAGCCTCAGCTGCCGCTTCACTTTGATCCAAGGCTCGCAACAGTTGCCGACTCAGTTGCGCAGGGCTCGCCGCAGCTTGGATAAACTCTGGGTGCAATGGACGATCCAGTAGCAAGTTGGCGATACCGATGTATTTGACCTTCACTAAAATTCGCCCGAGCCAGTAGCTCATTGGATTGAGCCGATACGCAATCGCCCCTGGTATGGCCGAAAGCGCGCAGCCGAGAGACATAGTACCAGAACTCATCAACACAGCACTGCCGGGCAAGTTCTCAGTTTTATTGGAAACGAATTCAATCTGCTGAGCCAAGTCTGGCTGCGTTGCCAAGATCGACTCCAGCAAATCCCGAATCTTCGCACTAGGATAGACCACCGTCGCTTTAAGCGCAGGTTTCGACTCCCGAGCTTTCCGAAAGCCCGCGAGCAAGAGCGGGAATATTCGTCCCACCGCCGCGCTTCGGCTCCCAGGGAGCAGTAGGACGGGCGCATCTGCCTCGTAGCGAAACGGCGCTTGCCAGCTTTCACGGACAAAGGGGTGCCCCACAAACTCCGTAGGCAAATTTGTGTCGGCAAAGCATTCGACCTCAAATGGGAAAATTACACCCAGTCGATCCAGTATTTGCGCCATTTTAAAGCGGCGCTTTGCCTTCCATGCCCAAACTTGCGGCCCCACATAATAACTGAGGCCAATTTCGCCGCCGCCCTTTTTACTTAAGCCACGCTTGGTCAATTGTTCGGCGAGGCGTAGATTAAAACCAGGATAATCGACAAAACAAATATGCTTCGGCTCGTAGCGCTCGATCCAGTCCAGGGTGCGATCAAAGAGGCCTTTGAAAAAGCTATAATAACGCACCACTTCGACGAAGCCGACAATTGATACCGCCGTCAGATCGTAGAGCAATTGCGAACCAGCTGCCTGTAGCTCGACCCCGCCAAGGCAGGCAACTTTCAAATCGGGTTGTTTCGCACGTAAATCTGCGAGTAGCAGCGCGGCGTGCTCATCCCCTGAGTGCTCACCAGCAATGATGAGCAAATCCGGCCGACCGTTGACCGGCGCAGGGAAATCCGTAGTAGCTGGAAGCGATTTCGACACGGTTACTTAGGCAAGTGGATCAGCTCGGTAATTTGGATGGCTAGCTCCAATGCGGACTTACCAAGTTCAGCACCGACCTTTGGTTTGCCCGCGCTTTTCACGACTTGCACAAAAGAGGCTAGCTCTAGTTTCAGGGGCTCATCCTTTTCGATCGGAATTTCCTCGCGCACAAGCTCGCTGTCTACCTTGCGTAGGAAGTGCCCGCTTTGTTCTTGAAAATCGAGCGATAAATAATTTTGCGGTTGGAAGACGCGTATTTCACGGACCTTTCTCGTGCTCACGCGGCTAGTGTTGATGTTGGCCACGCAGCCATTTTCAAAGGTGATGCGCGCATTCGCGATGTCTTCCGAATTTGAAAGCACGTTGACTCCAACCGCATCCACCTGCTTTACGGGCGAGCGCACAAGCGCCAGGATCACGCCGATATCGTGAATCATGAGATCGAGCACCACCCCGACTTCCGTGCCACGCGGGTTAAAAGGTGCGAGTCTGTCAGCCGTGATAAACTGTGGATCAGTGACTGCATTTTCCAAAAAGCCCATCACAGGATTATAGTGCTCGATGTGCCCAACTTGCACAATACAGCCCTTGGCTTTTGCCGCCGCTAGAATTTCTTCTGCCTCGACAAGGCTCGTGCAAAGCGGCTTCTCGATCAGCAAATGGCAGCCGCCAAGTAGCAGTGGCACAGCGACTTCGCAGTGTTTATCGGTCGGCACGACCACACTGACAGCGTCACAGGCCGCTGCGAGCGCATCTCCAGAGTCAAAACGCTGGCAATCAAACTTTTCGCAGATCTCAGCAGCGCGAACATCATCAGCCTCCACGACACCAACGAGTTCACACTCGTCTAGAGCAGCATAAATACGGGCATGGTGCTGCCCCAAATAACCAGTGCCGACCACTCCACAGCGAATTTTCGATTGTTCAGACATAGCTTCAGCAAAGATAGCCCAGCTTAAGCTGACAAGGCGCAATCATCGCATTAATTAAATACTACAGTTGACCTAGGTAACTTTTTAAACAAGTGTTTGAAAAAATGAAAACCCCTCAAAAAGACGAGCGTTCAGTTTCGGACAAGACTCGGCAAAAAATACTGAGTGCAACTGGTAAAGTTTTTGCTCAAGGGGGCTACCGAGCCATGACCTTAAGGCAAGTCACGCATGAGGCCAAGGTCAACTTGGCTGCTGTCAACTATCACTTCGGCTCCAAATTGAATCTTATGCGTGCGCTTTTGCGCGATCGCTTCGAGCCGATTAACCAGCAACGTCACCTACTACTCAACCAGCAGATCGAAGCGCACGCGCCCGACCCTGTTCCACTCACGACGATCTACGATACACTCTTTCGCCCGCTATTCACTGGTATTGGTTCCGCTTCCGTCAACGACACCAGCCTCATACAAATCATTGGTCGTGCTCTAACTGAGCCCGCCGAGTTCATGCGCGGCTTGCACAAAGAGTTTTTTGCAGATCTCTCCAAGTGCTTCATGCATGAAATCCAGCGTAGCTGCCCCGAGCTTTCCCCCGAGCAGATACAATACCGCTTCTTCCTCTCCGTTAGCACGATGATCGGCACCGTGATCGAGCAAGTTCGCCTCGAAACGATCTCTGATGGTAAGTTAGACGGCAAGAATCTCGATAGGATACTATACGAATTAACCACCTTTGTTGTGGCCGGCTTTCAGCAGAGATAATGTTCCATCTACACACATCTACCATTAACAAAAGAAAGACTCGCTCGTGCGTGACTGCTTTAAAATGTTTAAGTCTAGCTACCACGACCCTGCTCTTCTCAGCCTGTGCCACCTCGCCCGACCGCAGCGAACCACCTGCCATCGATCTTCCTACAGCATGGAGCAGTCAAAGCTTCAACACTGCACCTACCGCTTGGCTGGCAGACTTCAAATCACCTCAACTCGAAGCGCTCGTGCTCGAAGCGCTCGCCAAAAACCCGAATCTTAAAGCCACCGCAGCGCGCTTTGCCCAATCCGTCGCTGAAGCACGTATCTCGGGTGCCGATCTGAAGCCTAGCTTGGGACTAGGACTCAACGGCGCTCGCCAACAGATCAATACATTCGGTCCTAACCCCACTGGTGGCGTAGTTTTTGAAAACTACGACCTTGCGCTCGACCTCCGTTGGGAAATCGACCTCTGGGGACGCCTACGCGACCAAACATCTGCTGCTGTCGCTCGTGTTGAGGGCTACCAAGCCGACCTCGACGCGGCTCGTCTCTCGCTCGCTGCGCAGACAACAAAAGGATGGCTCAACCTAATAGAAGCCCAGCAACAGCTCGCCCTCGCAGAGCATACGGCAGAAGCCTACCGCTACAATCAACGCGCTCTCGAATCGCGCTTCAAACTCGGCCTAACTGAGGGCATTGACCTGCGCCGTATCCATACCCAAGTCGCTTCCGCCGAAGCCGACGCTGTATTTCGCCAGCGAGCTCTTGATCAGGCCACTCGACAACTGGAAGTCGTCCTTGGGCGCTACCCCGCAGGAGTTCTTGATGCCGCCATTACTTTGCCCAGTCTTCCACCGACGATCCCCGCCGGTCTCCCAGCCGATCTTATCCAACGACGCCCAGATCTGGTAGCAGCCGAGCGCCAACTCGCTGCCACCGATCGCGAGCTAAGAGCCTCCAAAAAAAACCTCCTACCACAGATCAGTTTGACCGCATCGGGCGGGACCTCTTCGCAGGAGTTCGAAAACCTGCTCAATGGGGACTTCGGTGTTTGGGCACTCGCGGGAAATCTCACGCAACCGATCTTCCAAGGCGGGCGTATCATCGCTAATATCGATCGTAGCGCCGCACTCCGAGACCAAGCGGCTGCCAATTACCGCGACAGCGCACTACGCGCCTTCCTTGAAGTCGAAACCACCCTTGCTGCCGAGCAATTCATCCGTCGCGAACAAGCTAAGCTGGCCATCGCCGCCGAAGAGGCCACCGCCACCGAATCCCTCGCATGGAATCGCTACCGAAGCGGCACTGGCGATTTTCTCACCGCCCTCGACACCAGGCGCACCGCTGATGCCGCACGTGGCCGCCTCCTCAGTGTGGCCAACCTCTTCTTACAAAACCGCGTCGATCTGTATCTAGCGCTCGGTGGCGCATTTGATCACAGCGGCGTAATTCAGCCGCCGCCCGAAACGCTAAAGAATCACTCCAACATAAACGGCGACTGAAGCACCCTTAGGGCATCACCCACCACTATTTTACCATGAAATCCATCCTCCCAATATTCATTCTTCTCATCGCTGTAATTATCACTGCAACGCTCGTCATATTCAAACCAGACGCTGCCGAGGTCACGCCCCAGCGTCCTATCGCGAGCGTCGAGGTCATCGCCGTGCAACCGCAGTCCGTTCAGCTCACAGTTAGCAGCCAAGGCACACTTCTGCCCACCGTAGAAACCGATCTGATTGCCGAAGTCAGTGGTCGCGTGATCAAAGTGAGCGACTCTTTCCGAATCGGAAATCACTTCAGCAAGGGCGATAGTCTAATTAAAATTGATCCCGCTGACTATGAAGCCGCCGCTGCCAACGCAAGCGCCGGCCTGGCTGATGCGGAGCTCGCACTAGCGCAGGAACAAGCACAATCCGAACAAGCCGCCGCCGACTGGCAGGCGCTCGGAGACGGGAAAGCCAGTGACCTCACACTACGTAAACCACAACTCGCCCAAGCCAAAGCCCGAATCGCCAGCGCCGAAGCCAAACTCAAACGTGCCCTGCGCGACCTTGCCCGCTCAGAAATCATTGCGCCCTACGATGGCATTGTACTCAGCAAGCAAGTCGATCTCGGCCAGTTCGTCACCGCCAGCCCGAGTAACCCACTCGGCCGTATCTACGCGACCGGTAGCGCTGAAATACGCCTTCCTATTACTGAAAAAGAAGCTGCCCTTCTCGACCAGCGGACCAAGCGCCAGCGCTTCGTTAAACTCACGCATGGCACTGGCGAACACACTCGCACAGCACCACTCATTCGGATCGAAGACAACGTCGACCCCAGCAGCCGACTACTCTACGTCGTGGCCAGAGTCCAAGCCCCCTTTGCTCCTACGCTCGATCAACACGCCCTACGACGCGGCACCTTTTTACAAGCCGAGATCGAAGGTCGTGACCTCAGCGAGGCTTACGTACTGCCACGATACGCCTTACGCGGCTCTGATAGCGTTTATATCGTCAACGACTCTGGTTTACTCGAAACCCGTATAGTCCAGATCATCAAAAGCGACGCCATGGAAGTCATCATCACCGCCGGCCTCCAGCCTGGTGAGCGAGTCGCCACTAGCCCTATCGCCTACTACATAGAGAATATGGCCGTCGAGGTTATCAATTAAAGGCTCTGTATCATAATTTCTAATTCTCCCTCCTCATGATCCGTTGGTTCACACAAAATGGCGTCGCCGCCAACCTTCTGGCAGGCATTACCGTTGTAACGGGTATTTTTGCGGCCATGAATATCAAGCTCGAGCTCTTCCCCGAGCTAGATCTCGATATCGTCAGCATCTCAGTCCCTTACCCCGGCGCTGCCCCCGAAGAAGTCGAAAGCGGCATCGTCGAACTGATCGAAGACCGCATCCAAGATGTGGACGGCATTAAGAAAATCACTGCCACCGCTGGCGAAGGAATCGGCACCCTGCTCGTCGAAGTGGAGCGCGGCTACGACGCGACCGAAGTCTCCGACAAAATAAAAGTGCGGGTCGACACTATCGATAATCTTCCCGAAGAGGCGGAAGAACCTACGGTCGAAGAGTTACTCATCCGCAATGAAGTCATATCCCTCGCCATCTATGGTAACGCGGATGTAAAGACGCTTAAAGAGATTGCCGAGTTCATTCGCGACGAACTAAACGTCCGCGAGAGCATCACCCAGGTCGATGTCAAAGGAGTGGCTGAACTTGAGATCTCGATCAACGTATCGGAAATATCACTACGAGAGTATGGCCTTACTTTCGACGATATCGTACAGGCCATCCGTAGTAGCTCAGTCGATATCCCGGGCGGCTCGATTAAATCACAGGGAGGCGAGATTCTTCTCCGCACGACAGGTAAGGCCTACACTGGCTCAGGCTTTGAAGACATTCCCGTTATCACCCGACAAGACGGCACTGTTGTCCGCGTGCGGGATCTCGCCACGGTCGAGGATGGTTTTGTCGATGATCCCCTAATCACCGAGTTTAACGGTCAACGCGCCGTACTCCTACGCATCTTCGCAGTGGGCGACGAGAGTGCGCTCGACGTCTCAGGTCGCGTACAGGCGTTTGCTAAAACAATCAACAATGACCTGCCCGAAGGTATCCAAGTTGAAGTCTTTCGCGACTTCACCTACTACCTCAAAGGCCGCCTCCAGATGCTCATCGAGAATGGCATCTACGGCCTCCTCCTAGTTCTACTCATCCTTACGCTTTTTCTGCGCCCCTCGCTTGCCTTCTTCGTCATGCTGGGTATACCGATTTCGTTCCTCGGCTCGATGCTCTTTCTTCCAGCGCTTGGCATCAGTATCAACCTCGCCTCGCTCTTTGGCTTTATACTCGTACTGGGCATCGTGGTGGACGATGCAATCATCGTCGGCGAGAGCGTTTTTACCCAATTTCAAAAGCACGGCGGCGCAGGCGTCGAGGCCTCTGTTGCAGGCACTAAAAAGGTTTCCATTCCCGTCACCTTTGCCGTGCTGACCACCATCGTGGCATTTCTGCCGATTCTGACCATTCCCGGTTTCCTCGGTAAGTTCTTTTACCCGATACCCGTCGTCGTCATCGCCACTCTCATTTGGTCACTCATTCAGTCAAAACTAGTCCTGCCCTATCACCTCACTCTGTGTAAAGTTGGCGGTAACAAGCGCGAAAAAATCAACTGGCTGCAGAAACAACAACGTAAGATTGCCGACAGCCTAGAACGCTTTATCGAGCACCGCTACCGTCCCTTCTTAAAGCTAGCCATTAATTTCCGTTACGCAACCGCCGCCTTTTTCATAGCCATTCTCATGATCATGTTCGGCATGTTGGGTGGCAAGCATCTGCCCTTCGTATTTTTCCCACCCGTTCCCTCCGACTACATCGTGGCTAAGCTCGTCATGCCCGAAGGTACTCCCGTCGCATTGACCACCCGCGCCATTGAGCAGATGCAAACTGGCCTCGACCAACTGATCGAAGAAATCAAAAAAGAAGGACACGGCGAACCATTTGAGAACGCCGTTGTGACCATCGGCGGGCAACCCTTTGAAGGCAGCGGCGGTCCCATGGGCGACATGGGGAATTCAACCAGCACGAACATCGCCGAGATCGCCGTCGAACTGGTCAAGCGCGAAGACCTCGCCGGAAGCGGCGACATAGAGTCCCTCTCCGCCCCAAATCTTGCCAACCGCTGGCGCGAGCTGATCGGTCCAGTCGCTGGAGTCAAAGAACTCTCCTTCAACGCCAACGCTGCAGGTGGTGCTGGTATGCCTATCGATATTCAACTCACAGGCCGAGACTTTGCCACTCTCCAAACCGCCTCGGCAGCTATTAAAGCCAAACTCGCCACCTACGAAGGCCTCTTTGACATCAAAGACAACTACAGCAGTGGCAAGCGAGAGATCCAACTCGACATCCATCCAACGGCCCAGCCGCTCGGTCTGCGCCAAGCCGATCTCGGTCGCCAAGTGCGCGCCGCGTTTTACGGCGTCGAAGCCCAACGTATCCAGCGCGGACGTGACGATATCAAAGTCATGGTGCGCTACCCACTCGACGAGCGCCAGTCCGTCGAAAATTTGGAAGACCTCCGTATCCGCACACCTGACGGCCGCGAAGTGCCCTTCGATCAAGTAGCCGATTTCGAGATCACCGAAGGCTTCTCCTCCATCACCCGCGTCGACCGTCGCCGCGTGATCAATATCACCGCCGACGCTGACAAGGGCGTGGCCGACCTCGGTTTAATCAAAGCCAGCCTTAAAGATAAAAAGGGAGTCGCTGGCTTCCTCACTACCATTACAGACGATTACCCTGGTATCACTTGGTCATTCCAAGGAGAAGCTCGCGAGCAAGCCGACATCTTCGCCAGTCTAGGTCAAATGACGCTCATCGCCATATTCCTTATTTACGCGCTCTTAGCGATCCCACTCAAATCTTACGTACAACCCGTCATCGTCATGATCGTCATTCCATTCGGTCTGATCGGGGCGATCGGTGGCCACATCATTATGGGGCAACCCATGAGTATTCTATCTGTTTTAGGCTTTGTCGCGCTCGCCGGCGTAGTGGTCAACGACAGCCTCGTGCTAGTCGACTTCATCAATCACGAGCGTAAAGAAGGCAAAACACTCCGCTTCGCGATTGAAGACGCCGGAGCGCAGCGATTCCGTCCGATTATCCTGACCTCATTGACGACTTTTGCAGGACTCCTGCCCGTCCTCTTCGAGACCAGCCTGCAAGCCCAATTTCTCATTCCCATGGCAATCTCCTTAAGCTTCGGCGTCCTCTTCGCCACCTTCATCACCCTCCTCCTAGTGCCTGCCTTCTATTCGATTTTGGAGGATATTCGAGAGCGCTTTATTAGCTAAACGTCGCCAATCCAGAAAGAAACTACGGATGAAAAGCCACCCTTCCTATTTTATTTTGATGAGCGTTAATCTAAGAGGAGCTTGGGCAAAACGATAAAATACCATTAACCCCAGACCTTGATACAATTTTTAACAGACTTTACCCGAAACACTTGGGATTTGGCGGCCGAGATGGCGCCTTATCTTTTATTTGGGTTTGCGGTGGCAGGACTACTGCATGTTTCGATTCGTAAAGAGTTTGTCCAGCGCTGGCTGGGTAAACCGGGACTGAGGTCTGTAGTCAAGGCAAGCGTATTAGGAGTGCCAATGCCACTGTGCTCCTGTTCGGTCATTCCGGTGGCGGCCTCGCTGCGAAAAAGTGGTGCCTCGAAGGGGGCGACGGCTTCTTTCCTCAGTTCTACGCCGCAGACGGGGGTGGATAGCATTTTGGGAACCTATGCCCTACTTGGTGGACTTTTTACAGTGGTTCGAGTGCTGGTGGCCTTTTTCTGCGGGATTGTGACGGGCTACTTGATTGAGGTGTTTTGCAAGGTGAAGACTCCTGCAGTCGCAGAAGTTTTACCTTCTGAAGAGGACCGTTCTAATCGCCTCGACCCGATCAGCTCGTTGACGCCCATAAGCGGACTCGGTTCGAGGGATCAAAATTCAACTATCAGTAGTGAGATTCAACCGATGGACTGTTGCGCGAGTCAATCAGCACCTGAGCGCGGTCCAATCGAAGCACTTCGCTATGGCTTCGTGACGCTGCCTTCGGATTTAGCGACGACTTTGGCCATTGGCCTACTCCTTGCTGGACTAATCACGACTTTGCTTCCGAGTGATTTATTGAGCGGCTCTTTGAGCTCGGGGCCGCTCGCCTTTCTACTAGCGACGGCGATCAGCCTGCCCCTCTACGTCTGCGCCACGGCTTCAATCCCAATGGCCTACGCGCTCCTCGCGGCAGGTCTTTCGCCGGGGGCAGCACTCGTTTTCCTAATTACGGGGCCAGCCACTAACACGACGACGATTGCTACCGTTTGGAAAATGCTGGGGCGCAGAGCGACTGCAATCTATCTAGCAAGTCTGTTAGTGATTTCATGGTTAGCGGGATGGCTCTTTAATACTGCCTTGAGCCCACAAGCCGTGGGGGCCACCGCGCACCATCACGAAGCGCTCCACTCTAGTCTCTGGCAAGATGCCAGCGGCGTGTTGATGATTGGGATACTGATTTTCTCAGTTTGGAAAAGCCGACAGCTTAAAGTGAAGTCTTGCTGCGCGGATTAAGACGCCAGGACTTCATTTATCTAGCCCATGATTGAATAGGGCTTGGACGCCCTTTGTGCTGGTGCCACTCTACGACAACTTTCGGTATGACTAAAGACTCCAACATAGTAGATGTCCTTTGCGTGGGCTACGCCTGTGTGGACATCAACTTCAATGCGCCTCACCACCCTGCTTCGGATGAGAAAGTACGGGCGCTCTCGATGCATAGCTGCGGCGGTGGTCCCGCTTCGAATGCCGCGGTGGCTATCTCACGACTCGGCGGACAAGCGGCTTTTGCAGGTTATTTGGGCAGGGATGCCTTTGGCGATGCACACTTGATGGAGTTGCTCGAAGCAGGCGTGCAAACTACGGGGGTAGATCGCGGTGATGCGGCTACTCCGGTGGCGGCCATCACGATCAAGCCCGACGGCGAGCGCTCAATTGTCGATTACCGCGCGCCCACCGCGCTGGCCCCTGAAAATATGATTTCTCTGAGCACACAGCCTGCACGTGTTTTACTTGTCGATGGGCATCAGCCCCTACTCTCGATAAAGTTGGTTGAGGAAGCACGGCTTCTCGGCATACCCAGCGTGCTCGATGCAGGCTCCGTTCACGATGGTACCATGTCACTCTACAACAAGGTGGATTACTTGATCTCCTCGGAAAAGTTTGCCCACCAATTCAGCGGCGAGGAAGACCCACGTAAAGCGCTGGCCTCCTTTGATGGCACAGCTCCCTTTACCGCGGTGACTTGGGGCTCGGACGGGGTTTACTGGCAAGATGACGAAGGGCAGCACCACATGCCAGCCTTCGACATAGAAGCAGTTGACACCACGGGTGCGGGCGACGCCTTCCACGGTGCCTTCGCGCTTGGTCTTGCACAGGTAATGGAGCTAAGAACTAACCTACGTCGAGCCTGCGCTACGGCAGCCTTAACTTGCTTGAAAGTGGGTGCACGCAGCGCATTACCCGATCGAGCCCGAGTGGAAGCACTTTGTGAAGTTTAAGCGATCAAACCTCAAACTTCAATACCCAGCGCATTCGTCAAAATAGCGAATATTTCGTAGTTTTTAATCATGGCTGGGATCGCCTCGGAACCAGGACCGAAGGCGAAGAGCTCAACACATTCAGAAGTATGCTTGTTCGAGGTCCAACCGACGGCGGTGAGTTCATTAAGCTGTTTACCAAAGGCCTGATTTAAGGCGCCACTGAGATACTGGGCTTCCGAATCTAGCGCGGCTTGAACGATGGCGGCTTGTGCATCTGTCGGCTCGATTCCGAGTGCAGTTTTAAGCAAAACAGGATCAAATTTACCCTTTGCTTCAAAGCCTTGCTGCAACCACTCAAAGCTATGCCTGAGCTGGTTAATACGATCCAAAGCGGGTCCACTGTCGAGGTAGGCAGATCCAGCGCCATCTAACTGACAGCCTCCAGTGCCGTGGTCGGTGGTGACGACGAGCATCGTATCGGGATGCGACTCGATGAACTCAAGCGCGATGGGGATACATGCATCAAATTCAAGAAACTCGTGAAGGATACCGCCAGGATCATTACCATGCCCAGCATGATCGACGCGCCCGCCTTCAACTTGAAGCACGAAGCCATCTTTCGCACCGTCGAGCTGAGTAAGGGCGGCGCTGAACATATCAACGAGGCTTGGCACATCTTTGTATGCACGGTCATTTTGACGGTCGATCGCATAGGGAATATGGCTTTGCGAAAAGAGCCCAAGTAAGGGTCCACCACCACGAATAGCGGACAGCTCCGAAGCGGTTTTGACGATTTGATAGCCCTTAGCTTCAAATTGTGGGATATAGTCGATCACGCTGCTGTCTTCTTGCGTTTGTAGAAAATGACGAGCGCCGCCGCCGAGTAGGACGTCAATTTCGCGTTCTAAGTATTGTTGCGCAATGGTATCCTCCATTCCGCGTTTTGGCACATTGGTCGAAAAGCCTGCGGGCGTGGCGTGAGTGATACGACAAGAAGTGACAAGGCCAGTGGCTTTACCCGCTTCTTTTGCATAACTTAGGATAGGTTTGAGCGATTTACCAGAGGGGTCGATATTGATCGAGCCGTTGTTGACTCGCTGCCCAGAGCCCCAAGCACTCGCTGCAGCGGCCGAGTCGGTGACGGGCGAGTTAGCCGAAGCCGTATCCTGATAGGCACGATGTAAACCTTCGCGCTCGAACAGTTGCATCCAGTTAAGCGGCGTCGCTTTATGGCGTAAATGCCAATGATGAGCGAGTCCGACGGTGCCATTACAGAGCCCATCCACCATCAAATAAATAACGTTCTTTGCCTGACCAGCGGGTTTGACTTCGGTAGTAGCTAAGGTTGTGCACCCGGGGAGGATCGATGCCGCTCCGGCTAGACCAGAGAGTTTCAAGAACTGACGACGAGAAGAAGCAGAGGCGTTTTCCATATCATACAATTAACAGTCAAAACGCGCTAGCGAAAGCTGGAAATTAAGTTTGTGCAGAATTTTCACAAAACGCCCGCCCTAGTCAGAAATAGCGATAAGAAGTCAGGATGAGTGCGCTAATACGGAGTGTGTTATTTTCTAGTGCCTATTGAACAAGGGTGAGAAGCTCATCTATTTTCTAAAGATTACAATCCGGACAGGGTCTAGCAACGAGGGGACCGGTTCTAATAATGTTAAAAGTAACTACGAATAAGCAACTTAGCTTGCCTAAAGGTCATATAACAGACATACATAGTTAATCAGTAATGAGCACCAAGAAAACTAGTAACATCGCACCTCGTTTCCCTTATTTCAACCGTGAGCTAAGCTGGTTGGCCTTCAATCGACGCGTATTAGAGCAGGCTGAATGTCCCGATTACCCGCTACTTGAGCGAATGAAATTCCTAGCATTCGTTAGCTCAAACCTCGATGAGTTCTTTGAAATCCGTGTCGCGGGCTTACTCCAACAAGTTAAATCTGGCGCGAGCGAAAGAGGCCCAGATGGACTCGGAGCGAAAGAGCAACTTCGCCGCATTCAGGGTATAGTTAAGCGATTGGTGTCCGACCAATACGACTGCTGGGAGCAACAAATCGTCCCCGGTCTCAAAAAATCCGACATTTTGTTCTGCGGCTATGACGAGTTGACCCGCAACGAAAAAAAATGGGTGGAACAATACTTTGAAGATCAAATCTCCCCTGTGTTGACACCTCTCGCCATCGATCCAGCTCACCCATTCCCACAGTTATCGAACAAAGCTCTCTACATTCTCGCTTCCATCGAAGACCCCGAAACGCGCATCATCGAGCAGATGATGGCCATCGTCTCGGTACCCCGAGTGCTCCCGCGCATTATACAAGTCGGCGCCACTCGACGCGGAAAACCCGGCGTCTATATTTCCCTAAGTGACATCGTGCACCGCTTCATAAAGCGCCTCTTCCCTGGCTATAAAGTAACCTCAGCAGTGCCCTTCCGTATCACGCGTAACAGCGACCTATACATCGATGAAGAAGAGGTGAAAAACCTGTTGTCTAAAATCGAAGAAGAATTGATGAATAGGCACAAGGGTGATGCCGTACGGCTGGAGATAGGTAAAGGAGCCGACCCAAAACTGATACAGGAATTCCTGCGGGCTATCAAGCTCCCCCCAGAAAACGTTTACACGATTGATGGCCCAATCAATTTCTTTCGCTTAATGAGCGCTTATGATTTGATTGACCGCGCCGACCTTAAATTCCCTCAACACACTCCCTACATACCAAAAGAACTGGAAAACCCTCAACGCATTTTTGAACAAATCGCGGCTAAAGACATTCTTCTACACCACCCATACGAAAGCTTCCAACCCTTCATCGACTTCCTCAATCAAGCGGCGCGAGACCCTCAAGTATTTGCGATCAAGCAGACTCTCTATCGCACATCCGGCGACTCTCCGGTCATCAAAGCGCTGATCGAAGCTTCTCGCCAAGGCAAACAAGTCACTGTACTGGTCGAAATCAAAGCGCGCTTCGACGAGGCCAACAACATACAATGGGCGCGCCAACTCGAAGACGTCGGTGTACACGTAGTCTATGGACTCGTCGGCCTAAAGACTCACTGTAAAACCTGTATGGTCGTGCGCCGAGAAGAGACCGAATTGCGCCGCTACGTTCACCTCGGCACAGGCAATTACAATCCAAAGACCGCCCGCCTTTACACCGACCTTAGTTTTTTTACATGTCAGAAAGACATCACAGAAGAAGTCGCCGGACTTTTCAACACACTAACCGGCTTCTCCCTCACCCCAAGCTTTAAAAAGCTAATCGTCGCTCCCGTTTACCCTGCAGAATAAAATGCAGAAACACATCCGCTCCGAGACTCGTAACGCCAAAGCTGGAAAGCCCGCTCGAATCATCGTGCAGACTAACAGCCTAGTAGACCAAAAAACCATTGATAACCTCTACCGCGCATCGCAGGCTGGCGTAAAGATCGACCTTATTGTACGTGGCGTCTGTAATCTAGTACCCAACGTAAAGGGCATCAGCGAAAACATCCGCGTGCGTAGTATACTAGGACGCTACTTGGAGCACAGTCGCATCTTCTACTTCGAAAATAGCAGTGGCAGTCAGCCCCACATCTTTGCAGGTAGCGCCGACTGGATGCCGCGCAACTTCTACCGCCGAATTGAAGCCGTTTTCCCAATCGAAGACCCCGACAATCGCAGCCGCGTCAAAGCGCTACTAGAAATCTACCTAAAAGACACGCATCACGCACGGATCCTTCGCGCTAATGGCTCCTACCACAAAGTCTCCCGCAAAAAGGGCAGCTACTTGATGAGTGCTCAAAATTTCTTCTACAAGCAGGCAGAGTCTAAACGTAACGCGCAAGCCGCTGAACACTCAGATGAACCCGTAATCTTAGCGATAACTGAGCCGCAATAGACCAGAGCCACTTAATAGGCAGGACAACTCTACCTCGGCCTTGTAGCTGTTCGAGAAATCCGTATCGAGTGATAGGTCCTTATCGGATACATTGTTTAAACAATCTAGCTACGCTCTTTCGAGAGTTGCTTAATTAGGTAATCGACGCCGCGTTTTACGCTACCGTCTTGCTCCATCATATTCTCTACTTGCTTGCATGCATGGATCACGGTGCCGTGGTCACGACCGCCGAAGGCGTCACCAATTGATTTGAGTGGGTCACTGGTGAGCGTCCGAGAAATATACATAGCTACTTGGCGCGGGAAAACAATGGCGCTGGTGCGGCGACGACCGATGAGTTCACTAAAGCGAATTTTGTAATAGTCGGTGACCTTTTTCTGGATTTGATCTACGGTTACTTTGCTCGCTGCTTCTTCATGGAGAAGATCGCTAAGCAGCCGCTCGACAGCATTAAGATCGAGCTTACGGTCGATCAAATTAGCATAACCCGCGATGCGAGTGAGCGCACCTTCCATACGACGCACATTTCGCGAGACCCTTTCGGCGAGAAATTCCATAATCTCTTCGTCTAGTTCAATCTTCATGGCTAAGGCCTTATTACGAAGGATCGCAAAGCGAGTCTCAAAATCAGGCGCTTGTATGTCGGTAACTAAGCCCCACTGAAAACGTGAGATTAGGCGGTTTTCAAGACGCTCGATCTCGTTGGCAGGGCGGTCACTAGCGAGGAAGATCTGGCGACCTGACTCGAAGAGATCGTTAAAGGTATGGAAGAACTCCTCTTGTGTGCTCTCTTTACCAGAGAGAAAATGGATATCGTCAACGAGTAGGGCGTCGACGTTACGGTAATACTTGCGGAACTTGGTCAACTTATTCTCACGAATGGCGTGAATAAATTCATTAGTAAACTTCTCTGTTGAGACGTAGGCGATCTTCGCTTTGGGGTTATTTGCCAACATCTGGTGAGCGACCGCATGCATGAGGTGCGTTTTGCCAAGTCCCGTCTCACCGAATACAAAGAGTGGGTTGTAGGCACGGCCAGGTGCGTTGGCCACCGCAATGGATGCGGCGTGAGCGAGTTGGCTGCCAGAGCCGACTACGAAATTTTCAAAAGTATTGGTTGGGTTGATCAGCGTGCGGTGAGTCGGCGCGGCCTGCGTGAGTGGGCGATTGTTTCGCAGATCAGGGGATTGACGACTATCACGGCTATTAAAACCATTACTACGGCCATCCGCATCTGTCCGATCAGGGCCTGCAGTTTTTGGCGCTTGCTCGACTTCGATAGAAACTTCGATTGCAGTGCCCGCAAAGCTACGCGCTTGCTGACTGATAATATCTAGGAAGTTATTCTCGATCCAAATAGCGTTGAATTCGCTGTGAGTAGTTAATACGAGCTTAGAATCTGATTCTAGCGTGCATACAAGCTCGCTGAACCACATTTCATAAACATCTTCAGGAAAGAGGTTTTTGAGTTCTTTGTTGGTGTTTTGCCAGAGAGTATCTGCTGTTGGCGAAGAAGGCATGGGTGTATGAATCGTATAAATAATTATGATTTATTCACAACTCCTTGTAATGTGCTAGTCACAAAGATACTGGGGTTGCGAAAAAGGAAGAAAAAGTAAGCGAAGAAAGTTGAATGGTCTGCGGGGATGCCGCGCATAGGGCATACATGGACCCGCTAATCGTTCTAGCTGAGTAAGTTACGTGTTATTTGAAGAATATTATAAATGTTAAAAATTTGTAAGTCGTTGGAAATAAGATAAATATGTAGACTGATTACCAGTCATTTCGGTAGAGAATCGGCAGCTAAAAGCACATGGCAAGGACAAGTTCTGCACAAGTTATTCACACTCGCCCAGTGAATAAGCTTTTAAAGATTCTCAAAGGTAATTTTACGGATCTGTGACAGTTTCGTTAAGCACTGGAAAAGCGGTATTTCTGTAATCTTACACAAGGTTATATGCCTCATTATATTTTTGATATTTGTTTCTTTATCGATGGGTTAAGTCGGTTGTTATTATTGAAAATAAATTTCTTAGAACACATCGCCCTACTTTGACATGTGAGCGATCAGCCGATCATTAAATTCGGAGGCGGAGTCGTGGCCAATTTTCATGAGCGCTTGCACCATGGCGGCCACTTCGGTCAGTCGAGCCATATCGCGCCCTGGGCGAACCGGTATTTCCATCAGCGGTACTTTAAGACCTAGGATTTCCATGTATTGTTCTTCCAGCCCAGTGCGTTCTTCATGCATGCCAGTGGTCCAGTTATGGAAATTGATAATTAGGTCGATACGTTTCTCGACCCGCACCGAGCGCACACCGAATAACTCGGCCACGTTAATGATGCCAAGACCCCGGCACTCCATGTAGCCCCGACTGAGCTCTGAAGATGTCCCAAGTAATTCTCTCTCACTAACGCGTTTTACATACGTCAGGTCGTCAGCGACCAAGCTATGACCCCGCTCGATTAGAGCTAGCGCACACTCACTCTTACCGACGCCACTTTCTCCACAAATTAAAGTACCAATCCCTTTTATATCGAGCAATGTGCCGTGCATGTTAGTACGCGGGGCAAATTTATCTTCGAGTAAGAGCGTAGCTTCTGTAGTAAAGGTCTTTGATTTGAGCGGTGAGCGGATAATCGGCGTCTTATATTGATCGGCAAGCTTACAGAGCGCTTTCGAGGGGGCTAAATTACGCGAGATAATCAAACATGGCACTTTGCGCTTCAAAATCTCCGTCATGATAGCGACTCGATCGGCTTCTGTTTTTTCTCGAATAAAAGCCATCTCGCCAGCTCCTAATAGCTGGATACGCTTGGCAGCAAAGGCTTTGAAAAAGCCAACCATAGCCAGTGCGGGGCGGTTTAAGCTACGCTCCTTAATCATGTTATCGAGACCCGACTCGCCCGCGACTAGCTCCATCTCCAGCGGCTCTTTAAAGGAGTCGTAGAAATCGCGAACCGAGACGGCTTCGACAAACTTTGTGTTGTTACGCTGTATCACGGGCATACTTTTAATTCGCTTACATGTTAAAATTCTCGCCGAGGTATAACTCCCGGCTCTTCGGATCGTTGATCAAAAATTCGCTAGAGCCTTCGGCCAGAATCGAACCCTCGTGCAAGAGGTAGGCACGGTCGACGATAGCAAGAGTCTCGCGCACATTATGGTCGGTAATGAGAATACCGATCCCTCGTTCTTTAAGCTGGACGATAATCTTTTGCACCTCGTTCACGCTGATCGGATCGACACCGCTAAATGGTTCGTCCATCAAAAGAAATTTGGGGTTTGTGACCAAGGCGCGAGAGATCTCTAGGCGACGACGCTCGCCACCACTCAAGGTGTAGGCCTTTTGCCCGGCCAAATGGGTCAAGCCGAGCTCTTCTAAGTGCTGTTCGATGCTGGCTTCGCGTTGGGCCTTGTCGTAGGGCATGGTTTCAGCGATCGCGCGGATATTTTGTTCGACCGTCATTTTACGAAAAACCGATGCCTCTTGCGGCAAGTAGCCAATCCCGAAGCGAGCACGCCGATACATCGGAAGATCCGTCAGGTCATCGTCGTTGAGAAAGACTTTACCCTCTGTCGCAGGTACGAGGCCAACTACCATGTAAAAGGTGGTCGTTTTACCTGCACCGTTAGGCCCTAATAGGCCGACAATTTCGCCCGCATTAACATGGACATCTACCTTATTCACTACACGGCGTTTACCGTATTCCTTAATAAGGCCACGTGTTTCGATCTTCGGAGTCGCTGCTGTATCCACCATAGTTGAGAATTGAAAGCAATCGCAACCGCCTGGGCAATGCAATCCTTTAGCAATTGGGCGCGGGGCTTAAATACCTCTAAAATAAGTATTAAAGTGATTACTATGGAGCTGGCACCAGATTAGCGCGTTTCCGAACAGTGTTTGCCCGTATTTCTGGGCGGCATTGGAGTTTGAGGAAAAGTCTACATTCCTTGCGACCCAAGGATATTAAATCAACCAAAGGCTCGGCGCGGGCGACCTGCACAAAAAAAGCGCTCCCGAATCAATAGGAGCGCATTTGAGAAATATTCTTCGGGAAATTTTCGCCTAATAGCGATAATGATCGGATTTATATGGGCCATGAGATTTTACACCAATGTAGTCAGCTTGATCTTGGCTCAAGGTCGTTAGCTTACATCCAATCTTCTCGAGGTGAAGACGAGCAACTTCTTCGTCAATGTGCTTGGGAAGAATGTAAACACCAGGTGTATATTTCTCGACTTGCTTCCAGAGTTCGATCTGTGCGAGCGCTTGATTGGTGAAGCTATTTGACATCACGAAGCTGGGGTGTCCCGTCGCACAACCAAGGTTTACAAGACGACCTTTCGCGAGCAAGTAGATGCTACGTCCGTCCTCGAAGGTGTATTTATCAACCGCACCTTCTTCATCAGGTTTGATGCTTTCAACATCCACGCCTGGCATATCATTGAGCGCATCCACACCGATTTCATTGTCGAAGTGACCAATATTACAAACGATCGCTTGATCCTTCATCTTGGACATATGGTCGGCAGTAATGATACCGTAGTTGCCCGTAGTCGTGACATAGATGTCAGCCCAACCTAGGGTGTCCTCTACCGTAAGAACACGATGACCTTCCATCGCAGCTTGCAATGCGCAGATCGGATCCACTTCAGTCACTACAACTTGAGCACCCATGCCCTTGAGAGCAGCGGCACAACCCTTACCTACGTCACCATAACCACAGACCACGCCAACTTTACCAGCGATCATCACATCCGTCGCCCGCTTAATACCATCGAGCAGAGACTCGCGACAGCCGTAAAGATTATCGAACTTCGCCTTGGTCACAGAGTCATTTACGTTGATGGCAGGAACGAGTAGTTTACCTGCGTTGTGCATTTCGTAGAGACGGTGCACACCTGTTGTAGTTTCCTCAGAAACTCCTTTCCAGTCTTTAACGACGTTGTGCCAGTGATCAGCAGGCTTCTCTGAGTTAATCTTCTTGAGCAGGCGCTTGATGACTTCTTCTTCTAGGCTGCCCGAATCGGACTCGACCCAGTCGCTGCCATCTTCAAGTTCATAACCCTTGTGAATGAGGAGTGTGGCGTCTCCACCATCATCGACAATGAGTTGTGGGCCCGTGCCATCTGGCCACGTGAGCGCTTGCTCAGTGCACCACCAGTAATCCTCGAGCGTCTCGCCCTTCCATGCGAAAACTGGCACGTCTAAGTTTTTAGCCACGTAAGCAGCAGCGTGATCCTGAGTTGAAAAGATATTACAAGAGCACCAGCGAATATCGGCACCAAGTTCTTTAAGCGTTTCGATCAGAACCGCAGTTTGAATCGTCATGTGCAACGAGCCCATAATACGAACGCCCTTGAGCGGCTGCTCCGCAGCATATTTTTCGCGAGTCGCCATAAGCCCAGGCATTTCAAATTGCGCAATTTCGACCTCTTTGCGGCCAAAGTCTGCGAGGTTGATGTCCTTAACCTTATAATCGGTCGTCGTTTTAGTCAGTGTATCTGTGCTCATAGTAGTTGAAATTTAGTTATAGTGCTGCCTTTAGTGCCTCAGCTTTTGAAGTAGACTCCCAGGGAAGGTTCTCCTTTGCAAAGTGACCATAGTGCGTGGATTCCCGATAGATCGGACGAAGTAAATCAAGTTGGCTTACAATATCAGCTGGTTTGAAACTAAAGACCGCCTGTGCAGCAGCGGCGATCTTAGCGTCTTCGACTTCGCCAGTGCCGAAGGTATCCACGTGAATGCTTGTCGGATATGGGTGGCCTATGGCGTAAGCGACCTCGAGTTCGCAAGCCTCAGCAAGGCCAGCTGCCACGATATTTTTTGCTACCCAGCGAGTGAAGTAAGCCGCTGAGCGATCGACCTTTGAAGGGTCTTTGCCAGAGAAAGCACCGCCGCCGTGGCGCGCCCAACCACCGTATGTGTCCACGATAATTTTACGGCCAGTCAACCCAGCGTCGCCTTGCGGGCCACCAATTACGAAATTTCCCGTTGGATTGATCAGATACTCCGTCTGGTCGTTCAAAAGTTCAGCGGGTAGCACCTTGCGGATTACTTCCTCAATACAGAATTCCTTAATCACCTCGTGCTTTACATCTGCGGCGTGTTGCGTCGAGATAACCACGTTTTTAATACTCACTGCTTTGCCGTCGACATACTCTAGCGCGACTTGGCTCTTCACATCAGGACGAAGCCACGGGATTTTAACGTCCTTACGCTGATGTGCCATCTCACGAAGCAGTCGATGCGCATACATGATTGGCGCCGGCATTAGTTCGGGCGTTTGATTGCATGCATAACCAAACATGATACCTTGATCACCCGCACCTTGCTCGACGGTGTCTTTTCCTTTGGCGCCAGCGGCGTCTACCCCCTGCTTTATATCAGCAGATTGTGCAGTCAAAATATTGGAAATAAAGACCTTATCAGCGTGGAAAACATCATCGTCGTTCACATAACCGATCTCACGAATAGCCCCACGAACGATTTCTTCGTAATTAAGCTTCGCATTTGTGGTGATTTCACCAGCCAAGAAAACGCAATTGCTCTTGACCAGCGTCTCACAAGCCACGCGACTCATAGGGTCTTGTTCCAAACACGCATCGAGCACGCTGTCGGATATATAATCAGATACCTTATCGGGATGGCCTTCGCCGACCGATTCGGAGGAAAAGATGAAATTTTTACTCATTAAGCAGAAGAAAAAAGTCGCTTAGGAGATAATTGCAAGCAATATATCAAGATATCAGGATGAACTGATATGTTAATTTAAACTTCCGATCCGTGCTCGCCCACGGTCCAGTTTTCAAGCGGATTATATTCATCCCTAGTATTTCCAGCAGACGACTTTACCCAATCTAAAAGCTCCTTTACGGAGCGGTGCGACTCTTGAGAATGCCGCAGAGGGGTATCCCCATTGATCTCGTATTTGTTCTGCCGACCGACCTTCGCTCGTTTCAAATAGCCGCCCTCTTCCAGTTCAGCCACGATTCGTTGAACCGCGCGTTCAGTGATTCCAATAGCCAAGGCCACGCGTCGTAATGTTTGATCAGGGTGCGCCTCCAAGTAAATGAGGATGTGCGCATGATTTGTAAAAAAATTCCAGCGTGATTCCTGTGGTAACATATATTCTAAGATCCGTAAAAATAATAACAAGTAAAGCACGAATTTCATTTCGTATTATTAAGGGCTTAAAGTTATTTCTAATAGGGAAATGCGTGCTGAAATAGCTCAGCCCAATTATTTTCATATTCAAAGAAACACCGCTTGACATGGACAATGCGATTTTTACTGTCCAACTTTCCCAATTTTTTGGGGTAGTAGCTCAGTTGGTTAGAGCGCCTGCCTGTCACGCAGGAGGCCGCGAGTTCAAGTCTCGTCTATCCCGCCATTTAGCGGCGATCTTCAATAGGAGTTCGTCGCTTTTTTGCGTCTACTTATCTCCTTCAAATTAGACTAAACGCGCGCGATTGATCCAGTCCGTATCCACCTGGTCTTATCGTCACTGCGTTCCAGGTAACAAGTCTCGCTTCTAGCTAGAACATTCAGTAGCCATACAAAAAAGTTGCCTTATTTCCAATACTTCAAAAGACCCTTTAAATAACTCACCCGCCCAATGTATAAGCTCAGGACATACCAGCAGGAAGCGGTTGATCGTACGCTCAATTACTTCAGAAAAAAACGAGACCCCGCAGTCATCGTTTTGCCTACGGGTGCCGGTAAAAGTTTGGTCATCGCGGAGTTGGCTAAAATAGCCCTTGGCCGTGTCTTGGTGCTCGCTCACGTGAAAGAACTGGTTGAGCAGAATCATATAAAATATGAAAGTTATAGCCTGCAAGCGGGGATCTATTCGGCGGGATTGAACCAAAAGGATAGCAAACAAAAGGTGATCTTCGGCAGTATCCAGTCGGTTGCTAAAGCGGACGACACCTTCTTTAGTAATTTTACACTAGTTGTCATCGATGAATGCCATCGCGTCGGCCTCGAACCAGACAGTCAATACGCGAAAGTGATCCAACAGCTTAAGCTGAACAATCACCGCATATGTATCTTAGGGCTAACCGCGACTCCTTACCGCCTAGGCCTCGGCTGGATCTACAATTACGCACTCCGCGGTGAAATAAAGACTCAGGAACTCCGCTTCTTTAGGCACTGCATCTATGATCTGTCACTAGAGTATATGATAAGGAATCAATACCTTACGCCCCCCGTAAAAGTAGATAATCCAGTGACATCTTATGACTTTTCTGAACTCACGGAAAGTGGTCAATTGTATACGATCGCTCAGGTAGAGAAACTGCTCAACCAACAAAGACGACTCACACCCCTTATCATTAAAAACATCATTGATATTACGGATAGCGACCAGAGGCAGGGTGTCATGATTTTCAGCTCTACGGTGAGACATGCGCAGGAAATAATGGACTGCCTCCCATCTGGACAGGCTCGGCTTATCTTAGGATCAACCGAAGTGAGTGAGCGTGATCAAATCATACACGATTTTAAGAAAAAAGCGTTTAAATATTTAGTGAATGTATCCGTACTAACGACTGGATTCGACGCTCCGCACGTCGACGTAATCGCGATTCTTCGCCCAACGGAATCAATTAGTTTGTATCAACAAATCATCGGTCGTGGTTTACGCTTGGACACAAATAAAAAGGATTGTTTGGTTTTGGATTACACCGGAATGGGTCACAGCATCTACAGCCCTGAGATTGGTGATAGAAAAACGGCATCCGAATCAGTTGCCGTGCAGGTCCCCTGCCCCGAATGCGGCTTCGTTAATGACTTCTGGGGAATCCTCGACGAGGAAGGGAATGTGGTCGAGCACTTCGGTCGCACCTGTCGCGGAGCGAAAACCAATCCAGACACTTACACAATGACACCTTGCTGCTATCGCTTTCGATTCAAGATCTGCCCGCAATGCACCGCTCAAAATGACGTGACCGCTCGTGATTGTAGTAGTTGCGGCGCCGTGATGATCGATGCTGACGAAAAGCTCAAACAAGCGAAACTTTCAAAAGATGCTCATGTGCTTACACCAGATTCGATTGAGATGCTTGAGCGCGTCGACAAAAATGGAAATCCTTATCTCCAGGTAAAGTATTACGACTACGACGCACAATTCCTCGCTGAAGTTCATTACCTCAACACTCAGACAAGCTTAAAAAAATTCAACATCAACTTTCTAAGATCGCACATGAGAAAGCCTGAGTTAAAGCTCAACATAAACACTGTTGCCGAAGCCATAAAAATGCAATCGCAACTCCGAATGCCCTCCCATGTGATTGCTCGTAAGCAGGGAAAGTTTTGGAAAATCACTGAGAAAATATTCAGCGAGGAACTGTAAATTTACCGTTTTAAGAGAGGGAAAGAAAGTAAGTTAGATCAAGATGCAATCAACGTGAATTCTGCGAGTGCTTTCAATGCCTCGTAACGTAAATACATGCTCAACCACGACATGCCTTTCATAAACATGCGCGCCCATCTGGCATAAATGTACTATTATCCGTCGAAGGTCCAACCCTCACGATAAGGTTTGGTTAAATACTGATTGGCCGCCGCATTGTTGGAAAACTGACCTCGATCCCCATCATAATCTAGCGGAACACCGGCACGAAAGGCCGCCAAGCCAAGGCACATTGTCTCAATCATGTTCGCACTGTATTCGAAATTACAAGCGGTCTCAGAAGGCTGGCCATTTTTACAGGCTCGAGTCCACTGCTCTTGAAAATTCCCCAAAGGTGGCGCGATCTCATCTTTTGTGCGTGGCTTAAAGTAGGTCAGATCAATATCCTTACCAGATGGATAGAGCATACGCTTGCTAAAGTCCGCGATTACAAAACCCTTATCACCCTTGAACATCGCACCGTGCCCAATCTTATTTAAATCAAGCCAATTAGATGGGGATTTCGGCATTGCCCCACCTTGATACCATGTAACACGAATCTTCTCTCGCCAGTCGTTTTTAGGAAACATGTAGGTCGATGTTAAATTGACTGGCGTAACATCTGGATTAAAGGCTTCCGGTGAAGAAACTTTGACGGAGCTAGGTAACTTTGCATCGATCACATTCCAGACCAAATCCATAGTATGACTGCCCATATCACCCATCTGACCGATGCCGAAATCCCAGTACATGTTCCACTGAAGGCAGTTGGCTCCGGGGCGACCTGTGAAATAACCTGGATTGTATGGATGTTCTGGCGAAGGTCCGAGCCAAAGGTCATAATTTAGTCCATCCGGCGGCGTGCCTGCAGCTGGTAAATAGCCTGGCTTGGGTATCTGTCGATTACCCCAAACATGAACATCTTTAAGTTCCCCAATCGCGCCATCGTGGATCATTTCACGCAGCCTAGAAAAGTTATGGTAGGCATGGCGCTGCATGCCTACCTGAGTAGCCAACTTATGTTTCTTCTTCAAATAGGTCTCACGGACGATCCTTGCCTCGTTGACAGTAATACCGAGCGGCTTTTCCATGTAGACGTGCAGATCACGATTGAGAGCCCAGTTTGAAATGAAGGCGTGATGATGATCCGGGGTACAGCAAAGAACTGAGTCGAGCCCTGGATGGTCCAGACATTTTCGCCAATCCTCGTAGATCTTAGCTTTAGGGAATTCCTTTGCAGCAAAAGCAAGATTCTCGCGGCTGACATCGCAAATCGCTACGACGTTTTCTTTGTGCAGAGTGCCGTAGTGTGCTTTAGCGCGGCCATAGGCTCCGATCAAAGCAATGTTAAGGCGATTATTAGCCGAGGTCGCACCAAACAACGATCCTGACGGAGCGATCATAAAGCCTGCGCCAGCTACCGCGCTTTTTTTAAGAAAATTGCGCCTGTCAAAGGGTGATTCAAGTAAACTATTTTTCATAATGTATGCGTTTGAGGTTTAACTAATTTTACGATAATTAAATTATTTGCTACTGCTATTTATGTTTTCAACAACCGGTTTACCCACTGCCCAAAGAAGTCCGCGAGTAATCATCGCCATGTAATTAGGGTCGAGCATGGTTTCATTGTGATGGCCGATTGAAGTCCCAAAAACCCTTGTCTCGTTGGGTCCGTATGCATTGACCCATATATTAGTATGCATCGTCTTCGTCTTTTCGGAGAGTGACTCCGCTAGCGGCGTCATCGTGGGGTAAGCGGTCTTGATAAAGTAGAGCTCACCTTGGGGCGTATTCCAGTCACTCATGCCTTGCATGATTTCATGTTCCGGCTTGGTAATTTTAACCTCAAAGGGGTGCTTTGGCCCATGCCCAGGGGAATGCACGCCGCAGAACTTCCACCACTCTTCAGCAGTCGGCCCAGTTCGGTAACAATGCATGGAACAATGAATCATTATCGCAGGCACTCCTTCACGATGGGGCTTTAAGATATTTTCTATATAGTCGACGTCGCCAATGTTAGCGAAGCACTCGTTGTGAACCACAACATCATAGCCCTTTGCCCAATCAGGGTTCTTGTATAGCTCCAAGAGGCGATCACCCGCCTTTGTGCGCTGGTGGTAGATAGTCCATTCTACGGGCAGTTTAGAATAAAGATCGACTGCCGCCGGGATAATTTCTCGCTGCGCATCATAATCATGACAGCAGCCTCCAGTAATTAACAAGGCTTTGATCGGTTCCGCATAAAGACCGAACGGTAAAGCGAATAAGAGAAGAGTGGTTAGAGAAGTTTTCATGATACGTGATTGGGATGATGAATGTGTTATTTCTTAGTCTAGGGTTTCGGGTAATCTTGGTTGGCTTCCATTTCGATATCGGTCGGGGTGCGAGAAAATACTCCGCCTTCAGGCACCTCGCATTTTGCCGTCCAAACGATGGCATTGAGCACGAGTTTACGAAAATCATCCTGTTGCCAGTTCTTGTGAAAATGACCACCAGTGAAACCAAATCCGCGCCCACCATCGGGTCGTTCATAGGCCCAAGCGACATGTTGCTTCTCGCCAGCTTGCACTGCAGCCAGAACAGTAGGATTACTACCGCGATTGGTGTCCTTAGAACGATCCGTGAGGCTGTGCACTGGCGGTAACGCGGACAAAATTGGAGTTACGCCCTTCATTTCAGGCTGAAAGCGCATATGATAATACCATTCATCAAGGATAGAGAAAGGCTGCACCCCTTGCGTAATTGGATGCTCGGGAAAGTCATTAAACTCGGGGGTCCAGTGTGGATTAACCGACCAGCCGATTTCAAAATAGCCACCGATCCAATTAAGGAATTGCCCTCCTAAATCCTCAGGCTCGACCTCAACACCAAAATGTAAGCAAGCAACGCCCACACCATGGTCGACCCATGCTTGAATCTCATTTTGGTGGTTCTTCGCCATATGGCGCTTAAAGCCATCACAATACATGACGACCGAATCAGGCCTTGCTTCATTTTCACCCTTTGGGGACAATTACCATCGAGCACTACTTTAGCATTTATATTGAGTCCGCTCTCATTCAGACAGCGCGCTAGTAGCATGGACCCTGCCTTGTGCTCATGCGCTCCGTAGCCATGACTTTTCTTTCCGGCCAGAAAGAGGATCTCCTTGGTCTCGACTGCGGCAGTCAAAAGAGCGCCACTTGGTAACAGAAGCAGAGCAAAGCTAGATTCTCAAGATGTCAGGATAACGCATAAATAGATTAAATAGTTTGTCCCTTATTTTGCTCAATTTGTTGCCAAGTTTTTTTAAGAAATTGCAGCCCTTCGACTGCCAGTTGCTCGGGGCTATCATAAAGCGTGCGCCAGATCGAAGCCGCTTTGGCAATGACCTGATTGTCCTCCGAAAAACTCTCAATGACGATGTCGCCTTCGTAGCCGACATCATGGAGGGCACCCAGCACGCCAGTCCAATCCACCTGATCCTTCCCAAGTAAGCCACGATGACTCGCGCTGGCGTGCACATGCCCAATATGCTTTGCATATTGACGAATGGCCACCCCGGAGTCTGCCTCCTCGATATTCATATGGAAGGTGTCTATATGTATTTTAAGAGCATCACTTCCTACACGATCAATCATTTCTACCGCTTGTTCCATTGTGTTGATACAATCTGTCTCGAAACGATTGAGTGGCTCCAGCGCAAGTATGATACCGGCAGCCTCCGCTTTGCGGCAAAGCTTCTGGAGACCTGAAGCGATTTGCTCTAGTTGCGATTCCCGCTCCTCTGCGGTATGGGCACCGCTTCGACCCGTCCGCGAATACATCGGCCCACAAACAATCTTAGCGCCTAGGGCATTAGCCATCTCAATGAGTTCAGAAACGTAATGTATCGCATTCGTTACTTCAGAAGGGCTACCCCTCAAGTCACGTCCAGGACCAAAAGCGCCGCAAATAACCGGTTGCTCAAGTCTCGATGCTGTCAAAGCTGATTTTAGTTCTGGCACTGAAACTGACGTAGGCTCGACGATCGCAAGCTCCACCAACTGTGCACCGTATTTCTCAAAAGTCTCAATAAGGGGTAGATCAGCACCTGTGAATCCTGAACTGACTAAAAACGTATTTAAACCGAATCGCATAAATAACAATATAATAGCATTTTATCAGATACTTAGCTTGTAAAATATCCGCTATATTGTGTATATTTTCGGCATGTACTTAAATAAATCTCTACCTCTCACTAGCTCTCGCGATCAACTTGATCCTAGCAGTATACTCGCCAGTTTCACTGGTCTGGGTGATGTCTATTTTTTCATGAAGGACCGGGAAGGTCGTTTTATCGGAGCCAACCAGCAGCAACTAGAGAAGCTCGGACTTAAAAGCGAACAGGAATTAATCGGCAAAACTGATTTTGATTTCTTCCCCAGCTACATGATCGCGGACTACTCTGAAGATGATGCCACTGTCATAAGAACAAGGGAGCCCATCCTCGGGCGCGCTGAACTGGTCGCCAATACGGATGGATCCGTCTCATGGCACGTTACAAGCAAATTCCCTCTTCTTAGTCGTGAAGGAAGTTGTGTGGGTATTATCGGCTATATGCGTGACCTAGACCGTAGTGAAAATGCATGGCAGCCCTATCGGCGAATGAATTCAGTGGTCGAATATATTGGTCAGCACTACTCTGAATCCATTGAAGTAGCTGATCTCGCGAAAGTCGCGAGTCTATCGATTAGCCAGCTAGAACGCCGCTTCCGCGCCGCTTTCCAGCAAACGCCTACACGTTTTTTGATTCGCTACCGCTTAACCCGTGCGAGCCAGATCCTTGTGCAGAGTGAAGAAACCCTCAGTTACATCGCGCAAGAGGTCGGTTTTTATGACCACAGTCACTTTTCCCGTGAATTTCAAAAACTCTTTGGCTTATCCCCAGGTCGCTACCGGAAAACACACTCAGAACGCATCCGCTGACTGGCCACCACCCATGAGGCCGACATTGAGAGTTCTAGGTGATGTCATACCGATTAGCTGTTAGATGATTCACGTTGCAACTCGATCGGTTTGTAACCGCCCATCTTACGATAATAGAGAGCGATCAATCCGAACGCGATCAGCATGACCAACGGAAAGCTGATAGCCGTGGTTCGTAGCGATTGACGAGAGGCCTCATTCATCGCGCCTTGCAACTCATCACTCAAGCCCTGCTCTGCAGCAATTTCTGTGGCCTTTGCACGATCAATCGATTCATACGACGCGCCGAAAAACGAGGCATCGGACTTAGCAGCTGTATGTATCTCTTCGGATACCGATTTCACATTACTGACGGTATGACTATCGTTAAAAACGCCCAATATTGGCGTGCCTATAATCCCTACGGCGAGCAAGCCAATCGCAGTCGCAGAGTTGAGCGTTAAAGCTCCACCTTTAGGGAAACGCTCTGCAATAAAGCCGAGCACTGTCGGCCAGTAGAATGTTTGCCCCACCGCGTAGAGCACGAAAGCGCCCCATACCGCAACGCCAGAGGAAACGGAAAGTGCCATCAAGCCACAAAATGAGAAGAGACTACTAATTACCAAAATTGTCGGCGGTGAGAAACGGCTCGTCAAAAAGCCAGCTTGAAAGCGCAGCACCATCATAATCAAAGCCGATGCAACAATCGCCCACCCGGCAAATTCACCCATCGTCGGCGTCATCAACTCCTTAATCCATGCATCAGTGCCAAGCTCCGTCGTCGCCAGAGGAATCATCAATAAACACAGTAAAAAATACAGCGGCTTGCCAATAGACTTGGTAAAAATCCCAAAGCCAGCACCAATGAGCGCGCCCGCGCCCAAGCTGATCCAAATCAGATGCTCCGTCTCACTACCAAACCGACCATACAGCTCATAAAACAATAAAAATGCAGCGAGGAAAGTGCCTAAAAATCCGACCTCTTTCAACATTTCCGAATAAGGCACTTTATTTAACACGCGCTCATCCACTGGGAATTTCGGTTTAATAAACATCACTCCATAGCAAAGAATTGGAATTACGATCCACAAAGCCTTCAAGTTCCAACCCAGATCGCGCAAGCCGGGGCTCAGCATCAAAATACCACCAACCACAAAGCCCGCGGGCCAAGAGGCATGCAGGATATTCAGCATCTTACTCTTCTCCTTGTAATAGATGCTCGCACAAACCGGATTGATGACTGCTTCCACAACACCATGCCCTAAACCCGCGCAAATCGACGCCCAGTAAAGAGTGTTCGGCGAATCCGCCATAAAAGTCAGCACGCCACCGAGAATCTGCAAAGTGAAGGCACAATAGATCGACGGTTTATAACCCACCTTATCCACGATCAGACTGAATAAGATCATCGTCACTGCGATCGGCCACAGCGATGCGCCAAAGATACGCCCAACCTCGGCTCCAGTTAGATTGAACTCAACTTGCCAATCGCCCAGAACCATCACGCGGAATACGAAGCCCACCGCAGCAGCGAACAGGGCTAGAAAACTGCCCCAGAAAAGAAGTTGTTTATCTTTTGGTGAAATATCTTGATGCATATTAGTATGTGTTAGTGGAGTGTGTTGTTTCTTAGAAATGGGTGAGATTTAAAGTTACGAGCGCAGAACGACAGCGGAAGCGCCATTACTACGCCTTCTAGGTGCTTCGCTGAAACTGCGACGATATTTAAGCGGCGTGATTTTGAGCTCCTGGCGAAAGGCGCGCGTCATACTCGTCTGATCATTAAACCCACATTGCACCGGAATTTCGGAGAGTCCGACCTTGGTGCTACGTAATAATTTACAGGCCGCATTCAGGCGCGTCTTGCGCAAATACATAAGCGGAGTCAGGCCGAAGGTCTTCTTAAATAGTCGCTCCTGCGAACTTACTGAAATGCCAGCAACCTCAGCAAGGTCGGCGATCGAAAGCTTTTCGCGATAGTGCTGCCGCACATGATTCACAATGCGATGCATCTCAGGGTGGTCCGCGTAGACCGCATCATGATCACGAATCACGCGAGCCACGCCCGCAAGTCCAACGACCTTACCTTTCGCATCGAACAACGGCACCTTCGTCGTGCAAAGCCAATCCAGCGAACCATCCCCCGAAGGCACCAACTCGATCTTATTAAAAATCCCCTCGCCCGTGCGGACCACGCGTTGGTCATCCGCATAAAATGCATCTGCCAAAAAATCAGGACTGAAGTCATAATCCGTTTTACCCAAAATCGCTTCGACTGAAGTCTCTCCCAAAGTTTTAACAAAACTCAAACTTCCTGCCATAAAGCAACTCTCGCAGTCTTTGACAAAATAGAAAGCGCCAGGGACACTATCAAAAAGTGACTCTAACAACTGCCCAGATTGAAGGGAATTGCAGAAATCACTGATCCTGCTTTCAAGCATTTTTGAGACAAGCGACGGGGGTATCATAAAAAATATAAGCAAGCACTCAAAAGATAGTAAGACAAGAAAGTAATCGAAATCCTTACTAAATACCTTCATATAGATAAATTAACCTAATTGGCAATCTATAGCTTTTTTAGCTGTATATGATTACTTTACGGATTACATAATACCTATAAATATTGTCTTATATCGTCAGTTTATATTTACAGCCCTTTCAGATTTATCTAGGTTTGAATTTTATACAATTACGCCAAATGCGGTCGCGATTGCCCCAGTCTAATGATCCTTACCGGAATCGCTTACCACGATTTGAAAAGACTCTGTCATAGGAGAACATTTTGCTCTAAAAAAGCTTACTGAATCGCACTCGAGCTAGCTCTTAAGTTAACCCAATTCCCTAAACCCCTCACATGATAAAACAAGCCCTCCTGCTAAGCTATGCTTTCATAGCCGGATTGTCACTGCTGGTTCAGGCCGGAGAGCGCCCCAACATACTGTGGCTCACTAGTGAAGACAATAACGTCAACTGGATCGGGTGCTACGGAAATCCGCATGTCAATTCACCGAATATCGATCAATTGGCAACTGAAGGATTCCGCTATACACATGCCTATGCAAATGCCCCCGTTTGCGCTCCGTCCCGCTCCACCTGGATCACTGGGGTTCATGCACTATCCATGGGAACACATCCGATGCGGAGCCGTTACAACATACCACACGACCTCATCAAATATTATCCAGATCATCTAAAAACTAGTGGCTATTACGTAGGGAACGACAAAAAAACCGACTTCAATATCGGTGGTCGCAAGGATAGCGATTGCTGGGATAACTCTGCAGAAGTGGAATGGGATAAGCTCAAGAACAACCAGCCCTTTTTTCAAGTCATCAACTCAACACAGTCGCATGAAAGTAATGCCTTTGGTGATTTTCAAAAAACTAAACACTCCCCTAAAGATATCATACTACGCAAATATCACCCCGATCTGCCAACCATGCGTATGAACTATGCAAAATATCACGATGCCATCCAAGGAATGGATCAAGCGATCGGGGATGCGCTCAAGCAACTCGAAGCGTTGGGACTCGCGGATAATACAATCGTCATTTATAACTCCGATCATGGAGGCGTATTGCCACGCAGTAAACGCTTCCTTTTTAGTAGTGGTATCCATTGCCCACTGATCATCCGAATTCCGGAAAAATACAAAGACCTCTGGCCCGCTGAAAAGCCAGGAATGACAGTTGATCGGATCGTCAGCTTTATTGACATGCCGGCCACCTGGCTGCGCATTACGGACACCAAAATTCCAGCCATCATGCAAGGGCAAGCCTTCTTAGGAACAGAGCCGCAGCCAGAGCGAGCGTTTCACTACGCATATCGTACACGTATGGATGAGCGCAATGAAAACGCCCGAGCCATATGTGATAAACAGTTCCTCTACATTCGTAACTACATGCCCTACACTCCATGGATGCAGCCCCTCAATTACCTTTGGAAGATGAAGGCCACACAAGCTTGGGTCGAGCATGTGGAATCAGGTAAGGCTTCGGAGATCGAAGCACGGTTCTTTAAGCCGAAAGGCTGGACGGAGGAACTATACGATATGGAGCAAGACCCCGACAGTATTCACAACCTCATTGATAATCCTGAATACGCGGAAGTCATCAAACGCATGCAAAGCAATCTGCGCTCATGGCAGGAGAAGGTGTTCGATACGGGGATGCTCCCCGAATCAGAGATGGTCAAACTCGCAGCCCAAAACAATACAACCATCTACCAAGTCGCGCGTGACCGAAGTCTCTACAATTTGCCTCAGCTAATGGATGCTGCCGATCTAGCACTCGAAGAGAACGAATCTAACCTACTAGCCCTTCGCGGGTTACTCAAAAGCTCCGACATCGGGCTGCGCTATTGGGGAATTGTCGGTTGCTTCCTACTCAACGACACGCAATCCGCCTTAAAATGCCTAGAGGACGATTCACACGAAGTGAGAGCCATGGCTGGATGGCTACTGTTACGATCTGGAGACAAAAAAGTAGGGCTCCAGTGCCTCGAGCACCTCCTCAAAGAGAATTCTTATGCCACCTTATCCGTGCTCAACATCATCGATTGGGCTGGAGACGATGCCAAACCGCTCCTCCCTACCGTTCAGTCACTAAAAGTCAAAAATTACGAAAGAAAGATGCAGCTCCAATTGCTTACCAAATACGAACACAAAACTGTTGCCTTATAATAAGCTAACAACGTTAAATTGATAAATTGGAATGAGCTACCTCAACGAAAACTTCCTTCTCAGCAACAAGACAGCGCAGCGCTTGTTTCACGAAGTAGCGGCGCATCAGCCGATCTTCGATTACCATACGCACCTATCACCAAAAGACGTAGCAGAGAATGCGGGCTTTGGCGACTTGGCCGACATCTGGCTTTCCGAAGACCATTACAAATGGCGTGCCATGCGCGCTGCCGGCATTCCCGAAGAGTTGATCACGGGAAAGGACAGCGATCCCAAAGAGCGCTTCCTCGCATGGGCAAAAACCGTCCCTCAAACGATTCGTAATCCGCTACATCATTGGACACACCTAGAACTGAATCGTTATTTCAATTGTGATCTAGTTCTGAGCGAATCCACGGCAGAGGACATCTGGGAGCTTGCCAATGCGCAACTCGCTTCGGATCAATTTCGGGTTCATAATATCCTGACAGACTTCAACATCCATGCCATCGGCACGACCGATGATCCGCTTGATAAGCTAGATCATCATACTGCGTTCGCGAAAACCGATCACCCGACACGCCTTTGCCCGAACTTTCGTCCTGATGGAGCGATGCTCACGACAGACTCAATAGCATGGAATCAATGGGCAGATCGCATGGCTGCGCTGACTGACAATCCACTGGCGGATGCCTCTGGCTACATCGCGGCGCTCAAGCTCCGCCATGATCACTTCCATGACTGCGGTGGCTGTTTTTCGGATCACGATGTCAACACCTTCCCATATGCGCCTTGTTCCGACAAGGAGGCGGATCAGATCTTCGCTAAACTGCGTGCTGAACAAGCACTCACTAGTTTGGAAGACGAACAGTGGCGCACCTTCATCCTTCAGCATGTCGCCCGTTGGAATGCCGCTCGCGGTTGGGCGATGCAATTTCACATTGGAGTTATCCGTCGTCCGAATACACGCATTCGTCTTAAGCTCGGCGCCGATACAGGTCACGACGCGATGTATGATGACAGCTTCATAACAAAGATGGCACACTTCCTCGACAGCCTGGATGTCGAAGAAGCACTGCCAAAGTGTATCTTCTACCACGTGAATCCCGCCGCTTTATATCCCATCGCAGTGATGATGGGTGCTTTTCAAGACGGCAAGATCGCCGGCAAAATGCAACTCGGCAGCGGCTGGTGGCACCTCGATACCCTGCACGGCATGACAAATCAAATGGAGACGCTCTCCAGCGTCGGACTCTTTCCTAAGTTCATCGGCATGCTAACCGACTCACGCAGCTTCCTAAGTTTCCCGCGTCATGAATATTTCCGTCGCTTACTCTGCAACATAATCGGACAGGACGTCGATGCCGGATTAATCCCAGATGATACCGAGGTGCTCAATCAGCTAGTCAAAGGCATCTGCATCGACAACGCGAAAAGCTATTTCAGCTTATCCCACTCATAGGACCATGGAAATCCTCCTCGCCACGACTTCCTGCTAAGATTGCCCTGGCGATCACCACGCACTCCTCGAGAGCACCAGCGCTGAAATCGTGCGCGAACGTGGTCCACTATCTGAAGCTGAAATCGAGGCTTTCAACCAGATCGCCAACGAATGCGGTGCGCGTCCTTGGGAGTTGAATCAATTTAAAGCGGAAGACTGACTATACTTCCCGGATCGGGTTGGTCATCGTCGCATCAAAGACAGTCGCCAGACCACCCAAGAGTGAATCATCGTCAGAAGCATTCACCACTACTTCGAGGTCTTCAGCCATATATGGCAAGGTCTGCTCCAATAATGCCGAGCGGACGTCCGACTCTACCAGTTTGATTAATTTACCCATACGTCCACCAAAAATGACCTGCGATGGGTTAAAGCACTCCACCAGAGGCGCAGCCCCCTGCCCGATCTGACGACCCACCGCATTAAGCACCTCTAACACACGTTCATCGCCAGCCTGCGCCAACTGATACACCGCTTCAAGCACATCCAATTCAGAGCCATTCCCCTCGGGTAATTCCACCCCAGTTGCTACAAGTTTTCGTATTAAAGCTGGCAGGCTAATCTCCGTCACCCAGCAGCCCTGCTTTCCACAACTACAAGTAATGCCGTTCTCAGCAAAATGAGTGTGCCCCACCTGCCCAAAATAGCCGTGCTTTCCAAGCAACAGCGAACCATCCACATAGATCCCAGCACCGAGCCCCACACCTAAACTTAAATAGATCAAGTTACGCACTCCCGGCCTAGGCCCAAAATGATGCATCCCAATCGCAGCCGCATGCGCCTCATTCTGGATAGTGATCGGCACCTCAAAGCGTGCCTCCCAATCCGCCTTGAGAGGAATGTCCGACCAGCCGGAGGTCGGCCCATACGCCAAGCGACCATCGGCATGATTTACCAAGCCCGCCCACGCCACGCTGATGCCAAGACATGGCAAATCCTGCCGGATGCCGCGCTTGAGCGCCTGCTCAACCAGCTCCGCTGCGCTCGCTAAGGTTACATCCGCACTCGCTTCGGGCTCAAGTTGAAGGTTTTGGCGCCATAGCGGTTCCTGCCCCGCATTCGTCAACAATAGTGAAATGCGATCCAAATCAATCTCCAGCGCAATCATACAACCATAGTTCGGATTTAACTCCAACAACAAGCCCGGACGGCCAGCGGCACCACTCACATATTCCGTCTCCCGCACCAATGAGGCCTCGATCAGAACCGTAACAATACTCGACACCGTCGCTCGCGTCAGCCCCAGTTCGGATGCAATATTTGCGCGCGAAAGCGATCCATGCACCCTCAGTTGATTCAACACACTGACCGCATTTAAACGACGAATATCACCACGGTCATATTTTTGCTGGTTGGACATATATCTGAACAAAACAGCTTTTTTAGATTGCTAAAGCATTAAGCGTCTATTTAGTTTGTTTATTAATTAAACATTATATTTAATTCAAATCAATCAGGAACCATCCCCTCCTTTAAGGCACACAGAATCATGCCCCGCAGAAAAGCCCAGACCTCTCGCCGCGACTTCCTCAAATCATCCGCTGCCTTCGGTGCACTGACGATCTTGCCGTCCTATGTAGCGCTAGGCAAGCAATCCTCCACTGGCCTGGCTCCGAGCGAAAAGGTCAATCTCGCCGTGATCGGCATCGGCAATCAGGGCGGCAGCGACCTCAAAACATTATTTGGCTCAGGCCACTGCAACGTCGTCGCACTGTGCGATATCGACCTCAAAGGAGGCCACACACAGCAGGCCCAGCAAATCCACCGAGACGCACGCGCCTTTAACGATTTCCGCGTAATGTTTGACGCAATGGCCGACGAGATCGACGCCGTGCTCATCGCCACACCCGACCATTCACACTTTGCCGCCACCATGCTGGCAATGTCTCTCGGCAAGCACGTGTATGTTGAAAAGCCGCTCGCCCACACCTTCGGACAATGCGAGCGCATGATCGATCTTGCCGCCCGCAGCGGCGTGGCCACTCAAATGGGCAACCAAGGTCACTCGGGAGCCAACTATTTTCAATTTAAAGCATGGCTTGAAGCTGGTGTCATCAAAGACGTCACACGTATCACCGCACACATGAATAAGCCGCGCCGTTGGCACGGATGGGGAACGAACGTCACTGCCTATCCAACTGAGCCGATGCCCGCAGGCATTGACTGGGATCAATGGTATGACGTCGTCGCCGCAGAGCACCCATTTAGCAAGCGACTCCACCCACAAGAGTGGCGCAGTTGGTTCGACTACGGTAGCGGCGCATTTGGCGACTGGGGGCCACACCTACTCGACACTTGCCACCGATTCCTCGAACTCGGCCTCCCAGAAACAATCAGCGCAGTCAGACGCGACGGCGCTAACCCCCTAGTCTTCCCACAGAAATCTACGATTCGCTTCAGCTTCCCAGATCGCGGCCCAGACCTACCAGCCTGTGATGTCACTTGGTATGATGGCCGAAACAACATGCCTGAACTCGAAGCAGAATACAGCGATCCAAGGGTCAATAAAGAGACAGGGGAAACCACTCTAAATTCGACCAAATTGACTTACCCAGGAAAAGTTATTTACTCCAAGGACTTAGTCTTCAAAGGCGCCTCTCATGGTAGCCCGCTCACCATCGCGCCTAGAGCAAAATATATGGACATGCGGAAATCGCTCCCGCGATTCTCACAGAAGAATTCGAACCACTACGCAAACTTCCTACTCGCCTGTAAGGGCGAAGAAGAAACGCGTTCGCCATTCAGCGTCAGCGGCGAACTCAGTCAAATGTTCAACCTCGGGGTAATTACCCAACGACTTGGTGGCGACATCAAATTTGACCGTAAGAGCAAACAGATTACCAACAACAAAGTCGCACAAGCACTGATCGACCCTGCGCCTCGCAAGGGATGGGAGGAATTCTACGCGCTGTAGTTCGCACCCTTAATTTGCATCCAATCATGAAATGCATCATACTATTTTCAGCATCCATCGCCGCACTCTCGTTAGTACAAGGTAATCAAGTCTCCAAAAGCCAGCGATGGGCAATCGAATCATACAAGGTGCAGACTCAGATAATCACGCCTGAAGACGCACTCATCAATACCGAAACTGAGCCCGACCTGACCGAAGGTTTCGTTGACTTGTATAACGGTAAAGATCTCACCGGCTGGACACCACGCGGCGGCAACTGCACCTTCGAAGCGCGCGGCGAAGCCATTGTTGGCACCACCGTTCAGGGCTCTCCCAGCACCTATCTCTCCACCAACAAGGAAGACTACCAAGACTTCATTTTTACCGCCGAGATCAAATGGGCAGTCGATGGCAACTCCGGCGTCATGTTTCGCGCGCAACGTAAGCCAAGTGGAAAAGACGAATTGGTCTTCGGACCTCAATGCGAGATGGGAGGAATCAAGAAAGGCCGCAACTGGTCAGGCGGGATCTACGGTCAGTCCGCCGGCGCTTGGCGCTATCCCCTCTGGCTCGAAGCCCACGAGGAAGTCCGCGACGCAATCAAAGGGGACGCCAGGAATCGCGTCACGATCCAAGCCGTCGGCAACAACGTGAAAACATGGATCAACGGCATTCCCGCCGCCAACTGGGAAGATGACGAATACCCTAAAGGCTACTTCGGCTTACAAGTGCATGCCGGCAAACAAGGCGAAGTTCATTTCCGCAATCTCAAGGTCAAAGAACTTAAATAGCCTCCCACATACACTATATTGCACAATGCGAAATACAAAATACTGGATTAGTATCCTGACGGCAGCACTGCTGACAGCCAGCACATCAATCGCAACCGAATGGACGGAGCTCTTTAACGGTAAAGACCTGGCACACTGGGAGAATCCTTACGACTGGGGGAAGGTTGAAATCGTAAATGGAGAAATTCACCTCTCCACGGATAAGTCCAAGTGGTTCCTTTCCACCGTAAAGGAATATTCGGATTTCATCTTCGAAGTGGAAGTAAAAATGCCTGAGGGTAGATGCAATTCAGGCTTTCTATTCCGAAGCCACAAGTCGAAGAACAGGATGTTTGGCTATCAGGCGGAAGTGGACCCATCCCCCAGAAAATGGTCCGGCGGCCTCTACGATGAGGGACGCCGTGGCTGGTTTATCTCTCCGAACAGAGATCACGCAGAATCCGAAGCGGCGAAGAAAAAGTCCATCGCTGCATTTCGCGAACGCGCCGGCGACTGCTTCAAACGTCACGACTGGAACAAATATCGTATCGAATGCCGCGGCGACCAGATCAAGATCTCCGTCAATGGCGTCACGACGACAGATATCTATGACCAGAAGGATGCCAAGGGATACATCGCACTGCAGCACCATGGCGAAAAAGGCCAGATCTACCGTTTTCGCAATATAAGGGTCATGGAACTTACGGGCGAGACCACGGCAGCCTGCTCCAGCTCAAGCGAATGGACTTCTCTGTTTGCCTCCGGCGACTTCTCGAATTGGACCAAGATCAAAGGCGCCCCCGTCGGCGCAGGCTGGAGTATCGACAATGGCATCATACATCGCAGCGGGAGGCGCCCTGGCGACATTATCACCAAGCAGCACTACAAAGACTTCGAACTGCGCTTCGATTGGAAAATCAGCGAGGCCGGCAACTCGGGTGTCAAATATCGCACCCGTGGCAGTCTCGGGCTCGAATACCAGATGCTTGATGATGACAAGCACGTGGATCGTAAAAACCCGACACACCGCGCGGGCTCACTTTACGAACTAGTCGCCGCGCCCAACGACAAGCCCATCCAACCCGTCGGCGAATGGAACCATGCGCGAATCGTCGCAAAAGGAAACCACATCGAGCACTGGCTCAACGGCGTAAAAGTTGTCGAAGTCGAATACGGATCCGATGATTGGAACGAACGTTTCCAAAACAGCAAATATAAGAAGCACGAAGGCTTCGGTAGCTGGACAGGCGCCATTCTACTACAAGATCACAACGATGAGGTATGGTTTAAAAACGTTCAAATTAGAGAACGTTAAGCAAAATAATCAATGACCCGATCAACTACAATTACCGCAGCGGCTTTGCTACTATTCGTAGCCTCCTCCCTTCACGCCGAGGTTCACATGGCCAACGGCATTAAAGTCGGGGAAGTTGACGCCAGTTCTGCAATCATCTGGACACGACTCACCGCGCATCCAGATCGAAATGCCCAAGGCATAGCCTTTGACTCGACAAAAAACGCAAAACAGCAACCTAGATACCCAGACATCAGTAGCATGCAAGACAGTGTCATCGGCATCGAAGGCAAAGTAAAGCTCACCTATTGGCCCGCGGGAGAAGAATCAAAAAAACGTTCTACCAAGTGGGAATCTGTGATTTCAGAAAACGATTATACACAGCAATTTCAACTCAAAGGCTTAGAACCAGCAACCGCATACTCAGTTCTAGTTGAGGGTAAAAACCACGCTGCAAACAACCACCTCAAAGGCGGCTTTCGCACAGCCCCTGAAAAGAACCAAGCCAGTGACATTCGCTTCGTTGTGACCACCTGTGGCGATTATCCACGACGTGATGATCCAAAAAATGGCCACAAGATCTACCCCCATATGCTCGCACTGGATCCCGACTTCTTCGTCCACACCGGCGACATCGAATACTACGACAAGCCCGGCCCCTTCGCCAAAAATATCGAACTCGCTCGCTTTAAATGGAACCGTATTTACTCCACGCCTTACTTGCGCATGTTTCACAACCAAGTCAGCAGCTACTTCATAAAAGATGATCATGATACCGTTAAAGACGACGCATGGCCGGGGCAGAACTATTTCGACCTCACTTGGGAGCAAGGCCTCGCCACCTTCCGCGAACAGGTGCCGATGGGAGAAAAGACCTACCGCACGATTCGTTGGGGCAAGGATCTGCAAATTTGGCTAGTTGAAGGTCGCGATTTCCGCAGCCCGAACGATATGCCCGACGGCCCAGACAAAACCATCTGGGGCAGTGAGCAAAAGCAGTGGTTTTTTGATACCGTCAACGCATCCGATGCGACTTTTAAAGTGCTACTCAGCCCGACACCTGTCGTCGGCCCCGACCGCTTAAAAGGCAAGAATGACAATCACTCCAATGCCGCCTTCGCCACCGAAGGAAACGAGATTCGCGCGTTCATCGCGGCTCAGCCAAATATGTATGTAGTCTGCGGCGACCGCCATTGGCAATACGCCTCCATCGATCCAAAGACAGGCCTGCGCGAGTTCTCCTGCGGCCCAGCCTCTGACAGACACGCATCTGGCTATAACGAAGAGTTCTATGGTGAGATGCACCGCTTCCTCCGCGTCAAAGGCGGCTTTCTAAGTGTCGATGTTGATAGCAAGGCTGGTAACATCACCTTTAAGCATCACCGCGTCGACGGCTCCGTTCGCTACGAGGAATCCTTCAAAAACTAGCCTCAGCTCCAGATGCAAAATAACATTGAACAGATCCAATCCATCCAAAGCCGAGGCTTCCTCGGTAGGCTCGCGGGCTACAGTAAATTGACTGGTCCCGGTTGGGTGCAAGCGGCCGTGACCCTCGGCGGCGGCTCGCTCGTTGGCGCGCTCTACCTCGGCATTATTGGCGGTTACGAATTCCTCTGGCTGCAGCCACTGGCGATGCTGTGCGGCATCATCATGCTGGGAGCCATTTCCTACGTCACGCTCTCATGCGAAGAACGCCCGTTCCGCGTCATGCAGAAGAGGGTATCGCCTACGCTTGCTTGGAGCTGGTTGATCGCAACCGTGATTGCTGACACGGTATTCTGCGCTGCACAATTCTCGCTCGGTCGTGGTGCCTTAGAAGACAATCTCGGATTCACTCCCGGCCCCTACGTGATTACTGGTTCTTTATTCGTCATCGCACTCTCACTGATCGCGCTGTCTCAGAAAAACGACCGAGCATCCCGAATCATCGACAATGTACTCAAAGGTCTGGTCGCGATCATCGTGCTCGCATTTATGGCGGTCGTGGTGACACTCATTAAAAACGGCGCAGTATCTTGGGGCAGTCTCTTTGCCGGCCTGATCCCCGACTTCTCAGCACTCTTCCGCCCGACCGATCAAATCGCAACCGCCATCGCCACGACAGGCGAACGGGCTGCTTACTGGACAGAGTATGTCACCTCCGAGCAACGGGGAAAAATCATCGCCGCCTTTGGCACCGCTGTCGGCATTAACATGACCTTCCTACTCCCCTACAGCCTAAAGAAAAAAGGCTGGGGCCAATCACACCGCCAACTCTCCCGCTACGACCTTGTATTGGGGCTGTTCGTGCCATTCATATTAGGAGCATCCGCACTGGTGATTGCATCAGCGGCCTCCTTCCATGCTAAATACGCCGATGTCCTAACCGCAGACGGCACACCCTTCCCTGAAATGGAACAGGCCTACTACAAAGTGTTGGATGGCAGCTTAGCCGCACACAACGAGGCATTCATCACGCTAGATGACACCGCGAAGAGTGCGATGCGCGCATCTGCTCCACTCGCAGAGAAACAACTCGCCGCCATGCTCTCCAACCGCGACTCAGTCAATCTAGCGCAATCGCTGGAGCCCTTTCTGGGCAAACATGCACAGACCATTTTTGGCATCGGCGTCCTAGCCATGGCCATCTCCACATTACTGGTGCACATGATGATGAATGGCTATGCCATGAGCGAAGCATTCAACAAAGTCGGCAATGCGAAAATCTTCATTCTCGGCGCATCCATGCCAGCCATCGCGGGTTTCTTCTCCCCCTTCCTTTGGAGTGGTGACGCCAAGGCCGCCATGGCCATCCCCGCATCCGTAATCGCTACCACCCTGCTGCCGATTGCTTACCTCGCATTTCTGCTACTAATGAACTCCAAATCGGCATTGGGCGACAACCTGCCGAAGAACCGAGCCCTCATTAACACAGTCATGATCTTCTCCGCAGGTGTGGCCACATTCGCCTCGGTTTGGGCACTCAGCAACAAGGGCACCCCAGGTATGATCGGCATCGCTGGCCTAGTGATTCTCGCAGTCATCGGCCTGCGTGGATTCGCCTCAAAAAACAAACAAGCAGCACAATAATTTATTAATATGAACTTCGGAATCATAGGAACAGGAATGATCGGCGGCTTTCACGCCAAAGCCATCGCAGCGATGAACGGCGGCCGGCTCATTGGCGCAGCGAATCGCACACGTGAAGGAGCACAGGCATTTGCCGAGCAATATAGCACCAAGGCCTACGACTCGGTCGAAGCCATGCTAGCCGATCCTGCGATCGACATTGTTACAATCGGCACGCCCTCCGGCGCGCACTTTGATCCAGCCATGGCCGCGATCGAAGCGGGCAAACATGTGATCATTGAAAAACCACTCGAGGTGACCACCGAGCGTATCGACCAAATGGTCGCCGCGGCCAAGGCCACAGGCGTGACCCTCGCAGCCGTACTTAACCGCCGCTTCCACCCCGGCATGGATGCCTTCAAAAAGGCCGCCGACTCAGGACGCTTTGGCAAACTCACCTCCGCTTCCGCCTACATCAAATGGTATCGCGACCAAGCTTACTACGACTCCGCTGGCTGGCGTGGCACTTGTGCACTCGACGGCGGTGGTGCGCTGATGAACCAGTCCATCCACACCATCGACGCACTCATCTACCTCGCTGGTCCCATCAAATCCGTGCAAGCCAACACCGCTTGCCTCGCCCACACCGACATCGAAGTCGAAGACATCGCCGTAGCGATCGTGGAATTCAAAAACGGTGCACGTGGCATCATCGAAGGCAGCACCTGCACCTGGTCTAAAGACGGCCACCCCGCCCGAGTGCAACTCGCTGGCACCGAAGGCTCTGTCTTCCTTGCTGATGAAGCTTTCGAAACCTGGGACTTCATGAACGAGACCGACGAGGACGAAGCCATCCGCGCTCAATTCATGAAAGGTGCGGAGGCCGGCCTCGGCGCCAGCGATCCGACTGCGATCAACTTCTACCAACACCAACGTAACTTCGAAGAAGTAGTCAGCGCCATCCAGGAAGGCCGCGAGCCCAGCACCGGTGCCAGCGAAGCGCGCAAGAGCGTCGAGCTGATTCAAGCCATCTACCAATCCGCTCAAAACAACGGCGCAAAAATCGAACTCACGTAACGCATTCAGATTATTCAAAATTCGTTCGTAGCCTGCAGTATGAATGCCACGACACCCGCAAAAGCGCCACTCACGCTTCTCACTCGTCACTCTCACTCGTCACTCTCACTCGCCGAAGGCGTTTCACTCCGCGCACAGCGCGATCACTCTATTATGCAACTATCAGGATTCACAGACGAAGCAGGACAATCCCTCGAAACACAGATCAAGGCGACAAAAGCACTCGGCTGGAAGTATCTCTCCGCGCGCAGTATCGACGGCCAGAACATTCACGATCTTTCCGAGGCTGATTTTAACCGGGCAGCCGACCAACTCGACAAAGCCGGTATTTCTGTCATCGAGTTCGGCTCTCTGATCGGCAGTTGGTCAAAATCGATTGAGTCCGACTTCGCGATCACACTTGGCGAGATCGAACGCGCCATCCCGCGCATGCAGCGCCTAGGCACACAGATGGTGCGCATCATGTCTTACGGCCAAAATCCGTGGGGCGAAGACCAACACCAGACCGAACGCTTCCGCCGATTACGCGAGATTGTCGCACGCTTCGCCGATGCCGGACTATCTGCGATTCACGAGAACTGCATGAACTGGGGCGGCTTTTCAGCAGAGCACACACTTCGCCTCATCGAAGAAGTGCCGGGCATGAAGCTCATCTTCGACACCGGCAACCCAGTCTTTCAACGCGACCGCTCCAAGCCAGAGCCCCACCCCTGGCAAGACGCGCTGGAATTCTACCAAGCCACCAAAGCTCACGTCGCACACGTTCACATTAAGGACTGCCTTCATCCCGCAGAAGGCAGCGACGAACCGGAGCGTTACACACTTCCAGGCGAAGGCCAGTGTCGCCTACCCGAAATCTTAGCCGCTCTCAGATCCGACAAGTACAAGGGTGCGTTTGCCATCGAGCCGCACGTGGCGACGGTCTTTCCACGCGAAGAAAGGCGAAGCAAGCGAATGCAGAAGCAATGCTACAATAGCTATATCAAGTATGGACGAGTTTTAAAAGGCAACTCACTACCGTTCAACCACAAATTAGACCACCAAATCGTTGCGACTAAAAAATGCAGCTAAAACAAGCTTAAAAATTGACGATATTTGACAAAAAAAGTAAATTAATGTAAAGAAATCCCTATTGTGATTTAATTTAAAATCTAAGCCAATCGAAAGTCGCTCATCCCGCTATAAATAAAGCCTCTAGAGTAAATATATAAAAAAACATAAATGACTCTCATTGAGTACTATTAAAGAGTTCCGTTAATTTTTTCGGTTGATCCCACCAAAGCTTTTTGTATAAATATGATACCTCACTACTGTCGGTTTCTGTAACTCATATAATCACACACAATTTATGTCCTCAAACGATAAATGCTCCAACGATCTAGGGCTCACACTCGGCATGCTCACCCTTCGTATTTGGTTGGGCTTGCGCGCCATTCAAACCGGCATCGAGAAGTTTGCCGGTAGCGGAAAGCCGATTGATTCGGCTGTCCTAATGGACGGAGCACCCAACACCTACGGATTGACCGAGTCGACATCTGCCAAAGTGTATGCAATCAGTAATTATAACGGCGTCCCCACCCCGCTTTACGACAAGTTTATTAATGAACCCCTCATCCCAGAGTTCGCTTTAAACATTTACAATGTCGTCCTTGGGCCAGCCCTCATTATTCTTGGCCTAACACTCCTTCTTGGGATCGCCACTCGCTTCTCACTCTTTTTAATGGGTCTTGTTTACACCAGCCTTACATTCGGTCTCATTCTGATCAAACAAGATGCAGGTATTGCTTGGTTAGGTGTCCACATCGTCATGATTGTTATAGCGCTCGCACTTGCGAAACACAATAGATTCGCTATCCTGAAAAAGTGGTAACTTACGCTATTTAACTCATGGACTTCGAACTCCCCAGACTCTCTCGCCGAGAATTCCTTTCAAAGTCATCGATTGGAGCCGGCCTAGTGCTCGGCACGCCTTCCATTCTCAAGGCTAAGGCACCAGGTGCCACTGGTGATGACATCCGCGTGGGTTTTATTGGGTGTGGCAAACAGCATGAAGTGCTCTTCAACGCTATGGTGAACATACCAGGCATCCGATATGTGGCTGCCTGCGATATCATGAAGGCCCGAGTCGGGCGCACTTTTTCTGCAATCAAATCGCGTTTTGATTACAACATCAACCGCTACCTCAGCGCAGAGGAGATGCTTGAGAAAGAAGATCTAGATGCCGTCTTCGTGTCCACTCCTGATTTCTGGCATGCGCCACACACCGTGATGGCTCTAGAAGCAGGCTGCCATGTGTATTGCGAAAAGATGATGTCCAACACAATCGAAGGGGCACGTAGTATGGTCGCAGCGATGGATCGCACTGGCAAGCTCTGCCAGATCGGTCATCAACGCCGCAGCAACCCACGCTATCAATTCGTGCTGAATGAACTCATTCAAAAAGAAAATGTCTGCGGTCAAATTATTAACCTAAATGGTCAATGGAATCGAGCACTTAGCTCCTCCCAAGATATTGTCTCGAAACCCTCAATTCTTCCCGAAGCTGAAATTCTCCGTGAGTATGGCTTCAATGCTGGTGCCGACCATACACTTAATCTCGAGGAATTGCGACACCGTTTCCTCAACTGGCGCTTTTACACAGACCTCTCTGGGGGACCGATCTCTGACCTAGGAGCCCACCAGATTGATATATTTAATTGGTTCCTTGGCACTCAACCAAAGTCCGTCATGGCCTCTGGAGGGCGTAGTTACTTCAAGGATCGCGAGCACTTTGATAATGTAATGTGCATCTTCGAGTATGAGACACCTTTGGGTAGCGCACGCGCCTTTTACCAAGTCCTTACCACAACGAGTTCAGGCGGCGGTTACTACGAAACATTCATGGGCACCGATGGCACGATCGAAATGTCCGAACGCGAAGCGTATACCAATATTTACAAAGAATCGGGTGCAGACTCCACGAAATGGGACGAACTTGTCAGGCGTGGATTACTAAAGAAAGAATCAGCCGGTGTCGCTGCAGGCGGAACCGATGCCATCGCTTCTTACGAATCCGCTCCGCCCGACAAATATGCCCTCCCCGGCGGACTGAGCAAACAGCCCCACACACCGCATGTAGAAAATTTCTATGGAGCCATCCGTGGCGATACTAAATTGACCTGCGATGCCCGCCACGCACTTGAATCGGAAGCTCCGATCTATTGGGTCAATCCCGCCGCAAATAGTCATGAAATAATCAATTTTACCGAAGAGCATCTACACACATAGAAAAAGCTAAAATTCTGAATTAACACAATCAATACAATGAAACAAATTACACTCTTTGCCCTTAGCTCTAGCTTACTTATTTTTGCAGGATGTGGCGACAAAGCCTCAACCAGTGACGGGGCGGCAGCTTCACCAGATTCTACGGTAGCTACCGCAGGCAGCATGCCACTGACCACAGAGATCCCACCAGAGCTCATCGAAGGCACACCGCAACCGATCAAAGTGCCCAATCTTGAACTGGCTCCTTCTGGCGCCCCGGTCCTTATGGTTCCCGAGGGCACTCAATTACTGTCTGCGGACAAGTCCGTGACCGCGAGTGACGACTTTCCCATTATCGGCGAACTCTCCTACATCACTGATGGCGACAAGGAGGCGGGCGAAGGTTACTTCGTAGAGCTCATGGACGGCCTTCAATGGGTGCAAATCGACCTCGAAGAACCCGCAGATCTCTCCGCCATCTGGGTTTGGCACTATCACTCACAAGCACGCGCTTATCACGACATAGTCGCGCAGGTCTCGAACGACCCCACCTTTGAGTCTGGAGTCACGACCCTCTTCAACAACGACTACGATAACTCGGCCGAACAAGGTAAAGGCACTTCCAAGCCTTACGTGGATTCCCGCTATGGGAAGTTAATCGATGCCAAAGGCAGCAACGCCCAATTCGTGCGCCTCTACAGCAACGGCAACACCGCCAACGACATGAACCACTACATAGAGGTGGAAGTTTACGGCAAATAAGATAAATCCTGCTTACACCTTAATCCAAAAATCTCCTTCTCGACGCGAGATTGGCGTATCTCTACTAGGCACCACAGCCATGCCTTCCCCAAATGGGCCTTGAAGACCCTATCACTGTACTATTAGGAGGACAATGACTTTACAGTCTTGCGCCTGTATCAAAGGTCAGCCAGGGCAAGATCGCGCCCAAGCTTGCCCCCCTAAATATTACATTAATTAAGGTAAGCCAGATTAGCTCAGCTCGAATAATTTCCGTATGCCTAAAACTTACATCGCCTAAAAACGATGAGGAGCTAAAGAAATATTCGTCTTAATTACTGGCAATTTCTGCCTATTAGATAAGCTTAGCAATCAACCGACTAAGTATTTTAGTTAAGTATTAACTTCCTTCTATCCCATCATGTCCAAGGTCCGTGTTCGTTTCGCTCCAAGCCCTACGGGTTTCTTCCACATTGGGAGTGCCCGCACCGCACTATTTAATTGGCTCTATGCGCGTCATACAGGAGGGACTTTTGTGCTACGCATAGAAGACACTGATAAGAAGCGCAATACCCCAGAAGCTCTCCGAGTCTTACTCGAAGGCATGAAGTGGATGGGGATGGACTGGGATGAGGGACCCGAAGTGGGCGGCGATTACGGCCCTTACTTTCAAAGCCAGCGCCAGCCAATCTACGACGAGTATCTTAAAAAACTTACAGACGCGGGGCGCACCTACGAAAAAGATGGCGCAATCTGGTTCAAACTCGAAGGCGAACGTTATAGCACTTACGACGATTATTTGAAAGCAGAGGTCGAGAAAGTTAAAGCAGCCCCCATTGTCATCGATGATGAGGTGCGCGGTCGAGTCGAGCGTGCTGAAGAAATGGACTTCGTCCTCGTACGCAAAGACGGCAGTCCAGGCTTCCACCTCGTCAATGTGATCGATGACATCACGATGGGAATTACGCACGTAATTCGGGGCGAAGATCATCTTTCAAATACCAGTAAGCACGTCGAACTGTTTAATGCCTTCGGCGTGAAGCCACCAAAGTTTGCCCACATTCCGCTGATACTAAAAGAAGAAGGGTCAGGCAAAATGAGCAAGCGAGATAAAGGTGCACTAATCGAAGAATACGAATCACGCGGATTCCTAGCTTCCGCTGTTCGCAACTACATTTCTCTTCTCGGCTGGAATCCGAAAAATGAACGCGAGAAAATAGACATTGATGAGATCATCGAACTCTTCGACTTCCCTGGAATTAATAAAGGTAACTCGCGCTTCGACGAGAAGAAGCTTTCCGCCCTCAACGCTGAGTATTTACGAGAACTGAACATCGAGAGCTTCACCTTCCTCGCCCGGCCAATACTTAATAAGGCGGGCGTCGTCAGCGAGGACGCCGACGAGGATTACCTCCAAGCTGTGCTTACCCTTTGCCAGCCCAAGGCACGCTCACTCGAAACCCTCTCGGAACTCTGCGGATACTTCTTTATAGACAACTATGCGATGGACGAAAAGACAGGCGTGAAAATCGCCAAGAAGTCCGACCCCAAAGAACTACTAGGCGAGGTGCTTCCAATCCTAGAAAGCATCAAAAGCTTTGATGCCGACAGCTTGAAGAGCGCACTTGAAACTCACGCAGAATCTAAAGATCAAAAGGTCTTCGCCTATTTCCCTGCCCTCCGTTATGCAACCAGTGGCCAAGGGGGCGGCCCCGATCTATTGCCCATGCTTGCAGTCATGGGTCGCGAACGCGTGGTCGCACGGATTAAGCAGTTTATCGGCTAGTCTTTAGTGGTGCGTGAAAACTAACTATGCCGTCGCCATGACTAGCGAAATGTCAAAATACGGTAACCTAATCTTCAAAAAAGACCTAGCTAACATCTAAGCTTAGGAGCAGACTTACTGCTCCTAAATTAAAAAAAATCACCCCACAAAACAGTATGTCAAAAAACAAAACCGTTCTCCTCGTCGCCAATGGCGATCTTCGTATCACTGCCAATCAAAAATGTTGGTCTAAGCAGGATGAGATGGAGCAGGAACTCGCTAGTGTAATTCAGAGCCTCGGTGGCAAACTAAAGCGAGCTCACAAATATGACCCCGAACTCAAGCACGGCTTCATCTCCAGCCAGCGCCAAGGCATGGATGTGTTTGCAAAGATCGACCGGCAGGCGCCCCTTATTATCGCCGAGGCGGTCTGGCAATACTCGCACCACCTTCTCCACGGTCTCATCTCGCACGAAGGTCCCATCCTCACGGTAGCCAACTGGAGCGGCACATGGCCCGGCCTCGTCGGCATGCTCAATCTAAACGGTTCTTTAACAAAGGCAGGCGTCAAATACTCTACACTCTGGAGCGAAGACTTCAGTACCGACAAACGCTTTCAAAATAAGCTCAAGAAATGGCTAGAAACAGGTAGCGTGAGCCACCCAACCACACACGTTAAGAAATACAAGAGTGTGGGCACGCCTGCTCGGCTCAAGAAAGTTGCCGAAAAGATCGCCACTGACCTTGACCGAAATAAAGCCATCATGGGTGTATTTGATGAATTTTGTATGGGTATGTACAATGCTACCATACCTGATGAATTACTCTTCCAGACTGGCGTCTATAAGGAGCAACTCAGCCAGAGCGCACTCTATGCTGAAATGCAGACCGTGACCAAAGCTGAAGCCGACGAAGTCTATAACTTCATCGTGAAAAAAGGCTTTAATTTCCACTTCGGAAGTAACGGTAAGAGTAGCCTCACAAAGGCACAAGTGATCGAACAATGTAAAATGTATGTAGCTGCTTGCCGCATTGGTGACACCTACGGCTGTGACGCACTCGGCATCCAATACCAGCAAGGCCTCAAGGATCTTTGCCCAGCTTCCGACCTCGTAGAAGGTATGCTCAACAGCACTGACCGGCCTCCGGTCAAAAATGCCAAGGGCGAAATTATTCTCAAGGGCGAAACTTACCCGCACTTCAACGAAGTCGACGAGTGCTGCGGCCTCGATGCCCTCATGACGAAGCGTGTGCACACAGCGCTCAAGCAGCCCACCGAGACCACCCTCCATGATCTACGTTGGGGCGACTGGGACAAATCAGGCACGACGGACGAGTATGTATGGGTCTTCCTTATTTCAGGATCGGCACCCATCGAGCATCACATAGGCGGATGGAAAGGAAGCCACGGCTATCGACAGCCCGCTATGTATTTCCCAAAGGGCGGTAGCACACTGCATGGCATAGCTAAGCCTGGTGAAATCGTCTGGAGTCGCATCTTCATGGAAGACGGCAAACTCAAGATGGACCTTGGCCGGGCCAAAGTCATCACACTACCTAAGAAAGAAACACAGCGCCGCCTCGACGAGACCACTCCCCAGTGGCCAATCATGCACGCCGTGACCTATGGCGTGAGCCGCGACCAAATGATGGCACGCCACCAGGCCAACCATATTAACGTCGCCTACGCTAAAAGTGCAAAGGAGGCCGACAACTGCATGTATGCAAAAGCTGAGTTGGCCAAAAAGATGGGAATGGAAGTCGCCCTATGCGGCACCAACGCCAAAGGCAAAAAGTTCTAATCGACTAGACATTAATATTTTCCAAAAGGGTGTCCCGAGCAATCGGGGCACCTTTTTTATGACTTGAATTACGCATTTAAATGCAAAACAAAAACCCTCACCTAAACAGCATTTGATCAGATCCTATGAAACAATCCTTCGCTCATTCTTTACACCCACGAATTTTCAGTCGAACCTCTACCCGTGGATGCTCTCAAAACAGATTTGACCGTGCCCGATCTCTGGCAGCAGAAGGCGGTCAACCTTCTGCGGGCTGAATACGACGTTATCGTCGATGCACCCACGGGTGCCGGTAAAACTTTCATCTTCGAACATCTCGTCGAACGTAACTTTCCTGGCAAAGCAGTCTTTACCGTACCGACACGCGCCCTTGCAAACGACAAGCTACGCGAATGGCAGGCCATGGGTTGGCACGTCGGTATTGCAACAGGCGACCTCGCCTACAATCTTGATGCACCCATCATCGTCGCAACGCTCGAAACTCAAAAGCGCGCCCTGATGACCAAAAAAGGTCCACGCCTGCTAGTGATCGACGAATACCAAATGGTCGGTGACCCAGCTCGTGGCATGAATTATGAGCTCGCTCTGGCGATGGCTCCACCCGATACCCAACTGCTCCTCCTCAGTGGCAGCGTAGCCAATCCGCGCGAAATCGAGGCCTGGCTTACACGCTGTGGACGGCAGGTCGCCACCGTTCGCCACCCCGAGCGTCCCGTCACGCTCGACGAAGTGCACCTCGACGCCCTACCTAACCATGTGCCTAAAAGCATCCATGGCCGCTGGCCTCGCTACATCGCGCGTGCGCTCGACGCCGGACTCGGTCCCATCCTCATTTTCGCCCCCCGACGTAAAGCCGCCGAGAATCTCGCTCGCGCCCTCGCCGCCGCCCTACCAGAACCCGACACGATCGTCCTTACTGCCGAGCAAAAAGCTATCGCTGGCAGCGAACTCGCCCGAACACTCAAACAACGCGTCGCCTTCCACCACAGCGGGATGAGCTATGCGCAACGCGCCGCCCTGGTCGAACCACTTGCCAAGGCCAACCAACTCAAGGTCATCGTCGCCACGACCGGACTGGCCGCTGGAATCAACTTCGCCATGCGCTCTGTCCTCGTGCTCGACCGCGAATACCGTGTGGCCGAAAGCCACCGCCACCTCCGCCCCGACGAGCTACTGCAAATGTTCGGCCGCGCTGGTCGCCGAGGCCTCGACGCGCGCGGCACCGTTCTTTTCACAGGTAAAACTCCTCGTTTGATTGAAGCCAGGCCCCTCCGTTTACAACGCGAGAGTAATGTCGACTGGCCATCCCTGCTAACCGTCATTCAAACCGCACTCGATACAGGCAAAGAACCCCTCGAAGCGACGCGTGAATTGACCGCACGCCTATTCGTACGCGAACCGATTCACCTCGGGCTAGACGATTTCCTGAAGCAGCGAAAAAGCACCACAAAACCCGTCACTCCCAGCACAAAGGAACAAGCTATTTCTGGCGGTGTTATCACTGAATTTTGCAACAAAGAGGGCATCTGGGAGCGCAAACGATCGCCGATTATTTTCAGAATCAAAGACACCTGGTATTTAGATGGCGATACCTGGCGCCCTGGTCTCAGCAGTCCAAAGATCGTGGCTAGTCTCCGTATTGGCACAATTTGTAAATTTGGTACAAACAAAGACCGCCTCTACGGGCTCGAAGTGCCCCTAGCGACTTTTCCAGAAACCAGCGAAGACAACCGCCTTACCCTCACAAAGTGGCTATTCAAAGCCCTCCGCGAGAAAGAGCGCAACGAAGGCAGAAAACCCAACCTTACTAAGCTCTGGGCACTACAAACCATCGAGCGGCACATTCTACCAAAGCTCCCTCAACTCACACGAGGCGGTCGAGCCGTTAATCTCAAGGAGCGAGGTGGCACCCTCTACGCCCAGCTCGACTACGCCGAGGGCGAGATCTATGCACTCAAAGATCTCAACGGCAAAGGCTTACTCAATCCCATCGAGCGTAAGCGTGAGATCCAGGGTAGCCATCCAGAGGACATAGATCAGAAGACGGAAGTCAGAAGCTCTCGAATGCATAGCGTCGCAGAACAGTGGCATACGCTCGGTCTGATCGACGCGCAAGCCCACCCCACTCGGCGTGGCATCCTCTTTTCCTTCTTCAACCACGGCGAAGGACTCGCTGTGGCCGCCGCACTCGAAGCCAAGCACTACCCGATCGAAGAACTCGTTTACGATCTAGCCAACTTACGAGCAGGTCACCGCTTCAACGCCCTAGCCCTAGCGGGTCGGCCGATCACTGCCTTCTGCCAAGAAGCCTACGGCCTCCGTACTATCCCCGGTTATTTAAGGCGCGGCCTCCCTCAAGACTACGGCGAAGGCGCTAGCGAAATCCTCTACAATATCGAACATAAAAGCAGTCGTGCCGAAGCCTATCTCGATGACGAGTTGAGCCAAGGCGACATCGAACGCGCCCGCGTTGAATGGCGTAGCCTACGTATGCACATCGCCCACGCGCCCAAGTACGATTGGGACCGTTGGCTAGATTTGCAGGCCGCGTGTAGGAAATCTTTAGGTATTAATCAACCGAGTCTGCCTTTTGAAAATTTACCACCGCTCACACGCCAACAGAAGCAATAGCGTGCGAATTCATTCACCCCTAATTCGGCAGGTCGACAAACGCACGAGCCATCTTCGATACTGTCACAAGCTCACATGCCACGATTGGCTAAACTAGCGCCACTCGTGTTTCGGATAACGACCGGCCAGCTCCTTGCGAACGTGCACATAAGCCCCGTCCCAGAAGCCGTCGAGGTCGTCAGTCAGATGCGCTGGTCTTTGATTCGGCGCGAGAAGTTCTACAAGTAGCGCCACTTGACCATTCGCGACCTTAAGCGTAGCTCCAGGCACATCGTAAAAGTTCTGAAGCTTCGAGGTAATGATCGCTCGGCCATTGGCTTCGTAACGAATCTTGGCGGGGCGATTTCTTCCCGGTAGCTCCATCTCGGCGGGTGCGTAGGTGGCAATATAGTAAACTTGTTCGGGGCTGATCCATTCTTTGACCGCATTTAAAACGGGGCGGTCTTTAATCTCTTTATAACTGAGCGCACCGTGGCAGATTTGCTCGATCAAAAGTTGGCGTGCCTCTTCATCAATCGGTGCGATCTCGGTTTCGGGGCAGTGTTTGGCCACGAAGTTGACACGGGCGATCCAGTTATCGACCGAGGCATCCCACTTCTTAAGATTTAAACGGCCCGCCACCACTTCAGCTGCCAATAAGCTGGCCGCCTGATCGTAGTCCGGGTCCCCCTGATCTTTGGAATGTAAGACGAGATCACGAAAATGACGCTCAGTGCGACAAACGACACGCCTTGCGGTAGAATCATAGCTCGTCCCTGTCCCCTCATTGAAATCATCGGGGAAGGTTTCTTCTAGCCATTCAACTTCCACCTTTGTTGCCAGTCCGAGCAAGACAGAGACATCACCCCGCAGCTCACGCTCTTCGATTTCAGCTGCCACAAAGAGTTCACTCTCAACGAGGCTCTCACGTCGTAACTCGCCCGAACGGTCGTGCAGCATCTTACAGCGGCGCGTACCGCGATCATTGCGCAGTGCTAGGTGATCCGAGAACGCAACCAGTAGACAGCGACAAATACTTTCCTCTGCATCGGGCAGCGCACCGCTGCGCATATCTAAGCCCACCCGTTCAGCGAGTTGTAGAATTTGCTGGGCTACCGCGCCTGCTTGTCGGGCCGCAGCACCATGGATGCCTAGCGCGCTACATGCGTTGGCGTTAAACTTAGCCCCACGAGCAATCTCCCATGCTTGTAGATGCACAAAGTAATCGGAACGAACATCGGCATGATCCTCGATCTGACGAATCTGCTCACGTCGTACGCGGCCATCGCGTGAAGCTCGATAAAAGGGTCGCCCCTGACTCAGTGCCGCAATCAATGCGGCATCTTGCATCACACCTAAACGATCAGCCTCGATCAACAATCGCGCATAGCGAGGGTGCAAGGGGAAGCGTGACATCTGACGACCGAGCGCAGTGATCTCACTACTCGAATCCAGAGCTCCTAAATCTTTAAGTAAGCCATAGGCACGTTCCAAAGATTGTTTGCTGGGCGCTTCATACCATTCGAACTGATCGAGTTTACTTATACCCGCAGCCGCTAGCATCAATACAGTCTCCGACAAATCGACGCGCTTCACTTCAGCCACGTCGCGTGCCGAGCGTGCCTCATGCTCCGCTTCACTCCAAAGTCGAACACAGAGACCAGGGCCCGTTCGTCCGGCTCGACCTGCGCGTTGCTCCGACGATGCGCGACTAATCGGCTCAACCAAAATTGAATTAATACCTCTTCGTGCATCGTAACGTGCGATTCGCGCAAGGCCCCCATCAATCACCGCGCGCACACCTTCGATCGTAATCGAAGTCTCGGCCACGTTGGTCGATACGATCACTTTGGGCACGTCGCCACTGGTGACCGCCCTATCCTGGGCGTCGGGTGGCAATTCTCCATGCAAGGGCAAAACCTCGTAGCCACGTGCTTCGGATAATGCCTGGATTGCATCAATCGTCTTTCGAATCTCGAACGCACCTGGCATAAAAACGAGCACGTCGCCCGAATGCTTTGCACCCACTAGCTTCTTAAAGGATGCAGCGGCTCGCTCCCAAACAGGAGCTGTATCTCGCCCAAGCGCAGAACCCGCATGGCTCACTTCAACAGGATACATCCGACCCGATGTTTCCACTCGTGAACAAGGCGCTAAAAAGCCCTCAAGCGTATCGATATCCAAAGTAGCCGACATCACGACTAGCTTTAAGTCTGACCGCTTCGACTGCACCGTCTGTAGAGCCGAAGCGAGACTTAGATCACTGGTTAAATGTCGCTCGTGAAACTCGTCAAATACGAGCGCACCGACCCCTTTGAGTGAAGGATCTTCTAAAATCTGTCGCAATAGGATCGCCTCAGTAACAAAGCGAATACGAGTCTTAGCACTGACTATATTTTCAAAACGAATTTGATAGCCGACCTCATCACCTAGCTTAACACCGCGCTCAAAGGCGACTCGCTTGGCTAGAAGTCGTGCCGCCAGACGCCGAGGTTGCAATACGACGATCTCTCCCTCGATGCCAGCCTGATCGAGTAGAATCTGAGGCACCTGTGTCGACTTACCCGAACCAGTAGGCGCGGCGAGTACGATCCGCCCCGTCGAAGCGATACCAGCGAGTAGTTCGTCTGTGACGTCGTAGATGGGTAGATTTCTTAGAGGCGTGGGCATGTAGACAGGTAGCGTGCGAGCTTGCTCGCGCCGTGGTCAATACTTTACGCGCAAGCAATCTTCTACTGGCGAGTGCGAGCTTGCATGCTACGATCAAACTTGAGCCTGCTGCTAAAATACTTTGCAATCGCCCAATGGACAGCGAATCACTCCAGCGTGATCTTCGTAAGGAGATCTTATTTGCACGTCGCCGCATCTACGATGTGGGTGAGGCAACCCCTCTAGATTCAATTCTTTTGGAAAGCTCCAACATAGAAATCTTCGTGAAGCGCGAAGACCTCTCGCCCATCCACGCCTACAAATGGCGCGGTGCCTATAACCTTATGGCGCAACTCAGCGCGGATGAATTAGCTGCGGGCGTTGTCACCGCTTCGGCGGGCAATCATGCGCAAGGTGTGGCGCTGGCTGCTAAAAAACTCGGTACGCGTGCGATCATTTACATGCCGCTCTCCACTCCCCGAATGAAACAAGCCGCCGTCAAACGCCATGGCGGCGAATCCGTAGAAATTCGCCTTCACGGTGACAGCTACGACAGCTCGAGCGCTGCCGCGCACGAATGCGCAGCCAAAGAAGACCTCATCTACATCCACGCTTACGACGACCTCGCTGTGATGGCTGGCCAAGGCACCCTCGCTGACGAGATCGTGATGTCTGGCAAAGGCCCCTTCGATGTCGCCTATTTACAAGTCGGCGGCGGAGGCATGGCTGCCGCGGCGGCAACTTGGTTAAAAACAAATTTTCCAGACATCCACATCATCGGCGTCGAAGGCGTCGATCAAGCCTCGATGGCTGCTGCAGTCAAAGCAGGTGCCCCCGTCGCTCTAGATCGAGTCGATGTCTTTTGTGATGGAACAGCGGTGCGTAAGGTCGGCACACTCACCCATCAAATCTGCGCCGACCTAGTCGACGAATGGATGACCGTAACGAATGACGAAGTCTCCGCCGCGATTCAATTCCTCTGGGAACAACTGCGCTGCATCCCAGAGCCTTCAGGCGCAATGGGTGTGGCCGCGATTCTGAAGCAACGCAAAGCGCTCGAAGGCAAGCGCGTGCTCAGCATACTTTGCGGTGCAAATATGGACTTTGAACAATTAGCCACCATCGCTCTACGATCAGCAGTGGGGGCAGCTCGTCGACGTTTCCTAAAAATCCAGATTCCCGAAAAAGCGGGCGCAATGTACGGACTGCTCAAATCGATGCCAGACACAGTGAGCATTACCGACTTCCAATACGGCAAAACCGATCCCGCGATGGCTGCACCCGTTATCGGCTTTGATGTCTCGCCGATGGAGTTCAAAGTGCTCACGCAAGCACTCGTCGATGGCTCTTACACCTATGAAGAGGTGACTACAGAAACCGACGTGCGCTTTCGATTGATTCACTATCAGTCAAAGCTGTTGAGGTGTCCGATATTCATCACCCTTGAATTTCACGAACGCCCCGGAGCGCTGGCGGAGTTCCTCAAAACAGTCAGCCCCCATTCAAATCTCTGCTATTTCAACTACGTCTACTCGGGCGAGCGCGTCGGGCGAGCACTACTGGGGTTTGAGTTTGAAAACGCAGAAGGCAACGAACGCTTCGACCGGGTGCTGAAATCTGCCAAACACGCCTATCGCGCATACGAACGAGTTTCGAAAAATTCGATCAAACGGATACTGGGCTGAAGATATAAATTTTCAGGATAACACACTCTGCGTCGGGCTATCACTGCCCTGGCAAAACTCGATACCCTCCCCTTGAAATAGTATCTCGCCGCCAGCTTGACCGCCTTCAGGACCCAGTTCCAGAATCCAGTCGGCCATACGGATGACGTCGAGGTCGTGTTCGATAATAAGAATCGTATTGCCTGCGTCCCGTAGTTTGAAAACCAAATCCATGAGGCGTTGCACATCGAGCCAGTGTAATCCTGTAGTCGGTTCGTCCAAAATATAGAGCGTCTGGCCTTGCTGGCGTTTGCTTAACTCTAAGGACAGCTTGATGCGTTGGGCTTCGCCACCCGAGAGCGTTGTGGCAGGCTGACCGAGCTTAATATAACCAAGGCCTACGTCGGCGAGTGTATGGAGTTTTTCTGCAATTCTGGGCTGCTTACTAAAGACTTTAAGTGCTTCATCCACGCTCATCGCTAAAACGTCGGCGATACTGTAGCCCTTGAAGCGTGCGTCGAGCGTTTCACGGTTATAGCGGCGACCGTTACAGCTGGGACACTCACTGTAAACGTCGGCCATAAACTGCATGTCGAGCTTGATCACACCATCGCCCTTACAACGTTCGCAGCGGCCACCGCTGACGTTGAAGGAAAAACGATTACGCTTGTAGCCACGAATCTTAGCGATCGAGCATTTAGCAAAGAGGTCACGTAGTTGGTCAAAGAGCTTGGTAAAGGTAGCTGGGTTGGAACGCGGACTTCGACCGATGGGAGATTGATCGACTTGTATAACGGAGAGGAAGTTATCGAGGCCGGAAATCTTCTTATGTTTGCCCGGGATAGTCTTGGCACGGTTGAGTTTAAAAGCAGCCGCTTTGGCGAGGATGTCGTTGACTAGCGTGCTCTTGCCAGAGCCAGACATGCCGCAGACAACAGTAAGCAGGCCAACAGGGAATTTAGCATCGATGCTCTTGAGGTTGTTCTCAGTCGCACCTTGAATCTTGAGCCAATCAATTCTTGGACGCAGGGTCTTGGCATCCTTCTCCACGCGAGCCGCACCACTTAGGAACATACCAGATCGGCTATGTTTATCTTTGAAAGATTTTTTTGGACTGCCTTGGTAGACAAGATCACCGCCTTCGATGCCTGCTCCAGGACCTAATTCGATCAGATGATCCGCGGCTAGCATCGTCTCGCCGTCATGCTCGACCACCACGACTGAGTTTCCCCGCTCACGCAGACCAATAAGCGTCTGAATCAGTCGGCGATTATCCAGCGGGTGAAGCCCTATGCTGGGCTCGTCTAACAAATAGACCACACCGACGAGCGACATGCCGAGCTGAGTAGCGAGACGTACGCGCTGGGCTTCACCGCCGCTAAGGCTTGCGTAGGAGCGGTTAAGCGTGAGATAGCTAAGGCCTACTTCATTGAGAAAAGAAAGACGTGAGCCGAGACCACGCACGGCATCGCTCACGGTTTGGTAATCAGGGTTTGTTGAAAGCCCATCGACAAAATTTTGCGCCTCTCGCAGCGACATGGCGAGCAGTTCGGTAATGGAACGGCCCTCGATCAAAACGCTTAGACTAGCTTGGCGTAGGCGACGACCCTCGCAGGATTCACAGCGGCTACTAGTTTGGTAGGCCATGAGCCGGGCACGGAGGCCGTCGCTCGTCGTGTTGCGACGAATATTTTCAAGGTCAGCCAAAACTCCTTCAAAGGTCATCGACTCGGGCTTCGTATTGCCACCTTTGAGCTTGAAGCTAAATTGCCGGCTGCCAGCACCATGGATGATTTGCTCACGGGTATCGACGTCGAGTTCTTCCCATGAGAGAGTCGGATCGAAGGGTAATTGCTCCGCCAGTTGTTTCAAAATAGCGTTGTGCCGAATGATCATCTGCTTGGAGCCAAGGCGCCAAGGTTTGATCGCACCCTTCTTCACACTGATACTCGGGTCGGGCACAACCAGCTCTGGCTGGAACTGAAGCGTCTCGCCTAGGCCGCCGCACTCAGGGCAGGCGCCTTCGGCGTGATTCCATGAAAAGTGTCGAGGTGAGATGGGTTCGTAAACGTCGCCGCAATTGACGCAGGCTAATCGATTACTGAGCGCTAACTCGCGCCAACCTTTATCCTCTTCGATTAAAATAATCGCACGGTCTTCCCCCTCGCTAAAAGCGAGATCGAGCGAATCGGCGAGTCGGCTGCGCTGATTTGGCTTGAGCACGACCCGATCCACGACGATTTCGACGCTGATCGTGGAGGCTTTGGAATCGATAAGATTGGGCTCATCGAGGCGGCGAATCTCGCCGTTGAGTCGGACCCGCTGAAAACCACGTTGCTGCAGGCGAGGCAACTCTTCGCGAAGAATCGCAGGCTTGGCCGTCATCCACGGAGCTAGTATCATTAGGCGACTGTCTTTAGGCTCGGCGTAAATTCGAGTTAGGCAGTCGTCCATCGAACGACGCTCGATAATGCCACCATCTTTCGGACAATAGGGTGTGCCACAGACCGCCCAAAGCACGCGGGCAAAATCAGCGATCTCCGTGACTGTCGCAACGGTGCTACGTGGGTTACCTCCCCCAGCGCTCCGTTGCTCTAGTGCGATGACAGGGGAAAGGCCTTGGATGTAGTCCACGTCTGGGCGAGGAATTTGCTCGAGCACCATGCGAGCTTTAGTTGAGAGGCTGTCGATGTATTTACGGTAGCCCTCCGCGTAAATCGTATCGAAAGCCAAAGATGACTTACCCGAACCGCTGACTCCTGTGATCACCACGAGCTGATTGCGCGGGATGTTGATACTGATGTTCTTGAGATTATGCTCGCGTGCACCTTTGACTGAGATCGAATCGACCATTTGTGAAGGCTTGGCAGGTGCTTTGGTAGGACTCATTTATCAAAGTATCATGCTTATACAGAACTTCGAAGCGAGGTGCAAGTCGGCTAGGTATAAACTTTCAAAACAGTGGATTTACGTTGTCAGAGGCACTCGGACATATGCATTGTTATTAACTTATGAATGAAAATAAACTTCCGATACTTTACATTAAATCTGGCTGCCCTTGGTGCCGCGAGGCCCTCTCCTTTTTCAATGGCCAAGGAGTCCAAGTTCAAGTGCGCGATGTTAATGCGAATCCCAAGGATATGGACGCGATGCTTGCACTGAGCGGCCAGACCAAAACACCGACTTTTGAATATGAAGATTTCATGGTGGCCGACTTTGACGTGGATGAGTTTTTGGCCGAGCTCAGCAAGTTTCCTGAGATCAGTCAGAAACTAGGCATTAGCGAAGACGGAAATTAGATTTTAGGGTTCCGACTTTTGGCGCTCTGTCTCCCTGCCACCTGTGGCGGGGCTCCAGACAAAGAACAAAAAAGACGCTTACGGAAATCGTAAGCGCCTTTTGTTTAGAATGATTGCAGCTTGGACTACTTCTTATCGACCCAGCGGGCGATACTGAGGATCGTCCACTTCTCTTCGTTGCCGCCGATCTTGGTGGTAACGGTAGCGCCCTTTTCTTTTCCTATAAGGGCTTGTGCAAGGGGCGTCTTGTAAGAGAGAACGTCGTTACTAGGATCACTGTCCCAAGCACCGAGGAAGGCGTATTTCTGCTTTTTCCCAGAGGAGCCATTCTTCAGCTCGACGATGCTACCGATACCAACGTTTTCGGTAGTGGCTTCGGTAAAGTCTGTCACACGGGCGCGAGAGAGATCGACTTCCAGCTCGTTCTTACGAGAGAGCAACAAGTCTTGGTCTTGTCGGGCCATCTTATATTCAGAATTTTCCTTCAAGTCACCATGATCGCGAGCGACTTGGATGGCTAATTTGTTTTCAGGAATTTTCGTCGCAATGAGCTCTTCGTATTCAGCCTTAGCTTCGTTGAAGCTTCCTTGAGATACGATGAGAGTATCGTCTTCAGAGGTCTCGGCGGCTTGACCCGCAAGGAGTGCTTGCACGGAAGGAAATTGCTTAATGAAGCGAGCAAGCAGTGACTTCTTAGTCAGATCCTCGAAACCTTGGTTGAGCAATAGAGTTTGTGCGAGGTCATTAGCAGTCTCGACACTGGCCTGGGATAAGAGATCGGGGATCAATGTGGTGTCATCGCTAAGCAGGTCAGCCAGTGGTATCCGGCGAGTGCTCGCGTTTTGCAGAGCTTCGTAGTCGATTGCGTAAAACATCGCAGCTAAGAGACGTGGGTTGACGAGCGGATCGATGATGGCGCCGTATTTCTTAGAAGCTCGATTTTTAACGACCCAGAAAAGAAGGGGCCCTTTGATCGTCTGCTCCTTGAGCCAGCGGTCTAGGCAGTAGCTGATGCGATCTTGCATCTCGTGCTCAATCATGAAGTTAATACACTCGCTAGTGAACTTACCGCTTGAATTACGCAAGAGATCTTCGACCATGCCCTGCCACTTATCGGGATAAGTGCGGCTAATTAAATCGAGGTAGCGTTTAAAATACTGAGCGGGCAGTTCAGCTGCGAGCTCAGAGTAGTCGTTAGTCGCGTCGAGAATTGAAGCGGACGATGGTTCGAGAGTTTCTACATCTTCGTGGAGATCTCGCGCCAGGTTGTTACGTACCCAGACACCGTGCAAGCGATTGGCTTGGCTGAGGCTCTTAGCATTTGCAATCGCGTCAGTCAACTCAGTGAGAATTTGCGGCATTTCTTCACGCACGACGGAAATATTCTCGGAAAGAGCGTAGAGCTTTTCGCCAAGTTCAATCTTTTGCATCGAGTTCTTGGTGCCGTGGAACTGCTCGAGGATTTCGTCTTCGGGCTTCACTGGTTCATCACGGTAAATATAGGGCTCAGTCTTCTTGAGCGGCACACCAATGCGGGGATCCTTGACCAATACTTTTTTGGCAGCTGTCCACCACTTCTTGTATTTGATCGGCCCAATGACGCGAGCGAGCAGACGCTCTATCTCGGAGGCCATCATGGCATGGTTTTCGCTGGCAGATATCATTTCACAAATCAAATCAGCAGGCTGCTTCTTGATCATCGTTTCGATGGCCTCTACCTCAGTACGAGAGCGCACTAAAAGGTCATTCGGTAAGAGGATATCGAGCTTATCCACACAAAAAGCGGGTGCCATTGCGTGACCTTGCTTACCTTCCTCAAAGTCGATGATCAGACGGTCGTCCGCAGCTTTGTAGTCGACGATTTTACCGAAACCCCAACTGCGGTGCAGGCAGTAATTACCAGGCACCATGGTTTCGAGCTTCGCGCGGTGCGAAAGCAGTTTCGGATTCTTTTCGATGAGAGCATCTATGGCCTCTTTATTCATAATAATTGCTTGTCTATGTCGTAAACAGTCCAGTATGGACAGGTTTTACGCTAATGAAAAGTATTAAGTTAAGCTTATCCTCAAAGTCCATCACGGGCTGGGATGCAGCTGTGTACTTGGTGGAAGCTTATCTAATAGGCGAGCAAAAAGCGGATCAGCTACTAGATCAAATTCCTGTAAATTTTATAGGTGACCGTCGCGCCGCTTGCCAATCACTTTTTTTGGGTGCGCTTCGCCATGGGCACCGCACGAGGGCAGCGCTGAAGAAGCTTTTGCGTAAAAAGACCAAATCTAGTGTCGAAGCAGTTCTCTTAGTTTCAGGCTACGAAATACTGGATGCGGAAGCCGACCGGCATCCGAAAATCATTCACCACGCAGTCGAACGTAGTAAGCAAGTCGTCAATCGCTTCGATCAGGGCTTCCTCAACGCCATCTTACGAAAGCTGCCTGCGGCGCTCGAGCAGATCAACGCCCAAAAATCGCCCGCCGCCTTTTACAGCCACCCCGACTGGTTAGTCGAACATTGGCAAGGGGAGTTCCCAGGAGCCTGCACGCAACTGCTCGAATGGAATCAAGGCATCCCGCCCACCTACCTAAAAGTCTACAACGACGAAGTCCAGATTCCTCTGGGTCTTGAAGCGACAGAATGGCCACAATTTTATCAAGTCACGGGCAAGATTTCCTGGAAGGAAGACCTCCATCCACTTCTTAACAAGGGTAACGCTTATATTAAAGATCCCTCCACGCGAATCGCGCCTGCCCTACTCGGGCCAAGGGCCGGCGAATCAGTGCTTGACCTATGCGCCGCCCCTGGAGGCAAAGCCTACGACATTGCGCACGCGATGGAAGGTAAGGGGCAGATCGTAGCGGTGGACCTGCCTGGTAAACGAATCGCGCGACTCGAAGAGAATCTATCCACACTCCGTTCAGAAGACCTGAAATGTGAGATCGTCGAGTGTGACCTACTCGAAATGGATGCAAACACCTTTGAGGACAAAAGCCTACCAAGCGCGTATGACGCCGTCATGCTCGATGCACCTTGTTCAAATACTGGCGTGATTCAGCGCCGTACAGATGTAAAGTGGAGGCTACAGCCAAATGATATCGAAAACTGCGCAAAGTTACAACTTCAGTTGCTGCACTCTGCTGCCCGATTTGTCAAAGCGGGTGGCCGAATTACTTACAGCACCTGCAGTATAGAGGCCGCGGAGAATCAGCTGGTGGTCGACGCATTTCTGGCGAGTAAATCAGGCCGTGTATTTAAGCTAGAAAAAGCAATGGTCAGCCTCCCGTGGGAGACCGGCCATGATGGTGCAGGTGCTTTCCTTCTGCGACGCGAGGCTTAGTAAACAAAGCCGACCCCCGCGCTAAAGCGGTCGCCATTTCCATGGTCAGGTCGATCCGAGGTCACGCGCGAGACGAAGTCGTGCTTCCACTCAATGCGAATATGGGTCTTGTCATTCCAACGCCAATAAAGCGCGGGACCAGCCGAGAGAAAAAACTTATTCTCATCGTCCCAACTCAAGTCACTCTCCCAAAGGATCTGCATGTCGTCGCGCGCATTCCAGCCGAGGTCCAGCGAGTAGCTCCACTCCGCTGGCTCTGGCTTCTCAAAGACCCAGAAGCCAGCACTCGTCGCGATGAACCAATGATAAGTCTCCGTCTCGTATCCAAATGATAGACCGCCACCCCAGGCACCGTCCCAGACCTCGAATTCGTCGTCCTCTTTACCCAGTGGAATCCGCAACTGGGGCGCCAGTGTCCAAGAACCCGAGCGAGCATCGAGGTTGAAGTATTTCTTCAGCGGCAAAGCCAGGCTTAGGTCACCGATTCCATCATCACGCTGCACCACTTTTTGACCGCCCGCACCAAGCACCTCACGACGAGCATCTACGACATAAGGCAACTTCGCTGTGAGACGTATCGAACGATCCCAAGTGTAAACGCCTTCAAGGTGTAACTGATTTAGGTCCTCGGTAAAGCCACGCCCGACCACATCTCTCCCCTGCTTGAGATCCGATCGGTGGACATGCTCCGCTCGGACTTGGAAGCCGTAACCTCCATCCCAGCGGGGCATCATATTCATAATGGGTTGATCCGCATCCAGCGGGAACAGCGCAATGAAGCCTAGCGCCAAACCACTACAGCAGCCTCGGGAAATATGACGCATCATTTTTCAGATGCAGGGTAAACAGTTTGAGTAATACCGCCCATCTCCGTCCAGAGGTAGTAATGAACAGGATCATAACCAGCTTTATAAATCGCCTCTCTCACGCCATCGACGTCGATAGCCGCATCTGGCTTGAAGGCGACCAAGACCAATTGCTTTTTCACATCGAGATCAACACCTTTGGTGAGCTGTGATTTATCCACACCTTCGAGCTTCGAGGTATGGATACGCAGGCCGATGCCGCAAGAGCTGCAAACCAGCCCCTTGGTATGGACAGCTAGGTAATTTGGATGGTTTTCAACCATCCCTTTAGCAACTTGATCGCGAACCTCAGAGGTGTCACCTGTGTCTGTGCTCCGCGCCTGCGTTGTCATTGCCAAAGAAGTGAACGCAAAAATTGATAATAAAAATTGTTTCATAGTATGTAGTAGGAAGCCCGACTGGAATAAAGTGGGTATGCGCCGACGAGCCAGCCACGGCTTCTACGATAAAAAGTTCCCTCGTCGCACAATCTGAGGCAGACGCAGCTGTTGCGTCCGCGAGTGTGGAACTCATAAACGCCAAACACCCCACTCCGTCATAGTACGGTGTGGCGGCGGCGCGTCGATTTTAGCGTCAGATAGTACATCCAAGGGGTCGGGTGACCATTCGACCACCGACATTTTCACTACAGCCTCTAGGGCCCCATTGAATTCAGCCGTCCGAGATATCGATGGTAGTGAGAGCAGAATGTCGGGGGCGTGCGCCTCCAAATTACAGTTCAAACAACCATAAGGGCAATCTCCTGAGGCAGCAGGCAGCATATGTAAATCGCCCGCGTGCTCACAACCGCAAGTCGATCCCGCTGGCATCTCCATCTTACACGCATTCCCCAGGCTCAGGCAATCGCTCAGTAAACTAGCCGCGCCCTGCACTTGCAGAACGAGCGAAAAGCTAACGAAGATGAGTAAAACAAGGCGCATACAGTATGTAGGAATTTAGTCGAAGCTATTTAGATTACAATACCGAACAGTAAATATCGAACAAGTGAGTCGAAAAATGCTCTATGCACAATCCGCATGAAGTGCGAAGCTACTTCGTCATATCCGCTCGAGCATTTTCGTAAGCACTCAAGGCGCATTGTGAGCAAGCGGTGCGGACATCGGCGAAGAAGTCGTTACCCTTATCATCGATCAGAATATAAGCGGGGAAGTCTTCCACTTCGATCTTCCAGATAGCTTCCATTCCGAGCTCAGGGTATTCCAGCACTTCGACATTTTTAATATTATGCTCCGCCAGTAAAGCGGCAGGCCCGCCGATGGAACCAAGGTAGAAACCGCCGAATTCCTTACAAGCATCTGTGACTTGCTTTGAGCGATTACCTTTGGCTAGCATAATCATAGAGCCGCCCTCTTTCTGGAAAGCTTGCACATAGCTATCCATACGCCCAGCCGTAGTCGGACCGAAAGAACCAGAAGGTTTACCAGCAGGCGTCTTCGCAGGGCCTGCATAGTAGATCGGGTGATTTTTCAAATACTCAGGCATGCCTTGACCCTGATCGAGACGCTCTTGGATCTTCGCATGTGCGATATCACGCCCAACGACAATCGTACCGCTCAGCGAGAGAGGTGTAGCCACGGGGTATTTCTTCAGTTCAGCAAGAATGTCTTTCATCGGGCGATTCAAATTGATCGCAACGGGATCTTTTGGCTTCGGAATATCGCCTTCGGCAGGGATAAAACGACCGGGGTTTTCTTCGAGCTGCTCAAGCCAAACACCGGCTTTGTCGATCCTTGCCTTTACGTTGCGGTCCGCAGAGCAAGAAACACCAAGACCGATGGGGCAAGAGGCACCGTGACGCGGCAGACGGACGACGCGCACATCAAGGGCAAAGTATTTACCGCCGAACTGGGCGCCATAGCCCATCTTACGCGTGTATTCTAGAAGCTTGGCTTCGAGCACGGTGTCACGGAAGGCCTGACCATACTCATTACCCTCGGTCGGCAATTCGTCGTAGTATTTAGTCGAGGCCAACTTGACCGTTTTCAAGCAGGACTCGGCCGAGGTTCCACCTATAACGAAAGCAATGTGATACGGCGGACAAGCGGAGGTGCCAAGCGTGCCCATTTTCTCAATACAGAATTTCTCAAGATTGGCCGGATTGAGCAGCGCCTTGGTTTCTTGATAGAAGAAGGTCTTGTTGGCCGAGCCCCCACCCTTGGCAACGAAAAGGAAGTCGTAGCTATCACCGTCCGTCGCTAGCAAGTCGATCTGAGCGGGCAAGTTGCATTCGGTATTGATCTCTTCGTACATGGAGAGCGGTGCCATTTGCGAATAGCGCAAATTTTCTTTGGTGTATGCATTGTAGACGCCTTCGGAAAGCGCGGCCTCGTCACCCCCGCCAGTCCAGACTCTTTGGCCTTTTTTACCAAGGATGATGGCGGTGCCCGTGTCCTGGCAAAAGGGCAAAACGCCATGGGCGGAGACCTCGGCATTTCGGAGCATAGTCAGCGCAATCGTACGGTCATTTTCCGTAGCTTCTGGATCGTCTAGAATCGCAGCGACCTTCTCCAAGTGCTCCGTTCGGAGGCGAAAGGAGATGTCTTTCATCGCTGTTTCTGAGAGATAAGTTAGCGCCTTCGGGTCGACCTTTAGCATGGATTCACCGCCAAAATCGGCGGTTTCCACAAATCCATCCGTAAGCAGACGGTACTGCGTCTTATCCTTTCCGAGAGGGAATTGCCTTTGGTAATGGAAAGTAGGTGTGGGCTTGGCCATAATTTTGCTTCCTAACTTTAATCAGACTCAAAATAAGATATACTACTTCCATTTATTGCAAGACTGCAGAAAGGGTAGTCCAGCCGCTATCTTGATATTCAAAATAGCAGCAAACTCAGAGAAAAAGCAAAGCAGCGATATATTTAAGTGGTCAAGGCACTAAGGCAGAACGAAAAACCATGGTTACGCCATTTAACTGACACTTTTAAGATGAAGTTTGCCGATTAATTAACTATTGCGAAACTCCCCTTAATGCAATTTTGTGCACTTATACATTGTTATGAGGTCTAATTATACCAATACCAAAGCCATTAATGGGCAATCGACCACGCTCAAAAAGCTGAGTTGGCTGCTGCTCTGCTTTGGACTGATCGGACTGGCCTATTTGGCAGTCTATTCGGCTATAAATAACAAAGTGAGCTCACCTAATACTGCCCCAGCCGAAATACGACTACCATATGGTTCCATTCAAGAATTGAGCGATCGCAAAACTTTTATGGCGGCCTACCTATCAGTCAACTGCAAGTCAGGCTTACTTCGCAGCACGCAAACGATCCGCGCGGCGGGAACGATCGAAAGCGGTGGCGAAAACTCCTCCTTTACCCTAATCAAAAAACGCCCGGATAAGATGCGCTTCAAAATCAAACGAGGCTCGCAAGAGATCATCTTCGGAGTGAGTGCCGATACTGTCTGGCAGCGCATCCGTGCGCCACAACAAGAGGATCAGTTCGCACGCATCGAGGGAGAAGAGGCCGCGGCATGGGTGGCACAAACTCGCTTTTTCGATCGGATCATCAGCGCAAACCAAGGTGAAGGTGAAATTGTAGAGATAGAGGTCGAGCAATGGGCTGGTAACGACAGCATAAAAGTCGGAGTAATCGACACCTACGGAAATATTTACGAGATTTTCGTCGACCCTCAGACTCTCTATCCGCTCGCCGAAAGGCAGACCCTGCCTAAAGGTGGAATAACAGAAACCATTTATAGCGATTACCGCGATGTCGATGGCCTACCGACGCCCTTTCAATTGGCGATATTGAAAGACAGTAAAGTCGTGAGCAAAATCCAGCTTAATAACTCAGCCCTTAATGTGGGCTTACTCTCTAAGTTATTTGAATTACCAAATGCCCTCCAATAGGAACTCCTTGGCTTAGCTTGGAAGTTAGCTGAATTAAAACTACGGTTTTAAGGCGCGCAATTAACAGGTCACCACTCACACAACCAAAGGAAAAACCTTATACTTTTTGCTTTGTAAGTGGTTTTGTTATTTCTACTCGATACCTCTTTCGAGAAGGGTAGGAACTTGCAGGAGTAATTGATCGCGGGGAATTTCAACTTCGCTGCCTTTTGAGAGGTCGCGAACCTTGACTACGCCGCGCTCAAGTTCTTCGCTGCCGTAGATCAGGGCAAAGCGGGCACCGGATTGGTTGGCCGATTTGAACTGCTTAGCGAAACCTTGGTTTTTAAATGGATACTCGATTTGATAACCGACCGCGCGTAGCTGTGCAGCGTCGGCCAATGCGACATCGCGTTCATCTTCACCACCGATGATCGCGATGAACTCAGGGCTTTGAATATATTTCGGCATTAGCGATTTGCTTTCCAGCAGATCGACTAAAGTGACATCACCCATCGCGAAACCGACTGCAGGCATATCGGGACCACCGAGTTTTTTGACGAGCGCGTCGTAGCGCCCTCCCCCAGCGAGTGCGCGGCCTTCGCCGCTGGCTTCAAAAGCTTCAAAAACAAAACCAGTGTAATAAGCTAGCCCGCGGACGATCCCGAGATCGATTTTAATAAAGTCGCCCACACCAGACGCCTTGAGGTTGCGCAAAAGTTGAGACCATTCTTCAATGCGAGCTTTAGCTTCGGCAGCGAGGTCACCTTCGAGTGGCAAATTCTCGATGTAGCTACGTAATGTATCAAAATCGTGGATAGCGATGGCTTCTTCAATCCTACCGAGAAAATCTTCGGCTTCATCGCCGAGTATGGGTGACAGCTTTTCGATCGTTTTTGTGCGATCGGTGCGCTCCAACTTATCAATGATACCAAGTACACTAGTGCTACCTGCCTCGTCGAGTCCCTCGGCGGCTAACATGAGCAACCAAAGATCACGATCACTAAGGCGGATTTTGAAATCGCTATGATCGAGGCCGAAGCTTTGTAGCGACTGGCAGAGTAGCGTGATCAACTCAGCGTCAGCAGCGGGACCTTGTTCACCAAGAATATCGACGTTCAGCTGATAAAAAGCGCGAAGGCGTCCCTTCTGCGGGCGCTCGTAGCGATAATGTTCGCCAATATTAAACCATTTCACAGGGCGCTTTAGACTATTGGCCTTTGCACCAATCAACCGAGCAAGTGAGGGCGTCATCTCAGGGCGCAGAGCGACCGCGCGGCCACCGCGATCTTCAAAGTTGAAAAGTTGTCCTACAATCTCTTCGCCCGACTTCTCAATATAAAGCTCTAAGGGCTCTAGGACAGGCGCATCGTATTCCAAAAAATTAAACGCGCGCGCGACTGAGCGCCAGCTACCAAAGATGTGATTCCGGCGGGCACATGCCTCCGGGTAAAATTCCCGAAAACCAGGTAAGGTTTCAAACTGCATAAAGAGTATCCCTTAACAAAATAAAGGGTCGGAGATTCATCCGAATTTAACTTACTCGCCCCCTTCGTGGGCATCGACATCCATGTCTTTTAGCTGCGCTTTCAATTCTTTTCCGGCCTTGAATTTAATCACGGCACGCTTTGGAATAACAACATCCGTTTCTGGCTTGTTAGGATTACGACCGATGCGCGACTTACGAATTTGCACCTCGAAGACACCGAAATTTCGCAGCTCAACATTACGTCCTTCGCTCAAAGCTCTGGCGATGGCGTCAAGAGTGAGCTGAACAGTTTCACGCACTTCTTTTTGCGGAAAATCAGTTTTGTCGTATATATCTAAAACGATATCTCGCTTGGTAAGGTTATTGGACATCCTAGAGTTTGTTTGGGTTGCTGAGTGAGCTTGCTGAAATGAAAATCGAGAGTTAATGTATTTGCGATACTTCGGATCGAGAAAACACTGTCAAACTAGAAAAAATGAGTGATAAAGAACCACCTAATCCCTTTGATGAGATCCAAAAGCAATTAAAAGAATTGTTCAAGGACTCTAATGTAAAAATTTCCGCGCACGGATTCCCTGAGGGTGACCCCTTCCCAGACGAGCCTGAGGAAGTCGTGAACGAGCCAGAGGCTACAGCTGATGGGGACAAGAGTGTGGAGGCGCTGGAAAATATCCGTAATTTCCAGCTCAAACCAAAAGAAATCCGCGACTATTTAAATCGATTCGTCATCAGGCAAGATGAGGCGAAGAAGGTTCTATCCGTCGCGATTTGCGACCATTACAATCATGTCCGCGCGACTCTAATGGGCAATGACGAGGAAACGACCGAATACAGTAAACAGAACATTCTACTTTTAGGACCGACTGGTGTGGGCAAAACCTACCTAATGAAAAACGTGGCGCGCTTGATCGGCGTGCCCTTCGTCAAAGCGGATGCAACGAAATTCTCGGAGACTGGCTACGTAGGCTCTGATGTGGAAGATCTGGTTCGAGATCTCGTCAAGGCAGCTGATGGTAACATTGAGCTGGCGGAAAAGGGCATCATATTCGTAGATGAGATTGATAAGATCGCCAGTGAAGGCAGCGCTGGAGGCCGTGATGTCTCTGGGCGCGGCGTGCAAATTAACTTACTCAAGCTGATGGAAGAGACCGAGGTCAACCTCTTCAGTCCAAGCGACATGATGGCGCAGATGCAGGCTGTGATGGAGATCCAACGCGGCGGCAAGCCGAAGCGTAAATCGATCAACACAAAAAATATCCTCTTCATTGTGAGTGGTGCTTTCGACAAGCTAGCCGAGTCGATCAAGAAACGACTCTCCCATCACGAAATGGGATTTGGCGCGAATGTGAGTGATGCGGAAGAAGACATCTCTAGCTATCTGCAACACACTGAGACAAGCGACTTTATCAAATACGGATTCGAGCCCGAATTCATTGGACGTGTGCCCGTGCGCTGCGCTTGCTCAGCGCTCTTAGCTAAAGACTTAGCGCATATATTGACCAATTCCGAGGGAAGCGTTCTACACCAATATCGTGACGACTTTCGCGGCTACGGGATCGATTTTAAGATCACGCCTGAAGCCATCATGAGCATCGCCGAGACGGCGAGCAAAGAACGCACTGGCGCGCGCGGTATTATGACGGTGATGGAACGACTCTTCCGCGACTACAAGTTTGAGCTACCCTCAACCGCAATCAAACACTTTGAAGTGACGACTGAAATGATCACAGATCCATCGAGCTGCCTCGAGGCACTCAAAGAGAAAAACGCCCATCTCCAAAGCACAGTTTGGGAGAACGACGTGAAGCGCTACGGAGCCGCCTTCGAAAAAGCCTGCGGCTTCACGCTTGAGTTTAAACCACTCGCCGTTGAAACCTTGATTACCGAAGCCAGTGAGCTCGACCAAACGATCCAGTCTATTTGTAACGAAAAGTTTAAGGACTTTAAGCAAGGGCTCACTATCATCAACCGCAATACCGGGCAAACAGTCTTCAAGTTGGGTAAACTAGCGATCGAAAATCCAGACAAGGAACTTTCTAAATGGGTGGTTAGGAGTATTGAATGCATGAAAGAGTCTTCTTAATAAAATTGGGGGACGGGCTCACGCGAATGCGCCAAAGGCTTCGGCCTTTCACAGGAGGCCGATTGTATTCAATTTTTGCTGGGTTTCTGCTATTCTCCCTTGCTAATTCGTGAACAAGCAGAAGCTTGTCTCCCCATAATATAGCACACGACGCAACTAACTTTAGTTTCACTCCGCATAGAGCGCGGCCATCATGCCAGAAGGAAAAGCAGTCAACAAAATGTTCGCCGGGATCGCCGGGCGCTACGACCTAGCCAATCACCTTCTGAGCGGAGGTGTGGATTTTTATTGGAGGCGTGTGCTCACCCAAATGGTCAAGGCCTGTAGTCCGAAAGAAGTGGTCGACCTAGCGACAGGCAGCGGCGACGTTGCCTTCAAGCTGCGCGATCGCATAGGCACTGAGGTGCCCGTGACTGGATTGGACTTTTGCGAGCCGATGCTCGACGAAGCCCGCGCCAAGCGTGCAGCCAAGAAGAGCTATTCTGATATCGCATTCGAGTTTGGCGACTGCATGGACTTACCATTGGAAGATAACTCGGTCGACGCATTCACGATTTCGTTTGGGGTGCGCAACTTCGAAAATCGCCAGCGTGGTCTCAAAGAAATCCTTCGCGTGCTTCGCCCAGGAGGCCGCCTTTTCGTGTTAGAATTCTCGCAGCCCGACAAATGGTTCTGTCCAATCTACTATTTCTATCTAAAATTCATCCTGCCTTGGGTAGCCGCCCTTGCGACAGGGGATAAGAGTGCCTATGATTACCTCGCAGGCACGATTGAAGACTTTCCAAGTAAAGAAGCTCTGACGGAACAACTCACACAGGCCGGCTACGAGACCGTCGAAGCGACGGGGCTAACTTTCTCAATCGTGGCTATACACAAAGCACAGAAGGCACCACAAACATAACGACTTAGGTCCCCTTAGACCAGCCGCAAACAAATACACTTATTCTCCGTAGCGATCGCCCTTGGATTTTAAATCGCGGCGGTTGCGGCGCCCTAGGGTCACCTGATGCTTTTTCTTACGTTGACTGAGACGCTCAAGTTCAAAGTCGAGTTTGAGATAGTTAATAAAGCGCTCTTTGCTCAATGTGCCATCCGTGATGGCAGCTTGGACAGCACAGCCTTTATCAGAACCGTGCTTGCAGTCGTGAAATTTGCACTGCTCGGCCATAGCATCGAAATCGGTAAAACTCGCTTTAAGGCTATTCGCGTCCGTCCACATGTGGACTTCTCGGATCCCAGGATTATCGATCAACATGCCGCCGCGACGGAGGCAAAGAAGCTCGCGAGCCGTCGTGGTGTGCGTGCCTTTGCCCGTGACGGCATTGACATCGGCCGTCCAGAGCCATTCTTGCCCGATGAGTTGATTAATCAGGGAAGACTTCCCCACTCCACTTGAACCGATCAGCGCAACCGTGACGCCCGGCTTCAGATAGTGGCGAATCACATCCACACCAGTACTTTCAACGGCGGAAGTAACAAAAATATCCGTCTCGGGACTGAGTCTGCGTAGTGTATCCGTAGCTTTTTGGTTGGCTTCAGGGGAATACAAATCGGACTTATTAATCAAGGCAACCGAGCGCGCACCACTGCGCTGCATGATTTCAAAGTAGCGCTCCATGCGACGCTCGTTGAAGTCCTGCCCCGCATCCGTGACGACGCAGACGACATCAATATTGACCGCGATGACTTGCTCCTCAGTACCCTTACCAGGTGCTTTACGCGAAAGACAAGTATGTCGTTCCAGACGCGCGCGGATGACAGCATCGTACTGATTCTCGTCCGCACCCATTTCGATCGCGACCCAGTCACCCACGGAGGGTAAGGCTGCATCAGTTTCGGCTGCATGATAGACACTGCCGCCCAGCGAAACCTCGACCTCTTCCCCGTCGGCAAGGATAGCGCCGTAGGCTATTTTGTTATCGCGGATCAATCGCGCAGGCACCCAGCCCTTCGCCGCATGTTTGGCGAATTCGGCGGCAAAGCGGTCGTTCCATCCTAAGTCTTCAAGTGTCATCTCAAGCCAATGTTAAGTCTATCAATCAACAGCACAAACCGAAAGAACGCCCACTTGTAAGTGAGATTCCATTTTCGAGATACCTTCTAATGATCCGAAAGCTAGTACAGAGACGCCCAGAAGAATACTCTAAAACTTATTTTGAATTCAATACGCTGCGTGAATCCAAGCTACTTTCAGCGCAAAATCGCCCGCTTGACCGTCCGCCAGCATGAAGGCTATACGTCGAATATCATCTTTGCTAAAGTCTGTGCCCCGACAAGTCGGCGTCCGCGCCATGTTTGCGAAAGTTCACTAAAAGAGATGAAAACCTCTATCCACTCGCCATCGACTGTTTCAAAGTCACCACAAAAGCTGACTGGCCAACGTTGGCGGTGAAGCGCGTCACTCTCGAAGCGTAGCTGATAAATACGGCCATCGCCAAGCACCTTAAGTCGGATACCTGAATAATCAGACAGGTCGAGGTCAACCCCCGTGTGAACCGAAGCAAAGCCGCCGTTATTTTCGAGTGATAAGTGGCCGCTAAAGTCCATGCCCACCTTAGTCAGTTCAGCTTTGCCCTTAGAGACACCCCCCATCACAGTATCATTAGTGGCAGACCATTCGGGAGATGGCTCCGCGCCTGTAAATTCAAAGAGCACTTTCATATCAGTATCTATTTTTTCAGGCGCATTGCCAAATGCATTTGTTGGTGATTTCGAGAGGAGCAGTAAAACAGCTAGGGCGGGCAAGTAGAAATAAATTTTACAGGCATTTGGAGTTATCATTAAAAACTTCTAACGTTCCTCAGGGCGCTTAGCAACAAAAGCGGGCAAAAATAGCCAGAATTCCACTGCAGAGAGTTGACGAATCAAGCGTTACTCAACATTTCACTCACTATGAGTAATGATAGAAAAAAAATCGGCCGTTGGTATGTTGGTTATGGCATCTTTTTAATCGCTTGCGGGCTAGCCGGTTACGCTTCCAATCCTGTAGCCGCAAAGACCGCGCTAATGTCCGGTGGAGCTTTTGGAACACTCAGCGCGTTTTGGGGATTTTGGATACTCAAAGGTGGACGCCTACTCGCGCTTCTAGCAGCTGGCTTAACAACGCTCATGCTCTGCGCTGCCTTCACTTGGCGCTCCGTCGTCAGTTGGCAGGCATACTCTGAGGGCGAACCAAAACTGTTCGCCGCAACGTTGATCACTGGAATGCTGTTTGCATCCGTGTGCTCACTCGTTCAACTTCTTCGCAGCCATAAATCGGTGCTGGCAAAAGACTGATCACATTGTGGATACCCATTCAAAGCTACGCCACGTCAATGTGATTTGTTCTCCCAACGGCGGGATGCTGGAGGTAAACTGCGAGCTAGAAACAGGGCGAAAAATCTACCAGATACCAATCGCTAAACCGACCAGCGAGTCGCCACCCCATGGCGCAGGTTCTTTTCACGATCCCGCACAACACGCTGTCTACATGGACCGGGTAGAAGCTCTTTTGCATGGCGGATGAGTCAGTTGAAACGAATAAATTAAGGATTCCCCAAAAAACAGTAACGTAACGAAGCGCTCGTCACTGCGCTGAGCATACTGATCTGCCAACACGTAATCGCTTCGCTGATCCGCTAATAGGTCAGCATGATGGCTTAATATGACGCTCAAACAACTTCCGATGCTTGGTTATTCGTCCACTCACCCGCTTACGCCATAAGCGGAAACTGCCCGGCTTTAATTCCCGCCTCATAAGTTTGATCACCTCAGCTTCGGAGAGACCCGTACGCTCTTTGATCTGATCAAAGGTGGTTCGGTCTTCCCAACCCATACGCACCACGGCGTTGGCCTCCGCGTCGCTAAGATTTTTAATTTTTTGATTCATTTAATTGGAGTGTGATTTGTCGGCTTACAGGCTTTCCTTTGGATGGCTTCGGGCGGCTACGATTCTCTGATTTTTTACGGCTCCCGTGGCGTTGCATGACCTCGCGAGCACAATCCCAATAGTCGTCCCGTTGACGCAGCATTGCAAACTGTCCACGCGCAAATTTAACCGCTTCCTTGTGGTCGACAATCGGTAGCGGATAATCACGCCCAAGCCGACATTGATATTTCGACTGCATTTGGTCTGGAAGTAACCATGGCTGATGGATCGCTTCACCCTCAATGCCCGCAAGTTCGGGCACCCATTCTCGGATAAATATACCCTCCGGATCGTGATCCATACCTTGTTTGACTGGACTATAGATACGCAGTGTGTTGATCCCAGTTAAGCCGCTTTGCATCTGAATCTGGGAGTAATGGATACCCGGCTCGTAGTCGATAAATTGACATGCCAGCCAATCGCGAAACAAACGCCAATCCAACCAGAGGTGATAACTGGCGAACGATACCAACATCGCACGCATACGGAAATTGATCCAGCCGCGCTGTTTTAAGGCCCGCATGCAAGCATCGACGAATGGGTAGCCCGTACGGCCTTGCTGCCAAGCTTCGAGTCGAGCGGGATCGTTTCCATTATCACGCAAAGTTTCGCACGCGCGGTTAAACGCACAAAATTCGATCGCTGGCTCCGACTCTAGCTTTTGTATGAAGTGGCAGTGCCAGTGGCAGCGTGAGAGGAAGGCGCGCGCAGCAATCTTCGGAAGAGTGTCACCTGCTGCGGCTCGTATCCTTTGCACCGCAGTGCGCATTGAAAGACAGCCCCAAGTCAAATATGGACTCAGCCTCGAACAACTATCAAAAGCCGTGTTGGGACTACTCATTTCGCGGTGGTAACGAGATCCACGACCCATTGCAAAACTCTCTAAAACGCGCAGACCATCGCTCTCACCGCCTTGCAATTGAGGCACGCGTTCAGTGCGTATTAGACCTAGCGACTCAGAACTTGGTATTTGCACGTCGCCATCCGAAAGCATCGGGCCACCAATCTTTCTGGCGGGCAATGTAATCGCCTGACTCATTCGCGACTCCCAAACCTTGGACCAACCGTCGCGATCTTCGAGACGACGGACGACTCCGTTTTGCGGCGTTTCTTTGAGCGCAACTCCTGCCGCCTGAGCCCAATTGGCTAATCGTCGATCGCGGCGATAGCTCAGTGCATTACCGGTCTCTTCGTGTGCGGAAATTTGAGAGAATCCAAATCGCTGGTGTAATCTCTGGAAAACATCACAAACCTCCCCTTGCTGAATGAAGAGACTAACTCCGAGCTCTTCTAAGGATGCATTCAAATCAATCAAAGATTCTCGAATAAAATCCCAATGTAAGGCATCAAAATCGGCAGCCTCGATCACCTCAGGCTCGATCACATAAACGGGTAAGACCCGCCCAATTTCCGCTGCCTCAGTCAGAGGCGCATGATCTAAAACCCGTAGGTCTCGCTTGAACCATACAAGCGTTAAAATATCATCACTCACGATGCCTTACCCTCCCGACGACAGCGCTGAGAGCAGTAGACGACCTCCTCCCAGCAACGCTCCCACTTTTTACGCCAAGCGAAGGGGCGCCGACAAGCAGGACACAACTTTTCAGGGAGATCTTGCTTACGAACTGCTTTTCCATGACTACGCACTTATATTGAACGCACAAACGCTCCAAGCCTTTCATTTTTCATACGCTTATTTGACAACGAAGCAGAAATCGCGACCATCAGCACAATGATCTACCTTCAATATCTCTTACAAATCGTCGCTGGCCTAGGAATTTTAAACGTGTGGCTCCTTCGATTTAGCCAAGGTACAGAGTATCGCGGTGGCAAAGCATCGAGCATGAATGAAGAATTCGTGAGCTACGGTTTACCCCCAGTCGCCGTCTACATTGTAGGCTTTTTAAAGATAGTGTCTGCGATCGGGCTCATTACCGGGATTTTTCTGCCTACACTAGTTGCCCCCTCAGCAATCTTGCTTGCAGCTTTAATGATAGGCGCACTTGGCATGCACCTTAAAATCAAAGACCCTTTTAAAAAGTCTATCCCTGCCCTGACTATGCTAACACTCTGCGTCGCGATTCTTCTACTAGCCTATTAGGTTAAACGATTCACAAAACCAAAGACCAAGCCTGCGTTGATTAGCATAAATCCGAATGACGGTAGGCATTGCAACAAGCTGTCGCGAATTAATAAGCGCACGCCAAATCCGAGCAACATCTGAACACTTAGTCCAAGCGCTGCAAATAAGCCGGCAGCAGGACTAAACAAAAAACCGACGAGCAGGCCGACTGCCCCAAGAATCTGAAGGTATCCCGTGAGCATACGAAAGCGAGCAAGACGATAACGCTCGAACTCCACTACCATGTGACCGGAGAAGATACAACACAGACCATAGACCAGAAAAGCTATGGCAGTGAGAAGGCAAAAGAAATTAAACATCGATAAAGTCCCGTTGGACTAAAATGCTTCCATCGCGGCACGGAAGGCATCCGTCCATGGAACAGGTCGGTGAGTCTCTGCCGAAAGTTTGCAAAGGGTGCGTGTGCCTGTACAATAAACCGTTTTGCCTTCGGGAGCGCGAATGGTGAAATCCATAGTCACGCCACCACTGCGAATTTTAACGATCTGGTAATCCACTAGGATCACACCTGGTTTGCTTAGGGGCACACGGAATCGCGCGTCGAGACCGTGAACGACCACATAAATATCCTCGTCGCGATCGGCATCGAAGTCGGGCACGCCGAGCAGTTGCTCGAAAAACTTTTGTTGTGCACGCTCTAAGTGAATTAAATAGCGGGTATGATGAAGGAACCCAAGGCCATCTAGTTCATCAAAATAAACTTCTGAGGGATAAGTGAAAGTGTTAGGCATAATGTTTGATCGCTGCGCTTGGTATAAACTTACTTAGTTAAGTGAGTATGTAACGTCAGAAATTTGAAACTGCATTGTGGAGCGTCTAGCCGCAAGCACAAGCCACGGATATATGTATTAAACAAGCGCTAAGCTATTCTAGAACTGTACGAAAGAGAATAAAACACAGAGAAAACTGGCAAAATAATTAGATAAGATTTTTAGCGACAACACTCATTCCATCCGATACACGTTGTCTCACAGAAACTAGCAAACTGCGAAATCTGTGAATAAAACAAGAAATACAAGTATATGAGTACAGGAAATGTAAAATGGTTCGACGCCGAAAAAGGCTACGGATTCATCACCCCCGAAGATGGCGGCAAAGATCTCTTTGTTCACCACTCTGAAATCAAAATGGACGGCTATGCCTCCCTCGAAGACGGTCAACAAGTCTCCTTCGAAATCGGCAGCGGACCTAAGGGTCCATGTGCAACTGAAGTTACACCCGCTTAACCCGAGCAATCACCCATTTTTATGGCAAAACGCGTTCCCTACAGGGAGCGCGTTTTTTTTATTTGGGAAATAAGACTACCCCTGGCACATGGCAAATAAGGACGGATACGACTATTTTCACTCGATCGTTAATTTGCAGGAAACTTCTGGTAAAGCCTGTATTTACAATAGGCCGAAGCGATTTTGAGTTGCGATACTTAGACTAGCAATGAATGACTCGGTATGCTAAGCAACACTTCACCAACCTGAATCGAGTAGCCTCGCAAGAACTCGGATACGGGCAACATGCGCCCACCAGGGCGTTGAAGTTCGTGAATGCGTAATAGACCCATGCCAGTGGCAACATCAAGAGTCTCACCTGCCACAATTACGCTGCCAGGTTGCTCAGAGGTAATCGACTCGGCAAGTGAGCACTTACCTACTTTGACTCGCGTTTCTCCATGATCAAAGTAGCCACCTGGCCAAGGAGTGAACGCGCGAAGTCGAGCGGAGATCGACGCAGCTGTTTGGGTGAAATCGAGTGCGCCATCTTCTTTCGAAATTTTACGACAATGAGTAGCCAGACTGGCATTCTGCGGTGCTAAAGTTAGCTCACCTAAAAGCGACGCTTTTAAATTTCGTTCTAAAAGAGCTAGCACCGCTTGGCCGACTTTGGTGCGGACAATTAGACTTGTGTCCACATTTTCAATACATACGCGCTCGCAGTCTGCAACCGCTCCTGCGTCCATCTCTTTGACCACTTGCATCAAACAGACACCCGTCTCCGCTTCGCCAAGGGCAATGGCGGCCTCGACTGGCGACGCTCCGCGATAGGCAGGCAGAATAGAACCGTGGAAATTGAGCACGCCATGCGTTGGCGCCTCGCGCACTATTTTGGGCAAGAAGTGCCCGTAGGCCATAACGAAGGCGAGCACAACTTGTTGGGCACGCAACCAATCAGCCAGTGCCGCATCGGGCTTTTCAGGCTGAAAGAGTGGGATACCTTTCGAACTGGCAAACTCCGCGACAGAGTTTTGTTGAAGCTTTTTACCTCGCCCTTGTCGACGGTCGGGCTGCGAGACCACCCCTGCAAGCGTGCAGAAATCGCGAGCCTGCTCATGGAGATACTGTAGGCCAGGTAAACAAATGGCGTCTGAGCCGAAATAAACAATTTTTGGTAGGTCTGGCATGGGATGTAGATAAACGATCAAAGCGTGTTACCGAAACTTTAAAAATTTGGTCGCTTGGACTTTAGAAATCAATAATCCAAAAGATCACGCTTTCGACTACGAGCTTAATGAGTCAGAGAAGTTCCTGTTGCCCCATTGCATCACGGGCAGCGGCGGAGGCAGCGCTTTGCAAGAAGAGCCAGCGCAGGCTGGCATCTTTTAGAGTTGGTTCTTCGGTCAGGCGGCGCAAGAGCAAGGCAGAGGCTAGTGCGTCGTAAAGAGCGCAGTGGTAGTAGCGACGCCCTGCAGGACAAATCGCGACGGCTTGGGCGTCGAGGGTCACCTGAAGATCGAAGATTTCGATGAGCGCTTGAAGCTTATGGGTTTTGAGCTGCGGATAAACGCACCGGTAAATATGGAGCGTATCGAGCCAAGGCGCCCAAGTTGCGGTGGTCTGCCCAGGTTCCGCAAAATCTGGCGAAATACGCGGGTACGACCAAACGGCGCGTAAAAAACCGTCTTCAACTGAGGCGTTGTGCGCGCAGAAGGCTCCCGATTGGCGGAGGCGAGCGAAGAGTGACCACTCGGTCTCGAAGAGAGCTTCACTTGAAGCGCGGTCTTCAGAAATACCGTGCTGGCCTCGGTCGAGGTCAGTAATCGTACCGACTGGAGCGCAGATTCGCGTCTGCGAATCGACAATCTTACCATTCTCCAGCGTGACGTAGCCATACTCCACGACGCCACTTTGACGGCTGCCTTCAAAATCGATAACGTGAATGGGAGTGTCGAACATGTGGTCAATCCTAAGTTCCACATGTTAACTGACTGACTAACTTGAGCAAGCTCAGACACTGCTGTTTCGCAGTCAAAGAGAGAGGGACAGACCCGAGCCTGTATGTTTGATACGAGCAGACGGATAATCTTAACCTGTCTCACATTGATTTGGCAAATTTGATATTTGATTCAACGGCTCAGTCGTTCAGACAAGAAGTAACGAACCGATGCACCTTTTAATCCTCAGACGTCTACTACAGGCTATCCCGACACTATGGGTGATTGCGACAGCGACGTTTATTTTGATGCAGCTCACCCCGGGTGGCCCCTTCGATACAGAGAAGGACATACCTGAAGAGGTACAGGCACTGATCAATGCCCACTACGGCCTGGATCTGCCAATGCATGAGCAATATTTCCGCTTTCTTGGACAACGACTACGGGGAGACTTTGGCCCATCTTATAAATACGCAGGCTGGGATGTGGATGAGATCATTGCTCAAAGTTTCCCCGTGTCGCTGGAACTGGGCCTCTATGCCTTGCTCGTGGCGCTGACAGTCGGCACACCCATCGGCGTATTAGCGGCACTGCGGCATAATCGGCCTTCGGAAAGTATGCTAATGGGCTTCGCCATGCTGGGCATTTGCCTGCCTGCATTTGTATTGGGGCCAATTCTTATCATGGCCTTCAGTATGCAACTGGGCTGGTTTAACCCATTTGGTTGGAACACACCGGGCGACCGCGTATTGCCAGCGGTTACGCTGGGGCTTTTTTATGCAGCCTACATCGCACGGCTCGCACGGAGCGGGATGCTAGACGTGATGCAACTCGATTACATCCGTACGGCGCGCGCAAAAGGGCTCGCCCAAAAGGCGGTAGTAATGCGCCATGCACTACGCACGGCGCTCTACCCTGTGGTGGCCTATTTAGGACCTGCTGTGGCGGGCTTGATTAGTGGTTCGTTTGTAGTAGAGACGATTTTTTTCATCCCAGGGCTGGGTAGTTTCTTCGTCAACTCAGCCTTCAACCGAGACAGCACGATGGTAATGGGCACGGTACTTTTCTATGCAGTGCTAATTTTATTTTTTAACCTTTTAGTAGATCTGATTCAGATGTGGATGAATCCGCGCACGCGCCATGATGACTAGACTAGAACGAGAGCAAGCCAGCACCGACGCTCGATCGCTAGGTCGGGATGCTTGGGAGCGACTCTGCGCGAACCGCATGGCTCGGATCGGTGGCGGCTTATTTATCGGTATCGCCCTACTCTGTTTGATTGGTCCGTTCTTCGTGCCACATTCGCATGAGACAACACAGCTCGCCTATGGGGCGCAGGCACCGTCATGGACGCACTGGTTTGGCACAGACGAGCTCGGGCGCGACATCCTTGTGCGGACCTTGATCGGTGGCCGTATTTCCATCGGCGTGGGCTTCGCGGCGACGATGGTAGCACTCTTAATAGGGGTCGTATACGGAATGATCGCAGGATACTATGGTGGGCGTATGGAGGCTGCGATGATGCGTTTTGTCGATACGCTTTACGCTCTACCGTTTACAATTATCGTGATTTTGTTAACCGTGCTTTTGGGGCGAAGCATCCTGCTCATCTTTCTCGCGATCGGAGCGGTCGAATGGTTGACCATGGCGCGCATCGTGCGTGGGCAGACGAAGGCGCTACGTAAGCAGACATTCGTTGATGCGGCTATTGTCGCGGGGGTGCCCACGCGGCGCATACTAGGAAGGCATATTTTGCCGAATCTTTTGAGCCCCGTGATCGTATTTACAACGCTGACGATTCCTGCGGTAATTTTATTGGAATCAGTAATCAGCTTCCTCGGACTAGGCGTACAACCTCCGATGAGTTCGTGGGGAATATTGATCAACGAGGGTGCCGTGAAATTAGATATCTACCCCTGGATGCTGATCTTCCCTGCGCTGTTTTTCTCGCTGACGATCTTCGCGCTTAACTTTGTGGGTGACGGCCTGCGTGATGCGCTGGATCCGAGGAGTTCGGGGGAATCTTAGTCAACCTAGGACCTCCGATTCTTGCGGTCTTGGACTCTTGGTTCGTCTGGCACCCCAGCGACAAGGTCGACAGACCGACCTAAAATCCCTTCTTGCGGAGTACTTCTTCGAGCTGACTCTGAAAAGACTGCACGTCTTCAGGGTTGGGGCGATACTCGGGATCGTCGCCAGGGATGAGGCCTAGTTGACCCGCTGCGCTCAACTGCCAACCGAGACTGACGCCGTCACTGAATACCACAGTGCCATTAACCAATGATCCAGGCCGCGGAATGGCGTCGACATCGACGGTCACTGCGCCGTTACCGCCATCGTCGACCAGCTCAGCTTCAGCAGGTTCAGTTGTCGCGTCTTCTCCAGCCTCGACTTCAGGTGGTGCTTCTGGTTCCGCTTCGACCACTGCGATATCGAGGTCGTCGACGAGGAAACGGACGTCCATGTAGGTGATGGAGATTTCGAAGTCCTCACGTAGGGAACGCTGCACATCAGCCAGCGAGCGGCCTTCTTGAATCCATTGAGTAACAGCGACTTTTTGTGCGTCAGAGAGTTCCATATTTTTGTAAAGTTGAAGATGGTATGCGAGCCGTCAACTACGAAGCGGCGCTAGCGAGTCTGCTCAGAGTGATACAGGCTTGGTGTCATGCCTGCGTGGCTTTTATAGGTGAGCCTAGCGTAGGACAGTACAATTGCTTGCAGCTCATGACATATACCGCTTGACCACTTAAGAGGCGCTTCTATGTTCTATTGGATTTACCGAATATTTACCGTTTGCGCACATCCATGAAGCACCTTCGTCTCTTCAGTACACTCCTCTTTTCCGCCTGTCTAATCCTAACTAGCCTGCATGCGCAGAACGCTTCCGACCCCGAGCTACTTCGCTTGGGCAATGGAATCGCCGCCATCGCCGAAGGACAAATCATCACGGTCGAAGAGCTACGCCGCGAGCTGGAGCCTATCATCCCTCGTCTACGTGTGGAATCGCGCAACGCTCAAGAATTTTCCAAGCGAATCGACGAGCTGAGTAAAGAAGTGCTACAAAACATGATTGACCGCATCATCATCGTCAAAGCAGCCGAAGAAAAGGGTCTGCTTTTACCCGAGTCCTATATCGATCAGGAGTATGACGAGGTGATTGACCGCGACTTTGGTGGTGATCGCGGCCGCTTCCTTGAATACCTGCGCGCTCGAGGAGAGACTGCCCGCGACTTCCGCCGAAACATCTACAAGCGCGTCGTCGTGAATGCGATGCGAGCGGAGACTCGTCGCTCACAGTCCGAGATCAGCCCCGAGCGGATCGAAGAATTTTATGTCAAAAACAAGCTACGCTTTTACCAAGAAGAAGCACTTCACTTACGCCAAGTCATCCTAACGCCGATGGCGAGCGAAGGTCTTGTTCCACTACGCCAAACAGCCAAGAAAGTGATCTACGAACTCGAGAACGGTGCCAATTTCGGAGACATCGCGCGTAAATACAGCCAAGACGAAATGAGCCGCAAAGGCGGCGATTGGGGCTGGATCGAGCGTAAGGACATCCGCAAGGAACTCAGTGATATCGCCTTCGGCCTAGAGACAACACAATACAGCCAACCGATCGAAATCGGGGGGACAATTTTTATTCTCTACGCAGAAGATAAACGAGAAGAGATGATCCAACCAGTGGCGCAAGTGCGCGACATTATCGAAAATGTCCTCGTCGGCGAAATCGCCCGCGAGACACAAGAAAAGTGGCTCAACGAACTGCGCGAGGATGCTTACGTGCGCTACTTTTTGTAGGATTTAACTGTAGCTTGCTGCGCCTGTGTTGCAAGTTAACATAGTAGTGCGTGAGTCAACTCGCACCCAAGGTGTGAAAAGGGATTATACATCAGCCAATTCCTTCTCCGTTTTGAGCCTAAGTTGACCGCAAGCAGCATTGATGTCATGGCCTTTTTCTCGGCGAATAGTAGCAGAGACTTTGGCTTTGCGGAGCACATCAACAAAAGCGTCCTGGCGACGTAGGCTGGGGCGTTTCCACTGGAGGCCCTCAACTGTGTTGTAGGGGATGCAGTTGACGTGGGCGTGGAGATCGCGAGCGATTTTAGCCAACTCGCGTGCTTGGTCGAGACTGTCGTTGACATCTTCAATCAGAATAAATTCCAACGTGAGCATGCGCCCGTGCTTTCGCTGAAAGGCTTTTGCGGCAGGAATCAAGTCTTCAAGCGGGTATTTTTTATTGATCGGCATGATCTGCTGGCGGACTTCGTTAGTCGCTCCATGCAGGGAGATAGCAAGGCGCACCGCGATCCCCTCCTCCGCCAGTTTAAGAATCTGAGGCGCGAGGCCGGAAGTCGATACCGTGATGCGACGCGCTCCGAAATTAAGTCCCCATTCGGCGTTAAGAATGCGAATGGTGCGAACGAGAGTGTCGTAATTTGAGAGTGGCTCGCCCATGCCCATGAAGACGATGTTATCAAAGGAGGCAATCTCCTCTCGGGCGCGATCGGTGTGAGCATCTTCGCGGCGGCAGATGTGCATTAGTTGAGAGACGACTTCTGCCGCCATTAGATTACGCCGAAAGCCAGCCAATCCGGAGGCGCAGAACTTACAGCCAAAAGCGCAACCTACTTGAATAGACACGCAGACCGTCTTGCGCGAGTCCTCTTGCCCAACGCCTTTTTGTGGCGCACGGATCAGAACAGTCTCAATCAACGATTTGTCTTCTAGCTCGAGGAGCAGCTTTTGGGTGACGTCGTCAGAGCGCTTATCTATGACAGGCGTAGTGGGGTATAGGATGAAATTTTCTTCGAGCCAGGCACGGAAATCCTTCGGCAGATTTGTCATAGCATCCCACGAATCTACGCGCTTTTTGTAAAGCCACTCCATGACTTGCTTGGCGCGGAAGCCCTTGTGCCCTGCCGCTTCGATCTGGTCTTTCAGGCTTTCGAGAGTTTCGCCAAAGAGGCTGGGTTTCTGGGGTGTAAATCGCACTGAGTGGAACTTGCACGTTTTACACATGAATGGAAGTTCGAAGTATGGAACTAGAAGCTGGAAATATAAAGAGGCACCCTTTCGCGTGATCGCGTCTACAGTTATTACTGAAGCAATCAGTAGCTTTGGGTCGATGCAGATGGCTTATTAATGGAAATTTCTACTTGCTGAATAAAAATAGTGCTCTATTGTTCACTTATTAGTAATGAACATCGCCTATCCCAGTCATCGCCGAGTCAAAGACATGGTTGCGAGCGAGCGCCCGCAAGAGCGACTTGAGAACTTGGGAGTCGAAGCACTTAGTGACCGCGAACTGCTAGCCATGATTTTACGCACAGGCACACCTGGTATCGACGTGCTCAGCATGTCGGAGGATTTACTGCACGAAGCTGGCAGTCTCGCCAATCTGCTTCGCTGGTCGGCAGAAGACTTCCGTAAAATTCATGGCATTGGTAAGGTTAAGGCACTCCAGCTGATCTCCGTGATGCAATTTGCCAAACGCCTATTGACCGAGGAAGATAGCAAAGAAATACGCTTTGATAATTCGGCTATGGTAGCGCAGCACTTTCGTAATCTAGTAGCGGGCGCAGAAGTCGAGCGCTTCTGGGTACTCTGCCTAGACCGTAAGAACAGACTACTTAAACGCATTGAAGTTACGAAGGGCACCGCCACAAATTGCCTCGCACACCCTCGAGAGGTTTTCCGCGAAGCCATCCGCCATAACGCGACTGCCATCGTTGCAGTGCATAATCATCCAAGCGGCGACCCCGCACCAAGCCGAGCCGACATCCAAGTTACGCGACAACTACGAGAATCGGCTAAGATCGTCGGCATCGAATTAACCGATCACATTATCATCGGTTGTAAACCACGAGATCCGGAGGGACTTGGCTACTACAGCTTCAACGAAGCTGGGTTGGCTTGATCGATTCGATTTATAATACCTGCGACGCAGACGTCGAACGCGGTCCCACTTAAAATCCTATTTCGTAGCAGAACAGGAGACCCGTATCGATCCAAATTCTAGCTCTAACCCAGCGCCTCTGGTTTTTTCACGATCCAAAAACGGCAGTCATCAGAGAAAGACTCTACCTCGGCGGACTCTTTACCAAGTTCGCTACGCATGACGGATACTTCGATATGGAAGCCGACTTTATTAAGGAGCAGCTGCATCTCAGATGCAGTGGGTACATGCATAAAGTGCAAACCATGATCAGTCGGCTCAGTGCGGTCGCCAAAGTCTTCTAGCTCGGGCTTCTCAGTGCCGCATTCCCAACGAAGAGTTTCAGCCTCCCAGAAATCTCGGTGGATGGAGCAATCGCGATCATGAGTGGTAAAGGCAAACCAAGCACCTGGGCGAAGCACCCGAAAAACTTCGCTCAAGGCCCGCTCACGCTGAGCCGACTTCGGGATTTGCATCAGACCATTGAATCCAAAAATCGCTCCATCGAAAATCTCGTCCTCAAAATCTAACCGCGTCGCATCGGCCACTCTACAGTGAATTGTATAATCCAATCGCTTCGCCAGATCGCGTGCCTTAACTACCATGCTCCGCGCATAGTCGGTGGCCAAAAGATTACGGTAGCCCAACTCATAGAGCCCGAACCCGATACGCCCCGCTCCGCAACCCAACTCCAGCAGAGAATCGTCTGGCGCAAACAAGCGAGTAAAGATTTTTTCCTCTGACGCCCACAGCCCCAGATCCACAGATGCCTTGGCGTAGTAATCCACCACTCCATCCGAGTCGAAATAAGCCTTTACATTTTTAACGTCCATTTACTCTAGTCAATACGGCTCGAACGAGCTGGCAAATCGAAACGAGTGTAAACAAAAGTGAGGGGAGCTTAGTGCGTATTTACGCTGGGATCTTCGACCCAGAAACTTTTGATCTGAACAACTTTGGGGAATTCTTGAGAACCGAACTCGTTTTCCTAGAGATGTCCGGCAACTAGGTCGACACCGACGCTACCAACGATACGGTTATTTTGGCGCATGCCAGTAATACTAGGGAGGGCGTCGTAGAACTCGAATTTATTAGCGATGACGACGTCCAGCTTTGACTCTCTGCTGACTAAGCATTCTCTGCGCTTAGATTAATTACTACAGTGGACTAAGCATCACGATAGTCATCAGGGGAGTCCTTCGGGCGGCGTTTTTTAAACCACTTTACGACCGGTCTTCAACTTTTTGACTGGCGCAGATTGAAGCACTGCGTTTTTCTAGATGCTTATGTCCAACGACAACCCAGAGACTCCAACTGATTTCATTCGCCAAATAGTAACTGCCGATGTGGCGGCTGGCAAACATGACGGGCGCGTGCAGACGCGTTTCCCGCCTGAACCCAATGGCTACCTCCAAATCGGCCACGCGAAGGCGATCTGTTTGAACTTCGATATCGCGAAGGACTTTGACGGCCTCTGTAACCTTCGCTTTGACGATACAAATCCGGAGAAAGAGAGCGACGAGTTCGTGCAAGCGATCCTAAAGGATATTAAATGGCTGGGTTACGAATGGGCGAAGGTCTGCTTTGCCAGTGACTATTTCGATCAGCTTTTTGACTGGGCTTGTAAGCTCATAGTGTCGGGCGACGCCTATGTAGACGAACTGAGACTTTGACGAAATACGCGAATACCGCGGCTCTGTCAGTGAGCCGGGCAAAAACAGTCCTCACCGCGACCGCCCCACCACCGAAAGCCTGGACCTGTTTAAACGGATGCGCTCGGGCGAATTTGAAGACGGCGCCAAGGTGCTCCGCGCTAAGATCGATATGGCACATCCAAACATGAACATGCGCGATCCGGTAATGTATCGCATCAAACGGATGCACCACCACCGCGTGGGCGATGCATGGCCGATTTACCCGAGCTACGATTTCACCCATGGCCAAAGCGACTCACTCGAAGGCATCACCCACTCGCTCTGCTCGCTGGAATTTGAAGACCATCGCCCGCTCTACGATTGGTTTATCGAAAAGCTTGGTATCTTCCCCTCAAAGCAAACTGAATTCGCCCGCCTCAACTTGACCTACACCGTAGTGAGCAAGCGAAAGCTACGGACTCTGGTCGAAGAAGGCCAGAGTCGAGAGCTGGGAAGACCCTCGTATGCCAACCCTATCTGGGATGCGTCGCCGTGGCTACCCTGCTGCTGCGATTCGTAGCTTCTGCCGAACCGTGGGTATTACCAAGACACCATCGACAAGTGACGTCGCGCTGTTGGAACACGCCGTGCGCCAAGAACTTAATCACACTAGTAGTCGGCGCATGGCGGTCATGGACCCGCTCGAAGTCGAGCTGACCAACTGGCCAGAAGACCAAGTCCTCGAAGTCGAAGCGATCAACAACCCTGAAGATGAAACTGCGGGCACGCGTAAGATCCCATTTGGAAAGCGGATTTTCATTGAGCAAGAAGACTTTCGCGAAGAGGCCAATAAGAAATTCAAACGCCTAAAGAAAGGGCACGAAGTAAGACTACGCGGCGCCTATGTGATTAAATGTGACGACTGCGAAAAGGATGCCGACGGCACTGTCACCAAATTGCTTTGTAGTGTCGACCTCGACACACTAGGGAAGAATCCCGAAGACCGTAAAGTGAAAGGCGTCATCCATTGGGTCAGCGCGGCTCACGCCGTCAAAGCGAAGGTACGTCTTTTCGACCGCCTATTTTTACTCGAAAAGCCAGAGGCAGATAAAGAGCGGGCATTTACCGAGTTTGTGAACCCCGACTCCTTGACCGAAGCCACCGCTCTCTGCGAACCGAGCCTAAGCGAATTACCCGTGGGCGAAACCTGCCAATTCGAGCGTATCGGCTATTTCTGCCTCGACTCAAAGCTGAGTCAACCCGATGCCCTAGTCTTTAACCGCACAGTGGCGCTCCGCGACTCTTGGGCAAAAAACAGTTAAACCCTATGCGCACAGCCACACTCGAACTGTTTCAAAAGCACTTCCCCTTTCAGCCCGCGCATTTTGCATTCGCACCTGGACGAATCGAGTTTGTCGGCAACCACACCGACTACAACGGAGGCCTCGTGATGGGTGCAGCAGTGACGGAAGGAATCACAGTGGCCGTAAGTCTGCGTAACGATGCAATGATTCACATCGTGAGCGATGCAGGCAATCTGGTTGAAATCTCCCTAGGTGATTACAAAGCAATTAAGGGCACGGGCTCTTGGACGAACTATCCGATTGGCGTGACAAAGGTAATGGCCGATCTCGGCATGGCAATGCCGACTGGCTACAACATGGCTGTGACTAGCACACTCCCCTCGGGCGCAGGCATGAGTAGCAGTGCCGCTTTTGAATTAGCGACGGCCAAAGCGCTCGCCGCGCTCTACGGTTACGAAACGGATACTGCTGGCTTTGCACGCATTGGGCGTAAGGCAGAAAACGAATTTGTAGGTATGCCCTGCGGCATTCTTGACCAAGGCGTCTCAGCCTTCGGAAAAGCTGATCATCTAGTCAAAATTGATTGCGCGACAGAGACCTTCGTGACTGAACCGATGCCTCGCGGCGCGCACTTTTGGATTTTTAATTCCAACAAAAAACACGCCCTCGTTGACTCTGCCTACGCAGATCGGTTTAAAGAGTGTCATGACGCACTGGCACAACTGAAAGCCGACTATCCCTACGCAAAGACCCTATCAGAGATTAGCGAAGAGCAGTTAGCGGCCTCAAAGCCCAATATCGACGAGCTAATCTTCCTCCGCGCTGCCCACATCGTCGGTGAAAATGCCCGCGTGCGTAAGGTCGAACTTGCTTTAGCAAATAACGACCTCAAGGCCGTTGGTGCATACCTAAACCAGTCACACGAAAGCTCCCGCGTTAATTTTGAAAATAGTATCGAAGAGCTCGATACACTAGTCGAACTGCTCAAGCTGCAGCCTAGCGTTTACGGTGCCCGCTTAACCGGCGGCGGCTTTGGCGGTGCTGTTATGGCGTTAACAGATACTAATTTCGGGCAAACCCAAGCCGATGCCATCGCCGCAGCCTACGAAGCCAAGTATGGAATCCAGCCATCGATCTTTCACACCTGCGCAGGTGATGGAGCGAAGCTACTAAAATAGGTCGCCCTCGAGTTCTTCTTGATGAGTTAAAGAGCTTAAAAAATTACTCTTAAGGTGTAACAGGCATCCTGCCTCCCCTATCATAAGAGAGGGCGCATTAATCTGAGGGTGACTGCAAGTCATCTTCAAAATATAGTTTTAACCCATTCACTTGGAAGATCTAGCCTACTAAAGAGAAGCTGGCAAATAGCTATTTCTGTTCGTCTTCACTGCGTGGGAACGGCGCATACCAAGCCGCCAAGAAGGAAGGGATTGTGGCAAACATGACAACGGTAAAGAATGTCAGATATCCGAGATAATCGGCCAAAAATCCACTCACTGCAGTCGTCGGCCAGAGAACAAGGTTCATGATCGCTGTGCAGAAAGCATAGTGCGTCATATGATACTTCCCTGGACTGATCTGCTGCATCATGTAGAGCATATTCGCGATAAATCCGAAGCTATAGAAAAACTTCTCAATCGTGACCAATGACCCACGGTCCAGAGTGTCACGGGCTCCCCACCCTGAGCCGCAAACGCGAGATAAACATAAGTCAAATTCGGCAGGTTAAGACAAATCGCCATGGTAAAGAGCGTCTTCTTTAGCCCGTATTTAGAGATAAACATTCCTCCCAAGATACCACCCGCCAGACTCACCACCGTACTCACCGTGCCATCGATAATACTCTTCTGAGCGAGAGACAGCCCAATACCACCTACCTCCGAGTCAGCTTGTAGAAACAAATGTCCCACGCCTAGTAACAAACCCTCTCCACTTCGAAACAGAAAAACAAAGGCTAACATACCCCAGATTTGAGGCTTTCGAAAGAAATCAATCCACGCATCGATAAAAGTGGCTCGCGCTTCTTTTATACTTTCAGGGCGATCTGGCACTGAACCCTTGGGTAAGAAAAAGATATGGTAGCCCGCCAAAGCCGACATCACGGCTGCCGCCACACACCAAGCGATCGTCCAAGAGGACGTCTCCCCTTGCCCGAAGTAACTTGCAATATAGACGATAAAGGCCATCGAAAAAATACGCCCAACGTTCCAGAATACACCTTGTATTCCCACATACTTAGCCTGCTCCTTCTTATTCAGACTAGTGATATAAATACCATCCATACAGATATCCTGCGTCGCCGAAGCGAATGCCATCATCCACAAAACACCTATCGAAATCAGGAAGTAGCTCGACATCGGCAGACAAAAACCGACCAAGACCAGCAGTCCCACCATTCCAATTTCCATCGCTAGGACAATCCACTTCTTTGTCTTAAACATGTCGAGAAAGACAGCCCAAAGCGGCTTAAGCGACCACATCAGAGTAATGTTCCCCACCCAGAAAGTGATCTCGGTATCCGAATGCCCAAGATCTTTAAACATTGTCGCCGCGACCCAAGTGATCATGACGTAAGGAATACCCTCGGCAAAGTATCCTGACGGCACCCAAGACCAAGGGTTACGGGTGCGGACTGTGCTATGACTCATAGGGTTGGTGATAAAAATGTTTTGCTAGCTAAATCAAAACAAAGGCATTCGGCAAGCGAACACGCCACGGTTAACTAACTTCCTGCCTAGGTTTGCGAGCCCTCGGCACGTCGCGCGCGTCAAAATGGAGAATATATTTTTCTTCAAAGTATGGATCGCCAAAACTCTCTCCCAAAGAAATCGTCTTTCGCGGGCGAATCCCAAGTGCAGTTAATTCATCATCGAGTTCACCACCTTTCCAGTAGAGCACTCCGTTAGGAATTGAGTTACGCTCGCCTCGACGGACGTTTTCTTTAATCCAGCTAAAATACTCAGGTAAATTTTTGACTGCACGCCCGGTAATAAAGTCGAACTGCTTTTTGACCTCTTCGGCACGGCATTGACGAGCTTCTACATTCTTAAGCCCTAGCTTGTCCACAAGATCTTCCACCACAGTAATCTTCTTACCGATCGAGTCGATTAAAGTGAAATGCGCCTGCGGGTAGCAAATCGCCATAATGATACCTGGGAAACCACCACCCGTACCGACATCCATGATACGCGCGCCGCTCATCAGTTTGAGGTGATTAGTAATCGCAAGGCAGTGAGACAGATGCCGCGCTTCTAAATACTCGATGTCTTTACGCGAGATGAGATTAATTTTTGTATTCCACTCTCTCAGGAGCACGGCCCAAGCTTCGAGCACTGGCCATGCGGTTTCTTCAATCTGGGGAAATTGCTTACGTATCGAATCCATTAGTTTTTTAGAAAATTGAAAAAAATATTCAGATAAATGAGCGCTGAGGTAGTATCTCGACTTCTTCTAGGATTTATTATCAATATCAATCTAGAGGACTATTGAGAGCAACAACCTATAAAGGATAATTGCACATGAATTTGATGAACGAATCCATCCCAAAATCGAAATCAGTAGATCAAAAAATAAGGTGATAGAGAAAACGCCGAGCATTCACCTTGGGTGCACGTTAAAAGTCAAAACCCTGCTATTATATTAGACTAAGAAAATCATGAAGACCACTCGCCGTATCATACACATCGACATGGACTGCTTTTATGCAGCGGTCGAGATGCGCGAGCGTCCCGAATTAGAGAATCGTCCGCTGGCGGTCGGTGGGGCTTCGGGACGAGGCGTGTTGACGACGTGCAATTATGCCGCTCGCGAATTCGGCGTGCATTCAGCGATGCCCGTCTTTAAAGCGCGCGAACTATGCCCTCAACTAGTTATCGTGCCAGTGCGCTTCGAGTTATACAGAGCTGCGTCTGAGGCTGTGCGGGCAGTTTTTGCTCGTTATACCGAGATGATCGAGCCGCTCTCTCTCGACGAGGCCTACCTTGATGTGAGCCATTTAAAGCGCTCCGGATCAGAGATCGCACAGGAAATACGCGCTGCGATCCAATCCGAGACAGAATTGACTGCCTCGGCGGGGATCGGACCCAATAAGTTGATCGCCAAAATCGCAAGCGATTGGAACAAACCAAACGGCCAATGCGTCGTTGCGCCATCGAAGGTCGAGCTCTTTATGCGTGAGCTCTCCGTGCAGCGTATTTGGGGAGTCGGCCCGAAAAGTTCAATCCGTCTAGCCGAGCACGGGATTAAAACCTGCGCACAGCTCCAAACTAGAGATAAAACTTGGCTTGCTCAGGAATTTGGTAGCTTCGGGATGGAACTCTACGATCTTTGTCGCGGCATCGACGAGCGGCCAGTGGAGGCGAATCGTATCCGCAAAAGCCTTAGCAATGAGCAAACGTTTGCAAAAAACCTAGAATCGCTGGGAGATTGCCGCGAAGCCTTAAGCAGGCAGCACCGCGAGCTAGTCGAAGAGCTACGCAAAAACGCGCCCGATCGGAAGATAGCCAAACTGCTAGTCAAACTAAAGTTCAGCGACTTCCGCCGCACCAGCGCGGAGATGTCAGGCCAACAGCCAGAGTTGACGCGTTTCCACAAACTACTCGACGATGCTTGGGGGCGAAGCGGCGAACCCGTTCGCTTGCTGGGTATCGGCGTGCGATTCGCTGAGAGCGAGGGAGGGAGCGAGCAGTTGGAACTAGGGCTTTAATATGTGATGCCTGCTTGCTGAAAGAATAGTCGGCACAAAAAAAGCGACAAACGAGTCGCTTCAAAATAAGCACAAAAATGGCGCAGTCCCTACCCCTAAGGACTGCGCCAACCATTGTCTACTTAATGCCTCTAAAGATAAAATCTAAAGAGGACTTTTTCTGTTACCCCAAACTCCCTTGCGGGAGAAAAGTTGATTCATATATAGTGATTTAAGTAAAATCACGTGCAAGATGTTAATGAGCCTACGCGTGATATACTAATTTTACTTATAGTTAGTATTAATTTTACTTATTGATTAAATTAAAGGCAAAGTGACGCGGAGCAAACCCCTAGACTCCGCGCCACACGGTTTTCTGCTTTGTTTTATTACCCCAACTACCATACACGGGAAGAAATGAAAAATATTGGAAAGAGCTGTTTTGTGTATATCAGCTATTGTGCCAATTATCTCAAAGTTACCTAATTTACTCTTTTTCTTAAGCCGCTCGTGAAATTCTCTAAAAACATCGAAGATGTCATCGCCGACTTCCGTGGCCTGCCTCACACGGTGAGCGCGTCTTCTAGGCGCGAGCCGACGCCTCTAGATAGCGTACTGGTAGTGCTTCAAGAACAATACAAACTAGAGAAACCCAGCCCAGAACGCAGTTTGGTCGAAAATTGGGAAAAAATCTTCGGCCCCAGTCTTTGTGAACGTTGCCACCCCGTAAGGATCAAGGACGAACACACACTGATCGTTTCGGTGACGAATCAAACCCTTCGCTCTGAGTTACAGTTCATGAAACGCTCGGTATTAAAAAAAATTCAATCTTTAGAGTATTGTAGCGAAATCAGGGAGCTAGTGATCCGCAGCTGATTGTAATAATCCCTCCAGCGCTACCAACTGCCTACATGAGCATCGCATGGTCACACGGAGCGTGCCCTTACACTTTCAGTCTGCGCTGGATTGACAGGCGTGCAGATTCCTAAAGAGTCTGCCCATCTAATATGAAAAGCTACCACGATCTACTTCGCACCGTTCTGGAAACTGGCACCTACCGCGATGACCGCACGGGCACGGGCACTTACTCTCTTTTCGGAGCACAAGCTCGATTCTCACTAGAGCCAGACTTTCCTCTACTCACCACGAAAAAGCTCCACCTGCGCTCAATCATACACGAACTGCTTTGGTTTATTCAGGGTAATACCAATATCGGCTACTTGAAGGAAAACAAAGTCCGTATCTGGGATGAATGGGCAGACGAAGACGGCAACCTCGGCCGCGTTTACGGAGCTCAGTGGCGGGACTGGCTTGCCCCCGGCGGCGAACGTGTCGATCAGCTAGCGGAAGTCATCGAATCACTCAAAAAGAATCCTGACAGTCGCCGCCACATGGTCTGCGCTTGGAACCCTGGGGAGGTAAAGGACATGGCGCTCCCCCCATGCCATGCCCTCTTTCAGTTCTATGTGGCTAACGGTGAGCTAAGCTGCCAGCTTTACCAACGTAGCGCCGACATCTTTCTCGGCGTGCCTTTCAACATAGCGTCTTACGCACTGCTCACCATGATGATCGCACAAGTCTGCGGATTGAAAGCCAAAGAGTTTGTCCACACATTTGGCGACCTGCATCTCTACTCTAACCATGTCGAGCAAGCCAAAGAGCAACTTTCTCGCGAACCACGCGCTCTGCCAAAAATGAAAATAAGCCCCAGCGTGAAGGACATCAACGACTTCAAATATGAGGACTTTGAACTGGTCAACTATGACCCTCATCCTGCAATCAAAGCACCGATTGCGGTTTAAAAAATGATGGGCTCTTCAAAGAATTTTAAAGCCATCGCCGCCATGTCAGAGAATCGTGTGATCGGCAACTCCGGCGGCATCCCTTGGCACCTACCAGAAGACTTTAAATGGTTTAAAAAGACTACGATGGGCGACATCCTTGTAATGGGTCGAAAGACTTACGAGTCCATCGGTCGTCCACTACCAGGGCGTGACACTTACGTACTGAGTCGAACTCCACGCGAGATCGCTGGCGTGCATAATTTCACCGATTTAGAAACACTCGATCATCTTAAAACGGATCAGACTATCTGGATCGCTGGCGGCGGTGAAATTTACAAACAAATGCTAGGCAAATGTAGCGAACTTTACCTTACCCGCGTACATCGCACCGTACAAGGCGACGCGTTCTTCCCGGACTTTGAAAGCGACTTCCAGTTAGACTCAGTCATGGAAAGAAACGATGATTTTTCCATCGAGCGTTGGATGAAAAAGTAGCGCGCCTTAGGAGCTTATTCGCGCCCAGGAAGGAACCTTCGGGCATAGACCCGTATACTAGGATCACCCTAACAACTCTTCTGCGTGCGCTCTTGCGGAGGCCGACTTGCGGTCGCCAAGCATGCGGGCGAGTTCCTCAAGACGAGCGCTACGACTGTCGCCGAGTGGTGCTATGTTCACGGCTGTAGAGTCTTCATCCTGAGATTTAGTGACGACGTAGTGGTTGTGCGCGAGCGAAGCCACTTGGGGCAGGTGGGTAACACAAAGAACTTGGTGTTTTTTCGCCAGGCGCGCTAGTTCAGATCCGACAGTACGACCGACTTCACCACCGACGTTAGCATCAACTTCATCGAAGACGAGGAGTGGCGTGGCGTCAGCCTCAGCAAGCACAGTTTTGAGCGCGAGCATCACGCGGGCGGTCTCGCCACTAGAGGCGATTTTATTGAGCGGTTGGAGGTCTTGCCCGGCATTGGGGGCGAAGAGGAATTGGCAATGGCTGTCGCCGTGCTCGTGTAGCTTAGCGTCGGAGATAAGTTTAATCTCTAAGCGCGCTTTTTTGAAGCCGAGTGCTTGCAAGAGATCAGCGGCTTTTTGCGCGAGTGCTTTGGCAGACTTTTTACGGGACGCGGTTAGTTTGACGGCTTGTTTTTTAAGCTTGGCTTCAAGGTCGACGGTCGCCTTGCGTTTCTTAACAAGCACGCCATCAAGATCACCCTGGATGTCGATTTTTTGGGCGAGTTCTTCGCGCTTGCTCAAAACGGCTTCAACACTGCCGCCGTATTTACGACGCAGCTCTTGCCAGAGATTCATACGCTCTGTAGCGGCCTCGATAGCTTCGGGGTCGAAGTCGTAATCAGCCGTTAAGCGCCCAACCTCTTCGCCGAGATCTTGCAACTCGATCTGCAAGCTGCGAGCGCGCTCGAGGAGTGGCTGCGAACCTTCATCAAGTTCGACCAGTTCTTCTAGGCGAAGAAGGGCGCCACCTAATAAATCGTTAACGCTTTGCTCACCGACCATGGCCTCGGAACATGCGGATGCAAGACCGACTAACTCTTGAGCCCTAGACATGCGGGTGTAGTCACGCTCCAACTCTCCAATGGAATCTTCACTCACGTCGACGACGTCGATTTTTTTGATTTGTTTGCGGACAAAATCCAGCTCATCTTGATCAAGACGTTCGCCAGTTTCGAGAGTCTCAATCTCGCGTAATGCGCTGCGCCATTCGTCGTAGCCAACGGCAAATGCGGTGAGCGCCTTAGCGTTATCCGCGTAGGTATCGAGCATTTCGAGCTGACGTTTTTCTTGGAAAAGTTTTTGCGGTTCACCAGGACCATGAAAATCGATCCATGACTCGCCAAGCGCTTGCAGTTGAACGAGCGTGGCGAGACTGCCATTAACTTGAATCCGTGGAATCTTAGTGCGGTGAATGGTTCTTTGCAAAAGGAGCAAGCCGTCTTCGCATGTGGGTAAACCAGCGACCTCAAGCAAGTTATCAATGAGAAAAGCGTCTGCGAAGTAGAGAGCGGCCTCGACCTCGAGCAAGTCTTGGCCTTGGCGAATCATTCCCTTATCGGTGCGTGTACCTGAGAGCAAACCTAAGGCACCGAGGAGCACGCTCTTACCCGCGCCCGTCTCCCCTGTCACGGCGGTGAAGCCAGACTCAAACTCAAGCCTGACTTCTTCAAGTAGGGCGAGATTTTTTATACAGATGTATTTTAGCATGCGGATCGACTATTGAGCGGAGAGAAGAAGCGGCGCAAGCACTTGAAACAACAAAGTGAGCGGGAACAGACTAAAAATGATCGTTAATACTAAGCAAAGAAAAGTCTTCAAAGGCGTCAGTCGAAGGGCCGCGGTGAGTGAGAGTATGACAACTATGTAGCCATAAACTAAAGGGATAAAGAACAGCCAAAAATACTGCCCGACAGCGGACGAACCAAAATTTTGTCGGAAGAGGAAAAGTACTAAAAAACAAAGTAACCAAGGCATGAGGCCGAGCCCCAGTCCAGTGCGCACTTCGCGCAAGCTGGCCTGCGCTCCAAACCAACGCCCAAAATTACGCAGTAACCATGCGAAGAGGTAGAGCCCGAAGAAGCCAATGACCGCACCTATCAGAAATACAGATACACCCATGCTTTCATCTGAATAATAAACAGGCAGAGCCTGCATCATGCCAGAGGCTGTCGCCACGATGAGGGCAGTACGATGCCCACGACCATTTTCAATTAGGCCTTGCATCGTTTTCCCCGGCTTATACCAGAGCGTGCATACATAGAGTGGATTGATTTGTTCAGTCATGTGTCTGACCTCAAAGGAAGACCTAAGAAACGGATCAGGCAAGTCTCTGTGTGGACTATCGCACTATGCTCACCGTTTCTCAGATCAGTAAAGGCTTCGGCCAAAAAACACTTTTTACCGATATTTCGCTACGCTTATTACGCGGCGAGCGCATCGGCTTAGTCGGCCCCAATGGTGCGGGTAAGACGTCGCTCTTCTCTATCATAATGGGCGATATGGAGGCTGACTGCGGCGAGATCGAACTGGAACGCGGCACACGAATAGGCTTTCTGCCACAAGAAAGCGCTCCGGCGGGAGACGAAACCGTAGCGGAGCTGGCGACTTCGATTAGCCCAGAGTTTACCAAAATTTACAAATCGCTGCGCGAGTATCCCGACCCCGATTCAATAGAGCGGATCGAAGCGATCGAGCGCTTCATTGAGTTAGACGGTTACAATCTGGAAGCAAAAGCCAAGCGTATCCTTGCAGGGCTAGCCTTTCGGAACGAAGACTACGACATGCCGGCCAAGACCTTGAGCGGGGGCTGGATCATGCGGGCGCATCTCGCCCGCCTGCTTGTAATGGAACCGGATCTGCTCATGCTCGACGAACCGACTAATCACTTGGACCTTGAGACGCTGGGCTGGTTTCAGAATCAGCTGAAGCGCTACTCAGGCGCGATCCTAACGATTTCGCACGACCGCGAGTTTCTCAATGCCATCTGCGGCGGTATCGTGGAGATCGCTCACAATAAATTGCATCGCTACGTCGGCAATTACGAAAAATACCTTAAAGAAAAGGCCGAGCGCGAAGCGCAACATCTAGCAGCCTATAACAATCAACAGCGTGAAATCGCCCATCTGGAAGATTTCGTGCGTCGCTTCCGCGCCAAAGCCAGTAAGGCGACGCAAGCGCAAGCTCGACTTAAGCAATTAGAGAAAATGGAGCGCATTGCGCCACCTGAGAGTGCCGCTGACACAATCCACTTTAAGTTTCCCCAGCCGCAACGCAGCGGTCAGCGTATAGTTACGCTTAACCATGTAAAGCAGGCCTATGGCGAACACGTCGTCTACGAAGACCTCAACATAGAGGTCGAAAAGAAACAGCGCATCGTCCTGGTTGGCCCCAACGGTGCAGGTAAATCGACACTGCTCAAAATAATAGCCGAGATCATCCCAATCGAAGCCGGCACGCGCGAGTTGGGCCATAATGTAAGCGTGGGCTACTTTTCGCAGCAGCGAGTCGAAGTGCTCAATATGGAGCGAAGCGTGCTCGACGAAGCGATGGATCGGACTTCGGGCACAGGCGAGCAGAGCGTGCGCAGTATCTTAGGCGCCTTCCTCTTTCGCGGAGATGATGTTTTTAAAAAGGTCAAAGTATTGAGCGGTGGCGAGAAGAGCCGATTGGCACTGGTCAAACTACTCCTTGCTCCGCCTAACTTCCTCCTACTAGACGAACCCACCACCCACCTCGATATGCCGAGTATCGACGCGCTGATCGGTGCCCTCAAGGACTACACAGGCACTCTCATCTTCGTCAGTCATGATGTACACTTTATCCGCGCGATTGCCGAGAGCACGACGCAGATACAAGCCGGCAAAGTTACGCATTATGCAGGTAACTACGATTACTACTTGCGTAAGTCGGGTGCCGAGTCCGAGCAGAGTGGCCTAATCGCCGGGCTGAAAAATGCTCGTCCAGACGGTGCGCCCACCTCCCAAGGTAAGCACCAGAGCGTGAGTGCCAAAGAACGCCGCCGTATCGCGGCAGAAGAGCGTAAATCTGCCAGCAAGGCGCGCAAGCAAGCCGAAAGCCGAGTCGCAAAAGCCGAGGCAGACATACTCAAGCTCGAAACCGAACAAGCCGAGCTTTCCAAACAGCTCGAGGACCCTAGCGCCTATGCTGACTCCGAGGCAGCCAAGGATCTAAATATTAAGGCTGCGCGTATCGCTAAATATTTAGAAGAGAAAAACTATGAGTGGGATATGGCAGCCGAGGAACTAAATAAGCTAGGTTAAGTATCTAGAGAGGGAAAAATTCGAATTTCGCTTTACAAGCCGCTTGTAAATGCGAAGTTTTTCATCCCCCACGTGCATTCTCCCTGTCCATCTGTGATGTTGTCTAGATCTACTTTAAAAAGTTTACTCACCGCCTCTTTAATTATCTGCTCATTTCAGATTTCTAATGCACAGAATGATGCCGGACAATTAGGCTTCACCGCACTACAAGGCCAGGCAAATACGCTGGTCGAAGAAGGCAAACTTATCGAGGCCATGCCTCTGCTTAAAGAGTTGGTTAAGCGCGTCGAAGCCTCCGATAACTCGGAAATCAAACTCGACTTCCCCATATTCCTTATTGGAACTGCTCATATCCAGCAATATGTGGCTTCCAAACAAACGAATGAGTTAAGCGAAGCCCTCCTCTGGTATGATAGGTTAGAAAAGGAGTTCCCAAACTCACCTAAGATCAAGGATATGCTATTGAAAAGGATCGAGGTTTTACGTGCTCTGAGTAAGAACGATGAAGCGATTGACCTGATGCAGAAAATCCTTTCAGGCAGCTATAGAAATGTACGCCTAACCCAAAGTGAGCAAACTAAGCTGCTCAAAGATCTCACCCAAATCTACTACGGCACGGGGCAACTATCCGCTGGTCTGCCCTACTTTGGTCAACTCTTCGAAATCGCTCGCGACCCTGAAGATCAAGCCTTGGCTGCTGCTGCCAGCTTTGAGTCACTTTTTCAAGCCGAGCGTTTAGACGACGCACTCAGTTTACTGCCGAGGCTCGCAAAGGAGTCAGCAATTCGCTACCGCCCACGCCTCAATGTTGCCCTCCTTAAAGCAAGCGATAAGCTGGTCGAGGTAGGACGAGTTAATGATGCCGCCCTTACGCTGAACCTAATTAAGACGACCGACATCATGATCGAATGGACCGAAGGTAAAATCGAGTCCAAGACAGCCAGAGTCGAACAACGAACCGCGCTAGGTAATTCATCCAGCGAATCCATCGAACGCCTCCAACAAGAGATCGCGACACTCGAGGCTAATCTAGAGCAACTGCGCAAACTACCAACACTGCGCAACGAGCTGCTCGTCCGCCGCGCCCGCAACTACACCAAGACCGCACGTCGCTACGAAGCCTTCTGGATGTTCCACGATCTGATGGAGGAAAATCCCGATGATGATCAAGCAGAGTTCTACCACTACGCCACTTTCTCCAATGCCCTCCAAATCGCCAAAACTGAGACCGCAATCGTAGTGGGCAGGGTCTATCGCAGTAAATTCCCGAATGGTGACTTTTACTCCGATGTGAGTGTTGCCCTTGCCGTCGAACTCCAAAAGACCGGGCGAGACGAAGAGTTCTTAGCGCTCGCAGTTGACTTTCTAGGTAGTCGCCCTCTCGACGCAGTGTCTCGCAGCCTTTTCGCACAATGGGCGACCTACCTGATCGAGCAGCAACGCTACACCGAACTGATCACGCAAGCTGGCGAGTGGTATAACGCACACAGCAATGCGATCTACGAAGATGGCATCTTCTACTGGGGCGGTCTAGCCGAACTCCAAATAAGTCAGTTCGAAGACGCTGTCGGCAGCTTCTCACGCTTAGTCGATCGATATCCGACGAGTGTTTATGCTGAAGACGGCCTGCTACGCAAAGGTGCCGCCCTATTCTATTCGCAGCGATTTGAAGAATCTCGAGACGTGCTCTACGCATATGTAAAGAAATACCCAAGGGGCAACGCTCTCGACCAAGCCTACTTCTTCCTCGGAGAAGTCGAATACCTTGCGGGTAACCTTGAGCTAGCTCTGGACCACTTCAGCAAGGCCGACAGTATCACGACTCTCCAAGATGTTCACAACGGCGCAGCCTTCCGAATCGGCACAGTGCTCGAAGAGCTCGGCAGCTATAAAGAAATGGCCGCGCACTTTGAGGCCTACATCAAACGATTTGGCAAAAAAGCTGATCTGACCCGAGCTGTCTTACAACTCGGATTAGCCTTTGAATATTTGATGCGCCCAGTGGACATGCTTTCTCTCTATCGCGAAAACATCGAAATCTACGCCACGAACCCAAATAACGAGGGCGTTGACGCGCTAATCGAAGGCTACGCTGAGAAATATAATGGAAATAAGATTTTATTGACCCGCACCGTGGCCTTCTTTGACCGCCTGGAAAGCGATCTGGACTTCCGGACAAAAATCATCACCGACCGTGGTTTCCTTTTTGAGCATTTCTACGTCAATCCAGACATTGATCAGCCCCTCTATAACAAATTGCGCCGCGATCCAGCCTTTACCGACGCACTGGTCGAAGACATGTCGCCGATTCAGGACTACATTACGCCCTACCGTTCACAACTGAAGGCCTACCCTAGCGAGATTCCCGAAGATTATTTCAGAGATCAATTAGACAAGGCGCGTGCGGCTGACGATGTCATCGCAGAGACACGGATGCTCATGGGCCTCTACCGACTAGATGTCCAAATCGACCCCAGGCAGCGATACGATTCTACACTCCTCCAGCAGCTCACACCTCGCGCCATTCTCTACGTGGCCGACTACGAGCGCGACAAGCGTCTGTTTTTCGCCGAAGAAGCTTGGAACCAGTTGCTCATTAATTACCCGACCGACGATGCCACTATTGTTGCCTTCATGCGCCTAGCCGATGTAACCGCAGAGAAGTCTGACCTCGCAGGCGCGCTCAACTACCTTGAACAAATTGTTACACAATTCCCTGGTTCACCCAAAATCCCCGCAGTCATGCTACGCCAAGGAGAGCTACTTAGCGAAATGGGGCGCGCGAAAGAAGCACGCGAAAAGTATCAGTATATATTACGCGTCCCAGAGTGGCGCGGCATACTACATGCGCGAGCACTCTACCAAATTGGTGAGTCTTACATGGCGGAAGATGCTTACGCGAAAGCTCACGGTTTTTACGAGCGCACCTTCCTCGGCTACCCACATCTCGCAGAATGGAGCGCGCGCGCCTACCTCGCTGACGCCAAAGCCTTGATCGGCATGGGCGAGAAGCAAGACGCGATTAATACTCTCAAAGAAGCGGTGGCAGAAATTTCCGCGACCGCTCCCGCTGACATCCTAAAATCGATCAAAGCCAAATTGAAAGAGCTCCAAGGATGAATTTAGGCTCCACAAAATTCCGACTCACGATGATGAAGCGCATTTTTACTCTACTTTTCGCGGCCGCTGCTGCTCAGTCCTCAGCTACCGCGCAAGAAGTCAATTCTTACTGGATTGAATACGGAAACGAACCTGTCCTCATCCAGCAAAACAATAACGGCGCCGCGCAAACGCTAAAATTTGTTAGCTTTCAAGACGGGATGCTAGTCGCAGAGCTTGAAGGTGGCGTCGGCGAGATCTCACTTCCCGTGAGTGAATCAATGGTGCGGACCCTACGCCTGGATAATTCAAAAATGCCCGAAATTGAACGGATGATCAGCCGTGGAAACTTCACCCCTGCGCTCGACCTACTTCGCCCCAAAGCTTACCCATTGATCAAATTCCATCAGGTGCCCGAGAGTTTTACTCAGCTGCACTCACCCATCCTTTCGCTAATCGACACGCTCATTAAGGCTAAAGAATATAACGAAGCCCACGACCTACTCAATCGTGTCCGGCTCGACAAAGTCGGCATCAAGTATAGCCAAAGTGCCATCGCACTTATGGGTGCCTACCTAAGGGACGGTGAATCTGATAAGGCGGCTAAAATGACGGAAATTATTCCCGTAGCAGGTCAGTATGCAGTCAACATCCGCCCAATCGTGGACGCAGCTGATGCCCTCCGTGCGGCCGGTAAATACGAAGCGGTTATTCCCCTCTACCGCCAGATCGAGACCGTCGTCCCCGACGAAGTAAAAAAGAACGTCCAGATGTGGCTTGCCTATTGCCTCGTGCTCGCCGACCGCGTCGATGAGGCCACCCCGATGATCGAGGCCCTCGAAGAGCCAGAGCCCAACGAGCGCCTCTTCTCCCTCTACAAGCTACTTCAAGGCTCGCGCGCGCACCGCGCTGAGAACTACGGGCAAGCACTTGATGTGCTGACACGCGGCTTCGTTCGCGCACAGACTTCGTATGACTGGGTTCCAGAGATGCTTTATCTGATCGGCGATTGCTATGCGCGCTCCGAGGATAAGCTCGCCGCTCGTAATGTTTGGACAGAGATTGCCATTCTCTATCCCGAATCACCCTGGGCAAAGAGTGCTGAAAGCTCGCTTGCACAACTTCCCGAACCTGAACAAACTATAGAATAACAAACAAAAACCCATTTTAACGACCCCCAACTACCGCATTTTTAAACAAACATCATGAATACATCAAAGCTACGTCTCCTTCCCACTATCATCGCCATCGCACTGTTCGCCGTCGCTACGCAGTGGGTGCTCACACAACCGCTCAGCGCTCAGGATACTGAGGTTGCAACCGAGGTCGCCGATGGCGAAGAGATCGCCGACGAATCCCAAGAAAAATCGCTCTACGACATGTATAAAGCTGGTGGCTGGGCAATGTATCCTCTCTCTCTCCTTTCAATGGGTGGTTTCGGATTGATCATTTATAACTTTATGGCGGTCCGGCCAGAGCCCATCCTCAACGCTGCGGCCACTGTCCAAATCGACGAAGCGCTTGCTGCGATCGACGTCGAAAGAGCAAAGACCATCTGCCAAGAGAACCCTTCACCTGTCACAAACATCATTGAGGCGGGCATGAACCGTGTCGACGTCAACAACTTCGACCCCGAACAAGTTAAGGAAGCGATCGAAGAGTCTAGCGCCGAGGAGCTTGCCGGACCTTTCGTTCTAATCAACTATCTGTCCGTGGTTGGTTCGCTCTCCCCCATGGTTGGGTTACTCGGAACCGTATCTGGTATGGTCAAAGCCTTTAACGTGATCGAGGCTGAAGGTGCGGGTAGTGCTCAAGCGCTCGCGGGCAACATTTCGGAAGCTCTAATCACTACTGCCACTGGTATGATCGTTGGTATTCCTGCCATGTTCTTCTTCTTCTTCTTTAAGAATCGCTACGGTAAGATCACTTCGCGTATTGGCCGCGTAGTCGGCGAGTTACAGTTTACACTTAACAAAGCGATCAAGAACCGCACCTAATCCCGTCCACTCACGCACCCAAAAAAGCTATGGCTATGTGGACACCAGAAGAGGTTGACCCGGAGTTTGAACTGACTCCGATGATCGACGTCGTCTTCCTGCTGATTGCGTTCTTCATGACGCTGATCAGTTTCATCAGTGCTGAACTGGTCGAATTAGAACTGCCAGAAGCAGCCGAGGCCAGTATTCCTGAAGAACCGGGTGAACGCCAATACATATCAATCGATCGAGAGGGGCAACTCTACTTCGGTGCCTCACCGATCACTGAAGAAGCTCTCACTGCCCAACTGTTGGCACTCAAGGCTGAACTTCCTAGGCTCAAAGTTTTCCTACGTGCTGACTCAAATACCGCCCACCGCCACGTTAACAGCGTGATGAAAGCCACCGCCAAAGCTGGCATTTTCGACCTCATTTTCGCCTCAGCCAAGGATTAATTATGAAGGTCAGCACAGTACTCGAATCCGAAGATAAAGTCGACATCACACCGATGATCGACGTCGTCTTCCTACTCCTCATTTACTTCATGTTCCTGCCGCTCCAGCAAGAGGCAGATATCGGCATCAAACTACCGAGTAATACACCCCCTGCAGAGAATCTAGAACTGCCCAGTGAGCACATCGTTGAAATCTTCCCCAATGGGCTGATCCTACTCAATGGAGCACCCATGGATGGCATCGACGATCGTAATATGGAGCGTCTCAGTACAACCTTGACTCGCCTCAAGCTATCCTCAGATCGCGCAGGCATCGACACCGTAGTCAAAATCCAAGCCGATCCTGACTCGCCACACCAGCGTGCCATCGACGTGCTCAACGCATCCGCGCTTGCCGACATCACCAAGGTCTCGTTTGCCTCCTATGCAGAATAAACTTTTCCAATGATTACCCCACAGAAAAAACGCAAGATGAACCCCATGCTGCTCAACGTCTTGTTGATTAGCGGTGGTGTCCACGCAGCCGCTCTCTTCATTCTTGGTTCGATTACTGTTTATAAATACATCATACCAGATGAGGCTAAGTTTGAAGAGCCCTCCCCCGTTGCCGAAGAGCAACCGCCCCCCGAGGTGAAGATCGAGATCAAGCAGCAACCGCCCAAGCAGCAAGCCATGCAAAGCCTACGTATGAGGCAGGTGGGTAACATAGCAGTAAGTGCAGTCGATGTGAATCTGCCCAATATGCAGGAGTCCTTCACAGTGAGTGCCGGAATGGGTGGTTTCGGCAGCGGATCCTTGCTCGGTGGTACGAGTGGAACACTCGGTATCGGCATGTCCGACATTAGCGTCTTCGGTCTCAAGACTCGAGCAGAGCGGGTCCTCTTCGTAGTCGATGCTAGTAGAATGATGGTCACTGACTCTAAGGGAGGACTCAGAGGTTACAAGTTTATCAAGGACGAAATCACCGATATGGTGGGTAACCTCTCCGCAGGCACCTTGTTCAATGTCATACTCGTGGATGGCTTCATTACTAAGTTTATGAAACCGCAGCTCGTGCCAGCCGGGCAGAAGGTTCACCAAGAATTGATCCAATGGATCGCTCCGATCAATTCGAATGCTCGAAACGCAGGCCTTGGTGGGTCCGATGATTGGGCAAAAACTCGCGGAGATCAAAAGCTTAGGACCTTAACCGAAGAAGACGTACACCAAGATATTATCAAATGGCCTAATCAACCAAGTAATGAAATAGCCTTCGCAACACAGCTTGCGCTCGAACAGGATGTGGATGCCATTTTCTTCATTAGTGGCTACCACCGTGGTTTTCACAAAGTCCGCCGCCGCTTAAGTGCGAAAGAAGAAGCCGATTGGCAAAAAAGGAGTACAAGCCCCGAATATTTGGAGCAAATGGCTGCGCATGAAAAAGAAATGCCTGAAATGGCGAATCGTCGCGCAAACAAGATGGCTAAAATCAACAAAGAGCGAAAGGAAAAAGGGCTGCCCCCCCGCATCCTTTCCTCTGTTTTTGGCTATCATTGGGATACTAAAGAGCTGGGATTGGAGTGGAAAAATGAACGCCCTGAATTGGAGCCATACCACCTTACCGAGCCAAGTGAGCTTGAAAAGTACTTTAAAGCTGTCATTGAAGTTCTCTATGCCAATCAGCGTGGTACTCCCCCATCCGTTAACGTCCTACTTTTCCTAGCTGGTGATGAGGAGATGGACAAAAAGTGGGAAGATCATATTGACGATTATACAGACCTTTTCCGAGGTAAAAACCGCATCATCCGAGGTTTTAACGAAATCAAAAGCGCCCGCAGCTCATCCAACACCCAGAACTGAGCTTTTTGAGCTCACAAATTCCTTTAAAAAGCTGTCTATATGCAGGCAGCCTAATTAGTTACTGGGATCAAAAATCCGGAAACTTACAGGTGCGCCAATCACGGAACTCTCCTCAGTAAGCAATGCGGTTGCACGTATAATCGCAGCTTCACTGCTCATGTGCGTTGTGACCATCAGTTTAGCAGTGCCATCTTCGAGCTCCTTCTGATTCACGGTAGCAAAGCTGATGTGTTCCTTGGCTAAAATGTCGGAAATCTTGGCGAGGACACCCTCTTCATCTCTAACGTGAATGCGCAAGTAGTAGCGACCGACGAGTTCATCCCCCACAGCTAGTTCAAGTCCATCGGCCAATTTTTGATATTTAGCCTCATCTTCTTCAGAAATTGTAGGCGACGCTCCGCCTTGCAGCATAAAGACCGCATCAGCGATATCGCTAATCACCGAACTGGAAGTCGCATCTTGACCAGCACCACGCCCGATTAGAACTGTCGTACCCACGACATCGCCCGTCACGCTGACGCCGTTATAAACCTCGTCCACTCCTGCAATTACTTCCTTTTTAGAAATCAGCGCAGGATGCAGGCGGACAGAGAGTTTGTTCGCCTCAAAGTCGCGTGCGATCACCGCAAGTAATTTGATTTTGTAACCGAGTTGACCCGCAATCTCAATATCCTCGCCTGTAATCTCGCGGATGCCTTCGCAAATAATCTCTTCAAGCTTTACCCACTTACCGTGTGCCAAATAGGCCAGAATCACAGCTTTGTGCGCCGCATCGATCCCATCCAAGTCGAGTGCCTCGTCAGCTTCCACGTAGCCGAGCTTTCTCGCATCGCCTAATGTAGCATCAAAACTTAGGCCCTCGCGCTCCATGCGTGTGAGGATGTAGTTCGACGTGCCGTTTAGGATACCGAATATTAGCTTAAAGCGGTTAGCTACCAGTGCCTCACGAATCGTTTTGATGATGGGAATACCACCCGCAACCGACGCCTCGTAAAAATAGTGCCCTCCATTCCGACGGGCGATTTCAAAGAGTTCTTCACCGTGCTCGCAGATTAAAGCCTTGTTAGCCGTCACCACGATCTTGCCCTGATTGAGAGCGCGGCGTGTCAGCTCTAATGCCTTGCCCGTGCCGCCCATCAACTCGCAGACGATGTCGATATCGGGATTATCAATCACCCGGGCTGGATCTTCCGAGTAGGACCCAGCAGGCACGAGAACCTCCCGCTCTTTGGACGCGTCCTTGACCACGACCTGAGTGATTTCCAACTGAGTACCTAGTCTATATTCCAAAGCGAGACGGTTCTTCTCGATATTTTTCCAAACTCCTTGGCCAACGACTCCAAAGCCGAGCAAACCGATACGAATTGTGCGTTTTTCAGACATATTATTTAAATTTCTAGATGTAAATGCTTAGCAACCTAGTAATTAGGAGTGAACGATGTAATTTAACCAATAGCTGCCCTCGAAATACTCAAGGTCATAATCTAGACCATCAAGCGATCATAGATATAGACGGCAGCAAGGTAAGCTCACCCCGAAATAAACAGCGAATCTTAGAGATCAGGGTTCTAGCCTTACCGTGCACCAGGTGCTATAATTTAAGAACCACAAAGCGTTTCTTGCCACCCGCCCAGACGTAGAGACGATTCTGCCCGCCTATGACCAGATTCTCTTCAATCCCATCGATGCTCTCGACCGCATTCCCGTTGGTCTCGATGATCACGGTCAAAGGCTCCAATTTATCGACAAAAGGTGAGTCATCTTCCACTTTCATTACCAAAACCCCGTCGACGTCTTCCGGGATTGAATAGCCCTCACGCAACTCATCTTCGAGCGGTCGGAGAATGACACCTTCAAGCGGACTAGAATTCGAACTAATGCCCGAGACTTCTCCAGTGAGACTACCCAGCGTGATTGGCAATACCATGGTCTCGCCTTGGCGGATTAAAGTCACTGCGACCTTAGTGCCTGGAAGAACTTGAGAAACCACTAGGCGCAGCTCAGCTGCCGAATCGATCTCTTTTTCGTCGATTTTCAGAATAATATCCCCGTGCCAGATACCGCCTCTTGAAGCGGGCGAGTCTTCTTGCACTTGGTTGACAAGCGCACCCCGTGTGCTCTCCAATCCAAAGGCATCGGCCATGTCCCGGGTTAGATCATCTGGGAAAAGCCCCAGCATGCCTCGTGGTACTTCGCCGCTCTTAATCAAATTCGAAGCCACATTGAGCACCATATTCACAGGAATGGCGAAACCAAGACCGATACTACCTCCACTATTCGAGACGATTGCCGTATTGATACCAACCAGTCGCCCACATGCATCGACCAGTGCACCGCCCGAGTTACCTAAATTGATCGCCGCGTCGGTCTGAATAAAGTTCTCGTAAGATCCCGCTCCGAGGATCTCACCACCTCGATTACGTTCAAGCGCAGAAACAATCCCTTGTGTGGCAGTGAGCCCTAAATCACGCGGATTCCCAATGGCAAAGACGATGTCTCCCACACGCAGAAGATCGCTATCGGCCAGCGTTACGACGGGTAAGGCCGCAGCCACCTCAACCTTCAGCACTGCGACATCTGTCTTCAAGTCAGAGCCAATCAGAGTGGCCTCATACTCGGTACCATCATTCAGCCGAACAAGTATCTCATCCACCTCACGCCCTCGCATCCCTTGGACCACATGGTAATTCGTAACAATATAGCCATCCTCAGAAATAATGACACCTGAGCCCACGCCTAGTCGCTCCTTACGCTCTCGGTTCGACCCCTTTTCGGGCATCGCAGGCGGAACGGGCCGACCAAATTGCCGGTAGATTTCCATCAAGGTTTGGCTTTGCCGAGCCGACACGATGCGAGAGGTATATACCGCCACCACCGAAGGTGTGGCTTGTTCTAAAACGTCCGCATACGAGACCAGTGGCATCTCCGCTACTGTGGCGATAGACTGGGCATCCACTTTGACATTGAGTGGCGGATTTTTGACCGCAAACAAGGGCGTAGAGAGCCAGCAGCGAGATCAACGAGAGACAAGATGTGTATTTCATATTCGGATACCTTGTTAGAGTGTAATTACATGACAGAACCCAAAGGTCGGAGTTCCGCAAATTTCAAAATGAATCGGCTAAAACGGATGGCAGACCCAATCCTCTGCTCCCTCGATACCCAAGGTAGTGCGCAGACGCCAAGCCACCACCAGCGCCGCAATCAGTGCCAGGCTACGCTGTATTCGTATTAGTGACATAGGCGTTACCTTGAACTGCACTCGCATAAAGTGGCTCTGTGCGAGCCAGAGCAGTGGTAAAGTACCTAGGCCAAACCCAATCGCAAACTCTGCACCCTTCAGTGCCGACCCAGAAAATAGGGCTAGCCCAAAAATCATATAGAGTGGTCCACAAGGCAGCAGTGGACTAGCTAGCCCAATCACCGCCGCGGCTAAGGGCTTTTGTAGGCGGCTGAAACGGGCGGTCATTTTTCTATAAAGCCGCCCCAACCAAACCGGCTTTGGGAAAAAACGGTCTAAGCGAAAAGCCACCACCAAAAAGAAGACAACAAGTATCCACGGTAATAAATTGAGCCACGAACTGGAGACCAAGCGAATCACCACCGATCCAAAAGCGCCTGCCAAAGTACCGACAATCGCGTAAGATAGGAGCTTAGCCAAATGGTAACAGGTCAAAACAAGCTGCGGACTTACATCTTCCGCCTTGGTTGGCGTAAATGCGCAAGAGAGTGGACCACACATCGCTACGCAGTGGACACTGGTGATCAGCCCAGCGATCAAGGCCGTGTAGGCATTGTATACTGTCTGGTAATCAAACATCTCGTTTACCATGGATCGGTTGCGAGGATTTATTGAAGACAACCGCGTAGAGCGTTAAGGGGGCCTGAGCACAAATATTAACCATATCAATGAGGATTAAAAATTACGATCCGATGGCAAGCCACATCAAGGAAAGAAAACGACTCTATTCCGCCATTTTTGATATGTCTCCAAGATACGAATGGTTTGTAAGAAACCCATGGGTCATCCCGCATTTATTTATTTTCAGTAACTTGTAATTTTCATACATAATTTCACAGAGCTCTAATACCGAACAATAATTTATGGAATTGAATAAGAAAGGACTTGTTTCTAGTTCCAGCATAAGCGAAGGCATGGACTAACAGCTATGGCGTACTCATCAGTTTTACTTCCAAGCTCACTTTCACTTTGCGCACTGCAGGCAGTATTGACTTCAAAGGCTGAGATGTTTCCATACTAGTGTATGGGTAATTCTTTTGGCACACTTTTTCGTATTTCCACATGGGGCGAGAGTCATGGTGGTGGCATCGGCGTCGTTATCGACGGTTGCCCTCCCCGCCTACCCCTAAGCGTCGAGGAGATACAATTCGAACTCGATCGCCGCCGCCCTGGACAAAGCGATATCACCACACCCCGCAAGGAGAGCGATACCGCCGAGATCATCTCAGGCCTTTATGATGGCCAAACCACGGGTACCCCCATCGGTATCTACGTGCCTAATGGCGACCACCGCCCCTCCGCCTACAAGGAGATGAAGGATAAGTTTCGTCCCTCGCACGCAGACTTCACTTACCAGACTAAGTTCGGCATCCGTAATCACGAAGGTGGCGGTCGTTCCTCAGCCCGCGAGACCATCGGCCGCGTCGCAGCAGGTGCCATCGCCAAGAAAATTCTCAAGCTGGCCGGCGACATTGAGGTGCGTGCCTACATCACCCGCGTTCACGACATCGAGATGCCCGCACTCAATCATTTTCCAAGCCTCGAAGAAGTCGAAGCCAGTCCCGTCCGCTGCCCACACCCAAAATCTGCCGAAAAAATGGTCGACCGGATAAAAGCCATGCGCAAAGAAGGCGACTCTGTCGGAGGCATAATTGAGTGTCGCGTGCGTAATTTGCCCGTCGGCCTCGGCGTTCCTGTCTTCGATCGCCTCGAAGCGGATATGGCTAAGGCCATGCTCTCGCTCCCCGCAACAAAGGGCTTTGAAGTCGGCAGCGGTTTTGAAGGCTCCTTACAGCAAGGCTCCGAGCACAATGATGTATTTGTCAATAAAGACGGCAAGGTCGGCACCGCGACCAACCGCTCGGGCGGTGTGCAAGGCGGGATCAGCAACGGCGAAGAGTTGATCTTTCGCGTGGCCTTCAAGCCGACCGCAACCCTTATCCAAAAGCAAGACACCGTCGATAAAGACGGCAACGAAACCGAGCTGATGGGGCGTGGTCGCCATGATCCCTGTGTGGTACCCCGTGCGGTACCCATCGTCGAATCGATGGCCGCTCTCGTACTAGTCGACCACTGGATGCGCCATAAAGCGCAATGCGAAAGCTTTGATTTTTCCTAATACATCCCATGTAGTCATGGTGCTCCTTTGCCGTAGACACAGATCTCAGTAGGACAGCCGTGTGAGGAGGCTACATCTTATCTTTACCCTATGTTAGATACCGCACCTCTAGTTTATTTCGTCTTTGGCATCCCAAATTCGGGAAGACGAGAAGTCATTTTCGATCTGATCGAAGGCGGCATCCCCGAGACCGAACAAGTCATTTACTTCCGGCCCGACGGGGAAGCGGCTTGTGATTACGATGAACAAATCGAAGCACTAGATAATGTCAGCGTCGTCGGATGGAAGTTGCAGGACAGTAAAGTCACCCACGGTAAGATCTCTGCTGCGCCTGAAAAGATAATCTTTCTCGCCCCCGGCCTAAGCGACCCATCGGATTGCGCCGAAGCACTTAAGACATGGAGCGATCATAACAACTGCCAGATTGCCCGACTCATTACGGTCACGCATTGCCACTTCCTTTCAGAACACCCAAAGGCAAAAGCCTGGTTCGATGCCTGCATTCACTTCTCGGATGTTGTGCTACTTAACCGCCGTGAAGAAGCGGGCAACAAGTGGGTCAGAGATTTCGAGACTGCTTATAAAAAAGCATGCAGCCCCGCGCGTTTTGTCATGGTCAAGAAAGGCCGCGTGAGCAATCCGGTGGAAGTGCTCGACCCGGAAGCACGCCGCGCCTCACTCTACTTCGACGAACTCCTACCCATTGAAGACGACGAATTCGAGGACGAGCACCAACCTGACGATATCAAGATCGATACGTATATTGAGCGGCTAGAAAGCGGCCATCGCGCCAAACCGATTCCCCCGATGGCGAGGTTTCTGTAGCGTTAGCGTCCCGCCATCTCACTCTCGATCGTATTTAGACGCTTCTGCTTCTGTCCGAGCTTGGGGATGCAGGCGATCAAGGCTTTCGTGTAGGAATGCTGCGGATCTTTCAGGACGGTCTCAACCGCACCTTGCTCAACGATCTCGCCGCGGTACATGACAATGACTTCGTCGGCGAAGCCTTTGACAATGCCGAAATTATGCGTGATCAAAATTATGCTCATACCTAGCTTTTCGCGCAGTTCGCGGAGCAAATCCATGATCTGGGCTTGGATGGTGACGTCGAGCGCAGTGGTCGGCTCGTCAGCGACCAGCAGTTCTGGCTCGCAGGCCAAGGCCATCGCGATCATCACGCGCTGCTGCATGCCACCACTCATTTCGTGCGGATACGCATTGTAGCGCTTTGCTGCATCACGGATACCAACTAGCTCCAACAGTTCGACCACGCGGCCTTTAACATTCTCGATATCGGGTCGGTGCAATCGCACCGCCTCTGCAATCTGATAGCCAATGGTGAAGACAGGATTGAGTGAGGAGGAAGGCTCTTGGAAAATATATGCGATCCCCTTGCCACGAACGCCACGAATCGCCTCAGCATCCATCTCAAGAACGTTTTCTCCCTGAAAAAGAATTTCGCCAGATACAGTGCAATTCGGAGGTTTCGGTAAAAGCTGGGTCAAAGACATACAGCTGACACTCTTGCCGCTACCGCTCTCGCCAAGGATGGCCACGGTCTGCCCACCAGTTTCTACGGAAAAGTTAATACCGTGCACGACCTCATTAACCTCGTCACGAGAGTGAAAGGCGATACGCAGATCAGAGACTTTTAGTAGGTCAGACATAATAAGAACAATAAACGTCAAAGATCGAACGTCCAATGCTGAATGATTGTAAATTAGAAATTATTAGGTTCGTTCAGGATTCGAATTTAGACCTTCAATGTCCGACCTTCTTAGCGGGTTTGCATTTTAGGATCCACGATATCACGGAGCACATCGCCCAACACATTGTAGGCAATCACTGTGACAAAGATAGCAAGGCCAGGAGTTAGCATCCACCAGAAATTCATGAAAAATACGATCATGTTTCCCTGCGATTGCTTGAGCATCAAGCCCCACGAGGCGGAAGGCTCGGAGATGCCGAGGCCAAGGAAGGACAAGGCGGCCTCGGCCAAGATGTAACCGGGGATAGCTAGCGTGGCGGCGACGAGCAGGTAGCTAGCGATGTTAGGTAGAATGTGTTTGATCAAGATCATAGGTACGCACTGCCCCATGCTCTCAGCCGCAACGACAAACGAACGATTACGTATCGAGAGCGTCATGCCACGGATAATCCGTGCGGTGCCTGCCCAACCAATCACTGATAAAATTACGATGATGACCATGTAGACCTGCGTCGGCGAAAAGTCGGGACTGATGAATGCCGAGCGAAGCGCGAGCAGGAGGTAGAGGCCAGGGATCGACATTAGCAGTTCCACCAAGCGCATGGCAACAAAGTCAACCGTACCGCCATAGTAACCCGCTAGTGAGCCGACGATGAAGCCGAGTATCAGGGTGATCGAGATGCCTATAAAACCAATCGAGAGCGAGACCTGAGAGCCGTGTAGCAAGCGGCTAAATATATCGCGCCCCGTTGCGTCAGAACCAAGTAAATAGATCCGCGCTGCGGAGTCTTCTGTGTCGAGCTGAAAGAGTTTACGCTCCATCGGGATGAACCCGAACAATTTGTAAGACTCGGACTTCGAAAACCAAACGATTGGCGCGGTCGCATCCTCAGGATGGATGTAGGTAGGCGAACCAACGGCTTCTTTTTGATAGAGCTTAGCATGCAGAGTACCGTCTTTCCAAGCATAGCTGGTCGGCGGGTGGTAGGGCTTTCCAAGGTTCTGTTGGGTGATTGGGTAAGGTGAAATTGCCGGCGCGAAAAGTGCCCCACAATAGAGTAAAGTAAGGACGGCCAGCGCAGCCGCCCCCATCGGACGGCGTAAAACATCACCTATCAAACGGCGAAACAGAGTAACGACGATGTAGCCGACGAGCAGCACACAGGCCACCGTAAGCAAGCCCACTAAGAGCAAGCCAATATATTTCAATATCAGACCAATCATCCCGAGTAAGCTGGGGGCAAAAACTTCTAGTAAAATCTGAAGCGCGATGATGCCGATCAACACGAGCCAAACGAGATTCGCCTTTTGCCCGCTAGCGCCGTTTTTCGCTCCACCCTCTATGCGAATACGAGGATCCATCCAGCCGAGCAGCAGATCGGAGAACAGATTACCAAAAACCAACATGACTACGCCGATAAGGACGCCGGCCATGACCACATACTGGTCCTCACGGATGAGTGCTTCGTAGATCAACTGCCCGAGCCCGGGATAGTTCATTACATTTTCAACGAGCAGTGCTCCTGAGAGTAGACTAGCAAAGGAATAACCAAATGCAGTAATCAGCGGGTTGATCGCATTTCGTAAGACGTGTTTAAACATAATCACACGCTCAGCTACCCCCTTGGCCCGAGCAGTGGTGGCGAACTCGGCCTGCATGTAATCAATGAAATTTGCCCGCATGATACGCATCATCCCAGCGACACTCCCGATTCCCAGGACGACAGTCGGCAGTATCAGGTGATAGCCGTAGTCCAGGATGCGTGCCCCAAGACCGAGAAACTCACTCTCAACGGACGAACGTCCGCCTTCCGGGAATATCCCTGTGATGGCGGCAAAATAGACCGCCAAAATAGCTAAGAAAAACTCAGGGATCGAGAGCGCAGCGTAGGCTAGGAGTGCAGAGATACGGTCAAAGATTGAGTCTTTATAAATAGCCGCGAGCACACCTAGCGGAATGGCGATACACCATGCAAAGAAGATCGAAGTTAGCGAGAGGATGAAAGTGGCCGGCACTCGCTGTTTGAGTAGGGTAAACACTTCGACTTTATACGTCCAAGACTCACCAAAATAAGGCCAGCCAAAGGAGAGTCCCTCTTCAGGCTGACCGACCCAAGGCCCATATTTGACCGGCGAAATATTAGCCATCCAGTGCCCGTAACGGACGAACCACGCAGTCGCCTCACCCTCGGCATTGACGAGGCCGAGTTGACGCTCTTGTTGCTCAATGATCGCAGGATCGATATCTTTTGCGGCGCGCGCTTGCGTCAGAAAATCGCCTGGCGAGAGATACATAAGCAAAGAGACCAATAAGCTCACCCCGAGTAGAAGCGGCACCAATGAAAGCAGACGTCGTATAATGAAGGCAAACATGGTTCAGATTTAGGGCTCGGGCGTCCAGATTTCTTCGATATTCCACAGGGTAGTACCGGCGGATGGCACGAATACATTTCGCCATTTATTTTTAACGCCGACGTATCCGTATGGAGTGAAGCCGTAGAGCAAGGGCAGCTCTTCTGCGAGGATAGCTTGCACCTCATGCATGTAGGCCACGCGGACGGCTTCGTCGAGAGTCCTCTCTTGCAGGCCGATCAGCTCATCGATGCGCGCCTCCCACAAGGTCGCGGGTTCGGATTGCTCAGGATACCATTGGTGGAATTGCCCACTGCTTAGGAAGAGAGCTTTACTTCCGGAAGGATCGTAGGACGCATCGGGGGAGCCCCAGCCTAACATCGTCATATCGTAATTGAAAGTATCGTCGGTGCGGCGAAGCAAGGTGGCGAAGTCGCAGCGCTCCATCTTTACGCTCAGGCCAAGAGCTTTCATATTTTCTACAAAAGTCACGCCAATGGTGTCGAAGGACGCACTCTCTACGAGGAGTAAGGTGAACTCGACCAGAATGCCCTCACGGTCAAAAAGCTTGCCCTGCGCGTCCCAGTAGAAGCCCGACTCACTTAGTAAATCGCGGGCTTTTTCGGGGTCGTAATCGTAACGAGGCAGATCGGGATTATGCCATTTGCCCTGGGCGGGCGCGATGATCGAGGTGAGCGGCTCGCCCTTCCCGAAGAGCAATGCATTAATTATGCCCTGACGATTCGTCGCGTATTGCACTGCTTGGCGAAAACGTTTGTCCGTAAACCACCTTAGCTTGTGCGGAGGCAGGTAGGGCTTGTCCGCTTTGTCGCTGCCACGGTGCTGATTGAACCAAAAAAAGTTCACACTTGAGGAGGGGCCTCGGTCGTGAAGAGTAAAGCCGTAGGTTTCGGCGGCTTCTTTAACCCATATGTTATCGGAGGCACCGACCCCAGAAGCGTCGCTCTTACCCGTCGCAAAGTGTGCAACTGCGGTGTTCGACTCCGAAACGAACTTAAGGATAAAATAATCGAGATAAGGCAGGCGCTGACCACTTTGATCAATTTTCCAATAGTGCGGATTTGGGGTCAGTACTAGTCTTTCGCCAGGCTTGTAAGAAAAGATTGTGAACGGCCCCGTGCCGACGATCTCTTCGGGTGACTCAATCGCGACTTGGGTCGACCACTGTTTAGTAAAACTACCGTCCACGAAAGATGCGTGGAGCTTGTGTTTGGGTAAAATTGGCTGACGGATATCGTAGATGAAGGGCCCGTAAACAGTCGGCAGGTCGAAGCGCACTGTATAGTCGTCGACTTTCGTATAGCGCAGCTTTTCTCCATTGATCAGATACTGCTTATAGTAGCGCGAGGGATACTTTGGGCGTAGCTTCCCCGATTCGGGGTCTTCGATCTCGGTGAGTATGCAATCGAAGGTAAAGATCACATCGTCTGCCGTAAAGGGACTGCCGTCACTCCAAAGCACACCACGGCGGAGGTGAAAGGTGTAGGACTTGTTGTCCTCACCAATTTCCCAAGATCGCGCCAGCGCAGGCTCATAAGTCTGCGAGGACGGGTCGAAAGCAACCAGAGGTGTGAGTAATCGAGTGAGCAGAACACTGGTAGAGACGTTGTTTGGTACTTGGGGATTAAAAGTCGTGGGTTGCGTCGTCTCGTTAAGCACAAAAATGCCTCCATAGCGTCCCAATGGAGCATCCGTAACAAAGGCATCCTCAGGTAGAGGATGAATCGCCCGCTCGACCTGAGGCGGCTCCACACAAGCGGTCAGTCCGAACAAAGCGAACAATACCAGTAAAAGCGGGGCAGTCTTATTTTTAAAGCGTAACACGATGTTATCGCCTACGAAACTAGCCGTGAGGCTTAGTTCAACGCTTTTCCGGCATTTTTCAGCGCTGTTTCAGGAATTTGAAACTTTTCAACTGCGCCCAACTATATACATTAGTCCCTATTGTTATGAATACCGTATCCCCCACCCCTGATACATTCGCTGTAAAAGATGCTTGGAAACACTTTACCAGGCGGCTTTTGGGACATCGGAACTGCCCAACATTTCCTCCGGCGTGTCGGTTTTTCCGCGACTCCAGAAGCGGTGACTTCCGCCCTGCGCAGTTCACCAGGTGCCTATATCGAAACGGCCTTCAAAGAAGGTGCTGTGTTGCCCCGATCCGAGGAATTAAAAACATTCACCGACGAAGCACCCGCACGCTATCTAAACATGTACAAAAAAGGCAAAGATGCGGAGAGCAAAGCGCGAACTGCGCCGAGAGCTGCAACGGGAGGAAAACGAACTTTTTCGCAGTTTCGCGATGGATTGGTTTTACTACGTGCGCGAGCCGGAAAATAGCGCCCGCGAAAAATTCGTTATGTTTCTACAAGATATCTTTGTCGTGGAGCAGCAAAAGATTAAAGACCCCCCCCTACTCTACGCCATGCAGCAAATGCTCCGAGATGGCACGACGCTTAGCTACCCCGAGCTATGCAAGCGCGTTAGTCGCGAGCCAGCCATGGTGCGCTACCTAGACCTCGACAAAAACACCGCCAACAAGCCGAACGAGAACTTCGCTCGAGAGCTCTTTGAACTCTTCACACTCGGGGAGGGTAACTATACCGAAGACGACATTAAAGAAGCCTCGCGTGCCTTTACAGGCTACCGCGTAATGAGGCGCTACAAATATTACCAATCAGAAAAGCTCCAAGATGAGACCGAGAAAACCGTCTTCGGTGAGACGGGTAAATGGGATGGCGACGATGTGATCGACCTCACCTTTAAACAGCCCGCCGCGAGGACTTTTCTAATCCGCGAGTTGATAAAGTTTTACCTGACCGAAGAAGCCGTCGACGAGGCCTATATCGAAGCGCTTGGTGAGCAGTGGGCAGATAACCAGTTTAGTCTACCCTACCTAATGAAGACCTTCTTTGAAAGCCGCCTCTTTTTCCATCCTGCCTATCGTGGCAATATGGTCAAAAGCCCCGTTCATTTTTATATCGGACTTTGCCAAGACCTCCGCCTAGATGTCGCGCCCTTCCAAACCCGTGTGCTCCGCGGCATGTCCACCATGGGGCAAGCCTTCTACAACCCTCCCAACGTCCGTGGCTGGCTCTACGGCGAATACTGGATCAACTCCACCACAATCAGTGCGCGCCGCCAATTAGTCGACTACCTCTTTGCAAACCTCAATGAAAAGAAACTCAATGGTAACGAACAGCGCGCCCTCTCTGCAGCCCGCAAGGCAGGACGAGGCAACTTCCTCGTCACGAACGAGCGCCTTAAGCAAGTCCTCAGCCTTGCCTCCGACGATCTAGCAAAACACTTCACGACCTACTTTATCACCGCGCCCTCCCGCCCCAATTACTCGAAGTCTCTCGAAGAAATCATCGGCGACACCTCTAGCGAAGGCTCCGCCAAGCGCGTCCGTTTCGCAATCATCGCTCTCCTCCAATCGCCCGCCTACAATCTGAGTTAACACGTAGGATATTCAATTCCCTAGTTTCCCCTATACTCTCTACTACATGCAAAACCTGCCCCTAACTCGTCGTGAATTTGTCCGTGGTGCCGGCGGCCTAGGCTTCCTCGCCTTCAGCGGTGTCGCCCCTGCCTTTCTAGCTCGCAGTGCCATGGCGCAGACTCCCTGCCCCGGAGCGTGACCGCAGCATTCTGGTCATCGTGCAACTCGCAGGTGGCAACGATGGGCTCAACACTGTCATACCTTTTACTGACGACCGTTACTACAATCTGCGTCCAACGCTCGGCTTAAAAAACAATCTACTCGAACTCAACGACGACCTCGCTCTCCACCCCGCTTGCCAGCCGCTCCACGAACTCTACGGCGAAGGCAAACTCTCCATCGTTCAAAACGTCGGTTACCCCAACCCCAACCGCAGCCACTTCCGTTCAACTGAGATCTGGGAAACTGCGAGTGATTCTGATACCTTTCAACGCGAAGGCTGGCTCGGTCGCTACTTTGACAACGACTGCGCCGGCAGCCCCGAAACAGAGAGTGCCGACACCGATCCCGCCGCAATCCACGTAGGCGACATGATCCCCCAGTCCTACCTCTCCCAGGAGTCGCATTCGCTCTTCGGCATGAAACCCTATGGCAAGTTCGACCGTGGCCAAGACCCCGCCGACCTCGCCTATGAAAAGCTACTCCAAGCCGACCACATCGAAGGCAATGCTAGCTACCTCCAGCACACTATGATGAATACACTCGTTACCGAGCGACGCGTGGAAAAAATCATCAGCAAATACAAACCACAGACCACCTATCCTGGAACCAAACTTGCCCAATCGCTCAAACGGGTCGCCGCCCTCATTCACGCCGACATGGAGACCCGTGTTTACTTCGTTTCCCAAGGCGGCTATGATACCCACGCCAACCAATTAAACAACCACCAGCGCCTCCTGACCGAGCTTTCTAGCAGCATGAGCGCCTTCCAAAAAGATCTCACCGCTCACAGTAAAGACGACCAGGTCATGACTATGACCTTCTCTGAGTTCGGCCGACGCCCCGCTGAAAACGGCAGCGGCGGAACCGACCATGGCACTGCCGCCCCTCTCTTTGTAATGGGTTCAAAGGTCAAAGGTGGCCTCCTCGGCCAGACCCCCGAACTCGTGACCGACGCCACAAAAGACCTCAAATACTCGACGGACTTCCGAGGCGTCTACAGCAGCGTCCTCGACAAATGGCTCGAAGCCGACTCCAGCAAAATTCTCGGTGATAAATACGAGCACGTCCCTTTTGTGTAAGAGAGGAAGCCACAATAGTGTGGGATCTTACTCGTCACATCCTTGTATCCAGGAGCTTGTATCCTGAAACGAGTCAAATTAAACGCATAGCGTGCTAGGGCATGCTTACGGCCTTGGCGAGTTTGCTTACTGCGACTTTCGCCCAAACCGTAGCCAATGAATCACAAACACCAACACAGCAGTAAACGCGAAGTACAAAGGGAAGAACTGCAGTGATTCGACAAATACCGAATGCTGCGTGACTTCGCCCGCGGCTGAATTTTCAGCCTCCGTTTTGATCCATACAATCAAACCAGAATACATGATCGAGACCGCTCCATAGCTAAAATTGGTCGAGAGCCCGCGGAAGCTTAGCACCGTCGCCCGTTGCTCGGACGGTGCGGCCTCGTTCAAATAACGACTCACGAAAAATCCCATCAATTGTATCGACGCATAAAGTAAAACCGCAGGAAGAATACCCCAAACCGGAATCGCCAAACTTAAGCCAATCAACCCGACCATGACTGCGCTCACCGTGAGTAAAAAGTTTTTAATTGGCGTGCTCTTTTCCGCAAGCAGCCGCGCAATACGCGGCACAAAAAGCCCCATCAGCGCCATACCCGAACCAATCAATCCATAACTCGCAATCGGCAGGTCAATGACACTCCAATATTCACTCGCCAGAGTGAGGAACTGCCGCACGACACTATCTATCGCCATCGCAGCTAGTATGATGGCAAAGGGCAAAGGAGTCGCCCAAATCCAACGCGTGGCAGCACCGGTTAGTCGCCAGCTATTGGCCAAGGTCTCGCGCACGGTTCGGCCTTCCTCGGCGGGTGGCTCCTTCATCCGCAGCGCCATACAAAAAACAACGATGCCCGAAAAGAAAGTCAGTAAAATCGGCAATTTGATCAGCTGTGTTTGTTCGACCACGAAAGATATACCAAGGAATTGAAAAACCGCGTTCACCATCTGTGGATCATAAACCGCCGCACCAATCATCATGGCAAAAAAGAAAGCCAAGGATGTGTCACGCTGGACCCTTTCCAGCACTTTACCCCATTCACCCTCAAGACCTGCAGCCTTGAGTGAATCATACGCCAGCGCTTCATCCGCCCCACTTACCGCTGCTTCGGCCGCGCCACTAAGTAAGCGATTAAATGCAAAAAGCACAAAGAGCCAAGTCCCAGCACCAATCGGCGCAACCAGAAGCACTCCCATTTCAAGGAGCATGCAAACAGCGCCAAATATCAGTAGCTTGCGCCGACCAATCGTATCGGCTAGCGCGCCCGAGGGAATCTCCAATAAAACAATCGTTACCGCCCAAAGAGCATTGAGCATCCCAAACTGCCCCAGCGTGAGCCCATAATCTAGGAACAACAGTGCATATACCGGATAATAAAAACGCGCCGAAAAGAACGCGCGGAAAAGCGTAAAGCTGCGCACATTGCGCCTTGCTGCGGTTTCTAGGTCTGCGGAGGACATATTAGTGTTAAGAAGTCAGAAAGTAGAAGAAAGGATTAAGCAACCCCCATCCCCGATCGGCGCTTACCTTAGCGTAAACTTTTAGACCACTACTTCTCCGATCACTACTGAGCGGAGAAGCATAAGCTACAATTGCAAAAGCACTTGCCCCATCGACAGCAATAACGGAGCATCGTGGACAAATTCCGACTTTTAATCCTTCACCACCTTCAAACTCCCCACTCAACAATGAGCGAATTCAAGACTGTCCAAGAACTCAAGCAACTCGATCCTGCCATCGCGGTGCCCTTCCGCAGTATATTCATTCTACGCCGTAAGACAGTCAAGACAGCCAAGAATGGCAATCCCTTCCTCAGTGTCGAACTTGGCGACGCGGGCGGCAGTTTTACCGCCAACGCCTTTGGCGATTCGGCCGTTTTTACTTCACTCGAAAATGTAGCCGAAGGCTCAATGATACGCCTATCTGGTAAAACTGAGTATTACCAAGACCGCTTCTCCCCGCGTCTCCAAGCGGCCGAAGAAGTAGAGGCTGACGACGAAGAAGCGCAAAGCATGCTTAGCCAACTGGTAGAGGTGCCGCCCGAATCTGAAGACGAACTCTGGGCGCACATTGAAGAAGCTATCGCTGCAATTGAGCACCTGCAGTTGCGCGAAACCGTGCAGCGTGTCATGGACGAAATGGGCGCACATTTTCGTATCAGTACGGCAGCGATTAGTATGCACCACGCCTATCGCCACGGTTTACTGGAGCACACCACGCACATGGTGCGTGCAGCTCGCGCCCTGCTACCACTCTATCCGCAAGTCGACGCCGACCTCGCCATAGCAGGCATCATTTTACATGACATTGGTAAACTCGAGGAATACATCGGTGAATTTGCGGCTAAAGTGAGCCGCAAAGGCACGCTGCAAGGCCACGTTGTACTAGGTTTCCGCACTGCGCGTAAAGCAGCCATCCAGAGCAAACTCAACGCCGACCTGACCGAGCGCTTAGAGCACATCATTCTCAGCCACCAAGGCGAAAAGGAATGGGGTGCCGCCGCCATGGCCGCAACCCCTGAGGCAGTCTTCGTTTCCATGGTCGACAACCTCGATGCCAAAATGGGCATGGTACAACGCGTCTTGAGAAACTCCCCCGAAGGCGAAGAATTTTCCGAGTATCTCATGGGCTTGAAAACCCGCGTCTTACTCACACCGCCAGACAAAAGTTAGGGACTACCTGCGTGATGTTGACCAATCAAAAAATCGAAGCGGCACTCGCTGAATTAGAAGAGCCTGAAAAGGCACAGCTGATCTCTGAGCTAAACGACCCCGACTTTAGCGGACAGATTAAATCGGTTGGCGTCGAGCGGGCGGACGACTTGTTAAAGCTAGCGGCTTGTTTTTCTGTCGCGCCGATCTCCGGCTTCTATGTTGGAGCCATCGCGGTTGGACAATCAGGCAAGCTCTACCTCGGGGCGAATATGGAGTTTCTGGGCGTGCCGCTCAGTGCAAGCCTCCACGCCGAGCAGTCAGCCATACTGAATGCGTGGATGCACGAAGAGCGTGAAGTCGTCGTGCTGCACATCTCGGAAACGCCTTGTGGCCATTGTCGCCAGTTTATGCGAGAGCTCTCAAACCCTTCGACTCTTAAAATACATTGCAAGGGAAAGACCTTCCAAATCGAAGACCTGTTGCCAGTAGCCTTCGGTGAAAACCGTAAAGAGGGGCACGGCTTACTCGACAGCACGGGCACTAATTTAGAACCCGACAAAACAAAGCCAGAGACCCAAGCGCAACTTGCGATCAATGCAGCCCAGCGCAGCTATACTCCCTACAGTCACTCACCAGAGGGCTTCGTCGCTCAGTGCCTAGATGGTCATTCCTTCACTGGGCGCACAGCCGAGAGTATCGCTTTCAACCCAAGCGTTCCTGGAGTCGTCGTGGCACTCAACCAGCGAAACTTATCGTCCAGACGAAGTGTCGCTATCACCGCTTGCACACAGACGAAGCTAGCGACTGCGTTGAACAGTCCACTAGCGCAGGCTAAGGCTATCATGAAGCACATCGCTGAGGCATCAGTCGATGAGGTGGAAGTGCAGTCGCCTGTTGTCTAATTTTATTAAAATCTAAAATTCAACAAGTTAATCCACAACTATTGGGTTGTTCACCCATACAAGACTGAAAGCGGTTCCGCTTGCCATTATTTAAATTATCAGAATACACAAGATGGGCATGATTACTGCGTGAATCTAAAGACCTAATCTCATAACTGAACTCGAAAGAAATACCAATACAATGGACTTTACCACACAGCTCGGACTCGATCCAAAAACTGCGGCTTACGCCCACGATGAAGATTCGCTCCTCGAATACGTCAATTTGAAGTTAACCTCGATCGGTCAGCCTACTTTTGATGGAGTCGGTGATTCTGGTTTCACGAGCTTGAGCAAGACACTACTCGCTAGCTATCAGGAAAAATCACGCCTCCTCGCTGACTACCTTCCTCCCTGCGACCAGCGAGTGCAGAGCTTCCTAGCGGATTATTTCGGCGATCTCGACCCAAGCGAGATGCCTTATTTACCAAATAATACACTCATCCTCGACCGTCATGGAGTAGCACGCACCCTCTCGCTCCCCGCCAGAGGCGACCACTTTTCTTCCGAGATCATAGACTCTTACCGCATACAACAAGGCGTGCTACATAACCCAAAGAGCGACCGTCGCACGACCAAGGGCGTCTTTCACGTCACCGAAGGGGGGCTTCCGATCCCCAATGATAAAAAAGCAGTTCCAAAAATCGCCGCCGCGCGCCTCTTTGCCAAAGCCCTCAAAACTGCTCCCGATTCACTAACGACTCTGCCCTTCCTCGCCAACCAAGAAGAAAAAGCCCGCGCTTGGGTCTCGCTTCTTCTCCGCCCTGTCGTCGTACCCGAAGTCGACGGCTTCACCAAGGAAAAGACCCTCGAAATCCGCTTTTTTGCGCCGGGCAACCTAGTTAGTAATCTCGACTTCGTCGAATCTATCTTCGGCAACGGCGGTGACCCTTTTATCGGTGAAAACGACGCCGCCCTTGATCCCGCCCATTGGACAGGACATAGCGGTTGCGTCATCCTTGCGCCACACCTTATGGGTACTACCAAGGTCGAACTCGGTCTGCCCAACATCAAAGACGCCACTGAACGCCAAAAGCGCGACGGTATGTGCTGGGAAAAGGAAGACGAACTCTACAACGACGGCGGAGCCTTCAAGATCACTTGCCGCGATGCCCGTGGTGTCGTCGTCACCGCGATCGCGGATAACTACTTCGGCTACTGCAAAAAAGAGGTCAAAACACAAATTGGTTTCTCCGCCAACCTTCACGGTCTCGCCGAAGAAGAGCACGCAGGCGGCACCCTCGCCTTCACTGGTTACGATCTGGGCGAAGATTTCCAGCTCAGCCATTACTACCCGGAGGTCGACCAGACCTTCGACGGCGTCGTCGCACGCTACATCGACCGTATCAATGTGAAGCCTGAAGGCTATGCAGTGGATAAGAACTTCAGTAACATTATCTACCTGCCCGAAGATGCCCGTATCGACCTCAATTCACAGCGCATTAGCTGGTCGAAGGTAGGACAGGCGCAAGAGATCAAGCTTCTACCAAACAACACCTACGTGCTCCCCTCCGGCTATAAAGTCGAGATGATGAAGCCTGCCGAAGGTCGTCGCTGGCGCCTCGTCGGCTACACCGCAGAGAGCCGTGTTTGCCATAAGCCCTGCACCGTCTCTGGTGGCGGTAAATCCGAAATCTCCAAGCCGATTACCGATGCCATTATCTCAGGCCCGGTATTTGTCAAAGACTTCGAAAAAGACTTCGATCTCGCCGAAGAGATCATCAATAAAGAATACGGCCAACGCTTCCTGGATAAGAAAAAGAATACCGTTACCGGACGCCAACTACTCAGTAAAGAACGCTCACTTGGCTCGGTAATTAAACTCCTTACTGTATCTAAGGGTGAATACACCGAGGATTACAACATTTGGCTCAAGTCCATTCCTCAACACGTCAAAGAGCTTGTCCTTATTATCAAGCGCTACTACAAAAAAGATTGGGGTAGTGACTGGCGTAAGCGCTTTAGCGTCGACCTAATCAACGGTATACCAGGCAACATCCTACGCTACCGCGAGCAGCAAATGCTCACTCACTATCTGCGTATCGGCTACACCAGCAACGGCTCTTGGCGTACTTTTGGACTACGCAAGGACTTCACCCCCGCAGCCAAGATCTCTCTTGAAGACGATATCACCGCCTCCACCGTTGCACCCAGTGCGCAGCTCAGCAGCCTACCTCCCGGTTGGTCGCTACCCTCCGCGAAGTTTGTACATAATTGCGAATATCGTTTCTTCCAGCGCCCTGACGACGCCGTCATCCGCGGTTACGACCACGCTGCCGAGGCCGACCTCAGCTCCTTCGGTAGCTTCCTTAGTAACTACGAGCCGCTCGATCGTGAATTTGCCAAAAACGAAACCGAAGATACCATTCGCTTCACCCAATACACTGATCCGATGCGTAAGATGGTAGTCGATTTCGACAAAGCCAATTCGCCCGACTACTACTCGACCAGTGCTTACCCTCGCGTCGTCGATGGTAAGCCGACCAAGAACCCGCGCTACCTTCAAGTCCGCCCCGACTTAAAAGACCCACGCGCGCTTTACCTCGCCGATTTAAGCTCACGCCTCTACCGCCGTCAGGATTCCTCTTCACCGCTACTCCGTCCCGTCACTTCGATCCTTCCCGGTCGTCGTAACAACCCGGCCGAACCCGATGCAGGTGTTAAACCGCTCTGTGTGTTCAACCCGATCCACCACATGGAACTCCCTGAGCTCTTCATGGAATACACCGCCAGCATCACTGGCAAATCTCCCTCCACCACTGGTGCCGGCTCCGAAGGTGCGCTCACCAAGGGACCCTTTAACGCCCTTCCTCCGATCTACGATCTAAACAACGCACTGGTCTCCTACCTCGTCACCGAGCAGCCTGCCTTCATCACCTCGGCTGGCTATGTAGGCCCTAAGTATCGAGTCGATCACGACATCAGCCTCCTCGTCCCCGAGATCTGGTGCCGCCTCAAGCCTGAGGAGACCGATCCTAAGTGGATGCTAGAGCACGGCTACCTAGAAAAAGTCGAAGACTTCGAACACAAGGGCGAAATAGTCTTAGCCAGCCGAATCGGATACCGTATCACCGGGAAATTTGCCCGCATCTTCTTCGGCCGCGTATTCAATAATCCGACCTCTGTCCTCGACGAGGCGATGCTCAAGCCCGAGTTGCAATGCATGGATACTTTCGTCGAAGGTATGACCACCATCGTGGCCGCGCACAAGCAATCCGCCGAGCACTACTTCGCCGACGGCTCAATCGAAGACGCCTGCCCTCCGCTCAAAGCCCTGCTCCATATCATGAAAGACGGACACTACGAGGGCGAAGGTCTAGACTCACCGAAGATACGCAATCTCTTCACCCGTGAATCCATGTTGGTCAGCGATTGGTATGCCGAACGCCTACAAAGCCAGCAGACCCGCGACATTGCTATGTGGAAGACCCATGTACAATACTTAGAAAACTACCTCCAGCGCCAAACGCACAGCGGCGTAGCCAAGCGCCTCGACATCGAGTCCCGACTCACCGAGTCAAAGGAAACACTCGATACCGTCAGCTCGAAGAAATACCTCAATGCCCTCGTCGGTACAATTGGTCGCCAGCCCATCGAGGACTATGTGAAATAGGCAAAATTCAAAAAAGTTCTGAATTAACCAGTGAGCAACTGCTTTAAACGGTTGCCTCCACTCGACACACTCGTTTATAAAATACGTCCAATTTTCACAAAAACTTAAACGATAAATTACCATGGCCTTCACACCTAGCAAAGATCAGAGACGTCGCGATCGCGAACAAAAGAAGAGAGATAAGCGTTTAGCTCGCGAGAATGCGAGAATCGAAAAGCTCGAAACTGAAAAAGCCGCTACGAAGGTAGCTGAAGAAGCCGCTGCCTTGGAAGCCTTCTATAAGACTCCTGAAGGTATCCTAGCGAAAGAAGAAGCCGACTTTGAGGCTGAACTAGCCGCAGAGGCCGAAGAAGCCTCAAAAAAATAACTAGAATACAAAGGGTAAGTTATGACCCTTTTACCGATTTTAGTGAAGATTTCCACCATCTGTCGTAGTCGCTTGACTACGAGATTCATCGGAGAATTCTAGCACGATGCCTACACCGAGTCAGGAGAACTTCAAATACTATAAGAAAGCCGAAATAAAGGCGCTCGAAATCCTTATGGAAATGAAGGCGGCCACACCTAAAAAAATGGATATCGAACTCGCACTTCTAGTTGCGATTTTCGAACTGCACAAAGGAGAGTTGTCCGCTGAGTCGGTCAGTAAAATCGTGCTAGGCCACCTTGAAACAGTTGAGCCTTATTACACCTCGCAAGCGCCAAAGTAAACTATGTCACGATCATGTGACTTGGCGAAACCCAAATTAATAAGCCGCACATGCCTGCAAGTAGCAACATGACTTCAGAACTCGAAAAGAGTGCTGCTGCGCTTGGGTTGACGAGTTTCAAGCGCCACATCTTTTTGTGCGCTGATCCAACAAAGCCAAAATGTTGCGCGAAGGAGCATAGCCTTGCGTCGTGGAACTATTTAAAGCAACGCTTGAAGGAGCTAAATCTCACTGGGCCTGACGCGCTCGTCTATCGCTCCAAGGTGAATTGCCTCCAGGTCTGCACACGAGGACCCATCGCAGTGGTGTATCCTGAAGGCGTCTGGTATCACTCCTGCACCCCAGAGGTATTGGAGCAAATTATACAAAAGCACTTAATCGGAGGCCAACCACTTAAGAAATACAGTTTCGCTCAGAACTCTTTAGTGTAAACGTAAACTAATTACTGGTAAGCTCCACGCTAGTTATAATCCGACTTTCGGATAGGTTTGAACCTTAAATATCTTCTTTGATAGCTTAGGCTCTACTCGTAGCGCAGGGCGTCGATGGGGTCGAGACGAGAGGCACGCATCGCTGGATAGATACCCGAGGCTAGCCCGATCAGGCTACTAAATAAGAAACCGTAGAACATAGCTGTGACAGGCATGTTACTAATATTCTCACCTTGCGGGATGAGGTCCTGCGCGAGAGTGAGTAGCCCTACACTTGCGACTAGTCCAAATAGACCCCCCAGTATACTGATGACAACCGCTTCAGCGAGGAACTGAATAAAGATATCGTGACCGCGCGCGCCGATGGCTTTTCGCACACCGATTTCTCGTATGCGCTCGCTAACGGAGGCGAGCATGACATTCATAATTCCGATGCCGCCGACAATCAGTGAGATACCGGCAATGCCACCGAGGGAATAGGTAAAAGAATTTTCTAGTTTTTTGAGTTCCTGCATTTGCTCATCCTGTGTCCGTATTTCAAAATCTTGAATACCACGGTGAGTCTGAGTAAGCGTGTTGTTGATCTGGCTCATGAGATCTGGCATGGCCTCAACGCTGCTTGCCAGGATCTCGATGCGATTCACCCCGTCATCTCCTTTATAACGTGACATAGCCGTAGTCGCAGGAATGTAGTTCATACGATCTTCATAGTTCCAACCGCGGCGACTACGACCAAAGCCTCTGCTAGCTGTGGGTTCAAATTGACCTATAATAGTATAGACCTGGCCACGGACGCGCAACTGCTGGCCGACAACATTTTCTATATTCCTAAATAGATCACCAGCTATATACGAACCGACGACAATCACTGGGGACTTTGCATCAATGTCGGAATCTGCGATGAAGCGACCATAATCGAGCTTACGGTTACTGATACCTGCATAATCTGGAGTCACCCCGTGAAGCATCGACCTCTCTCGACGACCGTTGGCAATGAAACTTTCCCAGCTCATATCGACGATAGGCGTGACATAATCTGCGAGTGGAATAGCCTTTTCGATAGCAACAATATCACGCCAAGTCATGCCTGGCGAGATGCCCGCGATGTGTTGCTGGGATTCGGGTGCTTCACGCGGATACACTTCGAGCCGAAGAACACCTCCGCTACGTTCGAAGGAGGCACGCATGTTACCAAGCATTCCTTGCACTATACCTACCATGGCAACGAGTGCTGCCACGCCTAGGATGATACCACTCATAGAAAGGAGCGTGCGCACCTTATTCGCCCAAACTTCACGCAGCCCGTTAGATGCACCCGTGTAGATATCAACTATCGGATTCATTAAAAGCATCCTTTCACTGCAAGACTGTCAGGTAAAGCGGAACTGCTTTTGCGCTCTCTTCTTACAAGACCATATGGTCGAAAGGAGTGGCTCGTTCCTCTAAACGATAAAGTTGTCAATTCTATCTCCCTCATCGACCGTCGTCCTCCACTATTTTACCGTCTTCCATACGGATGCGGCGTTGAGCGTATTGAGCGACTTCGGTGTCGTGCGTGACAAGTGCTAAAGTGATCCCCTCGTCAAGCAAGGAGCCGAACAGATCCATGATGCGGCCTCTATTTTTAGTATCGAGATTACCCGTCGGTTCGTCAGCAAGGATTAGCCGAGGTTTGTTCACTAAGGAACGAGCGATGGCAACGCGTTGACGCTCGCCACCAGAGAGTTGACTCGGGCGGTGACTGGCTCGGTGTTCCATACCGACGCGTTCAAGTACGGATAATCCAAGCTCTTTTTTATTAGTGGGATTCTGGCGCCCATAAATCAAAGGCAGTAGGACATTATCCAACACGGAGAGCTTCGGTAATAAGTTAAAGGATTGAAAAACGAAGCCGATACGCGTGGAACGTAGCCGTGCGCGTTCAGCGCGCCCAATATGAGAAACGTCCTCTCCCTCAAAGGACATCTGACCCGAAGTGGGACTGTCCATAAAACCGAGTGTGTGCATAAGGGTCGACTTCCCCGAGCCGGAGGTACCGATGACTGCGATAAATTCACCATCCTGAATCTGAAGGTCAAGCCCGTCGATGGCATGTACGAACTCACTGCCCACCTGGTAAGTACGGCGAATATCCTGTAGTTCAAAGACGGTGCGTGAATCACTCATCGTTATTTCGAAACTCGGGCGGGCGACTAAGCGCGATGACATCTTCGGCATTAAGGCCGTTCTTGATTTCTACGTGCTGCAGATTGTTAATGCCAACTTCGACTTTTTGTTTCTCCCAGCCCGTAGCGGTTTTCAAATAAACATGGCTATCCTGTTCCTTAGTAAAAACACCTGATATCAGGACGCTGACCACACCTTCGACAGAAGCGATCGGCACCTCGACAGTGGCGCTAATACCGGGGCGCACACGATTATCTGCAACTTCGAAGACGACCTCGATGGGAAAAACGCGAACATTACCATCGCGCCGCGCTGAGGGGGCAATCACGTCTATGCGGCCTTCGACCTCGAAGTCGGGTATGGCGTCGAAGCGTAGGTAGGCAGACTGACCGACAAAAAGCCGCTCGACATCGACTTCGTTGATATTGGCCTCCATGTAGAGCTCGCTGAGCTGGGCAATCGTGAGAAGATCCATACCGTTGGAAACGGAAGTCGCGCCGGAGATGACTTGCCCATCTGTCACATTGATCAAAGTAAGGATACCCTCGTGTGGCGCAGTTATAACAGTTTTCGAGAGATCCTCTTCGGCATCTTCGAGACGGGCTTGTGCGATCTCAAGGTTGAGTTCGGAAAGTTTAAAATCGGTCTTGGCATCGAGGAATTCTTTTTCGCCGACAAATTTTTTAATGTGAAGTTCTTTCAGTCGCTCGTAATTACGCTTCGAGCGTTCAAGGCGGAGGCGATCAGCTTCGAAACTACGTTCGGCTTCACGTACTCGCGTTTGAAGGCTGATACGATCTAGCTCTACGAGCACATCCCCCCGCTGAACAGAGTCGCCCTCCTCTACCAAAATACGCGTGATGCGACCACTTATCTCGGACTTCACGATCGAACTAAGAAGGGGTAACACCTCACCCGTGGCGGGGACGACGGATTTGAGATCGCGAAGCGCAGCGATGTCTGTTTGGACAACACCTGACTTTCTAGCGTTACCATCGGGGACGACTTGAATCAACCCGTAGATGCCTGCAACAATCAGGACTGAAACAAAAATAATTATGATGTTACGTTTCATGGTATTTATTTGGCAGATACTGAATCGAGATCGACAGTCGGCGCGGTCAATTGCGTGAAAGGTTCGACGGCATTCCAATCGAGACCGTTGCGGGCAAGTAATGTGCCATCGACACGACTGAGCCGAACTGTGGCACGGAGTGCTTCTATAATTGATTGTAGGTAGTTGCTCTTCGCACGGTCGTAGTCACGCTGCGCTTCGAGGACACTGCGATAAGGTACAAGGCCAGAGCCATAGCGAGCACGTTCTTGCTCGAAGGCTTCTTCGTTGAGTAAGACTGAGGCGCGAGTGACTTCAATACGTTTAAAACCCGCGCTGGCGGAGCGCCAAGCGTTACGAGCAGCAAGCGCCTTTTCCTGCTTAATGCTATAGAGCTGGAGAGTCGCTGACTCAAGGGCCCGCTCGGCTTGCCGAGCGCGGGCGCGGGCATCACGGAAACCCCAAGGCATACGTACTTCAAGGCCGAGTGTCCAATCATGACCGTCAGCATTGTAGGCGCCGCGGTAAGCGGTATTGCCATCTTGATCACGGCCGAGATAAGTGACACCAGCAGTTAAATCAAGATCGGGACGTGTCTCATCTTGGGCAAGGATACGATTAATCCGTTCAACTTCGATTCGGCGCTCCTGCACCTTGGCATCGACGTCACTAATTACGGTGTCCTTGACTACATCACCAATAGGACGCGGTGGCTCCATCTTATCCGGCAAACTCGTGACGAGGATCTCGCCACTAATCGTTTCCATAAAATCGGTCTGTCCCATGGCGTGCCGGAGCACATCCTGGGCATCTTCGATCGCGCGATCGGCTTGAATAATGGCCTCTTGCTGGTTGAGAAATTCAGCCTCAGCCTGTAGCACTTCGAGTGGAGTGACGAGGCCAAGACGTTTGCGCTCGCCGTTCTCCTCGAGGAGATTTTTCGCAAGGGCCATACTTGAGGCGGTCAAGGCCTTATCAGCGCGAGTATAGACGAGATTCCAATAAGCGATCTCGGTATTAAGTACAAGGTCTAGCACGTCGGAGCGCAGCTCGAATAGGGAGCGCTCGGCTGTAACTTTAGCCCGAGCTAGCGGGGCGAGATTGACGGTCGACCAAGCGTCCTTCAACAGTGGCTGGCGAATTAATAGGCCCACATTGCTGCCGTAGTCCGGATTACGTACAGCGTTGTTATTAGAAGAGCTTCGGGTAGTAGAAGAATCTAAGGTAATGGTCGCACCTGTTGAAAAGCGCTTATCTATCCCCGCTTGCGCGCGACGGTTTTCACTTTCGGGTACAACATCATCATCTAATGCACTACTTCGAGCCGCTGATTTTCGCTCTTGTAGGGAAGCCCTAGCAAAGAGCGATGGGTCGAACTTAGCTTCTTCGATCGCAACGGAGTCAAGCGCATTGGCAGGTGCATAAGTAGCAATTCGTAGGTCCAGATTATGCTCTAGCGCCGACGCGATGGCTGCCCGTAAAGGCAATTCTGCATCCTCGGCAGAAAGAATCCCCGTGATAATAAATAAGGGCAGTAAAAATTTGTAATGGCGATCAAGCATGGACGTAGATGGTGTAAGAAGCCAGAACGCGACAAAAGTTCAAACAAATGTTCTAGTTAGAGCAGTGAATCAACCACCAATTATCGACTAATCCATCGATTAAGAGGTTCAAGCATATCGCTTTATTAGGACGTGAACCGTTGAAGCTGGCATCCACGCCAGTGGTTTGCTCGCGCAAGTCCATGGCGAAAAATATACTAGTCTGCGAAGCCATCGGGATTGGCCTGATGCCAGCGCCAAGCGGTCTCGATGATATCTTTGACTTCGGTGAATTTAATCTCCCATCCCAGCTCATCCTGCGCCTTGCTAGAGTCGGCGTAGAGTGCGGGTGGATCTCCCGCGCGGCGACCGTCTTCGACTACGGGCACCTTGAGGCCAGTCACGGCTTCGACCGCATCAATGATCTCGCGAACAGAATTGGGGCGGCCTGTGCCAAGATTGTAGAAATAACTCGCTCCAGGAGTCTCTAGCTTTTCAAAAGCGGCAATGTGCGCACGCGAAAGATCGTCAACATGCACGTAATCGCGCAAACAAGTGCCATCAGGCGTATCATAATCTGTGCCGAATATTTTGATATGATCGCGGCGACCCGTAGCCGCGTCGATCACGAGGGGAATTAGGTGCGTCTCTGGTTGGTGGTCTTCGCCGAGTGTGCCGTCCTCTGCTGCGCCGGCGGCGTTAAAGTAACGAAATGCGGCAAAACTGAGGCCGTAAGCATGGGCAAAAGATTTGAGGCAATTTTCCACATCTAGCTTGGTCTGTCCGTAGGGGTTGATCGGTGCTTGTGGCAGCGTCTCTACGATAGGAAGCGACTGCGGTTCGCCATAAGTCGCGCAGGTTGAAGAGAAAACAAATTTTTTGACTCCGTTATCCAGCATTGTCTCGAGGAGGCGGAGCGTAGCGACAAAATTGTTCTCGTAGTATTTTCGAGGCTCAGTGACCGACTCGCCGACATAGGCAAAGGCAGCAAAATGCATGACTAGCTCGATCGACTCATCACGCAGGATTTGTCCCACGATCTCTTGGTCACCCAGATCCGCATCATAGAACGGTATTTCCGCGCTGACCGCGGATCGGTGGCCGAATACCAGATTATCTAAGACAACAGGGCGATGCCCTGCTGCGACGAGTTGACGCACACAATGGCTACCAATGTAACCTGCTCCTCCGACTACTAATACGTTCATTTAGTTCAAGATGAGCTTAGCATTTCACATTGCAAAAAAAAAACAACGATTAGCCAAAATACCGGATCTGCATTTGCCCCAAAGCAAAACTTTTACACTATTGACAGTTTCACTGCTTCACGTGGTATCCAATACCGCTTTCCATGCATCAATCACGCATCGTCATAACAGGTGTCGGCCTGACCTCGCCCAACGGCAACTCACTTGAAGAATATCGTAAGAACCTTCTCGATGGGGTCGCACGTATCCAGATGATAGACATGCGCTACATGGGGCCTAAAGGAGCCATCGGTCAAGTGCCTGCAGGCGTCTGCGACTTCGACCCTAAAAAGCACCAGACCCGCAAGGAACTTCGCGTCGGCACCCGCGCAGGCAGCATCGCTATCTACGCGGCGCGCGAAGCGATTGCGAGTAGCGGACTCGACTTTGAAAACTATGACAAGAGTCGAATCGGCGTCTACGTCGGCACGACTGAGCATGGAAATGTAGAAACGGAAAACGAGGTCTACAACATCTCGAAGTTCGACTACGACACCAAGTTTTGGACGCACCATCACAATCCCCGCACCGTGGCCAACAACCCCGCGGGCGAAATCACAATTAATACTGGCATCACAGGGCCGCACTACACAATCGGCGCTGCCTGCGCTGCAGGTAACGCTGGCCTGATCCAAGCCCTGCAAATGCTACGCCTCGGCGAAGTCGATTTTGCTTTAGCGGGTGGCGTATCCGAAAGCATCCAGTCCTTCGGCATCTTCGCGGGCTTCAAAAGCCAAGGCGCGCTCGGCACCCACGAGACCGATCCAAACAAAGTCAGTCGCCCCTTTGATAAGACTCGCAACGGTATCGTAGTCTCCGAAGGCGGCTGCATCTACACACTGGAGCGCCTCGAGGACGCGCAAGCTCGCGGCGCCAACATTATGGCTGAGATCATTGGCTACCGCATTAATTCGGACGCCTCCGACTACGTCCTGCCCAATCCCGAACGTCAGGCCGAATGTATGCACCAAGCTCTAGCCGTGGCAGGCATCGAGGCGGGCGAGGTCGACATAGTCAACACTCACGCAACCTCTACCCCGATGGGTGATATTCAGGAGATGAAAGCCATCGCTGAGGTCTTTGGCGATTGCCCCACTACCTACATTAACAACACTAAGAGCTACATCGGTCACTGTATGGGTGCCGCTGGAGCCCTCGAGCTAGCAGGCAACCTGCCTTCTTTTCAGGATAACATCATCCACCCTACCATCAACGTCGAAGACCTCGACCCCGAGTGCGCCCTTGCAAATCTCGTCATAAACGAGCCCCGCAAGGTTGACGCCGTCAAAGTTATCCTCAACAACTCTTTTGGTATGCTTGGAATCAACTCTGCTCTCATCCTAAAGAAATTTGAAGATTAGTCGCCCTTTTAAGTATCATTCATCATTTATTAGCCATCTTATAACCATGACCGAAGACCAAGTACAACAGATCGTAATCGACATTATTGACGAAATCGCGCCCGACGAAGACACCACTGGCCTAAAGCCTGAAGTGAATCTCCGCGACCAAATGGACCTCGATTCCATGGACTTCCTCGACATTGTGATGGAGCTGCGCAAGCAGCATGGGATCGAAGTTCCTGAAGAAGACTATCCCGAACTCGCCTCTCTCAAGAGCTGCTCGGACTACCTTACACCGAAGTTCAACGCTAAGTAAATTTTCGCGGTTCAAGTAGTATCACCCACGTAGCACAGGCATCTTGTCTGTGTTTCGTTGTATCTGGATGGCCACTCTGTCATTTCTGCCATTTAGGTAACGACAATGCACTGCCCTCCACTCTAAGACACTCTCTGATGCCAAGCTCCCTCGATCAGCAACACTACGAAACCGTCATCATCGGCGCTGGTATGGCTGGCCTCGCTGCGGGCATCCGCCTAGCACTTGCTGGCAAGAATGTCATCATCCTAGAGCGCCACAATGCCTCAGGCGGACTCAACTCTTTTTACAGCCAGGCAGGGCGTAAGTTCGATGTAGGCCTACACGCCATGACGAACTATGTGCCCAAAGGCACCAAGGGAACTCCTCTGACCAAGCTGCTACGCCAACTTCGTATCCCTTACGATGCCCTCGACCTCTGCCCACAGAATTGCTCACGCATTCACTTCCCCGACTGCCAACTCGGATTCAACAACGAATTCGCTTTTTTCGAGGCCGAAGTCGCCCGCGCCTTCCCCAAGCAAATCGACGGTTTCCTCGCCCTAGCCGAAGAAGTCCGCACCCTCGACGCCTTTAATCTCGGCTCTATGCCCTCCTCCGCCCGTAAAGCCGTGCAGCGTCACATATCCGACCCACTGCTGGAGGACATGATTTTCTGCCCCGTCATGTATTATGGCAGCGCACAAGAGCATGATATGGATTATGGCCAATTCGCCATCATGTTTCGCTCCCTCTTTTTCGAAGGCTTCGCCCGACCACTCGACGGCGTGCGCGTGATCGTGAAACTTCTTCAAGATAAGTACCGCAGCCTCGGCGGTATCCGCAAAATGAAATGTGGTATCCAAAAGATCCATACAAGCGGGGATAAAGCCACCACCATCGAACTCGACAGCGGCGCCACAATCACTGCTGACAAGATCATCTCCACCGCTGGAGCCGTTGAGACCGCCCGTCTCTGCACTGATCAACCCGTCGACGCCGAATCCGACAATATTGGCCATCTCAGCTTCACCGAAACCATCACCGTATTAGATAAACAACCCACCGAATTCGGCTGGGATGACACCATTATCTTTTTTAACACCGCCGAACGCTTTCGCTATGCTCGCGTCGAAGACGAGCTCGTCGACCCAACCAGTGGCGTTATTTGCTTCCCCAACAACTACCAATATGGCGAAGATCGCCAACTCGACGAAGGCTTCCTTCGCGTCACCGCCATGGCTAACCACGACAAATGGTGCGCTCTCAACGAAGACGACTATCTTGCGCAAAAGTCTCATTGGTATGACGAATTACAAAAAGTCACTCTCGGTCTGCTACCTAAGCCCAAAAACAATCTCAATTTCGAAGATCACCGTCTAGCTAAGGACATGTTCACCCCCCGCACCGTGCGTAAATATACGGGTCACCTAAACGGCGCAATCTACGGTGCCCCCAACAAAATCAAAGACGGCCGCACCCACCTAAAGAATCTCTACCTAGCCGGCACTGACCAAGGCTTCCTCGGCATCGTCGGTGCCATGCTTAGCGGCATCTCGATGGCCAACCTGCATGTGCTACAGGGTGACTAGTGCTGTTGCTCTATCAAGACCTTCTCTCATCACGTATTGAACAAGCGATCTCCGAAGTCACCTAGCCCAGGGAGGATGTATTTCTGATCGTTAAGTTCCCTGTCAATTTTTCCTGCGACGATGGTAACATCGGGGTGTGCTTCTTCGAAGGCGGCAATGCCTTCGGGGGCGGCGATGATACAGACCATGTTCACTTTCTTAGCGCCTTTGGCTTTGATCTGCTCGACGCACTGTGCAGCTGAGCCGCCGGTGGCGAGCATGGGATCTAGGACGAACACCTGCGTGCTGGCGCTGAGGTCGGGCATCTTGGCATAGTAGCACTTTGCCTCCGCGGTAGCTTCGTCACGCTCCATCCCGATGTAGCCCACACTAGAACCAGGGATGATCCCCATAGCAGGGTCGAGCATACCCAGACCCGCACGAAGTATCGGAACGAAAACGACGCCAGGGGAAAGCTTAGATCCATCCGCAATCTCAAGTGGCGTTTGCACTTGAATCGCATCTAGACTTAGTAACTTGGCCGCTTCGACCATGATCACTTCGGTAATACCTTTGCAGCTTCGACGAAACTCAGAAGCTTGGGTTGAACGATCACGAAGGATCGTCAAATAGTGCTGGACAAGCGGATGAGTGGATAGATCGGTAGTCATGATGTAGATGGCTTGGTTATATAATTTTAACTACTTAAAAACGATAAATATTCGAAAATGATGACAGCGGAAATCTAGTGTATTTACGATTCATAGCTTCCGCGTCTTTCGTGCTTTTCAAAGTTACAATAAATTTAGCTCAGTTTAAGCGAGGCTCACCCCAGCGGCGAGCAAATCTGCAAACTGCGGACGAACGCTATCGGCAGTCTCAGTAACTTCTTCGTGCGTCAGTTCAGTTTTAGAGATACCGGCAGCGGCGTTAGTGATGCAGGAAATGCCAATGACGCGCATGCCAAACTTACGCGCGACGATGGCTTCGGGAACAGTGGACATGCCGACTGCATCCGCTCCAAGGATGCCAAAGGCACGCACCTCAGCAGGTGTTTCAAAACTAGGACCCGTCGTGGCGAGATAGACGCCCTCTTTTAGATCGACTGAATGGGCCTTCGCCCAGTCGCGAATCTTTGCACGAAGATCGCCATCGTAGACCTCAGTCATATCAGGGAATTGGACGCCCTCACTTCCCTTCCATGCGATTAGGGGATTGGTTCCTAGCCCGTTGATATGGTCACTAAGTAACATGAAGTTGCCCGGCACGAAGTCGAGATTGATGCCACCTGCGGCATTGGTCACAAAGAGTGTGCGGACGCCCATCTGATGCATCGCACGGATGGGCAAAGTGACCTGAGACATGGTGTAGCCTTCGTAGAAGTGAAAGCGACCTTGCATACAGATCACACGCTTACCTTCGATTGTGCCGTAAACAAATTGGCCAACATGCCCCTGCACCGTGGAAACAGGAAAGCCTTCAATATCCCCGTAAGGCAAGCGCCCGACTACTTCAATGCGGTCGTCGGCAAAAAAGCCGAGGCCGGAGCCAAGAATGAGCCCGATCTCTGGTTTAAAATCTGTGAGCTCTTGAGGTATTTTTGGGAGTATCATAGTGTAATCTTAGTTCACTTTCATTATTTAAATGGGGTACAAGCACCAATGAGCTTTGCACCTGACAAGGAGGCTTGGTCGGCTTGCCCACCGGCGCGCTGATTGAACGCTTAACATTTATCATGGCTAATTCGATCGATAATGAGCGACGTCACTACCGGCTTTTCGGCGGAAAGTTTAATTGCTTTTTCAAGCCGCGCTTCGGCGGCTTCTAGCGTATCTACACTCTGATAATGGATGCGAGCAATCGCCTCATTGGGTTGGATGGCTTGGCCAACTTTTTTCAAGATTTCGATGCCGACAGCGGGGTCGATGATCGAGTCGGTGCTCGCACGCCCAGCACCAAGTATGCAAGCGGCATCGCCGAAGCTACGTGCGTCGAGACCTTCAACATACATCGTAGAATCGTTGTTCAGGACGATGTCCTTTGTGTTTTCTGTCCGCGGCAGGCAGTTATAATTATCAACCACTGTTCCATCGCCCCCTTGTGCTTCGATGAGCGCGCGAAAGCCTTCAAGCGCAGCCCCCGAGTCGATCGCACTCTTTAATGCGATCATTGCACCTTCTTGAGTCGATTGGATCCCGCCTAGAATGAGCATTTCAGCACAGAGAGCATAAGTGACTTCCATTAAATCGGCAGGGCCCTTGCCCTTAAGGCAATCGATCGCCTCAATAACTTCGAGAGAGTTACCGATCATATGGCCAAGAGGCTCATCCATGCGTGTCAAGATTGCGCTAGTAGGCTTACCCATACTGGTGCTGATCGCCACCAGAGACTCTGCCAGTTGGCGCGCTTCGACTTCGGTCTTCATAAATGCACCAAGTCCACATTTCACGTCGAGCACGAGTGAGTCGATGCCCTCGGCCATTTTTTTACTAAGGATACTGCTGCAAATTAGCGGGATGCTCTCAACTGTGCCGGTGACATCGCGGAGGGCGTAGAGTTTACGATCAGCAGGCACGATGTCAGCGGACTGACCGATCATGGCTTGGTGAAGCGAAGCGAGCTGTGCGCGATATTCGGCATCTGTCAGATCCGTACGAAACCCAGGGATGGCTTCAAGCTTATCGAGCGTACCTCCCGTGTGGCCAAGGCCGCGTCCACTCATCATCGGGACGCAGAGTCCGCAGGCCGCTACGAGGGGGACAAGAATGAGCGAAACTTTATCGCCGACCCCTCCAGTGGAATGCTTATCGACCTTCGGACGGGTAATTTCGGGCAATTCGATGATCTTCCCTGAGCGCATCATCGCTTCTGTCAACCAACCCGTCTCTTCGGGAGTCATCCCTTTGAGTAAAATAGCCATCAATAAAGCACTCGATTGGTAATCCTTGAAATCTCCGGAAACGACACCCGAAACAAACTGCTCCACCTCCGCGCGGCTTAAAGGCAATCCATCGCGTTTGTGGGCAATAATCTCTTGCGGCATAATCTTCATAATATCCATTCTGCCTGCTCAAGAGAGCTTGTCCAGCTAGCTTGGAGCAATTGATTATATTTCCAGTTGCTTCTCAGGCGGCTTAATGTAAGTTACATTTAACCCTGCGGTGTTCGAGACTTAACGGAGAATCTGTCCTTTACTCTTTAGCAATCGAGAGCTTGACCCACGTAGATGGCTGTCCTGCCGTCAACCGGAAGACAAAAATCTACGAGGAAAGCACTCACCTTAGACACAAAAGGCTAAGAACTCCCACTAATACGGCACAGGCGGGGCCTTTTTGTGTACGAGTGCGCAGTCTGGAGTCCTGTATTGATGCGGCGGCTATCTATACTTAGACGAAAAGGCGTCGAATACAAAACTACCAGCGATGATGGCTACGAGAAGCGCCTCGATAGATTAACTTCCTTCTTCCCATAAACTACATTCTTGACTTTCTGACTCAAGAACCAAAGATTAAGTGTATGAGCCGGATAGAAACCGCACAAAAACCCGCCGCGAAGGAGTTTGATCTAGAGATCGCTTCCGCGACTGAGCGTGTGCGGTGGGCTCATGAAACCTACGGCGACCAGCTCGTATTAACCACTAGTTTTGGTGTGCAAAGTGCCGTCATGCTGCACCTCGTTACGATGCAAATACCTGAAATTCCAGTGATCTTCGTCGACACTGGCTATCTCTTTCCATCGACCTATACTTTTGCCGCGAGCTTAACCGAACGTCTCAAGCTCAATCTCAAAACATATACTCCACTGCAAACAGCCGCTCAGCAAGAAGCCCTCCACGGCAAGCTTTGGGAGCAAGGCATTGATGGGATCCAACGCTACAATCGAATCAACAAAGTCGAACCGATGAACCGAGCCGTGCAAGGACTCGGCGCCATTGCATGGCTCTCTGGCCTCCGTCGCAGTCAGTCTAGCTCTCGCGGAAAGCGCAGTGTAGTCGAAGCACAAAACAAAGTAACGAAAATTTACCCAATTATCGACTGGAGCGACCGCGACATTTATCAGTATCTTACTGAAAATAGCCTGCCCTACCACCCACTCTGGGATCAAGGTTACGTCTCCATCGGCGACTGGCATAGTACGAAGAAATTAGGCGAAGGCATGACTCAAGAAGACACTCGTTTCGGTGGCCTCAAGCGTGAATGTGGTCTCCACGAAATGACCGGCGGTAGCGACTTTCAAATCTAGCCTTACTCGCAAGCATGGTAGCTGCGATGGCCTCCGCTTATTTTCCACTCCGAGCTCCACTTGTAGATCATAATCCGTCCTGATCACGCGCGCAAATGTCGAAGCTGAATCGCTAAAATACACAGCGCTCTACCCTTGCGCAGAGTTGTCCAAGCGTTTTCATGTGGAATATCTGAAGATCCAGCGATCAAATTCATTCCAAACACACAACAAGAGATTCGACTTAGACAGAAACATGACCGCCGCAAACACCCCTAAACACATCGCCATCATTATGGATGGTAATGGTCGCTGGGCAAAGCAGCACAAACTCCCACGCATCGAAGGGCACCGCCGTGGTGCCGAAGCGGTCAAACCCATAATCAAAGCAGCCCAAGATAACGGCGTAAAAAACCTTACACTCTTCGCTTTTAGCGTCGAAAATTGGAACCGACCAAAGCTAGAAGTCTTGGCTCTCATGGAGCTACTCGAACGTTTCCTCAAAGAACAAATTTCCGAGCTAATCAAGCGCAAGATCCGCCTTCGCGTCGTCGGTCGCTACCGCGAGCTGCCCGAGCGCATCCAAGCACTCCTGCACGAAGCCGAAGAAACCACCCAGGATTACGACGAATATACCCTCGGCCTCGCTCTTAATTATGGATCGCGCACGGAAGTAGTTGATGCGGTCAAAGCTGTCGCTCAGGCCGCTATTGAAGGCCAAGTCGACCTAAACGACCTCGACTACGACAGCTTCCGCCAATACCTCTACACTCGCGACATGCCCGACCCCGATCTCGTCATCCGGACATCAGGTGAATGCCGCCTCAGTAACTTTCTCCTCCTCCAATCCGCTTACTCCGAAATCTATTTTAGTAAAGTCCTTTGGCCAGACTTCGACGAGACCGAGTTTAAAGCTGCGATCGCCGAATTCGCCTCCCGCGAACGCCGCTACGGCAAAACCACCGAACAGATAAAAGCCTGAGCTTTTCAACCCATCCGATACCTTTACTAACCATAACAAGCTATGAAGCACCGTATAATCAGTTTTGCCACACTATGGTCGATTCTCGCAATCTCGCTCTGGCTCTTCGGCGTCCATGCGGGCGTATTTATTATCGCGATTCTCGCCTTTCTCACACAACTGGAACTCTACCAGCTCTTCACGAAGATGGGGCTCAAACCCATGAAAGGCTTAGGCATCGCCGCGGGAGCAATCATCACCCTCGGCGCCTACTACCTGGGCGATATCGACTCGGGCAATGATCTCTTTGTCCTCAGCTTCGTCGTGATCGCGCTGATAATCATCTGCCTCGACCTCCAAGCAGGCCGCCTACGGAGCTTTATGCCGACTCTCTTCGGCCTTATCTACGTGCCCTTCATGTTGCACTTTCTTATCAAGATCGTGAAGCTAGCAGAATCTAACGGCGAGACCGCCGCCACAGGTATGTTCCTCGCTGTCTGGGTCGTGGCAGTAGCCAAATGTGCGGACGTCGGTGGTCTACTTGTTGGTATGAAGCTAGGCAAAACACCCCTCTCCGTAATCAGCCCAAAGAAGACTTACGAGGGCGCAGCCGGCGGCATCGGCTTTTCCATGCTCATCGGCGTCATTCTAATAGGCTTCTTCCACACGCTCGTACCAGCGGGCTTTAGCTGGTGGCTCGGTGCGCTGATCGCCATCCCTATTGGCGTTGCCTCCATCGCCTCCGACCTCGTCGAGTCCGCCTTCAAGCGCCAAGCCGACGTCAAAGACTCGGGTAAAATTATTCCTGGCATCGGCGGTATTTTTGATCTCACCGACAGCCTCATCCTGACCGCTCCGCTCGGGTATTTATTTTTCAAATATTTCCTCTACTAGTGTCCAGCTCCCAAAAAAGTAGCGTAAGCAGTAAGCGCTTTCGAGTTGCATTGCAACGAGTCAACACCATCGAAATGGTTACTCCCTTACGCGACCACCCATTAGGATGACCACACCTAAAAAAGTCGTCCTCCTTGGCGCCACGGGTTCCATTGGTGGTAGCACCTTACGCGTGCTTCGTGCCCACCCGGACCGCCTTCAGCTCGTGGGTGTGGCTGCGCAAAGCCGCCATAATGAGCTCGCCGCAATCTGCCGCGAATTTGACGTGCCACACGCCGTCCTCCAAGACGAAAAAGCTTACCTTCGAGCCCAACAAGCAGGCCAGTTTCCAGCCACAACGCAGCTTAGCTCCGGCAATGAAGCCCTCGCCGAACTTGCTACCCTAACCGAGGCCGACATCGTACTCGTTGCCGTTGTCGGCGTTGCCGGTCTGCGCCCTACCCTCGCCGCAATCGAAGCGGGTAAGGACATCGCATTGGCCAATAAAGAACTCCTCGTGCTCGGCGGTGCCCATGTCATCGAAGCCGCCAAGCGCAAAGGGGTACGACTCCTACCGACTGATAGCGAGCACAACGCCATTTTTCAGTGCCTACAAGGCCATCCCCCCGAGCAAGTCGACAAGCTAATTCTAACCGCATCTGGCGGACAGTTTCGCGACACCCCAAAAAAAGAGTTGGCCGAAGTTACCCCCGAGATGGCCACCCAGCACCCCAACTGGTCGATGGGCCCAAAGATCACCGTCGATTCTGCCACCATGGCCAACAAAGGCCTCGAACTGATCGAAGCACACTGGCTCTTTGGCCTGGAGCCCGATCACCTCGAAGTGGTCATTCATCCTCAGAGCTTGGTGCACTCCTTCGTCCAGTTCATCGACGGCTCCATACTCGCGCAGGTCAGTCCCCCCGACATGACCTTTGCCATCCAGCACTGCCTTCTGTACCCTGACCGTGCGCCCAGCGTTATGCCGAGTACTGACTTTAGCAAAGCCTTCTCCCTCGACTTTACACCGCCCGAATATGCAAAATATCCCTGCCTCCAGCTCGCCTACAACGCCTTGCGTGCTGGTGATGCCGCACCCGCCATCTTTAATGCTGCCAACGAAGTCGCCGTCGAACGCTTTCTAGCTAAAGAGATCAGCTACCTTGAAATCCCTCAGCTAATCGAGCATAGTCTAACTCAGGTCGTTTCACCGTCTAGCCCCAGCCTCGATCAACTCTTTCAAATCGACACCGAGACACGTGACCTTGCACAAGCACACAATCCGTAGCGTCTGAGCTTGCCAAGCCCGCTAAGGCCTTTTCTTCCCACATAGCTCGTTAACTACAGGTTTCAGCTTTTTCAAAACATGCTTTCCACAATCCTTTATATCGGACTAGCGCTCTTTGCGCTTGGCTTCTCCATCTTCATACACGAACTCGGTCACTTTATTGCTGCTAAGAAGCGCGGCCTCATCGCCGACCGCTTCTCTATAGGCTTTGGGCCACGTCTTTTCGGCTGGCACCGTAATGGCACTGACTTCCGTCTTTCCTTGCTGCCACTCGGGGGCTACGTCTCCCTGCCCCAACTTGCGGACATGGGGCGCGTCGAAGGTGGTGGAAAAGAAGAAGCTGACAAGCTCGCCCCCATTTCTTACGCCGATAAAATGATCGTCGCGGTAATGGGTGCGGTCTTCAACTTGATCTTCGCCCTTCTGCTATCGCTCGTGCTTTGGGGTGTAGGTCGGGAGATTGTTAAATCGACCAGCGTCGGCTTTGTAGCCGAAGAGATCCGTAATGCCGACGGTGCCATCGTGCCAGGACCTGCCTACGAAGCAGGTATACTCCCTGGAGACACCATTGACTCAATCGACGGCAAGTCCGTACCCGATTGGTGGTATTTCCAAAACGCCATCGCCACAGGCATCGGCAAAGAAGACGGCGAGGCAGGTCGCCGCCAAGTCGAAGTCGGTATCCTCCGAGACGGCGAGACCATGGCATTTACCGTCTACCCCGAACTCGTCTCCAGCGAGCGCATGCGCTACATCGGGATCGAACCAGAGACTGACGAGACTTCCGCGCCCATCGTCATTCACCTAGAACCTGATATGCCTGCCATTGAGTCCGGACTAGAACCAATGGACCGTCTAATCAAACTCGACGGCGAAGTCATCATCTCTGGAGCCTTCCTCAACACCTATCTAAGTAAGCATGGCGACCGCAGCATCGACGTCACTGTAGAACGCAACGGCAAAGAGGTGACACTCCCCATTCACCCACGGACCAAAGAAGGCGAGACCAGCCCACGCTTCGGCTTTGCTTACGATTTTCAATACAAGACCGAGCGCGTCCACTACAATCCTGTCGAACAGCTCTACCGCTTCGCCGAGACCATGAAGATGACGCTCTACGCGCTCATTCACAAAAACTCCGACGTTAAAGTGAAGAACATGAGCGGTCCCGTCGGCATCGTCCACGGTCTCACCCGCATGGCACAGATTGGCTTCATCGACCTGCTCTGGATGCTGGCGCTGATCAACGTCAATCTTGCGATCTTCAATCTACTCCCGATTCCTGTCCTAGACGGCGGTCACATGCTCTTCGCCACAATCTCCAAACTGATAGGCCGCCCATTACCGCAAAAATTTATGGAGAACCTGCAAGGCGCGTTTATGATTTTACTCCTTGGATTTGTCATCTACGTCAGCTTTTTCGATGTCGGTCGTGTCGGTCGTGATATCGGATTGATCGGCGATGAAGCACCCGCTGAAGAAGCTCCCTAAGCCCTCCGTGGACTTGAGTTGATTGTAGGACGATCAACCAGAGACCTTAAATAACCTGCACTCACACTCAGGGGTCCTACAAATGGACACCCCATAAGTTAGTTAAAAGATCTGATCCCGTTCTTCCTTATACCGCACTTGGGTAAGGCTACCCTTGAATTTCTCGGAGAGCACTTTCAAAATATTAGAGCTCAATTTGGCCTGAGCATCTTCGACTGAAATCAGTGGCTTAGCAATGGCCAGGTCTGTCGCGGAGCTTTCGCCCAGCAGCATCGGATCGAGCACTTTGTCGACCGTATCAAATTCCTCATCGGTTAGCCCACCGTCCAAGGCTGCTGTTGAAAGGTCAGATCCATGCTCTGCTGCAGAAACTAGTGGAGTGCCCTCTGATTGCACCTGTCCAAGCCCTTGAGCCTGTCTTGATGGCGCGTCTATACTTTCTGCTTGGTCATGGTCAAACTTGAGCGTATTGCTCTCACCCGTCGGGATGACTAGGGCTTTTTTTTTTCGACTTGAGCCGCTTCGTCTGAGTTGCCACAGGCCGCACTGACTTGCTTAATCAAGCTGTCAATCGCGCGGGAGCGTGACTCTTCAGACGCTTTGAGTAATACAACTTCGAAATTCACCGTCTCGGACAATCCGCGCTGCACGGAAGCTTCGCCACGATGCAACGCGTCAAGCATACGCATGATCGACTCGGTACTCATATCGACACCGAGCATCTTAGAGTTACCAGCATTTTGGATTGCATCGAGTAATGCCTCGCGTGCATGGGCTTGAAGGTCGACTAAAATACGGTAAAGATCCCGCCCTTCTTTAGCGAACTCATCGACCGCAGCGATGATCGCAGCGTAGTCGAGAGCGGCCAAGGCTTGCGCTAACTTACCGATGCGCTCATCAGAGACGAGACCGTAGACATCGAGCACGTCGCTCTCCTTGATATCGCTACCACAGAAGGAGATCATTTGGTCGAGAATCGACTGCGCATCGCGCATGCCGCCGTTGGCGAGGCGAGCGATAGAGACCAGCGCGGGCGCTTCAACTTTGATGTCCTCGGTCTGGCAAATTTGCATGAGCTTCTCGACGATAACGGCATCCGAAATTGGACGGAACTCAAAGCGTTGACAACGAGACACTATGGTAGGCAATACCTTGTGTGCCTCGGTCGTTGCGAAAAAGAATTTAACATGCTCGGGTGGCTCTTCGAGCGTCTTGAGGAGGGCGTTAAACGCCGCCGTCGAGAGCATATGCACTTCGTCGATTATATAGATTTTGAAGGTACATTGTGCGGGGGCGAACTGACACTCCTCGCGCAGGCTGCGAACTTGCTCGACACTGTTATTGGATGCACCGTCAATCTCGATCACGTCCAGACAAGAGCCATTCATAATGGCCTGACTGGTCTCAGATTCATTGTCGGGCGTCGCACTAGGACCGCCTTCAGCATTGAGAGCCTTAGCGAAAAGACGCGCGGTACTGGTCTTACCCGTGCCGCGTGGCCCCACAAATAGGTAGGCGTGAGCGATCCGCTTGGTATCGATGGCGTTACTCAAAGTGCGCACGATGTGGTCTTGCCCCACCAGTTCATTGAACTGCTTGGGACGCCAGCGGCGAGCGATTACTTGATATGATTTATCCATCGGTCAGTGACTAAAGAAGCTCGTAAGATCTGCATCTGGCAAGGGACTTTTTCATAAATTAACGACTTCCTTTTGGAGTGCTATATGGCATGTGATACTGCTGTGAATTTTGGTGTATGCTGAAAGTCCTATATACGCCTTACAATTGATGCTCTTAAAAAATATTTGCAACTTGAGAGCTATTTACACGATGACCTATTATAGGTTTTTAATAAGAACCTTTTAACTCAGCTAAATTTTACCTTAATGACCGACAATACCATATAATATGAGCGCCCGACTACTAATATCTTTATTTCTCGTTCTTAGCGTTTCCTTGACGCAGGGCGCCCAGTCCTATCCTCCAAGAATAAACAGCGATTCCGTACACACTTACAAGAGCGTAGACGGCCATGATTTAAAAATCTGGTTTTTTAATCCAACGATTACTTCCAAAACAAATGCTTCAGCCCCAGCAATACTCTTCTTTTTTGGTGGTGGTTGGTATGGCGGCTCCCCTACACAATTTGTAAAATATTGCGAGCTTTTGAGTGAACGTGGGATGGTAGGTATCGTCGCAGACTATCGGGTCAAATCTCGTCAAGGAGTCCAAGCAAAGACTTGCGTCGAAGATGCTCTGGATGCCCTTCGATATGTCACGGAAAATGCAGATCGGCTAGGAATTGATCCTACGAGGATCGGCGTCGGTGGCGGTAGTGCAGGCGGACACCTTGCCGCGAGTCTAGGAACTATTCATGTGGACGACCCCGCTGCTCCGAAATTAATGGCTCTATTTAACCCAGCAACTGTCCTGGCGCCAATACCTTCTAATCTTTTAGATACGCCGTTAAAGGCATTACAAAAACTGGAACTAATCAATGCTGCTATTCAAGCAAAAGAGGGGCAATTACGTGATCAGATAGGTCTCGAACCAGTTGAGCTTTCGCCCTTTCACCATGTAGCAAATAACAGTCCCCCAACTATAATCTTCCACGGCACCAACGATAAAATCGTGCCCTACGATTCCGCGATACTATTTGCGTCGCACCTCAGGAAAAAAGGTGTTTATGTCGATTTTAAGACTTACGAAGAGGCAGGACATGGATTCTTTAATCGAGAACCCTATTTTAGTCAGACCGCCAAAGAATTGGATGCATTTCTTCTAAATTTAGGCTGGCTTGAGTAAATGCTGCGTTTAATCGGATTAATTGGCCAGTAAGTCCACGCCTAGGCACAGAGACTAAGTGAAATCGGCTAATTTTATCCAAGTAGATATTCTGGATTAAGTTTTTTCAGCTCGTCTTTTACAAAGAGACCATCTTTGCGGATCAGCTCGCCGTCGAACCAGATCTCGCCACCTCCGTATTCAGGGCGCTGGATTTGCACCATGTCCCAATGCACTTGCGAGCGGTTGCCGTTATCAGCTTCCTCATAGGCTTGGCCTGGAGTGAAGTGGAAGGAACCCGCGATCTTTTCGTCGAACAGGATGTCGCGCATCGGCTCCAGAATGTGCGGATTAAAGGCGATGGCGAACTCGCCAATATAGCGCGCGCCCGCGTCGGAATCTAGAATTTCGTTGAGGCGGGCAGGGTTGGTGCCATCGGCGTGGACGATCTTACCCTTTTCAAATTTAAGGTGAATACGGTCGAAAGAGGTGCCTTGGTAAACGGTCGGCGCGTTGTAAGTAATCTCGCCCTCAACGGAGTCTTTAACTGGGCAAGAAAAGACCTCTCCATCAGGGATGTTGTGGCTACCACCACAGGCCACGGCGCTGATGCCCTTAATCGAAAAACGAAGATCACAATTCGGTCCCTTAAGTTCCACGCGGTCAGTCGCGGTCATAAGTGCTTCCAGTGCGGCCATACCCTCGGCCATGCGGCTGTAGTCTTGCGTACAAACGCGGAAGAAAAAATCCTCGAAGCTCTCGGTGCTCATCATAGCTTGCTGCGCCATGGCGGGGGTTGGCCAACGGAGGATGACCCACTTGGTCTTGTTCACGCGGTAATCAAGAACGGCCTTCATCGCTTTCATAACCTGTCCCACTTTAGATGGGTCGACATCCGACATTTCAAAAATGTTATCCGACCCGCGCACCGCGATGTAGGCGTCCATCTTCTGCATACGGGCGAGTTCCCACGTGGCCTGGGTCTCAAATTGCTCGGCATCGAGATCATTTATCAACTCGCGACTGATCCGCGCACGCTGGATATTGACAAAAGGGACTGCACCCCGCTCACGGGCGGCACGCACCAGCGCCACGACCATAGCTTCGGGAATGTCGAAGGCATCGATCAGCACGCGCTCGCCCTTTTTCAGATTCGTAGAAAAGCCAGTCAAAACGCCAGCGAGCTTCGTAAAGTTTACTTCCATACAAGCAATGCGAACGATTTCGGCCAAGAGGTCAAAGCCGCAAAGCGAAAATTTATCAGGGTCCTACTCCACCTGTAAAATCAAACCTTTGAGATAGCGGCTCTCAGGTAGATTGAGCAATACGGGGAAATCAAAGGGCTGAGCAGTGCGGGCGAAGATACGCGCTTCGCGGCCAGCCCTTGCGGCTGCGCGAGCGACGGTCGATTCGAAAGCCGCGGCTGTAGTTGAGGTTGAACGGCAATAGGTGGCCAAAAGCCCCCCCTCCGGTAGACAACGGAAAGCGCAATTGTGGAGGGCTTCGACGGCGGCCGAGTCAAATGACTCGCTGTGGGGCGGATCTAGGATGATGGCGTCGAGGTCACCGATACTACGCTCTAAAAGGAAGGCAGCGACATCGCCCTCGATCGTTTCGACGAAACAATTGTTTTTCTGCGCGGCAGCGCCGATGGCTTTGATACAGGCCTCAGAGGTGTCGACTGCAACGACATGCTCGGCGCCTGCGCGAGCTGCCTGCAGGGCGAAGGCACCGCCGTGGGCGTAACCATCCATTACTCTACGGCCTTCGCAGAGACTGCCAACGAGTGCGTGCTGTTCGCGCTGATCAAGAAAAAAGCGTGGCTTATCTGTTTTCAGGAAGTCGACATGGTAGGCAAGTCCGTCGACCTCGATCCAGCGGGCCTTAAAATTTTGGCCGCTCTGGGTAGTCGCTACACCGTTTTGGTAGATGACGATCTCCTTAGGCTCGCAGGCTTCTTTCAAACATCCAACAATTTCGTCCATGGTAGCATCTACTAAAGGGTGGGTCGACGCAATGGTAAGGATGCCATCGTAGAGTTCCACTTCGAGGCCGGGCAGGTAGTCGGCATCTCCGGAGATGAGGCGCTGGCAATGGTCGTCACTCCGACGACCTAGAGCATCGTTGATCGCGCTAGCGATATAGTCACCGTCGAAGTTCGCGCCTTCTGCGTGGCTGAAACGTCGCCACGCGCTGCTAGGATCTGCGGGGTCGTAGAGGCCACTACCGAGAGGCTGGCCAGAGGGGTCGAGCAGCGTCGCAACAGAGGGTTCGGAGGGCAAGTTGCCTGATAGCTCCGAAAGTGCCACCCATGGGTGGCCTGGTCGGGCTTGAGGCTTACCCAACGAGAGGTTAAAAGTGTCTTCCATAAATATTATGCGCTGGTCGACGCGGATGGGCACAGATCGCAAATTACAGATCCTTCTCGTAGAGGTGCGCCGACATGGCAAGCATGGCGAGATTGGGGATCCATGCAGCAAGCATTGCGGGTATGATCTGGCGCTCTCCAAAAATTGAAGCGATACTCATTAAGACGTAGAAGATAGCGAAAAAACCCATCGCCTTAGAGACACCGACCATGGGATTGGTGCGCACGCCAGCAAGGGCAAAGGGCACAGCGATACCAACCACGACGAGACAGCTAAAAGGCGCGGCCAAGAGTGCATAAAAACGAACAAGGTAGGCATGAGTAGCAGGATTTTCCTCTGGGGGAAGCGTATCGATGATACGAACTAGTTCGTTGATCGATAGCTCCTTAGGCTCTTTATAGAGTGCAAGCATGAGGCTGGGATCTTCATCGAAGTCTTCATATTTCTTTTCTTTAAATGGCAACGCGCGTAGGATGTCGCCCGTTTCGTGGTCGAGCAGTAACTCGCGCCCATCAAGGAAGACCCAGTGCCCGTGGGTATCGTCGAAGTAAGCCTCGGCAGCTGAGATACGACTGAGCTCTTGCCCCGAGGCATCGCGGGTATGTACGTTCACACCTAGCCCCAACCATGCACGTTCGCTGAAACGGTTCATAAACCACAGACGGCCATCTTTGCGGTTATCGAAACCGAGATTATAAAGCAGGCCAACTTCACGGGCCCCGAGCTGAGTCTCATCGGTGGCGAACTCAAGGTTATCGAAAAAGGTGCGAGATTGCTCAACGGCTTTGGGGATGACGGAGGACGTCAAATAGAGTAGCAGTAAAGAGAGTAGCAGTCCGGCCACCCAAAGCGAGCGGCTGATGCGCATGAGATCAGCACCGGATGCACGCATGGCGATGATCTCGTTATTACGGTGTAAGGTGCCGAGTGAAAAAAGTAGCGAGACGAGCAACGCGATGGGTAAAATTGCGGGCAAATAAGTGGGCAGGGCTAGGCTGTAGTAAAAAAGTATCTGCTTGAAACTGGCATCTGTATCGAGGAGATCGGGTAGCGAGTCATACATGTTTTGCAGAATGAGGATACCGACGATCACCCCCAACGTGAGGGCGAAAGCGATAAGCCATTCCTTTAAAACATAGCGATCAATCAAAGACATCTCACGATCTAAAAGGCGCGAGGGAAGAAAGTCACTCCGATAGCTACTTTTTTTTATCCTCTTTCCCCCCGAAACAACTCTTCGATTTCACAGCACTCCCCGACAGATTTTCGAGGCCATACAATTGTTATTTTGCGTTGCTCCGATGACGAATGGTTACACGCTTTTGGCAATCTACCAAAGAGCACATGCGACATTCTAAACTATTTTTTCCTCTATTATCTGGTCTGCTTATGCAGATTTTTTGCCAACAGTCCTGGGCGGTCGAGCAATCGCTCGATCAAACTATCAACGACGTCGTGGGTCCTTGGACGGAACGCATTTTCCAAGTTATTTTCTTCACTCCCATCACCATTGGGGGGCAAGCAATTCCCTTTATTCTAATCTGGCTAGCTGGGGCTGGTATTTTCCTGACGATTTATTTCCGCTTCATTAATCTACGATCCTTCGCCCTGGCTTTTCGCACATTGCGGGGAAAATACTCCTGCCCTGATGACCCTGGTGAGATCACCCACTTTCAAGCACTAACTGCGGCGCTCTCAGCCACGGTTGGCTTAGGTAACATTGCGGGTGTGGCCATTGCGATCTCGAAGGGTGGTCCCGGGGCGGCATTTTGGATGGTTATGATCGGCTTTTTGGGAATGACGACCAAGTTTGCAGAATGCACACTTGGGGTGCGCTATCGCGAGATTGACGAGAATGGGAAAGTCCATGGTGGACCCATGAAATATTTGACTAAAGGCTTGGCCGAACAGGGCTGGGCTAGGCTGGGTAAATTTCTTGGCGTGACCTTTGCTGTTCTTTGCATCGGCGCGTCACTCGGAGGCGGCAATATGTTCCAAATCAACCAAGCGTGTTCTCAGTTTATTGAGATCAGCGGAGGAGCGGATAGCCTACTGGCAGATTATCGCTGGGCCTTTGGCGCAGTCATTGCAGTGCTGGTTGCTGTGGTGATCATCGGGGGTATTCGCAGAATCGCCAATGTGACTGCGCGCCTCGTACCGCTAATGTGCCTGACTTATATATTAGGCGCGCTTACAATTTTGGCGCTGCACATCACGGAGATCCCTAGCGCAATTGGACTGATTATCAGCCAAGCCTTTACGCCTGATGCCTACGTAGGCGGCTTGATAGGTGCCTTGATTGTGGGCATCCAACGCGGCACTTTTTCTAATGAAGCTGGCATCGGCTCCGCACCAATCGCCCACTCTGCGGTCAAGACCTCAAAGCCGGCAAGTGAAGGAATCGTCGCACTGCTAGAACCTTTTATCGACACAATCGTTGTTTGCTCTCTAACAGCCCTTGTCATCGTAATCACTGGTAGCTTCGGCGAGAATCTAGCAGGTGCGAACGGCATTACGGTGACCTCGAAGGCATTCGCGTCCGCCATCACGTGGTTCCCCTATGTATTATTTGTAGCAGTCACTCTTTTTGCGATCTCAACCATGATCTCTTGGTCTTACTACGGGCAACAAGCATGGACGACAATTTTCGGAACGAGTCGCTTCTCTGAACTATCCTATCAATTGCTCTTCTGCGCATGCATTGTTGTCGGATCAGCTCTTTCACTAGGCGCAGTGACCGACTTTTCCGACGGTATGTTGCTAGCAATGTGTTTCCCGAATTTAATCGGCGTGTACTTTTTGTTGCCAGTGGTGAAGCAGGAATTGATTGCTTTCCAATCACACGCGACTGCCATCGACGCGAAAGAAGTCTCTAAAAGTTAAAATCCGCGCGGAAAGCTTCACGGGCGAGTTCAAACTCACGGAGAATGGGTGCTGCGACTTCTGCGATGTCGGTCAGTTGTTGCTCGTCAACCGCACGCTCGATGGCACGGTAAAAGGCAGCTAGACGGACGAGACCAAGATGACACGCGCTACCGACTATAAAATGCACGATATTACGGAGTTCTAAGAGATCGCCTTGTGCGCATGCTGCGGGCAGCGCTTCGAGCTTAGCGGCACTTTCATTCACAAAAAGGTCGAACAACTCGCGCGCGAGCGTGGTATCAGCGTTGCCTTCGTCACCCAAGATCAGCGTATCGATCTGCTCGCGATCCATGATGGGGCAGGTTTCGTCGTAGTGGACGTGTTTAATCTTAGGAGCTGTCGACATATAATAAAATAGCAGCCACCGCGAATTTAATTTTTCGCAGTTAGACTATTTGTGGGCTAACTTTATGTGTGTCCACTAAATGGGGGACATGCAACTTTTGAATAAAGACTTCAGCTAAAGATTGTTCGCCATTAGCTTTCGGGAAGTTGGCGGTCATCGTGCCTGTCAACGCTACGACACTGCCTTAAATTTAGTAGGATACTGACTAATTTGGCCAAGTTGCGATAAAATGACTTAGAGAGAGTGTAACCAATAGGTTGACAGGGAACTAAGGGCACCTAACCTTCACCGCTTTTTAACACCTCATGATCTCTTGGATTCAACACCACCTCATTCGTCATGGACGCTGGATTTTCCTGTCCCTACTGGCTCTTATCATCGTCGCTTTTGTCTTCACAATTGGCGCCACACCTGGATGCACGACCGACCGTAGTGGCTACGAAGAAAATCTCTTCTACGGCATCGACTTAAACTCACCTCGTGAGAGCGAAGTCATCATCGAGAAAGTAAGGCTTAGCGCCTTTCTCAATGGTCAACAGATCCGCAGCGACGAGCAGTTTCAAAACCAGCTGACCAGCCGCATCGCCCTACTCCACCTCGCTGGAGAAATTGGTGTGCCATCCCCTAGCCAAGAGACACTCGCTGACTACATTACGACCAAAGATGCCTTTCGCGGTGACAACGGCGAATTTAGTGCCGACGCTTACACTGAATTTGTTGACAGTATTGAGTCCAACCCAGGCACACCCCAAGGCCTTTTCATAGTCGTCCTGGAAGAAGATTACCGCATCAACCAAATAGGCTCCGTCCTGTCCGGACCCGGCTACCTACTGCCATCTGAAGCAATCGCTCAGACTCAGCGCAATGCGACTGAGCTGAATTTAGTCACTGCCGAACTCAATTACGCTGACTTCATGCCTGAGATCACCGCAGAGGAAACTGCACTCCGCGAGTATTATGATGCCAACACACTTCGCTACGAAATTCCCGAACGCATCAAAGCCAGCTACGTGTTCTTTGACCTCGAAGGTTATGTAGAAAAAGTTCCCGAACCAACCGAGGCTGAACTCCGCGAACACTTCATCTCCAAGCAAGATGGCTTCGTAACCGACTACGAATCGACTAAGCCCGAGCCTGCTGAGTCGGTCGCAGGCGCAGAAGCAGAAATGCCGAAACAGGCAGATACGATCACCTTCAGCGATGTCCGCGAAGCCGTCACTCAAAGCTACCTGATCGAACAAGAAACTCGCATGGCCAACGAAGCTGCGCAAGGCTTTGCTTACACCCTCTACCGCGACGAGATCAAGCGCGACTCTGCTGCCTTTGTTGCACTGCTCAACGATTCGAACCTCAGCCTTACCGAGATCGAGCCCTACACGCTTGCTGGCGCGAGCCAGCGTGCACTCTCCTCTGAGCTCTTGGAGTCTGCTTTCAAACTCGGTGGCAATCGTTACTATTCCGACGCCTATGCCGTTGATGGCGGCTTTTCCGTGCTCCTCTACGAAGGCAGAATAGCGCCCGAAATCCCTGAGTTCGAAGCCGTCCAATCCGAGGTCACCAACGATTACAAGACTGACGAAAAACGCCGCCTCTTCAACGAAAAGGGCGAAAGCCTCCAAGCAGAACTAAAAACTAAGATCGTCGAAGGCATTGACTTTGACGAAGCAGCCAAAGCCCTTGGACTTGGCACTGCCTCCTTTGATACCTTCTCCGTACAAGAGGCTCCGCGCGAGCTAAGCCGCAGTGCCCTTCAAATGGCTCAAGGCATGCAGTCCGGCGATGTCTCGCCCATGCTCACCTCCGATGGCATAGGCATCTTCGTCTATCTTGCAAACAAGACCGTACCCGAGATCGCCAGCGACAATGAGGAACTAAAGCAGGCTGAAGACTTTCTTGCTCGCTACGCCGCCTATACCAGTGGCTCCTCATTCGCTAACGAACTGGTCTTCCTCGGCTTGCCCGAAGAAGCCGCCGAAGAACTTTCCGAGTAAACGAACGATGGATTGGAGTCAGTTCCAGCGTATCGATCCTCACATCTTACTTGGCCTCATCAACACGGAGCTTCGTAACCACGCTGACTCACTCCAAGACCTTTGCCGCACGCACGATATCGATCAAGCTGAAGTCTGCGCCCATCTTGCAACTGCCAGCTACCACTTTCACGCGGAACAAAACCAATTCCGTTAATATGTTTATTTAAATTCTTAATTCCAATTTCTAGCACCAACCAATTATGACAAGCACACCCGCACCTGAACGCTACGAATTCCAAGCCGAGGTTAAACAAGTCCTCGATATTGTAGTTCACTCCCTCTACACCGACAAAGAGATCTTTGTTCGCGAGCTCGTCTCGAATGCGTCCGACGCCACCGAAAAGCTGCGGCACAACCAAGTCGCACAAAAAGATGCCGACATCTTCGATGCTGACCTCGACCTTGAAATTCAAGTCACCTCTGACGAGGAAGCCGGCGAAATTACTATTCGCGACTTCGGTATAGGCATGACTCGTGATGAGTTGATCGAAAACCTCGGCACTATCGCCCACTCTGGCTCAAAAGCCTTTCTCACCGCACTCAAAGAAAGCGGTGAGCGTAATGATAATCTCATTGGTCAATTCGGCGTCGGCTTCTATTCCGTCTTCATGGTGGCCGATTCGGTCAAGGTCTACACCCGCACTTGGCAGACCGAGGGTGAGTGCTACTGCTGGTCGAGCGATGGATCAGGCGCTTACGAGATCGAGCAAGTCGAGGGCGAACGTCGCGGCACTCGCGTCGTGATCTCGCTCAAGGATGAGTATAAAGACTTTGCGAAGAAGGATCGCATCGAAGAGATCATAAAAAAGTATTCCGCTTTCGTTCAATTCCCCGTTTTGGTGGACGGCGAGAAACTCAACACCATCGGTGCGATCTGGCTAAAAAGTAAGAGCGACGTCTCTGAAGAAGAATACAAAGAGTTCTACAAATTTCAGGCCAAGGCCTTCGACGAGCCTCGCTTTTGGCTTCACTTTAACGCCGATGCACCCCTCGAAATCAACACCGTCCTCTACGCGCCGACTGAGAATATGGAAGGCTTCGGGTTTGGTCGTATGGAGCCTGGTGTAGGCCTCTATTGCCGCAAAGTGCTCATCGACAGCGAGCCGAAGAATCTCCTTCCCGACTGGCTGCGCTTCGTTCGTGGCGTCGTCGATAGCGCCGACCTACCGCTAAACATCTCCCGCGAGTCGATGCAAGACAGCACCTTAGTTCAAAAACTGAACAAGGTCATCACCAAGCGCTTCCTCAAAACACTCGAAGAAAAGGCCAAGAAAGAGCCCGAAGTGTATAACGATTTCTGGAGTAGTTTCGGTCTCTTCCTCAAGGAGGGTGTGACCACTGATTTTACTCACCGCGATCAGCTGCTCAAGCTCCTTCGCTACGAATCCTCCTACACCGAAGAAGGCACCAACACCAGCCTAGCCGATTACCTCTCTCGTGCACCCGAAGGCCAAAAAGAGATCTATTACTTGTTTGGTCCCAGCCGCGCAGCGATTGAGAGTGGCCCCTACATCGAGGCATTTAAGGCGCGTAAGATCGAGGTGCTTTACCTCTACGAGCCAATTGACGAGTTTGTCATGAACCATGCGCGCGCCTTCGAGGAAAAGAATTTCGTTTCCGCGGATAATGAAGAGATCGATCTCGACGCTATCGCACCCGAGACTGAAACCGATAAAGAAGAAGCACTCGAAGCCAGCGAGTCCGAAGCGCTTTGCGCCTTCATTAAAGAAAAGCTTGGCGACGAAGTGAGTGAAGTTTCTGCAAGCGAGCGCCTCGTTGGTAGCCCAGCCATGATCGTCAATGCCGACAAACAGATGACCGCTCAAATGCGTAAGATGATGAAAGCTATGCAACAAAAAGCAGGCGGTGCAGAAATGCCAGGTATGGGCGGTGAGCCTCCCGTCAAGTTGCAAGTCAATCCACGCCACGCACTGGTCAAGAACCTAGCAGCCCTTCATGGCAGCAATGGAGACTTAGCCGGCCTCATTAGCCAACAGTTACTCGACAACGCACGTATCGCAGCCGGTCTCCTCGAAGACCCCAGTCAGATGGTACAGCGCAATTATCAGATTTTAGAGCAGCTTAGCTCGATTAAGAAAAAGGCCGTAAAAAAGGCGGCAAAGAAAGCTGCGAAGAAAAAATAATAGCCTGGTGCCAACTGCGGGAAGCCCATGCCTATGCGTGCCCTGTGTAATCGTATCATGCGGCTGAAAAATGTCCGCTAGCCAGAGCTATTCATTCTTGATCGCTGCAGCATAGCTTAGAGAGCAGTAAGCTACTAGAACGACGGAATACTGTGCGTCATTTCAACAAGGGCGACGAGATCGTGACCATCTTAGAAAACTTCGAATACGACGAAGGTAGGAAGTCGTAGATCATACCCTCACGCTGCCAGCTGAAGTGTAGCAACTGACTACTCTTTCTAGGAAAAACTAGGCTGATAAATGTCGTGCAGGCGGAGCAAACCAAGGCATTTACCATCTTGCTCGTCGACCACAGGAAGCACCGAAATCTGCGACGGACGCTCTTCCATGATGCGAACGGCCTCACCGAGACTCATGTTCAGCTGGGTTGAAATAGGCGCGGCGGTCATACAAGCACCGACTTTTTTGGCTAAAATGTCACCTTCCTCTGAGAGAATCCGACGGATGTCACCATCTGTGAGGATACCCTCAAGCACGCCGTCTTTCGAGACGATACAGGCTGCCCCTAAGGGAGCCTCTGTCATGCGAATAACAATCTCGCGCACAGTCTCGCTGACCTGAGCGCAGGCAATCCCCTCGACTGGGTGCATGACCTCCCCCACTGTCATGAGCAAATTACGCCCTAACTGCCCACCAGGGTGATAAGTAGCAAATTCCTCGGCCGTAAAGTCGCGTGCCTTGGCCAGTGCTGCCGCGAGGGCGTCGCCGATTGCAAGGCTCACTGTGGAGCTAGAAGTCGGCATAAGGTTGAGCGGGTCGGCCTCGTTTTCGACGCTAGCGTCGATCACCACATCAGCCGCTTCGGCAATGGGGGAATCTAGGTTACCGACGATAGCGATGATCGGTGATTTAAATTTACGAAAGAGCGGCATCAGGCGGATTACTTCGGTAGTGCTACCGCTTTTGGAGAGAACGATGGTGGGATCTCCGGGCTGGTAAACGCCAAGATCGCCATGAATGGCCTCTGCCGCATGGAGGAAGACAGAGGGTGTGCCACTACTGGAAAAGGTAGCTGCGAGCTTTGCGCCGATGCGACCAGACTTTCCAATACCGCAAACAACAAGCTTACTCGGGGCAGCTAAAATAATATCGACGGCAGCAGTGAATGCACTGTCTAGCCGAGCGGCAGCCATTTCGATGGCCGCGGCTTCCGCACGCATGGCTTCGCGTCCGGTTTGTAAAACTTCCTGATTCGATTCGGGCATTATTCACATCTAAGCCTCTAATACTGGTATCGACCACTCTAAAATTCGAAGATGATGAGCAGGCATTAAAAAAACCGCCAAATTGCTGAGGCGGTTTTAAAAAATATAAAATTGAGGCGTTTACCCAATGGCCTATCGCCCTATCTAGATCTTTAAGAGTGATCAAACCCCAAAGCAGAGAAACTTGGTCACCACCGAAGTTCTTGCGGGTGTAGAGTTCATCCGTGCTAAGTGAAAAAGTCGCAGGGCCTGATGGCTGGTAATGCGCTTTTTGGATCTTAGCCACACCAAGCAGGTTCGCTTCTTTGGGTCCCATTTGGCTAGTGCGACCGTCGCAGCCAGTGAAAACCAGTGAGGAAATTGAAATAGAAAGAAGAGCGATGATCTTGGTGAGCATTTTTATTCGTAGGGTTAAATTAAACTACTCACAATGGATGTAATTGATTCACTTGGCAAGTGGTTTTTAGGACTCATAGGACGTCTTATTTACTCATCCGAGTCGCCAAGGAGATCTTCAGCAATGTCCATATTCGAATGAACCGCCTTCACATCTTCCAGATCGTCGAGTTTCTCGATCAGGTGAAGCACTTTGCGGGCGGTCTCAATATCCTCAACGGGCACCATGATATTGGGGAGGTAGGCAAGTTCAGAAGACTCAGTCTCGATCTCTTTTTCTTCGAGCGCCTGAGATAGCGTATCATACTCAGTCATCGGACAGATGACCTCAAAGTGATCACCCTCGTTCTTGATATCTTCAGCGCCCGCTTCGAGGGCGAGATCCATGAGGGCTTCTTCGCCAATTTTTTCAGAATCGATGATCACTTGACCCTTGCGATCAAACTGGAAGGCGACAGATCCGACACCTGCGAGGTTGCCCCCGTTTTTAGTCATGGTGCTGCGAACTTCTGATGCAGAGCGGTTTTTATTATCGGTTGTGATCTCCACAATTATACCGACACCCCCTGCACCGTAGCCTTCGTAGACGAGTTCTTCGTAGACCACGCCAGGCAACTCACCCGTGCCCTTTTTGATCGCACGGTCGACGTTGTCAGAGGGCATGTTGGCCGCTTTGGCCTTAGCGATGACTGTTCGCAAGCGCGGGTTCATCGCGGGATCACCGCCTCCATCGCGCGCCGCAAGGGTGATATCCTTACTGATCACACTGAAGATTTTACCGCGCTTAGCATCGGCCGCGCCCTTAGCGCGTTTGATTGTGGCCCATTTACTGTGTCCTGACATAAGTGTGAAATGCTGGAAATTCTAGATGCTGAAAAGCTGAAAATTCAAATAGATTGACTGCCTGGATAAAATTACTTGCGCTTCGGCTTAGTGCGAGGTGCACCGCCCTTGCCTTTTGACTTTGTCTCAACAGCCGCTGCGACTGGCTTCAGTGGCTCATCGGGACGACTGTTAATGATCTTCTGCTGAATAATGGTGAGGATGTTTTGCACCGTCCAGTAGAGCACGAGGCCAGAAGCAAAATTGTAGAGGAAAATCAAGAAGATGAAGGGCAGGAACTTGAAGATCTTCTGCTGCATGGGGTCTGCCGTGGGCGAAACGGGCATCATACTCATCTGCAAAAACATAGTCACACCCATGATCATGGGAGAATGTTGATCGGGAAACCCGAGAGCTCAAACTGAGTATCGGGTAGCGATAAGTCAGAAACCCAAAGAAATGACTCGAAGCGAAGCTCGGATGCGGTGCGCAGCATGTAAAAGAGGCCAAGGAAAATTGGCATCTGGATTAGCATGGGTAGGCACCCAGCCACAGGATTGACCTGATGCTCTTTAAAGAGCTTGAGTGTCTCCTGCTGCATCTTCTGCGGGTTGTCTTTGTGCTTTTCCTTGAGCTCCGCCATAGGGCCCTGGATGGAGGCCATGCGCTTTTGCGAGCGGCTAGCCTTCGCCGTGAGTGGCCAGAAGAGGAGTTTGATGCAGATCGTCATGATCACGATGGACCAGCCCCAACTCGGGACGACGGAGTGGATCAAATACATGAATGCGAGTAGTAATTTACTGAAAAAGCCGAGGAAACCGAACTGCATGACGAGGTCTTGTTCGTTCCCCATAGCTTGGAGGCGCTTAAACTCCTTGGGGCCTACAAAATATTGGAAATCTAAGGACTTCGACTCGCCCGCAGCGAGAGTGCCAATTTCGTAGCCCACGCTACCTGAGATACCGAGACGGCCAGGCTGATTATCGACATCGGATGGGGCTTCGACTGGGTAGACAAAGACATCGCTGGCGATCGTACCCGAGGAAAGCACACTCGCAAAAAACTGATTTTTAACCGACGACCACTCTATACGAGCCGTTTCTGCAATCACGTCCTTGGGATCGCTCGCGCCGATTCCGAGGAAGCCTTTGCCCCCTGTTAACTTTTTGATTGGGATGAACTCAGCATCTTCGCCGTCGAAGTAGCCGACATTAAGAAAGTTAACGCCGATCATTTCCTCGGTAATAGGACGCGCCGTGCCAAGATTGAAATAAATGCTCGAGAGGGCCTTCGCGGAGGTCGATTTGTTCTTGAAGACGGTGCTGTGCTCGATCGTGTAAGGCTCATCCTCGGAGCCAGTCGATGCGATGCGATACTCACGACGGATGCTAAGCCCCTCGCTGCTTTCTAGCACGAAAGTGACAGAATCAGAGGACTGTTGCTCAATACGGTAATCGAGATCGAACTCTCGAATCTCACCGTCACCCGAGTTTAGGCTCAGGCTAAGCGCTGGTAGGAGACCGCCTTTGTTAAATACGTAGTCATCACGCTCGCCGCTTTTAGTCTGGAGAAAAGAGACCGTCTGAATTGCGCCGCCGCGAGTGGTGAAGACCGCCTCGATGTAATCATTGTAAAGCGCAACAGTGCTCTCCGGAGAGAGTGGCTTGGTGGCGACCTTGGCCTCGATCTCCACCGCATCGACCTGCTGAAAAAGATCAGATACCGAAACCGAAGACTTGGAGTCGGCTGCCACGAGCATCGCATCAGCTGGAGTGGTCGATTGACCCGCAGGCGCTTGTAGCGTTTCCGCCTGTTTGAGCTGCTCGATGCGCTGCTCTTCGATTTGTTGGCTCTGCCAAAACATGAAGCCGATACCAGCTCCAATGAAAACTAGGCCTAAGAGTGTGTTCTTTTTATCCATCTAAATGAGTGTTGAAAGGTGGTGAGATGTCGTGTCTTGACTCGCTTTTCAAGCCTGGAACGGGGTCATATCCGCCCGGATGCCAAGGATGGCAGCGTAAAATTCGCCGCAAGCCTAACCAAGTGCCATAAAAAAAGCCGTGGCGCAAGAGCGCGTCACGCGTGTAACAGGAGCAAGTGGGTTGAAAACGGCAACCACAGGAAGTACCAAATAAAATCTGTTTGAGCGGTGAAAGCACCCACTGGTAAATCCGCACCAGCAAGGCCGCAAAGCGTGAAAGCATTGATGGACGCGCGGTCAAAATACGCTGGATCTTTTGGTAAAAGTTCATGAGTCAGTGGCGATATCAGTCACTTGGTTTTTTTGGATCGTATGACAGGCACGGAGCAAACGCGCTTCCAGATCGTCGAAACTGTGACGGTTAAAATTGCTGCGCAGCACAATCACTAGTTCACTCCCCCGAGGTAATTCCGCAGCATGCTTTCTAAATAGCTCGCGGAACATTCGCTTGCCGTAGTTGCGCTTGACGGCGTTACCTACGCGGCGACTTGCGACAATACCTAGACGCGGAGCCGTGAGAGACTCAGACACGTGGCATTGAAAAATAAAAGGTCCGCAGTGGATACGATGACCCGAATTGCGGACTCCTTGAAATTCGCGTGGCTTGCGTAAGCGATTGGAAGCCGGGATACCCATGGCCTCGATAATACGCCCCGAAAACAACGCCTAGGCGGCTAGACGATGACGGCCCTTTGCGCGACGCGCAGCTAGAACCTTGCGGCCAGAGTGTGTTGAATTGCGTGCGCGAAAGCCGAATTTGCGAGCGCGACGAAGTTTGGAAGGGCGATAGGTTGGTTTCATAAGAAAAGTGTCCTCTAATAGGGAAAGCGGGAGAGGAAAACCCCTGCCCTAACCACTGTCAAGGCACGATCATAGAGATTTGCGCCTCTTTTTCGGTCGCTAAAACCCGAGAAAAGTTAAATTTAAGTAAAAGTAGCTTCGCCTCAGATAGAGATTTGCAATAGCCGATGAAAATACTTACAGTATTTAAAACCCCATATACCCAATAATGCGCTTTTTTCTTTCCACCCTACTCGGAGTATCTCTTTTAACTACCTCGTGGACTTTTGCCACAGTAGACTCTTTTTCTATTACGCCCGACGTGGCCGAAACCGAACTGCTGCTAAAGGATAAAATTGATCCGATTGAAATTATCGAGTTTTCGAGTGATCTTGAAAATTGGATCCCGGTAGCGAGGAACTACGAAAATCAGTGGGAAACCATTTTTCCTCATGCATATGACCTAAGCGCGGTGGCAGGGAGCACCGATCAAGCCATGGTTTTGCCAACCGGTGAAAAAGGTTTCTACCGAAAGCGCTCAACCAGCACAATAAATGCAAGTTCCAATGAAGAATTAGCATCTCGCTTCTTAATGCAGGCAACCTTCGGCCCATCACGCTCCGAAATCAATAGCTTCCCTAATGTAACCTCTAATACTTTTGGGTCTCCAGGAGATGACAGCTTTCTAAACTGGATAGACGCGCAAATTGCAATCAGCCCCTTTTACCATCGTGCCCATTGGCGAGAGCGTAGCGATCCAGATTACATTGATGAATCTGCATTACCGGACCGCCTTGTCAACGAGGTGGGCCACAACCCTGCCTACGGGCAACAGTTCGCATTTAGTCGCGGGCAAACAATTTACAGGACCGACTGGTTAAATCCCCTACCAGGATACGGAGGCTTGTTCGATATTAATGGCGATGTCATCGACGCGAACCACCCTGACTGGCCGACAAATCCTAACGATTTTGATTATCTAGGTAGGCCTATGATTGGTTTTCACATTGATAATTGCGAAGCTCACTTAGCTCAGAACCCCGGAACTGGTCTTAGTAATACGACGTTCACATACTCCGTTAGTCCGATACACGGCAGCTTGTCTGGTATAAGGCCGCAATTGATGCTCCTGATCAATTACGCCAACGCGTCGCATGGGCCCTCTCGCAATATTTTGTAGTTTCCAGGATAGGAAATAATCAGCCGCAGGCAGTCGAGCGCTGGCTAAACTATTATGATATTTTTACACGGCACGCATTTGGTAATTTTAGAGACATACTCGATGAGGTGACGTGGAGTCCCCATATGGGTTACTACCTATCCCACATTGAAAACAAAAAAGCGGATCCCAGCCTAGGGACTTACCCGGACGAAAACTATGCCAGGGAAGTCATGCAGCTTTTCACTATTGGACTTTGGGAGCTAAATGAAAATGGAACTAGAGAAGTTAGACGCAAACGGCGAGGCGATACCCACCTACGACAATGATGATATTTTTGAGTTTGCGAAAGTTTTTACGGGTATGCGCAGGCCTCTAAGTCGAGGCCCAGATACTAACATAGAAGAACTGAGTAACAACTACATCGACCCGATGAGGGTGAGCATTGACTGGCACGACTTTGACCCCAAAACTCTACTTGACGGTAGTACACTAGGTCCATTCAACCAAACAGCAAACGGTGTCAGAGACGATATCGCAGGCTTATTAGATCATCTTTTCAATCATTCGAATGTGCCGCCCTTTTTTGCGCGATTCATGATTCAGAGATTTACGGTTTCTAACCCATCACCTGCATACATAGAAGCAGTCGCTCAAGCCTTCAAGACCGGCCTCTACGACAGTTCGGGCTCGGGTGATCGAGGATGTATGGAAGCAACCATCAAAGCGGTTTTACTTCACCCAGAAGCTCGTTCTTCGAGCCTCGCCTATGATCCCATGCACGGGAAATTAAGAGAGCCCCTCATTCGGCTCTTACATGTAGCGCGTGCCTTTGAAATTACATCTTTGAGGACCTATGGATGGTTTTATTTCAAGGATCTACACAATATAATTTTACAAGCGCCTTATGAATCGCCCTCCGTGTTTAACTTTTACCGACCTGACTATGCGCCCAATGGCGTGATTGGAGATGCGGCGTTAAACGCTCCAGAATTTCAAATTCATAATGATGTCACTGCTCTTCAATTATCAAATGCTCTGATCACACTGATAGTTCACGGCATAGCTGGTTCCGGTAGTAATAATTACGGAAATATTGGGCAGCGTAATAATATCGATTCAGTCCTAGACTTTACATACGAGGATTCCATTTCAGGCAACACCTCCGCATTGATTGATCACCTAGATTTATTACTCTGCGCAGGGAGACTGAGCTCTGAAAATCGAGCAACCATTCAGGCAGCTGCGGATACTCCCAGTTTAAACTTAACAGGCATCAATAAGGTAAAATATATAGCCGGATTAATCATACTTACACCCGAATTTAACACATTATACTAAAATGGATCTTAAGCAGAAAATTTCGAGGCGGCAATTCATAGGGCAGGCCAATTGTGCCGCAGTAGGCACGGCCTCGCTTCTGTCCTCATTACTATCACTGCGCTTGACTGCTGGGGCAGCTTCAGCGTCTAACTTTACTGATTACAAAGCACTAGTTTGCTTATTCCTAAATGGGGGCAATGACTCTTTCAATATGCTCATACCTAGGCAACAAAGTGCCTACAATGAATATGAACAAGTGCGTGGGGGTGTTGGCGGCAGTGGATTGGCGATTCCTAGAGCTAATTTACACCAAATTACATCCTCACTTCAAAACACACCGGCTGGAGCCGGGTATAGTGACTTTGGAATTCACCCTGACCTACCCTATTTAAAAACACTCTACGACCAAGGAGATTTAGCATTTGTCAGTAATGTAGGTTCGCTCATTGAGCCTACTTCACTGGTGCAATACAACGACGGATCTAAGCCACTACCAGAAGGGCTATTCTCTCACCCAGATCATCAAATTCATTGGCAAACACTCGTGCCCCAAGTGCGCGGTACTGCTCCCAAGGGTTGGGGAGGTCGGATGGCGGAAGTTATGTCTCATGCAAACCAGCAGAGTAACATATCAATGAATATTTCACTCTCAGGGGCGAATGTACTTCAATCTGGGACGACTACTGTGCCCTACATAACCGATCCTGGTGGTGTAATAGAGTTAAATAAATACGGACCAAATACCTCGCTTGGGCAAGACCCCATCCTGTCCCTAGCGGTAGATGACATTTTGGGCCATCATTATCAAAGCATCTACTCCAAAACTCTGGCGCAAGCTAATCGTAATTCGATCGATGCTTCTGTCGCTTTTAAAACTGCACTAGATAGCTTAAGCACACCCTTCGACCCGAGTGCTATCAGTAGTGAGACTCAAACCTACAAACGCCTTTCAATGGTCTCAAAAATCATGGAGGCAAGAACAGCGCTTAGCATGAACCGGCAAGTCTTTTTTGTGGAGCGGGGAGGTTGGGATCACCACAACGAACTGCTAGATCCCCAGTCGGGCCTCTTCATTGAGCTTAATGAAGCTATAGAAATTTTCTGGACTGCAATTCAATCAATGGGGCTAGAAAACAATGTGGTGCTCTACACAGCATCAGATTTTGGCCGCACTTTAACTTCTAATGGAAGTGGCTCTGATCATGCATGGGGAGGTAACCATTTTATAATAAGTGGTAGTGCTAATGGCGGCGAGATATATGGAAAATATCCAGATCTTGCTTTAGATAATAGCTCTACAGATCTAGGACGTGGACGTATTCTTCCAACTACCTCAGTTGATGCCTACATGGCAGAACTCGCTAATTGGTATGGTGTTCCACAGTCTGAGATTAGCACAGTCATTCCGAATATAAATAACTTCAGCTTTAGTAACCCAAATTCACCACTGGGTATACTCAACAGTTGAGGACGGAGTTAACTATTATTAAAAGGTTTAACACATATGCGCTTATTTCCCTCCTTGCATGCTCGTCTAGTTGCTTGTTTGGGTCCTCTTTTACTTGGGTAGAAAGCGATTTCACATTTCAAACGGATGACTGGGGAGGCGGTGCTAATTCTTTCCTCAGCACACAAGATGCAATTGATCCGGGTAATTCGTATTTGCGTAAAGAAATCAATATAAATGGAGGTGGTGGCCTTAAGTCTAAGATGATTGTGCGCAGGCCAGTCGATTCCACTGTTATAGGAAGCGATCCTTGGTTAGGAAATTTTAATGCTAAAGGAATTCAAAGTGTTGAGTTGGACTTTAACAACTGGAGTGCGGATGAACCTGTCTATTTACGTTTAGCACTCTCAAATGTTACAAACCCGATGATTTCATCGGGGACTTGGTGGGTCAGTACAACATATGCAACATTCTCACCAGGAAGTGGTTGGGGAGGCGCTAGTTTTAATATTCTTGAGACTGAAATGCAGCGTGTGGGGGATTTCAATGGAGGCTTTGGACAAGACTCTTTTATAGATACTTTATCAGACATAAAGGGCTTCCGTTTCATCGCCTCCAGTACGGGAAATTCAGCATTGGGCGACGAGTTCTCTGGTGCGATAGGTATGGATAATGTGCGGCTAATTTCTTCGATTCCAGAGCCAAGTAGATTCGCGGTAATCATGGGCTTATTAGCGACTGTATCCCTACTGAGAAGGCGGCGTAGATAAGTCGCAGTTAGTCACTGACACGCAGGGAAATTCTGCATCGCATTCTTTTCGCCTTCTCCATTTCAAGAGCGCTTAAGTAACTTCATGAGGGAGATAGCTTTCCGAAATAAGTGCGAGAATAGTCCATCCAAATACCCTTCACCTAGAAAGCTGGTTACAAAAAAGCCCTTACCCATTGAAGATAAGGACTTTAAAATGGTGGGCCCGGTGGGGTTCGAACCCACGACCAAGGGATTATGAGTCCCCTGCTCTAACCGCTGAGCTACAGGCCCGATTAGAATATTGGTAGCAAAAGTATATTTGAGGCCGCGTCGAATACTTTCGCGCATCAAAATAAGCCTAAACCAAAAATTACCGACCAAAGAATGGTTCTGGGCCAATTCGTTGTGATCAGTTTTTGGCGTGTTTCCCTAGTGATATCATTTTGCTCGATCTTTCGGTGCAGAGGCACGGAGACAAAAAAGGTAAGTATCCAGCAAACCAGAACGAATGCAAAAGCGGTCCACTCTAGGATGCTAGCGTCGCCCACGACACTCAAAATAGAGAGCGCAAGCTGTCCGAACATCAGCGGCAGGATGACGAAGGAAACACGGAAGGTGTAGGCTTTGTGCCAAGCGATTAACTCGCTTGATTCAAGCCTAAGAAAGCTAGGGTATATGACAAGCTGGACAAGCCATAGCACGACACACATACCAAAATCGACGAGGCTGTGAAGTTCAGGTATAGCTATCATCTAAATGGATGGAGGCGCGTCTGCGTAGCCTTGCTAGGCTAGTGACGTAGCACTCTCGATTAGAGTTTACCCTTCTTATGCAATAATTCAGCGATCTGGATGGCGTTGAGTGCAGCGCCTTTCCAAAGCTGGTCACCAGTCACCCAGAGAGCGAGGCCGTTTTCGAAGACAGAGTCCTTGCGGATTCGGCCGACGCCACAGGGAACGACTTCCGAGTAGTTGAGCGGCATGGGATATTCCGCATTTTCGGGATTATCGACGAGTTCAGAACCTTCGAAATTACGCACTGCTTCGCGGGCAGCTTCCACCGTGACCGGCTTTTCAAATTCAGCGCTGATTGAGATAGAGTGTGCGCGAAAGACGGGCACGCGCACACAGGTGCAAGTGACCCGGAGATCATCGATGCCCATAATCTTACGGCCTTCATTAAGCATCTTCATTTCTTCCTTGGTGTAGCCGTCGTCGAGGAAGGCATCCACATGTGGTAGCAAATTAAATGCGATCTGGTGCGGATAAACCTCCTTCTTTATTTCGCCACCCTCTGCCCAAGCGCGGGCTTGTTGCTCCAGTTCGACGATGCCCCAGGCACCACTGCCGGAAACAGCTTGATAGGTGGAAGCGATAAAAGACTTCAGCCCAAAGGCTTTGTGCAAGGGGTAGAGACCCATCAGGGAGATCGCAGTCGAGCAATTCGGATTCGCTAGGATGCCCTTGTGGTCGTCGACTGCGTCCGGATTGATCTCAGGGATGACGAGCGGCACATCTGGATCTTGACGGAAGGCAGAGCTGTTATCAACCACCACGCAACCGCGCTTGACGGCTTCATCAGCAAATAGCTTCGACTGATCGCCTCCAGCGCTAAAGATACAAATATCCAGACCTTCAAAACTCTCGGGTGTGGCTTCTTGGATCGTCCATGTCTTGCCACCGAAGGATTGCTCCTTGCCCGCCGAACGAGCCGACGCAAGGAGCCGGAGCTCCGCAATGGGGAACTCGCGCTCGTGGAGGAGACGAATGATTTCTTGACCGACTGCACCAGTCGCTCCGAGGATACCTACATTATATGCCATATGATTTTATAGAGGAAAGCGCGCGTGTAAAACAAAGCTGCGTGGACTTGTCAATCACGCCGACAAGTCGCATCTTGGTCATCTTGATCGAAAAACAAGAAATGGCACTACTAGAAAAGGGAAAAATATCCGCCGTTTTCGCCATCTCCACCTCAAAAAATCCCCCTTCATGCCTCGCTGACTCCTACGGCACGCCGACTGGCCTTCACGCGATTGCCGATAAGATCGGAGCCGACGCGCCCGAGGGGACAGTCTTCAAAGGCAGAGTGTCCACAGGACAAGTCTATGGCCAAGTCTCTCCAGAAGATGCGGAGCGTAATTTGATCACCAGCCGTATCCTCCGCCTACGTGGTTTGGAAATCGGCAAAAATTGCGGCGAGGGTCGCGACTCTTACGACCGCTACATTTACATACATGGCAGCAACCATGAAGACCGTATCAGCCAACCCTTCAGCGGCGGCTGCGTGGAAATGCTCAATGCCGATGTGATCGAGCTATTTGATCAAGTCGATGAAGGTGACCTGATCTGGATATGCTGATAATTGCCTTCTGTACTCTGCTGTCCGCGCCCCTCGGACGCATCTTTGGCAGACGAAGCTCTAAAACTTTGGGGCGACTAAGCGGACACAGCGCCAGTCAGACAAGAATATGAGCAGTGAAATCTACGATTGCGAAAACTGCGGTGCTTGCTGCCGCTGTTTTCCAATCTTTGCGAGTGAGGCCGACGCCGCACGCGAGCCAGCAATCCGGCGCGAGACCCGTAAAGTGGAGCCGCACCTAGCAACTGAGCACAAAGCTTATCAAATGCATCCTCTGCCCTTTTTGCAGCAGTGTGCCTTTTTGAAAGAGGATCAGCTCTGCCGTATCTACGCAACGCGACCCGCAGTCTGCCGCCGCTTTGAAGCAGGCAGTGATCAGTGTAATGAGGCACGAACGAGGCTTGGAATCAAGTAGGCTCAGGAAAGGAGTCCAACTAAATGTAGAATACGCTAGAGCGTCAGCTCCAGTTGATCGTCGCCAGAGAGCGACCAGGCCTCGTAGCCTCGCTGACGAAGCGTGGCGGCAAACTCTTTTTCATAGCCATGAGTCGTGTATACGGCCTTCGGTTTCACGGCATCCACGAATTTCAATAAGTCGGGATAATCGGCGTGGTCCGAGAGCGGGATGACCTCATCCACACCGTAACGATACTTAGCCGAATCGTTCATACCCCACCCGCTGACCATCGCTATGAGGCAGTCCTTGCGCGGCAACTTCTTTAAAACTGAGGGTGGCATGACGACGAGACTCTCACTCATATTAAGAAAGTCCAGCGGTCGGGTCTGCGGCATAGAAACACCAAAGGAGGCATAGACTTGATTGAGCGGAGCTATCGTCTTGTAAACCATCAATGCCTGCGAGCGGCTCTCGACGATTTTCATTAGCTCCTGCGCTTTGCCTAAGCTGTAGGCCAACAAGACGGGCGTTTTCTTCTCAGCAGTGGCGCGGTCGCAAAAGGCGTGGATTCGCTGACAAGTCTCCTCGAAATCGGGGAATACATAATCGGAGCGCCCAAAGGTGGTCTCCATCACGATCGTATCGGCCTGCGGGATATCGATCGCCTCGGCCGATAGGCCTTTGCGCGTTTTAAAGTCACCCGTGTAGAGGAAAGTCTCACCGGCGTCCGTCTCAACATACACCATGGCAGAGCCAAGCACGTGGCCGGCGGGATAGAACTGAAGGCGATAGCCTTCGCCTTGATAAACTTCGCCATAAGGCAGTGCCTTACCTCGCATAGCTAGAGCGTTGCCATTACGCACACGTATGAGGGCGATGGTCTCGGGTGTGGCTAGGTAGCAATCGTGATTGGCGACATGGTCTCCATGCGCATGCGAAACGACCGCAAAGGGCTTACGTTTGCGCGGGTCGAACCATAGTTGGAGGCTTGGTAGGAGGAGTCCACCTCGATCGATTGGCTTTAACATGCAGTGAGTATGCTGACACAAAAAAGGCCAAATTCCGAGTGAATCTGACCTTTTGTAAATGACTTCAATTGAAGCGCAGGCGAGATACCTGCGTTAGGCTCAAATATGAATCGCTTCGCCAAATACGGCAGCAGCAGCTTCCATCATTGCCTCACTCAGTGTGGGGTGCGCGTGGATGGTATTATGTATCTCCTCTGCGGTGGCTTCGAGCTTCATGCCTAGACCGTATTCAGCGATCAATTCGGTCGCGTCGGAACCGACGATGTGAGCACCGAGAATCTCGCCGTGCTTTGGATCGACCAGCATCTTAACGAAGCCTTCTGGCTGGTTCGAGGCAACGGCCTTACCTGAAGCTTGGAATGGGAATTTACCGACCTTGTAGTCGATGCCCTCTGCCTTGAGCGCCTTCTCGGTCTTACCGATGGAGGCGACCTGCGGCAGACAATAAGTGCAACCAGGGAACTCGCGAACGCGCTCGGGCTTGCTATGCCCGAACATACCATTGACGGCCTGGATAGCTTCAAAAGTGGCCACGTGTGCGAGCCAAGGTGGTCCAATGATGTCGCCGGCAGCAAAAATGCCTTTGACGGAAGACTCATAGTTATCGTCGACCTTTACGTAGCCGCGATCGAGCTTTAGGTTAACGCGCGGTGAAAGTAGGCCCTCGGTATTCGCGACGACTCCAATAGCCAGAAGAATCGAATCAGCCGTGATGCTCTCAGTCTTGTCCCCCTTGACCAGATCCATCTTCACGCTCTTGGCGTTAACCTTGATATTCTCGACGGCGGTCGATACCCGGCAGTCGATACCTTCCTGTTTAAAAGACTTTTCGACAACGGCGGCGGTCTCGTGATCTTCGACCGGCAAGATATGGTCGAGCATCTCGACGAGTGTGACCTTGGTGCCAAAAGCATTAAGGAAGTAGGCAAACTCTGCACCGATCGCACCTGCACCGACGATAACGATAGACTTGGGCTGCTTTTTCATCTCCAGCGCCTGGCGGGAAGTCATGACGCGCTCGCCATCGACCTCAAGGTCAGGAAGACGACGTGGCTTACAGCCGCTTGCGATGAGGGTGCGCTCCGTAGTTAGGATTTGGCCCTTATCTTTACCGGCAGTGATCTCGACCATACCAGGCACATTGATCGTGCCTGTTCCGATCACGTGATCGACTTTATTTTTCTTAAAAAGGAAGCCAATCCCCTTGGCCATGGTGCCCGCTACATTGCGCGAACGACCAATAATCTTTGAAAAGTCGTAATCGAGCCCCTTGACCGTGATACCAAAATCTTCACTGTGTTGTATTTTGTTAAAAAGCTCCGCGCTCTTGAGCAAGGCCTTGGAGGGGATACAGCCCCAGTTCAGGCAAGTACCGCCAGGGCGCTCTTGCTCCACACAGGCCACTTTTTTGCCTAATTGACCGGCACGGATGGCTGCGGCGTAGCCCGCTGGGCCACCGCCGATGACGACGAGATCGTATTTTGTAGTCGATGACATAAGCCAAACTAAAAGCTACAAGTTGTGATGAGAGTCAATTCTTATCAAACATACGAATGTATTTTCATGAATTTTAAAACATTAAAAGATCGAGGCATATTAAATATCGTCTATATCTCTCTTTATCAATAGGATCTGTAAGTCATATCGGTCACACAAGAGCATAAAGTTCCAGCAAATACCCGCGCGAGCGGAGTTACCACGCAATTAAATATCAATCACGTCGTCGTCTTTAATCGGTTTCTGAGCATTCGGGCGTTCTGGATTACCAGCATCAGGTCCAACATCTCGGGTGGAGCGCGACGTCCGCACTTGCACTTTACTTCTCCCAAAGACCAGATTGGCCACAAGGCCAGTCAAGCTTACCACGAGTGCCCCAGCGAGTGCATCACCAAAGCTATCAACGCTGAAGCCAACGACTAAATTACCGACAAGCATAAACAACAGCGCATTGATCATCCAAATTCCTATGCCAAAGGTCAGAATGATGAAGGGCAGCGCGAAGATCATGAGTAGTGGCTTTAGAAAGACGTTGCAAAGACTCAGTAGGAGCACTGCAACGATGAGCGCACTGGTATCGGTGTAGCGGATGCCAGTAAACATGTGCGAAGCGATGAGCACGCCGAGTGCTACGAGCAGCCAGCTTTTAAAAATTGATTTGTAATCCATAATTGAAGTTCAGGAGTCTACGGTCGAATCGACCTCAAAATTCGTTGAAAGTGTCTAACGGAAACTGCGACAAACGGGCGCTTGTCAACACGATGCTAGATTCGACGGAAGGCTAGAGTCTTGCAAGTGCGAACAGATTTTAAAGGCTTAGGGTTAATAATTTGCACTCAAAGCTTTGCGAAAAATGCCTCGCCACAACCAGATACCGACACGTGCGCCTGCCTTGTTTCTTTTAATCGGCATGGTTCTCGGCCTGGTCCTTGCACGCGAAGTCACAGCTCCCATTGGATTCGTGCTGTGCGGGGCTGGACTGATGGCGGGGCTGAGCTATGGTCTATCTAAACAAAGCGGCGGGCTATGGCTACTCAGCTTCATGACCGCCGCGACCCTGTCGGCTTGGTCTTACGGCACATTACGCTTCCCGACGAAACCGGAGTCCGCCCAGTTGCAGCTTCCAATCCGTGAGGCCTACTTGCACTTCGAGGTCGACCGAGTCATGCAAGCACGCAGCCAATTTGGCAATGCGAGCGGTGTCGCGCGAATCATTGAAGCAAATGCGACCAGCCGTCTCATACTTGGAGACAAAGTCTTCTTTCGGATCAAACTGCCAGAGGCGGAAGCTTTTACCGTGCAACACGGCAGCGAAATCAAGGCGACTGGCGTGCTCACGCCGATTTCGCACGAGGTCGAGCCCGACAGCTTCGAGGGCTATTTAAAAGGCACAGGTATCCACTACCGTTTTGAACGCACCAGTGCGCTGGAGTTGGAGCGTCCACCCTCACACTTTGATCAATTTTGCCATAGGATGAATCTGCGCTTCCAAGAATACCTAAGCCTCGGCGCGCCTGATGGAAAGAACCTTGATGGCATCTACACGGCAATGTTACTCGGGCGTAAAGCGGAACTTAGTGATGAGCAGTCCGACCGCTTTCGTATGACAGGAACCATGCATTTCTTTGCGATCAGCGGTTTGCATATCGGAGTCATCGCAACGGTCATCGCGCAGTTTCTGCTCCTCATACGCATACCGCGTAAAGTAAGCCCCTTTATAGGACTGCCCCTGCTCTTTCTCTATGTCCAAATCACGGGGGCGTCGCCTTCTGCGGTGAGAGCTTTCTTAATGGCGCTATTTTTCTGGGCTAGTTTCGCCTTTGTCCGGCAGCGGTCACCACTAGCCGCGCTAGCGGCCTCAGCCGTCTTTGTCTTAATCTTTCAACCAGCGCAGCTCTGGAGTATTGGCTTTCAACTATCCTACACGGTGGTGCTGAGTATTTTACTCTTTGGCTTACCACTCTATGAGACTGCTTCGGAAAAGTTGGCGCCCTTCCGCTATTTGCCGAAGGCGAACTGGGCACCTTCACAACATCTCTATGCGTGGATACAAGACGCCCTACTTCTACTCTTTGCCATCAGTTTCTCGGCATGGCTGGCCAGCGCCCCGCTCAGTGCGGCATTTTTCGGCTATCTCTCACCTGGGGCCATTTTACTGAATATGTTACTAGTAAATTTGGCAGCGGTCGCCATTACCACAGGCGTGGTTTCGCTCTCGCTGGCACTTGTCGGGCTAAGCAGTGTCGCGGGCTTCATTAACCATGCTGCGTGGATAAGTATTCAGATGATGGATACGCTCGTCATAGGAAGCACCAAGATCCCAGGCATGATTTTACACTGCGACGGCTTCGCCGAATGGATCGCCTACAGCGTATTGGTCGCTTACTTCACACTGCTCTTTTGCTTACACAGTATACGATCCCAGAGATCAGCGGTGATTTGGCTGCTGCCACCTGCAGTGATCGTAGCGGGGTTGCTGCTAGGGTTGGCGAAAATCTGAATCTTGCAGCGAAAGCGGTCGCAAACAAAAAACCCCGCTCTTTCGAGACGGGGCTTTTAAAAATAAGAAAATATTAATCAATTGCTCAGCTAACTACGGCGGCTGAACTTGTTTTGGAACTTCTCGACGCGGCCTGCAGTGTCGACGAAGCGCTTCTCACCGGTGAAGGCAGGGTGCGAATCGGCAGTGATGTCGCAAATCACGACTTGGTGTTCAGTGCCGTCGATTGTTTCTGTCTTGCTGCCACGCATGGTGGACTGCGTCAGGAACTTGTGGCCTGTGGAGACGTCGACGAATGCGACAGAGTTGAGTGCAGGGTGTAGATCAGCTTTCACGGTGATATGCCTTCTAATAAAGTTAATGAAGTTTAAACCTTTTCTTTAACCCTGACGGGCTTTGAAGCGAGGATTAGACTTGCAGATTACGTAAACGCGACCCTTACGGCGAACGACTTGGCAGTCGGGGTGACGATTTTTGAGAGATTTGAGTGAAGATACGACTTTCATAGCGGAAAATAAAGAATGGGAGAAAAAAGGCTCCGTCTACCCCCCTGTCAATGGCAAAGGCGTAAATATTTCTGTTGAGCTTATGCCTGCTACCCGCTCGATTTAGAGCACTCTAGCTGCGTGAACGACTTTAATTCAGCGAGGGATCATCCGGGGCATCGGCCAGCAAGCGGAGCTCTGGTCGCTCCTGGCAAAGGAGGTCGTGCCAATCAATCTCACTGGGCTCGTCTTTGAGTGCCGGTAAACAACCAGAAAGCACCCAAGAGCCTTGATCGAGCTCCGCATTGAGTTGCCCCTCAGTCCACCCGGCATGCCCGAGGAAGCCAAGCAATTGAAACGCAGGGTCTTTTTCACAAATACTTTGCGCTTTTTCGCCATCGATCCCGAAATACAACTTAAAAGTGCCCTCTTCTAAGGACCACTTCCAGGCGACGAGTATTAATTGATCAGTCGCGACGGGGCCGCCGACAAAAAGTGGCACGCTGGCGAGTTTTGATCTAGCCAATTCGGGATCGTATTCGCCGAGCGTTTGCCCCATAGCACGATTCACGATGACGCCGACAGAACCTTCCCTGTCTGTGTGAGCCGACAGTAAGATCACAGTCCGACGAAAGTTTGGGTCAAGCAGATGCGGATGCGCGAGTAGCAAATTGCCGGCATGCGGCCTTTGCACTTCGCTGACAATTTGGTCTCGGTTCATGCGCATAAGATTAAAGACGCTTTACTCTTAGAGTTGCTCGAGCGCTACACCGCTTTCGCCGAGGATATCTTTGACCAGCTCGTCGTTTCGATAATCACGGTGGTATTTAATGCGTTTGATGCCTGCTGCGGCCAAAATTTTGGCACAGTTGATACAGGGGAAATGGGTAACATATATGGTCGCACCTTCCAGCGAAACACCCCGTCGTGCGGCATCGCTGATCGCGTTCTGCTCGGCGTGTACGGTGGCTTGTTCGTGGCCATCACGAATCCGAGAAGTATGGGATGTACCTGGCAAGAAGCCGTTATATCCAGCCGCGACGATGCGGTTTTTCTGCATCCCGCCCGAAACGATAACGCAGCCAACATTGAGACGCTCACAACTGGAGCGCGATGCCATGAGCAAAGCCGTGGCCATAAAGTAGGCATCCCAAGAAGGGCGCTGCGACCAAGACTGCGTCAAGGCTTCTAATTGATCGAGCATCGCAGCGTCTTCGTTGGATTTATTTATACTCATTAAGTGCAGTCTGGTTCAACGACCCTAGGGGTAAACTCGAATTTCAAAAAAACCTGCAGGTAGCCCAGCAGAAAAGCCAGACTCGACTAGCCAGGTGTAGGCGGCGGTGTCGAAAGTGGTATCCCCAGAACTCACTGAAAGCGTAGGTCTCCCGAGAACGCGGCCACCCGCTTCAACTCGTTGAAAATAGGTCGTCGGTTGTATCGCCTGCATCGATAGCACTGCTAACTCGGCTGATACGGTTTGCACTACCCTTCCCTCTACTGTGCGCACTTCAACAAAAACGCCTGTGTCCTCTAATTCTTCGACAACAGAAGCAGTTTGGCCTACGCCGCGAAACAGGTCCCAATAACGCAAGGCAAGTAGATCAGACGGCTCCGTCACCGCGGACTTAAGACCCACGGGTAATCCTTCAGAAATCAAAGCTGTAGAGAAATCACCCTGGGGTTCACCGTAAGCGGAAAAGCTCAGCAAGGTCCGCTCACGTGAGAGTGGTCGCAGGTTGTGAGAGGCATTCCATTTTCCAGGCACAAAGAGCGGCGCCGAATCAAAGAGCGCTGCCTGCTCCTCCAGCACTGCCCCAGAAAGAAGTGTACTCGGCGAAACGAATTGAACAAAAGGCGGCATCGCCTCGCGAGTCGGCAAAGGATTCGAAACCACACGAAAGACGAGGAAACCGACCAAGTGAGCACAGACACCTAACAAAATTAAGACGTAGGAAAAAGGCGACAGTATCCTATTTATTGTATCACCAACCGGCCTAGACTGAGCGTCTACTACTTCCATCACATCACAGAAAGGAAGCCCGGATCCAGAGCAGATCCTGCCCCATTAGCTGGTGAAAGCGGGGACTCGGAATTAGGTAAGTGCTCGCCCGCAATTTGCACCTGCACGAAGCCTGCATTTTGAGCCATCTGGCAGAGCTCTAAAAATAGCTGCAGATCCATGGAACCTTCGGTTTTAACGAGCAGGACTACATCCTTCCCTGACAACTCTTCGATGTAATTTTGAAAACTGGGGTCAATCGAATTGAGCTCGAAAACGGCACCGTCGAAGAAGAGCATGCCACGGTTACCAATAGTCAAAACAGCGACAGGCAGGTTACTCGGCTGCATTTGCATACCCGAATCAGGTAAGTCCACCCGCACGCCTGGCACCATAACGAAACGGGTAAAGAGGAGGCTGAAGAGCAAGGCAATGACCAGCAGGTCGAGCACTGGAATCATATCAAAACTGATGGGTGGCCGCTTAAGCTGCGCCATCAAGCCAAGCGGCTCGGTGTAGCCGCGACTTACTTTACTTTGACTATCGTTTTTCTCGGCAGCCATATGATTACTCCGCGTCTTCGTGCGAGGATTCTTCGGCATCTGATTGCGTACTTAAAAACTCGTGAATGTCGTGCCCCACCCATTCAAAATCGTGCACTAAGGCACGCACGCGACCAGAAAGAAAGTGGTAGGCCAACATCGCCATAACTGAAATCGCTAAACCCGATGCCGAAGTAATCAAAGCCTCGGCGAGTAAACGACCTAACACCCCGCTATCACCATTAAAAGATTCCAATAAATAAAGTGCCTGGAGCGCCGCAATAAGTGTTCCTAAAAAACCAAGCAAGGGCGCCACCCTTGCGAGTGCTGCGATCGTGCCGATACGTCGCTCCAGGGTAGGAATCTCGACAATGGCTGCCGACTGAATAGCTGAACGAATCGTCTCTCGAGATTTACCATAGTTGAGCAAGGCAGACTTCATGATGCGAGCCATCGGTCCTGGTGTATCTTCACAGAGCGTTAGCGCTTCGACCAAGCGTTTCTTGCGCACTAGATTCTTAATGCCACTGAGGAAGTCCTGTGTGCCGATCTGTCCTTTGTGCAAAAAGAGCGAGCGCTCAATAAAGAGTACGAAACCCAGCAGACTAATAAAAAGCAGCGGATACATGACGGGGCCGCCCTGTGAAATAAAATTATCTTGAAAGTAATCCATGTAATAAAACTAATTTATTTTTTGTTAAAATTATTCGAGCTCTAGAATTTGGTCAACGCGCGAGATCGCAATGTGCCGACCGGGTAAATTGTAAGCGATTACCTGGCGATAGACCTTTCGCGCTTCGGCCAGATTGTCTTGTTCCTCAAAAATTTCCCCCAGTTGCAGCATAGAGCGCGCAAGCCAGTAACGACCCGCGGCTCCCAAAGCGACTGCTTTTTCTCCATCTCCAATAAAACGGTCAGCACTCAGCCAGAGTACCTCTTTAGCCTTCTCAATGGACCCTCTTTTAATCAGAGCAAAAGCCCATTTTTGCGCCGCTTCTGCTTGGAAATCGAGCGGTAAATTTGGCAAGTCGAGTAAGCGTTCGAGGATCACGGCCACGTCAGCTAGGCCATCGAAATCGTTACCCGCAAGAGCCAGCATGCAGTCTGCGCGAGAAAGCTCGGCTATATAGCGCATCTCGTGAGCGGGAAAGCCGTTGATTAAATTTTCATAAACAATCTGCGCTCCTGCGAAGTTGTTCATCGAACGCAAAAGATTGCCCTGTTTCAAGCGTGCATAATAAAAGAGCGGGTCAGTCCCGTACTGCGTGGCTAGATCATTGTGCAGGACGACGGCTTGAGGATAAAACTCTGCACCGCGACGTTCACAGTAGAGCGCGGCTTCGAAAAGGGCTTGCGGCGCAAGTGGGTTCTGAGGATAAATTTCCGCCAGCTTCGTCATCGTCGCCTGAGCGGATACAAAATCACCAATCAAGCCGTGATAGGCAGCTTCGATTAAATAAGAGCGCAGCGCAGCTGTGGTTTCGCCATATTCATCACGTAGTTGAGTCAAGACACCCATACCGGCATTGGCGTCGCCCTCGCGCATGTATACGCTACCTTGTAGCAGGAGAATCTCGGTCTTTAATAAACGAGCCTCTTTAGGCGTGAGTGCATCGCCCGCGCCTTCTTGCTGGGGCGGCATGGTGTCCAAACGCGCCAAGAGCAGAGCCACTCGATTTGCCAGCCCATCGAGCTCTTCAGCCTGCAACGAAAGATAGGACTCTAGCCATCGCAGGCGTATATCGAGCGAAGCCGGTACGGTCGACGGCGAATCATCCCTTAGAAGCAAACGTACACGCTGCAAAGCAAGATCTAGCTCGCCCGAAGCCTGCAAAGCTTGAGCGACATTCCACTCAGCACGCCAGCGGTCTGCCTGACTAATGCTGCCACTAGAATCAGCCTGATCAATCAGTTGCGAGGCTTGCTCTATCAAACCAGCGCGTACCTGAGCCGAAATCAATCGCAAGAAGAGTTCGCCGTCACGCGGCGAACCAAGCCCGCGACTGAGTGCGGCAGAGTAGAAGTCTACCGCATTCGCGAAGTCTCGATTTAGAAAATAGCAGTCTCCAATCAAGCGGTTAACCTCGGCGAAGTCTTGGCTTTCTCGAGATTGGTCGCGCAACTGTATGAGGAAATCCGCCGCCGCACGATACTGAGCAGGCTGACGCTCCAAGGCCGCATAAGCCAGTAAGCGGTAAACATTAGTGATCTGACTCAGTCCGGGAAACTGATCCAGCAAGGTGCGGGCGTCGCTCTCTGCAATTGCCATAAGCCCCACGCGCTCCTCAATCAATCCCTGCTGCGCCATCTTCATCGCCAACTGGCAGCGCAGATAATATATTTGTCCCTTTAGCAGGTGTGGCTCTGTGCGCGATAGAACGACATTTAAAAAACTGAGCAAATCGGCATCTTGATTAGGCACCCGAGCGAGCAATTGCAGCGCAATACCTAGGGTTTCTCGGTTTCGTCCATTAAGGATTAAGGTTTTAAGCGAAGCGCGCCCCGTTTCTGAATTGGCTCCAAGGATGATACCTTTGAGTAAACGTAATTGCTCCCGCTCCTCAGGGTCGTAGCCCGCCGAAGTGTTATCCAACTCACGTTCGATCGCGCCGGTTGCCTCGCCGATACGGCCCAAACCATAAAGTCCCACTGCGTATTCCCGCACAAAAGGATACGCCGCCGCTTGACCTTCTAGCTGATCAATCTTCACCCGCAGTTCCGCAACTAAAGCCTCGTCGGCAGACGACGCCAGCAACTTCTGACGCATGATGAGCCCTTCGAAATGCGAACGCAGCATCGGTTGATCAGTTAGTTCGAGTGCGCGCTCATAAAGAAGCGGTCGCTATCTCGGTTTGGCCGTCTAACTCAGCGGCAAGACCTTGAAGCATCGCTAACCAGGGCAGATCTTCCGCCTTCAAATCCACTGAAGACGCTTTTCCCAAAGCCGCAAGGAAGGCCACGGAGTCGATCCGGCCGTCGCCTTCTCCGTAAATTGAAAGTGCTAAGTAGACCAGATACTGTCCCTTTTGAAATTCCTCCGGTACCGAATCTAGCTGCGCGCGAGCTGCAACAAATCTTCCCTGCCCAATCAAAGCTTTGGCCAGGCCTATTTTAAGCGTGGCCAATTCGCTTGAAGATACATGAGCACTCTTTTCTAGCAGTGAGCGATAAATCGTCTCAGCTACACCCGAAAGCCCAGACTGCAAGGCGCGCGCCGCGCTTCCCATACGCCACTCAAGCTCGATCTCACCGCCTAGGTCCACTGACGCGAAACGATCCACTGTAAGTGGTGCCTGCGCATGCAAAGCTCCCCAGAAAAAGAGCGAAAGGCAAAATAAAGCGAGGGGCCGGAAATAAGTGAAACAGTTAGAAAGACATAAAGTTGTATAAAGATGACAACCACTCTACCCCATAGTTGCAAAGCGAAAAAATATGGTGCCCCCTCTGGGAATCGAACCCAGATCGACTATTTAGGAAACAGTAGTTCTATCCGTTAAACTAAGGGGACGTCCAATACATCGAAAGTTAGAAATCCACAGTTCGGGATCAAGCGTAGACTGCGCAACATCTTACTAGGACTTCAACTTGGCAGAAAGTGATCCACCTGGCATACCTCTAAACTTGGGGACCTACGATGAGTTGCACGCGTTTGGACCCAACAAAGTGGTATTTCGCAAATCGTGCGAGCGCAACTGCGTCGACCTGGTCTAATTGGGCCGCGTGCTCGGTATCATCTTCGACTGGCAAACCGTAAGTGACTTGGATGGCAGCGTGCATGGCGCGCGCACCGATGGTTTGTTTACCCATGGGCCTCGCGGCCTTCAAGCGTGTGCGGCAGCGAGCGAGCTCGTCCTCAGTCACTTCGCCGGCGGCTACGCGCTCGATCTCAATATTCATCTCACGCACGACGGCTTCGGCTTGGTCAGGATGGGTGCCTGCGTAGAAAACAAACATGCCCGTTTTTAAACCGATCACGCGGGTAGTGCCCACATAGTAGGCCATGCCTTGGTCCTCACGAACGCGCTCGAAAAGTCGGCTAGACATGCCGCTGAAAAGTTCGTTGAGCATTTCGGCCACGACGAAGTCTTTGTCCTGAATGCCTACGTCGGGATAGGCTTGGAGGACGACAGCTTGTTCGCGATCCATCGCTTCGCGGCCAGTGTAGGCGGCGACCTCAAGCGGAGCTGATGTGTCGGCGACCTCGAATGGCTGCGCAGGAATTTTGGTTTCGAGGAGCGGGCTAAGGCGCTCGATGATTACTTCGCGCTTAAAGTCGCCGGTCACCGCGAGCACGATGTTACTAGCTTTGACTAGGGCGCGGCAGTGCGCAGCAAGGTCTTCCACCGTGAGCGCTTCAAGGTCCTCAACGCGACCGTCAGAGCTGACACCGAAGGGATGCTGGTCAAAGAAGCGTTCGCGTAGCCTACGTAAGCCATAATCGAGAATCTCGTCGTCGTCCTCTTTTAATCCGGAAACTTGTGCTTCGCGCTCGGTCTCAAAGGTAGCTGGATCGAAGACTGGAGTGGTCAAGGCCTCGCTTAGTAAATCCAGCGCGATGTCGAGATCAGCGGGTAGGACTTCGATCGACAGACTGATTGTGTTATTCCCACCAGTAGCTGTGAAACTGCCGCCGATGCTTTCGATCAGTTCGGCAATGGCTTGGGCGCTACGACTCTCGGTGTCTTTAGTCAACAACTCGGCGAGTAAGGCGGAGACACCGCGCTGATTAGCTGGCTCATAGAAGGGGCCGCCCTGGAGGACGCAACGTAGATGCACCTTGGGTAAACGAGCATCAGGCTGGAGAAGGAGGCGCGCGCCGCTGGTGAGATCGATCTGCTCAAAGGGTTCGAGGGAGAGCTTCCCCTCAAGCTTAGCCTTTGACTCATTAACCTTGGGTGCAGGGCCTAAAGTAACCAATGACATGCTTTCGTTGACTAGATAGCGCTGCGCGGCGGCTTGCAGATCAGCAGAGCAGACGGCCTGCAGGCCTTTTAAATAGCGCCGCCCATAATTAATATCGCCAATGACGACCTCGCCGAGGCCGAGGCGGGAAGCTTGTCCGCTCATAGTCTTGCGCCCGTTGATCTCGGAACTGAGCGCTTGGCGGAGCGCTTTTTCCACGACCGATTCGGGTAGGCCATTGGCCACAACCTCGGCCAGGAGATCAAGGATGGCTTTTTCCACTTCATGGCTCTTCGCCGAATCGCAAACGTAGGAGATCCAGAAGAGGCCATTGTTCCCGGGGTTCCAGTTCCGGCAATCGATGTAGTTTACGAGATTCTGCTGATTGCGTAGTCGCTCCCAGAGCAAAGAACTTTCGCCGCCGCCGAGGGCGTGCGCAAGCGCATCGAGGCGAGGCGAATCAGGATGGCTCAAATGAGGCACCTTAAAACCGAGGCCTCCGCGAAAGATATTAAATTCGCCCACGATTTCTTCGCGGCGGGCAGCCAGTTGAACGGGCTCTTCTTCGATCTGAACAGGCGCGAGGCGACCGCGGGGGATTGCGCCAAAGCATTGATCGACCTGAGCGAGACAGTCTTCGGGATCGATTGCGCCGACGACAGTCACAACTATATTATTTGGGACATATCGGGCATGGTAATAGGCGCGCAACTCATCGGCGGTCACTTTTTCGTAAAGCGCACGATGGCCAATCACTGGCTCGCGATAAGGGTGGCGCTGATAGGCCGTTCGAAAGAGCGCTTGGCTAAGCTGGCGATCAGGATCATCTAAGCCCATGTCGATCTCTCTTAAAATGACGGCTCGTTCGCGCTCGACCTCTTCCTCGGGTAAGGTCGAATGCATGACGATATCCGAGAGTACGTCGAGGATTTGGCTGAAAGCAGTCGAAGGCGCGTCGATGTAATAGACGGTTCGGTCGAAAGTCGTATAGGCGTTGATCGAACCACCCATCGCGTGGACTTCCCGGCTGATCGATTTACCATCGCGGCGCGAAGTACCCTTAAATAGCATGTGCTCCAAATAGTGCGATAGCCCAGAACCGACGAGTGCGTCTTCGTGGATGCTGCCCGTCTTGACCCATATCTGGACAGAAACGACCTCGCTTGAGAAGTCTGGTCGATGCACAAGAGTGAGCCCATTTGGCAGTGTCTGCCGCTCGACGGGAGCGCGAAAGAGACGTTCGATTAGATCGTGAGATTCGGCGGTGGAGAACTGACTTGGGCTAATATCCATAAAAAGGCAGAGTAAGAACAGGGATATCACCAATTTCCATCTTTAGTTTGAGCCTACTTCGTCGGCGTCTACTCATGACGATGAGTGATGAATCTAACATTGGGTGTATTGACGCGACTAACGCTTTAAGGATCCACGCGCCTCGTGGCTTGATCGTGTTGCACACAAGCATTCTATCATAGGCAAACACGCCTGTCAGACGGAGAATTAACCCATACGCGGCTTCTTAATTGTCGGCTTGATACGTTCGGGGCGAAAGGGTTTGTCGAAGGCGGCATTAAATTTGTAACCGCCCGAAAAATCCTCGACGCTGTCTTGGTCAGTTTTGCCGAGCACCTCACACTCCACTAGATTGAAGACAATATTACCGAAGTCACGACATTCGCGAATACCCCAATGCTTCAAGACGGGTCGCACCATAGGGCCATACTGGTCGATCGCATAGAGGCGAATGCCGTCCAGTAACTGTTGCCCAGTCAGATGGTTCGACTTGTCGAGGTCGCCGCTTTTATGAAGCTTTTTTAAACTAAAATCGAGCGCTTGACGCAAAAAATAGTAAGCACCTCGTGCGTAGCGCGGATCGTCCTTACGGATCGTGTGGATCACTTCGTTAAAATCTCTAGTCGGGTCATTCACTGTTAATAGATGAAGCGCAAAAATCTATGAGGTCAACTTGTGAAACGTAGTGCTTGAGATCACTTAAGCACTACCCAATGCCACCCGACTCTTCGCTCACGGTAAGGCCACGATTATCTGTCATCAAACGATAGGCTCGGCTTTTTTTCCCATTTACCTCATAAACCTGCTCCATTGCCTCCGCCACTTTACGTGCTTTTTCGCCCGAGGATACACAGACTACGGTCGAGCCGCTTCCACTGAGCCAACCCGTATAAGCACCCGCATGGCAACCAGCCTCTATGCTCTCGCGACCAAATGGGTTAAGTAACTCGCGATAAGGCTGGTGAATGAAGTCATTAACCGCCCCATCTAAACGGGCAAAGTCGCCCGACACTAGAGCACCGACCAAAAAGGCCAAACTATTAGCGCTACGAACAACATCGTTGAACGGGATCGTATCTGGAAGGACACGACGGGAATTGTCCGTGAGTACTTTATAGTCAGGCGAGACGGCGACAAAAGTCAGCGTCTCGGGCAGAGCAAAGCGCACATGTTCACGGTAGCCAAAGGTAACTGGATCCGTTCTCGCGATACAAAAACCACCGGCAAACGCGGCGCAGGCATTGTCTGGCGCATTGTCCAATCTCGTGGTCAGGCGAATCATGGCTTCCTGATCAAGCGGCTCATCGTGCAACTTATTCAGTCCAGCTACGATGGCGGCACGTATCGTAGAGCTGGAACCGAGACCACGCGCTTCAGGCACGTCGCCCCAAATTTCGTAATTAAAGCCCGTCGCATCAAGGCCCGCGGCAGCCGCAAAAGATAGCGACGCTTCCTCGACCATCATCTGAGTGCCCTCTTGGATCTTTTCGACGGGACAAATCTGGCCATCACTGCGCTCACTCAGGCGGATGAAATTATAAAGAGAAAGGGCAATACTCAGCGTATCAAAACCTGGACCACAATTTGAGGTGCTCGCAGGCGCCTGAACTATAACGGAACGAATCGACATAAAAGTAGTGATGAGTGTGTTGAGACAGGTGAAAAGTTAGAGCACCAGAGTCAGTATTTACACAACGCACCCTTTAACTCGCACCGCTCTATCGCGAAGTGATGGTTAGCGGTGATCGCGCATGTCGCGCTCAGCTTCGCGCATCGTAATTTTCTTTTTAAGAGTTTCCCGTTTGTCGTGCAACTTTTTGCCCGTGCAGAGCGCAATCTCTATTTTGATCAGACCATGCTTTAGGTAGATACGCAAAGGGATGAGCGATTTACCACCCGCTTCCATCGCGCCGATGAATTTATGGATTTCACGGCGGTGCAGCAGCAGTTTTCGCTTACGGCGAGGCGGGTGGTTTTGAAAGTTACCAAATTTATACTCACCTATGTGAGAATTATACATCCAGACTTGGCCTTTCTCCACACGGCAGAAAGCCTCGCTAATCTGCGCGTCGCCCGAGCGGATTGCTTTTACTTCGGTGCCTTGAAGTACAATGCCTGCCTCAAAACAATCACCCACAAAATAATTGTGGTGGGCTTTACCATTACGGATCTCGCGTTGATGATCCGTCGACTTTTTTTTGGCGCACACTTTAGTTCGTTCCCTCTATTTGGGAAACGCAGAGGGCACGCTTTGAATTAATGAAGGCTAAGCTTCGTCTTCATCTTCAGCCAGTTGATAGGTAATTTTGCCTTCCATGACCTCACGGAGGGCCATATCTTCAGCAGAGAGGCGTTCCAAAGACTCAATGAGAGGCTTGTAACCACTCTTCAATTGCTTGGCACGGCGCGATATCACGTTGATCAGGATCATCGGATCAGTGATTTTCTTCTGGGCTTCTTTTAAATAGTCGTCTCTCAAAGTGATATTCCTCTAGCTGTGTTGTAATTGGGAAAAAAGCGCAAATTGACGCCCCTATGCCCCTTTGCAATAAAAAAGCAGGAATACTAGGATTTTCGCCAAAATTCCCATTGACAGGGGGATACCCGATTCTACTGTTCACCGCTTTTCCAAAAATCATGAAAACGACTTTAGCTACTAAATCTGACCATACCAAAAACTGGTATATTGTCGACGCTGCCAATGAAACACTCGGTCGCGTATCCGTAAAAATTGCCAATGTGCTTCGTGGTCGCCACAAGCCGATCTATACGCCGCATGCCGATACAGGCGATTTCGTCGTGGTCGTCAATGCCGAGAAGATCAAGGTCTCTGGCAAGAAGAATACCGATAAGAGCTACATGTTCTACTCGGGCTGGATGGGTGGCGAAAGCCACGTCAGCATGGATAAGATGCGCGCCAAGAAACCTGAATTCATTATCGAGCACGCAGTCAAGGGCATGCTTCCACGCAACAAGCTCGGTCGTGCCATGATCAAGAAACTCAAAATCCACGCAGGTGCCGAACATCCTTACGAAGCTCAGCAACCCAAACCACTCGTCTAAGCGCTGGTTTAACCTAACATACTTTTATATAATGAGCGAAGAAACATTTGTAACCGTCGGCCGTCGTAAGACAGCCACTGCGCGCGTCCGCCTCACACGAGGCACTGGCAAAATAGTCGTCAACGGCTCTGAGCCACGCGCCTACTTTAAAACTGAAGAGTTTGCTAACGCAGCGCTCTCACCATTGAAGACTGTTGAGATGGCCGACCAAGTTGACATCACAATCAAAGCACAAGGTGGTGGCCTCAACGGTCAAGCTGGCGCGGTTCGCCTCGGCATCGCTCGTGCACTTGAAAAGCTCAACGCAGATCTCCGCGTGCCGCTCAAACAAGATGGCCACATGAAGCGTGATCCTCGTTCTCGCGAGCGCCAGAAACCAGGTCTCGCAGGTGCTCGAAAGCGCTTCCAATTCTCGAAACGATAAACCGCCAGCGGCGGCAACGGTCGCATATTTTGCAACCCTCCAAAGCCGCGATTGCGTGGCTTGGAGGGTTTTTTGTTTCCCAAGACCTAGCATTACCCTATTTTAACAGATCTTAATCGTCTTCCTACTCCTAATCCCAAGGCTCAAGTCGATTAAGAGTAAGATTAAGAAAAATATTCATCCGACATCAGTCATCAGCAATTAAATCCATGAACGCAGCAATCATAGGCGCCTCTGGCTACTCCGGCGAAGAACTCGTACGGCTTCTTTCGCGGCACCCAGATGTCACGCTCACCGCAGTCACCTCCCGGTCACTCGCCGGTAAGCTCGTGGCCGAACAGATGCCTGCGCTTCAACACCTCGTCGGCAAGCTTACATTTACGGCGTCTGATCCCGAAGAGCTGGCGGCCAATCCCGACATCGACCTCTTCTTCCTCGCCCTTCCGCACGGCGTGGCTTCGGAGTTTGCTGATCCTCTCTTTAAGGCCGGCAAGACCATCATCGACCTAAGCGCCGACTTCCGGCTTAGTAACACTAGGGTCTACCAAGATTATTACGGTCAAGCCCACCCTGCCCCGCACCTGCTCGAAGCGGCACCCTACGTCATTCCCGAACTAGCTGACGACAAATGGAAGGACGCCTCACTCATCGCCTGCCCAGGTTGCTATCCGACGAGTGTGCAAATTCCGCTCGTCCCACTCCTCAAAGCCGGACTCATCGACGCCAAAGGCATCGTCATTAATAGCTACAGTGGTGTCAGCGGCGCGGGTAGGAAGGTCGCAGAAGATTTCATCTACTGCGAAAGGAACGAAAGTATGAAAGCGTACGGCATGCCCAAGCATCGGCACCTCTCCGAGATCGAAGAGCAGCTCGAAAAGGCCGCTTTCGCCGACTGCGTCGTACAATTTAATCCGCACCTAGCCCCCATGTCACGGGGCATCTCCACCACTATCGTGGCCAAGGCCAAGACTTCCCTGGATAGCCTCTATTCAACTTGGGCAAAAGCATATGCAGAAAAGCCCTTCATTACTGTTCTACCCAGCGGGACGCATCCTGACACCAAGCATGTAACTGGCACTAACCGGTGCGACATCTCTGCCATCTATGATCCTCGGACAGAAAACTTCGTCATCACCTCCGCGATCGATAACCTGCTCAAAGGAGCCAGCGGTCAAGCCGTGCAAATCATGAACCTGAAATACGGTTTCAAGGAAACTAACGGCCTAATCTAAACGTTTCAGCATTTTCCATGAGCATACAAGTAAAGCTAATCGAAAGCCCAAGCGGTATCGCCGATTGTCCCGGTTTCAAAACTGCTGGAGTGGCCTGTGACATCCGGGGAAAAGGTGACCTCGAATTGCTCGACCTTGCACTCGTTGCCTCTGAAGAACCGTGTCATGCCGCCGGCGTTTTCACCTTGAACGATGTCTGCGCCGCACCCGTTATAGTTTGCAAAGAGATACTCACTTCACCCTCCGCAAAGAGTAGCAGGTATCGTCGTCAATAGTGGCAACGCCAATGCCGCAACAGCGGAACAAGGTATGATCGACGCCAAAGAAATGTCGGCCATTGCTCAACTCGAAACCGGCATTGGCTCTCCCTTTCTCGTTTGCTCGACCGGTCGGATCGGCCGGAAGTTACCGATGCAAAATATCAAGACAGGCATCGCCGCAGCGGCTAAAGCACTCAGTGAGGAGTCGCAAAATTCACTCGATGCAGCCGACGCTATCCTCACCTCCGACACACGGCGGAAATGTGCGACTGCCCAGTTTACCTATGAAGGTAAGACACTCACCGTTTCTGGCATCGCGAAAGGTGCCGGCATGATCGAGCCAAACATGGCTACGATGCTAGCCTTTCTTGCGACCGACCTCGATGTCGATAACGCCGCGCTCAAGAACACACTCGTTCAAGCCTGCAATAAAACCTTCAATCGGATCTCCATCGACGGGGACATGAGTACGAACGATACAGTGCTCCTACTTGCTAATGGAAAGTCTGGCTTAGTTCCCGACGATTCACCCGAATTACTCCAAGCATTCCGGGAAGCCGTCTTCATGGTCTGCGATACTCTCGCCGAAAAGATCGTCGGCGACGGTGAAAAGATCACCAAGCTAGTCGAACTTATCGTCGAAGGATGCCAGACCGAGGAAGACGCCGAAAAGGTGGCACGTTGCGTGGGTAACTCACTGCTAGTCAAGACTTCCTGGTATGGTTCTGACCCCAACTGGGGACGGCTCGCCGACGCAGCTGGCTATGCCCGGGTCGGCCTTAAAGAGGCGTGCTTCGACATCCACTATGACGAAGTGCCCGCCCTCATCGGCGGCATGCCACAGGACAGTAAACTATCCGAGTGGAAAGCAATTGTTGCCAAAAAACGCTTCAGGATCACCCTGAATTTAAATCAAGGCAGCGGCACCTTCCGGCTGCTCACCTCAGATCTGAGCGAAGCCTACGTGAACTTTAATAAGTCAGAATAATGTCTAATCTCATAAATCTAGACGTCACCACTAAGGCATCCGTGCTCTTAGAAGCACTCCCCTATATCCAACGATTTCGGGATGCGATCTTCGTGGTTAAATACGGCGGCGCGTTTATGGACGACGCCAACCCAGAGGTGCGGACCCGTGTCGCGACTGACATCGCATTCCTCCATGCGGCAGGCATCAAAGTCGTCGTCGTACACGGCGGTGGCAAAGCCATCACGCGAGCACTCGCTAAGTCGGATGTAGAGACACGCTTCGAGCACGGCCTGCGGGTCACTGACGCTGAGTCGGTTAAAGTGGTCGATCACACGCTCAACAAAATTGTCAACTTAGAGATCTGTGAACTCCTCCAAGCCAAGCACGCCCGGCCGATTGCCTTACCTGGCAATAGCATCCTCGTTTGTGACAAGAAAGAGGTTGTCGTAGACGGCGAGTCCATCGACCTCGGTTTCGTGGGCGAGACGCATACCGTAAAAACTAAGATTATCAGGAAAGCTCTCAACGACGGTTACATCCCCATCATCTCACCCATGGCTTGCGACGAGGACGGTCAAATCTACAACACGAACGCGGACGCCGCTGCAGGGCGCGTGGCTTCCGCGCTACGAGCGCGCCGCCTCGTTTACCTTTGCGATGTGCCTGGCCTAATGCGTAACGTGGATGACCCCGAGTCGCTCATTTCGTCTCTCAAAGCCGACGAAGTCGAAGGACTCGTCAAAGACGGCACCATCAGCAAAGGCATGATCCCAAAAACTGACAGCGCAGTCAGCGCTCTTAAAAACGGCGTTCACCGCGTCCACTTCATCGACGGGGAGCAAGCCCACAGTCTCTTACTAGAAATCTTCACCGACCAAGGCGTCGGTTCCGAAATCGTGAATGCCTAATTGTTGGCGTCCCACCAATTCTTTCCTATGAGCCATCATCCCACATTAGTTAAAAACTACGGTCCGCCCACGTTCAACGCAGTGCGGGGCGAAGGCGTGTATCTCTATGACGATTCAGGCAGGCAATACCTTGATTTTGGCAGTGGCATCGCGGTCACCTCTGTGGGGCATTCACACCCAAAATGGGTCGCCGCCCTGCAAGCTCAAGCCGCGACGCTCACTCATTGCAGTAACCTCTACGGTATCCCGCAGCAGCAACAACTTGCCAATCGGCTCGTCGCTCAAGCAGGCGCAGGTCGTTTGCTCTTTTGCAACAGCGGCGCAGAATCCAATGATGCTCTGATCAAACTCGCACGGCTCCACGGCAAAAACATCTGTGGCGAAGAAGGCAAACGCTTCACCGTGGTCGCTGCCCAAAACGCATTTCACGGCCGGACCTTCGGCGGGATGGCGGCCACTCCACAAGAGAAGATTCAAGGCGGCTTTCGCCCAATGTTGGAAGGCTTCAAATTCGGCGAACTCAATAAAATCGAAACTTTTGACAAGTTGGTCGACGACTCGGTCGCAGCAGTCTTCATCGAATCAATTCAAGGTGAAGGCGGGCTCTTTCCTGCTGAGGCTAGTTTCCTGCAAGAGCTGCGGGCACTTTGCACCGAACGGAATGCGCTGCTCATGCTCGACGAAGTGCAATGCGGCATCGGACGGAGCGGGCACTTTTTCGCCTTTGAAGAAAGCGGCGTCAAACCTGACGCCATCGGCATGGCCAAAGGTCTCGGCGGGGGGTTTCCCATCGGTGCGATCTGGGTCTCAGAGCCTTATGCAGAACTTTTTCAGCCAGGCTCACACGGCACCACATTCGGTGGCAGCCCACTCGCCAGTGCTGCGGCCAACGCGACTCTCGACATCATCGAAGAAGAGAAATTGATCGAAAATGTTGCGGCCAACAGCCCCCAGTGGCACGCCGAACTAGAAAAGTTGGCCGAAAAATATCCTGAACTAATTGCTGGTATACGGGGCGCTGGCTACATGGTGGGGCTCGCGCTCAAACCCGAAGGCCACAATCTCAAGATCACCGCTGCCGCCCAGGAAAAAGGCCTCCTCACCGTCCCCGCCGCGTGCAATGTAATCCGGCTCCTTCCCGCACTCATCGCTACACCTCAACAACTCAGCAAATCCGTCGCTATTTTGGACGAGGTTTTTTCTGAACAAATTTCGTAATTCTTCATTATTCCTTCAGCGCCCTAAAGGGCAACCGCCTCACCCGCCCCTTTGGGGTAAACCCTAAGCGGTTCACTATCTTCGCGCCTCTCGCGTTACATCCTAATTCAATACGATGCACCATTTTTTAAAAGAAACCGATTTTACACCCGAACAAGCTCAGCAAGTTTTCTTACTCGCCAAGCAATTCAAACACGATCGGCTCAATTGCCCGCAGCCCCTTAACAAGCAATCATGGGGACTGCTCTTTTATAAGAGCAGCACGCGGACACGGATCTCCTTTGAAGTTGGCGTCAACGAACTCGGCGGCTTTCCCATCGTGCTCGACTCGCAAAACACACAAATCGGACGAGGCGAAACGATTGCAGACACCGCCAAGGTGATGTCCCAGTATCTGCATGGCCTCGTCATCCGGACTTACGGGCACGAGATTGTAGAGGGATTTGCCAAACATGCCACGATGCCCATTGTCAACGGACTGACCGACTTCAACCACCCCTGCCAACTTTACACAGATATATTCACTCTGTTAGAGCGCTACTCGCCCGAGGCGATGGATATCAACGCACTCAAGGGCAAAAAGGTCGTTTTCCTCGGTGATTGCGCCAGCAACATGGCCAACTCATGGATCCACACTGCCGCCATGTTCGGCATGGAGATTGCGCTAGCGGGTCCCGAAGGTTTTGCCCCGACTCATAAAATCGATGCTGTATTAGAAGCAGATGGATTGGCAAAAAAATACGTCTTCACTACCGATGCCAAGGCAGCGGCCAAAGACGCGGACGTCCTCTGCACAGATGTATGGGTCTCGATGGGTGACGAAGCTGAGGCTGCGAAACGCAAGGCAGCGATGACTCCCTACCAAGTGAATGGCGATCTGCTGGCATTGGCAAAGTCGGACGCCTACTTTCTCCACTGCCTCCCCGCCCACGCTGGCGAAGAAGTCAGCCAGGAAGTGCTGGATAGCCCTCAAAGCATCATTTTCGACGAGGCCGAGAACCGGCTACATGCGCAAAAGGCTATCATGGCGAAGCTGGTCGAGTTGAATTCGT